>NZ_BJNT01000015.1 GCF_006539825.1 Corynebacterium variabile
TCGCGGTCCCGACCGGCCTGAAGTTCTTCAACTGGCTCGGCACCATGTGGAAGGGCCGGATCACCTTCGAGACCCCGATGGTCTTCGCCATCGGCTTCTTCGCCACCTTCCTCTTCGGTGGTCTGACCGGCATCATGCTGGCCTCCCCGGCCCTGGACTTCCAAATCTCGGACACCTACTTCGTGGTCGCGCACTTCCACTACACCCTCTTCGGAACCATCGTGTTCGCGTCCTACGCCGGCGTGTACTTCTGGTTCCCGAAGATGACCGGCCGGATGCTCAACGAGAAGCTGGGCAAGATCCACTTCTGGCTGACCTTCATCGGCTTCCACACCACGTTCCTCATCCAGCACTGGCTGGGCAACATGGGTATGCCGCGTCGTTACGCTGACTACCTCGAGTCCGACGGCTTCACGATCTACAACCAGATCTCCACGATCGGTGCGCTGATCCTCGGTATCTCCGTCATCCCGTTCGTCTGGAACGTCTTCAGCTCCTGGCGCTACGGCGAGGTCGTCACCGTCGACGACCCGTGGGGCTACGGCAACTCCCTGGAGTGGGCCACCAGCTGCCCGCCGCCGCGCCACAACTTCGAGTCCCTGCCCCGGATCCGCTCCGAGCGCCCGGCCTTCGAGCTGCACTACCCGCACATGGTCAAGAACATGCGCGAGGAAGCTCACGTGGGTCGCCACTTCTAGGCATCCCCTCCGCCCGGCCACCGGCCAGGCAACGGTTGAACGACAGCCGCACCCCAGCTACGCGGGGTGCGGCTGTCGCCGTCTGCGCCCCGGGTGCGACAATGTATGACGTGGACAACTCGGATGCAGCGCAGCAGACACCCCAGACCAACACCGCCGACAATGCTCACCTGACCGTCACCCTCGCCGACGGGCTCACCCCCGCGGTCGTGACGCTCACCGGGCCGGACCAGCCCGGCGTGACCGCCGACTTCTTCCGGACGCTCGCCGAGCATGGTACCCAGCTCCTCGACGTGGAACAGGCCGTCTTCCGCGGCAACCTCAACCTCGCCGCCTACGTCGGCTACCGGCTGTCCGAGGGAACCGCACTGCGGGAGAACCTTGACGACGTCCTCGAGGGCACCGGCATGAGCGTCACCGTCGACGTCTCCGACGAGATCCAGCAGGCCCGTGGACGCTCCACCCACGCGGTGATCGTCCTCGGTGATCCGGTGACCGCCGAACACATCTCCACCATCGGACGCGTCCTCGCCGACCACGGTGCCAATATCGACCGGATCCGCGGCATCGCCGACTACCCGGTCACCGGACTGGAGCTGAAGATCACCGTCGCCAACCCCGCTCCCGGCGGTTCCGCCGATCTACGTGAGGCCCTCGCCGAGGTCGCCCACGGCTCCGGGGTGGACATCGCCATCCAGCGCGCCGGCCTGGCCAACAAGACCAAGCGCCTGATCTGCTTCGACGTGGACTCGACCCTCATCCAGCAGGAGGTCATCGAGCTGCTGGCCGCCCACGCCGGCCGCGAGGCCGAGGTCGCCGCGGTCACCGACCGTGCGATGCGCGGTGAGATCGACTTCTCCGAGTCCCTCCATGAGCGGGTCAAGGCCCTCGCCGGCCTGGACGCCACCGTCATCGACGAGGTCTCCCGCGCCGTCCAGCTCACCCCCGGTGCACGGACCACCATCCGTACCCTCAAGCGCCTCGGCTACCGCACCGGCGCTGTCTCCGGCGGCTTCGTCCAGGTGCTGGAACCCCTGGCCCGTGAACTCGGCCTCGACTTCTACCGGGCGAACACCCTGGAGATCGTCGACGGCAAGCTCACCGGACGCGTCATCGGCCAGGTCATCGACCGCGATGTGAAGGCCGAGAGCCTCAAGGAGTTCGCCTGGTCCAACGGCATCGCCCTGAACCAGACCGTCGCCGTGGGTGACGGTGCCAATGACATCGCCATGCTGTCCGTGGCCGGCCTGGGCATCGCCTTCAACGCCAAGCCGGCCCTCCGCGAGATCGCGGACGCCACCGTCAACCATCCTTTCCTCGACGAGGTGCTCTTCATGCTCGGTATCTCCCGCGAGGAGATCGACTCCGCCGACCTGGAGGACGGGACCTACCGGCGCGTCCCGCTCGAACCGCGGTGAGTGAGGACACAGACACCGGGCTGGTCCGTCGGGCCCACGCCCGTCTGCGGGACGCCATGGGCGATGACCGCGACGGTGAGAACCCCGACGATCCGACCACTGTCCATGCCATGCCACTGGTGTTGGAGTTCCCGCACGATCCGCTGCCGGACCGTCGTGCGCTGCTGGAGGCTGCCGCCACCGCCTGCGTAGCCGTCTGCCTCGATCCCAGGGCAGGGGAGGACTCGGTCTTCGCCGACGCCCTGGGACGCTGGTACGGCGCCAGGATCCGCAAGATCGCCCGTCGGGCACGCAACAAGAAGTGGCGGGATGTCCAGGGCCTGCCCGGTGTCACCGTTTCGGTGGACGACGCCTCCGTCCGAGCGTTCACGCCATGCCCGGTCACGGAGACCCCTGAGACGCTGAACAAGCTGCAGATCCAGGGCGCGGACCTGGAGCCGGGCGCCTCCTACGCGGATGCTCCGGAGGACATCCTCACCGTGGATGACGCCCCGGTGATCTACGTCGACGCGTCCCTGGAGATGACGGTCGGCAAGGCCGCGGCGCAGGTCGCCCACGGCTCGATGCTCCTCGCAGCGGCGATGGACGAGGACGCGGCCCTCGACTGGGCACGCCGCGGCTTCCCCCTGCATGTCTGTGAGGTCCCCGCCGGGCGCTTCGCCGAGGTCCGCGACGAAGCCGGGCGACGGATGACGGCCGACTCCCTCGGCCCGGCCGCCGCGGTGGTACAGGACGCCGGCTACACGGAGATCGCCCCCGGCTCTTTCACGGTCGTCGCCCTGCAGCGGAGCTGATCAGCCCCGGTCGCGCAGCGTGCGTCGCAGGATCTTGCCGGTGGCCGACTTCGGCACCTCAGACAGGAACTCCAGTGCACGGATCTTCTTGTAGGGCTCCACCCGGGCGTTGACGGCGTCCTCGATGGCGGTGGCGACCTCCTCGTCGGAGCGGGTGTCGCCCTCGGCGACCGCCTGTCGCACCACGTAGGCCTTGGGGATCTCCGCGCCGGTGGCCGCGTCATCGACGCCGACGACTGCGGCGTCCGCCACATCAGGCAGGGTCAGCAGCAGAGCCTCGAGCTCTGCCGGAGGAACCTGGTAGCCCTTGTACTTGATGATCTCTTTGAGCCGGTCGACGATATAGACGTCGCCCCGGTCATCCTGGCGCGCCAGATCTCCGGTGCGCAGCCAGCCGTCACCGGGCAGGGTGGCGGCGGTGGCCTCCTCGTCACCCAGGTAGCCGGACATGACCTGGGGCCCGCGGACCCACAGCTCGCCGTCGGCACTGACGCCCTCGGACGGGACCGGGATCTCCTTGAAGGACTCCGGGTCGACGATCTTGTGCTCGGTGCCGGCGACCGGCCTGCCGATGGAACCACGCGAGAGGTTCCCGTCGGTGTTCATGTGCGTCACCGGGCTGGCTTCGGTGAGACCGTATCCCTGGTAGACGCGGATGTCGAGCCGCTTCTCCACGGCGCGTGCGAGGTCGTCGTCGAGCGGAGCGGCACCACTGAACACGCCACGCAGGGCGGAGAGGTCGTGACCGTCGACAGCCGGGTCCTTCGCCAGTGCGACCGCCACGGGCGGGGCGATGAAGGTGAAGGTGACCTTGTGATCCTGGTGGGCGGCGAGGAAGGTGTTCAGCTGGAACCGGGGGGAGGTCAGCAGCCGGGCACGCAGCCGCATCGCCGCATTGGCCAGCACGGTGAGTCCGTAGATGTGGAAGAACGGCAGGACGCCGAAGATCGTGTCCTCCCGCGTGACCACACCGGCGGTCTCGATCTGGGCGATGTTCGCCACCAGGTTCCCGTGGGTGAGCTTCACACCCTTCGGCAGTCCGGTGGTGCCCGAGGAATAGGGCAGCGCGGCAGGGTGGGTGGCGGGATCGAAGCTGACCTCGGGGGGAGTGTTGCGCTCGGCGTACATCTGCTTGAGTCCGCGGGAGTCGTCGAGGTGGATCAGCCGGTCGGCGGGCAGCCCGGCGAGCTCCGCGGCCTCCTCACCACCGTCGCCGAAGCCGGCGAGGGTCAGCAGCAGCGTCGCGCCCGAGTCCTTGATCTGGTGGGCGACGGTCTCCGGGGTGGAGAGCAGCGGAACGGGGGTCAGAACCGCACCGAGACGCCACACCGCGTGAGCGGCGACGATGAAATTCTCGGAGTTGGGGCACTGCAGCGCGACGACGTCCCCGGTGCGCACCCCGAAACGGTGGAGCCAACCGGCCGCGGCGTCCACGTGACTGCGCAGCGTGGCGAACGTGGATTCGGTGCCGTCCGCCAGATCGACCACGGCGACGCGGTCCTCGTCCTCCGGGGCCAGCGAGCCGTAGATGTAGTCGTAGAGGCCCACCGGGGGGACGGTGAAGTCGCTCTGGTCACTGGACACGGGCATGCGGATACTCCTGTGGACATTTCGACGCTGTAATAACTACATGGGCGATCCTACGCGGTAGCGCAGTTCACCCGCGCAGGCGGCGGAGCGCGCCGCGGACCTTACCCCCGTCGGCGGTGGTCCAGAACGGCGGCATCGAGGCGAGGAAGAAGGACCCGTAGCGCTTCGTCGCGATCCTCGAGTCGAGGACGGCGACCACGCCACGGTCGTCGACACTGCGCAGCAGGCGTCCCGCACCCTGCGCCATGAGCAGTGCGGCGTGGGTGGCCGAGACCTCCATGAACCCGTTGCGTCCCGCCTTGTCGGCAGCTTCCTTCCGGGCCTGCATCAGCGGGTCATCCGGGCGGGGGAAGGGGATCCGGTCCATCACGACCAGTGACAGGGAGGGGCCCGGCACATCCACGCCCTGCCAGAGGCTGAGGGTGCCGAACAGGCAGGTCTCCGGTTCCGCGCGGAAGCGGTCGATGAGGGTGCCGAGCGTGTCCTCACCCTGCAGCATGATGTCGTAGGGCACGAGGGTGCGCATCTCCGCGGCGGCGGCCTCGGCGGCCCGCCGGGAGGAGAACAGACCGAGGGTACGCCCGCCGGCGGCATTGATGAGCTGGGCGAGTTCGTCCATCGTCGCGGGGGAGGCAGCATCCCGGCCCGGCGGGTCGAGGTGGCGGGCCATGTAGAGGATCCCGTGGGTGCCGGCCTCGAACGGCGTGCCGACATCCAGGGTGGTGCACTTCGACGCGGACAGCCCCCAGGACGCCAGCATCGCGGTGAACCGGCCACCCAGGGCCAGTGTCGCGGAGGTGAGGATGACGGTGGAGTCCCCGAAGAGGCGGGTACGCAGCAGGTCGGCGACACTCAGCGGGGCGACCCGGACCACGCGCCGCGAGCGGTCGCCGCCGAGCCAGACGACATCCTCGCCGAAGACGCTGTCGTCGCCGGAGTCATCCTCGTCGAGGATCCGCACGACCGTATCGTGCAGTTCCTCGCAGGAGGAGATGCAGTGGTGCAGCTCAGCGGTCTTCTCGGCGTCCTTCGCGCTCTCCGCACCGGTCGGCACAGTGCCTTTGCCACCCTGCAACTTCGAGCGCAGGCCCCACAGGGCGTCACGCAGGGCGATGAGCGGTTCCTGCAGCTGGACAGGTACCTGCAGCCACCGACCTTCCGGGGCGGTGCCGGCGGTGACCGCGGCCTCGATCTCCGCCGTCCAGGTGTCCGCGGCCTCCTCCACGGCGTCCGCGCAGCCGTCGGGACCGACCTTGGCGCAGCGTTTGGCGAGGATCGCCAGGGACGCGGCGGTGAGCTCGGCGGTCGCCACGGAGGTGATCCGGGCCTCGAGTTCATGGGCCTCGTCGATGACCGCCACATCATGCATCGGCAGCACCGAACTGTCCGCCATCGCGTCGATCGCCAGCAGGGCGTGGTTGGTGACCACGACATCGGCTTCAGCGGCCTCGGCGCGCGCGGCCTCGGCGAAGCACTGCTCGCCGAAGGGACAGCGGGACGCCCCGACGCACTCCCGGCTGGTCACACTGACCTGACGCCACGCCTGGTCGGAGACGCCCCGGGGCAGGGAGTCACGGTCACCGGTACCTTCGCCGGTCTCCAGGATCTCCTGGGCCCAGTCGCGCAGCCGGGTGACCTGGGCGCCGGTGCGAGTAAGTTCCGCCTCGTCGAGCAGCGAATCCTCCCCGTCCCCGGAGGACGGGGCGCCACCGCCGGTGCGGTGCAGACAGAGGTAGTTGTTGCGGCCCTTGAGGATCGCGAAGGTGGGGCGTCGCCCCAGCTTCGGGGACAGGGCGTCCACCACCCGCGGCAGATCCCGGTTCACCAGCTGACGCTGCAGGGCGATGGTGGCGGTGGAGACGACGACGCGGCGTCCGGTATCGACCGCGTGGGCCAGAGACGGCACCAGATACGCCATGGACTTCCCCGTACCGGTGCCGGCCTGGACAGCCAGGTGGCGTTCCTCCGAGATGGCGTCGGCGACGGCGGCGGCCATGGTCCTCTGGCCGTCGCGTCGGGTGCCGCCGAGGGTCTCGACGGTGTGGTCCAGCAGGTCGAGCGGGGAGGGCGTGCCGGAGGCGGAGGGCGTCTGGTCGCTCACAGGCCGATGAAACGCACGGACAGGGCCGGCTCGTCACGGGACAGTGCCAGGCCCTCCCACGGCAGGGATACCAGCTGGGCGGCCAGGTGGTCCCGCGACTCGTCGAGGGACGCCAGATCGTCCACCGGCTCGCCGTCCTGGATCAGCGGCACGGTGAGCTGGACGGTGTTGAGGACGCCGCCGAGGTCCGGGGCGTCCTCGTCGATGGACCAGGCGACCTCTTCCACGGCGGTGCCGGTGGACCGGCAGGCACGCAGCGCCTGCTTGGCTCCACCGTGGCTGGCCTTGCCGCGGCTGCGCTTGTGGACGTGGGTGCCGTCGACCTCGACGAGCTTGTAGACCAGGCCCGCGGTCGGGGCGCCGGAGCCGGTCACCACGGAGGTCCCGGCACCGTAGGTGTCCACCGGCTCACTGCGCAGCGAGGCGATGGCGAACTCGTCGAGATCGGAGGAGACGCAGATTTTCGTGTCGTAGGCGCCCAGGGCGTCCAGCTGGTCACGGACCTGACGGGCGAGCACGCCCAGGTCGCCGGAGTCGATGCGTACCCCGCCGAGGCCGGTACCGGCGACCTCGACGGCGTTGGCGACACCCTGGCGGATGTCGTAGGTGTCCACCAGCAGGGTGGTGCCCACCCCCTGGGACTCGATCTGTGCCTTGAAGGCGGCCTTCTCGTCGGGACGGCCGTCGGCGTCGGTGTGCAGCAGGGTCCATGCGTGGGCGCTGGTGCCGCCGACCGGGACGCCGTAGCGTGCCGCGGCCTCCAGGTTCGAGGTCGACACGAAGCCCGCGAGATAGGCGGCGCGCGCGGCAGAGACCGCGGCGTCCTCATGGGTGCGGCGCGAGCCCATCTCGATGATGGGACGCCCCTCGGCGGCGGTGACCATACGGGCCGCGGCGGAGGCGACGGCGGAGTCGAAGTTGAGGATCGACAGGATCACCGTCTCCAGCACGACGCACTCGGCGAAGGTGCCGCGCACGGTGAGGATGGGGGAGTTGGGGAAGTAGAGCTCGCCCTCGCGGTAGCCGTCGATCTGTCCGGAGAAGCGGTAGTTCTCCAGGTAGGTGCGGGTGCGTCCGTCGAGGAACGGCAGCCCGTCGAGCTGCTCTGCGGTGAAACGGAAGTTCTTCACGGCGTCGATGACCCGGGCGGTGCCGGCGACGACGCCGTAGCGCCGTTCATTCGGCAGGCGGCGGGTGAAGACCTCGAAGGCGCACCGTCGGTCGGCGGTGCCGTCGGCCAGGGCGGCCTGCAGCATCGTCAGTTCGTACATGTCGGTGAACAAGGCCGTGGAGGCAGCGCCGGGACGACTGCCGGAAGGTGTGGAGGATGCGGTCACACTGTCACATAGTAGTGATGTCCCGTTGCCGCGTCGGTGACCACCGGTAGTCTGGGTGGCATGACTTCTCCTGCCGCCCCGGCTGCCACACCCGTGGCAGAGCAACTGCCGGACACACTCACCGAGGCCGATCTGCCCTGGCTGTGTATCTGCTGGGACGATCCGGTCAACCTTATGAGCTACGTCACCTACGTCTTCCAGACCGTGCTCGGCTACTCCCGCAAACGTGCCACCGCCCTGATGATGGAGGTGCACACCGAAGGCAAGGCCATCGTGAGTTCCGGGGACCGTGACAAGGTGGAGGCGGACGTGAAGAAGCTTCAGACCGCCGGCCTGTGGGCCACCATGCAGCGCAGCGAAGGATGATCGACGTGATCCCCTGGACGAAGAAGAAGGGTCTGGTCCGCGGCACCCGCTACCAGACGCGTCTCGAACCCCTGGAGCGCGAGATGCTCGGCGATTCCGCCGTGACCGTCTCCGACGCCCTCGTGGGCCGCGCCCGGTCGGCGCCGAAGGATGAACTCGCCGAGATGACCGGCCTGCCCTCCGGACACACGGACGCGCCGAAGGACCCTGCCCTGGCCCGCCTGCTGCCCTCCTTCTTCCGCGACGGTGCGGAGGAGGTCGAGGGGGAGGCGTCCGTCACCCGGCAGTTCACCGAGACGGACATCATCAAGGCGAAGCTGCTCAACCTGCGGATCCTCATCGACGCACTCGGCCCCGACGGGTCGGTGAACATCAGCATCGGTGCCGACCAGGCAGGCCCGTGGCTCAACGCGGTGGCGGACATCCGCACGTACCACTCCGCCCAGCTCGACGTGTACCGCGTGGAGCACGGGGAATCCTCCCAGGAGGTCGAGACCGCCGCGAACTACCTCGACTGGCTCGGCTACCACCAGGACACGCTGCTCAGCGCCATGATGGGGGAACTCGACGTGCCCGACGGATTCGACGAGGGATAGGGGTCCGTCATGGCAGCTGCGTCCTCGATGTCCTCCGTCTTCGGCGCGGTCCCCGGCCGGGTCAACGGCCTGGCGGATGTCCCCGGCATCGCCGTCGGACACGCCCCGGCCCGTGACGACGCCGGAACGCCCGTCTCCTCGGGTGTCACCGTGGTCGCCTGCCCCTCCGGTGCCGTCGGTGCGGTGGATGTCCGCGGCGGTGGCCCGGGCACCCGCGAGACCGACCTGCTCAAGCCCTCGAACTCCATGCAGTCCGTCCATGCCGTCGCCCTGTGCGGCGGTTCCGCGTTCGGGTTGGACGCCGCGGGCGGCGTCATGGCCGGGCTCGAGGAGCGTGGCATCGGGTTCCCGGTCTTCGGGGACGCCGTGCCGGACGGCCCGATCGTGCCCATCGTCCCGGCCGCCGTGATCTTCGACCTGCCCGTCGGCTCGCCCGCCGCCCGTCCCGGTGCCGACTGCGGTCGCGAGGCGCTGACCGCCGCACTGGGTGCCCTCGACGAACTGCCCGGCGTCAGCGGCCCCGCGCTCAACGGCTGTGTCGGTGCCGGACGCGCCGCCACCGCCGGCGCCCTCAAGGGCGGCTTCGGCCAGGCCAGTGCGGTCCTGCCCACCGGGGAGACGGTCGCCGTCGGCCTTGTCGCCAATCCCGTCGGCTCGGTCGTCGACCCCTCGACCGGCTGGCCCTGGGGGCTGGCTGCGGAACTCGACAGCGACGGCGTCGGCGAATTCGAACGCTACTGGGGCGGACTGCCGGACCCGGACGACGGTGGGCTGGAGGCGCTGCTCGCCCGCGGGCTCGGCGGGACGAAACTGCCGCCCGGGACCACAGGCACGTCTCCCATGAACACCGTGATCGGCGTCGTCGCCACCGATGCCCCGGTCACCAAGGCCCAGGCCGAACGACTCGCCATGGCCGCCCATGACGGGCTCGCCCGGGCGGTGCGTCCCTCCCATCTGCCGATGGACGGCGACAGCTTCTTCGCCCTGTCCACCGGAGGTGGGGGAGAGACCGGTGTCGGCGTCCCGGGTGAGGAACTCGCCCTGTTCGCCACGGTCGCCGCCGACTGTGCGGAACGGGCCGTGGTGCACGCGGTCCTCGCGGCGTCCTCGATGTACGAGGTGCCCTCCTGGACGGAGCTGATGGAATGACCACACCGCACACCCCTGCGAGGACGGGGGAGAAATCCCCGGCGACCTTCCGACGCAGCCGCACCGGTAAAGCCCTGATCACCTCCGGGTCCTTCCTGGTCGTCATCTGGGTGCTGATGCTGATCAACGCGCTGTCGAACTACCGGCTCACCGGCTACGGCGTGGAACCCCGCGAGATCGAGGGGCTGCGCGGCATCATCGTCGCCCCGTTCCTCCACGTGGACTTCAGTCACCTGCTGGCGAACACCCCGGCGTGTGCCGTACTGCTCTTCCTCATCGCCCTGTCCGGGCAGAAGGCCGTGTGGGTGTCCTCGGTGTGCACGGTGATCGTCGGCGGGGTGGGCATCTGGCTCACCGGTCCGGAGAACTCGGTGCACGTCGGCGCGTCGATCCTCATCTACGGCTGGGTCGCCTTCCTGGTGCTGCGCGGGTTCTTCGTGAGGTCCTTCGGACAGATCGCCCTCGGCGTGGTCGTCGCACTGATCTACGCCGGCCTGTTCTGGGGCCTGTTCCCCGGCAATCCGGGCGTGAGCTGGCAGGGTCATCTCTTCGGCGCGGTCGGTGGCGCGGTCGCGGCTTTCCTCACCGGGCGGCAGACAGGGCGGCAGACCAGCCGGCAGACAGGGAAGAAGACGGGTCTGAAGGACGCCGACTAGGATCAGACGCCATGGCAGGAAACTTCGACAATTCCCCCATCGGCGTCTTCGACTCCGGTGTCGGCGGGCTCACCGTCGCCCGTGCGATCGTCGACCAGCTGCCGGAGGAGTCGATGATCTACATCGGCGACACCGCCAACTCGCCCTACGGCGACAAGCCCCTGGCCGTGGTCCGTGAACTCGCCACCGCCATCGCCGACGACCTCGTCGACCGGGGCTGCAAGATGATCGTCGTGGCCTGCAACACCGCCTCCGCCGCCTTCCTGCGTGACGCCCGCGAGCGCTACCCGGTCCCGATCATCGAGGTGATCCTGCCGGCCGTGCGACGCGCCGTGTCCGTCACCCGCAACGGCCGGGTCGGCGTCATCGGTACCCACGCCACCATCACCTCCGGCGCCTACCAGGACCTCTTCCGGGCGAACCCGAATGTCGAGGTCTTCGCCCAGGACTGCCCGCAGTTCGTCCCCTTCGTCGAACGCGGCATCACCACCGGACGCCAGATCCTCGGTCTCGCCGAGGCGTACCTGGAACCGTTGAAGGATGAGGGCGTGGACACCCTCGTGCTCGGCTGCACCCACTACCCGCTGCTCACCGGCGTCCTCCAGCTCGTGATGGGGGATGACGTCACCCTGGTGAATTCCGCCGAGGAGACGATGAAGACCGTCTACCGCACCCTCAACGAACAGGGGATCCTCGCTGACCGGAGCCCGGGGGACGGGGCAGGGGAGCAGCCGGTGCACACCTTCGAGTCCACAGGTGATCCGCAGCGGTTCGCGCACCTCGCCAGCCGGTTCCTCGGCCCGCAGGTCACCAGCGTGAGCCAGATCCCCGAGATCCTGCGGTGAGCACCCCGGCGGGCAGGGACGTGAGCCAAGGGTAAGTCCGGTCACCGCCCGGATGTCGTCCTGTGGGACAATGCATGTCATGGAGATGACGATTCTGGGATGTTCCGGCAGCCTCGCATCGCCCGACAACGCCGCGTCGGGTTACCTGCTGCGCATGTCCGACGGGCAGCGCATCCTCGTGGACATCGGTCCTGGCGTCCTCGCCCGGCTGCAGGTGCACGACCGGCCAGGTGACGTGCACATGGTGTTCTCCCATCTGCACCCCGACCACTGCCTCGACTTCCCGTCGCTGGCCGTGTGGCAGCGTTACCACCCGACGGACGCCGCGACGCGCAGGCACACGCTCCTCGGACCGTCGATCGCGCCGGTACATCTGGGTCGGGCCTCCGCCGACCGGCTCGAGGACGTCGACGACTTCTCCGACATCTTCGACATGGTCACCTGGAGTGCGCCGACCGAGGGGCCGGTCGCATTCCCCGACCCCGCCTACACCGAGCACCGCATCGGGGACGCCCGGCTCTACGCCGCTCCCGCCGTGCACCCGACCGAGTCCTACCTCATGCGCATCGAGGACGCCGACGGCTCCTCGCTCGTCTACTCCGGAGACACCGCCGCCACCCCGCATCTCGCAGCCGTCGCCACCGGTGCCGATGTGCTGCTGTGTGAGGCGACCTGGGGGGAGCGGGACAACGGCAACAACCCCCCGCAGATGCACCTCTCCGGTGAGGAGGCCGGCCAGGCCGCCGCGGAGGCCGGGGTGGGACGGCTGGTGCTCACCCACATTCCGCCGTGGGGGGACGTGGAAGGCGCACTGCGCGGTGCACGGCGCTTCTATGACGGGCCGGTGGAGGTCGCGGTGCCCGACATGGTGGTCACGCCCGGGCTGTGACCGCCCGGGCGGTAGGCTGTCCGGCATGACTTCCTCCGATTACACCCGCTTCGACGGGCGCGCCGTCGACGAACTGCGTCCGGTCCGTATCACCCGCGGCTTCACCACCAACCCCGCCGGCTCCGTGCTGGTCGAGTTCGGCAACACCCGCGTGATGTGCACCGCCAGCGTCTCCGAGGGCGTGCCGCGGTTCAAGCGGGACTCCGGCGAAGGCTGGCTCACCGCCGAGTACGCCATGCTGCCGTCCGCCACCGCGGAGCGTATGCCGCGCGAGGCGCTCAAGGGTAAGGTCAAGGGACGTACCCACGAGATCTCTCGTCTCATCGGCCGTTCCCTGCGCGCCGCCGTGGACCTGCGGGCCCTCGGTGAGAACACCGTCAACATCGACTGTGACGTCCTCCAGGCAGACGGTGGTACCCGTACCGCCTCGATCACCGGCGCCTACGTCGCCCTGGCCGATGCGCTGGCCGTGCTCCAGCAGCGGGGCGTCGTCCCCGGTGAGCCGCTGCTCGACCCGGTGGCCGCCGTGTCCGTCGGCGTCATCGACGGCGTGCCCTGCCTCGACCTGCCGTACCCGGAGGACAGCCGGGCGGATGTCGACATGAATGTCGTCATGACCGCCGAGGGGAGGTTCGTCGAGATCCAGGGCACCGGCGAGCACGCCGAGTTCAGCCGTAGCGAGCTCAACGAGCTCCTCGACCTCGCCGAGGGTGGTCTCTACGACCTCGTCGACCTGCAGCGTGCCGCCCTGGATGCCGGGCTCGGCGAGGCTGTCACCCTGGGGGAGTGGAACTAGATGGCCGTCCAGGTTCTGGTGGCGTCCCGCAACCGCAAGAAGCTCGGTGAGCTCGAGCGTGTCCTCGCGGCCGCCGGTATCGAGGGCATCGAACTGCTCACCCTGCGCGATGTCGACGGGTACCCCGAGACACCGGAGACTGGCGCGACCTTCGAGGACAATGCGCTGATCAAGGCCCGTGACGGCGTCCGCTACGCGGGTCTGCCCACCGTTGCCGACGACTCAGGCATCACGGTGGACGCCCTCAACGGCATGCCCGGCGTCCTCTCGGCACGCTGGTCCGGGAGTCACGGGGACGATGAGGCGAACAACGCCCTGCTGCTCGCCCAGACCTCCGATGTCCCCGACGACCGACGCGGCGCGGGCTTCGTCTCGGCGTGCGCACTCGCCCTGCCTGCGGAGATGGCGTCCTCTCTCGGGAAGGACGCCGAGACGACCGTGCGCGGAACCTGGCGTGGAACCCTGCTGCGCGGGCCGCAGGGGGAGAACGGGTTCGGCTACGATCCGCTGTTCGAGCCGGAGGAGACCCCCGGGAAGTCCAGTGCCGAACTGGCGCCGGAGGAGAAGGACGCCCTGTCCCACCGCGGTCGTGCACTGGCTCAGCTGGTGCCGATGCTGCGGTCGCTGGCTACAGTGGGGAACTGAAACCCCTTCCCCCAGCCAGAGAGGAACCGGTGACCTCCGTGAGTGTGTCCGGTAGCCCGTCCCAGATCGTCAGCGACGCCGTGGAGGCCGACGGCCCCGCGGACCTGAGCTGGCAGGTGGACCTCTACAAGGACCTGCACCGGTACCCGGAGCTCTCCGGGGCGGAGCGGGAGACCGCCGCCCGGATCCACGCCGAGCTGCACCGGTTCCCGGACTGGGAGGTCACCACCAATATCGGCGGCTACGGCATCACCGCCGTGCTGCGCAACGGTGAGGGGCCCACGGTGCTCTACCGCGCCGACTTCGACGGTCTGCCCGTCGCCGAGGCCACCGACGTACCCTACGCCTCGACCCACTCGCAGCTCGATTCACACGGCCAGCAGGTGCCGACGATGCACGCCTGCGGTCATGACGCGCACACCGTCACCGCGCTGGGGGCCATGGCGGTGCTCGACGCCACCCGGTCGGACTGGTCCGGCACGGTCGTCATGGTCTTCCAGCCGGCCGAGGAGGCCGCGATCGGTGCCCACGGCATGGTCACCGACGGACTGTGTGACGTGGTCCCACGCCCGGACGTCTGCCTGGACCAGCACGTGCTGCCCGGTCCGTCCGGGACCGTGTACTGCTCGCCGGGGCCGATGACGACCAGTTCCACCACCATCGAGATCACCCTGTTCGGACGCGGGGCACACGCCTCGATGCCGCACCGCGGTGTGGACCCGGTGGTGCTCACCGCCGCCGTGGTGATGAAGCTGCAGACCATCGTCTCCCGTGAACTGCCGCCGGGGGAGTTCGGTGTGGTCACCGTCGCCTCGATTGAGGCGGGTAAGGCGAACAACGTCATCCCCGATTCGGCGAAGATCGCGCTGAGCTGCCGGTTCTACTCGGAACGGTGGCGGCTCAAGGCGGTGGAGTCGATCAAGCGGATCGTACGTGCCGAGGCGGTGGCGGCCGGATGCGAACGCGAGCCGGAATTCCGGTTCGTCGGCCTGCTCGCGGCGACGGACAATGACGCCGGGGTCTTCGAGGTGGTGCGACCGCACTTCGACGCGCACTTCGGGGTGGATTCACAGGACATGGAGCCGTGGACGGCGTCCGAGGACTTCCCGGTCATCCCCACCGCATTCGGCTGTCCCTACCTGTTCTGGACGGTGGGTATCACGCCGCGACGGCAGTGGGCACGGGCGGAGGCGTCCGGACGCCTCGACATCGACATCCCCTCGAACCACAATCCGGGGTTCCTGCCGGACCTGGCGTCCCTGCCGGTGACGACGGAATCTGCGGCCGTGGCGGTGCTGGCGTGCCTCGCCCACCAGTGGCGTCCGACCGGGCTGCCGGACGATGCGTGGGCGGCGGCGGACTGGGCAGGGGAGCCGGCGGGGGCAGCGAAGGGCATGGAAGGCATGGAAGGCACGGAAGGCAGGATTCAGCCCTCACGCGCCTGAGTGCGCGTCGGCGGGACTCAGAGGCCGAAGGTCTCGCGGACCTCGTCGCGGCGACGGCGCTCCAGGATGAACGAGAGCACCGGGATGACGCCGGCGAGGATCGTGGTGACCCACTTACCCGGCGCCCAGCGGGCCTTGACACCCAGGTCGAGGCAGGTCAGGCAGTAGACCATGAAGATCCAGCCGTGGGCGATGGCGACGAACTTGAACCAGCCGGGGGTGTCGATGTCCGCGATGTTGAAGACGATGTACTGCAGGATCATGTCGAGGCAGAGCCACAGCAGCATGACACCGGTGATGTAGGCCATGACGGAGTAGCGGGTCAGTGCACCCTGGACACGACGCTTCCGGTCGGGGGTGGCGGCGACAATCGGTGCGCCGGCATTCTGTGTGGGGCGGGCAGGGGTGGTCATGCTGTTCAGGAGATCCTGTTCTCGTCGGTGGAGGTGGTGCCGGGTTCGTGGGCCTCGCGTGCTTCGCGTGCTTCACGGGCACGGCGTCGGCGGTCGTCGGTGAAGACGTCGGCGGCGTCCCCGGAACGCTGACGGGACCCGCGCTGCGGGAGGACGTCCGTGGAGAGCTCGGTGATCTCGTCCGGGGAAGTCGGTTTGGTGACCGCCGGGGCCTCCTCACCGTTGGCGCGGTCACGCTCGTACTCCATGTACTTGCGGTAGGCCACGATGAAGAAGATGCCGAAGAGCGGCCACTGGAGGGCGTAGCCGAGGTTCTGGAAGGTGCCGTCACTGTCGTGCCAGCGGTCCCACTGCCACCAGGCCAGGCACAGGGTCGCGATCACTGCGGCGGCGAGAAAGCTCCACTGCACGATGCGGACACGCAGCGGAAAAGGGTTCTTCTGGGCTTCCCGGGACACGCACTCCACCGTACCCGTGGCGGTGGACGGGGTCGAAACCCTGACGGGCGGGCGTGACAGGGGACACAGTGACGGTCCGCCGGGCCGGATCTCCACCGGCTCCCGGGCGTTGCTACGATGACCTCTGCGCACGTGAGAGCGTGCATGCGCCCGTGGCGGAATTGGCAGACGCGCCAGGTTTAGGTCCTGGTGTCTACGGACGTGGGAGTTCAAGTCTCCCCGGGCGCACCACAGTTTTCCGGCTATCCGGTCGGGTGGGGACCGGCCCGGTGGGGGAGAGTCCGACGGGGTCCTGCCCGGTTCGCGATGACGCCGGCGGCGATGTCCCGGGCCCGACGCATGGCACGGCGGTCGCCGCTGGTGATCATCTCGGCATGGGCGCCGTCGATGAGCAGGGAGAACAGTCCGGCGTAGTTCTCCGCCTCGGCCGGTGAGTCGGCGATCCCGTCGTCGAGTGCCATCCGGAGCAGCACGTCATGCAGCCAGACCTTGTATCCGGCGATGACGGCGCGGGCAGGGTGCTCCGGGTCCGGCAGTTCCGCGGCAGCGACGGTGAACGGGCAACCCCGGAAATCCGGTCTCGCGTAGTTGCGCAGGAACCTGTCGAACAGGGAGAGGACCTTCCCTTCGGGTCCCGCCGGCTGTTCCAGGATCTGCCTGGTGATGCTCTGCCGACGGATGTCGCTGCGTCGTTCCAGGGCCGCGGCGACAAGGCCGGCTTTGGTGCCGAACTGGGCGTAGAGCGTCGGTTTGGTGACACCTGACTCCTCACAGATCCGGTCGACGCCGACAGTGGTGATGCCCTCGGTGTAGAACAACCGGGTCGCGGTGGCCAGGAGCCGCTCTCCTTTGGGCGAGTACATGCCCCCAAAAATACTGACAGGTCTGTCAAGTGGCAAGAAGAACCGTGGTGTGCGCCACAGGAGTGTCCGGAGACGGGATGCCCTGCTCTGATGCGGTCCGGGGCGACCATGCACGGTCACCACCGGAGGTCAACAGTCAGTTCACAGCTTGTCCGGAGTGTCCTACCCTCGCAGACATCACCCCGGAGTGTCCGGGGCACGGGCCGGACGACCCGCGTTCACCGTTGCCGGAAGGCCGACATCATGACTGCAGTACCTGACTCTCCGTCGTCGACGGGCTCGCTCCCCGTGCCCGGTGGAGCCACCAGCGCCGCCGACTACGCGGCTGCCCACGCCGTTGCCCATGCAGAGCGTCCCACCGCCCACGGCGGACGGTCCGCCAAAGGCAGCCACGCCTGGGACATCCTGACCACCACCGACCACAAGAAGCTCGGGATCATGTACATCGTGATGTCGTTCCTGTTCTTCTTCGCCGCAGGACTGATGGCACTGTTCATGCGCGTGGAGCTTTTCCACCCGGGTATGCAGTACCTGTCCAACGAGCAGTTCAACCAGATGTTCACCATCCACGGCACACTCATGCTGCTGCTGTTCGGAACACCGATCGTCTGGGGCTTCGCCAATGCCATTCTGCCGCTGCAACTCGGTGCCCCCGATGTGGCGTTCCCCCGGCTCAACGCCTTCGGGTTCTGGATCACGCTGTTCGGTGGACTGATGGTCCTGGCCGGGTTTCTCACTCCCGGTGGTGCCGCGGACTTCGGCTGGACGATGTACATGCCGCTGGCGGACGCCATCCACAGCCCTGGTGTCGGGTCGAACCTCTGGATCGTCGGAGTGGGGATGACCGGTGTCGGTACCATTGCCTCGGCGATCAACATGATCACCACCACGCTGTGCCTGCGCGCGCCGGGCATGACCATGTTCCGGATGCCGATCTTCACCTGGAACATTTTCATCACCGCACTGCTGTCGCTGCTGATCTTCCCGCTGCTCACCGCTGCGGCCCTGGGTGTCCTCTACGACCGCCTCTTCGGCGGCCACATCTTCGACCCGGCCAACGGCGGGTCACTGCTGTGGCAGCACCTGTTCTGGTTCTTCGGTCACCCCGAGGTCTACGTCCTGGCCCTGCCGTTCTTCGGCATCGTGTCCGAGATCTTCCCGGTCTTCTCCCGTAAGCCGATGTTCGGCTACGTCGGCCTGGTCTTCGCGACGCTGTCGATCGCCGCCCTGTCCCTGGCCGTGTGGGCCCACCACATGTTCGTCACCGGTGCGGTCCTGCTGCCGTTCTTCAGCTTCATGACCTTCCTCATTGCCGTGCCGACCGGCGTGAAGTTCTTCAACTGGCTGGGCACGATGTGGAAGGGCCGGATCACCTTCGAGACGCCGATGATGTTCGCCATCGGATTCTTCTGCACCTTCCTGTTCGGTGGTCTCACAGGTGTCATGCTGGCGTCCCCCGCCCTGGACTTCGCCCTGTCGGACACCTACTTCGTGGTCGCCCACTTCCACTACACCGTCAGCGCGACCGTGATCTTCGGCGCCTTCGCCGGTGTGTACTTCTGGTTCCCGAAACTGACCGGGCGGATGCTCAACGAGAAGCTGGGCAAGATCCACTTCTGGCTGACCTTCATCGGCTTCCATACGACGTTCCTCATCCAGCACTGGCTGGGCAACATGGGTATGCCGCGTCGTTACGCCGACTACCTCGAGTCCGACGGCTTCACGATCTACAACCAGCTCTCCACGCTCGGTGCACTGATCCTGGGCGTGTCGATGATCCCGTTCATCTGGAATGTCCTCAGTTCCTGGCGTTTCGGTGAGGTCGTCACCGTCGATGACCCGTGGGGCTACGGCAACTCCCTGGAGTGGGCGACCTCCTGCCCGCCGCCGACCCACAACTTCCACTCGCTGCCGAGGATCCGCTCCGAGCGTCCGGCCTTCGAGCTGCACTACCCGCACATGGTGAAGCGGCTCCGCGAGGAGGCGCATGTGGGACGCCACTTCTAGGCGTCCACCCGGGGCCGGGTCCCGGGGCGGGGATCCGGGCCGCTGGAACTCTTTCTAGAGCACGTCCTTGATGATCCGGGCGACGTGCCCGGTGGCCTTGACGTTGTACTTCGCCAACGCGATCTTCCCCTCTTCGTCGACGAGGAAGGTCGAGCGGATCACGCCCTGCACGACCCTGCCGTAGTTCTTCTTCTCACCGAAGGCGCCGTAGGCCACCAGCGTCTCCTTCTCCGGGTCGGAGAGCAGGGGGAAGGTGAGGTCATGGTTCTCGCGGAACGTCGCGAGCTTCTCGGGCCTGTCAGGGGAGATGCCGACGACGTCGATGTCGGCGTCGTTGAGCTGGGTAAGCGAGTCACGGAAGTCGCAGGCCTCGGTGGTGCAGCCAGGGGTGTCCGCCTTGGGGTAGAAGTACACGACGACCTTCTTCCCACGGAAGTCGGACAGGCTCACGGAGCCGCCCTTGTCGTCGGTGAGGGTGAAGTCTGGGGCCGTGTCGCCCACGGCGAGTCGGATGTCAGTCATGCTGGCCAGCATACGTCCGTCACCTTTGGCCGGGGTTCACCTGCGCAGGCGGGGGAGGACGCCGTACAATGGCGAATCGATACCGATCGTTTCCCTTCCTTTTCCACTCACGAGGAGATCTTCCGTGGCACGTAGCACCGACGCCATCCAGCGCGACATTGAGCGCACCCGTGACCAGCTCTCCGACACCCTCGAGCAGCTCAGCACCCGGGTCGCCCCGTCCGCACTCGCCGACGAGGCCAAGGGCAAGGTGCAGTCCGCACTGTCCGACCCGAAGGTCCAGCTGATCCTCGGTGGCGTCGCCGCCGGAGTTGTCCTCCTCGTCGCTCTGTCGGTCAACGGCAAGCGCAAGGAGAAGAAGCAGATCAAGGAGATCCAGCGTCTCCTCGCCAACGCCCGATAGGTGGCACCCGGCAGCCCTTCGGCGAACCCGGCGAACAGCGGCCCCGGCCGGTTCCGCGACATAGCGGAACTGGTCGGGGTCGCGGTCGTCGCGGTCCTCGTCGGCTGGTGGTGCACGGAGGCCGGCATCCCCGCGTCCTGGATCTTCGGGTTCCTCATCGTCTTCGGTCTCTATTCGCTGCTGCGCAACCGGACGGTCTCGCCGCCGTCGGCGACGATGCAGCCCGCCCAGGTGCTCATCGCGATGGTGTGCACGACCCCGCTGATGGAGCTCGACGGGGCGACGGTGCGCAGCTACCTGCTGCCGACGGCGCTGTCGGTCCTGGTGATGCTCGTGGTCAGTACTGTCGCCGGGCTTGTCCTGGCCCGTTTCGGGCGCACCGACCCGGTATCGGCGATGATCTCCACCCTGGCCGGCGGTGCCAGCGCGATGACGCTCATGGCAAGGGAACTGCATCTCGACGTGCGTTTCGTGGTGCTGACGCAGTACCTGCGGCTCACCCTCGTGGTGCTGACCCTGCCGTTGTTCGTGCACCTGCTCGGTGGGCAGGACGCCGGCAGCGTGGGCGGAGGTTCGTCCGACTGGTGGGAACCTGATCTGCGTCCGGTGGTGGGCGCGGCGGTGGTCTGGGCGGTGACGTGGACCTTCGTCCGCCTGACCCGGCGGTTATTCAGCATCCCCGCGCCGTACCTGCTGGTGTCGATCGCGGTGACCTGGATCCTCTCCGCGGCCGGGGTGCCCGCTGTATGGCTCACCCCGCACGGTGCGGTGCTCACCGTGGCCTACGGCATCATCGGCATCCAGGCCGGCGGCACGCTGACGATCGGGGCGCTGCGTCAGCTGTCCCACGCCCTGCCGATCATCCTCACCGCGGTGACCGTCATGGTCGCGGGCACCGTAGGTGCCGCGCTCGTCATCGCCCAGGTCACGGACATCAGCCGGTTGGACGCTTACCTCGCCACGGTGCCCGGCGGGATCTACGCGGTCCTGGCCTTCGCCCACGAGTCCGGCAGTTCGGCGGTGGTGACGGTGGGACAGGTGCTGCGCACCCTCGTGATGATCGTGGTGGGCGCGTATCTGCCGAGGATCGTCCGGAAACTGACAGGTCGGCGGCAGAGTGGGGACGCCGACGACTGATACCGTCTACAGGTGTGATCGGAACACTGTGGAACCTTCTCGTCCGGGCGGCCGGAACAGCCGTGGCCCTGTGGGTCGTGGTCAACGTCGTCGGCGGGGTGGACGTGCTCACCCCGTCGTCACCGTTGGTCGGTGACGGCTCGAATGACCGGGTCATCGTCTACCTGCTGTCCGGCCTGGTGATTCTGCTGCTCAATATGACGGTGCGACCGGTACTGCACCTTATCGGTCTACCCGTGTCGATCCTGACACTCGGGCTGTTCGCGCTGGTCATCAATGCGGTGGTGTTCATCCTCGCGGCGACGGTGACCGAGGCACTCGGGATGGGCCTGGTGGTCAACACCTTCGGTGCGGCGTTCTGGGGCGCGATCCTCATGGCGGTGGTGAACTGGGTGCTCGGCCCGCTGGTCGCGATGCTGCAGACCCGCCGGTAATCCCCCAGGGGTCTGTCGCCCCGGCCGGAACCGCGCAACGAGAAACCCCCGACCAGGTGGACCCGGTCGGGGGTGTGTGGTGCGTCATCAGGGACTCGAACCCCGAACCCGCTGATTAAGAGTCAGCTGCTCTGCCAATTGAGCTAATGACGCATTGTCGGTTGCTCTGTGCAACGAGGTAGAACTATAGGGCACCGGCACATGAACCGGCAAACGCGCTGGTCATATCGGGTAAACAGGGTGCCGCGGCAGTCTGACGGACAGCTGGCTGTCAGGCTGCGTGCGGAGATACCCGGGAGGATTCGCACGCCCGGTAACGATTGGGACACATTTTCGCGAAACGGACGTTTGAGGTTCGTCGGCGGGCGTCCGATGACTAGAGTTACTCTGCAGCGACGGGCAGGAATGTTCCCACCATGCCGACTGGCCCCTTCACCACACGACGAAAGCGATGTCTTACTCCCATGCAGTTCCTTCCGGGCCGTTCTGTGCGGTCCTTGCGGTCCATTCTCGCTGCCGCAGGCACGATCACCCTTCTGGCGACCGCGGCGTGCACCATCGACAATGACGGTGATGACGACACCGAACACGCTGCGTCGGAGACCACCTCCGCAACGGAGATCGACAGTGATCTCGCAGCGAGTGTCAAGGACGACGCCACCGGTGTGAAGGTCGACAAGCCCATCACCGTCACCGACTCCGACGGTATCGACTCCGTCGCCCTGACCGACGGTTACGGCACCGAGATCGAGGGCAAGTTCAACGACGACAGGACCGAGTGGACCTCCACCGACAACCTGGAGTACTCCAGCAACTACACGCTGGCGGCGAAGGCCGGCAAGGAGAAGCTCAACCAGAGCTTCACCAGCTTCAGCCCGAACCTGCTCACCGACGGTGCGATGTCGCCGCTCGACGGCGCCACCGTCGGTGTCGGCCAGACCATCTCGCTGCGCTTCGACGAGGTGCCCTCGGACCGCAAGGCCATCGAGGACGCCATCACCGTCGAGACCGAGCCGAAGGTCGAGGGCGCGTTCTACTGGATCACCTCCCAGGAGGTCCGCTGGCGTCCGAAGGAATACTGGACCCCGGGTACCGAGGTCCACGTCAAGGCCGATCTGTTCGGTAAGGACCTCGGCGACGGCATGTACGGCCAGCAGGACCGCGAGGCGGACTTCACCATCGGTGACGATCTCCGTGCCGAGGCCGACGACAACACCAAGCAGGTCGTCGTGAAGAAGAACGGCGAGGTCATCAAGACCATGCCGACCTCGATGGGCATGCCCGGCCACGAGACCCCGGTCGGCGTCTACACCATCGGTGACCAGTACGACACGCTGATGATGGACTCCACCACCTACGGCCTCGCCCTGGACGCCGGTGGCTACCAGACCGACGTCTCCTACGCGACGCAGATGTCCTATTCCGGCATCTACCTCCACGCCGCCCCGTGGTCTGTCTGGGCCCAGGGCAACACGGACACCTCCCACGGCTGCCTGAACCTGTCGATGGCGGACGCCCAGTGGGTCTACGAGAACTTCAAGCGTGGCGACATCGTCACCGTGAAGAACACCGGTGGGGAGACCCTCAACGGCTCCGACGGTCTCGGCGACTGGAACATCCCGTGGGAGACCTGGTCCGCCGGTAACACCGAGGGGTAGAACACCCGGGGTTGGAACGCCGGGGACTGGACCGCAGGAGCAGGGGGTCAGCCCTCGTCCGGGGCGGAGGACTCCGGCGTGCCGGACGGGCGCAGGTAGAAGGTCCGGTCCACGTAGAACAGACGGGGTAGGGCGCCGGCGAGCATCTCGGGGGACGCCGTCACCTCGACCACCTCAGCGGCCACCAGTGTCGCTGGGCCGACCGGGACAGTGCCGACCGGCCTGATGCGCAGCACGGCCGGCGCGCCGGCGAGCAGGGGTTCACCGGTCGGGGCGGTGGTCCATCCCTGCTTGTCGGTGAAGTGACGTCCGTCCCGGGCGGCGAACTCGCGGGCAATGTCGACCTCGTCGGGTCCGAGGAAGTGCACCAGGCAACTCTCGGCCTTGAGGATCTGACCGGGCCGGCCGGTGGACTTGGCCAGTGAGAAGGAGACCGCCATCGGGTCGATCGCCAGGGAGGACAGGCTCGACAGGATCAGTCCGACCGGCTGATCCTCGACGGTGGCGGTGATGAGGACGACTCCTGCCGGGTGGTGCCGGAACACGGTCCGGAAGTCGTCGACCTGCTCACTCTGCGAAACCATGGCTGCCAGGATACGCTTCACTCACTGTCTTTTTTCGGGAAACACTGTTGATGGAGAGTGAACAGGCATGGCGTGGTTCGTGTTGGTGGTGGCGGGTCTGTGCGAGCCGATCTGGGTGATCGCGCTGGGGAGGGTCGATTCCTTGACGAGGTTCGGGCCTATTGCCGTCTTCCTCACCTTCTTGGTCATCAGTCTCGGGGGACTGTCCTGGGCGCTGCGTGACCTGCCCACCGGTGTCGCCTACGCGGTGTGGGTGGCCATCGGCGCGGTGGCGACCGTGGCCATCAGTGTTGCTCTCGGGGAGGAGCATCTGACGGTGATGAAGGTTGTTTTCCTCATGGTGATCATCGGCGGTGTGGCGGGGCTCAAGGCCGTGAGCTGACAGCAGGAGTCCGCATCGGCTCTTGCCATCGAGGTTTACAGGGCGGAAACACCCGGGGTACCCCGTCGCAATCCCAGAGCACCATACTGACCCAGGTATCGAGCATTTGACAGGAACCAGGTTCAGACCTGGCCCCAGGAAAGGACCAGACGTGAACACTCCCCAGACCGAGGGTCCCCGCGACCTCCACACCACCGACAGTCTCTCCAGTGCCAGGGACGACGCCCGTTCCCAGGAGGGGCAGCTCCGTGACTGGATGCCGTACCTGCCCGCGTCCGCCAGCCCGTTCTGCCCCGAGGACGTGGATCCCGACACCCTGACCTGGGCGGAGACCGTGGCGCCGGGTGGCTACACCCACAAGGTCATCGCCCGTGGCACCCGCCTCCGGTTCGAGGACGTCGACGGTGAAGCCTGCGCACACGTGGTGCTCTACAACGCCCTGGAACCCTGGGAACGGTACAACGCCGCGGACAGCGTCAAGATCCCGTGGCAGGCTTACCTCTCCACCGGGCACCCGCTGCTTTCCGGAGACGGCCGCGTCCTAGCCACCGTCGCCGCCGACACCTCCGGCCACCACGACACCTTCTGCGGGACTATGACCACCGCCCAGACCGCCGGGAAGTACGGGGACGCCGCGATCCACGGCATCTATCCCGCCGGGACGGCACTGCTGGAACAGGCAGGGGCCAAGCACGGCCTCAGTGAACGCGACATCCCGCCGTCCGTCTCCTTCTTCAAGGGCGTCGATGTCGCCGAGGACGGGGCCCTGACCTTCCACAGCGGAGCCGGTGCCGGCGCCACCCTCGATCTCGTCGCCGAACTGCCGCTCATCGTGCTCATCGCGAACTCCCCGCACCCCCTCGACCCCCGACCTGACTATGTCAGTGGTGCTCTGCGGGTCCACGCCTGGCGCAGCACTCCGACCGGTGCAGACTCCGGCTTCTTCACCACCAGCCCGGAACGGCACCGCGCCTACCTCAACAGCATCGACTACGCCGAAGCCCGCGGGCTCTGAATCGGCCACCACCTGACCATCCACACCTGCTGACCTGCAGCTGACTCCTCGAAAGGCCACACTCCATGAGTACTCCCGCCTCGTCCGTCCCCGCCGGAGCCGTCCACGCCCCGGGCAGTGTCCTCGACACCGGTGCCCCGGCGGCGCCCGGGACCGTCATCCTCGACGAGACTGTCGGTCCCCGTGACCCCTGGTCCGCCATCGTGAAGAAGGGCGAGGTCCTCACCATCGTCGATGTCGGAGGAAACCAGTCCGCCGACTGCCTCCTCTTCAACGCCGACGACACCACCGAGCGCTACAGCGTCCCCCAGACCCTCGCCGGTCAGGCGAACGTCTACGTCCGCACCGGTACCGTCCTGCGCTCCAGCCGGTTCACCCCGCTGATGACCGTGGTCGCCAACGAGGTGGACCGTCAGGACACCATCGGCGGCGCCTGCGGCAAGGAGTCCAACACTCTGCGCTACGGTCACCACACCCAGCACGACCACGGGTGCCGCGAGAACTTCCTGGCCGAAGGACGCCGCTACGGCCTCGGCCCCCGCGACCTCGTCTCCAACCTCAACTGGTTCATGAACGTCCCCGTCGGAGCGGACGGCACCCTCGGCATCGTCGACGGCTTGTCCGGCCCGGGACGCCGCGTCGCGGTCCGCGCCGAGATGGACACCCTCGTCATCATCTCCAACTGCCCGCAGATGAACAATCCCTGCAACGACTTCAACTGCACCCCGCTGCGCATGATCGTCACCGCCGCGTCCAACGAGTCCGGGAAGTAGGCCCACCGCCATGACAACGACAACCGACAGCATCCTCATCGCCAACCGCGGCGAGATCGCCCGCCGTATCATCCGCTCGGCGAAGAAGCTCGGTATGCGCACTATCGCCGTCTACTCCGACGCCGACATCGCCGCCCCCCATGTCCGTGACGCGGACGTGGCTTACAACATCGGACCCGCCTCCGCCGCCGAATCCTACCTCGACATCGACCGTATTCTCGCCGTCGCCACCGAGGCCGGGGCCACCGCCATCCACCCCGGCTACGGATTCCTCTCCGAGAACGCGGACTTCGCGCGCCGGGTCGAGGCCGCCGGTATCGCCTTCGTCGGCCCGACCGCCGAACAGCTCGAGAAGTTCGGCGTCAAGCACACCGCCCGTGAACTCGCCGGCGCCGCAGACGTGCCCATGCTCCCGGGAACCGGGCTGCTCAACTCGGCTGACGAGGCCGTGGCCGCCACCGAGGAAGTCGGTCTGCCGGTGATGGTCAAGGCCTCCGGTGGTGGCGGCGGCATCGGTATGCAGGCCTGCAGCACTGTCGAGGAGGTCCGTGAGGCATTCTCCCGCGTGGAGGCGCTCGCCGCCAAGAACTTCGGCGCGTCCGGCGTGTTTCTGGAACGCCTGGTCCGCCCGGCCCGCCACGTCGAGGTCCAGGTCTTCGGCGACGGCGCAGGTCGCGTCGTCATCGTCGGAGACCGCGACTGCTCCCTGCAGCGCCGCAACCAGAAGGTCATCGAGGAAGCCCCGGCTCCGCACCTTCCCGAGCCGGTCAGGGAGCAGATCCACACGGCGTCCCGCATGCTCGCGTCCTCGGTGGACTACCGGTCCGCAGGGACCGTGGAGTTCGTCTACGACCCGCAGCGAGAACAGGCCTACTTCCTGGAGATGAACACCCGCCTGCAGGTCGAGCACCCGGTGACCGAGGAGGTCTACGGGGTGGACCTCGTCGAGTGGATGCTGCTGCTGGCCACCCGCGGCGTCGGCGGCACCGGCCCGGACGCCGGACTGGACACCACCATCTTCGACGCTGACCCGCTGCCCACCGGCTGTGCCGTGGAGGCCCGGGTCTACGCCGAGGACCCCGACAAGGAGTCCGCGCCGTGCCCCGGAGTCGTGACCAACGCGCGGTTTCCCGACGCAGGTCCCGTCGCCGGTGCGGACGCCACGGTCCGCGTCGACGGCTGGATCGAGACCGGACAGGAGATATCGCACTTCTACGACCCGATGATCGCCAAGGTCATCACCCACTCCGACACCCGTGACCATACCCTCGACGCCCTCCGGACCGCCCTCGACGACACCCGCATCGACGGCGTGGTCACCAACCTCGGCCTGCTGCGCGAGATGACCGGAAACGCTGACCTGCGGGCCGTCACCCACTCCACCCTCACCCTGACGACCACCGCCGACCCGGATCCCCGCATCGACGTGCTTGCGCCGGGCATGCTCACCACCGTCCAGGACTGGCCTGGACGGAAGGGCTACTGGAAGATCGGCGTCCCGCCGTCCGGTCCGATGGACGACCTGTCCTTCCGTGCGGCCAACACCGCGGTCGGTAACGCCGAATCCGCGCCGGGCCTGGAGTGCACGGCCAACGGGCCGACACTGAGATTCTCCTGTGACACCGTCATCTGTCTCACTGGCGCGGTGGTCAACTGCACCCTTGACGGTGAGCCGGTGGCGCAGTGGGAGCCGGTGGTGGTCTCCGCCGGACAGGTGCTCACGGTCGGTTCCACGACGGACACCGGCATGCGGGTCTACCTCGCGGTCCGAGGCGGCATTGACGTGCCTCACTACCTGGGATCCGCCTCAACCTTCACCCTCGGTAGCTTCGGTGGTCACGCCGGTCGTGCGCTGCAGGCCGGTGACGTTCTGCGCGTCGCATCCGGCAAAGCGTCCGCTGTGGTTACCGACCCGGCATCCGTCCCCGCCGGGCAGCGTCCGGCCCTGACCAACGCCTGGCACATCGCCGTCACCGAGGGCCCGCACGAGGCTCCCGAGTTCTTCACCCCGGAAGATATCGAGGTGCTCTACAGCACCGACTACGAGGTGCACTTCAACTCGGCCCGGACCGGTGTGCGCCTCATCGGTCCCCGCCCCGGCTGGGCGCGTGAAGACGGCGGGGAGGCAGGCCTGCACCCGTCGAACATCCACGACAACGCCTATGCCATCGGTTCCCTCGACTTCACCGGAGACACTCCCATCATCCTCGGACCCGATGGGCCCAGCCTCGGCGGATTCGTCTGCCCGGCAGTGGTGGCCAGCGGGGATCTCTGGAAGCTGGGGCAGCTGCGTCCGGGTGACACGGTCCGGTTCGTCCCCGTCCGTGAAGCGGAGGCCGTCGGGGTGCGTCAACTGTGCACCGCGGTGGACGGCCCCGACACCATCGCCGGCGGGGACTCCGACCACGGCGTTATCGCGGTGGATGAGGGCACCGGGGACGAGAAGGGACGCCCGTCCGTCACCTACCGTCGTTCCGGGGACGCCAACCTGCTCGTCGAGTTCGGTGAGCTCCAGCTCGACATCGGCCTGCGGATGCGTGTCCAGGTCCTTATGGACCGACTCGAGGAGGCCGCTGTTCCCGGCGTCCTCGATCTCACCCCGGGGATCCGGTCCCTGCAGATCCACACCGATCCGTCTGTGATCCGCCCCACCGAACTGGTGGAGCTGGTCCGTGACCTGGAGGTGGACATCCCGGACACCGAGGAACTGGTGGTCCCGTCCCGCACCGTGCGACTCCCGTTGAGCTGGGATGACCCGCAGACCCGCCTGGCGATTGAGCGGTACATGAACGGTGTGCGTGACGACGCCCCATGGTGCCCGTGGAACATCGAGTTCATCCGGCGGATGAACGGTCTGGAGACTGTCGATGACGTCTACCGCACGGTGTTCGAGGCCAGCTACCTCGTCCTCGGTCTGGGCGACGTCTACCTGGGTGCCCCGGTCGCCACGCCGCTGGATCCGCGGCATCGCCTGGTCACCACGAAGTACAACCCGGCCCGCACCTGGACCCCGGAGAATGCGGTGGGCATCGGCGGCGCCTACCTGTGCGTGTACGGCATGGAGGGCCCGGGCGGCTACCAGTTCGTCGGCCGGACCACGCAGATGTGGAACCGCTACCGCACCGGTGGACTGTTCCAGGGCGATCCGTGGGCGCTGCGGTTCTTCGACCGGATTGAATGGTATCCGGTGAGCCACGAGGAGCTCATGCGGCTGCGTGCGGAGACCGATGCCGGCCGTGGGATCGCCGACACCACCGACGGCACCTTCTCCTATGCGGAGTACCGGGAGTTCCTCGCGGAGAACGCGGACAGCATCGCCGAGTTCCGTGAGATGCAGTCGGTGGCGTTCGAGGAGGAGAAGCGGCGCTGGCGCGAGTCCGGTGAGTTCGACATCCGTGATGAGCCGGTGGTGGCCGCCGACCCGGGGGCCGTGGAGATTCCGGAGGGGTCCACCGCGGTCTACGCGGAACTGCCGTCCACCCTCTGGCAGCTGCTCGTCAGCGAAGGCGATGAGGTGAAAGCCGGTGACCGGCTGGCGTCACTTGAGTCGATGAAGATGGAGTCTCCGGTGGTCGCAGTCACTGATGGTGTGGTCACCGGAGTCTTCGCCGCCATCGGTGACCAGGTGTCCCAGGGACAGGCACTGATCAGCCTGGGCGCGCGGTAGCGTCCAGCTCAGCGCCGGAGGACACTGACCGCCGCCTCGGCGACGGCGTCGGTCAAGCGTCCGACGTCGTCGGGGGTGATGGTCAGCGTGGACCGGAGCGTCACCACGGACTCGACGATGTGGAACGGCACCTCCAGCAGCAAGGGGTCGTCGGCGCCGAGTACCCGGCGCCCCAACTCGGTGTAGGCGGCGCGCAGCTCCGCACGGAGCTGGTGGAACTCGGTGAAAGAGCGGTCGTTGACCTCGGGGGTGCTGTAGAGGGAGGCGACGTTCCAGGTGTCGCTGAACAGGAGTTCGGCATCCTGCCGGGCGAGTTGGCGGAGCATTCCGGTGGCTTGCAGGGCGGATCCGTCGGTGACCCCGTCCAACAGTTCCCGGGCCAGGTCGAGGGAGTGCTCGACGGTGGCGAGCAGCAGACGGTGCAGGATCGCCTTCTTGTTGGGGAAGTAGTGGTACATCGTCGCCTGGCGGATGCCTGCGGCCTCGGCGAGACGGCGGGTGGTCACTGAGCCGAAGCCCTCGGTGGTGAACAGCTCCGCCGCGGCATCGAGAATCTCGGCGGCTGTGTCCTCCCCGGTCAGGCGGGGTGTTCCGGCCCGTGGGCGTCCTGGTCGGCGGCCGGTCGGCTCGGTGGGCATGCAGATCTCCAGTGGGGAACCAGTAGGGACAGTGGACACGGGGTTACACCGTTGAGAGTAGGCGAAACCAGGGTTCTGGATCGGCGACCCCGGCACCGTCCGCTCCGTCAACGGCGGTGGCCTCGGCGGCGCCCGTGGCGGTGACCGACGCGGCGGATGCCCGGTACCAGGCGGCGCGGCTGATCCGGGACAGGGTTCCCGGTGGCGTCAACAGCATGAGTGCGGCCATGGCGCTGCGCCCGTTGCCGTCCCGGAAGGGGTGAGCCCAAATGTACTCGGCGAGGAAGGCGGCGAGAGCCTCGGCCGGGAGTGGATCGCCACGGTGACGCGCCTCCAGACAGCGGTCCAGTGCCAGCAGGGACAGGTTGAGATGGTGCTCCACCTGGGGCAGGCGGCAGAACGAGAGATCCTGGCGGGACAGGTTCACGGTCCTCAGCTCACCGGCCCAGCCGAAGACATCCCCGAACAGCCGTCGGTGCAGGACCTGCAGTGTGTCTGACCTCGTCACTTCGGGGAGGAGCCGAGCGTCGGAACGGGGGCTGAGAAGCTCCGCGGTGCGCAGCGCGCTGAGCCGACCGGTAAGCGTGTCCAGCGCGGACTGCCCGGTCAGACCCTGCAGATTGCGCAGGACCATGTGTCGCTTGTCGAAGTAGGGGCGGGACCGGAACCAGCGGTCGGCAGAGGACCGCCTTGGCGAGGGATGCGCCGCGGCGGATACCCGGGCCCGGTCCACAAGATCCGTGATGAGCTCCGGGGGAGTGACGCCGGTGCGCAGGATCCGACGGAGTTCCTCGTGGAGGTCGGTGGTGTCGCAGCCCTCGATCTGCTGTGCCCGGTGGATGTCGGCCAGGTGGGCGTCCTCGATGGCCCGGTCGGTGACACCTGCCGCGTCAGCCATGTCAGAACTCCGTGTAGGACGAGGTGGACAACCGGTACCGCAGCGTGCGCTGCACGCCCCGGAGGTCCGTAACGGCACGGCGCAAACGTTGGGACCGCTCCCGGGGCAGGGCGGAGAACACCACGCGACCGCGGCGCTCAAAGATGCTCGTTGGACCGGTACCCAGCGCCAGGTCGAGGGACAGGGCCAACCCCGCCCGGTAGGACTCCCTGAGGGCCACGGCTTCAGTGTGGCCGAGCAGGCCGGCGGCTGCGGCATCGGTGAGCCGGGTTACGGTTCCGCAGGCGGCGGAGCCACTGGTGAGGGCCGCCCACCGGGAGATCTTCACCACCGGGGTGAGCAGGTCCTCCTTAAGTGCGAAGGAGTCGGCGTGGAAGAGTCCGGTGGTGCGCGGGGGAGTGTGGGAGAGCGCGTCGCGGAGCATCTCGGTGACCATCGGCGTCCCGGGCACCGCTGCCGCGGCAGCACGGGGGAGCTCACCGACAGGGTCGGCGGCGTCCGCCACCAGGCCAGTCTTCACCACCCCGCGGTCGTCGCCAGGGCGGGCGCACCAGCCGGCTAAGGCGGCGGTCCAGGCTGCGCGGTCGCCCGGGAGAACCGATGTGGCCGGTGAGACGCCGTCGTCATCCCCGATGATGCCGTCGGTGAGCAGCCCGGTGAACCCGGGGGTGGGGCCGGGGGCGAGGCGGATGGCGTCGAGGTCACTTGCTGGGGTGGCTTCACCGCGGCCGACGGATCCCGTGGCGGCCAGGTTGTCGTCGAGCCGGTCGCTCAGTGCGGTCGACCACCGGGCGGTGAGGGGAAGGGGGTCGCCGTCAGGACCGTCAGCGCGCCGGGCACTGGCCAGATCGTTCACCAGGGAGGTCAGAGCGGGCGACAGTGGTCGGGGCGTGGGGGAGTTCTGTCGGCGGACGGGGTGTTCGGACACGGCGTCCATTGTGCCGCCACCCGGGGACCGGTGCCGGTTGAACCGGCGGGGTGGGCTGTGTTGCGGGTCAGGCGCCAGGAAGGAAACCAGACCAGAACCGCGACGATACAGGACTGAAACATCCGTCCCGTTGACTTTCTTTCAAATGACAGGAACCAGCCAGGTTCCATCCTTCGCCCAGAAAGGGACATCGCGCACATGTCAGTCCCCATCACCCCGGCCACCGGGGTACGCCCGACCTCCGGCACAGATGCCGGAGACCTCGGCGAATTCGGGTACGACCAACAGCTGCACCGCAGCCTCGGCCGATTCTCCTCCTTCGCCGCCGGATTCAGCTTCGTCTCCATCCTGACCACGATCTTTCAGCTCTTCGGCCTCGGCTTCGGCTTCGGCGGGCCGGCCTTCTTCTGGACCTGGATCGCCGTCTTCATCGGCCAGTACACAGTGGCGCTCTGTTTCGCCGAACTCGCCGCGCGCTACCCCGTCTCCGGGGCCATCTACCAGTGGTCACGACGGATGGGCGGCGAAATCCTCGGCTGGTTCGGCGGCTGGTTCATGATCCTGGCCCAGATCGTCACCGCCTCTGCCGCCGCCATCGCCCTCCAGGTCGTCCTGCCCTCGGTCTGGTCCGGATTTCAGATCATCGGCGACGACCCCGCCCTGACCTCCTCCTCAGGCGCGGCCAACGCCGTGCTGCTCGGAGCTGTCCTTCTGGTCATCACCACCGTCATCAACTGCATCGGCGTCCGATGGATGGGCTACGTCACCACCATCGGTGTGTGCTGTGAGATTGTCGGCGTCGTCGCCATCATTCTCGCCCTGTTCACACACTCCCACCGTGGCCCGGATGTCGTCTTCGACACCGGGCTGCCGGGGACCGAGGACGGCTACATCTGGGCCTGGATCGCCTCCGGACTCATGGCCGCCTACGTCATGGTCGGCTTCGGCAGCGCCGGCGAGCTCGCCGAGGAGACCCGCAACCCGCGTCGGGTCGCTCCGAAGACCATACGCCAGGCCCTGACCCTCTCCGCCGTCGGTGGCGCCCTGCTCATCCTCGGCGCCCTCATGGCCGCCCCGTCCCTGACTGACGGACGCCTCGCCGATGAGGGCCTACCCTACGTCCTCAACACCGTGCTCTCCTCACCGTGGGGGACCGTTCTGCTCTGCGATGTCGCCATCGCGATCCTCATCTGCACCCTCGCCATCCAGACCGCCGCGTCCCGGCTGATGTTCTCCATGGCCCGCGACGGCCGCCTGCCGTTCTCCGCCGTCCTCTCCCATGTCAACACGAGAACCGGCACCCCGATCCTTCCCTCGGTGATCATCGGTGTGCTCTGCGTGGTGGTCCTGCTGGTCAACGTCGGAAACGACGCCATCTTCGCCACCCTCACCAGTGTGTGCATCATTCTCATCTACCTCGCTTACCTCGCGGTCACCGTGCCGCTGCTGATCCAGCGGCTCAAGGGCTGGCCCTGCAAGCGGGGCCGGGAGACCGACGCCGAGGGACAGCCCCTGTTCACCCTTGGACCGGTGGGCGTGGTCATCAACATCCTCGCCGTCTGTTACGGCGCCCTCATGGTGGTCAACCTCTCCTGGCCGCGGGCGGAAATCTACAACCCCTCCGGCGACATGCCGCTGCTGCAGTGGGCCGGTCCCCTGACCATCATCGCCTGCGTCCTTCTCGGCCTCTGTGCCTTCCCCTGGGGGAAAAAGCACCTCAAGACCGTGAAGGTCGGTGAGTGACCGTGACTGTCGCGCCCTACCGCACCGTCGAGGAGGCCACTGTCGCGCTCGACGCCGCCTACGACCGCATCGCCGCCGCTGACCGTCCCGAGGTCTTTCTCTCCCTGCTGACCAGGGAGGACGCGCATGACGCGTTGGCTGCGTCCTTCACCCGTCCGACCGGACCGCTCACCGGCATGCTCGTGGCGGTGAAGGACAACATCGACGTCCTCGGCTTCGACACCACCGCGGGGTGCCCCGGCTTCCGTTACACCCCGGAAGAGGACGCGGCGTCCGTGGCCGCCCTCCGTGCCGCCGGGGTGACCGTCATCGGCAAGACAAACCTCGACCAGTTCGCCACCGGACTCGTCGGCACCCGGTCGCCCTACGGCACCGTCCGTGACTCGCGGGTCCCCGCGCGGATCTCGGGCGGATCCTCCTCAGGCTCCGCTGTCGCCGTGGCGCTGGGCTTTGTCGACGCGGCCCTCGGCACCGACACCGCAGGCTCCGGCCGTGTACCGGCCGGTCTCCAGGGACTCACCGGTGTCAAGCCCACCCTCGGGGTGGTCTCGACCAAGGGTGTTGTCCCGGCCTGCGCCAGCTACGACTGCGTCACCGTCTTCGCCAGGCAGACCGACACCGCTGAGCAGGTCATGACGGTGTTGGCGACCACCGGAGACCGCGACGGCGGGGCTGATGTCCGCTTCGCGGCCCCAGCCACCCCGGTCATCGGTGTCCCTGCCGAGCTGCCGGAACTGTCCGGGAGTTGGCGGACTGCCTTCCTCAGCGCTGTGCACGCGTTGCGGGACGCCGGATGCGGGATCCGGACCATCGACCTGGACCCCGCATTGGACGCGGCGAGAATGCTCTACGAGTCCCCGATCGTCGCCGAGCGTGCCGAGGCGGTCGGCGCCTTCGTCGCCACGGCCACCCCGGAGGACGCGGTGGATCCCACCGTTGACGGCATCATCACCGCCGCAGGACGGTTCTCCGGCCCCGAGGTCCTCGCCGCCCGGCGTGACCTGGACCGACGCCGCGCCAGCATCATGGCCGGTTGGGACGACCTCGATGCGGTGCTCATCCCCACCGCGCCCTTCCACCCGACGATCGCCGAGGTCACGGCGGACCCGGTGGGTGTGAACGCGGCGATGGGGACGTACACGAACTTCTGCAACCTCTTCGATCTGTGCGGTGTCGCAGTTCCATGGATCACGGTGCCCGACAACGGGCGGGGCGATGCGGGCCCCGCGCAGTTCGGGGTCACTGTGCTGGCCCCGGCCTTCGGGGACGCGGTGGCGGCGGATATCGCCGCGCGACTGACTGGTGCAGGGGCGGAGACCGCGTTGGACACTGACCCGGCCGCCAGGCGCACCCCGGGGTCCTGGATCCGCGCTGCCCGGGTGGAACATACCTCCGTCGTGGTCGTCGGAGCCCATCTGCGTGGACAACCGCTAAACAGCCAGTTGGCCGCTGTCGGCGCCGTATTCGCTGGGGACGTGGAGACCAGCCCCGACTACCGGCTCTTCGCCCTCGACACGGTACCGCCGAAGCCCGGGATGACCGGACCGGTCGCCCAGGGTGGTGCGGCCATCGCCGGGGAGGAGTGGGTGCTGTCCCCGGCGGGGTTGGCCCGGTTCCTGGGCCAGCTGCCCGCCCCGATGGCACTCGGCGAGATCACGCTCTCCGACGGTCGGCGGGTCACCGGGTTCACCTGCCAGCCGGAGGCCGTGGCGGACGCGACGGAGATCACCGCCACCGGGGGCTGGCGCAACCATCTGGCGGAGGTGCGGGGCTGACGCTAGGCCGTGCGCATCCCCCACGCGTCCGCCAGGATCGACATGGACTCCAGTGATTCCCCGGTGGTGGGGGACTGCAGTGAGATCATCAGTTCATCGGCGTCCGCGTGGCGGGTGAAGCCCTCGAGGTATTCGGCGACCTGCTCACCGGTGCCGACCGCGTGGTAGCGCAGCATCGACAGGATCATCTCCGCCGCCGGCGAGGACATGAGGAGGTCGAGGTCCTCCTCACCGACCTGGCGTCCCCTCAGTGCCATCGACTCCACGCGCCGACGACGCACGATCTCGCTCTGCCGTGCCGCCTCGGCCTCCGTGGCCGCGGCGGTGACATTCACCGCGGCGATGACATAGGGCTCCGGGCGGAGCTCCGAGGGCTGGAAGTACTCGCGGTAGGCCTTCACGGCGGGGACCAGGGAGTCCGGGGCGAAGTGCGAGGCGAAGGAGTACGGCAGGCCGAGCTGTGCGGCGAGCGTGGCACCGAACATGGAGGATCCGAGGATGTACAGCGGCACATTGGTGTCCGCCCCGGGGATCGCCTCCACCCCCTGGACCCGGGAGCGTCCGGCGAGGTAGCCCTGCAGCTCCAGGACATCCTCGGGGAAGTTCTCGGCATTCTGCGGTGAGCGGCGCAGTGCGGCGACGGTCCGGGCGTCCGTCCCCGGGGCACGGCCGAGGCCCAGATCGATCCGGTCGGGGTGGAGTTCCGCGAGCGTCCCGTACTGCTCGGCGATGACCAGCGGTGCGTGGTTGGGGAGCATCACCCCTCCCGCGCCGAGGCGGATACTCTCCGTCTTCGCCGCGATGTGGGCGATGAGCACTGCCGGGGAGGAGGACGCGATGGAGGTCATGTTGTGGTGCTCGGAGTACCAGATCCTGGTGTAGCCGAGCTCCTCGGCCTTCTGCGCCAGGTCGACGGACCGGCAGAAGGCGTCCCGCGGAGTCTCGCCGCGGTAGACCGTGGCGAAATCGAGCAGGGACAGTGGTACGTGGGGCTCGGCTGCGCTCATAGTCTCCGAACCTACCCCCGTCCCCCGTGGCCCGCTCTACTTGTCGAGATTACGCAGCTTCACCGAGAAGACGATGAGGGAGATACCGAGCGCGAGAGCCGCGATGCCCGCCAGCCACGACAGGGTGACGACATTGTCCACCGGGTTGAAGATCGCGAGGGCGCCGAGGAGGACGCCGAAGAGGATGTTGATGATGCCCACGGCGATGGTCCAGCCACTGCGGTTCTCGACCGGGGCGGCGAGCTGGACGATGCCGGACAGGACCATGCCGATCGCCATGAAACCGAGGACGAAGAACGCACTGATGATGGCGAAGGTCACGGGGAACAGGATGACCAGCAGGCCGAACAGGGTCTGGATGACGCCGTCGGTGAGCACCCACCCCCAGGGGGTGTTCTGCTGCTTCAGCCGGAAGGACAGGCCGACGGTCGACAGACCGTCGACCATCATCCAGGCACCGACGATGATGCCGAAGACGGTGGCGGAGCCGAAGGGGGAGATCAGCAGCAGGATACCGACGAGGACGGCGAGGATGCCGCGCCACAGGAGGAAGCTCACGCCCCGCTTCCGGAGGGACGCGAGGAGGCCGGCGGCGGGGTTATGTGCGGGGGACTGGGGGGAAGTGCTCATACCACCGAGAGTACGCCGGTCACCTGCCTGTTCTGCGGCGGAACGCAGTGTGGGCTCTCACTCAGAAATAGCTGGCGAGAGGGCCGTCCTCGGTCTGCAGAACCTTGACCGGGGTGCCGAAGATCCCGGAGAGCACCTCGTCCCGGATGACCTCCTCCGGCGTGCCGAAGACGGTCACCTGCCCGTCGGCCATCGCACAGATGTGGTCGGCGTAGCGGGCGGCGAAATTGATGTCGTGGAGCACGATGACAACGGTGCGTCCCAGCTCGTCGCAGGCTCGACGCAGCTGCTTCATCATCTGGACCGAGTGCTTCATGTCCAGGTTGTTCAGCGGCTCGTCCAACAGGACGTAGTCGGTGTCCTGGGCCAGCACCATGGCGACATAGGCACGCTGCCGCTGACCGCCGGAGAGCTGGTCGAGGTACCGGTTCTCCAGGTCGGTGAGGTTGAGGAAGTCGATGGCCTCGGTGATGTGCTTCTCGTCCTCGACGTTCAGGCGACCGTGCGAATGCGGGTAGCGTCCGAAACCGACCAGCTGGCGCACCGTCAGGCGGGTGACGAAGTGGTTCTCCTGCCGCAGGATGGACAGTTTCTTGGCGACCTCCCCGGAAGGCGTCTTGAACACGTCCTCGCCTCCGACGGTGATGGCGCCGGTGTCCGGCTTCTGGAGTCGTCCGACCATGGTGAGCAGGGTGGACTTGCCGGCGCCGTTGGGGCCGACGAGTGCAGTCATGCCGCCGGCGGGGATGTCGAAGCTGACGGGGCCGATGGTGACCTCGTCGCTGTAGGCGCGGGAGACGTTGTCGAAGGAGATCACAGGCGGCCTTTCCGCAGGATGAACAGGAGGAACACGGATCCTCCGATGAGCTCGATGATGATCGTGACGGCGCCCTCGGCGTCGAAGAAGTTCCGCATGATGAAGTAGGAACCGGTGAGGAAGACATAACCGATGAGCGCGGCGACCGGGAAGATCAGCCGGTGGTCGTAGGTGTCTGTCAGCTGGTAGGCGATGGTGGCGACCAGGAAGCCGAGGAAGGTCATCGGTCCGACCAGGGAGGTGGTCATCGCCATGAGGACCGAGATGAGCAGCAGCAGGATCATCAGTTCCCGTCGGTGGTTCACCCCGAGGTTGTTGGCGGTGTCGTTACCCAGGGCGACCACGTTGAGCCGGCGACTACGCAGGTACAGCAGGACGCAGACCACGAGCACGACCGGGATGACGATACCGAAGTTGTCGGTGTCCGCGTTGCCGATGCTCCCGAAGGTCCGGGCGGTGAGGATGTCGAACTCATTCGGGTCGAGCAGCCGCTGCATGAAGGTGGACAGGGACCGCAGGCCACCACCGAGGACGATACCCACGAGCAGCATCACCTGGATATTGCCGAACTTGCCCGAGAGCAGCCAGCCGAACAGGGCCACGGCGAAGAGCACCATCAGCCCGGACTGCAGGAGGAACGCGGGAGTGCCGTCGAACGACGCCAGCCCGACGGAACCGAAGAAGAAGATCACCGAGGTCTGCACCGCGACATAGATGGACTCGAAGCCCATGATCGACGGGGTGATGATCCGGTTGTTCGTCGCGGTGTGGAAGGCCACGGTGGCGAAGGCCTGGCAGAGAGCCACCAGCGCGATGGCGATGAGTGCGTCCCGGCGCAGATTGACGATGCGCCAGAACCCTTTCCCGCCGAAGGGGACCGGGTTGTTGTAGGTCATGTGCAGGACGGTGAACAGCAGAGCCAGGGCGACCAGGACCGCGACGAGCACGATGTATTTCGTGCGCTGGGCGGTGGTGGTGAAGGCGCCGCTGGTCCGTGTGGAGCGGGGAGTGGCAGTGGTGACGTCAGTGGGCATGGCGGCGTCCTCTCACGAGCAGGAACACGAAGACGACCGCACCGAGGATGCCGAGGACCAGGGACACCGGGACCTCGAAGGGTGCGATGACGGTGCGGGCGAAGATGTCCGCGAGAATGAGGATCCACATGCCGAGCATGACGACCCAGGGCAGGTTGGAGCGCAGGTTGTCGCCACGGAACATCGAGATGATGTTCGGGACGATGAGACCGAGGAACGGCAGGTTGCCGACGACGACCGTGACGATGCCGGTGACCACGGCGACCATGCCGATGCCCAGCAGCTGGACGCGGCTGTAGTTGAGTCCGACGTTGGTGGCAATGTCCTTGCCGAGACCGGCGACGGTGAAGCGGTCGGCGACGATGAAGATGAGCACGAGGACGACGAGCACGATGTAGAGCAGCTCATAGCGTCCGCGGACGATGCCGGTGAAGGAGCCGGTGAACCAGATGCTGAGCTGCTGGAGCATGTCCGTCTTCAGTGCGACGAAGGTGGAGACGGAACCGACGACCGCGCCGAGCATCATGCCGACGATTGGCACGATGAGGGAGGACTTCAGCCGGACCTGGCGAAGGAACAGGAAGAAAATGCCGGTGCCGACGAAGGAGAAGATGATTGCACCGATCATCCGGGTGGTCAGGGACGCACCCGGAATGAGCACCATCGTCGTGATGAGGCCGAGCCCGGCCCATTCGGTGGTGCCGGTGGTGGTCGGTTCGACGAACTTGTTCTGGGTCAGCAGCTGCATCACCAGGCCACACATGGCCATCGCTGCGCCGGCGAGCGCCAGCGCCACTGTGCGGGGGACGCGGGTGATGAAGAACATGTCCCAGCCGTCCTCGCCGCCGGTGATGTCGTAGACGCCGGTGAACAGCGAGGCGAACAGCAGCCCGAGGGTGAAGATGATGCCGATGAGCATCGGCCAGGTGGTGCGCCACACTCTGCGCGGTGGTGCGTCCTCCGGCGGAGCCGGGGTAGCGACGGTCATGTCGGTCCTGTCCTGAATCGTGCCGAAGCCCGGCCCCCAGGACGGACTCGGGGGGAGTCGGTCGGCGGGCCGGGCGTGAGGCGGGAGTGGTGCCGGAAACTACTTGGCGGCCTCGAAGGCGTCAGCGACGGAGTTGAGGACCTCGGTGTAGGCCTCGATGTCCTCAGTAGTGTAGAAGTCGTTCGGCAGCAGGATGATGTGGTCATCCTGGACGGCCGGGACGTTCTTCAGGGCCTCGGAGTCTGCGATGAGCTCCTGGGCGGAGTGGTACTCGGGCTCGTCGGCGGAGACGGCGGCGTCACGGTCCAGGACGATGATCCAGTCCGGCCTGGAGTCGGCGATGGCCTCGACGGAGATGTCGTCACCCTGGTGGTTGGTGGAACCCTCGTGGTCGTAGGACGGGGTCAGTCCCAGCATGTCGAAGATCGGGCCGACGGAGCGACCGGTGGACGGGGCGGCGTAGTTGATGTCGCCGCCGGAAGTGACCAGGCCCATGACGGTCTCGTCGGAGTTGTAGGCCTCCTTGCCACGGTCCTTGGCCTCGTCGAAGGCGGAGATCAGATCCTCGGCCTCGTCGTTCTTGTCGAAGACCTCACCGATCAGGCTGGTGATGTCCTTGAGGGTGTCCTCGGTGGACTGGGTCGCCGGGGCGTCCTCGTCGGTGCTCTCGAGGTCCTTGTCGAAGCTCAGGTCCAGGATCGGTGTGTCCGGGAGCAGCTCCTTCATCTCGTCGTACTGGCTGGAGTAGCGGTAGCCGGTGATGATGAGGTCAGGATCGGCGGCGACGAGTTCCTCGAGGTTCGGCTCGCGGTGAGAACCGGTGTCGTGGATGTCCGTGTCGTCGTGGTACTTGGTGATGGAGTCCGGGATCAGGGTGACCGGTGCGGAGACCAGGTCGATGTCCCAGTCCTCGAGGACCTGGAATATGCGGTTGTCGAAGGCCGCGACGCGCTGCGGGTCGGCGGGGATCTCGACCTCTCCGCGGGCGTCGGTCACGGTGCGGGTGTCGCCGTCGGTGCTGCTGTCGTCGTCATCGGAGCAGGCGACGAGGGAGCCGGCCGCCAGGAAGGCGGTGGCGGCCAGGGCGACGGGCGCCAGGCGACGGCGGTTGCCGCGGAAAAGGGTACGCATGATTACGGGGGAGTCCTCTCGGAACGTCAGGTTCGGAAATCTCTTTCTGCACCCTAGCGAAATGTGGGTGCCATATTCCAAGCGCAGCCTAAGTACAGATATGGGACGCCTCACCGGGATGAGGTCCGAGAAACGCCATTGTTCCTGTTCGCGTCGGGGTTACGCTGCCTCACTGCGCGGCTGTGTCGGGGGTGAGATTGGGGGGTGATGAGAGAGTGCGTAGTGAGAGCGGTGTGCCGTACTACCTGCTATTGCGGGGTAGTGATTCCGGTTCACGACACCCATGCCCGCGCCGGCGTCGTGTACTCGACGATGCGTCAGGGCACTGTCAGAGCACTGTCGGGGACGGCGGGCAGGATGGCAGCTCCCAGTGCTACTCGACAGGGTGGTCGCAACTGCCAGGACCACCCAGTCGAGTCGTACCTGGAAGGCTTCAGATCTGCGTCAGGCACGGATCCGCGATTCTGTGCCACAGAATCCGCGATTCGTGCCTGACGCAGATGTGCTGCATGAACCGCACAGTCAACTACCCGGCAGTCCAGGCCAACTGCCAGGCGGCGGGGGTTCTTAGCCCGAGGACAATTCTGCCGCTAATCCCCCCCCACCATCCAGGAGACCCTTGTGCCCCGTCGCGCCCGTCCGCCCACCCCATCGCACTGCGGGAACTCGAGGTGAAGAGGGTCGCGGACATCACTCCGGGCCTTCGGCGCGTCACCCTCACCGGCGACGAGCACGATGCGCTGACAACTCCGGAGGATGTCGACCAGCTGGAGTTCACCTCCACCGGCTTCGGCGACGACATCAAGCTGATCTTCGCCTACCCGGGCGAAACTGAGCCGGTACTTCCGCTGCACAAGGACGGCGGCATTAAGTTCCCGAAGGAGCGGCGTCCGCTCAGCTAGTCCTACACCGTGCGCCGGTGAGACGCCGACACCCGCGAACTCGACGTCGACTTCGTGAAGCACGGCCTGGGCACTGCCACGACCTGGGCGTACCGTGCCCAGCCCGGCGAGAGGATCCACATCGCCGGGCCGTCCTCTTCCAGGAGCCTGCCGGAAGGTGCGGACTGGCTGCTCATCGCCGGTGACGACGCCGCCACGCCCGCGATCGCCCGCTTCCTCGAGGATCTCCCGGCGGACGCCAGGGGACAGGTCTTCCTCGAGGTCGCCGAGGAGTCCCACGTCTACGACCTACGCGAGCTGCCGAACATGGAAGTCACCTGGTTACCGCGCAACGGAGTCTCCGCCGAGGCATCCACCTTTCTGGCCGACGCTGTCGCCGCCGCCGACTGGCAGGGTGGGCAATGTTTCGCCTGGCTGGCGGGGGGAGCAGTCCGTGGTCCGTGACCTGCGGCGTCCCCTCATCGAGCAGCGTGGCCTGGACAAGGCGTGGATCGATTTCACCGGATACCGGAAGCGGGAGAGGGTGGAGAGTGTCGAAGGGGACGCTGCAGTTGTCGACGCCGACAACCACGAGACCGCCTTCGAGAAGTTCCAGGCGGCGGCTAATCTCGGCCTCGGTGAACTTCTGAACCGTGGCACTACCACGGTCGCCGGCCTGGTGGAGGCCACCGGTGCCGACGACCGGGCGCTGCGGAAGCTCCTGCGCTACCTGGAGGTACTGGAGCTGGTCGAGCCGGTCGGGTCCACGGGTCCCGGCTCCACGGCGTCCGCCGCCGGCGACTACCGGCCTGAGGAGTACCGGCTCAGTGAGTCCGGGGTCTACCTCACCCACGAGGATGTTCTCGAGTACCTGTTGGACGACGGACTCATGGCCCGCCAGGAGCTCGCCCTCCGCAGGCTTGAACAGGCGGTGCGTACCGGGCGTCCGGTGTACGAGGAGGTCACCGGGCATCCCTACACGGATCTGCAGGTTGATCCGAGGTTCTCGGACCGGGCACTGGAGAACACGGCGCGTCTCGCGTCCTTCATGGCCGGCCTGTTGGCGGCCTCGCAGTCATTGGGCGCCGGGACAGGCCCGCAGCGCATCGTCCTGCACTCCCGGGATGCGAATGTGCTGGCCGCCGAGCTCGTCGCAGCATTCCCCGAGGCGCAGGTGGAGATTGTCGCGTTGCCGACGCCGGCCGCCTGGCTCCGGGCCGATCTGCCCGCTGCCGTGGTCGACGCCGCCGCCCGTGACCGGATCAGCATTGTCGAGCAGTCGGTCTACGAGAAGACGGCGCCGGCGGACACGATCCTGTTCGCCGGGACCATCACCGAGATCGCGGACGCCGAGGCGGTGCTCGCGCTGCGGAGGGCGGCGTGCTCTCTGGTCGAGGGTGGACGCATCCTGCTGTTGGAGGACACCCAGGACATCGACCACGCCGAAGGGCCTGATGAGCACGATGCCGAGGCTGACCTGCTGAATCTCACGCTGACCGGTGGCGGCTTCCGCACCGTGACGGAGCTGGAGACGGTCATCGCGGACGCCGGTCTGAAGTTCACCGCCGCCGAAGTCGTCGGCTGGGGCTCGGTGCTGCGCACCCTAGGGCGGGCGTGAGGTGTTCACTCCGGATACATCACGCGCTGTGTCACTTTCGGGGGTCGGATGTGGCACGGGCTGTGATGTATCCGGGGTGAACTCGGCGTCTGGCGTCCGCGTCAGTGGTTGCCGAGCAGGATGTTCGCGATGAGCTGGTCGAGGCGGCGGACGTCCACACCTCGACCGAGCCCGATCTTGATCTTCCCGGCCCGGGTCCACAGCTCCAGTTCCGCCGTGAAGTCCAGGGTCCCGGCGTTCTCTGAGGACCACATGTTGATCGAGGAATACGGCAGGGAGTACATCTCGACCTTCTTGCCGCGCAGGCCCTGGGCGTCCCGGACGATGAGCCGTCGGTCGGTGAAGACAGCGGAATCACGGAAGGTCTTGTACGCGGCGATGGGCGTTTCACCGGGGACGAGGAGCGGACCGATGTCCTCGGGGATCGGCACCTCCATCTGGAAGGACCAGGAGGTGATGACGTTTATTTCAGTTGGCGTTGGATATGTTTAGCACAGTGCCTATTTCAACTTCTCGATGGTCGGGGTGATCCGGTCGAGGAACCAGCGCAGCGAGTTCGGACCGGCGGCGTTGATGGTGAAGGCGTCGGAGTACTCGACCTTGAGGTCGCTGATGATCTTCTCGGCCTGAGCCGCAAGGTGAGCCGTAGGTTGACCGCGAGAGGGTGGACAGGGAGTAGTTCAACCACCGTGACGCGGTCAACCTGGCAGGACAGAAAGGTAGCGTACCCTCGGGTGGGCGTGAAGTAGTGCTCACTACGTTCTGCGATGAATACTGTAGTGTCCACGACATGCAGCTGGTAGACCGCATCGCCGCCCACCGCAGTGAACTCACCCCCGCCGAGATCCGTGTCGCTGAATTCATGGCGGACAATCCCCACAGTGTCGGGTACCTCTCCGCACTGAAGCTCGCCGAGGCGTCCCGCACCAGCGACGCGACCGTCGTGCGCACCGTCCGTAAGCTCGGCTTCGACGGCCTCGATGACCTGCGTGAACAGTTTGCCGTCGAGCTGTCCCGGGCAGGCCGGATGGAGAGCACCATCCGGTCACTCGTGTACGAGCCGGAGAGTGAGGTCACCCGGTACATCGCCGAATCCGCCGAGGCTGTCGGCGTTCTTCCGGAACGTGTCCGTCAGGATGCACTCGCTGATGCCGTCGAGGTCATCGCCGCCCGGTGCGTCGTCCTCGTCGGTTCCGGCCCGGCCCGGTCCATCGCCGACTACGCGGCCCACCGCTTCCGCCGCGTCGGGGTGTGGTCCGTCGCTGCGGGGTCCAGCGGACGCTCCTTCGCTGACGAGCTCGCCGCCTTCGCCGCCGGTGACATCGTCGTGCTCATGTCCTACGACCGGGCGACCGTGGAGGTCAGCGTCCTCTATGGGCGGGCTGCGGCACTCGACATTCCGGTCGTCCAGCTCAGTGAAGGTGTCCACACCGTCGATCCGCAGTGCGCGGTGGTGCTCGGTGTGGGGCGCGGCAATCCCGGGTACAGCCCCAGTTATGCGCCGACCGTGGTGGTGCTCGAGGCCCTGGTCCTGGCGGTCGCGGCGTCCGACCCGGACCGCAGTGCGGCCGCGGGTGCGGTGCTCGATGAGCTGCGGGACCAGCTGTCATGAGCGAGCCACTGTTCGCTTTCGAGGACGTCACCCTGGTCCGTGACGGACGCCCCATCCTCGACCACGTGACCCTCGACATCCCGACCGGCGGCATCACCGCGGTGACCGGACCGTCCGGCTCCGGCAAGTCGACGCTGCTGCGCTGCTGCAATCTGCTGGAAGTGCCCACGTCCGGACGGATCCTTTACTGCGGCACCCCGCTGACCGGCTTCGGTTCCCTCGACCCGCTGACCCTGCGTCGGCAGGTCGCCATGGTCTTCCAGCGGCCCACGGTCTTCGCCGGCACCGCCTTCGACAACCTGCGCGCCGCCGACGGGTCCCTCGAAGAGGACGCAGCCACCGCTCTGTTATCCGAGGTCGGCCTGGAGGCGTCCTACCTGGACCGCGAGGCGGACACGCTCTCCGGCGGCGAGTCACAGCGGCTCTGCCTCGCCCGCGCGCTGGCGACCCAACCCGATGTACTGCTCGCCGACGAGGTCACCTCCGCTCTCGACGAGGATGCCACCGGCGTCCTCGAGGAGCTGGCGCAACGGCTCGTGGCACCGGAAGCACAGGGCGGACGCGACCTCTCGGTGCTCTGGGTCTCCCACGACCCGGCGCAGGTGCAGCGGATCGCCGACCGGTCCATCCGTATCGATGCGGGTCAGGTGACCGCATGAGCGGGGACGGAGGTGCCGTCGGCTGGGTCGGCCTGGCGGTCTCCCTGATCTTCATCGCCGTGGCGATGGCCGTGACCAGCGGATTCCACCTGAAACTCAACCGGCCGATCGTGGTGGCCGTGGCGCGCTCACTGGTGCAGATGGGCATCGTGGGCTTCGCACTGGTGCTGCTCGTGGACCCGGACACGTCGATCTGGTGGTCCTGGGCATGGACAGTCGGCATCATCGGCTTCGCGTCCATGACGGTGACGCGCCGTGCGCCGCGGGTACCGGGACTGTTCCTCATCTCGGTGACCGCCTACACGACCATCGCGGTGACTTCGCTGGCCGTCATCTTCGGCTTCGGGATCTTCGAGCTGAACAGCAGGGCACTGGTTCCGGTGGCCGGGATGGTCATCGGTAACTCGATGAAGGTCGGGGTGGTTGCGGCGACCCTGGTCTCGGAGTTCGCCTCCGACCAGCGTGCCGAGGTCGAGGCCGGGCTGGCGCTGGGAATGAGCGTGCGCAGGGCGTCCTCCCGGCTGCTGCGATCGGCGCTGCGCACCGCGATCTCCCCGCAGGTCGAGCAGACCGCAGCACTCGGCATCGTCTTCCTGCCGGGCGCGATGACGGGCCTGATCCTGGCGGGCATGGACCCGTTGGAGGCTGTCGCCACGCAGCTGGCGCTGATGTACGTCATCCTCGCCGGGGTGGTCATCGCCGCGGTCATCACCGGGATCGGGACGCTGCGGGCGCTGACCACTCCTGAGCAGACGCTGGTGCAGCTGACCCGGGAGGGGTGAGTGGCGGTCAGTCCAGTTTGTCCAGCTCGCACGGGTCGTGGAGGTCGTCGAGTTTGCGGCGGAGGTTTCTCTCGAACTCAGGGAGATCCTCGGACACCGTGGTTCTCACGATGCCCAGATCGGCAGAAATGTAGCCATGAGCGAGACGATTCCGCATGGCCCACATGAACTTCCAGTCGTCACCGAAGAGTCGGGATTCCAGGCCACCATCAGCTGTTCGCAATGATTCGATTGCGGCAGAGAGCCTCATGGAGACCGCGTCAGCGACGGTCTCGTCTGACAGGTTCTGACGACTGAGATGGCGGTGCATCGCTTCGATGTGGTTCAGTGCATCCGTGTTTTTCTCCCTGTCCGTCCTGCTCACAGCGGCACCGCATCAGCGAGAGCGGAACGGCTGATATGCACGCGCAGAGCACTGGCCGGGACGATATCAACACGAGTGCCCAGTGCCTCAGCAACCTGTCCTTCCAGTCGGGAAAGAGACAACAGGCCGAACCCCTCGGGCAGGTCCACAAGCAGGTCGATGTCGGAATCCTCATGGTCCTCGCCACGGGCGACGCTGCCGAACACCCGGGGGTTGGTTACGCCGGCCTTTCTGAGGATCTCGAGTACCTGCGGTCGGCGTCGTTGCAGCCGTTGGCCCAGTGGAGTGGTGCTGTGGAACCGGAGTAACCGGGACACCTCCGGTTGACTGCGACCGACGGCGTCCGCGATCTGTCGTTGGGTCAGACCCGCCGCATGTCCGGTGCGGACGGCGGACACCAGCATCTCGGCGGCATGCGCCCGGAGTTCGTCCGCATCCTGGGCCCGGGCGCTGATCTGGTCGATAACTGCTTCTGTAGTGGTCATATAGCAGATACTATCAACGTCAGGCCCGTACAGGTAGCCCCGAATTCCCTGGTCCGTGACAACGGCACCCAGAACCCGGGGTAGCCCTCCGGTGTGACCCAGAGATGCCCGCCGACGTCGCGGCGTCCTGCGGCGAAGGCACTGTGCAGCGAGGACCCGTTGTCCTTGTGGATGTGGCCTCAGATGACGGGCCGGGTGTCGGCGTCCCTGATCGCGGCGCAGTCCGGATGGGACGCCAGCTGCCGCATGACGAGGACGGTCGCCGCCGCTGAGAGGTTGTGCCCCCTGAACGCGGGGTCGACGCACTTCTCCTCGACAAGCCAGCCGGCCAGCCCGTAGTCGTCCTGTCGGAGGAGCGCGAGGACCCCGGCGTCCTCGTCGCGGAACCGGATGGTGAACAGCAGGCCCTCGTCCGCAGGATCAGAGAGACAGGAGGCGGTGGAGAGATGCGACCACTCCAGGAGGACGGGGTTGTCGGCCGCGATGCGACCGTAGATCTGCTCCGCCAGCGATGACGCAGCGTCGGGGTTGGTGCTGACCAGTGACACATAGCCCGTGGACAACGGGGTTGCCTCATCCAGCGCAGCGGCGACGACGCGGAGATCGGGCTCGGTGTCGGGTGCTGCAGGGTCGCCGGACGCAGTGAACAGGTCAAGATCCGGGATAACGATACGCAGGCGTTTCGGGCTGAACTCCGAGAAGAACTCCAGTGCCGGTGCGAGGGTGGCGAGCGACTCAGGACGCGCCGGCAGGGACGTGGCGATGATATCCACGAAGCACCGCTCGAGGTTGCGGTCCCGGAATCGGATGCCGGCGAGAGCCCACTCGCCGTGAGGGAGGGCGATAACCCGGTTCGCCCACATCAACGGGGTCGGTAACGGGAAGCCCGACCGCGTCGCGGACCTGTGTACCGAAGTCGCCGTTGTCGAGACGCCCGAGTTCCGGTTCCAGCCACCGTTGCACGGTCTCGCGGGACGCTCCCCAGCTGTGGATGTCGGGGGAGAGCCAGGCGGTGGCGGCGTCGATGATCGCCATGGCTGAGGTGGTTACGGTTGCGCCGGGTGAAGTGCGTTCTGGGGAGTCTGGCATTGACACACGGTAACCCCTCCGGGCCCTCGCCGACGCTGGAGTTTTTACTTCACCGCGGCGGTGAGCTCCGGGGTTATGTGCTCGACAGCCCAGTCCGGGCTCATCGGGCCGGACGCAGTGGTGACGGCATAGCCGAGCGCCATGTCCTGCCAGATCAGCGAACCGTTCTTCACCGAAGGCAACGCGGCGAACTGGGCGTTGTCCTCCAGCTGCTTCTTCTCACTGGCCGGGTCGTAGATGACCAGCACATCACCGTCGAGTTCGTCGAGCCGCTCCAGGGACACGGTGCCGCGCGCGCCGGCCGCCTTCTGTGCGTCCGTCTGGACCATGCCGAGGTCCTCGAACATGGAGTTGGTGGAGTAGACCAGCTGACCCTGGTTGAGCATCGCCGAGTTGTAGGTAAGTCCGTCGATGCCGGGGAACTCCTCCTGGATTTCGGCGATCCGGTCGTTGTACTTCTCCTTGACCTCGGCGGCCTTGTCCTGAAGCCCGGTGGCTTCGGCGACACCGTCGAGGATCGGCTGCCACGCCGGGCCGTCGGTGGGCCAGTCGTAGACGAGGGTCGGGGCGATTTTCTCGAGCTCGGCCAACTTTGCGTCATCTGTGTAAACATCGCCGAGGACGATGAGGTCGGGGTCGTAGGACGCGATCGCTTCGGGGTTGGCGGTGCGGTCGGCGGTCAGGGCGGCGTCTTCCGGCCAGTCGATCTTTCCCTCCGGTCACGGCATGCTCTCGTCGCCACCCTGGATCTCGAACATGGCGACCGGCTCAAGACCGAGGGAGAGCACCGGGTCGATGCCGGCCTCGTGCAGCACGACGATCCGCTCAGGCTTCTCCTCGATGGTCGATGACCCGAGGGTGTGCTCGACCGTGACGGGCCAGGACGCTGACTCGGTCGCAGTGCCGGTGCTCTTACCGGTGTTGTTGTCATCCGAGTCATCGGAGCTGCAGGCGGTCACGCCGAGGGCGAGGACGGCGCCGGGCAGCGCAGCGGGCAGGGTGCGGGACAGTTTCACGGGTTCTCCTGAGATCCTGAAGTCATGTTGTCGAAAAGGCAGGCTATGCTTCGTCTCATGCTTTCCCGTCGTACCTGACTGCCCCGTGCTTGATGATCTGACGCCGTTCCGCGTCACATTGTCGTCTGGCGGCGGGTACCTCCTGCTGTGGTGTCACACCGGCAGCGTCTCCGTGCACTGCGGCGAGGTGGAACGACTGACCGCCGGGCGGTGCGTCCTGCTTCCTCCGGGGAAGGACGCCGCGCTCGCCGTCGCACCGGGAGCCGTCGTCGTGCCGGTGCGGATCGATGCGGGGGAGGTGCCGGACGGTCCGGACACCCCGCAGGTCTTCACCCCGGGCGAGGAGTACAACGACTGGCTACGGCACCACTTCACCGCGTCCATCGCGCCGATCCGGGAACGCGGGTACCGGGAGGCGGAGATCGTCGAGTGGTTGCGGGGGAGCGCCGGTCCGTCTTCTGCGTCGACTTTGCCGCCGATGCCCCGCAATACTCAGGTGCGGCAGGTGGCACGAGCCCTGGTGAAGGGCCCTGCATCGGACCGGACCGCGGCCCAGTGGGCATCCTCTGTGCAGGTGGGGGAGAGGACGCTGCACCGCGCCTTTGTCGTGGAGACCGGACTGACCTTCGCCGCGTGGCGTCGGGAGGTCCGGTTGGACGCCGCTCTGACCCTGCTGCGTGACCCCGGGACGTCGGTGTCGCAGGTCACCGCGGCCGTCGGGTTCCGGACGTCGACCGGGTTCATCTGGGCGTTCCGCACGCGGTTCGGTCTCACGCCCACGGCGTGGCGGGACGGTCAGGACGCCGCGGACGCACCGGGCGTCCTTCCATCGGGGCCTCCGGGCTGGTCGGCGGCGTCCGCTCCGCCGAGTCTGAACCACGGCTTCCACCTGCTTCTGTGGGTGTACCGCGGGTCGATGCGGCTCACCGTGGGTGGGCGGATCCTCGATGTTGCCAAGGGTGAGGTCGCGTGGATGCCGGCCTACCGCGGCCACGGGGTGAAGCTTGGGGCGGGTGCGATGGTGCTTCCACTGACGTTCACTGTCGCCGAGGTGACTCTGGATGAGAGGTGTGGTCCGGTGACGATGCCGGAATACGAGGTGCCCGCGTTGCTGCAGCATGTCATGGCCAACCAGTGTGGTGTGGGGCCGACCGGGTACGACAGGTCGGTGGTCCTGCGGCAGGCCTGGGTGCCGGGGGTCGCCGCGGACATGTCGTGCTCGTGGGCCTCGGTCCAGGTGGCGACGGTGGCGGACGTCATCCTGGGTGACCTGCGCGAGCAGCGGACGCCGGCGCAGTGGGCGGCGTCGGTGGGTCTGACCGTCAGGACGCTGAATACGCGGTTCAGGGATGAAACCGGGATGACGCTGCTGCAGTGGCGTACGACGGTGTGGTTACAGGCGACAGTACGGATGCTCTCCTCCGGGCTGACGGCGTCCGAAGCTGGTACCGGCATCTGTCCCAGTTCAGTCGCGACGTCACTGCGCGGTACGGAGTAGGGCCACGGGAGCTCCAGGGGGCGTGAGCCGGGCGATCCGTACTGCCGGTGGGACGGGATTCCCGATGTGTAATAACATGACACCTAGATTCACTGTAGTCAACTGCGAGTTGACCGCTTCGGTTCCTGGGTGAGAGTGGTTTGCGTCTCTCCCTCTCGACTGGTGCGATTTTCGACACATCGCACTGCGGTGGGTTATCCTCTGTGCGATGTAGTTATCAATTCAGATTGGTTGAGTTGTAGGGACATCGTTCGCAGAACAAAAGAAGATTTCTACGCATTGCTTATCGGGACTTTCCGGAAAATGGGAGGAATCGGCAGGTGGACGCTATGATCTTCAGCGTCGTGAACGCCGACTTTGACGAACTTCGGATCACAGTTCAAACGCAACTCAGCAGTGCCACAGACGAGCAGCTACAGACGAGTAAAAGCAGGAGGAGACTAGACAATGTCGACCACACCCCCGCCCCCGGGCACGCCCGGGCAGCCTGACGGCGACGCCGCGTCGAAGGCATCGGCGCCCTCGGGTGCTCCGATCAAGCTCACTGCACCGGGTGCTCCCGGTGCACCGGGAACCCCGGCTGCACCGGCCACCCCCGCTGCTCCGGTCGAGCCCGCTGCTCCGGCCGCTGCCGAGCCGCCTGCTCCGGCCGAGCCCGCTGCTCCGGCCGCTGCCGAGCCGCCTGCTCCGGCCGCTGCACCGGCCGCTGCCGAGCCTGCTGCTCCGGCCGAGCCTGCTGCTCCGGCCGCTCCGTCCGGTCCGATCAAGCTGAACGCGACCGCCCCGGGTGCTCCCGGAGCTCCAGGTGTGCCTGCCGCACCCGCGGCTCCCGCCGCCGCAGCTCCGGCGACCCCGGCTGAGGCTCCGGCTGCTGCACCCGCCGCGCCTGCAACCCCGGCCGCTCCGTCCGGCCCGATCAAGCTGAACTCCGGCGCTCCGGGTGCGCCGGGTGCCCCAGGTGCGCCCGGCGCCCCGGGTGCTCCGGCTGCTCCTGGTGCGCCTGCCGCCCCGGGTGCTCCGGCTGCTCCTGGTGCGCCCGGCGCCCCGGGTGCTCCCGCTGCGCCTGCCGCGGCAGCTCCTGCGGCCCCGGGTGCTCCGGCTGCTCCTGGTGCGCCCGGCGCCCCGAGTGCTCCGGCTGCTCCTGGTGCGCCTGCCGCCCCGGGCGCACCGTCCGCCCCTGGTGCGCCTGCCGCCCCGGCGGCCCCTGGTGCGCCGTCAGCTCCGGCCGCCCCCGGCGCTCCCGCTGCCGGTGCTCCTGCAGCCCCGGCCGCCCCCGGCGCTCCTGGCGTCCCCGGTGCTCCGGCAACCCCCGGTGCTCCCGCCGCCGGTGCTCCGGCTGCCGCCGCAACGACCACCGCCGCCAAGCCCAAGCCGAAGCCCGAGAAGAAGAAGGAACCCTTCACCATCTTCGGCATGGAGGTCGCTGACCTCTGGGGCATGGCTGTCGCCGGCGTTGGTGGCGTGGCCGCCAGCGCCTGGGCCGCCGTCAAGGGCCTCGGCAAGAAGGGTGCGATGATCTTCGGTGCCGCCCTCATCGCCGCCATCATCATCGTCGTCGCTGTCCGTTGGTTCATCCACCTCGACTTCATGGAGAGCTGGATGAAGGACTACCCGGGCGAGTACGAGCCCGCCGAGTCCATCGCCCCCGATGAAGGCTTCCCGATCTGGGCCCGGTGGCAGCACTACCTGAACTTCCTGTTCATGGCCCTGATCCTGCAGTCCGGACTCCGCGTCCGCACCCAGCAGAAGCCGCCGGCCGTCTGGCAGCCCAAGAAGGGCGGCAAGAAGATCAGCATCAACCTCTGGCTCCACACCTCGCTGGACCTGTTCTGGATGCTCAACGGCCTGATCTTCATTGTCCTGCTGTTCGTCACCGGACACTGGGCGCGCATCGTCCCGACCAGCTGGGAGGTCTTCCCGAACGCCATCTCCGCCGGACTGCAGTACGCGTCCTTCGAGTGGCCCGCCGAGAACGGCTGGACGAACTTCAACTCCATCCAGCAGATCATGTACTTCCTGGTCATCTTCGTCGCCGCCCCACTGGCCATCATCTCAGGCCTGCGCATGAGCGAGTGGTGGCCGTCCGAGGCCAAGAAGCTGAACAAGCTCTACCCGGCCCCGGTCGCCCGGAAGATCCACTTCCCGACCATGATCTTCTTCGTGTTCTTCGTCTTCGTCCACGTCTTCCTGGTCTTCACCACCGGCATGACGCACAACCTCAACCACATGTTCGCCGGTAACGACTCCTCCAACCTCGGTGGCTTCGTCTGGTTCGTGTTCGGCCTCGCCGTCGTCATCGCCCTGGTCTCCGCGGCCCGCCCGCTGGTCATCCAGCCGATCGCCGGAAAGTTCGGTCAGGTCAGCGCCCGCTAGTCACTGACTGGTACTGACCGGCATCAGCCGGACATAGAAAAGGGCGGCACCGTCACGGTGCCGCCCTGTCGTCATGTCCGGGGACCATCGTGGGTCGGGCGCTGCAGGTTGGTCTGACAGTCTCGGACCAACCTGGGGCGCCCGACCGAGGTGAATTCCGCCTACGGCAGCCGGTGCGTCCACTCTTCGGTGGAGAACTTCTCGTCGCACCGCCGCTGTGCGACGGCCAGATCCTCCGCCGTGATCTCGCCCTCGGTCGCGTTGTACTTCTCCTTGAAGGTGTCGTGGAAGACCTTGAGGATCTCCTCACGCGGCAGCTGCGTCTGCGAGCGCATCGGGTCGACCCGCTTCACCGCCGACCGGGTGCCCTTGTCCTTCATCTTCTCCTTGCCGATACGGATGACCTCGAGCATCTTCTCGGCGTCGATGTCGTAGGACATGGTCACGTGGTGCACCATCCACCCGTTGGAGAACCGCTTCTGCGCCGCCCCGCCGATCTTTCCCTGGTCCGACGAGATGTCGTTGAGCGGGATGTAGTGGGCGTTGATGCCGACCTTCTTCAGCGCCTCCATCGTCCACTCGTCGAGGAAGGGGTAGGACTGGGCGAAGCTCAGCCCGTCGACGAGTGCCTGGGGGACGACCAGGGAGTACGTCACACAGTTGCCCGGCTCCATGAACATCGCCCCACCACCGGTGACGCGGCGGGAGACCGTGATGCCGTACTTGTCCACGCCCTCCTGGTTGATCTCGTTGGAGTACGACTGGAACGACCCGATGACGACCTGCGGGGAATTCCACTCCCACAGCCGCATGAAGGGCTTGCGGCGTCCGGCGGCGACATCGTCGGTGAGTGTCTCGTCCATCGCGACGTTGAGCATCGGGTCGATCGCGGGACCGTAGATGACGTCGAAGTCGATGTCGTCCCAGTCGATGGCATGGCCCAGCGCCCGACGCACCGCGATGCCCACACCCTCGGCGGTGATGCCGAACAGGACGTCGGTGCGCAGCAACGAATCCGTGACCCGTTCGGTGTAGCCCTCGGCAGACAGGTCAGCCGGCGCGCCCTCCAAGGCGGAGGTCATCCGGATCAGTGCCTCGTCCGGCTCCAGGAAGAAGTCGCCGGCGATCCGGACACCGGTGAGGACGCCAGGATCCTTCTCGGACGCCGTCGTCACCTCCAGGTCGACGACGATGAGCTTTCCCCCGAGGACCTTGTATTCTCCGTGCACGTCAGCGGACCTTTCTGATAGCGGTGTTGTCGCCCGCCCAGTCTAGTCCCGCAGCGTCCCGCTCAGAGTGCGTCGGTACCGTGCTCGCCGGTGCGCACCCGCACCAGTCCGGTGAGCTCGCTCGCCCAGACCTTTCCGTCGCCGATCTCCCCGGCGCCGGTCCGGGCTGCCTGCACGATGGTCTCGATGATGTCCTCGACGGCGTCGGCGGGAACGATCACCTCGATCTTGGACTTGGGCAGGAAGTTCTCGGTGTACTCCCTGCCGCGGTAGACCTCCTTGCGTCCTCCCTGATTGCCGTATCCGAGGACTTCGGTGACGGTCAGCCCGCCGATGCCTTTGTCGGCGAGTGCGGTGGTGACGGCGTCGAGCCTGGTGCCTTTGATGACTGCGGTGACGAGTTTCAGCATGGTCACTCTCCTTAGTTGTAGTCGTAGGCGGTTTCGCCGTGGAGCTTGAAGTCGAGGTCGTCCTCGTCCTCGTCGTTGACCCGGATCCCCATCGTCTTGTCCATGACCTTGACGATGATCCAGGTGACGCTGAAGGAGAAGGTGCAGGTGACGGCGATGGCCGCGAGCTCACCCCACAGTAGTGAGATGTCTCCGCCGAAGAAGATGCCCCGGATCGGTTCGTCGTTGGTGTAGGTCGCCCACCCGAAGAACACCACGAAGAGCGCACCCACGATGCCGCCCAGACCGTGCACGGCCCAGGCGTCGAGGGATTCGTCGATCCCGAGCTTCGTCTTCCAGGTACATGCCCAGGCGACGAATGCTCCGGCGATGAGTCCGAGGGCCAGTGCGCCGAAGGGGTCCACGCCGTCTGCGGCCGGGGTGATGGCGACCAGCCCGGCGATCACACCGGACGCGAGACCGAGCACGGTGGACTTACCGTGGCGGAACTTCTCGTAGAGCATGAAGCCGAGCATGCCGGTTCCTCCGGCGTACACCGTGGTCATCATCGTGTACTGGGCGACGTAGTTCGCGCCGCCGGCGCTGCCGCCGTTGAATCCCATCCAACCCATCCACAGAATTCCCGCGCCGAGCAGGACCAGGGGCATGCTGTGCGGGCGGCTCGCGGTCTTCTTCCGCGGGCCGAGCACCAGTGCGAGCGCCAGGGAGGCGAAACCCGAGGCCATGTGCACCGCGGTGCCACCGGCGTAGTCGTGGAAGTCGAGGACCCGGCCCATCCAGCCGTCGCCGAAGACCCAGTGTCCGAGCGGGAAGTAGACCAGCGTGACCCAGACCATCGAGAAGACGATCCAGGCGGAGAACTTCATGCGGCCGAGTGCACCGGAGGCCACGATCGCCACGGTGATGCACGCGAACATGGTGTAGAACGCCATATCCGAGGTCACGGAGAAGCCGCCGTCCACGCCACTGTCCTCATTGCCGACGAGGCCGAAGAATGTCGTCGGGTCGCCGATGACGCCACCGAGCGAGTCGCCGAGCACCAGGCTGTGCCCGAACAGGACGTAGAGGACGGTGACCGTGCCGAGGGTCGACATGGTCATCGCAAACATATTGAGGACATTGTTTTTTCCGGACATGCCACCGTAGAACAGGGCGATACCGGGGAACATGAGGAGGACGACCGTCATCGCGGCCAGTACCCAGGCGACGTCCGCCAATTCCTGTGGATCAATCATCAGCGCAGAGCTCCATTTGTGACGCAGTCATGGGGAGTACAACGGATGCTCGGAATGAACATCGTCTCCTCACGGTAAACAGCGCTGATGTCGGTCCAGTGTCCTCACTGTTAAAGCAGCGACCCCGGTACCGCCACTGGAACGGGTGCCGCGTTACGGCAGTACTACCGGACGGTTACCCGCGTTAACGTCAGCCCCGCTCAACGTCAACCCCGCAGGGCGAGTGCGAACGGCAGTACCGCCGTCGCACCCGCGCGACGTAGCTCGCGTCCGGCCACGGTCATCGCCCAGCGCGACCCGACCTCGGTGTCCACCAGCAGCACGACCTTCCCCTCGACCGCCGCCGCAGTCCCGGGGGAGACCACGAACGCACCGGCGAGGTTCTTCACCCGGAAGGCACTGTTGACGTCCGGCGTTCCGGGATCGCGGGTGAGCTCCAACGACCCGGCGTCCACCATCCGCCCGATCGTCGCCAGGCCGGACGCCAGGTCACCCGCCGTCGTCGGTCGGGTCACCGAGGGCATGCCGACGACCACGGAAGGACGCTCATCCCAACCCCACTCCTTGAGAACCTGGACACACCAGTCTGCGATGTTCTTCGGCACCGGCAGGTCCTCGGCGCCCTCGGCGAGGAAGCTCCGCAGCACCTGGCCGGCGCCGAGGTCGGTGAGACGGGCGATGGCGCGGCCCTCCGCCACCCGCTCGTCGGTCGGGATCTTCCCCTTGAGCTGCACGCCGACCTTCTCCATCCCGGAGGGCCACTGGCCCCGCGGATCGACGGGCACACCGATACCGGAGAGCACCTTGCGTGCCCCGGACTCGTTGTCGGCGCTGACGGTGGCGTCCCACCAGACCCTGGTGCAGACGTCGCAGCGTCCGCAGTCGTGGGCGGTCGGATCGTCGAGCGCCTCGGCGAGGAAGCGCATCCGGCACATCTGACCTGCCTCGTAGTCCAGCATCGCCTGCGCCTCACGCTTCCGGGCCTCGGCGACCGCGGCGTAGCGCGGCGCATCGTAGGACCAGGGCGCGCCGGTGGTGACGAAACCGGACCCGGCCCGGTCCACCGCGCCGTCGACCTGCAGGGTCTTGAGCAGCAGGGCCAGTTTCGTGCGCTTGATGCCGACCAGAGGTTCCAGCGCGGGGACGGACAGGGGAGCGGGGGAGTCAGCCAGGGCGCCCAGCACAGTCAGCGCGTCCTCCTCCTCGGGCATGGACGCGGTGGCGAAGTACTCCCAGATGTCAGGATCCTCGTCGCCGGGCAGCAGCAGGACGTCCGCGGACTCCGTGGCACGACCGGCGCGTCCGACCTGCTGGTAGTAGGCCACAGCGGAACTGGGTGCGCCGAGGTGGACGACGAACCCGAGGTCCGGTTTGTCGAAGCCCATGCCCAAAGCGCTGGTCGCCACCAGTGCCTTGAGACTGTTGTCCTTGAGTGCCTGCTCCAGGCGGGCGCGGTCCTCGGCGTCGGTGCGTCCGGTGTAGGCGGCGACGTCCCAGCCGGCGTCCTTGAGCGCACGGGTCGTGTCCTCGGCGGCGGAGACCGTGAGGCAGTAGATGATGCCGGAACCGGTGAAGTCCCCGAGGTGCTGGACCAGCCAGCCGATCCGGTGACCGGGGGACGCGGTCGGCGCGACGCCCAGGCGCAGGGAATCGCGCGACAGCGCGCCGCGGATGACGGCGGTGTCCGCCCCGAGCTGGGCGGCGACATCGTCGACGACGCGGCTGTTCGCCGTCGCCGTCGTCGCCAGCACCGGCAGGTCGGCGGGCAGGGACGCCAGCAGTGCGCCGATCCGGCGGTAGTCGGGCCGGAAGTCATGGCCCCAGTCGGAGATGCAGTGCGCCTCGTCGACGACGATCATGCCGACACCGGCACCGGCACCGGTCGCCCCCAGCAGCGGGTCGAGGACGCGCTCGCGGAAATTCGGGTTGGTCAGCCGCTCCGGCGAGATGAGCAGCACGTCGAGGCGTCCTTCCCGCAGGGCGGTGAGGACGTCATCCCACTCGGTGACGTTCGCGGAGTTGATCGTCGCCGCGTGCACCCCGGCACGTTCGGCGGCGGCGACCTGGTCGCGCATCAGGGCGAGCAGCGGCGAGATGATGAGGGTCGGGCCTGCGCTGCCGCCGAAGCCTTCCCTGATCAGTCGGGCGGCGACGAAGTACACCGCCGACTTTCCCCAGCCGGTGCGTTGGACGACGAGGACGCGTTTCCGGTCGCTGACCAGTACTTCGATGGCGTCGAACTGGCCGTCGCGGAAGTCGGCGTCCGCCCGTCCGGTGAGTTCGCGGAGGATCTCCGTGGCGCGGGTGCGGAGGTCGGTGGTGGAGGCGGCGGGAGTAGTGGCGGCGTCGGTCGGGCTCATGCGCCCCACCCTAGAGGAGGGACCGGACAGCTTAGGGACGGTCAGGGGTGACCCTTCGTCGGTGTGCGCGGCATCCTCGGCATCCGGACCAGCATGACTCCGCTCGCAAGCAGGGCGAGAACCACTCCGCCGCCGATGACGATCATCATGTAGCCGACACCCCACAGCGCGGTGTCGTCACTGTGTGCCATCTGGATGCCGCAGGCGGTGGAGAAGCCGAACAGGCCACCGAGGGCGCCGACGAAAGAGCCGGTCCAGCGCCACCGCGAGATGAATCCGAGTGCGATGACCGCGATGACGGAGGTGACCACACATCCGACGATCGCCCAGGTCGGGTACTCGAAGTTCCCCCAGCTGATCCATGCGGCCCACAGTAGGACGCCCACGACAATGCCTGCCAGAGCAGTGACTGTATTGCCGAACTTTCGGTGCGGGTCAATGAATCTGGAGGGTTCGGCGGCCTCACTGCGGTGGAACACGACGAGGGCGAGTATGGCCAGGATGAACGGAACGCCGCCGAGTACGGCGATGGCGAAAAGAATGCTCAGGACGCTGGCGGTATCCATGACCCCACGGTACGTATGCCCCGGGGAAAGGGGGTTCCGCTGGCGTCGATCGAACATTAGGGTCGCCTGACATGAGTAGAACGTCGAAGACCGTACCCTCACCACTCGACGCCCGGGCCCGCGAGGTCGTCGACCGGCTTCACGCGCAGAACCGGCACCAGTTCCTCCGCAGTATCTGGCCGCTGATCCGCGAGATGGTGAAGGCGAAGTTCGGGACCGGGAACTGGGACTCCACCCAGACCGACTCCGGCAAGGAGATGCTCGCCGACAAGATGGTGGCGCTCGATCCGTAGAAGGCCGCGCTGTGCCATCTGCTGTGTCGCAGCATCCGGGCACGCACCGTCGTCGAGATCGGGCATCATTCGGGGTGTCTACCATCTACCTTGCCGCCGCAGTGCGGGACGTAGGGATCGACGCCGGGGAGGACGGCCTGGTTATCGGTACGCAGCATGAACCCGGGAAGGTGAAGATCGCCGAGAAGAACCTGGCGGACGCAGGGGTCGATGAGCACGCCGAAATCCTCGCCGGTGACCTGCTGGAGACCCTGCCGCCCCGGCTGGCGGCGCTGGCTGACCTGGACCGGCCGGTGGACTTCGTCCTCATGGACATCCGGATCCCGATGGCGTTGCCGGCCCTGGAGCTCCTCATCCCGCACCTGCGCCTCGGAGCGCTGGTGGCCTGCGACAACGTGGTCTCGGTGGCATCCGACTACGCCGGGTACCTGGACCGGGTACGCAACTCCGGTGACTTCGTCTCGGTGACGGTGCCTGGCCAGGGTGGCACCGAGATCTCGATGAAGGTGTGACCTGGACTGACTGTCCGTGGCGGTCCACCGTCATTTCCCGGGGTCGCGCAGCGTCCTCGCCCGGTAGAGGTAGGCGCCGCCGCCGAGCACCGGGACCAGGAAGATCACGAAGAACCACGCCGTCGCCTCACCTGTGCTGAGTTGCGGCCTGGTCCGGTACCACCGGAGAAACCCGACGAACATCAGGATCACGGTGGCCAGCAGGAAAACGGACCAGACGCCGTCGACGCCGTCCTGCAGCAGCGGGTTGCCCGAGGTGTTCATGGTGCTCACGCTACCTGCCTCTCACATCCGGGGGTGACCCCTGCGTCGGGTCCCGTGCAGCACCGGCGGGTGGGTTCTACTCTCGGGAAGTGAACGACATGTACTTTCCAGGGAGCTGACCGTCGATGACCGCACCCGTCTGGCACACCACCGGTATCGAAGAGGTCAGAGCCGCTCTCGATCTCCCGGATGCCGGGACCGGCCTGACTTCCGCGGACGCCGCCGCCCGACGGGAACGCCACGGTCCCAACAAGCTCACCGAGACCACCGCCGACCCCTGGTACGTCGTCCTCGGGCGGCAGATCGCGTCCCCGATGGTGATCTTCCTGCTGCTCGCCGGCATCGTCACCCTTATCCAGCAGGAATGGTTCGAAGGCGCGGTGATCTTCCTCGTCGTCGTGCTGAACTCCTCGATCGGCTACTGGCAGGCCCGCAAGGCGGAGAAGGACGTCGCCGCCCTGGCGGAACTCTCCACCCCCGAGGCCACTGTCGTCCGCGACGGAGCAGTGACCGGCATTCCGGCCACGGATCTGGTCCCCGGGGACACGGTCCGTCTCGAATCCGGCGACATGGTGCCCGCTGACCTGCGGATCACGGCGTCCATCGGGCTGCGCGTCGACGAGTCGATGCTCACCGGCGAGGTCCTGCCGACCGCGAAGCGTTCCGGTGTCTCCGACCACGGCGTCGAGCTGGCGGAGGACGCCCCGCTCGGCGACCGTGTCACCATGGCCTACTCCGGCACGCTTGTCGTTTCCGGCCGTGCCACGGGCCTGGTCGTCACGACCGGCCGCGACACCGAACTCGGCTCCATCGCCGACCTGGTCCAGACCGACAGCGGGAAGACGCCGCTGCAGGTTCTCACCGACCGACTCGAGAAGACCATCGCCGTACTGTTGGTCGTCGTCGGCGTCGCGGTGTTCATCACCAATCTGATTCTCGGCACCGGACTGGGGGACGCCTTCCGCTCGACTGTCGCGCTGATCGTCTCCTCGATGCCGGAGGCGCTGCCGGTCGTCCTGTCGGTGGCGATGGGGGTGGGGGTGTCGCGCATGGCGACCCGCAATGCGGTGGTCCGTCATCTGCCCAGCGGGGAGACCCTGGGTTCCACCACCGTCATCGGTTCGGACAAGACCGGCACGCTCACCGTCAACCGGATGACCGTGGAGACCGTGTGGACGCCCACCGGTCTCGACGAGACCCCGTCGCTGCGCACCGGCGCGCTGACCAATGACGCCACCGTCCACCCTGACGGCGACACCCTCATCGGGGACGCCGTCGATGTCGCTATGGCCACCGCAGCCCTCGACCGGGGTGTGGTCACCGGTGAGGAGCGTAGTACGGCACCGGTGGCGGACATGCCCTACGAGCCTGAGTACGCCTACTCGCAGACGCTGCGCCGGGAGACCGGGGAGGACGGCACGGACCGGCTTGTCCTGCACGTCAAGGGGGCGCCTGAGGTCGTGGCGTCCTTCTGCCGGGGGATGGGCGGGGGAAGCGTCCGCCACGAGGCGATGGTGGAGGCGAACCACGCGATGGCTGCTGACGGGCTGCGCGTCATCGCCACCGCCTCCCGCGTGCTCGATGAGGGTGAGGCGGTTCCGAAGTCCCTTGACACCCCGCATGACCTCCAGTTCACCGGCCTGCAGGGGATGATGGACCCGCCGCGCGAGGGCGTGCGTGAGGCCATCGGTCAGTGCCGTTCCGCCGGCATCCACGTCATGATGATCACCGGTGACCACCCCGTCACCGCCGTGGCGATCGGCAGGCGGCTCGGGCTGGGACGTCCCGGCGACGAGCCGATCACCGGCCGAGACATGGCCGGGCTGGACGACGCCCAGCTGCGTGAGAGGCTCAGGCACACCAGTGTCGCCGCACGGATGAGTCCGCAGGACAAGCTACGGATCGTCAAGCTGCTCAAAGCCGACGGAGAGACCGTCGCCGTCACCGGTGACGGCGTCAATGACGCTCCGGCGCTCAAGGCGGCGTCCATCGGTGTGGCGATGGGAGATTCCGGCACAGATGTCGCCCGCGAATCCGCCGACGTGGTCCTCACCGACGACAACTTCGTCACCATCGTCGATGCCGTCCGGCTCGGCCGGGTGACCTTCTCCTCGATCCGGAAGGCCACGTTCTTCCTCATTTCCAACGGCCTGGCGTTGATGACCGCGGTGGTGGTGAACACCTTCACCGAACTACCGCTGATCTTCCTGCCGGTGATGCTGCTGTTCATGAACATCGTCACCAACGGCATCCAGGACATCGCCCTCTCCTTCGAGAAGGGGGAGGGCGACGAACTCGACCAGAATCCCCGGTCGAAGGATGAAGGTGTGCTCGACACCCACATGTGGATGCGCTCGGTCATCACGGGACTGTGGATGGGCATCGGCACGCTGCTGGTCTACCGTGTCGCCAACGACCAGGGACTGGCGCTGGAGGAATGCCGCACACTGGCCCTGATCACCATGGTGATGTTCAATTTCTTCCAGGTGTTCAGTGCCCGCGCCTTGCACATCTCCGCCTTCGCGATGAATCCGCTGGGCAACCCGCTGCTGCTCGGTTCCGCGGTGGCCGCGCTGGTGCTGCAGTGGGCGGCGACCGCGTGGACGCCGGCCGCGGACCTCATCGGACTGACCTCGTTGAGCTGGCAGCAGTGGCTCATGTGCACCGGCATCGGGGTTACGGTGTTGTTGATCGTCGAAGCAGAGAAACTCGTGGTGAGGTGGATGGAATGGCGGAACGCACGGCACGTACGGCACGCACGGCAGACGGCATGACGCGCACCGACGTCTGCGTCATCGGGGCGGGCGTCCTCGGACTGACGGCGGCACGGGAGCTGGCGTCCCGCGGGCACACGGTGACCCTGCTGGACGCCGAGGCGCCGTTCGCCGGGGCGTCCCACCGGTCGTTCGCGTGGATCAACGCGAACAACAAGCCGCCGCACGCCTACCACCGGCTCAACGCGCTGGGCATGGAGGAACACGACCGGCTGCAGGACGAGCTGGGTGGGCAGTGGTTCCACCGCTCCGGATCGGTGCTCGCCTCGTCCGCCGGGACGCCGGAGCAGCGCGCGGAGTTCATCTCCGAACGGCTCGACCGGCTGTACGCGGAGCACTACCCGGTCGAGCCGGTGACGCGGGACGACCTGGCCGGTCTGGAACCGGTCGTGGACTGGGCACACCTGCTTCCCGACGGCGGGGAGGCGCTGTTTTTCCCCGACGAGGGGTACCTGGACGCGGATCTGTTCGCCGCGGGTCTGCTGAACGACCTCGCGTCCCGCGGGGTGACGGTGCAGCAGGGGCGGGTGACACACCTGGCCTCGGACGCGGTGAGCGCCCACGTCCTGCTGGACAACGGGGTCGAATTGACGCCGGACGCCGTGGTCGTCGCCGCCGGTGCCGGATCGCGGGCGCTCGGGCTGCCGGTCGCTGACCTCGCGGCACAGGAGGGTGCGACCGCGCGCACCCACAGTTTCCTGGGACTGAGCGTGCCGACCGATGTGCCGCTGGGCCGGGTGGTGATCACCGACGTGATCAATGTCCGGCCCCGCCACGACGGACGCCTGTGGATACAGCTGCCGGGCGTGGAGCACCGGGTGGCCGAGGCGGTGGACGCGACGTCGACGGACGCCGTGTGCGATGAGGTCCGTCATCTCATGGAGATCGAACTGGAGAAGATTCTGGGCACGCCGGTGCCGGTGCCGACGGTGTACCTGTCCGGCCGCAGTGTGCCGGAGGACGGTTTCCCGCTCGTCGGGTTCACCGATGAACCCCGCCGGATCTACGCACTGGTCGCGCACTCGGGGATGACGCTGTCCGCGCTGCTCGGCCGACTGGTCGCCGAGGAACTTGATGGTGGTTCCGGTGCAGGGGAGGCTGGAGAGGCTGCTGAGCTGCTGGCGTCCTTCCGTCCGGACCGCCCGGCGGCCTCGGAACCTGCCCCGTCCACCCCCTTCATCGGGTGGCAGTAGGCGCAGCACTGCAGGTGCAGTGGGCGTGGACGCACAATGGAGGCATGACCACGCACACCGCCCCCACCACCATGCACGCCTGGCAGGTCACCACACCCGGGCCGGTCGACGGGGCGGACGCCCCACTGGAGCTCGTCGAGAAGTCGGTGCCCGCCCCGGGGCCGGGTGAACTGCTCGTCCACGTGCACACCTGCGGGGTGTGCCGGACCGACCTGCATGTTACCGAGGGGGACCTTGACGTGCACCATCCCCACGTCACGCCCGGCCACGAGATCGTCGGCGTGGTCGTGGCTGTCGGCGAGGGTGCCGATCCGTCCTGGAAGGACGCCAGGGTCGGCGTCGCCTGGCTGCGCTCGACCTGCGGGGAGTGCCGGTGGTGCCGGTCGGGGCGCGAGAACCTCTGCCCGCACTCGACCTACACCGGGTGGGACGCCGACGGTGGCTACGCCGAGTACACCGTGGTGCCCGCCGACTTCGCGTACCGGCTGCCGACCGGGGAGGACGCTGCGTCCGAAGTTGCGTCTGATACCGCGCTGTCGCCCCTGCTCTGCGCCGGCATCATCGGCTACCACGCCCTGCAGCGCGCCGGGCTGCCCGAATCCACCCCGGACAACCCCGCCCGGCTCGGTCTCTACGGCTTCGGAGGGTCGGCCCACCTGTGCGCCCAGCTTGCGCTGGCCTCCGGTGCCCGTGTCCACGTGCTGACCAGGGACAAGGCGGCGCAGGAGCTGGCTCTGTCGCTGGGATGTGCGTCGGCGGCCGGTGCCTACGACATGCCGCCGGAGCCCCTGGACGCCGCGGTACTCTTCGCCCCGGTCGGGGACATCGTGCCACCGGCCATGCGGGCGCTGGACCGGGGCGGCGTCCTCTCGATCGCCGGGATCCATCTCTCGGACACCCCGCCGCTGAACTACGAGAACGAGCTCTTCTACGAGAAGGAGATCCGGTCGGTCACCTCGAACACCCGGGCCCGGGGCCGCGAGTTCCTGTCGCTGGTGGAGGAGTACGGGGTGCGCGCGACGACGCACGAGTACCCGATGTCGCGCGGGCTGGACGCGCTGCGCGACCTCAAGGCGGGACGCTTCGACGGCGCGGCGGTGCTGGTCAATGACTTCTGACTCTGCGTCCGAATCTGCGTCCGCGCTGGTGGGCGGTGTGGGGTGCGCGCACTGGCGCTCACCGCTGGACATTGTGGCGATCCGTTTCCGCTGCTGCGGGCAGACCTACCCCTGTCTGCACTGCCACGACGAGGCCGAGGACCATCCGGTGACGCCGTGGCCGACGGCCACCGCATCCGACCGGGCACAGAAGGCCGTGCTGTGCCGGTCGTGCGGAGCGTGGCTCACCGTGGGGGAGTACCTCGACCTCTACGCGGCGAACACCGGCCCGGCCTGCCCGCACTGCGCGGCCTCCTTCAACCCCGGCTGCGCCCTCCACTCCCACGTGTACTTCGTGGTATGAGGGGCCTCGCCGATGTAGTCCACCCTGTGTCATGAGTTGACCCGGATCTGCAGTGTCGGAGGGACGGAACCGTCAGATTCGGGTCGCTCCATGACAGTGCGCACGACGCAGGCACCGGACAAGGTGCAGTGGTGACATACGACGAAACCCCGGTGCCTTCGTGACGAAGGAACCGGGGTCCGTGTGTTTGGGGTGGCTGACGGGACTCGAACCCGCGACACCCAGGATCACAACCTGGTGCTCTACCAGCTGAACTACAGCCACCATTGCTGCCCTCAAGCAGCGGGATTCATACTAGACCACGCCTGTCATCCAAGACAAAAGCGCAGGTAGGTCTAGCTGATCGGTGTCGCCGCCACTGCTGCGGCAGAGGCGGCGTCCACCGCGTCCTGGTCCGGAGCATCGGCGACGAAGGCGGCCCGACGGTAGTAGTCCAGCTCGCGGATGGACTCGAGAATGTCCGCCAGCGCGCGGTGCTGCATGCCCTTGGCCGGCTGGCCGCTGTAGACCCGCGGGTACCAGCGTCGGGTGAGCTCCTTGATGGAGGAGACGTCGATCATCCGGTAGTGCAGGAAGTTGTCCAGGTCAGGCATGTATTTCGCGATGAACTTCCGGTCGGAGGCGATGGAGTTGCCGCACAGCGGCGCCACGCCGGAGGACGCCACGAACTGCCTGATGTACTCCACGACCTGCTTCTCGGCGTCCGCCACGGAGACGGTCGACTGCCGGATCTCCTCGGTCAGCCCCGAGGTCCCGTGCATCTTCGTCACGAAGTCGTCCATCTCGGCCAGCTCGTCCTCTGTGGCGTGGATGACGATGTCGATGCCCTTGTCGAGGGGCTTGAGCTCTGCGTCGGTGACGACGACGGCGATCTCCACGAGGACGTGGCGGGAGGTGTCCAGCCCGGTCATCTCGCAGTCCGCCCACACGAGGCGGTCGATCTTGGCGGTCTGGTTCGGTGTCATGTCTTCTTCTCTCTGGTCTTCTGCCGTCATTCGTCGGCCATCCGGGCGTACGCCTTCCCCATCAGCGGGGCGGTGATCCGGCGCGGCAGGTAGGTCGACAACACGTTGGCGACCTTCGACAGCCCGCCGGGGACGACGCGTAGCTTGTTCGCGGCCAGCGCCTCGAGCGTCTCGGTCGCACAGTCCGGGTAGGTCGTCCACACGAAGTCCGGGGTGGCACGGTCAACGATGGTACGCGCGGCGTCCTCCTTGACCTCCTCGCGCACCGGGCCGGGGGCCAGCAGGGTGCAGCTCACCCCCGTGCCCTTCAGCTCGTAGTGCAGTGCCTCGGTGAAGGTGTTGACCATGGCCTTCGTGCCCACGTAGGTCGCGTTGTTCGGGATCGCGGCATTGCCGGCGACGGAACCGACGTTGACGATCCCGGCGTCCCCACCGGCCACCATGCCCGGCAGGACCGCGGCGGTGAGCTCGAAGACGGCGGTGGCGTTGAGCTCGAACTGGGTGCGCTCGTAGGCGGGGTCGAGCTTCCGGAACTCGCCGAAGGTCGCCACGCCGGCGGAGTTGACGATGATGCTCACGTCGCGTCTTTCCAGTTCCTCGATGAGGACGCCGCGCGCCCCGGCGTCCGCCAGATCGCAGGGGTGGATCTCGACGGCGACGTCCCGGCCCTCGGCGACCAGCGTGTCGCGGACCAGCTCCATCGGGCCGGTGGTGCGTGCGACGAGCAGGAGGTTGTGTCCGCGACGACCCAGCTCCAGGGCGACCGCCTGTCCGATGCCGGAGGACGCCCCGGTCACCACGGCGACACGGTCGGGGCCGGGGGAGGGCAGGGCAGGAGACTTACGGGGCTTACGTCGGAACAACAGGGACTCCTGGGGCAGGGGACGGGAACGGGCGTTCCTCAGGCTACCTGCTGGGCCTGGCGGTGGCCGGAAGTCCGGTAGACGGTGTGGAAAGGCGTGTGGGAGACTCGCGGGGGTATCGGAGGTGAAGTAAACGGGGGTAAATTTCTGTCATGAACCCCGTTTCATATGGCAGGTGATTAGTTTGTGCCCCTATCCCACCCTAGTGTGGGGCGCTGACGTTCCATACCATGAGAGGACATCCCATGTCTCAGAAAGACGAGAATCCGACCACTCCGCCGGAACCTGAGGACGCCGCCCCCACCTCCGGTGCCGTGACCTTCGAGGACTCCGGTAAAGAGACCCCGCTCAACGCCTCGGACGCCGTGGAAAGTGCCATGGACGGCGACGAGATCCGGGGTGGAGAGAGCGTGGAGCGAGCAGAGAACCGCAGGAAGTTCATCGGCCTGGGGGTCGGCCTTTTTCTCGCGGTGATCATCTACTTCATCTTCCCGTCGAACGGTGCCGACCTCGTCAACGATGCGGCACCCGACGCCGAGACCCCCTACGAGCTCAGTCCGATCCGGATCACCGCCGCGGTCATGGTGCTCATGGGTGCATGGTGGATGACCGGTGCCATCCCGCTGGCCGCCACCGCCATGGTCCCGCTCGTCGCATTCCCGGTCCTTCAGGTCGCCGAGATGGCAGATGTCTCCGCACCCTACGCTGAGCCGACGATCTTCCTGTTCATGGGCGGATTCGTCCTCGCGCTGGGTATCCAGCGCTGGGGGCTGCACCGCCGGCTCGCCCTCATGGTGGTTCTTGCCGTGGGTACGAAGCCGAAGCAGCTCGTCCTCGGTTTCATGATCGCCACCGGCTTCATGTCCATGTGGGTGTCCAACACCGCCACCGCGGTGGTCATGCTGCCGATCGGTATCTCTGTGCTGGCGCTGACCGCTGACAAAGTCGGCGGCCACGACAAGCAGAAGAAGTTCTCCACCGCCCTGATGCTCGCCATCGCCTACGCCGCGTCGATCGGCTCGCTCGGCACGATCATCGGTACCCCGCCGAACGCCTTCCTCGCGGCCTACATGTCCGGCACGCACGGCATCGAGATCGGCTTCGGCAAGTGGATGATGGTCGGCGTCCCGCTCGCCGCCGTCTTCACCGTCATCGCCTGGCTGGTCCTGGTCACCGTCTTCAAGCCGGAGATGAAGGAGATCCCCGGTGGTCGTGAGCTGATCAAGAAGGAGATCGACGACATGGGCAGGATGTCCCGTGCGGAGATCACCGCCGGCGTCATCTTCCTCATCACGGCCATCGCCTGGATCACCATCCCGCTGCTCGCCGAGTACACCAGCTGGTGGACGATCAGCGTGCCGGACGCTGCGATCGCGATGACCGCGGCTCTGCTCATGTACATCGTGCCCGTCAACAAGCGCGGTACCCGCGTCATGGACTGGGAACACTCCAAGGCCATCCCGTGGGATGTCCTGATCCTGTTCGGTGGCGGTCTGTCGCTGTCCACCATGGTCACCTCGTCCGGCCTCTCCCTGTGGATCGGTGAGATGGTCAAGGGCATGGAGGCCCTGCCGACCATCCTGCTGGTCTTCGCCATCGCCGCCGTCGTCCTGGCGCTCACCGAGTTCACCTCGAACACCGCCACCGCCGCGACCTTCATCCCGATCATGGGTGGTGTCGCCATCGGTATCGGCCTCACCGGCGACGGCATCATCAACGTCCTCATCCTCGTCATTCCGACTGCGCTGGCCGCCACCTGTGCCTTCATGCTGCCGGTGGCGACCCCGCCGAACGCGATCGCCTACGGCTCCGGCTACGTCAGGGCCGGCGACATGCTCAAGGGTGGTATCTGGCTCAACCTCGTCGCAGTCTTCCTCATCACGATCACCGTGTTCGCCCTGGCGGTGCCGGTCTTCGGCCTGACCTTTGGCTGATGACGGCCACAGGGGAGACCCCGGCCATCGGGCTGAAGGTTTGCGCCACCTGATGTGCGACTGAGTATCCGGCCTTGTTAGCGTCACCCGTGTGTTGAATATGAGATCCCCTGAACCGGAGAAGCCCGCCCCGGGGAAGGGGACTCCGCAGAGCGACGGTGCGACCTCTGCCGCACCTGCCGCCCCGCGCACGACCTACGGCAGGCTCGGGTGGGTGGACGCCGCCAAGGGCCTCTGCATCCTCCTCGTCGTCGCAGGTCACGCGATCATCAACCTCAACAACAACGGGTACGCCACCGGCATCTGGGAGGAGATCAATCTCGTCATCGGCCCGGTGCGGATGCCGCTGTTCTTCCTCCTGTCCGGTCTCTTCGCCGCCAAGGCCCTCTCCGAGAGCTGGCGGAAGTTCGCTGACCGGCGCATCTGGGTGATGCTCTGGCTGCTCGTCCTGTGGGTGCCGATCCGGGAGACCTGGCTCGCGATGATCCCCCGCACCACGGTGGACCACAGTGACGACATCACCGCCCCGGCCGGACTCGACCCGGAGAACTGGGGACCCATGGTGGGCAGGATGCTCGAGGCCGTCCAGGGCCCGCCGAGTTACCTCTGGTTCCTCTACGCACTGGCACTGTTCGCCGTGCTGTCGAAGGCGACCCGCCGCGTCCACCCCGTCCTCCAGATCCTCGTCGCCGGCGTGGTCGCGATGTACACCCCCGAACTCGACCTCGGGTGGCCGTGGAACGACATCCTCCACACCTACGTCTTCTATCTGGTCGGTATGTACGCCGCCCCGTGGATCCACCGGCTGGCACGCCTGCGCTCACTCCCGGTCATCCTCGGATCGACCGCCGTGTACACGGCGGTGGGACTGCGGATCTACACCACCAACGACCACTTCAACCTGGGGCTCAACGGTCCGGTGAGACTCTTCCTCGCGTCTGTCGGCATCATCGCGGTGATCTCCGCGGTCTCGGCGCTGGAGGGATCACCACTGCTGCGTCCGCTGATCGCCGTCGGTTCCCGCACCCTGCCGGTGTTCATCATGCATATCATGGTGCTCGCGACCGTCATCTTCGTCGCCGACCTCGTGCTGCCGGGTGATCCCGGTCTGCCGCTGCAGCCGCTGATCCTGGCGGCCATTGTGGTGACGCTCTGCCTCGGCCTGCACAGACTGCTCACCGCCTGCGGTTTCGAATGGCTGTTCCGGCGTGCGGCGTGGACGCGACAGTGGTACCTCCGTCAGGTCAGTCGCTCTTCGGCAGCCTGATGCGGACGAAACGGCGGCCGGTGGGGTATGAATCGATCGGAGTGGAAATCCTGCCCTGGTGGGTACCTGGGTGGATAGGCTGTGCCGCATGACGGACACCTCCAGGGAAACCTTCACCGACACACTGGTCGTCGCCTCCATCGAGTCGGACGAAGCCGCCCCGCTGCTCGCCGAGCTCGAGTACGAGTACACCACCCGTTACGAGGACTATCACGGCTTCGACAAGGACGAAGACGCTCCCGAAGAGATCGACCTTTTTCCTCCTCTCGTCTTCTCTGAGCCTCTCGGCAGCCTGCTGCTTGTCCGACGCGACGGTCGCACCATTGCCGGTGGCGCCTTCATGTACCTCGACGAGGAGACCGCCGAGATCAAGCGCGTGTGGACCTCGACGTCCCACCATCGACAGGGGCTGTCGCGCAGGGTGATGGGTGCGCTGGAGTCAGCCGTGGCGGAGCGCGGCTACCGCCGGATCTACCTCACCACCGGACCCCGTCAGCCGGAGGTCGTGAAGCTCTACCTGTCGTTGGGTTACACCCCGTTGTTCGACGTGAACGCGGACCCGGAGGACGTGGTCCACCTCGCCTTCGAGAAGGAGGTGGAGTCGTCGGGTGTACTGCCGGACATTCATCAGGACGCGGAAGACGCTGTGGTTGCCCGGGGGGCGGCACAACGCGACGAGGTTGAGGCGACCTACCGTTGGCGTCCGCGTCCGGAGCTCCGGCTCGTGGACCTCGACCGGAACTGACGGCGCGCGGCACCCCACCGTGACGCACGGTGCCCCCGGTACTGCCGCCGATAGTGCCCCCGGCAGGATTCGAACCCGCGACCGACCGGGTAGAAACCGGATGCTCTCATCCACTGAGCTACGGAGGCATGCACGCCATCAGGTGTGCGAGACGACATATTAGCCGACGGGCATGTCGATCACCGAAGCAGGCCGACCGAAGAACCGACCGGCGCCCACGAATCGGAATCGGCAGATCACGCTAGTAATGTCGGGGATCATGTCCGACACGTCCGACGCTGTCACCACGTCCCCCCGCCGCATCGGTTCCCCGGTCGGCCTCTACATCGGTGCAGCACTGCTCGCCGGTGTCGTCGCCGCGGTGATCGGGGCGGCCTTCCTCGGCCAGTCCCTCGACGCCCTCGGCCTCCCCGACCCGGGCTCTGCCACCACCTGGGGTCTGCCGCTGGTCCGTGGCATCGGTACCCTCGCCGCCTGCATCGGTATCGGTGGATTCCTCATGAGCGCCCTCGGCACCCCGCCGCGCAAGGACGGGTACCTGGACGTCGACGGTTTCCGGGCCTCCCGCACCGGCACCTGGGGCATGGCCGCCTGGGCGGTCTGCGCCCTGCTGCTGATCCCGCTCTACCTCTCCGACGCCTCCGGCGCGCCCCTGTCCGACACGCTGAAGCCCGACATGTGGGGCACCGCGATCTCCCAGGTCTCCACCGCCGGGGCGATGCGCTGGATCGCGATCCTCGCAGGTCTCGCTGCCGTGCTCTCACTGTTCAGCCGGAAATGGATCTGGCAGCCGGTCTTCCTCGCCCTGTCGGTGATCTCCCTGGTCCCCATCGCGCTGGAGGGACACTCCGCCTCCGGCGGCGACCACGACTATGGCGTGAACTCCCTGCTCTGGCACATTGTCCTCGGCGCCCTGTGGATCGGGGGCCTCGCTGCCCTGGTCGCCCACGCCGCCCGCCGCGGTCCGCACCTGCCTGAACTGGTGAAGCGCTACTCGTGGCTGGCGATGGTGTGCATCATCGGTGTGACGGCGTCCGGCCTGATCAACGCCGCGATCCGCCTGTCCTTCTCAGAATGGTTCACCACCGACTACGGTCGCGTCATCACGCTCAAGGCCGTGCTTACCGTCATCCTTGCGGCGTTCGGCTGGGCGCACCGCCGCTACATCATCCCGCAGCTCGAGACGGCCATGGACACGAAGGACGCCTGGTGGAAGCGTCCTTTCGTCCGCCTGGCTATCGTGGAGGTCCTCATCATGGCCGCCACCGTCGGTGTGGCGATCTCCCTGTCCCGCATCCCGCCGCCGGTGGAGTTCACCGCCGACATCTCCCCGGCGGAACTGACCCTCGGGTTCGACCTCACCGAGCCGTTCTCCGTGTCGGCCGTGTTCACCCACTGGCGCTTCGACCTGATCTTCGGCACCGTCGCACTGCTCCTGCAGGCCGTGTACCTGTGGGCGTGGCGCGTCCTGCGCAAGCGCGGTGTGGAGTGGCCGGTCAGCCGGGTCATCTGGTGGACACTCGGCAATCTCACGCTCATCTTCGTCACCTGCTCCGGGCTGGGCCTGTACTCCATGGCGATGTTCGCCCCGCACATGCTGCAGCACATGATGCTGACCATGCTCATCCCGGTCTTCTGGGTGCTCGGCGGGCCGATGACGCTGCTGCTGCGCGCCCTGCCGCCGGCCGGGAAGAACGGCATCCAGGGGCCGCGCGAATGGCTGGTCGTGTTCATCAACAACCCGGTCTCGAGGTTCCTCACCAACCCGGTCGTCGCCGCGGTGCAGTTCGTCATCGGTTTCTATGCCCTGTACCTGTCCGACATGTTCGAGTGGATGGCGCAGGAGCATGCCGGCCACGTGTTCATGAACATCCACTTCCTCATCTCCGGTTACCTGTTCTACTGGGTGGCCATCGGGGTGGACGCCGCGCCGCGTCAGCTCAGTCCCTTCATGAAACTGCTGATGACGCTGGCGGCGATGGCCTTCCACGCCTGGTTCGGCATCGCGATGATGCAGATGTCCGAGCCGCTGGCCGAGGCGTACTACCTGTCGCTGCAGCTGCCGTTCCCGGTGGACCTCATGGAGCAGCAGCACACCGGCGGCGCGATCGCCTGGGGACTCTCCGAGATCCCGCTGGTGCTGGTCAGCATCATGCATGGCGCGCAGTGGGCGAAGCAGGACAAGAAGGAGCAGAAACGGTTCGACCGCAAGGCCGACCGCGACGGGGACGCCGAGCTGGAGGCCTACAATGCGATGCTCGCCGGGCTGAAGACCGGCGAGAACTCCTCGCAGGCCGAGTACTACCGCGCCGAGTACCAGGGCGACGAGATCCAGGGCTTCATGCACTCTGACAAGGCGAAGCGGGAGTACCGGCAGAAACACCGGGAGTGAGGCGTCCTCCCGTTCCGGGGAAACCGCAGGTGAGTGGAGGTTGTGGACAACTCCTTTCCGATTCAGGCCGAGTTGTCCACAGCTTCCGGGCCGGTATTCGACAGATCCCGGGTGGTGGGGGACCATCTGCGGGCACCGGGGGAGAGGAGGCGGGGAACACCCCGCCGACCACCGGGAGTCGTCCGGCCGGTGCCGTGGCGCAGGTCCCGGGGCCGCGTTCCCGGGAGAGGGGGCTGACCATGGCCACACAACAGATGTCCGTGACGATGACGGGATTCGCGGCGGCGAACCCGGTCAGGAACTCGTCGATCATGAAGCTCGTGACGTTCCGCATGGCGTCCACCCCGCGGTGGAACACTGACGGAGAGTGGAAGGACGGCGGGACGCTGTTCATCGATGTCCAGTGCTGGGGGCGTCTCGGCGACCACGTCATGTCGTCCGTGGTGAGGGGCGCACCACTCGTCATCGCCGGACGCATGACCTCGTACTCCTTCAAGCCGGAGGACGGGCAGAAGCGGGCGGACGGGGAGCCCTTCACCGAGACGATCTGGCGGGTGACCGCGTCGAATGTCGGGCTGGACCTCAGCCATTCGCCGTCGACGTGGTCGCTGCGCGACAAGGTCAGGGAGAACCCGAACGGTGACGCGAAGAAGCCGGCCCCGGGCGAGAGTACGGGAGGCTACGCCACCGCCCTCGGGGAACCGTCCGATCCGGCCGCGGCGCCGACCTCAGGGCTCGGGGACGCGCAGGACGCCCGGCCGCCCGCGGAGCCGGACGACGGAGAGCGCGAGCTGACCTCCGTCGGCCACGACACCCCGTTCTGACCGATCGCCGATCAAAATAACTGAGCACGAATCCGTTGAACTCGGCAGTTCGCGCGATTCATGCTCAGTTATTTTGATGCAGGGCAGTCACAACCCCGGAAGCGACATGGAGAACAGGTCATTCATCACCCGTGGCGAACTGGCGCAGACGATGTCTGCGGCACAGGTGGATACCGCAGTGAGGCGCGGTGAACTCCACCGACTGGCGCGGGGCATCTACAGCACCGCGGAACCCACCGACGAACTCCGGCTGCAGGCCCTGCACGAGGTGCGCGGGCTGGTCTTCACCGGCCGGACGGCAATCGACCTCTACCAGAACCAGCCGGTGAGCTGGCCGCTCGAGGCGCGGCATGCGAGGTCCGGGCGGCGGACCTCCGAGGCGCATATCAGGTCGGGCATCCCGGGACGGCTGCGTACCGGCAACGGCCTGTCGCTGGTCAGTCCTTTGCAGGCGGTGATGGACGCGGCGTCCCCCGCAGAGGACGCCGGATTCCTCACCGAGGCGTACCAGGGGATCGGCGCGCATGAGGCGCTGGAACGGGACCTGGCGGCGTTGGTCACCGGCCGGTCGGAGGCGCGGGGCCTGCTCGCCGTCACACCGACCGGCACGATGAGCAAGCTGGAGCAGGAGGCCTTCCGCATCATCGGCGACGCCCTGGCAGACCTGCCGGTCACCGTCCTCACCAACCGGATGATCGGCAACTACTGCTATGACATCGTCATTCCCGAGACGAAGGTCGCGATCGAAATCGACAGTTTCACCTACCACGCTCTCGGCGGGCAGGGGACGACCGAGCAGAGTTTCGTGAAGCAGGCGTGGAAGGACAATGAGGTAGCCGACCTGGGGTGGACGGTCCGGCATTACACGCAGTTCTGCATCCACGGCGCTGCAGACAGAGTGGCCGCGGACATCCGACGCTGCGTCCTCCCGAGGATGTGCCGCGTCGGCGTCAGCCTGCCGGACGCCACCGACGCCGGGCAGGACGCCGTGTTCACCTGGCACCCGGTCTTCGAACCGACCTTCCGCTGAGCAGGCGGACGCGGAGGATGCCAGCCCCGGTGCGCGACGGCAGGGGCGTCCCCGTCCACGTCCTGTAGGGTGATGGGCTGACTGCAAAACACCCGCGAGATTCACTTGAAGGGGAACAATGGGCGAGTTCATCTACACGATGAAGAACGTACGTAGGGCTCACGGCGACAAGGTTGTCCTGGACAACGTCACCATGAGCTTCTACCCGGGAGCGAAGATCGGCGTCGTCGGACCCAACGGTGCCGGTAAGTCCTCGCTGCTGAAGATCATGGCCGGCCTCGACCACCCGTCGAACGGTGAGGCCTTCCTCGATCCGGGCGCCACCGTCGGCATCCTGCTGCAGGAGCCGCCGCTCAACGAGGAGAAGACCGTCCGCGGCAACGTCGAGGAAGGCCTCGGCGAGATCATGGACGTCAAGCGCCGGTACGAGGAGATCGCCGAGGAGATGGCGACCAACTACACCGACGAGCTCATGGAGGAGATGACCGTCCTCCAGGAGAAGATCGACGCCGCCGACGCCTGGGAGCTGGACTCCAAGATCGAGCAGGCGATGGACGCCCTGCGCTGCCCGCCGTCCGACGAGCAGGTCACCCACCTCTCCGGTGGTGAGCGTCGCCGCGTCGCCATGGCGAAGCTGTTGCTCAGCGAGCCCGACCTGCTACTCCTCGATGAGCCGACCAACCACCTGGACGCCGAGAGTGTCCTGTGGCTGGAGAACCACCTGAAGAACTACAAGGGTGCCGTCCTCGCCGTGACCCACGACCGCTATTTCCTGGACCACGTGGCCCAGTGGATCTGTGAGGTCGACCGCGGCAAGCTGTTCCCCTACGAGGGCAACTACTCCACCTACCTGGAGACCAAGGCCCAGCGCCTCGAGGTCGCAGGCAAGAAGGACCAGAAGCTCCAGAAACGCCTCAAGGAGGAGCTCGCCTGGGTCCGTTCCGGCGCCAAGGCCCGCCAGGCCAAGAACAAGGCCCGCCTGCAGCGCTACGAGGAGATGGCCGCCGAGGCCGAGCAGTACAAGAAGCTCGACTTCGAGGAGATCCAGATCCCGACCCCGCCGCGTCTGGGTAACCAGGTCGTGGATGTCAAGAACCTCACCAAGGGCTTCGACGGCCGCGTCCTGATCAAGGACCTGTCGTTCACCCTGCCGCGCAACGGCATCGTCGGCGTCATCGGCCCGAACGGTGTCGGTAAGTCGACGCTGTTCAAGACCATCGTCGGTCTCGAGCAGCCGGACGCCGGTGAGGTGCAGGTCGGCAAGACCGTGCAGCTGAGCTACGTCGACCAGAACCGCGAGAACATCGACCCGGAGAAGACCGTGTGGGAGGTCGTCTCCGACGGCCTGGACTACATCATCGTCGGCCAGAACGAGATGCCGTCGCGTGCGTACCTCTCCGCCTTCGGGTTCAAGGGTGCGGACCAGCAGAAGCCGTCGAAGGTGCTCTCCGGTGGTGAGCGCAACCGCCTGAACCTGGCGCTGACGCTGAAGCAGGGCGGCAACCTGATCCTGCTCGATGAGCCGACCAACGACCTCGACGTCGAGACCCTCGGTTCCCTGGAGAACGCCCTGCAGAAGTTCCCGGGCTGCGCAGTGGTCATCTCCCACGACCGCTGGTTCCTGGACCGCACCTGTACCCACATCCTCGCGTGGGAGGGCAATATCGCCGAGGGGCAGTGGTTCTGGTTCGAGGGTAACTTCGAAGACTACGAGAAGAACAAGGTCGAGCGCTTGGGTGCAGATGCCGCCCGACCGGCACGGGTAACGCATCGCCGCCTCTCGCGTTAGACTGTTTGTATAAACAAAACAGGCTAAAGGAGATTTGATGCCCTTCGTCGACAATGAGGCGACCGGGACCCGGTACCACAGCACCCGGGTGAACCTGCGTTGGTCGGACTTCGACCAGTTCCAGCACGTGAACAATGCCGCGTACCTGGAGTTCTCGCAGGACGCCCGGATCGACTTCGTCCGCGACGTCCTCACCGAGATGGACATCTCGGTTCCGGCGTTCGTCGTCCGGTGGGCGTCCGTCGACTACCGCAAGGCCCTGTCGTCGAGTGAGACGCAGGTCGTCGTCGAGTCCTTCATGTACGAGATCGGCGAGAAGTCCTTCAAGATGCGGCAGAACATCCGCAATGCCCAGCACAAGATCGTCGCTGTGGTGGACACGGTCAATGTCGGCGTGGACATCCTCTCCGGCAAGTCCCGGCCGTGGACCGAGGCGAACATCGAGGTCATCAACATGTTCATGATCCCGGTCGAGGAGGAGGACCATTCTCCCGTCGCCGAGGCGAAGAAGGACACCGAGGTGGACACGGGTCTCTGACCCCCGACCTGACCGGGCGGTACCCTGGGGGACTGTGACTTCTTCGCTGTTCTCCCTGTCCGGCGGCTCCCCGGCCCCGGTCACGCTCACTCTCACCCGCCCCGGCCGCGCCCAGGCGTCTACCCTGCGGCGCGTTGCCGCGGTGGTGACCCGCGTCCTGAAGATGGATTCCGGGGCGATGGTCCGGCTCGTCTCCCGGGGGGAGGACGCCACGGACCTCCTCATCGCCACTCCGTTGGGCTGTGTGGTGTCCCAACGCATCCACGCCACCGTCTCCGAGGACGGCGCCGTCATCTCCGCCGATCCGCTGCCGGCCCTGCTGGGGGACGCCGCGACGGCGGACGACGGGGCGGACGGTGCGTCCATCGGCCTGTCCGGCCGGATGGACATGCTCTGGGCGGGGACGCCACCTCCGGAATCCGGGTGGTCCCTGGTGGACACGATCCCCGGGGCCGATGTCCGTGAGGTCTTCGGCCAGCTCCAGGCCGAGGCGGAAGCGCACTCCGGCCCGGCGGGCCTGCCGCCGTCACTGCTGGACCAGCCGCTGCTGCGCCTGACGAGTAAGGGGCAGACAGGCATCATCGAGATTCCCGGCAGTGTCGTCGCCGCGATGGGCTCACTGGGCCTGGTGAAGGAACCACCGGCCCAGTTGGCCGACCATGACCTCATCCGGGTGAGCGTGACGGGGTCGTGGATCAGGATCGACGCGATTTTCGGCACCGCGTACCTACCGCGCCCCGGTGGTCTGGCGAGGATCCCGACGCCGCGCTGACCGGGCCGCTGACCAGGCAGCCGGTCAGAGCATGTCGACGATGAGCTTCGCCGACATCACGACGATGAGCACCAGCAGCGCGATGCGCACGAAGCCGGTGCCGCGGTCCAGGACGATCTTCGCGCCGACCTGTGCGCCGAGGACGTTGAAGACCGCCAGCACGATACCCAGCAGCCAGAGGACGTGACCTCCGGCGGCGAACACGACCAGACCTCCGATGTTCGTGGCGGTGTTCACCAGCTTCGTCATCGCCAGCGACTGGATGAGCGTCCGGGACATCAGCGCGGTAAACACGATGACCAGGAACATCCCGGTGCCGGGGCCGAAGAAACCGTCGTAGGCGCCGATCAGGGCGATGAGACCAAGCCCGAGGGCGAGCCTGCGACGGGAGGGTCGGGGAGTGGCGTCCACCCCGGAGGCCCCGGTGGCTCCGGTGTCTCGTCCGAAGGAGGGACGCAGTGCGACGAAGGCACCTGCCGCCAGCATGAGCACGACCACCACGGGACGCAGCACATCGCTGCTCACGGCGGACGCCATGAGGGCGCCGCCGGCCGAACAGAGTCCGGCCAGGGGAGCGCAGAGTCGCACGGCCCGCCAGTCGATCCGGACGGTGCGCACCATGCGCAGCCCGGCACTCGCGGTACCGAAGACGGCGGTGAACTTGTTCGTCCCCAGGGCGACCTGTGCGGGCAGGCCCGGGGCGCAGGCGAGGATCAGGGGGATAAGAACCAGTCCGCCGCCACCGATGACGGCGTCCACCCCGCCGGCGAGGACGGCGCCGAGAACGAGGATGAGAAGGCCAACAGGGGAGAGGTCGGAACCAGGGGCGACGAGGTCGAGGAAACCGGACACCTCAGGGCCGGTTGATGAGCATGTCGGCGACGCGCACCATGTGGTCCCACACGGCCTCGCGGGCCGGGCCGGGGAGTTCGTTGTCACTGACGGTACCCAGGGCGTCCGCCATGATCGTCAGCCAGTGTTCGCGGGCCTCGGGGGTCACGGCGAAGTGCACGTGCCGCATCCGCAGGCGGGGGTGTCCGCGCTGCTCGTTGAAGGTCTGCGGTCCGCCCCAGTACTGCACGAGGAACCAGCGCAGCCGGTCCTCGGCGCCGTCGAGATCATCGGCGGGGTACATCGGCCCGAGTACCGGGTCGTTCGGCACACGCAGGTAGAACTCGTGGACGATCTTCCGGAAGGTGTCCTCACCGATCAGGTCGTAGAGACTCTGGGCCTGCGGCTGTGCAGGCTGTGCAGGCTGGGCCGGCTGCGCCGCCTGCTGCGGCTGGCGGCGGGGTTCGCCGGGGACCGGGGAGATGGGGATCGTCATGCTCCCAGCCTATCCGGCGTCCTACTCGGCGTCGAAGGCCCGGGCCGCGGCGGCGCGCTCGGCGCGCGAGACGCCCTCGGAGAGGACGCGTCGCAGACCGGCCGGTGTCGCACCGTCATCGGCTAGCGCCTTGACGTCGGCCAGCACGGTGGGGCCGGACCAGGAGGGGAAGAGCCCCTCACAGTTGCGCAGCGCCATCTCGGAGGACAGCGAGTTCCACATGTCCACGACCCGGTCGACGTACTCGGTGCCGAAGTCCTCGAGCAGACCATCCTGTCCGACGTGGCCGAAGCCAGCGATCCGGTACCGCAGGGCGAGGTTGGACTGCTCGGCGCCGTGCCGGGTGAGCACGTCCCAGTTGTCCCGCTTGACGGTGGAGACCGGCAGTGCGGTCCGGGCCCGCAGTGCGTTCATTGCACCGGAGGAGGTCGGGTCCTCGGACTCCTCGATGGCGATGAGCGCCTCGGCCTCCTCCTCGTTGAGCACGCCGGCGGTGCCGACCAGGGAGGTGAGCAGTCGCCACTGCAGGTCGTGGTCGACGACGAAACCGGGCAGCAGCGAGTCGGCGGAGACGCCGTCCTCCAGGCCCAGCAGGCCCCGGACCCATTCGGTGGACGCCTCGGTCTGCGCGGAGTTGGTGTACGCGCGGACGAACGCGAGGCGCGCCTGACCGTCGGTCGCCTCGGCGCCGGCGCGGAAGGCGTCGAGCAGGGTGCGGCGTCCCTCCTCCTTCCAGTCTTCGGCGACGTAGTTCTCGACCGCGGAGATCGCCTGGGCGAGGACCTGCTCGAGGACGCCGAGCTGGTCTTCGGCGGCGGCGCCCCGGGCGACGAGGGCCACGAAGTCGCGGGCCTTCATCTGTGCGTTGCGGGTGGCCTGCCAGGCAGCGGACCAGATGAGGACGCGGGCCATCGGGTCGGCGATCCGGGCGATATTGGACACGGCGAAGGCCAGGGAGTCGGCGTCGAGGTCGACGAAACCGTAGGCGAGGTCGTCGTCGTTGACGATGACGAGGTCGGCCACCGGTTCACCGACGAGGTCAGGCACCTCCGTGCGCTCACCGTCGACATCGAGTTCGACGCGGCGGCGCAGTTCGACGGAGGGGGTGGTGCCGGTGTCATCGAGCTCGCCGACGAGGTCGTAGAGGCCTACGGCGAGACGGTGGGTGCGGGTCTCCCCGGCACCGGGCTGTGCGCCGGACTGGGTGACGGCGAAGGAGGTGTAGACCGAGCCCGGGGCACCCTCGCCCTCGGTTGCGAAGTCCGTGCCGAGGGTGTTGATGCCGGTGGTTTTCAGCCACTGGTCGGCCCAGTCGGACAGGTCGCGGCCGGAGGCCTTCTCCAGCGCGCCGAGAAGGTCGTCGAAGGTGGCGTTGGCGAAGGCGTGGTTGACGAAGTGGGCGCGGATGCCCGCGAAGAAGGCCTCCAGGCCGACGTAGGCGGCAAGCTGCTTGAGCACCGAGGCGCCCTTGGCGTAGGTGATGCCGTCGAAGTTGGCGTCCACCTCGACGAGGTCGTTGGCGCCGGAGAACACCGGGTGGGTGCTCGGCAGCTGGTCCTGACCGTAGGCCCAGGACTTCTCCTTGGAGTTGAAGGTCACCCAGGCGGTGGTGTGCTCGGTGGCGTGGGTCTGGGCCATGGCGCTCGACCAGGTGGCGAAGGACTCGTTGAGCCACAGGTCATCCCACCACTGCATGGTCACCAGGTCGCCGAACCACATGTGGGCGAGCTCGTGGAGGATCGTGTCCGCACGGCGCTCGTACTCGTAGTGCGACGCGGCGGAGCGGAAGACGTACTCGTCACGGATGGTGACGCAACCGGCGTTCTCCATCGCACCCATGTTGTACTCGGGGCAGAAGATCTGGTCGTACTTGTGGAACGGGTAGGCGACACCGAAGTTCGCGGCGTAGTAGTCGAAGCCGGACTTAGTGACGTCGAAGATCACGTCGGCGTCGAGGTACTCGGCCAGGGACTTCCGCACGAAAATGCCCAGCGGCACGGTGATGTCCTCGTCGGGGACCAGGCGGGTGTCGGTGACATCCTCGGTTTCGGGGGTTGGGAGAGGACTCCCGGTCCACTCGTCAGTGACGTGCTCCCACGGGCCGACGCAGAAGGCGATGAGGTAGGTCGACAGCGGGTAGTCGACCGTGGCGGTGTGCACGGCGACACCGTCCACCTCGGCGCCGAGTTCACCGGAGACGCCGACCGTGTTGTTGGTGACGACGGTCCAGTTCTCCGGGGTCTTCACGGCGACCTCGTAGGTGGCCTTGATGTCCGGCTGGTCGAAGCAGGCGAAGACGCGCTTGGCGTCCGCCGCCTCGAACTGGGTGTACATGTACACCTCGTTGTCGGCGGGGTCGGTGAAGCGGTGGAGGCCTTCGCCGGTGGTGGAGTACACGGCGTCCGCGGTGACGGTGAGGTCGTGGTGCCCGGCGGAGAGGTCGAGCTGGAGGCCCTTCTCCTCGTCGTAGGTTCCGGCATCCGTGAGTGGGACGGCGGTGGCGGTGATGTCGGTGCCGTCGAGGACCACCGAGGTGACGGTGTCCGCCCGGAGATCGAGGAAGGTGGAGCCGTCGGTGGAGGAGGCGAAGGTGATCGCCGTCGTCGACGGGAAGGTGCGGTGTGCAGGATCGCCGCCGGCGGTGAGGTCGAGGTCGATGATGTAGTGGACGTCACTGATCAGGGCCGAGCGCTCTGCGGCCTCGGCGCGGGTGAGGTTGGTTGAACTCATGGAAGCCGAGTCTAACCGGCGGTCGGTACACCCGCGCGGCACTCCCTGTTCGCGCGTAAGATCGGCGCACATGAGCACACCAGTCACCATGTATTTTGATGCGATCTGTCCCTTCGCCTGGGTCACCAGCCGGTGGCTCAAGGAGGTGGAGAAGGTCCGAGACATCGACCTCAGTTACTCACCGATGAGCCTGGCGGTCCTCAATGAAGGACGCGACGAGCTGCCGGAGGACTACCGGAAGTCCATGGAGGCGGCCTGGGGGCCGGCACTGGTCGCTGCTGCGCTGCAGATCAACGACCCGTCGAAGGTGGACGCCTACTACACGGCGATCGGCACGCTCATCCACAACAAGGGTGAGGGTCACAAGCAGGGCGCCGGCGCCTACGATCCGCTCATTGCCGCGGCACTGTCCGAGGCGGGGGCGGACGCCTCCTACCTGGACTACGCCCACAAGCGTGGCTCCGAGGACGGTTCGGTCGAGGCCGATCTGCGGACATTCCAGGACAAGGCGATGGAGAAGGTCGGCAATGACGTCGGTACCCCGGTCGTCGAGCTGGGCGGTCACGCGTTCTTCGGACCGGTCATCACCCGGGTGCCGAAGGGTGAGGAGGCCGGCGCCCTGTTCGACGCCGCCGTGACCCTCGGCAGCTACGAGCACTTCTTCGAACTCAAGCGCTCCCGCACCGAGGACCCGGACGCCGCAATCTAGTCACTGAACTGCACAGGAATCATCACCCGTGAGGTCATCCGAGGCAGTAATTTCACCATTCTGCCCTTTTTCTGCCCTCACCAGATCCAGGACACCAGCCGCAGCGTCCCGGATCCGGGCGTCCGCCTTCGGCCACAGGTGCGTGTAGATGTCCAGCGTCGTGGACGCCTTCGCGTGCCCCATCGCCGCCTGCACCTCAGACGCCGGCGATCCGGCGGCGATCAATGCGGAGGCGTAGAAGTGGCGTAGGTCGTGCCACCCCACGTCCCGCAGACCGTGCGCGGTGATTACTGCCCGCATCACCGAACCCAGTGACGACCGGTCGTGCCACACTCGGTCCTTCACCGACCGACTGGTGCCCCGGTAGGGGAAGACGGGTCCGGACCGGTCCAGCTGTGGGTGCTCCCGCAACTGCTCCGCGATGACGAGGATCGTCTCCTCTGCCACGGGGATCGTCCGGTGCGACTTCTCCGTCTTCGGCACCGGCACCCACCTGGCACCACCCGGTGCGACCTGACCATTCACCGTGATGGTGCGGCGCAGTGTGTCCACGTCCTGGACCCGCAGCCCGGCGATCTCGGAGATACGCAGACCGGCACCGACGACGACGGCCTGCATCATCCGTGCCGCCTCTGGCCGCTTCGGGGTGTCCTTCGTGTGTGGTTGCCGCCGGCCATTCTTCTGCCGCGGTGCGGGCTTCCCGTCACGGGTCGCGGTGATCAGCGTGGCTACCTCAGCGACGGTGAGGAGGTCCTGCCGGGACACTGCGCGCTCCGGCGCAGCCTTCGGTATCTTCACGACCGGGACGCGGCCGATCATGCGGTCCTCGTGGGCGCGTTTCAGGAGGCCGCAGACCTGTCCGACCATCGTCGCAGCGGTGGACTCCGCGAGAGGCTTCCCCTGCTGCCATGGCCTGCCGCCGTTGAGCTGGTTCCGCCACGCGGTGATGGTGGACGCCCGGATCTTCCCGACTGGTGTGCGGTCGAGGGGCCCGAGGTTGTCGACCAGGGCCTGCCGATTGCTGACAGTGTTCTCCTTCGTTGCTTCGGCCAGCCACTCGCGGGCAATCACGCCGAGGGGTGTGGCGGCATCCTCTGGGGCTATGTAGGTGCCGCTACGGACGGAGACTGCCTGGGCCTGCTCGAAGGCGATGGCGGCTTTCTCCGTGTCGAAGATTTGCCGCGCTGCTCGCCGGCGTCGTCGTAGTAGCGGGCGACCCATCGGACTTTCCCGGTCTTTGGTTTGCCTTTCTTCGGCCGGCGCTGTGCCATTGCTACACTGCTCCTTGTCTGATGCTTCGGACACTCCTGCGCCCGCCACCTTTCCCGGTCACGGGGGGCCGCTTTCGTGCGCCTGGTGGTCTAGCAGTTGAGCGCTTCTGAATCTTCGTGGGCGCCCTGGAAACCGTCGCAGTTCGCTGCCGTGCCCGCTCCGCCGATCTCCGCATTGCCAACGTTCCCGCCGCGCATGGCGTCCTCTTCGGTCCAGTTCGGATCCACCTGACCGAAGCTGTAGTCGGGGAACTGGCCGGATGCGTCCATCGCGTCTTCCATCTGCTGTTGGCAGGATGCGCTGTACCCGCTTGTTCCATCTCTGTAGAAAACGGTGCCGGGCTGGTAGAGGGTGAAGTCAGTGGCGGGGTCTGATGTAGGAACTGGTGACAGTTCTGGTTAGGCCGCGAGGGCCAGTTCGTCGTTCATGATGGTCTCGAATTCGATCGGCGTCAAACGGGCTCTTCGCCTTTCAGAGTGCGTCAACTGCTCCGCGGAGTCCTCCCGAGTGGATCAGTGACCTCAAGATGTAGTGTTCCAGGTTCCTGAACCCCAACGCGATCCCGCGTAGGTGCTCCAACCGTCCGTTGAGTCGGGCCTCGACCGGCCCGTTGGACGCGCCGGTGTCGAAGTACGCCAGGATTGCGGCCCGCTTACGCCACAGGGTCCGCCCCAACGTCGCCAGCTCCGTCAACCCCTTGGGAACCCCGGCCCTGATCCTCTTGATCAGCTTGAACATCCGCTTCTTCCCGTCCCGGGCCACCGACTCGTTGTAAGCGGCGATAATCTCCTGGTAGAAGTCCCACGTCACCTGGACCGCCACGTGTTCCTGCGCGGTGAGGACCTCATCGAGGCGTTCGGTACGTTTCGGGGTGACCAGGCTCCGGCGGGTCAACATCGCACGGCGGACCCCGTACAACGGATCACCCGCCCGGCCCCGGTGACCCAACGTGTCGTTCTGGACCCGCTGACGGCACAGATCCAGCTTCCCGGCGGCCAGATCCACGACATGGAACGGATCCATCACCTGCCTGGCTTTGCTGACCTGCTCAGACGCGCCCTTCGCATAACCGGAGTACCCGTCCATCGTCACGGTCTTCACCGTGTCACGGAACCGCTGCGGCCGGTCGGCGAGCCAGTCACCGAACGCGTCGGTCGACCGGCCGGGCACCATGTCCAGCAGGCGGGCCGGACCAGTGCCATCGACCTGCGGGGTCAGATCCACGATCACGGTGACGAATCCCGGTGTGCCGTCGCCGCGAACATGCTTCCACTTGTGCTCGTCGACGCCCCAGGACCCGGACATGGTCAAGACGACCCGGGTCACCGCCGGTGAGATGCCGGCACGCGGACAAGGCCAGGGTGCAGGTCTTCTTCCAACCGATCCCCAGGCCGCGGGCGCAGGCTTTCACGCTCATGCCGTCTGTCGCCATGCGCTGCAGGATCCAGCGGGTGACCCGGCGGGTCACCGATTGCCGGTCGTCGGCTGCCTGGGGGATCGAAGCACGGAAGATGGCGACGTTGCAGTCGTCGTTGCCGCAGACCAGCCGGGGTACACGTACGTGCAGGACGCTGGGGTGCCCGGCGATGGGCAGGTCTGTGAGTCGTCGTTCGACGTGGTCACGGACCCGGCAGCCCTGTCCGCAGCCCGGGCAGCTGAGGTCGACGGTCACCGGGTGGCAGTACAGGTGGGTGACGTCGCCGGCGTCGGCGGCGTTGTCGATGCTCAGGCCGAGTTCGGCGGTTCTGCAGATCGTGTCGGCGACGAGGTTCGGGGCAGCAGCAGGCGTGACGGTAGGGTGAGACATGGATCCTGGAGTGACTGATGAGGACGTTGAACACCTTCATCCTGTCACTGCAGGATCCTTCTACTTTCCCGGCCCCTGACCCCTTACATGTTGTAGCGGCCCATCCCGACGGCTTCACACTCGCTACTCACTCCGAAAGGCGAAGGGCCACTTTTCTCGTGTCTGAGGGAGGGGAGTTTTGCCCTTATCTGCCCTCCCCAGACCTTGGTCACCCCAGATTCCCCAGACGAGCAAGACATTTCAGAACATGCTGACCTGCATGACCGCAAAACCAGCTGGTGGCGAGACCCGCCCACTTCTTCGAGCTCAAGCGCTCGCGGACCGAGGGGCCGGACGCCACGGCGTAGACGAGAGGGGCCGGGTGGGACAGTAAGTCGGACGGGAAAAGTTTTCCGGTTTTGTCGGCGACACCGGTTCGGGTCCGATAGTGTTGTGCGCAGTGCACCGGGAATTCCCCGGAGACGGCACGATATCCCTTCTGACTTCCCCTAGGAGAACACCCATGGGCTCTCTCGACAGCATCGGCGCCTCCCTCGGCGACCTGACTGACCTCATCCACATCCTCGTCGGCCTGCTCAAGGGCGACGCCTCCGTCCTGAGTACCGACGGATCCATCGCCGGCAGCTTCGGCGGCGAGGGTCTCGGTTCCTCCACCGGGGAGTAACGGCATGGAACCGTTTTCCCAGCTCCTGTCTGACCTGGGCGATCTCAAGGACATCCTCCTGGGTGTCCTCGCCGGAAACGGTGGAGACGTGCTGAGTACTGAAGGTTCTCTCGCCGGCAGCTCAGGTGCCGGTGAGATCGCCGGTAGTGGCGTCGGTTCGGTGATGGGTTCGCTCGGCATCGACGAGGACACCGTCGGCCGGATTCCGACCAGTTGGCCGGACCTGATTACCGCAGGGTCCTGACCGGCCCCGGCCCCCGGCTCCACACGGCGGGCACCTGACATGACGTCAGGTGCCCGTCGTTGATGTGTGGTCACCCGTACCTGAGGGGTAGAAGGTGAGTACCCCCCCCTTAAATATTTCGGGTACTTAAAGAATAAAGTGTCACCAGACATTCATCATTCTTATGACATTCACACCTTCAAGGGGTACCAACCATGCTTGACACGATCAAGGCCCTTGTTTCTGATCTGACCCAGTTCGTCCACATCATCGTCGGTCTGCTCAAGGGCGGCGCTGTAGTCCTGAGCACCGAAGGCTCCCTGGCCGGTAGTTTGGGTGGCGAGGGTCTCGGGTCCTCCGCCGCGGATGTCGCTGACAACGCCGCAGGGGAGTAGCAGCATGGGAGAGTCTTGACATCCTCGGTCTTCTCAGCGACCTCTGGAAGGAAGTCGGCCCGCTCAAGGACATCCTCCTTGCGGTCCTCGGGGGCGACAACAGTCAGCTCAGCACCGAAGGCTCCCTGGCCGGAAGCAGTGCCGCCCGGGACACCGCCGGCAGCGTCGTCGGCTCCACGGTCGGTTCACTGTGGGGGCAAGATCTCGTGAACAAGCTCCCGAGCACCAACGGCCAGGCGTATTCGTCGGCGGAGGAACTCGGGATCCTCGACGACATTCTCGGCGCGCTCTGATCCCGCCCTCTCCATTCCTGCCCTACCGTGCCCTCGCTCGTTCCTGTCCGATACACTCACTGACATGCGTATCTACCTCGGCGCCGATCACGCCGGTTTCGACATGAAGAACATCATCGCCGACCACCTCAGGGCCAAGGACGGCATCGAGGTCATCGACTGCGGTGCCCACACGTACGACGCCGAGGACGACTACCCCGCCTACTGCATCGAGGCTGCCAAGCGGACCGTCGCCGACGAGGGCTCCCTGGGCATCGTGCTCGGCGGCTCCGGCAACGGTGAGCAGATCGCCGCGAACAAGGTCCCCGGTGCCCGCTGTGCTCTCGCCTGGTCCGTGGAGACCGCCAAGCTCGCCCGCGAGCACAACAACGCCCAGCTCATCGGAATCGGTGGCCGGATGCACTCCGAGGAGGACGCCCTCGCCATCGTCGACGCCTTCATCGCCCAGGCCTGGTCTGAGGCCGAGCGTCACCAGCGCCGCATCGACATCCTCGCCGAGTACGAGAAAACCGGCGTCGCCCCCGCCCTCCCGGAGGCCTGAGTTTCCCTCCCGTCGACCCCCCCCTGAGATCCCCCTGTCAGCCTTCGCGGCGACGGGGGGATCTCTTGTCGGACCACTCGGTCACCACCTCGGCGTCCCACAGCGTCAGACCGTGGACCTTCGCCACCGGCTCGGGGGCGCGTCCCCGGGTCGCGTAGCTGGTGAAGGTTCCCCTGGCGGTTCCGGAGAAGTCGGCACACTGCTGAGCGGTCCACAGCTCGTGGCCGGTGTCCGCGTCTATTATTTTCGGTCTCATACATTCACAGTCTACTGAAAAATCATGGACGGCCAGGGGGTGCGGTACGACCACAACGCGTCTATGGTCGGTTTCTATGGCACGTACTTATGCAGAACAGCTCGTCGACGCCCTCGAGGCACAGGGCGTCCGGCGCATCTTCGGTCTCGTCGGCGACAGCCTCAACCCCATCGTCGACGCCGTCAAACGCAGCAGCATCGAATGGTTCCACGTCCGCAACGAGGAGGCCGCCGCGTTCGCGGCCGGGGCGGAGTCCCTCGTCACCGGTCGGCTGGCGGTCTGCGCCGGTTCCTGCGGCCCGGGCAACACCCACCTCATCCAGGGTCTCTATGACGCCCACCGCAACGGCGGCAAGGTCCTGGCCATCGCCAGCCACATCCCGTCGCAGTTCATCGGCTCCCACTACTTCCAGGAGACCCACCCCGAGGCGATCTTCCAGGAGTGCTCCGGCTACTGCGAGATGGTGAACTCCGCTGCGCAGGGTGCCACCGTCCTCCACCACGCCATCCAGTCCACGATGGCCGGCAACGGCGTCTCAGTGCTCGTCGTCCCCGGCGACATCGCCGGGGACCGGGCCGTCGAATCCCCGCAGCTGAACTCGGCGATCTCCGTCGAGAAGCCCGTCGTCCACCCGGCCGCCGGTGAGCTCAAGGCCCTGGCCGAGGCGATCAACAAGGCCCGCAAGGTCACCATCTTCGGTGGCGCGGGCTGCGCAGGTGCCCGCGACCAGGTCTTCGCGCTCGCCGGGCACATCAAGGCCCCGGTCGGTCACGCCTACGGTGGCAAGGAATTCCTCCACTACGACAACCCCTACGACGTCGGCATGTCCGGCCTTCTCGGCTACGGCGCCTGTTCCGAGGCTTTCGAGGACGCCGACCTCCTCATCCTGCTGGGCACCGACTTCCCCTACTCGGAGTTCCTGCCCCGGGACACCGACACCGCCCAGGTCGACATCAAGGGCCGCAACATCGGTCGCCGCACCACCGTGAAGTACCCGGTCACCGGTGACGTCGCCGCGACCATCGACGACCTGCTCCCGCTGCTCGACGAGAAGACCGACGCGTCCTTCCTCGAGCGGATGCTGAAGCGTCAGGCGTCCAACCTGGAACACGTGGTTTCCGCGTACACGAGGAACATCGAGAAGCACACGCCGATCCACCCGGAGTACCTCACCTACGTCCTCGACGAGCTCGCCGACGAGGACGCGGTGTTCACCGCCGACACCGGAATGTGCAATGTGTGGCACGCCAGGTACATCAACCCCAACGGCAGGCGTCAGCTCCAGGCGTCCTTCCGCCACGGGACGATGGCTAACGCCCTGCCGCAGGCGATCGGCGCGTCCGCCGCGACCGAGGGGAAGCGTCAGGTCGTCGCGATGTGTGGTGACGGCGGGCTCGGCATGCTCATGGGTGAGCTGCTCACCGTCAAGCTGCACCAGGTCCCGCTCAAGGCGATCGTCTACAACAACTCCACCCTCGGCATGGTGAAGCTGGAAATGCTGGTCAAGGGCCTGCCGGACTTCGGTACCGACCATGAGAAGGTCAACTACGCCGACATCGCCGAGGCCTGCGGCATCAAGTCCTTCCGCATCGAGGACCCGAAGGATGTCCGCCGCGTCCTCACCGAGGCGCTGGCCTATGACGGCCCGGTGCTCGTCGACGTGGTCACCGACCCGAATGCGCTGTCCATCCCGCCGGAGATCTCGCTGGAACAGGTCGCCGGATTCACCCGGGCCGCCACGAAGACGGTGCTCGAGGGTGGCGTGGGCAAGATGCTGGACCTGGCGAAGTCCAACCTGCGCAACATCCCGCGTCCCTCCGGTTTCAAGGGGTTGTAGGACGCTGCCGGTACGCCCCGGGTGCCCCGCATTTGCACCCTCCGGGCACCGGTGGTGTATGGTCAATGACGGATTCCCGGTAGCCGGGAGACCGCAGGGGAATGTCGTATAGTGGCTAATACCTCAGCCTTCCAAGCTGAAGACGCGGGTTCGATTCCCGTCATTCCCTCCACGTGAGACCCCGACCGGACGGTCGGGGTCCCTTTTTGTTTCGTGGGTAGGGGAGCACCGACCCCGGTAGTGTTCCGCTGCGTGAATCTCTACCTCCGACTTCTCACCACCGTGCTCCGCGGCCGGTTCCTGCCGCGCCTGAGCCCCTGGCACACCAGCGTCAAACCGATGCGCGTCCTGCCGAACGACCTGGATCTGCTCGGCCACATGAACAACGGCCGCTACCCGACGGTCCTCGACCTCGGACGCATCGAGCAGATGTACCGCAGCCGGATCCGTCAGGAGACCCGGGCCCACGGTGCGTACTTCGTCGTCGCCGCGCTGACCATCAACTACCGCCGGTCCCTGCTGCCGTGGCAACGCTATGAGATCCGCACCCGGTTCCTCGGCGCCACGAAGTACGGCACCTTCGTCGAGCAGGTCTTCGTCGGCGTCGGTGATCACGACGGCGAGGTCTACGCCCATGCCGTGGTCCAGCTGCGTGCCCTGAAGAAGAACGGCGGCTCACTGTCGGACGCCGAACTGGCCGAGATCTTCGGCCCCGCCCCCGACGACCGCGTCGTGCCCGAATGGGTCATCAGGTGGGCGGAGGACAACCGCGAGGCTGCGAAGGTCGCACGGTAACGGCACCCCACCGTTGCCCTGCTCATCCGGCACCCCGTAACATCTGGCAGGTGGTACCGCCGGTGTGACCGGAGGTGCCGGAGACCCGGGATATGGCGCAGCTTGGTAGCGCACTCGCTTTGGGAGCGAGGGGTCGTGGGTTCAAATCCCGCTATCCCGACGGATGCCGTCGCGAAGGTCGCCGCGTGTACGGCTCACACCGCAGGAACCTGTCAGGAACCTGTGGTGACGGACCCCGGCGACCGCCGTCGACGGTCGCACGATAAAATCGGTCCCGACCGATGCCGGTGGCCGTGAGATACAGGCCGACCCGGATGCCGCACAACGGTGTGGTGAGGGTCAGGGAGCCGGACGCCACCGCGTCCCCGGATCCCGCCGGACGATGAATAACACCAGACAAGAACACACAGGAGTGTGCACCCGTGAAGAGCTCCGTTGAATCGCTGAGCGCAACCCGCGTCAAGCTCACCGTCGAGGTCCCCTTCGACGAACTGAAGCCCGAGTTCGACAACGCCTTCAAGAACCTGGCGCAGCAGGTTTCGCTGCCCGGTTTCCGCAAGGGCAAGGTCCCCGCGAAGATCCTGGAGGCCCGCCTGGGCCGCCCGGCGATCCTCAACGAGGTGCTCAACGACATGCTGCCGAGCCGTTACGGCGAGGCCGTGCAGGAGCATGACCTCAAGGTCCTCGGCCAGCCGGACATCGACATCGCCGAGCTCGAGGACAACGACCACGTCACCTTCACCGCCGAGGTCGACGTCCGCCCGGAGATCGAGGTCCCCGACTTCGCCGGTATCTCCGTCGAGATCGACGCCGTCGAGGCCGACGCCGAGGCTGTCGACCACGAGCTCGGCCACCTGCAGGCCCGCTTCGGCACCCTGAAGCCGGTCGAGCGCGCCGTCGCCGACGGTGACTTCGTCTCCATCGACATGTCCGCCACCATCGACGGCGAGACCGTCGACGACGCGACCACCGAGGGCCTGTCCTACGAGGTCGGCACCGGTTCCCTCGTCGAGGGTCTCGACGAGGCCCTCATCGGCCTGTCCGAGGGCGAGTCCAAGGAGTTCACCTCCAAGCTGGTCGCCGGCGAGCACACCGACGAGGACGCCGAGGTCTCCGTGACCGTCAAGTCCGTCAAGGAGCGCGAGCTCCCGGAGCTGGACGACGACTTCGCCCAGCTCGCCTCCGAGTTCGACACCGTCGAGGAGCTCCGCGAGTCCATCAAGGGCCAGGTTGAGGAGCAGCTCAAGGGCCAGCAGGCCACCGACATCCGCGACAAGGTCCTCGCCGCCGCTCTCGAGCAGACCGAGGTCCCGCTGCCGGAGTCCGTGGTCCAGGAGCAGGTCGACGGCCAGATGCAGCAGCTGCTGAGCCAGTTCGGTGGCGACGAGAAGATCTTCGAGCAGATGCTCGCCGCCCAGGACATCACCCGCGAGAAGTTCGAGGAGGATGCCCGCGAGGCCGCCGAGGATTCGGTCCGCACCCAGCTCTTCCTCGACTCCGTGGCGGACATCGAGAAGCCGGAGGTCTCCCAGCAGGAGCTCACCGACCACATCATGTTCACCGCGCAGCGCTACGGCATGGACCCGAACCAGTTCGTCATGCAGCTGCAGCAGTCCGGTCAGATCGCCAACCTCTTCGCTGACGTCCGTCGCGGCAAGGCCCTGGCCCTGAACATCTGCAAGGTCACCGTCACCGACTCCAAGGGCGCCTCGGTCGACCCGAAGGAGTTCTTCGGTGAGGAGGCCGGCGAGGCTGAGGTCGAGGCCACCGACGCCGAGTAGTACCCGCGAATCACCCGCACCGGGTGATTCGCACCGAGGACGCCGTACCTGTGGGTGCGGCGTCCTTCTGTATGTCCGGGGGACGCCGGGCCACCCGTGCGCTGTCAGCGAACAGGGCCGGGGGACGCGGGCGCACCTCCCGTGCGTTGACTACTGTGGAGCCCAGTCACTCCACAAATCACACCCCGGTGACCCGGGGCGGACGCCGTCCGCCCTCCCGGATGCCGTGGTCACACCTTGAACGAGGAGCCTAAGTGAGCATGAACGATATGTCGGCCGGCCAGGCACTGCAGTCCGCGCAGATGAGCGCCGCGTCGGGGATGAGCCTCAACGACTCGGTCTTCGAGCGGCTGCTGCGCGAGCGGATCATCTTCCTGGGGACCCAGGTCGACGATGAGATCGCCAACAAGCTGTGCGCGCAGATCCTGCTGCTCAGCGCGGAGGATCCGGAGCGGGACATCTCGCTCTACATCAACTCCCCGGGTGGTTCCGTGACCGCCGGTATGGCGATCTTCGACACGATGCAGTTCGCCCCCTGCGATGTCGCCACCTACGGCATGGGACTGGCGGCCTCGATGGGGCAGTTCCTGCTTTCGGCCGGCGCCCCCGGCAAGCGTTATGCGCTGCCGCACGCCCGGATCATGATGCACCAGCCGTCCGCTGGCGTCGGCGGCACCGCGTCGGACATCGCCATCCAGGCGGAGCAGTTCGGTGAGGTGAAGAAGGAGATGGCCGCGCTCATCGCCGAGCACACCGGACAGTCGGTGGAGACCATCCGCAAGGATTCCGACCGCGACCGGTGGTTCAAGGCCCAGGAGGCCAAGGAATACGGTCTGGTCGATCACGTGATCAGCTCGCTGAAGGACAAGTAGGAAGATGGGAATCGAGAACATGACAGGTTTCACGCACGCCAGCGAACTGACCGGTGAGGTTGCCGGGGCGCAGCTCCCGCAGTCCCGCTACATCCTCCCTTCCTTCGTCGAGCACTCGTCGTACGGGGCCAAGGAGTCCAACCCCTACAACAAGCTCTTCGAGGAGCGCATCATCTTCCTGGGCACCCAGGTCGACGACGCCTCCGCGAACGACATCATGGCCCAGCTTCTGGTCCTCGAGGGTCTCGACCCCGACCGGGACATCACCATGTACATCAACTCCCCGGGTGGTTCCTTCACCTCCCTGATGGCGATCTACGACACGATGCAGTATGTCCGCCCGGACATCGTCACCGTCTGCCTCGGCCAGGCCGCGTCCGCCGCCGCCGTGCTGCTCGCCGCGGGTACCCCGGGCAAGCGTGCCGCGCTGCCGAACTCGCGCGTCCTCATCCACCAGCCGGCGACCCAGGGCACCCAGGGCCAGGTTTCCGACCTGGAGATCCAGGCCCGGGAGATCGAGCGCATGCGTCGCCTCATGGAGGAGACCCTGTCCCGCCACACCGGCCAGACCGCTGAGCAGGTCCGGCTCGATACCGACCGTGACAAGTTCCTCACCGCCGATGAGGCGAAGGAGTACGGCATCATCGACCAGGTCTTCGAGTACCGGAAACTCTCGGCGCAGAAGTAGTATCTCTCCGAGATACCATAACCCGTACGCTGCCCCCTTTTTTTCCTGACCCGGATTCACCGGCTAAGGACAAGTGCAGCGTACGGGTTGTTTTTTCGCATGTAGCTGTTCGCATAGTGAACGCTTTGGCGTGGAGCGCACACGATCGTAGAGTGAGAGCCACATCACTTGTAGTCATCACCTGTAGCCGATCAGCGCAGAGAAGGTTGTCGCACATGATCCCCATCGGCAATGCCACCGTCGACGGGACCTTTGCGCCGCTGCACTTCCCGGAGTACCGCACCACGGTGCTGCGTAACCCGAGCAATGACCTGCTCATGGTGCCGCAGCGGCTGGGCGAGCTCAGCGGCCCGGTCTTCGGTGCCGCCGATCTGCGTGGCGAGGACAATGACCTGACCAAGGTCAACGGGGGAGAGGCCATCGGGCAGCGCATCTTCGTCCACGGCCGCATCACCGGCGAGGACGGTCGCCCCGTCCCCGAGACCCTCATCGAGGTCTGACAGGCCAACTCCGCCGGCCGCTAGCTGCACTTCCCGGGGAGGTTGTGAACACGACCAGCGGGGCTGACATGAAAGAAGACCTCCGGTAACCGTTGAGGGTGAACCACCACCAACAACGAGGAACTGGGAGGCCTCCATGTCACACCGTAACGCACCCCTGACCTCGACGGGCAGGGCACGACTCGTCAGTCTGATCATCGATCACGGATGGAGCCAACGCCGCGCCGCGGAACGGTTAAACGTTTCACCGGCCACCGCCAACCGGTGGGTAACCCGACACCGGGCCGGCGAGTCACCTGACACCGGGCCGGCGAGTCACTGGGCGACCGCGCCGCCGAGGGACAGTCCGGCCAGGTGGAAGGACGCCACCCTCAGTGCGTCGAGGGTCGTGAGCAGGTCGGTGGCGATGTCGGAGACGGTGTAGCGCGTGGTGTCGTCGGTGGGGACCGGGGAGCCTCCGTGACCGGGGTGGTCGACGGCGATGACGCGGGCGTCGGCGGACAGGGCGTCCATCTGCGGCAGCCACATGTCGGTGGTCGAGCCGATGGAGCCGGTGAGGACGATGACGGGGGCGTCGGAGCGGCCGGAGCGGGGCCCGACGGACACGGAGTGCAGGATCATGGTCTCTTCCTTACACGGCACGGTCGATGACGGCGGCGAGGCCCTGGCCACCGCCGATGCACATGGTGGCCAGACCCAGGTCACCGCCGGTGCGGGCGAGCTCGTGGCACAGGGTCACGAACAGGCGGGCACCGGTGGCACCGACCGGGTGCCCCAGGGAGATACCGGAGCCGGACGGGTTGAGGCGGGAATCTGAAGGATCGAGGTCCCACTCGGAGAGCACGGCGAGGACCTGCGCGGCGAAGGCTTCGTTGAGCTCGATGATGTCGAGGTCGTCGAGGCTCAGTCCCAGTCGGGACAGGACCTTCGCGGTCGCCGGGACCGGGCCCACACCCATGGTCTCCGGGGCGACACCGGCCACGGCCCAGCCGCGCAGTCGGGCGGCCGGAGTCAGTCCCAGCTCGGCGGCCCTGGCACGGGTGGTGACGATGAGGGCGGCGGCACCGTCGTTCTGGCCGGAGGCGTTACCGGCGGTGACAGTGGCGTCCTCGTCCTGACGTGCCCGGACCGGACGCAGCCCGGCGAGCGTCGAGGCGGTCGTGCCGGGACGCGGGTGCTCGTCGGCGGTGACGGTGATCTCGGGGTCCTTGCGGCGACGGCCGGGCACGATGACCGGCACGATCTCGGCGTCGAAGAGTCCCTGCTCCTGGGCGGCGACGGCGCGCTGCTGGGAACGGGCGGCCAGGGCATCCTGCGCCTCGCGGGACAGGGAGTACTGCTCACGGAGATTCTCGGCGGTCTCGATCATGCCGCCGGGGATCGGGTGGTTGCGTCCACCCGCAGTCTCGCGACCCTGGGCCAGACGGTCGTGGAGCACGAGGTCACCGCCCTTGACGCCCCAGCGGATCGAGCCGTCGACGGCGTACTCAATGGTGGACATGGACTCCGCACCACCGGCGATGACCAGGTCAGCGGCACCGCAGGCGGTGTGGGCGGCGGCGGTGGCGACGGCCTGCAGACCCGAACCACAACGGCGGTCGAGCTGCATGCCGGGGACGGAGTCGCCGAGGCCGGCGTCGAGGGCGACGACGCGGCCCAGGGCGGGAGCTCCACCCGCGGGGGACGCCTGGCCGAGGATGACGTCGTCGATGTCCTCAGGGGAGATGCCGGAGCGTTCGACGACCGCCTTGACGACGGTGGACGCCAGATCCTGGACGGGGATGCCGGAGAATACGCCGCCGTAGGTGCCGACCGGGGTGCGCAGCGGGGCGCACAGGACGATGTCAGAGTCGGCGGGGGCGGGAATGCGGGAGTCGGTTATCGGGGTGCCTTTCTGGTGGGTGATCAGTGGGTGAGCGCGTAGTCGGTGGAGATGAGGTCCGCGGTGCGGATGACCGCGGGAAGGAAGGTGCGCTACAACACCGACGGCACCCCGGCCGAGCTGTCCCCGCCGAAGGAGTCCCGCGTCTTCAACGGCGAGGAGTACATCCTCGAGACCGCGATCCGTTCCGACTTCGGGCTGATCCACGCCCACAAGGCCGACCGCAAGGGCAACCTCGTCTTCAAGGAGACCGCCCGCAACTTCAATCCCGAGGCCGCCCAGTGCGCCCGGGTCTCCGTCGCCCAGGTCGAGTACCTCGTCGACGACCTGGACCCGGATGAGGTCCACCTGCCCGGCATCTACGTCGACCGCGTGGTCGTCGTCGGCCCGCAGGAGACCGGCATCGAGAACCACACCACCCGCCCCGCGCAGACTGCAGAGGAGCTCTCATGACCTGGGACCGCAATCAGATGGCCGCCCGTGTGGCCGCCGAACTGAGCGACGGACAGTACGTCAACCTCGGCATCGGCATGCCGACCCTCGTCCCCGGACACCTGCCCGAGGGCATCGGGGTCATGCTCCACTCCGAGAACGGCGTCCTCGGCGTCGGCCCGTACCCCACCGAGGACGAGGTCGATCCGGAACTGATCAACGCCGGCAAGGAGACCATCACCGTCGTTCCCGGCGCGAGCTTCTTCAGCTCCTCCGAGTCCTTCGGCATGATCCGGTCGAAGTCGATCGACGTCGCCGTTCTCGGCGCGATGGAGATCTCCCGGTTCGGTGACCTCGCCAACTGGATGGTGCCGGGCAAGATGGTCCGCGGCATGGGCGGGGCGATGGACCTGGTCCACGGCGCGGCGAAGATCATCGTCATGACCGAGCACCTCACCAAGAAGGGCACCTCGAAGATCGTCGAGCAGTGCTCCCTGCCGCTGACCGGTGCGAAGTGCGTGGACCTCATCGTCTCCTCGCACGGTGTCTTCGAGGTCGACCCGGTGACCGGGCTGACCCTCGTCGAGTGCGCCGACGGTGTCACCGTCGACGAGCTCCGCGAGATCACGGACGTGACGTTCGAGGTCGCCCCGGCGCTCATCAACGCCTGAGGCTGACCAGGCGGAGTCAGAACACGATCGTGTGGTTCCCGGTGCGGATCACCCGGTCCTGGGCATGCCAGGACACGGCACGCGAGAGCACCGACCGCTCGACCTCCGCGCCACGCTGACGCAGGTCAGTGACGGAATCGGCATGGGTGACCCGCACCGTGTCCTGCTCGATAATCGGACCCTCGTCGAGATCCTCGGTGACGTAGTGGGCGGTGGCACCGATGAGCTTCACACCGCGCTCCCACGCCCGGCGGTAGGGGTCCGCGCCGACGAACGCCGGCAGGAACGAGTGGTGGATGTTGATCACCGGGACGCCGAGCTTCTCGAGGAAGTCATTCGAGATGATCTGCATGTACCGGGCGAGGACGACGAAATCGACGTTGCCCTTGAGCAGGCGCAGGATCTCCGCCTCTGACTCGCTCTTGTCCGGTCCCTTCTGGGAGGGAACGTGGAAGAAGGGGACGCCGAAGGACCTGACATCCTCGGCGGTGGTGGTGTGGTTGGAGATCACCATGGGGATGGTGACCGGCAGATCACCACGACGGTGACGCCACAACAGGTCCAGCAGGCAGTGGTCGCCCGACGAGGTGAGGATCGCCATCCGCTTCGGCACGGTGCGGTCGCTGAGTGACCACTGCATGCCGTAGGGGGCGAGGGTTTCGGCGAGATCGGCCTGGATGTCCTCCATCGCGGTGACGAGGTTGTCGCGGTGGAAGACGATGCGCTGGAAGAACTCCCCGTCCTGGTCGTTACTGGAGTACTGGTCCAGGGCGGTGATGTTGCCGCCGTTGCGGGTGATCACCGCGGAGACATGGGAGACGATGCCGGGCTGGTCAGGGCCGTGGACGATGAGGCAGGCCTGGTCGATCAGGGAGGGGATGGACGGTCCTGTCATGCCGGACGTGCTCACTTAGGGTTCCTTAGGGTACGGGGGTTGGTCGTACGAGTCGTACGGGGCGTCCCCTCAGTATGCCGTCCAGTGCTTCCGCAGTGCGTCACCGACCTCCCCCGGCAGCTCCACCGGGAGTAGATGGGCCCCGGGGAGGACGAGATGGCGCACCGCTGTGGGGATCGCGTCATTCATCTGTGCCAGGGTCGCCGGGGGACAGGTCGGGTCCTGTTCACCGGCCAGGGTCAGGGTGGGGGCCGTGATCTGGCCCAGGAGTTCCTGCCCGTGGAAGGTGGACAGGGCATCGCACGCTCCGGCGTACCCCTCGACGGTGGTGCGGGTGATCATCTCCTGGACCGCGAGCGCGGTGCCGGGCCGGGTGCGCCGGAAGTCCCCGGTCAGCCAGCGGGGGACCGTGCCCACGGACAGTTCCCGCAGGGTGATGATCCCGCGGCTGCGGATCGCCAGCGCCTTGGTCGACCAGTCCGCGGGATCCCCGAAGGAGGGGGCGGTGCACATCAGGGTCAGGGTGCGGACGCGCTGCAGGGCATGTGCCGCGATGTGCTGGGCGACGGCTCCGCCGATCGACAGGCCGACGAGATCGACGGCGCCGGTGCCGAGGATGTCGAGGGTGTCGCAGACGTCGGCGGCCAGATCGGCGATCGTGGTCGGACCGGCCGGTACCGCCGGCCGACCCCCGGCGTCCTCGTCATCGACGGTCTCCGACCTGCCGGGCAGCGCGCCGGGCAGCGGGGACGCCCCGTGGCCGCGGTGGTCCAGGGCGATGAGACGGAAAGACTCCCCGTCCGGGATGCCGCTGACGGCGTCCTGGAGGGGAGTCCACATGTCCACGGAGGAGCCGAGCGCGCCGAGCAGGACGACGGAGCGGGCGTCCGGACCTTCGTGGCCGGTGATCCGGGAATGCAGGATGGTCATGGCGACCAGCCTACGGAAAAGCCGGGGTGGAGCCGGGCAGACTACCGGGCCGACTACCGGGCTGGCTACCGGGCAGAGGAGTCTGCGGAGGCCTCCGGGGTGGCCGGCGTCGCGACCTCCGGGTTGGACAGCTGCTCGATCTCCTCGAGGGCACCTCCGTCGAGCGTCTCGAGGACTCCCTGAGGTGGAACGCCGTGTAACAGCGCGTCTCCCATGGGTTCTGATCCGCCAGGGGTACACTCGAGCGAAGCTGACCGGTCCGCTGTGCCCCTCTTCTCCGGGGGAGTACCGCCGGACCGGCCCGACGAGTCAGATGAGCCCCGACGAGATCACAGGAGTGGCCCGAGACCATGGCGTCAATGCAGGAAAGCGGCGAGCTGCTGAAGTGCTCGTTCTGCGGCAAGAGCCAGAAGCAGGTGCGCAAGCTGATCGCCGGCCCCGGCGTGTACATCTGCGACGAGTGCATCGAGCTGTGCAACGAGATCATCGACGAGGAGCTCTCCGCCGGTGGCGGTGACGTGGACACCACCGATCTGCCGCACCCGGCCGCCATTACCCGCTTCCTCGACGAGTACGTCATCGGCCAGGATGACGCCAAGCGCACCCTCGCGGTCGCCGTCTACAACCACTACAAGCGGACCAGGGCCGAGTCCTCGGACGCCACCGCCCGCCGTTCCGACGACGAGGTCGAGCTCTCGAAGTCGAACATCCTCATGCTGGGACCCACCGGTTCCGGCAAGACCTACCTCGCCCAGTCCCTGGCCCGCATGCTGGACGTCCCCTTCGCCATCGCGGACGCCACCAGCCTCACCGAGGCCGGCTATGTCGGCGAGGACGTGGAGAACATCCTCCTCAAGCTGCTGCAGGCCGCCGACTTCGATGTCGCCCGCGCCCAGCAGGGCATCATCTACGTCGACGAGCTCGACAAGATCTCCCGGAAATCCGAGAACCCGTCGATCACCCGCGACGTCTCCGGTGAGGGCGTGCAGCAGGCACTGCTGAAGATCCTCGAGGGTACGGTCGCCGCCGTCCCGCCGCAGGGGGGACGCAAGCACCCGAACCAGGAGTTCATCCAGTTCGACACGAAGAACGTCCTGTTCATCGTCTCCGGTGCCTTCGCCGGCCTGGAGAAGGTCATCTCAGACCGTCGCGGGAAGAAGGGCGTGGGCTTCGGCGCGGAGATCCGCGGCAAGGCCGACGAGGAGAAGGACCCCTTCCGGTACGTCGAGCCGGAGGACCTGGTGAAGTTCGGTCTGATCCCCGAGCTCATCGGCCGGCTGCCCGTCATCACCCACGTCGGTCACCTCGACTCCGACGCCCTGGTGAAGATCCTCACCGAGCCGAAGAACTCCCTGGTGCGCCAGTACCAGCGACTCTTCGAGATGGACGGGGTGCGCCTCAGCTTCGAGGAGGACGCCCTGCGCGCCATCGCGGAGAAGGCTCTGGACCGGGGGACCGGTGCCCGTGGTCTGCGGTCGATCGTCGAGTCGATCCTGCTGCCGGTGATGTTCTCCATTCCGGACGACACCGGCACCGGCGAGGTCATCATCACCGGGGACAGTGTACGTACCGGTGCCGACCCGCAGCTGCTGACCCATGAAGAGGTCGCCGAGCGCGAGCAGCGCTCCGCCTGATCTCTCAGTCGTCGTAGAGTGAGCTGATTCCGTCGTCGGCGGTGTTCTCGTCGTCGTCGGCACCCTCGCGGTACTCGAGGTAGTCGAGGAAGCCCGGCTCTGTGTCCACGGCGACTCCGCTCCACGGCGTCACCGGCACGGGATCGGCGTCCTCGCCGTCCTCGTCGGCCGGAGTTGCCGCAGCGTCCTCCTCCTCGGGCACGGTGTGGTCGCCCCCGTCCCCGGCGGAGTACAGCGACGCCGACACCGAACCGGGGGTCATGACCGTGGGGGAGGCGTGGGTGTAGGAACTGCCCTGCGCCGTCGGCATCGACGTGGTGAGGAACGCCAGGACAGTGTCACAGGCCAGCATCTCCAGCCCCTCGACGGTCGGACCGTAGTCCACGTCGGTGGCGTAATGGCCGTAGAAGGTCGAGCCCTGGGCGGCGGGGAAAGCGCACAGGGAGGTGATGAGGACGTAGACGTCCTCGGCGGAGATCCCGGGGCGGAAGGCACCGAAATCCTGACCTCGCATCAGCACCCGGTCGATCTGGAGGACCACCGGGGAGGATTCGAGGGTCTCAGGGCGTCGGGTGACGTGGGCGTGACCCTGGATGTTCTCGGTGAGGATCAGCCGCACGGCATCCGGGTGGGCGCGGTGACGCCGGTAGGCGGTGCGTACCAGCGCGCGGACCGCCTCGGCGGGGGAGTAGTCCTCGACGTCCATGTCGGACGGTCGGGGCCACACCAGCCGGAAGGCGTAACGCAGTGCCTCGTCGTAGAGTCCCTCGACGTCGGAGAGCAGCGGGTGGTCCGCCGGGACTCCGGCGCCGACGGCGATGTCCCCGGTGTTCGCCTGGAGACCGGACCTGACCAGTTCGGGCAGGGCGGTGTCGAGGATGAGGCGGTACTCGTCAATGGAGCAACCGTAGCGTCGGAAGGTGTCGGGCAGGACCTCGAGGCGCGCGGCAACGTGGTTCCAGTCGGAATCGTCGGTGATGACCGGAGTTGCGGGGTGCAGCGTCATGCCGGGCGTTCCTTCCTGGGGTGGGCGATCCGGGCTTTCGGGGGTGAGACGGAAGTTGTTTTCACCCCCGTACTGACCGGCGTCCTGATGAATACGGGCAAATGCCAGACTAGTAGGTCTACTACATACGGTGGATACACCCGAACCGGTGTCCACCTAACAGGGGGTGATCCGCGGAATGCACTTAGACTGGCGAACGGACGACCCGCCGACCCATAAGGAGTGCCCACCGTGCAATCCCCCGCCCCTGTCACCTCACCTGTCACCGTGACCGTCACCGGCGCCGCCGGACAGATCGCCTACGCCCTTCTCTTCCGCATCGCCGCCGGCGAGGTCTTCGGCCGCGATACCGTCGTCAACCTCAACCTCCTGGAGATCCCCGCGGCCACCACCGCCGCCGAGGGCGTGGCCATGGAGCTGCAGGACGCCGCCTTCCCGCTGCTCGGTACCGTCACCGTCACCGATGACGCCGCCGTCGCCTTCACCGGGGCGGACGCGGCGTTCCTCGTCGGTGCCAAGCCCCGGGGCAAGGGTGCGGAGCGCTCCGAACTGCTCGCCGACAACGGCGGCATCTTCGGCCCGCAGGGTAAGGCCATCGCCGCTAACGCCCACTCGGGCGTCCGCGTTCTGGTGGTCGGTAACCCGGCGAACACCAACGCCGCCATCGCCGCAGCCGCTGGCGGACTGCCTGCCGGTTCCGTCACCGCGATGACTCGGCTGGACCACAACCGTGCCCTGTCCCAGGTCGCCCAGCGGCTCGGGACGCCGGTCGCCGGCCTGCACCGGATGACGGTGTGGGGCAACCACTCCACCACACAGTTCCCCGACATCACCGAACTCGTCGACGACACCGGACGCCCGCTCGCCGAGGATCTCGGTGGACCGGAGGGGACCTGGAACACCGACGAGTTCATCCCGAGGGTCGCCAAGCGCGGCGCGGAGATCATCAGTGTGCGCGGTTCTTCCTCGGCGGCGTCCGCGGCCTCGGCGGCGGTGGACCACATGCATGACTGGGTCCACGGCACCCCGGAGGGGGACTGGGTCTCGGTCGTCCTGCCGTCCGACGGTTCCTACGGCGTGCCTGAGGGTCTGATGTGCAGCTTCCCGTGCCGCTCGGTCGACGGCGCCTGGCAGATCGTGCAGGGCCTGGAGCTGTCCGAGGTGCAGCGGACGCGGTTGGACGCCTCGGTCGAGGAGCTCGCCGACGAATGGTCGACGGTGCAGGAACTCGGTCTCGTGTAACCCGGGCCGAAACTTTTTCGGGGGGTAGATATTCCCTCGGGTGGGGTCTACCTCCTATAGTTGTGATCTATGTCACAGTCTTCGCAACTGAATGCCCGTTCCAGCGCCAACCAGGGGGCGGAGACCTACCGCCCCTCTGTGCCCGACCGGGTCATCGCCGCCGGGGCCCGCGCCCTCCGCTTCATCCCCGCTCCGCTGCTCTCGGTCTTCTCCCGGACGAACAACTCCGGCGACCGGCTCGACGGTGACGTCGCCCTCTCCCTGCTCACGCTGAAACTCGTCGGCGGACCCGACATTGCCGACCAGGACGCCGTGGACGCCCGACGCAACGTCGACCGGCAGGCCTACCTCGCCGGCTCCTGCGGGACGAAGTCACCGGAGGTCGGACTCGTCGACCACCGCATCGTCGACGGCGTCCGCGTGCGCGTCTACACCCCGGCCGGTGCGGCCCGGTGGCAGGGCGGTAAACCGGCGCCGGCCATCATCTACATGCACGGGGGAGGGTGGGCGACCGGGTCCCTCGACAGTCACGACTCGACCTGCCGCTTCCTCTGCCGTCGCAGCAGTGTCCAGGTGTACTCCATCGACTACCGCATGGCCCCCGAGCACCCGTTCCCCGCGTCGCTGGAGGACGCGACCACCGTGATCTCGGCGGCCGTGTCCGGACGGATCGCCGAGATAGACCCGGAGAAGGTCATCATCGCCGGCGATTCCGCCGGTGCGCACCTCGCCACCGCGTCCACGCTCTGGCTGCGTGACCGGGGACTGCCGCAGCCGGCCCTGCAGATGCTCTTCGCGCCGATCGTGGACCTCCGGGAGGTCGACGAGGTGATGGCGACCTACGCGAGCCGCCGCGAATTCCACGACGGCCCGTACATCACCGAGGACCACTTCCGCTGGTACGACAAGGCCTTCGTCGGTGAACTCAGCGACGAGGAGCGACGGGGTGACCTCGTCTCCCCGATCCTGGCCGAGGACTTGTCCGGGATCGCCCCGGCCTATGTCGCCGTTGCCGGACATGACCCGCTGCGTGACGAAGGCGAGGCCTATGCCGCCCGCCTGGATGAGGCCGGGGTGCCGGTGACGGCACGTCGACACCGCGGCCTGGTGCATCCCTTCGTGAACTCCAGTGTGATGTGGTCGGGGTCCGGGCGAGCCCTGGATGAGGCGGTCGGTGCGGTGCGGCACGTGCTGGGTATCTGAGCGTCTCCGTCCCCGGCATCACCTACCCCAGGTGGTCGAACTTCGACTCCCACGCGGCGGCGACCGGATTGGCGTCCGCGATGAGGTTGTTGAAACGGTCATTGGAGATCTCCACAACCTCACCGAGCAGCTGCAGGTGCTCCTGCTCCGGGGAGTTCTCCAGCCGGCGCAGACCCTCCGTGACGATCTGACTGCGGGAGTCCATCCGGCCCAGGCAGGCGACGAAGGGCATACTGAACCGCTGGTGGTACTGGTCGGAGAGATCCCGGAGCTGCTCCTGCTCCACATCGTCCATCTCCTCCAGGGCGAGTGAACCGGCGAACCCGGATTCGCGCTTCAGTGCCTCCGCGTCGAGCAGGAGCTCGGCCATCGACGGGTAGTCCCGGATCAGGGCGTCCTGCTGCTCGCGCGGGGCGGTGAGTACGGCGTCCTGCACCGCATCGCGCAGGTCCTGGACCGTGGCGAAGGGGCCGACGGCATGGGCGCGCTCCAGCGGCCACGTCGCATTGTTGAACAGCGGCGAGAAGGTGCGCAGGAAGGACGCCTGATCCATGGCGTTGACGTCCTCCAGAGTGAGCATCCGGCCCGCCGCATCGCGGGTGACGTCGGGGGACGGGCGGCGTCCCACATGGAAGAACAGCAGGTTCAGCACGATCGCGGCGATCGAACCGGTCGTCACACCCGAAGCGAAGAAGACCTGTGCCCAGTCCGGGAAGACCTCGGCGATGCCCGGCTTGAACGTCACCAGCATGCCCAGACCCATCGAGATCGTGAGGATCGTGGCATTGCGCGTGTCCGTCAGATCGACCTTGCCGAGCGTCTGGATACCGACCAGTGCGACATTGGCGAACAGCGCCAGACTCGCCGCGCCCAGCACCGGCGAGGGGATCGCCGAGACGACCGCGCCCGCCTTCGGGATCAGCCCGATGACGATCATGAGGACGCCTGCCGCGGCGACGACCCAACGGGAACGCACCCGCGTCATCCGCACCAGGCCCACGTTCTGCGCGAAGCAGGTGTACGGGAAGGAGTTCATCACGCCACCGAGGGTGGTGGAGAGGCCGTCGGCGCGCAGCGCCCGGGCGATGTCATCCTTGGTGGTGCGGCGTCCGACGATCTCGCCGGCGGCGAAGACGTCGCCGGTGGACTCCACCATCGTGATGAGCATGACGATGATCATCGAGATCGCACCGGTGAGCACGAACTCCGGGGCACCGAAGTAGAACGGGGTGGTGAAGCCCACCCAGTCGGAGGTGCCCACGTCGTCGAAGCCGGCGTCGCCGAAACCGAAGGCCACCGCGGTGCCGATGACCAGTCCGACGAGGATCGACAGGGTGCCGAGGAAGCCCTTGAAGAAGCGCTGCATGACGATGATGATCGCCAGGGTCAGACCGGCGTAGGCCAGGTCCTTCGTCTCAGGCGTGCCCTCGGAGTAGTTCGTGAAGTCGTTCGCGGCGACCGACAGCAGGGTGAGGCCCATTGTCGCCAGCACCGTGCCGATGACCACCGGCGGGAAGAACCGGATGAACTTCGCGAAGTACGGGGCGGCGAGGAAGGTGAAGATGCCCGAGATGATGATCGAGCCGTAGATCGCCGGGAGGACGCCCACCCCTCCGTCACTGTTGACGGCCAGACCGATGGCGACGATCGGGGCGACGGCTGTGGTCGTCACACCCTGGATGATCGGCAGTCGCACACCGACCTTCCAGAAGCCGACCGACTGGATCAGTGTGGCGATACCGCAGGTGAACAGGTCGGCGTTGATGAGGTGGATCGTCGTCTTCGCGTCGAGGTTCAGCTGCCCGGCGATGAGCAGCGGGACGACGACGGCACCGGCGTAGAACGCCAGAAGGTGCTGGACAGACAGGACCACGAGCTTGCCGGCGGGCGGGACCTGGTCGACGGGATGCTTCTGGGCGTTGGATGTGGCCGGCGCGACCGGTGGGGTCGGCGGCGTCACTGGCGCGGACGCAGGTGTGCTCATGCGGGATCTCCGGTGATGGACCGTCCGGATCAGAGGCCGGACAGGGGCTGGGAAACGTCAGTGGTCCGCTGTCCCTCCCCTGCGGATCGCGCAGGTGGGCGTACGGTGGACCGGGTACTGACACAGGGTAGTCCGCCGGTGGGGTGCCCCGGAATCGCGGGGTGCTTCACATGTTCTGTGACCTGCACCGGGTGTCCGGATCGTGGGTTTCACCGTGCAGTGCAGCAGACATGAGGCAGTATGGGTGGATATCGGGACTGCTTTCCGGGTTCACCCTCACGTTCACGGACCGCGGTGCCGGCAGCATCAGCATGGTTGTCGGTGGCGTCGTCATTTTGCCGGTGGGCGTCGTCTGCGGCACTCTGAACAAGTTGGGCGTGGGCTACGGCGTGCAGATCGATACGCTGTAATCTTCCCCCAGGATCGTCCTGAACCTGCTGTAGCGAGAAAGGCTTCCGTGGCACCTCACGTCGGACACGGCCAGACCGTGGCCAAGATCATCCTTTTCGGGGAGCATTCCGTGGTCTACGGGCACCCCGCTATCGCGATGCCGCTGCGCACGCTGCGCATGATCGCGCGCGTCGAGCCCACCGACGGTCCAGGCACCCTCTCCGGCCTGGGCTGGACCGGTCCCATCACTGAGGCTCCGGCCAGGTTCTCCAGCATCGTCAAAGCCGCGGAGGTCGCCTCCGACTTCGCCGGTCACCCCGGCGCCGGCCTGAACATCTCCACCGAATCCGAGTTCCCCCCGGAGCGCGGTCTCGGTTCGTCCGCCGCCGCCGCCGGTGCAGTCATCCGTGCGGTGCTCGACGCCTTTGACACACCCGCCACTCCGCGCGAGCTCTTCGATCTCACCCAGGAAGCCGAGACAGTCGCCCACGGGCGTCCCTCCGGGCTGGATGCCGTCGCCACATCTGCGGAGGCACCGGTCCACTTCCAGGCGGGTCAGGCCACGGACCTGGAGTTCAGCCCGGACGCCTGGATCGTCATCGCCGATTCCGGTGTCGAAGGCTCCACGCGGGAGACCGTGGGACACGTCCGTGCCCGCTTCGAGGCCGAGCCGGACATCATCACGGCACTGCTCAACCGGCTCGGCGAGATCACCGACGAAGTCGTCGTCGATCTGCGCACCGGTGACGTCCAGGGCATGGGTGCCCGTATGACCGAGGCGCACGGCATCCTGGGCCAGCTCGGTGTCAGCAACACCCAGCTGGACGCCCTGGTCACCGCGTCCCTCGGGGCAGGCGCCCTGGGGGCGAAGCTCACCGGCGGTGGACGCGGTGGCTGCGTCATCGCCCTGGCAGCCACCGAAGAGGACGCCGAGAACGTCGAGAAGGCACTGGTGGACGCCGGTGCCCGGGGAACCTGGGTCCATGCCCCCGCCACCGGACAGATGGCCGGGGAGGTCATGCAGTGACAGATGCCAGCAGCCCGGCGACCGCGACAGCGCACGCGAATATCGCGCTGATCAAGTACTGGGGCAAAGCCGACGACGAGCTCATCATCCCGGTGACCTCATCCCTGTCGCTGACCCTCGATGCGCTGTACACGACGACGACCGTCCGCTTCGGCATTGACGGGGACGCAGATGAAGCGACCCTCGACGGTGAGGTTGTCACCGGCAAGGCCTACAACCGGATCGTCGACCTGCTCGACCTGGTGCGTGAGCGCGCCGGGATCACCGACCGGGCCGAGGTCGTCTCAGTCAACACCGTGCCGACCGCTGCCGGCCTGGCCAGTTCCGCCTCCGGCTTCGCCGCCCTGGCCGGTGCCGCCGCCGCAGCCGCGGGCCTGGAACTCAGTGACCGTGAACTGTCGCGACTGGCGCGGCGGGGGTCCGGTTCTGCGTCCCGCTCGATCTTCGGCGGGCTCGCCGTGTGGCACGCCGGGACCGACGACGACTCCTCCTACGCCGAACCGGTCGCGGACCCGACCGGTCTGTCCGGGGATCTGGCCATGGTCGTGCTGGTCCTCGACGCGGGGGAGAAGTCTGTCTCCTCCCGTGAGGGGATGCGGCGGACGGTGCAGACCTCGCCGGACTACCGGCCGTGGGTCGAGGCACACGCCGGCCACCTGGCGTCCGCCATGGAGGCCGTGAAGAACGGTGACCTGGAGCGTCTTGGGGCTGTCGCCGAGGAGAATGCCGCCGGGATGCACGGGACGATGGCATCCGCCGTACCGCCGGTGGAGTACGTCACCGACCAGTCCCGGGCCGCGCTCGCCGCGGTGAAGACGCTGCGTGAGGAAGGGCTTCCGGCCTGGGCGACGATGGACGCCGGCCCGAACGTCAAGGTGCTGACCCGTGCCTCCGAGGCGGAGCGGGTGGACGCGCGGCTGCGCGAGATGCTCGCCGAGGTCGCTCCGCAGCTCGGTACCGTCGTGGCCTACTCGGGCCCCGGCCTGGAGATCACCCGACCCGACACCCGGGAGGCCAACTGATGAGCGGACTGTTCACCCGTGCTGTCACCGAGGTGCGCGCGCCGGGCAAGCTCTACATCGCCGGTGAGTACGCCGTGGTCGAGCCCGGCTACCCGGCGGTGCTCATCGCCGTGGACCGCTACATCACTGTGCGGGTCAGTCCGGCGTCCGCGGACACCGGTCACATCACCACCGACCAGAACGCGGGCAGTCACCTGGAGTGGTACCGGCAGGGCAGTGACATGCTCATCGAACCGGACCAGGACCAGTTCAGCTTCGTGCTCGCCGCGGTGCGGATCGTGGAGGAGGCGGCGGTCGCTCTCGGCGTCCCGCTGCAGGTCTTCGATCTGGACATCACCAGTGAGCTCGACGATGACTCGGGCCGGAAGTTCGGCCTGGGCTCGTCCGCCGCGGTGACCGTGGCGACGGTGCGGGCACTGTGCGCGCACTACAAGCTGAAACTCACGCTGATGGAGCAGCTGAAGCTGGCCCTGCTGGCCAGCATCGAGGTGCAGCGGTCGGGGTCCGGCGGTGATGTCGCGGCCTCGATGTTCGGCGGCTGGATCGCCTACACCTCTTTCGACCGGGAGTGGGCCCGGGAGCAGCGGGCAGAGCGTCCGCTGGTCGAGCTGGTGAAAGCGGAGTGGCCGGGGCTGTCGGTGCGTCCGCTGACCCCGCCGGAGTCGCTACGTCTGCTGGTCGGCTGGACCGGGTCGCCGGCGTCCACCTCGCGGCTGGTAGGGGACGTACAGTCCAACAAGCGCGGGGACGCCGCGTGGTCCTACGCGGGCTTCCTGGCGGACTCCCGCGACTGTGTGGAGTCCTTCGTCTCGGCTCTGGATGCCGCAGACACCGAGGGCGTGTTCGCCGGGATCCGGCGCAACCGTGCCCTGTTGCGTGAGCTCGGGGAGCACACCGGCACGACCATCGAGACGCCGACGCTGCGTCGGCTCATCGAGTCCGCGGAGGACCGCGGTGGTGCCGCGAAGACCTCGGGCGCCGGTGGCGGCGACTGCGGCATCGTGCTCATCGGGGAGGACGCCGACATCGACGGCCTGCTCGCGGTGTGGGAACGGGCGGACATCCGTCTGCTCAACCTGCATCAGCACCAGTCCACCAGGGGGAACTGACATGGCGATTTCACGGGACACGCTCGGGGGAGGACGCAAGGACGAGCACGTCCGGCTGGCTGAAGAGCTGCGGGAACTCCGCGATGCCGGTGTGGTGCGTGGTGTTTCTCCGCACGGCGTGTGGGATGACGTGCGCTTCATGCACCACTCCTTCCCGGGCGGGTCCTTCGACGGCGTGTCGTTGAAGACCTCGGTGTGCGGGCGTGACTGGGCGGTGCCCTTCTACATCAACGCGATGACCGGCGGGTCGGAGAAGACCGCGCTGATCAATGCCGATCTGGCCCGGGCCGCTGCGGCGACCGGGGTGGCGATGGCGACCGGCTCGGCGTCCCCGGCGCTGAAGGACCCGTCGCTGGCGCATTCCTTCGCCGTGGTGCGGGAGAACGCGCCTGACGCGTTCCTGTTCGCCAATGTCAGCCCGGAGATGACGGTGGACCAGGCGCGGGACGCCGTCGGTTTCCTCGACGCGGACGCTCTGCAGGTGCACGCGAATCCGGCGCAGGAACTGGTCATGCCCGAGGGTGACCGGGACTTCAGCGGCTGGCTCGACCGGCTGTCGGACATTGTCGCCGGGGTCGATGTGCCGGTGGTGGTCAAGGAGGTCGGCTTCGGGCTGTCGGCCCGGTCTGTCGCGGAAGTCGTGGCGCGCGGTGTGCGCACCATCGACGTCAGTGGTCGGGGCGGGACGAACTTCATCGACATCGAGAACCGGCGTCGGGAGAAGCAGGAGTACGCCTACCTCTCCGGCTGGGGACAGACCGCCGCGGAGTGCCTGCTGGATCTGCAGGGGTCGCCGGTGATGCTTCCTCGTGATGTCTCCGAGGAGGAGCCGGTGCAGGTGATCGCGTCCGGCGGAGTCTCGACGCCGCTGGACGTGGTCCGTGCACTGTCACTGGGTGCCTCGGCGGTGGGTGTCTCCGGACACTTCCTGCATGTGCTGATGACCGACGGACTGGACACTCTGATCGACGAGATCACCGAGTGGATCTCCCAGGTCCGCACCCTGATGACGCTGCTGGGTGCTGCCTCTGTGGCGGAGTTGCGGCAGGTTGATGTGCTGGTGACCGGTACGACCGCCGAGTTCGCCCGGCTGCGTGGTGTGGACCTGGCGGCGCTGGCGCAGCGTCACTGAGCCACCCCGGGGTGCTCTCCCACCAGGGGAGTGGACCTGGCCCACACTGAGACGGTGTCCGATTCAGTGGTGGCCCGGTGGTCGTTCGGTGGATGTCCGGTGGTTGACCACCACACGATCCGACAGCCGGTACGGGCCCGTCACCACCAGCCCGGAGATCTCCTGGCGAATCCGGTGGATCACCGTGCGTACCGCGATCCTGCTCCCCTCGTCCCCGTACACCTCCGTGGCAAGCTCGCGTGCACTCATTCCGGACGGACGCGCCGCCAACGCCGTGATGACGGCGGCGCGTCGCCCGCTGAGGGTGTGCGACCAGGATCCGTCCGTGCCACCGGCGAGGATCTCGCAACGGGCTCCCCGGAGTGTCACCTGTATCGGGGTCGTCGCCGCAGTGGGGTCCTCACCGGGCAGCAGCAGCCAGCCTCCCGCCACCGGAACCGGCTCCACCTTCCCGATCCGGTCCACGACAAGGGGACCGCTGATGGTCTCCGGGAGGGTCAGCCGGTGCGGCAGGGTGACGCCGTTCGCCGCCGCGACCCATCCCCACCGGTCGACGGCAGCCCAGGCACCGGCTGTCACCGACTGACCCGCAGCGGTGGTGGCGAGATCGTCGAGGCTGCGCCGGTGCATGTCACGCAGCTCCAGTTCGGCCTGACGCGCCAGGCTGGTGGCCAGGACTATGGCGCTGGGGTGTGCGTCATCTGTGCGACAGGACAGGTTGATGACGCCGATGGTGCGACCGTTCCGGGGGTCGGTCAACGGCGCTCCCGCGCAGCTCCACGAGTGCTGGTTGACGCAGTAGTGCTCGGGCCCGTGTACGTGGACCGGGTTGAGGGAGGTGAGGGCGGTACCTATTGCGTTGGTGCCGACCGTCCGCTCGGACCAGTCACTGCCTGGGCTGAAGTGGAGTCCGTCCGCCTGCTGCTGCATTGACCGACCCCCACCCCGCCACACGACCCGTGCCGCGGAGTCCGCGAGGACCAGCAGGGTGTGGTCGTCGGCGAGGAGGGTATCGAGTTGACGCTGGAGGATCGGGAGCAGGGAGGTCAGTGTGGCCGCATCGCCGGCGGCATCGCCGTGGCCCGGGGAGCGGGGGTCGTCGAAAAGCCACCCGTCATCGTCGGGGTGCATCCCCAGTCGCATGCTCCGTCGCCAGGATTCCTCGATGACGCGCCGCGGGCGTGCCACAGGGGTCCGGCCCGAGGTGACGTCGGCGTGGATCGACTCGAGCAGTGAGAGATACCCCGACCTGTCATCCCCGCTGTCGAACGCCGTCTCGAAGGATCGCATGGTCCTAGTTTACCTTCGCCACGGATAGCTACCCGACAGAAGTCGGGGAATGGCCGGGGAAGCTTTCGGGGAACAGGCCCGTTCGGGGGAGGTTGCACGACGTTGCATTGCGTATGAAGACCGCAGGTTATGTCTGTTTTCCTGTGGTGCAGAACACAGTCCACCCCTGTCCGTGGGAGGTGAAGTGGATAGCGTCAGGGAGGAAGCCCCCGGGAGAGGTCCGGGAGCGATCCACAACGCGAAGGGAGGTCGACGACCATGAGTCCGACCACCAACACCCGCACCGGGCGGGCAAGGACGACTGCAGCGTCGAAGAAGAGGTCCGGCGCGGGCACCCGATCGGGTAAGACCCCGTACTCCACCGAGGACCTCCTCGGCGCCTACCGGCGAATGAGTGAGATCCGGGCGTTCGAGGACCGGCTGCACAAGGAGAATGAGACCGGTGACATACCCGGATTTATCCACCTTTATGCAGGTGAGGAGGCCATTGCTGTCGGTGTCTGCGATGAGCTGCGTCCGACTGACTTCATCGCCTCAACCCACCGCGGCCACGGCCACTGCCTGGCCAAGGGTTGCGACATCCAGGCGATGATGTGCGAGATCTTCGGCCGCGCCGAGGGCCTCGGCCGGGGCAAGGGCGGCTCGATGCACATCGCCGACCTGTCCGTCGGCATGCTCGGCGCCAACGGCATCGTCGGCGGCGGCCCGCCGCTGGTCACCGGTGCTGCGCTGACCGCCAAGACGCTCGGCACCGACGGCGTGGCCGTCTCCTTCACCGGTGACGGTGGATCCAACCAGGGCCTTGTCTTCGAGGCGATGAACATGGCGGTCGTGCTGCAGCTGCCCGTCGTCTTCGTCTACGAGAACAACGGCATGGGTGAGGCCACGGGCGCGGACTTCTCCGTCGGCTCCCATGACATCTCCGGCCGGGCGGCGGCTTTCGGTATGCCGGCGGTGAAGGTCGACGGTACCGACTACCTTGCGGTGCGGAAAGCTGCGGCCGAGGCCGTCGCGCGGGCACGTTCCGGTGGTGGCCCCTCGGTGATCGAGGCATCCGCGATCCGGTTCTACGGGCACTTCGAGGGCGACGCCAACCTCTACCGGACCCCGGACCAGATCAAGGAGTACCGGGCGACGAAGGACCCGCTGCTGATCTTCCGGAAGAAGCAGGAGGAGGTCATCGACGCCGCCGATCTCGACGCCATCGACGCGGCCGCCGTCGATGAGGTTGACTCCGCCGTGGCCCACGCGCGCGCCGCAGCCTGGCCGGACCCCTCCGAGGTGCTCACCGATGTCTACGCGTCCTACTGATGCCCAGGCGGCATCAGCCAACGGGCCGGCCGATGGCGGCCGCGCCGGATGTACCACAGCGAACGAAGTGAACGAGGAGAGACGGTAATGAGCAGGAAGAGTTTCCGCGAGGGCATCCGCATGGCGATGGCCGACGCGATGCGTGAGGACGAGAAGGTCGTCCTCATCGGTGAGGATCTACGTGGCGGCAAGGGCGGTACCAACCCGGACCCCACTGTCGAGGCCTTCGGTGGCGTCTTCGGGGTGACGCAGGGCCTGTGGACGGAGTTCGGTGACGACCGGGTGATCGACACCCCGATCACCGAGTCCGCGATCCTCGGTATGGCGGCCGGTGCCGCGACGACCGGGCTGCGTCCTGTCGCTGAGCTGATGTTCATGGATTTCTTCGGCGTCGCCTACGACATGATCTACAACCAGGCCGCGAAGTTCCGGTACATGTTCGGTGGAAAGGCCACGACCCCGCTGGTGGTGCGCGGAATCATCGGTGCCGGGGTGGGGGCGGCAGCCCAGCACTCCAATTCGCCGTACAACCTCTTCACCTCCACTGCGGGGGTGAAGGTCGTCGTGCCGTCGAATGCCTATGACGCCCGCGGTCTGCTGCTGCAGTCGATCCGGGACGACGATCCGGTGATCTTCTGCGAGCACAAGGCGATCTACGACATGAAGACCGAGGTTCCGGACGAGCCGTACACGATCCCGCTGGGCATCGCGAACTACACCCGGCAGGGCACCGACGTGACCATCGTCGCGCTCGGCAACCTCGTCAACACCGCGAACACCGTCGCTGACAAGCTTGCGAAGGAGGGCATTTCGGTGGAGGTCGTCGACCCGCGCACCACCAGCCCGCTGGATGAGGAGGGAATCCTGGAGTCCGTCGCCTCGACGGGGCGGGCCGTCGTCGCCGATGAGTCTGCGGCCCGTTGCGGTTTCGGCCATGACGTCACCGCCCTGATCGCCACGCAGGCCTTCGACTCCCTGTTGGCTCCGGTTCAGCTGATCGTGCCGCCGCACTCCCCGGTACCTTTCTCCACCCCGCTGGAGCAGGCGTGGGTCCCGGGCGTGGAGCGTATCGAGGCCGCCGTGCGCAAGGTCATGGAGGTGTGAGATGACCACCATCAGAGCCATCGAGATTCCCAAATGGGGCATGACCATGGCCGAGGGCACGGTCGACGAATGGCACCTCGCCGAGGGTGACTCCTTCGCCGAGGGCGACCTTCTCGTCGCGATCGAGTCCACCAAGGTCATGAATGATCTGGCGGCGGGCTTCGACGGTGTGCTGCGGCGCATCATCGCGCACACCGGTGACGTACTGCCCGTCGGTGCCCTCATCGGGGTCTCCGCCGACCCGTCGGTGTCCGACGAGGAGATCGACGCCTTCATTGCCGAGCGGTCGCCGGACTCCGGGGACACGGGGGATGCGGCTGCCCCTGGGACCGAGGCAGCTCCGGCGGGCGATGCTCCTGAGCACGACGCACCTCCGGCGGCAGCTGCTCCCGCACCGGCACCTTCAGTCGCGACCCCCGCACCGGCACCCGCAGCGCCGTCGGCCAGCGGGGTCACCGTCCCGGCATCCCTGCGCGGGGTCACCGCCGACGATGTCTTCGCCACACCTCACGCTCTCGCCTTCGCCGAGGAACACGGGATCGACCTCGGCGCCGTGACCGGTTCCGGCCGGGGTGGACGCGTCAGTCGGTCCGATGTGGAGGACGCTGTCGCCGCGGCCGGCGGGTCCGTCCCGGCGAAAGCCGAGGCCACCCGGTCAGGTATCCCGCTGCGCTCCACCGTCGACGACTCCGGTGTGGATGCCACCCCGGTCGCCCGCCGGATCGCCGGGGAGCTTGGGATCAACCTCAACGACTGTCGGGCCACCGGCCGGTTGGGCCGGGTCTGCGTCCCCGATGTCGAGGAGGCCGCGCGGCGCTTCGGTCTCAGCGACGCGACCACAGGTGCGGAAACACCCGGTCCAGGGAGTTCCGCGGACGCCGCGTCCTTCCCGGTCGCAGAACCGGCGAATACACCGGAAGCCGTACCCTTCACCGGGATGCGTCAGGCGATCGCGAGCAGGCTGCAGCAGTCGGCGCAGACCTCGCCGCACTTCCGGGTCAACCAGGAGGTGCAGATCGACGCACTGCTCTCCCTGCGCAAGCAGGTCAACGAGGCGGTTCCCGCCGTGAAGATCTCCGTCAACGACCTGGTCATCAAGGCCGTCGCCACCGCTCTGATCCGTGTTCCCGAGGTCAACGTCCAGTTCGACGAGGCCAGCCGGACCGTACTGAGATTCCCCTCGGCCGACATCTCTGTCGCCGTCTCCGTGGATGCCGGGCTGATCACCCCGATCGTGCGCGGTGCGGACCGCAAGTCGCTGTCGCAGATCTCCGGTGAAGTCCGTGAGCTGGCGATGAAGGCGAAGGCCGGAAACCTGCGGCCCGAGGAGTTCCAGGGTGGCACCTTCACTGTCTCGAATCTCGGGATGTACGGGGTCAGCTCTTTCGACGCGATCATCAACCCGCCGCAGGCCGCGATCCTTGCCGTCGGTGCCGGGGTGAAGAAGCCGGTGGTGCTCGACGACGGGTCGGTGGAGCCGCGCACGGTCATGACCGTGAGTATCGCCGCCGACCACCGCGTCATCGACGGTGCCCTGGCCGCGACGTTCGTCGGCGAGCTCAAGGGGATCCTTGAGCAGCCCGCGCAGATGCTGGTGTAGGGGAGACGTGATGACAACGAACAATCGCGCGAGAACTCCTCTGCAACAGAAGGCTGACCGGTTTGACGTCATCGTCGTCGGCGCCGGGCCCGGCGGGTACGTCGCTGCGATCCGGGCAGCCCAGCACGGGTTACGTGTCGCGGTCGTGGAACGTGGCGAGCTCGGTGGCGTGTGCTCCAACGTGGGCTGCATCCCCACCAAGGCGATGCTCCACGGTGCCGATGTGGCCCACGAGATCGCCACGGCCGGTGCCCTGGGGTTCAGCGTCGGAGAGGTGTCTTTCGACATCTCGGGTCTGGTGGACCACAGTCGGCAGGTCGTCGACCAGCTCACCACCGGCATCCGTGGTCTGCTGGACGCCAATGGTGTGGAGATCATCGTCGGCAATGCCACGGTGCCCCAGAAGGGCCGGGTGAAGGTGGAGGTCGCCAAGAGTTTCCGCGAGCTGCACTCAGACCACATCATCTTGGCCACCGGGGCGCGTCCCCGCTCGATCCCGGGCGTGGAGCCGGACGGTGACCGTGTGTGGACCTCGACTGAGGCGCTGCGTCCTTCCTCGTTGCCGGCCTCGTTGCTGATCATCGGGTCCGGCGCGATCGGCGCCGAGTTCGCCAGTCTCTACCGCGACCTCGGTACCGAGGTCACCCTGGTTGAGGCGCTGCCGGGGATCCTGCCCGCCGAGGACGCCGAGGTCTCGGCGTTCGTGGCGAAGCAGTTCCTGGCGCGTGGGATCGACGTGCGGACGTCGGTGACCGTCGTGTCGGTCGTCCCGGATCCGTCCGAGGAGACCGGCGGTGTGACCACGACGTTCACCACCTCCGACGGTGCATCCCACTCAGTGGTCACCGAGCGTGTCCTGGTTGCCACGGGTGTCACCCCCAATTCTGAGGGCCTCGGCCTGGAATCGCTCGGTGCGAAGCTGGAGCGTGGCTTCGTGAAAACTGACCAGTGGTGCAGGACCGGTGTCGCCGGGCTGTACGCCATCGGTGACCTCGCCGGTGGGCCGTGTCTGGCGCACAAGGCGAGCCATGAGGCGGTGCTGTGCGTCGACCACATCGTCGGCGAGGCCGGCGTGAAGCCGCTGGACCGGAACTTCGTGCCCGGCTGTACCTACAGCCGGCCGCAGGTCGCGAGCATCGGGCTGACCGAGGCGCAGGCCCGTGAGCGGGTCGGGGCTGCTGGCGGCGGTGCCGGGGTCGGCGGCGTCCGGGTCGGAAAGTTCAACCTCGTCGGCAACGGTAAGGCTCTGGCGCTCGGTGAGCCCGAGGGCTTCGTGAAGACCGTCTTCGACGGTGCGACCGGTGAACTCCTCGGTGCCCACCTGGTGGGGCCGGCCGTCACGGAGATGGTGCAGGGCTTCGGGGTGGCGCACTCGCTGCACGCCACGGCCGAGGACCTGGCGGAGGTCGTCTTCCCCCACCCGACGGTCTCCGAGGCGATGCATGAGTCCGTGTTGGACGCGCTCGACCGGGTGATCCACTGGCCGCCGGCGCGGCGGTGAGGCGTTCGGAGCTGAGTCACCTGCGTTGAGCAGGCGAAATAGACATAGCGTGGGGTACGCTTCCGGCCGCTTCCTGCCGCGGAGCGTACCCCACGCTGAGACTATTTCCGGAGGTTGTCCGCTCCGTGGGTCGGGTCAGCTGGGTCGGATACGCTGTGGCGCATGAGCGACCTCTTCTGGACCGTCTCCGACCTGCACTTCGGGCACCGGCTGGTCGCCGAGCTGCGCGGGTTCACCGACACCGACGAACATGACCGGGTGGTGCTCGACCATCTGCGCGAGGTGCCGGACGGCAGTGTCCTGCTGTGCCTGGGGGACATCTCGGTGCGTAAGGACGCCTACGCGCTCGACCAGCTCGGCGTCCTCAAGGCGGAGAAGGACCTGACGATGTGGCTGGTCCCCGGGAACCATCACCGGGTCCACCCGATGTTCGGGTGGGATTCTGTGGCGGAGTGGACGCCGCGCTACCGGGAGGTCTTCGACGTCATCGCGCTGGACTTTCAGGTCAGAGTCCGGCACTGGCAGGTCCTGATGACGCATATCCCCCGGGCGTCGGGGAAGGACGCCGTGCAGGACCCGCGCCAGACCCCGAAGTTGGCGCGATGGGCGGGACGCGAGGGATTCGACTGCACCGTCCACGGGCATACGCATTCATCGGTGCCGGTGACCCGCAAGCACGTGGTCAAGTCTCTTTGAGTGGTGTTCTTTGTCGGTCCCTGTGAACAGGGGATTGTCAGCGACGAGTCGACCAGCTCAGCCGTCGTCGTAGACCATAGGGACCGTGGGGACCGTGGGGACCGTGGGGACCGTGGGGACCGTGGGGACCGTGGGGACCGTGGGGA
>NZ_BJNT01000016.1 GCF_006539825.1 Corynebacterium variabile
CAGATGAGAGGGGGTGGTTGTCATGGGGGACCCGCCATCCGGCGGCACTCCGGACGATCAGCCCGGTCACGATAAGCAAAACCTCGCCGACCAGGTCCTTAAGTGGATTGCTGTGGCGAGCGGGGTCACAACGCTCGTGACCGACATCCCCGGGTGGTTCAGGTAGAAGCCTGAGCCGGAGAGGCCAGACTAGTTGTGTTCGGGCAACCCTGGTGGTGTTACCAGCACTACCGGGGTTGTTTTATGTCGAGCGACGGGCGGATCACTCCGGGAGCCACTGAACAGGGACAATCGCAGCAACCGGACAGGACAGGCGCGAGGGGTCACCGCCCACTGATGGTCGGGAAAGGCCGGATGACGCCTCGTGGCCCTGTTAACCTCGGATTCACGATTCTGACTCACAAAAGGAGAACCGACTATGATCGAGCTGTACAACGCCTTCATCGATGTCGTCGTCCCGGCCCGGCTGAACCTCGTCAATGTCGAGCTCGACATCTTCGATGTCGCAGGCTCCGGTGGTGCCACCACCATGTTCCAGGACTACGTGAACAACACCGGCGGAAACACCTCGTTCTTCCACGAACGCCGCGCCGACATCGGCGTGGCGCTTGAGCAGTTCCACCTCTGAGTCACCTGACTGACCTCAGGGGAACGCTGGACTCCGGACGTACCCCTCATGCCCCACGGGAGTGCAGGGCGGCAAGGTCGGCGTCATCCAGGGCCAGGCGGTAGCCACGCTTGTAGACCGTTTGGATCAGGTCCGGGGTCTCCAGCGCACTGCGCACCCGGGCGACCGCGACCTCCACGGCGCGTTCCGTGGTCTGCCCGTCGGCCCAACCCTCCGGCCGGCCACCGACCACACCAGAGGACAGTTCCTCGGCGATCTCTGACCGGGACAGCACCCGTCCCGGCCGGGCGGCCAGGATCCGCAGGACGTCCGACCCGGTGCGTCCCAACGCATGGAAGGTGCCGTCGAGAAGCGCACCACCGGTGCGGATGTGCAGCGGGCCGAAGGACGTGGCCGTCGCCGTGTCCGGGCCGGCCAGCTGGTTCACCGTCTCACGGACCAGTGCACCCAGCCGGTAGCGCTCCGGGACAACCACGTCGAAGCCGCGGGTCCGCAGGGGAGCGGCGGCGATCGGACCCACCGCGCCGAACATGGTCCGCTCACCGGCGAGCTGACGGATCGCCGGCAGCGTCCCGATCCGCTCCGCGGTCTTCAGCCAGGCGCGGGCCCCCGGTGCAGAGGTGAACAGCACGGCGTCCACTGCGCCACCGGCGACCATGCCGGTCGTTCGTGCGACGAGATCGGGGTCCGGCGGTGGACCCCAGCGGTAGATCACCAGGCCACGGACCTCGGCACCGGCGTCCTGCAGGATCTGCTCCATCAACGGATCACCCTCGCCGTGGTGCTGGATGACGACCTTGGCGTCCCGCACGCCCTCGGCCAGCAGGAACTCCGTGATCTCGGCGGAGGTCTCGGTCTCCGCGACCCAGTCGATGTCCAGGCCGACACCCTGGACCGCGCCGCGGGCCTTCGGGCCACGCACCAGGATCTGGGCGGCTTCAAGCGCGGCGAGGAGCTCCTCCTGGGAGCCGTCCTGCTCGGTGGCGTCCATCCAGCCGCGGAACCCCACACCCGTGGTGACGATGACGATGTCCGGCGGGTCGGCGATGATCCGGTGGGTGGCGTCCAGCAGCTCGGCGTCGTCGAAATGCGAGGTGATGGTCAGCGACGGGGCGACGGTGGTCTCCGCGCCGTGACGCTCCAGGGCGGTGGAGAACTCGCCCGAGCGGCGGTCCACCGGGAGCAGGATATTGCAGCCGTCGAGGGCGTGGGAAAGCTGACGCGCGCCGGTCATACCGCCACCTCTTCGACAGTGGCGACAGTGGTGACGGTGGCGAACTGCTCGACGAGTGCGGCATCCAGCAGCCCCTCGCGAGCGTTCTCGCCGATGACGATCACCGCCGGATTCCGTACCCGCTCAGCCTCGGCGACCTCACCGATGGTGCCGAGGGTTCCGCGGACACAGCGCTGGTCAGCACGGTGGGCGCGCTCCACCACAGCCACCGGACGCTCCGGGGTGACCCCGGCGTCCAGAGCTGCAGCGGCGAAGGACGGCAGCATCGAGGTGCCCATGAGGACGACCACGGTGGTGGCGTCGTCATGGAGTGCCTCGAGCGTCGCGGGGCCGGGAAGTCGGTGACCATTCACAATATGCACAGTATCCGCTGTACCGCGGTGTGTCAGGGGTACCCCTGCCGATTGTGGCGCAGCGATCACAGAGGACACCCCGGGCACCACCTCCACCGGCACACCGGCGGCCCGGCAGGCCAGGACCTCCTCACCACCACGCCCGAAGACGAAACAGTCACCGCCCTTGAGACGGGCGACCGTCAGACCCCGCTGCGCCCGGTCGACGAGGATCCGGTTGATCTCCTCCTGCGGCACCGGATGACGCCCCGGCGCCTTGCCGACATCGATGATCTCAACCCGGTCACTGACCCAGCCCGGGAAACCCGTCGGACCGAGCCGGTCGTGCACGATCACATCAGCAGACTGCAGGACGCGCCGGGCACGCACCGTCATGAGGTCACGGGGTCCCGGGCCACCGCCGAGCAGGACCACGCGTCCTGCCGGAGGACGCACCGGGGCGGTCGGCAGTGCACTGGTGTCCAGCATCTCCTGGAGCCGGTCACGGACCTTCACCACACGACGAGGGTCCGGGGTGCCGGTGGAGACCACACCTAGCGTGACCCCGTCAACTGAATCCTCGGTGGCCTGGGCGGCCAGCCGGGCGGAACCGTCGGGGGCGTGGCCGGCGTCCACACACCAGATGCGCAGTCGGTCAGCCGCGGCGGCGACCTCGGCGTCGACCACATCGACACCGGTGGCGGTGTGGATCAGCCAGGCACCGTCGAGGTCGGACTCGCGGTAGCGACGCGGGATCCAGGTCACCGCTGGGACGCGGCCGGAACTGTCGGTCTCCTCGGCGAGGCTGTCGAGCAGTCCGACCATGGTGTCCGAGAGTCGCGGGGCCACGATGCGCAGTACCGCGCCGGCGTCCCGCAGTCTCGCCGCGCGGCGGGCGGTGACATCACCGCCGCCGACGAGAACGACAAGGCGGTCGCGGACATCGAGTCCGGTCATCAGAGCAGTCATGGTGTTCCTCCGGGGTCATCGGGTGGATCGTCATCTATGAAGGTAGAAACACCGGATTTCCGGTCACTGTCCCCTCGGCTACAGCGCGGGGTCATTTTCCACACACCCGAAACGCGGGGCGTGTGAGATTCTCGAACAGGGGCTGCGGGATTCAGCAGCGCACGAGGATCCGGCCCCCGGACGTCTCCACCGGGTAGACCGCGAGGCGGTGGTCGGCGTCCTCCAGGGAATGCCCGTCGGACAGACTGAAACGCTGCTTGAGCAGCGGGGACGCCACGGTCGGCTCGCCGTCGACCTCGCCGACGATGCCGCGGGAGATGACCGCGGCACCGGAATACGGGTCGATGTTGGAGACCGCGAAGACGGTCGAGTCGGGCATGCGTCCGGCGCGGTCCGGCTCGCCGGTGGGGACGCGGAACAGGGCGATCTGGGTGCCGTCGGGCAGCAGGACGCCGGCGCCGAGGTTCTCCTCGAGTTCCTCGGCACGACAGACGGTGAAGGTACGGGTGGCGGTGGTGACGGTCATGGGGTGCCTCCTCAGGCAGCGGTGGTCGGGGTGGGGGATGCGGTACGGATGCCGGGCAGCGGCAGCGGGACCTTACGGCCGTCCTGCTGCCCGAACCGGATGGTCGGGTCGGGGGAATCGGGGGCGTTGACGAAGGAGACGAAGCGACGCAGCTTCTCCGGGTCCTCGAGGACGGCGGCCCATTCGTCGGTGTAGTCCTCGACGTGGCGGGCCATGAACTCCTCCAGGTCCGCGGCGATGCCGAGGGAATCCTCGCAGACCACCTCGCGGATGTGGTCGAGCCCGCCCTCGGTCGCCTCCACCCACGCCGCGGTGCGCTGCAGGCGGTCGGCGGTGCGGACGTAGAAGCCGAGGAAGCGGTCGATGTAGCTGATCAGCGTCTCCTCGTCGAGGTCCGCGGCGAGCAGTTCGGCATGACGCGGCGTCGCGCCACCGTTACCGGCGACATAGAGGTTCCAGCCGTGTTCCGTGGCGATGACGCCGATGTCCTTGCCGCGGGCCTCCGCGCACTCGCGGGCGCAGCCGGAGACACCCATCTTGAGCTTGTGCGGACTGCGCAGGCCGCGGTAGCGCAGCTCCAGGTCCACGGCCAGACGGACCGAATCCTGCTGGCCGTAGCGGCACCAGTCGGTACCCACGCAGCTCTTCACCGCGCGCAGTGACTTGCCGTAGGCCTGGCCGGACTCCATGCCGGCGTCCACCAGCCTGCGCCAGATGTCCGGGAGCTGGTCGACGCGGGCGCCGAACATGTCGATGCGCTGGGCGCCGGTGACCTTGACGTAGAGGTCGAAGTCGCGGGCGATCTCACCGACGACGATGAGCTGCTCCGGGGTGACCTGGCCACCGGGCATCCGCGGGACGACCGAGTAGGAGCCGTTGCGCTGGATATTGGCGAGGAAGCGGTCGTTCGAGTCCTGCAGGGCGGCGTGGCCGTCGTCGAGGACGTGGTGGGAGGTGTCGAGGGTGGCGAAGATGGACGCCATCGTCGGCTTGCAGATCTCGCAGCCGTGGCCGGTGCCGAAGCGGCGGATGAACCGGGGGAAGTCGCGGATCCGGGTGGCGGCCGCGCACTGGAAGAGCTCCTCGCGGGACTGCCGGAAGTGGGCGCACAGAGACTTGTCCTGTTCCACGCCCTCGGCGTCCAGCAACTGACCGAGCAGACCGACACAGGACCCGCAGCTCGTGCCCGCCTTGGTGCAGGTCTTCAGGTCGGCGACCGAGCACGCGCCGTCGGTGATCGCCTCGCGGATGTCCCCCTTGGTCACGGCGTTGCAGGAGCAGATCTGGGCGGCGTCCGGCAGGGCACTGACGCCGACTGCCGGGGCGTCCCCGCCGGCAGGGGTGAGGAAGGACATCGGGTTCGGCAGCTCCTCACCGACCATCGGGCGCAGCATCGCGTACGCCTGGGCGTCACCGACGAGGACGCCACCGAGAAGTGTCGAGCCGGTCCGGTCCATCACGAGCTTGCCGTAGGTGCCGTTGACCGGGTCATTGACGGTCAGCGGACGCGCGCCCTCGGTGGTGGCGTGGGCGTCACCGAAGCTGGCGACATCGACTCCGAGCAGCTTGAGCTTCGTGGACATGTCCGGGTTCTCGAAGGCGGTGGCGGTGCGCCCCGTGATCCGGTCGGCGACGATTTCCGCGGTGGTGTAGCCGGGGGCGACGAGGCCGTAGCAGACCCCGTCGACCGCGGCGCACTCGCCGACGGCGCTGATGTGCGGGTCTGTCGTCTGGCACAGACGGTCGGTGAGGATGCCGCCGCGTGGTGCCTTGGGCAGCGGTTCCGGGGTGGCGTTGTCCGCGAGAGCGTCGATCGGGCGGACGCCGGTGGCGAAGACGACGACATCGACGGTCAGCTCGGCGATGGTCGGGTCGGTCGGGGCGGGCTGGCCGGGAGCGGGGACGGGGGAGGAGAGGGTGAGCGTGAGGTTGTCCCGCTCCGCTGATTCGGCGATGTGCTCGGTGCCGGTGTCGACGTGGATCTCCACTCCGAGTTCGTTGATCTTCTCCGCCAGCAGGACGCCACCGTCAGCGTCCACCTGGATGGGCATCAGACGAGGGGAACGTTCGATGATGTGGGGCTTCGCGCCGAGCAGCTTGAGCGCGTTGGCGGCTTCCAGGCCGAGCAGGCCACCGCCGATGACGGCACCGACAGGTTCGCGGCCGGTGGACCGGGCGTCCTCGATGATGCGTCGGATGTCGTCGAGGTCGTCGAGGGTGCGGTAGACCGTGCAGCCGGGCAGGTCGTGGCCGGGGATCGGCGGGACCCACGCGTAGGAGCCGGTGGCGAGGACGAGGTGGTCGTAGGAGACGATGTCACCGTTGTCGCATCCGACGGTGCGGGCGTCCCGGTCGATGCCGGTGGCCTGTGCGTGCACGATGTCAACGTGCTCCGGCAGATCCGACATCTCGAGCAGGGAACGGTCCCAGGAGGAGACGTAACTGGAGAGGGCGACGCGGTCGTAGGCGTGGCACTTTTCGCCGGAGATCACGGTGATGCGGGCATTCGGGTCGCGGTCGAGGAGCTCGGTGGCGGTACGGTGGCCGACCATGCCGAAGCCGACGATGACGGTGTGGGGTGCTGCAGTCGTTGTGGTCATGACATGAACGTTAAGTCTCTCTTGGCGACATCGACACTGGTGAGCGCACTGTTTTACGGTCGGTTCACGGTGGGGTCGTGGGTGGGGGAACTCGGACACCTCGCTGAAACACGGCGTCCCTGGAGGAAATATGGCGTGCTGCGGTGCACTCTGGCCTTGTCTCCGGGCCTCCGTTCCCTGCTCTGTCGTTCGCTGGGCCTCCAGTCCCGTGCAGCATGTCTGCGTCAGGCACGAATCCGGGATTCCGTGCCACGAAAGTCATGAATTGTGCCTGCCGCAGACATGAAGCCCACTGGGTGGGTGAATGATCCGGTATCACTGTGTCCCGCGTGAAGCTGCCAGTACGCAGGTGCGGCCCGTGAAGCTGCCAGTACGCAGGTGCGGAATTCAGGTACCTGATTTCCGTCTCTGCGTACTGGTAGCGACAGTGAAGCCACGTCGGTTCTGGTAGCTGCGGCAGTAGGGCGGTGGGCCCTTGCAACCCGGAGCAGCACGCGTCAGTACACGTCACGCACGTAGCGCTTCTCCGCCGAGAGCTGCGCGATGAATTCACCGGCCGCCGTCTCGTCCATGGCGCCCTGTTCGGCGACGATCTGCCGCAGCGTCCGGTCGACATCGGTGGCCATCCGGGCGGCGTCCCCGCAGACGTAGAGGTGTGCGCCGCGCCCGATCCACTCCCACAGCTCCCCGGCATGACGCCGCATCCGGTCCTGCACGTACACCCGCTCGGAGGTGTCGCGGGAGAAGGCTGTCGATAGGCGGGTCAGCGTCCCGTCGTTGCGCAGGCCGTTGAGTTCCTCGCGGTAGAGGAAGTCGGTGGCCTCGTGCCGCTCGCCGTAGAACAGCCAGTTCTCGCCGGTCGCGCCCGCGTGGCGTCGGTCCTGGAGGAATCCGCGGAACGGGGCGATGCCGGTGCCCGGGCCGATCATGATCATCGGGGCGTCGGCCTGCTCGGGCGGTCCGAAGCTCCGGTTCGGGGAGATGAACAGCCTCACCTCGTCACCGGACGCCAGATCGGCGAGCCACCCGGAGCTCACACCGCGGCGCCGGTGGCCTTCGGTGCTCGTGAAGTCGACGGTCGAGACGGTGATCTCCACCCGCCCCGGATCACTCAGCGGCGACGACGAGATCGAGTACAGCCGCGGACGCAGCGGTGACAGTACCTCCAACCATGACTCGGCCGGCACCGTCACCGGGTAGGACGCCAGGACGTCGCACAACTGCCGGCCGTGGGCGTACTCCCGCAGGGCCGCGGGATCGTCGGTGAGGGACCCGAGACCCGACCCGGGGTGCTGGGCATGGATGAGCCGCAGCACCGCCGGGGTGATCGCGGTGATGTCGAGCTCCCCTGTGAGGGTGTTGATGAGGTCGTCGGTGGCGGAGGAGTTGAGGCCGGTACGGGCGAGGAACTCCTCGACGACGGCAGACCGGTTGCGGGGCCAGATGCCCAGGGCATCGCCGGCGGAGTAGGTGAGGGTGTCGGCTGGCAGCTCGAAGGCGTAGCGGCGGACCTCCCGGCCGGTGGAGACCGGGTCGCCGCTGGTCAGACGGGTGGATTCGAGCAGGCGGGTGGGCAGCGGGTTCTTGCGGGACCAGGTGGGGGACGCGGGAGTCGGGGTGGCGGGTGCAACGTCCCCGTCAGCCAGTTCCTCAGCGACCGCGGCGAGCCAGGCGGACGCGGCGTCTTCGAAATCGGGTTCGCAGGAGCCCCGCGGGGCGAGCAGCTGTGCACCGAGGCCGGTGAGTCGCTCCTCGAGTCGCCGGGCAAAGCCGCAGAAGTCGGCGTAGGAGGAGTCGCCGAAACCGAGCACCGCGCAGCGCAGATCGTCCAGCTCAGACTGCTGCGAGAGGGAGTCCCACAGGGCAGTGGCGTTGTCCGGTGCCTCGCCGTCGCCGGTGGACGCCACGACGAAGAGCACCGTGCCGGTGAGCTCGGCCGGGGTGACGCTGTCCGCGCAGCGCTCCTGCGCCGGAATGCCGGACGCCGTGAGCGCGGCCACCAGGTCGGGGACGTACTCCTCGACGGTGCCGGTCTGGGAGGCCCAGACCACGGTCACGGGCGATTGGCCGGGGTGCTGCTCAGGGGCAGAAGCAGGCGACACCGCCAGCGGCACCCGGGCGAAGAGTCCGGAGAAGACGCCGTCGACCCATGCCCGGTGCGGCTCGGTCAGCGGCGCATGGGCAGGGACCGTGGGCACAGCATCCGTCGGCGGGGCGAGGGTGAGGGCGTGGACCATGCCGTCGAGCCAGGCGCGTTCGGCCACCGTCCAGTCAGCGGTCGGGGCGGCGGCGAGAACGGTGGGCAGGTCGGGCATGTCGGGCAGGTCCTGCCGGTCGGGCACAGCATTCTCCTCGGGGACGGCGGCGGGCACGGGCACGGCAGTCAGCGCCACCGCACAGGCCTTGAACTCGGGCTGCAGGGACTCAGGGTCCACGGCGTCACTGGTCACCTCGTTGACCGGGGTGTCCGCGAAATGCATGGGGATGAAGCAGGTGCCGGGCACGATGTCTTCACTGACCAGCGCCGGAGCGGTCACGGCACCACGCCGCGACCGAACCTCGACCGGATCACCGTCCGCCACGCCGAGGCCCGCGGCGTCCACCGGATGGATCTGCACGAAACTCGACGGATTCAGCTTCATCAGCTTGTTCACCCGCCCGGTCTTCGTCATCGTGTGCCACTGGTGCGGCAGCCGACCGGTGGTCAACACCAGCGGAAACTCGTCGTCCGGCGTCTCAGCCGGCGGCAACCACGGTCGGGCGTGGAACCGCGCGCGCCGGGTCGGGGTGGGGAAGGCGAGCCGCGGCACCTCACCCGACCCGGTGACGAACAGGTCCTGACTGACCCCGTCATTGAGGTAGCGCACCGGATTGCGCTCACCCGCGCCGGGAGCGGCCGGCCACTGCACCGGACCCTGGCGCAGCCGCTCATGGTCGACTCCCCGCAGGTCCCAGCCCGTCCTCGGATTGTGGAACCGGCGGATCTCGTCGAAGACCTCGGAAGCGGTGGCGAAGTCGAACCCGGAGAAGCCCATGGCACGGGCGACCCGGCAGATCAGTTCCCAGTCCGGCAGGGCGTCACCCGGGGAGTCCAGCAGGGGAGAGGTGAGCGTGAGGTTGCGCTCGGAGTTCACCATCACCCCGTCTGTTTCGGACCACAGTGCGGCGGGCAGCACGATGTCGGCATGCTCCGCGGTGGCGGTGCCGGCGTAGGCGTCCTGCACGACGACGCACTCCGCGGCGTCCAGCGCCTGGGCGACCGCGGTCCCGTTCGCCATGGAGGACGCCGGGTTCGAGCAGATCACCCACAGTGCCCTGACCCCGGAGACCTCGGATTCCTTGAGCGCGCGGAAGAGATCCACGGTCCCGGAGCCGCACCTTTCGTGCAACGTCCCGGCGGGCAGGTCCCAGATTTCTTCGACCTCGGCACGCTGGTCGGCGTCCAGCACGGTGCGCTGGCCGGGCAGGCCCGGGCCCATGTAACCCATCTCGCGTCCACCCATCGCATTCGGCTGGCCGGTGAGCGAGAACGGCCCCGCACCGGTGCGGCAGATCGCGCCGGTCGCCAGGTGCAGGTTGCACAGTGCGGTGGTGTGCCAGGTGCCGTGGACCGACTGGTTCAGCCCCATCGTCCACAGGCTGACGAACTTCTGCGTCCCACCGATCCACTCCGCGGCAGTCCGCAGGTCCGCCGCGCCCACCCCGGTGATCTCCGCGACGGTCTCGACCGGGTAGTCGGCCAGATGGTCGGCCATGACCTCCCACCCCTCGGTGAATTCGGTGATGAAGTCCCCGTCGGTGTCGCCGTTGTCGATGATCAGCCGCAGCAGCCCGTTGAGCAGCGCCATGTCCGTGCCCGGCCGCACCGGCAGATGCAGGTCCGCCTTCTTCGCCGTCGCCGTGCGCCGCGGGTCGACGACAATGAGCTTCGCCCCCTGCTTCACCCGGTCCATCATCCGGAGGAAGAGGATCGGGTGGCAGTCGGCCATGTTCGCCCCGGCGACGAGGAAGACATCGGCGTGGTCGAGATCGTCATAGGACCCGGGCGGGCCGTCCGCACCGAGCGACTGCTTGTAACCCGTCGCGGCGGACGCCATGCACAGTCGCGAATTCGACTCGATGAGGTTCGTGCGGAAATGACCCTTGGCCAGCTTGTTCGCCAGGTACTGCGCCTCGGTCGACATCTGCCCGGAAACGTACAGTGCCACGGCGTCGTCGCCGTGTTCCTCGCGCAGCGCGGTGAAGCGGGCGGCGACCCCGGCCACCGCGGCGTCCACCGGGGTCTCCTCGCCGTCGACGAGGGCCGCGGTCTGGCGTCCTCCCGAGGAGAGCAGGTCGGCGGTCGTCGTGCCCTTGGTGCACAGGCGGCCACGGTTGGCCGGGTGGGCGGCGGTGCCTTTCGAGGTGAGGACGCCACGGTCGTCACGTGTGAGGGTGAGCCCGCAGCCGACGCCGCAGTACCCGCAGACGGTGTCCACAGTCGTTGTCATGGTGAGGGACGCTAAGCCCGCTGTATTGCCGGTTCGTCTGGTGCGCGTTACGCGGTCGCAAACAGGAACTCACGGCGTCCTCCCTGTTCTTGTGAGGACGCCACACCCCGTCACCTGCGCTGATGTGTGCCCGCCGACACCTGGGGCCGGTCGCGTGAAGTTCCTGTTTCAGAGTTTCCCCGGGTGGTCGGGACTGCCTATATCTGGACGGGTCCCTACTTGACCGAGACCGTGAGGAGCCTCTCCGTGACCGTCACCGCCCCCGTCCACAGCCCGCCCGAACCCCGCCTCGAGATGAAGGAAGGACGCTGGATCACCAACTGGACCCCCGAGGATCCGGCGTTCTGGAACGGCCCCGGGCGTGCGACCGCCCGACAGAATCTCATCTGGTCCGTCTTCTGTGAGTTCCTCGGCTTCGCGGTGTGGCAGATGTGGTCGGTGACCGTCATCATGCTGCCGCAGGCCGGCATCGACATCACCAGCTCGCAGCAGTTCTGGCTGGTCTCCCTGCCGCCGCTCGTCGGCGCGACGATGCGCATCCCCTACAGCTTCACCGTCCCCGTCTTCGGTGGACGCAACTGGACGGTGATTTCGGCGCTGCTGCTGCTCATCCCCACCGTCGCGACGACGCTCGTACTCTTCGCCGACAACCCGCCGGTGTGGGTACTGTTCGTCATCGCGGCGACGGCCGGACTCGGCGGCGGCAACTTCGCCAGCTCCATGTCCAACATCACCTTCTTCTACCCGAAGGCCGAGAAGGGGGCTGCGTTGGGCGTGAACGCCGCCGGCGGCAACCTCGGTGTGGCCGTCGCCCAGCTGGTCATTCCGGTTGTTGTCTCGGTCTTCGCCTTCGGTGCCTTCGACCCGGCGCTGCCGATGGCCGGCCTGATCTGGATCCCGTTGATCCTGCTGGCTGCGTGGGGTGCGCGCCGTTACATGCACAACCTCACCTCGGCGCGTAACGACATCCGCGGCTCCCTCTCGGCGCTGCGCGAGAAGCACCTGTGGATCATCGCCTTCCTCTATGTCGGCGCCTTCGGGTCGTTCATGGGCTTCGGTTCGGTGTTCCCGACGCTGATCAAGACCCAGTTCCCCGACTTCTCCTCCTTCACTGTCCTGGGGGCGACGCTGACCCTGGCCTTCCTCGGCCCGCTGGTGGGTTCGCTGGCGCGTCCCTACGGAGGACGCCTCGCCGACCGTGTCGGAGGAGCGCGGGTGAGCATCGCGGTCTTCGTGTGCATGGCCGTGGTGACCGGGGTACTCGTGGTGCTGCTCGACAGCATCAGCTTCCTCGGTTACCTGCTGCTGTTCCTGCTGCTGTTCACCCTGACCGGGCTGGCGAACGGCTCTGTGTACCGGATGATCCCGACGGTGTTCGAGCTGTCCGTGGCGTCCGATGATCCGGTGGGACATGAGCGCAAGAGTGCCGCGGCCCTGGGCTACATCGGTGCGGTCGGCGGCTTCGGCGGCTTCGCGATTCCGCAGGTGCTGAACCTGTCGAAGAACACCACCGGCGCCTTCGACACGGCGTTCTGGATCTTCGCGGGGGCGTATCTGCTGATGGCCGGCGTGACCTGGGCGGTGTACCGGCGGCCCGGCACCCGCTTCGCCGCCGCGAATGTGTGAGTGAGGGTGTCCCCTCTGCTCCGCCCTGCCGTGCAGCATGTCTGCGTCAGGCACGAATCCGGGATTCTCTGCCACAAAAGTAGCGATCTGTGCCTGCCGCAGTCTTGAAGCCCCTTCCTGCAGTCACACTGAGTGGGGAGGAATGCAGAACTACCGGGTCATGAGGATCTCCGCGGCGCCGGCGAGCTCCGTGCTCACGGCAGAGAGGTCCTCGGGGGAGGCGGTGTCCAGCAGGGTGACGATGGTCTGGTGCGCCTTCTCGCGGTGCGCCCGGTCATCGTCGTCCCACTCACCCGAGAGGTGTGCGGAGATGAGGTGCGCGTCGTCGTCGAGTACCAGGGCGGCGTCCGTCGTCGTGGCGGCAGCGGTCGTCGTCGCGTCGATGTAGTCCGACACGATGCCGCGCAGCGACGGCGGGAGAGGGGCTGGCATGGAAGACGATGTCATGCGTTCCAGTGTTACCACGGCCGATGGGAACTGCAACCGGGAACGCACATACCCGACCTCTCACACCCCGAGATCCGGCCGGTAGTGACGCATCCACGCACCGACGGTCCCGGCCCGCCAGTTCTGTTCGAACTCGCCCGGGAAGATGAGCGCCCGGTCAGAGGGCACGGCGTCCCCGCGGGGAAGCCCACAGTGGTGCGGACCGGAGTGACGGGCATGGACCGCCAACTGGTGGCGGACGGCCGTCGGCTGTTTCTGGAGCGTCGCCGACCCCACGATCCCCTCCGCGATGACTTTCTGGGCGGCATTGAGTGCAGTATTGGTCCCCAGACCAGCAGCGTTACCGGTCGTCGTTCTCGAGGTCTGGATCGCCGAGTTCATCGTGACGAACCCCTGGACGCCCGACCACGGCATCCAGGTGGCGACGGTGCCGTCGGTCCTGTGCAGTCCCTGCGGACTGAGCCACAGCCGCTGCCGCGTCCCGTAGGTGACGGTGAGACGCTTCTTCATGGAGAAGGACATCGCGGTGACGACCAGGGCACCGACCACCACACCGCAGGAGTAGCTGACCACCGGGCCGGGATCGTGGAAGGCCATGGCGACGACGAACGTCCCGACCAGTCCGAAGAAGAGGAAGGACACGATGAACATGGGGATGAACCGCTTCAACGTCTCCCCGACGTCGATGATGCAGGGCAGTTCCACCGTGCCGGAGAAGTCCGGTTGTACTGGGGCGCTGCCCCAGGGCTGTGAGGTCATCCGCAGATCGTCATACACCGCAGGACGCGAAACTACCCCGCCGAAACAATACCGGGCTAGACGTCGAGGTCAGGCCGGTAATGACGCAGCCAGGAGCCGATCTCGCCCTGCCGCCAGGACTTCTCGAAGTCACCAGGGAACAGGGCGCCGTCCTTGTCGTGCACCGGCCTGCCGCTCCGGAACGTCTCCGGCGCCTCCGTCATCTCGGAGTACCGCTCCACCAGTTTCGGGTCACCCTTCGCGTTGAGCGTGAGCATGGCGTCCCCCACGATGCCCACCCGGTTCGCACCCTTCGGGGTGGTGATGACGCGCACATCGCCCCAGCGCATCAGGGTGGTCAGCGTGCCGTCGGTCGCGCGGATCCCGTCCGGGCTGAGGACCATGCGCTGGTTCCCGCGGTCCGAGGCGTTCTTCAGGTTGCCGAAGAACATGCGGCACAGGATGACGCCGAGCACCGCACCGAGGATGCAGCCCAACCACAGTGCGTTGACCAGGTAGGTCGTCACGACGGCGGTGGCGACGAACGCGGCGACGAAGGTGATGATGATGAGCGGGAGGGCGCGACGCGTCCGGTCGGCGGAGCTGACGACGCTGCGCAGTTCGACCGGGGCGGTGAAATCTGGGGTAGTCACCGCTACAGCCTACCGGGGCGGAAGTTGAACCGCGGAAACTAACCCCCGATGGCGCTCATCGTGCGCTCGGGCTGCACGTACTCCGGGTCATTGAGCGTCACCTCGTCGGAGCCGTAGGCCCTCGGCTTGAGCATCATGGCCCCGGCCCACACATCGCAGATCTCCTCGTCGGACGCGCCGGAACGCATCACCGAGAGCAGGTCCGTCTCCTCGTTGGAGAACAGGCAGCTGCGCACCTTGCCGTCGGCGGTGATGCGGGTCCGCGAACACGCCGCGCAGAAGGACTCGGTCACCGAGGCGATCACCCCGACCTTGCCGAGTGCCGGAGAGGACGCGGACGCCCCCTTCGGCCGCACCTCCCACAACTGTGCCGGGGCGGACCCGCGGGGTACCGGGTCAGGGGAGAGGTCGAAACGTTCGGAGAGCCGGGCACGGACCTCCGCGCCGGAGACCAGGTTCTCCTTGGCCCAGGTGTGGTCGGCGTCCAGCGGCATCTGTTCGATGAAGCGCAGCTGGTAGCCGCGGGTGACGCACCACTCCAGCAGGTCGGCGGCACCGGTGTCGTTGATACCGCGCATGAGCACCGCGTTGACCTTCACCGGCTCCAGACCGGCGGCCTTCGCCGCCTCCAGGCCCTTGATGACCTGGGGGAGGCGGTCGCGTCGGGTGAGCTCCTTGAACGCCTCGCGGTCGACGGTGTCCAGGGAGACATTGACGCGGGTCAGGCCGGCGTCCACCAGGTCGTCGATGCGCTTGTCCAGGCCGATGCCGTTGGTGGTGATGGAGATCGGGATCTCCGGGTGGAGGCGCCGGACGCCGGCGATGATGTCCGCCAGGTCGTGGCGGACCAGGGGCTCGCCGCCGGTGAAGCGCACATCGCGCACGCCGAAGATGCGTACCCCCAGGTCGGCGATGCGGACGGCCTCCTCGGCGGTGAGGAGCCTGTCCTTCTGCAGCCAGGCCATGCCCTCGGCGGGCATGCAGTAGGTGCAGCGCAGGTTGCACTTGTCGATCAGTGAGATGCGCAGGTCGTCGGCGACGCGTCCCCAGCGGTCGGCGAGTGCGCGGGTGGGGGCGGGCGAGCCGGGTGCCGACGAGGGATGCCCGGGTATCGCCGACGCGGACGAGGTGCGCGCGGGGCGCACCACAGGGGTCGGCAGGACGGTGGTCATGTTTTCAACCCCTTTCTCGTGGGTTGTGCCGCGGATCGGTATTCGGTATCTCCGGACCCGGTTTCGGCGTCTCCGTCCACAGGTCAACCGGGTAAACGGCTGCCGTGGCCGGGGACGGTTCACTGTAGGCCACTGTAACCCCGGGCCGCGTGAGCGACAACGGGAGCGGCCCGGTGGTGCCGTCTCGGACTCCTTGATCCATCACCTCCGCCGCTGGACCCGCCGGTCGAGTTCGCGCTCGGGTACTTCCAGCTGCTCCCAGGCGACCTCCCGCCGGGGCGCGGCTTTCGTCCGCGCGTCGCGGGACCGGTAGACGATGTACGGCCGACTGACATACCCCACCGGGGCAGAGAACGCGTGGACCAGGCGGGTGAACGGCCACAGCGCGATCAGTGAGAAGCCGCAGACCACATGGACCTTGAACTCCCACGGGACATCGGCCATCAGATCGGGGTTGGCCTGGAAGACCATGATCTGACGGAGCCACGGCGAGATCGTCTCCCGGTAGTCGTAGCCGTGCGGGCCGCCGAACACCTGGGTGGATACGGTGGCGGTGAATCCGGACAGGATCGCCACGCCGAGCAGAAGGTACATCACCTTGTCGGAGCGTGACGTGGCCAGGAACACCGTGCGGTTGACGACGCGGCGGTATATCAGTCCGACCAGCCCCACGATCACTGCGATCCCGGCGATGGTGCCCGGAATGGTGGCGATCAGGTGGTAGGCCGTCTCGGAGACACCCACCGAGGTCGTCCACGATTTCGGGATGGCCAGTCCCATCAGGTGTCCGATGATCACGAACATCATCCCCCAGTGGAACAGGGGGGAGGCGAGGCGCAGGATCCGCGACTCGTAGATCTGGGAGGAGTGGCTGGTCCAGCCGAACTGGTCGGTCCGCCAGCGCCACACCACCCCGATGATGAAGGCTGCGGCGGCGAGCCAGGGGAAGCCGGACCACAGGAAGGTCTCGAAGGGACTCACGGCTGATGCTCCATTCCGGTAGCAGGCAGCGGGGTGCCCAGCCCGACGAGTTCGGACGGGGGACCGCTGCGGACGAGGCGGCGGTAGTTTTCGGCGGTGGCGTCGGACACAGACGGCAGTGCGGAACACACGCAGGTCACCAGCTCCGCATACGGTGAGTCCAGGTCGGACAGTGCTGCGCGGAGCACCTCCAGTCCGTCCCGATGGGAGGCGAGCATCTCGGTCACCGAGTGCCAGCTGTCCCCCGTGGACTGCGCCGCAGATTCGAGCAGGACACACAGGTGGTCCGGCAGCTCCTCCCGGATCAGCGTGAAGCCGAGGTCCTCGATCTGGCGGGAGAACGCCAGAATCGCCGCGCCCCGTTGGCGGGTGTCGCCGACGGCGTAGTAGCTCAGGGACAGCGAGCACCGGCGACGTTGGTCGAAGGTGGCCACATAGTCCTGCTGGAGGGCCGACGGGCCGTCCACAGCCCGGTCGGTGGCGTACTGCAGGAACCGGGACAACCGTTCGCCTGTCTCCACCGGAAGATCACCGAGCGAGTCGCCGACCGCGGCGAGAATATCCGGCATGCGGTCATCGGGGTAGTCCAGGAGCAGCGCAGCGGACATGAACACCACGCGACGCTGGGCGTCGTCCATGGGGACACCGGCGGCGAACTCCTCGGGCAGGGTGCCCTGGAAATTGCGTCGGGTCTTGCGACGCCGGGGGATCACGGACTTCACCGTCCACCTCCCGGAGCAGTGCCGTGGGAGTCAGGGAACATCGCGTCAGGACGCTCTCCCCTCCAGCTCAGCAGCGAGACCTTGCCGTTGTCCCGGGGTGGGCCGTCATTGCTTCCGCCGCACCCGCACCCACTGCCGCAGGCATCGGGTGCGCCGGGTCCGGGTCCGACATCGCCGGCGAACTCATGTGCCACCGACCGGGGGTCGGTGGAGCCGAAGGGGTCGAGTTCGGAGATGCCGCGTGGCGACTCTGGGGAGGCGGTGGGGATCACGTAGCGGTCGTCGTACTTGGCGATCGCAAGCAGGTGGTACATCTCCACGATCTCCTCTTCGGTCATCCCGACTGCGGCGGGGATGGCGGGGTCGGTCTCCTTGCCGAGGTTGACGTCGCGCATGTAACTGCGCATGGCCGCCAGGCGTCGCAGCGACTTCTCCACCGGTCCGGTGTCTCCGGCGGTGAACAGTCCCGCCAGATACTCCAGGGGGATACGCATCCGGGAGACCGCGGTGAGCAGCACCCGGTGGTCCTCGGCATCGCTACCGGTGGCGGTGACCTTGTCGACGATCGGGGACAGTGGCGGGACGTACCAGACCGACGGGAGCGTCCGGTACTCCGGATGCAGGGGGAGGGCGAGGTCGTAGCGGAAGATGAGGTCGTGGATCGGAGACTGCTGTGCCGCGTCGATCCAGGACGCCGGGATGTTCTCCTGGCGTGCCGCCTCGACGACCTGCGGGTCGCGCGGGTCGAGCAGGAGGGAGCGCTGGGCCTCATAGAGGTCCTGCGGGTCGGGGGTGGAGGCGGCCTCGGTCACCCGGTCGGCGTCATACAGCAGCACGCCGAGGTAGCGGAGTCGTCCCACGCAGGTTTCGGAGCACACGGTCGGCTGTCCGACTTCCAGTCGGGGATAACACAGGGTGCACTTCTCGGCTTTGCCGGTGCGGTGGTTGAAATAGACCTTCTTGTAGGGGCAGCCGGACACACACATCCGCCAGCCGCGGCAGCGGTCCTGGTCGACGAGGACGATGCCGTCCTCAGTGCGCTTGTACATGGCGCCGGACGGGCAGGACGCCACGCAACTCGGATTCAGGCAGTGCTCGCAGATACGGGGGAGGTGGAACATGAAACTGTCCTCGATCTCCCGCTGCACGCTCAGCCCCATCTCTTTCAGGACCGGGTCGGAGTCGATGGTGGCGGGGCTGCCGCCGAGGTTGTCGTCCCAGTTCGACGACCATGTCGGACGGTCGATGGGCCGTCCGTCAAGCCGGGAGTAAGGGTGCGCGGTCGGCTGCGTCTTCTGGTCGGCCGGCGTCGAGAGCAGTTTCTCGTAGCCGTAGGACCAGGGTTCGTAGTAGTCCTGGATGCCGGGCATCCGTGGGTTGTGGAAGATCGTCGCCAGCTTGGCCAGGCGTCCGCCGGCCCGCGGGGTCAGCTTGCCGCGACGGTTGAGCTTCCACCCTCCCTGCCAGGTGTCCTGGTCCTCCCAGCCACGGGGGAAACCGACGCCGGGACGGGTCTCGACGTTGTTGAACCACATGTACTCGGTGCCTTCGCGGTTGGTCCACGCCTGTTTGCAGGTCACCGAGCAGGTGTGGCAGCCGATGCACTTGTCCAGGTTCATGACCATCGCGATCTGTGCCATGACACGCATCAGAACTCGACCTCCTGAGAGCGACGCCGGATCGTGGTGACCTCGTCGCGGTTGTTTCCGGTCGGCCCGATGTAGTTGAAGCCGTAGGTCAGGTGGCCGTATCCGCCGGCCACGTGCAGTGGGTTGATCATGATGCGGGTGAGGGAGTTGTGGGTGCCGCCACGACGTCCGGTGTGCTCATTGAGCGGGGTGCCTGCGGTGCGCTCCTGTGCATGGTTCATGATCACCGTGCCGGCGGGGATGCGGTGGGAGACGATCGCCCGGGCGGTGACGATGCCGTTGCGGTTGTGGGCTTCGATCCAGTCGTTGTCGGCCACGCCGATCTTCTCTGCGTCGACCTCGGACATCCAGACGACCTGTCCGCCGCGGGAGATGGAGAGCATGTGCAGGTTGTCGTAGTACTGGGAGTGGATTGACCACTTGTTGTGCGGGGTCAGGTAGCGCACCGTCACCTCAGCTTCACCGTTGGCGCCCGTGACCGTTTCGCCGGGGCCGGTCTCGCCGTGCAGGTGGAGCTGGTCCAACGGAGGCCGGTAGATCGGCAGGGACTCCCCGTAGTCGATGAACCAGTCGTGGTCCAGGTAGTAGTGCATCCGTCCCGACAGGGTGTGCCACGGTTTGTCGTAGGCCAGGTTGATGGAGAACGCGGTGTACCGCTGGTTGTCCTTCGTGATGCCGGTCCACTCCGGGGACGTGATCACCTGGGTGGGACGTTCCTTCACCGCGTCCCAGCCGGTGCGTGTGCCCTCGTGATCCTTGATCAGGTCGGTCATGTCGACGCCGACCCGCCGTCCCTGGTTGCGGAATCCTTCGAGGGCCACGGCACCGTTGGAGACACCCGAGAGATGGAGGACCATCTCCGCAGCCTTCACCGCGGTGGTCAACTGAGGTCGTTCACCGGCCGAGGTGTGGCCGGTGCCGTTGAGCAGAGCGAGCTCCTCCACCTGTGTACTGACGTCGTAGGAGGTGCCGTGGGTTCCCGTGCCGAGTTCGGCGGTCAACGGGCCGAGGTGCATCCACTTCTCGTGGATCTTCGTGTAGTCCCGTTCCACCGGTATGAGCTTGGCCATGGACTCGCCGGGCACCAGTGGAGCGTCCTGGTCCGGCACCACGCCACCGGGCATGCTCAGCTCGTCGGGTGAATCGTGGCCGAGCGGTGCGGTGACGACATCGGTCTGCGTGCCCAGCCACTTCTCCGCGAGTGTCGACAGCCGCGCCGACAGATCGCGGAAGAGCTCGAAGTCGGTACGGCTCTCCCACGGCGGATTGATCGCCGCGTTGAAGGAGTGGATGAACGGGTGCATGTCCGTCGTGGACAGGTCGTTCTTCTCGTACCAGGTCGCGGCGGGGAACACCAGGTCGGAGACCAGGGTGGTGGACGTGTTGCGGAAGTCCGCCGTCATCATCAGGTCGAGTTTGCCCTCCCCGGTACCGGGTGCCGTGTCGCGCCAGGTGATCGACTGTGGACGCTGTCCGGCGGGGAGTTCGTCGGCACTGGCGTCGGAGTCGACGCCGAGCAGGTGGCGCAGGAAGAACTCGGTGCCCTTCGCCGAGGATCCCATGAGGTTCGTCCGCCAGTTCAGCAGGATCCGGGGGAAGTTGTCGGGGTTGTCGGGGTCTTCGGCGGCGAAACGCATGCGTCCGGACTCCAGCTCCCCGGTGATGTAGTCCTTGAGGTCCTTGCCAGCCTCCGCGGCCTGGTCGGCCAGCAGCAGCGGATTGCGGTCGAACTGGGGGAAGGCGGGCATCCAGCCGCGCTTCATGGACTCCACCAGTGTGTCGGACGTCAGCTTGTCGCCGACGGTGCCGCGACTTGCCAGGGGGGACGCCAGCCGCGAGGCCCGGGTGTTGTCGTAGCGCCACTGGTCGGTGGCCAGGTAGTAGAAGCCGGTGGAGATCATCTGGCGCGGCGGGCGGGACCAGTCCAGCCCGAAGGCGTACTGGGACCAGCCGTTCATCGGCCGCAGTTTCTCCTGACCCACGTAGTGGGCCCAGCCTCCGCCGTTGACGCCCTGGGTGCCGCACATGGATGTCAGTGCGAGGAAGGTGCGGTAGATGGAGTCGGCGTGGAAGTAGTGGTTCACTCCGGCACCCATGATGATCTGACTGCGTCCCCCGGACTCGACCGCGTTGCGCGCGAACTCACGGCCGATACGTACGGCGGCGTGGACAGGAACCCCGGTGAGCTCCTCCTGCCAGGCCGGGGTGCCCACAATGCGGGCGTCATGGAAGTCCTCCGGCCAGTCACCGGGCAGGTCCAGCTCGGGACGGGGGACGGCGTAGTGGGCGAGCATGAGGTCGAAGACGGTGGTGACGGTGCGTCTGTTCACGGTGCGGACAGGCACGCCGCGGTGGACGATGCCGGCGCCGATCGGCCCCGTACCGGTGGCGTCGGAAGCCTCCGCGTCCAGATCGAAGCGGGGGAAGAGGACCTCGGCGGTGGACACCGGGGTGCCGTCGGTGATGTCGGCGATGCTCATCACGGGGTCGGCGTGGTCGAGACGGAGGTTCCAGCGTCCCTCGCCTTCGGCACCGTAGCGGTCGGCGACAGTGCCGCCGGGGTCGACGACGCTGCCGTCCGGCTGCATCACCACCAGGCGGTGGGTGGCGTTCTCCGTGGAAGCGAGAGCATCGTCACCGCTGTCGGCGGCGGTGAGGAACTTGCCGGGTGTGCAGGTGCCGTCCCCGTGGTCGTCGAGTTCGACGAGGAACGGCGAATCGGTGTATTTGCGCATGTAGTCGAGGAAGTACGGGGTGCGCTCACCGACGTGGAACTCGCTGAGGATCACGTGCCCCATGGCGAAGGCCAGTGCGCCGTCGGTGCCGGGGGAGATACGGAGCCACTCGTCGGCGAATTTGGTGTTGTCGGCGTAGTCGGGTGAGACGACCACGACCTTGGTTCCACGGTACCGGGCCTCGACCATGAAGTGACTGTCCGGGGTTCGGGTCACCGGGATGTTCGAGCCCCACATCATCAGGTAGCTGGAGTTGTACCAGTCCCCGGACTCGGGCACATCGGTCTGGTCACCGAAGGTCTGGGGGGAGGCGGGCGGCAGATCGGCGTACCAGTCGTAGAAGGACAGGGCGACGCCGCCGATGAGTTCCAGGAACCGGGTACCGGCACCGTAGGAGATCTGGGACATCGCCGGAATCACGGTGAACCCGTGGATGCGGTCGGGACCGTAGCGACGGATGGTGTAGACGTGTGCGGCAGCGGCGATCTCCACGGCCTCCTCGTACGGTACCCGGATCAGACCGCCTTTGCCGCGTTGGCTGACGTAGGCCCTGCGCTTCACCGGGTCTTCCACGATCTCGCGCCAGGCGAGCACCGGATCGTCGTGGCGTGCACGGGCCTCCCGGTACATCTCGACCAGGACGGCACGGGCGTAGGGGAAGCGGATTCTGGTCGGCGAGTACGTGTACCAGGAGAAGGAGGCACCGCGCGGACAGCCACGGGGCTCGTATTCGGGCATGTCGGGGCCGGTGGTGGGGTAGTCCACGGCCTGGGATTCCCAGGTGATCACCCCGTCCTTGACGTAGACTTTCCAGGAACACGATCCGGTGCAGTTGACTCCGTGGGTGGATCGGACGACTTTGTCGAAGGACCATCGGTCGCGGTAGAAACTGTCGGCTTCACGGCCTCCCTGGAGGAACAGCTGCCGTCCGGAGTGGTCGGTTGTTCCGTGACGCACGTAGGAGCCCATGGAAAACAGTGGGCCGGGGGTGTCGGAAACAGTCATGATATGCACCTCGTCGTATATGTTTCCTCGCGGTGGTCATCCGCAAGGAGAGTGTGATTCGCATACACTGCAGGTGGAATGCGAGTATTTATTCTGTTTTTATCCGGGGTAGGGGGCGTGTGGCCTAGCGTAGAACATCCACACGAGAACAGTGACCACAACGAAATAGACCACCATTCCCTGGAATACCAGAGTCGAGGAGACTCCGGACAGGAGCATGCCGACCACGAACGGTCCGAAAGCGCCGACTGCACCGGTCCAGCCGATGACTCCTCCGGCCTGGCGGGCGGGCAGGATCATGGGCATCTGTTTGAAGGTTCCGGCGTTGGCGGGGCCGGTGAAGAAGAACAGCGACAGCATCGCCGCCAGGAACCAGGGGAACTGATCGGGATCTGAGGGCTCGAGCAGGAAGGACGCCGCCAACGTGGACGCGGTCATGCCCACACATCCGACGAACGTCCAGATCGCACCGCCGAACTTGTCACACAGTGGACCCCACATAGCCCGGACCAGGGACCCGATCAGCGGTCCGAGGAAGGCGTAGGTTGCTCCGCCCGGGAGGTCGTCGACGGGAAAGGAGTCGGCGAGAGAGGAATCGCGCCCGTAGATCTCGTTGATGAGCAGGCCGAACTGTGCCGCGAAGCCGGAGAATGCTCCGAAGGTCATGAGGTAGACCAGGGTGAGGATCCAGGTGTTGCGGTTGCCGAAGATGTCGATCTGCTGGCGGAAACTTGCCTTGACCGGGACGTCCTTGAGGAAGTGCCAGGCCAGTGCGGCGGCCAGCACAGCCCAGGGGATCATCACGGCAGCAGCGTTGTGGACGAAGAGGAAATCGCCGTCGTTGGTGCGTTCTGGTGTGACGAATGTGATGCCGAGAAGGCCGAAGCCCATGATCCAGGGGCCGAGGAACTGGATCAGCGACATGCCGAAGTTGCCGATGCCCGCCTGCAGTCCCAGGGCCGTTCCTGACCTGCTCTTCGGGAAGAAGTACCCGGTCGAGGGCATGTACCCGGAGAATACTCCGCCGCCGATGCCGCAGAGGAAGGCCAGGGTGAGCAGCCACCCGTAAGGGGTGGAGCTGTCCTGGACGGCGAAGAACCAGCCGAGCATCGGGATGATGAACAGCAGGGAGGACATCGTCACGAGTCTGCGGGTTCCGATGATCGGCGGCAGGAACATGAACACCAGCCGGAACAGACCGCAGGACAGTCCGGGGATGGCGGTGAGCCAGTAGAGCTGGCCGGTGGTCAGGTCGAATCCGATCCGCGTCAGCAGGGGCGCGATGGCGGATACGAGATACCAGGTGGAGAACCCCATAATGAGCGAGAATGTCGAAATTGACAGGGTCCGCCATGCGATACGGGAATCCCAATGATCCTTATCTTCGGGATTCCATCCGTTGATGGTTCTTCCGGACGTGTCGAGTTCGTCCGGTGTGGTCGATCGTCCGTGCAATGTGGCCTGATGGTGCATAGTCCTCACCTGTGTGGATTGTTTGTTATATACTCTCCAACTACGTCGACACGAAGTCTACCAATAGAAACGAATGGAACGGATATGAGATGGATCATACGCGAACTACTCATATAAATCAAGGTCCGAAAGGAAAAGAAAAGTTCAGGAACTCCGATCGATCAGGGCAAGGGGGTACTGCGGCGGTGATCGTCGTCGACGACCGGGTCGCTTCCGGTGCCCGCGCGAACCGTTCCGGTGACCGCGCAGTGGCTGACCTCGGCGAATTCGTCCGGGTGCTCGGGTGCACGGTCGTCGAGGAGACGACGCAACAGGTATCCCAGGCGCTGGACACCGCTCTCGAATCAGGGGTCGACCTGGTTCTCACTGTCGGTGGCACCGGATTGAGGACCCGCAGCGTGACGCCGGAGTGCACGGCGGCCCGCATCGGGATGAGAGTCAGCGGTCTGGAGACCCAGATTCTCCTGCGGGGTCTGGAATCGACTCCGTCGGCAGGGCTGAGCCGGGGGATCGTCGGCATCGTCGACCGCGGAGACCGACGCACACTGATTGTCAACGCCGCCGGCTCCCGTGGTGCGGTGGCGGACGCCGTGGCGGTGGTCGGTCCGCTGATCGGCAGCATCACCGAACAGCTGTGAGTGACCGGCCCGGTGCAGCGGCCGGATCAGCGGGTCAGCGTCCGTTCCGGTCCCCGAATCCGTGGGCGAGCGCGTCCTGCCAGGTATCCACGTCCGCGGCGGTCGACGCGGGAAGTTCGACGGTGTCGAGGTTCCCGCGGCCCGTCCGACGCAGCAGCCGCATGACCGAAGTGTTGCGGAGGTCTGTGTCTGCCGCCCGTCGAAGTGGGCCGAACCGGATCAAGCAGAACAGGGGCTGCAACCTGGACCCGGCTGTGCCGACAATACCGATGGTGCCGTGGTGACCGGCGGCGTGCTCCAGCAGCACGGCAACCCCCTGGTGCGGTGCTGTCAGATCAGCGGCGAGCAGCAGCACCAGATCATCCTCGCCGGCGCCGGCGTCGGTCAGGGCCTCCACCCCAGCGCCGATCGCCGCCGCGGGCCCTGACAGGGGAGGATTCTCACGGACGCGCACAACTCCGGTCGGCAGTTCCATCTCCGGGCCGACGACGATAAGCGTCTGACAGCCGGCGCAGGCGTCAAGAACCCCGTCGATCAGGCGATGTCCCGCATCGTCCGTGAGCAGGGGCTTAGGCGGGGTTCCTTCCGGCGCGGACGCCGCCAACCGGGACCCTGCACCGCCGGCGACGATGATCGCGTGGACCGGCGGGCGTCCGGCGTCGGTGGTCTCCAGAGGGTGGGCGGATTCGGTCATGCCTTCAGCGTAGACGGCCGTGGTGCTCCCCCCGGTTCCGGCGTCTCCGTCCGCAGGTCATCGGAGCTATCGGGTGCCGCGTCCGGGGGCGGGTTACAGTAGGCCACTGTAACCCCCGGGCCGTGTGAGCGACAACGGGAGCGTTCCAGATGACACCTTTCGAGAGGACCGACCATGACCCGAACCCTGCACCTGTCACGCGCCACGGCACTGGCCGTTTTCGCCGCGCTGGCGGCACTGGTGCTGATGCTGGCGTCCTGCTCGAACTCGCAGAAGGACAGTGAGAGCGAGGGGACGGCCACCGCAGTGGACACCGGCAGCTCCGCCGGCGACATCACCGTCTTCGCCGCCGCCTCCCTGAAGAACGCCGGCGACGACCTGGCCGCGGCCTTCGCCGCCGACGGTCACGAGGGCGCGACGGTCACCTGGAACTACGCCGGATCCTCCAAGCTGGTCCAGCAGATCGACCAGGGTGCGGACGCCGACCTGTTCATCAGCGCCGATGAGGCGAACATGGAGGCCGCGCAGGACCTCGACGAGTTCGAGGACGCCGACCCGCAGGTCATCGCCACCAACCGGCTCGTGCTCGCCACGGCACCGGGGAACCTGGGGTCGATCACCGACCTCAACGACCTGAAGACCAACGAGAAGCTGCGCATCGCCCTGTGCGCCGACGGCGTGCCCTGCGGCACCCTCGCCCACGAGTACCTCGAGGACCAGGGCATCACCCTGAAGGCTCCGACCGAGGAGGCGAATGTCTCCGACGTATCCACCAAGGTCTCCACCGGTGACGTGGACGCCGGCTTCATCTACTCCACCGACGCCCAGGCGATGCAGAAGAACCTCAAGGAGTCCCAGGGCCGCGTCATCGTGCTGGACATCCCCGGCATCGAGGACAACAGCTACCCTGCCGCGCTGACCTCCGACGGTGAGGAGAACGAGACGGCCACCGAGTTCCTGGAGTGGCTGCAGACCGACAAGGCCCGCGAGATCCTCGCGGAGTACGGGTTCGGTGCGCCGGCGTAGCGTCCCGGTCGCCCTCGTCGCGGTCGCCCTCGTCGCTGTCCTGCTGCTGCTGGGACCACTGGTCGCGCTGCTGCTCAATATCCCGTGGGACCGCGCGGTCGAGCTGATCACCGCCGACGAGGCGACCGAGGCCTTCGGCCTGTCCCTGACCACGGCACTGGTGTCGACGGTGCTGTGCATCGTCCTCGGCCTGCCGTTGAGTCTGTGGATGGTCGACATGATGCGGAGTCATCCGAGGATCGGTGACGCCCTCCAGCTCATCATCTACGCCCCGTTGGTGCTCTCACCTGTGGTCTCCGGCCTGGCCCTGGTCTTTCTCTGGGGACGCCACGGGCTGGTCGGGGAGTGGCTGGACGACGCCTTCGGCCTCCGCGTGGCCTTCACCTCCCTGGCCGTGATCGTGGTGCAGGTGTTCGTCTCGATGCCCTTCTTCGTCTCCACGACGGTGACGTCGCTGCGCGGCGTACCGCCGGTGGTGCAGGAGGCTGCCCGGGTCGACGGGGCGTCCCGGTGGCAGGTCCTGCGACACATCACGGTGCCGCTGGCGCTGCCCGGGATCGTCGTCGGCACGGTCCTCGGTTTCGCCCGTGCGCTGTCCGAGTACGGCGCAACCCTCACCTTCGCGGGTAACGTCGCCGGGGAAACCCGGACGATCCCGCTGCTCATCGAGCTCGGCCTGAGTTCCAATGACATGGACCAGGCGCTCGGTGCCTGCATCCTGCTGCTCGGCATCTACGTGCTGGTGGTGGGCGGGGTCGCCACGACCACCCTGCTGAGACGGAAGCGGTAACCATGCACCCCGGCCTGCACCCGGCCCCCCGGACCCCCGAAGATCATCAGGACGCCGTGCGCACGCTCGTCGGTGAGCGTCCGGTCGTGGACCTGCCGGTCGTCGACGCCGTGGGACGGCCGCTGGCACGGGCGGTGGCGGCCGTCGAGGATTCGCCCCGCTTCGACAATTCCCAGATGGACGGGTACGCCCTGTTTCCGCAGCACCTCGCGGGTGGAACGTTCACTGTCGGGGAGACCGTCGCCGCCGGTGCGGACCCGGCGTCGGTCGTCGAGGACGCCGGTGATGCCGCAGACGCCGTGCTCCCGGTCATGACGGGGGCGAAGATCCCTGCAGGCACCGTGGCCGTGGTGCCGGTCGAACGCTGTGATCCCCCGGAGTTCCCGTCGACCGGTGCCTGCGTGACGGTCCCGGCGACGCCGGCCGGGCAGTTCGTCCGGCCCCGTGGGTCGGACATCGCCACCGGCGACGAACTGTTGGCGTCCTCCCATGTCGTCAATGAACGGACCGTCGGTGTGGCGGCCGCCCAGGGCATCACGACGCTGCCGGTGCGCGAGCCGGCGCGGGTGCTGATCTGCACCGGCGGTGACGAGATCGGTGACGGTGACGGTGCCGGGACCGGCGCGGCGATGATCAGGGACGCCAACGGGCCGATGCTCGCCGCACTGTGTACGCACCACGGGATGAAGGTCGCGGGCCGGGTCCGCACCACCGACGACCCGGTCGCGTTCGGTGCGCTGCTGCGCTCGGCGATCCGTCAGAGTAACCCGACGGTGGTCGTGACCAGCGGCGGAATCAGTCACGGCAAGTTCGAGGTGGTGCGACAGCTGCTCTCGCCGTTGGACGGGTCGTGGTTCGGGCATGTAGCCCAGCAGCCGGGCGGTCCGCAGGGCACGGCCGTCTTCGAGGGGACGCCGGTGGTCTGTCTGCCCGGCAACCCGGTCTCCACGGCGGTGAGTTTCCGGCTGTTCGTCGCGCCGGTGCTCGGTGTGGCTGAGGCGGAGTCGACCGCCGTCCTGGACGCACCGGTGACCGGTCAGGAGCACAAGGACTGCTTCCACCGGGCGGTGCGGTCCGTGGTCGACGGGCGGGTGCTGGTCCGGCCGGTCGGCGGTGCGGGGTCGCACCTGCTCGCCCAGTCGGTGGAGGCGGACTGTCTGCTGCGCGTGCCGGCCGGTGCCCGGCCGACGCCTGGGGACGTGGTGGCGGTGTATCCGCTGTAGCGTGGTTTCCATGCTCCTCAGTCAACTGACCTACTTCGAGGCACTCGCCCGGGAACGACACTTCGGCCGGGCGGCGGCGTCCTGCTTCGTGACAACCTCGACCCTGTCCGAGGCGATCCGGAAACTGGAGAAGGAGGTCGGATCACCACTGGTCAACCGCAGTCATTCGGCATTCCAGGGGCTGACGCACGAAGGCGAGCTGGTACTGACCTATGCGCAGCGGATCACTGCGGACCAGCGTCATCTGGAAGAGGACCTCGCCGCCGTCCGCGGTGAACTGTCCGCGACGGTACGGGTGGGCGTGATCCCGGCAGGGACGGGCTGGGCGGCGCGGCTGCTCGACCGGATCGCCGAGGCGCACCCGCGGGTGCGCTTCGACCTGCGCGCGGGGCTGCGCAGTGAGGAGATCGTCGAGGGGCTGCGGGCCCATGAGCTGGACGCCGGGATCATCCACACCACCCCTGAGGGGGTGCGGGGCCAGCGGGTGACGACCGTGGGGTCGGTGCGCTTCACGGTGGTGGGTGTACCTGCGCTGTTCCGTGAGCGGTTCGGTTCGGTACCTGCGTCCCTGTCCGGAGCTGAGCTTTCCACGTCTGCTGTGGCTCTGCTCTCGCCGGGGATGCTGGCTCGCGAGGAGTTCAACCGGGCGATGTCCGAGTTCGACGTGCAGGTCACACCAGTGCTGGACTCCGATGCCGTCGCCGCGCTGCTGTCCAGCGCCGAAGAGGGACGCTGGTTCGCAGTCGTGCCTGAATGGGCGCCGCTGTCGGACCGGCTGTGCGCCGTGCCGCTGGAGGATCCGGAGGTGCGGCTGTCGATCGCGGTCTCCCGGCTGGACACCCGGCCGGTGACGTCCGTGGCCCGGGCGGTGGACGCCGCGGCTGCCGAGGTCGCGGCCGAGGTCGCTGCAGAGGTGGCTGCTGAGATGGCGGCCGGTGGTGCGTCCTCCTGAGCTCCCCTGTGCAGCTCGCTGCGTAGCTCCCTGTGCCGCCCACATTGGGGGTGAACAAGGGGGTGTCTTCTGTCGGGTTGTGCCGCAATCGGTTTCGGCGGGACCGACCGGTGGTGTGCTGCGGCGTTCCGCGCATGTCATGATGTGGCGCAGGTCGCCTTTGGTTTCGGGGTGGCGTCCTCTGCCGGAGTCGGGCGACCGGTTGGCACGGTGGGACATGACGGTCATTCGGTCCACCGTGACACTGGTAGTAGCGTCATCCCGGTGAGTGAGAATGCATCAACCGTAGAAACCGAGGCCCGGGCCACTCCGGCCCCGTTGGACGGCGCCGTGAATGCCGCCGCCGACAAGGCCATCCTCAAGAAGGCGGGACTGTTCGCCGATGATCCGCTGCGCTATTCAGTGCGCGCGATCCTCGCCGGCGTGTACCTGACCCTCGGCACGGCCTTCGCCGTCGTCGCCGGCAATGCGGTCGAAGGCGTCGCTCCCGGTCTCGGTGCGGTCGTCTTCGGCATGTGCTTCTTCGTCGGCCTGGCCATGATTTTGCAGGTCGGTGCCGAACTGGCGACCGGCACCATGATGTTCATGGTCTTCGGTGCCGTGCGGGGGCATGTCTCCTGGCTGCGGGCCGCGGGGATCATCCTGTGGACGGTGGTGCTCAACCTCGTCGGCGCGATCATCGTCGCGGTGATGCTCGGCCAGTCCGGCAAGCTCGGCGGACTCGGAGCCGACCACCTGCTCGCCACCCTGTCCGACGGCAAGCTGAACAAGGGCCCGTGGGGCATCTTCCTCGAGGCTATCCTCGCGAACTTCCTGGTCAACGTGACCATTGTCGGCGGCCTGATCATGAAGGACTACGCGGGCAAGTTCCTGTTCACCCAGTTCGTCATCGGCGCGTTCGTGGTGCTGGGCCTGGAGCACCTCATCGCCAACTTCTCCCTGTTCATGCTGTCCCTGTTCTGCCTCGGTGACGGGTTCATGGACGGCGGCGCCGTGCTGGACTCGCTGACCTGGTCGAATGTGCTGGACAACTGGGGGATGGCTCTGCTCGGCAATATCGTCGGCGGTGGGCTGCTCGTCGGCGGGGTGTACGCCTGGCTGAATCAGGGTAAGTCGAAGGGCGCACAGCTCTACCGGGACTGATGTCATGTCCCGCATCCCCTACTGATGCAGCTGGTAGTACGCAGAGGCGGAAGTCAGGTACCTGACTTCCGCCTCTGTGTACTGGTAGCGACAGTGAAGCACGCTCGGTACTGGTAGCTGCACAGGGAGGACGGAACAGTGGGGAAAGGGAAAACCCCACCTACAGCATCAGGTAGTCCACCGGTCCGCCCGCCGCAAGGCCCCCTGACGGGACGACGAGCAGCACATCGCCGGTCGCGTACCCGGTGAGCATGTGAGAGTGTGCACCGTCGACCGGGGTGCAGACCCGGTCGGCGCCCAGAGACGCGGGAATCAGGCGCACCCGGTCCCTGTCGAGCGGATCAAGCGAGACGGCACAGGCCCCCGAGTGCAGCTCAGAGGACGCACCCACGAACGCGGCAATGGCCGGCATCACGAACGAGTGCAGCGCGACATGCGCGGCGAACGGGTTCCCCGGAGCGCCGATGATGAGCTGTGCTCCGCGCCGCGCGATCAGGGTCGGGTGGCCCGGCCGGCACGCTACGCCGGACGCCAGGACCTCGCCGTCATCCCCGGCTACGGCACGGGTGATGAAGCGCCGCGCGAAGTCCTGTCCGGAATGACCGGAACCACCGGTGACCAGCACAATGTCGGCGTCTACCGTCGAGGGCCGACGCAGCCAGTACTCCACCGCCACCGGGTCGTCGGCGATGGCTTCGGTCGAGGTCACGACGCCACCCCAGGACTCGACTAGTGCCGGGAAGGACGTGGAGAAGGCGTCGCGTACCTCACCAGGACCGGGGACACCGCTGCGCACGATCTCATTGCCCGTGAAGGCGCACACCACGGTCGGACGCACGGTCACAGTCACCTCGTCGACGCCCCCGGCCGTCAGCATCGCGATATGACGAGGCGTGAGCCGGACCCCGGGCGCCAGCAGTTCGGACCCGGCGGCGCGTTCCTGCCCGGCGGGGCGGATGTCCTTGTCCACGTCCGGCTGCCCGGCGTGCAGTCGGGAACCGTCACAGGTGATCTCGGCGTCCTCGGACCGGACGACGGCCTCCGCACCCTCAGGCAGCAGCGACCCGGTCAGGACCGGCAGTGCCTCCCCGTCGGAGAGGACGCCGCCCGTGCGGTGCACATTGCGTCCCGCCGCGCCCTCGACCGGTGTGGCGAGCAGCAGCCACGGGCCGGAGCCGCGCACCGCGAACCCGTCCATCGCCGAGGACGTGTAGTGCGGCACGTCCATGGGGGAGACCACGGCGGACGCCAGGATCCGACCCGCCGCGTCCGCCACCGGAACCAGTTCGGTGCCGCGGCGGGCATGGTCATGGACCGCGGATTCGACGGCGGCGCGGGCTTCGGACCAGCTGAGAGTGTTCATCAGTCCTGACCGTACCCGTTGCTGTATCCATGTGCTGCGGCATCCGCCCAGGTGTCGATGTCGGCGACGGTGGCGGCGGGCAGTTCGATCTCGGGCAGGTGCAGTTTCTTCACGATGCGCATGACGGGGGCGTCGGTGAAATCGCCGACGCAGGCGTCCTTCAGGGTGGGGAAGGACGCCCGGAAGAGAAGGGGCTGGAGGCGTCCTGCGGCGGTGATGACTCCCGGTCGGTCCAGTGCAGTGACGACGGACGCCGGGTCGGCGAGATCCGCGGGCAGGACGAGGACATCGCCGGTGTAGTCAGCCGGGATCGCGGCGACACCGGCGGCGATACCTGCGGCCGGGCCGGCCAGCGGCGGATCCTCGCGGACACGGGTGGTCTCAGCGGGAAGCGGCATCTCACCGGCGACGACGATCTGCCGGCAATCGGGAAGCACAGCGCAGGCGTCGAGGACGCGGTCGATGAGACGGCGGCCTGTGGCGTCCCGGAGAAGAGGTTTGACCGGTACCGGAGACGGGGCGGAGGCGGCGAGACGTTCGCCGCGTCCACCCGCGATGATCAGCGCGTACATCTACCCTCCGGCGAACGGCGGGAGGACGTCGATGCGCCGGACGGTGCTGAGGTCGACGGTGGGGGCGTCCTGCGGCGTGACCGTGCGGCCGTCGATGAGGAAGCTGCAGCGGTCGAAGATCTGGGCGAGTGTCATGCCGCCGGCGGTGGTCTCGGTGTGGGTTGTGCCGAGGGTATCGAGCAGGTCGGCGAGTGTGCCGGTGGCTTCGGTGCTCTCTTGCGGGACGCCGCGTGCGGCACGGGCGGCGGCGAAATAGTGGATCTCAACCATGCGCACCAGTTTAGGTGCACATCGCGCGTCGCTCTGAACCCGGCTCGGGCGAACTCTGACCGGCCCCACCGCGTAACCTGGACACCTATGAGCAGCACGGACAATACCGAGAACACCCACCTCACCCACGTCCGCGAGGACGGCTCGGCGCACATGGTCGACGTCACCGCGAAGAGCGAGACCAGCCGCACCGCCGTGGCCACCGGTCGCGTCCGGACCAGGGAAGATGTGCTCGACATGATCTTCGATCCGGCCAACGAGGGCCTGCCCAAGGGGGACGCCCTGCCCGTCGCCCGCGTCGCCGGGATCATGGGTGCGAAGAAGACCCCCGAGATCATCCCGCTGTGTCACCCACTGCCGCTGGGCAAGATCACCGTCGACTTCACCCGCGAGGCGGACGCCGTGCGTATCGAGGCTTCCGTGAAGACCCGTGGTGTCACCGGTGTGGAGATGGAGGCGCTCACCGCCGTGACCTCGGCTGCGCTCACGGTCTACGACATGATCAAGGCGGTCGACAAGCACGCCGTGATCGACGACATCCGCGTCCTCGCGAAGTCCGGCGGCAAGTCCGGCGACTGGGATGTGCGATGAGTACCGCACTCGTCATCGTCGCGTCCACCCGCGCCGCCGCCGGTGAGTACGCCGACCGCACCGGCCCCGTCCTGGTCAGTTGGCTGCGTGGGAGGGGGCTGACAGTGCCGGACGCCGCGGTCGTCGCTGACGCCGACATCCCCGCCTACCTCGACGAGCTGTTCGGCGAGCAGGCGGACCCTGACGAGACAACCGCCACCCCGACGATCGTGCTCACCACCGGAGGCACCGGCATCAGCCCGACCGACGGTACCGTCGCCGCGGTAAGACCACTGCTCACCCATGAACTACCCGGCCTGATGACCGCGGTGCACCTCAAGGGCCTGGAGAACGGCGTTCCGACTGCGCTGCTGTCCGGGGGCGTGGCGGGTACTGTCGGACGTACTTTCGTCATGACGCTCCCCGGGTCGACCGGCGGAGTCAAGGACGGCATCGCCGTGCTCGACCCCGTGCTCGACCACCTCATCGACCAGCTGGAAGGAGCCGGAGACCATGAGTGAAGCCATGGAGGACCCCGTAAAGGGCCCTGTGAAAGACCCTGCCTACGTCGCTGCGCAGACCGGCACTGTCATCCACACCGCCGTCTCCACGGGGCGCCTCGAGGACCACCTCGCCGCTGCGAAGGACGCCACGGCGACCGACGCGATGGGCGCTGTCGTCACCTTCGAAGGCACCGTGCGCGATCACGACAACGGGGAAGGGGTGACACAGCTGATCTACACCCACCACCCGACGGCAGATGCCGTGCTGGCGCGGATCGCCGAGGAGACCGTCGCCGAGTACCCCGAGATTAGGCTCTGGGCCGAGCACCGCAGCGGCGAATTAGGCATCGGTGAACTGGCCTTCCTCGTGGTTGTGGCGTCCTCCCACCGGGGGCCCGCCTTCGAGGCGGTGGCCGAGTTCGCGTCCCGCGTGAAATCGGAGGTGCCGATCTGGAAGGAACAGGAACACACTGACGGATCGACGGACTGGGTGGGGCTGTCATGAGTGGGAAGACAGTGCCGACCGTCGACCACGCCCGTTTCCGACGCCAGATCACGCTCGCCGGATTCGGTCTCGCGGGACAGGAGAAGCTGGCGTCCTCCCATGTCGCCGTGCTCGGGGCCGGTGGACTCGGATCGCCCGCGCTGCTCTACCTCGCCGCGATGGGGGTGGGTGAGGTGACCGTCATCGACGATGACGTGGTCGCGACCTCCAACCTGCACCGGCAGATCATCCATACCGACAGTGCGGTGGGGGAGCCGAAAGCGGAGTCCGCGCGCCGGGAGATGCTGGCGCGGAATCCTGACCTGGTGGTGCATGTCGTGAGCACCCGGCTGGCGGCGTCGAACGCCGTGGAGCTGCTGCGGGGCGCCGACGTGGTCCTCGACGGCACCGACAACTTCGCCGCCCGCTACGCCTGCTCCCACGCCTGTGCGGTACTGGGGATCCGGCACGTGTGGGCGTCCATCCTCGGCTTCGACGCGCAACTGTCGGTCTTCGGTGGACACCTGGCAGACGGGACGGCCGGGCCGGTCTACGAGGACGTCTTCCCGACCCCGCCCGCTCCCGGCAGCGTGCCGTCCTGTTCGGCTGCGGGCGTACTCGGCCCGGTCGTGGGGATTGTGGGCACCGCGATGGCGCTGGAAGCGGTCAAGGTGCTGACGGGTGTCGGCACACCCCTGGCCGGCACGATCGGCTACTTCGACGGACTGTCCGGTCGGTGGGAGTACATCCCGGTGCACGCCGATCCGGCGGTCGCCGAGCGGGTGAGGTCCGTGTCCACGCCCGTGGACGAGGAGCTGGCGGTCGAGCGGTCGGATGATGATGTCCCGGACCTCACCGATGCCGTGCTCATGGATGTCCGTGAGCCCGACGAGTTCGAGACCTTGCATATCCCCGGTGCGGTGAACATCCCGCTGTCCGCGCTCAAGGGTGGCGTCGACGGCGAGTTCCCTGAGGAGGTCGAGTACGTGGCTGACCGGGCGACCGAGGAGGGGCGTCCTCTGGTGGTCTACTGCGGATCGGGTGTGCGCTCGCTGCGGGCGGTCGATCTGCTGGCGGGGGTCGGTATCGCCGCGATCAACTATCCCGGCGGCATCGAAGCGTGGCTGGAGCGGCAGTAACCCCCCGCTACGCGAGCTCCCCGCTGTAGAGGTTGAACCTGTCGTCGCGGGTGAAGCCCGTGAGCAGCAGCCCGGACTCCTTCGCCATGTCGACCGCCAGGGACGTGGCCGCGGAGACGGCGACCAGTCCGGAGAACCCGGCCAGCACCGCCTTCTGCACCAGCTCGAAGGACGCACGCGAACTCATGACGAGGTAGGTGGCCTTGTCCGGGTCGTCGTCGGGGACATCTCCGGGGAGACGGTCGTCGAGCAGGAGCGCACCGATGACCTTGTCAGCGGCATTGTGGCGTCCGACATCCTCACGGATGACCAGGGGACGCCCGTCAGCGGTGAACGCGCCGGCAGCGTGGATACCACCGGTCTTCCTGAAAGACTTCTGACCGGAGGACAGCTGCTGCGGAAGGGAGACCACCAGTTCAGGGGACGGATGCACCGGAGTCAGCGTGTAGCGCTTCTCCTTCATGAGGTCCTCGATGGAGGTCGTGCCACAGACGCCGCAGGCTGAGTTGGTCACCAGGTTGCGGATCGGGAGCTCACGGCCCCGCAATGTACCTGCACCGACCGGCAGTGACGGGCAGGAATCACCGACCGGCGGCTGCGGGGAATCCGGGGACGCGGTGACACCTACCTCGGCGATGCTGAACCCTGCCGCATCCCGCAGGGACACATCCAGCGTGTTGTACGTGTTCTCACCCTTCGGCCCCACCGCACCGGCACAGTAACGTGCCTCGGCGATGTCGACGCGACCGGTGATCACCCCTTCGGCGTGGAGCAGCCCGTGGACCAGTTCGATGTCGTGGCCCGGCGTCCTCATGGTGGTACTGAAGTCCGTACCGTCCACCCGGATCTGCAGGGGCTCCTCGACGGCGAGGGTGTCCGCCCGGGTGTCCACCTCGACGGGCGGGTGCCCCGCGGAACCGTCCCCGAGGCGAACCTTCGTGACCCGTGCCTTTTCCGTCAACCTACCCATGTGTGTGCAGCGTACTCCGGGGTTCTCCGTCTCGTTTACTTGTCGCCCGCGGGCATCGGCGGCATGTCCTCGGCGCGCTTCCCGGTCGGCTCCAGGTGGATCGGGGTGGACTTGAACACCGGGGTGTTCGACTTCGTCACGGCGTTGTCCAGCGGGATCACCACGTTCGCCTCAGGGAAGTAGGTGGTGCAGCCGCCGCGGGAGTGGTCGTACTCCACGACCCGGAAGTCGGGGGCGCGGCGCTCGCCGTCGGGGAAGCTGGAGACGATGTCCACCATGTCGCCGTCGCGCAGGCCGCGCTCGGCGCAGTCCGCCTTGTTCATCAGGACGACGCGGCGTCCACCCTTGATCCCGCGGTAGCGGTCGTCCATGCCGTAGACGGTGGAGTTGTACTGGTCGTGGGTGCGCACCGTGTTCATCATCAGCTCACCGGGCTTCAGCTCGACCGGGTCGATCTCGTTGACCGTCAGGTGCGCCTTGCCGTCGGCGGTGGTGAACTTCCGCTCACGGGGGCCGTTGGGCAGGTAGAACCCGCCCGGGTGGTTCAGACGCTCGTTGAAGTTCTCGAAGCCGGGGATGGTGGCCGCGATGTGGTCACGCAGCACGTCGTAGTTGTCGATCATCGGCTGCCAGAAGTCGTCGCCGAAGGTCTCGCGTCCGATGGAGCAGAGGATGTCGACCTCACTCTTCAGGTCGGAGCTCCGGTGGAAGCGGCGCTTACCGGTGGAGGCGTGGACCTTGCCGGCGGAGTCTTCGACAGTCACGGACTGGCGTCCGGACTTCTGCATGTCCAGGTCGGTGCGGGCGCGCACCGGCAGGATCAGGGACTTCCGGCCGGGCCAGGCGTGGGAACCGTTCGGCTTCGTCGACAGGTGCACGGTGAGCTCGTTGGCCGCCATGCCGCGTTCCAGGACGGCGGTGTCGGAGGCGACCCGGACCAGGTTGCCGCCGAGGGACAGGAAGAACTTCACTTTGCCGTCGCGCATCGCCTGCAGGGAGGAGACGGTGTCGTAGCCGTGCTCGCGGGGGACGGGGAAGCCGAACTCTTCCTCGATCGCGGCGAGGAAGCTCTCCGGGGACTTCTCCCAGACACCCATGGTGCGGTCACCCTGGACGTTGGAGTGGCCGCGCAGCGGGGCGGTGCCGCAGCCGGGCTTGCCGATCCGGCCGGTGATCAGCAGGGTGTTCACCATCTCCTGGATGGTGGCGACGGCGTTCTTGTGCTGGGTCGCGCCGAGGGTCCAGGTGATGATGGTGGTGGACGCGGCCTCGATCGAATCGACCATGCCGAGGACCTGGGACCGGGGGATGCCGTGGGCGGCGGCGAGCTCGTCGTCGTCGAGGGTCTCCAGGTGCGCCTTGAAGGCGTCGAAACCGGAGGTGTAGGTGTCCAGGAACCAGTGGTCGATGACGTTGTCCCGGGCGACGAGCTCCTTGTTCACGGCGAGGAACAGGGCGCGGTCGCCGTCGAGCCTGACCTGGAGGTAGTCGTCGGCGAGCTTCTCCTTGAAGCCCAGGTAGGTCTTCACGGCCTGGGGCTCGCGGAAGGCCATGAGCCCGGCCTCCGGCATCGGGTTGAGGGCAAGGATCTTCCCGCCGTTCTCCTTGCAGCGGGAGTAGGCGGTCAGCGCACGCGGGTGGTTGGTGCCCGGGTTCTGGCCGACGGAGATCAGCAGGTCGGTGGTGTGGAAGTCGTTGATCGTCACCGAGCCCTTGCCGAGGCCGAGCGTCGCCGACAGTGCCGAGCCGGTGGACTCGTGGCACATGTTCGAGCAGTCCGGCAGGTTGTTGGTGCCCATCCGGCGGGCCAGCAGCTGCACGGCGTACGCGGACTCGTTGACGGCCTTGCCGGAGGTGTAGAAGACGGCTTCGTCCGGGGTGATGGACTGCAGCTCCCCGGCGATCATCGCGATCGCGTCGTCCCAGCTGATCGGCCGGTAGTGGCCGTCGCCGGAGTCCCGGTCGTAGACCAGCGGGTGGGTGATGCGCCCCTGCTTGCCGAGCCAGTGGTCGGTCTTCTCGCGGAGTTCCTCGACGGTGTACCGCGCCCAGAAGTCCGGACCGGCCTTGGTGGGGGTGGTCTCCTCGGCGACGGCCTTCGCGCCGTTCTCGCAGAACTCGACGATATTGAGGTCGTGCTGGTCCGGTTCGGGCCAGGCGCAGCCGGGGCAGTCGAAGCCCTTGTGCTTGTTGATCGTCAGCAGGGACGGGCCGCCGTTGTTCGGCAGCGCGTACTGCATGGCGTGGAGCACGGCCGGAATACCGGTCGCGACCTTCTCGTTCTCGCTCACCCGCGGGTGGTCGAAGCGGTTGGCCACCGGGTTGACCTGGTCGGTGACCGGCGGAAGTCCCTGAACATTAGTCATTCTCCCGATGGTAGACCCGGACGTGATCTGCGTCATACCGGCGGTGTCGGGTTCCGCCGAACGGGGGTCTCAGTCCTCGGGCTTCCCGCCGGACGCCGCACGCTCACGGACCGCGGCGATGAGCTCGGTGGGGTCGGTGCCGGCACGTCCGGCGGCCAGGCCGATGAGGAAGGCGGTGACAGGAGCGGCAGGACGCGACCGGTCGTGCGCGACCGTACTGGTCAGCTGGAGGATCTCGCCGACGAGGGCGCGCTCCTCGTCACGGTCGATGCCGAGCTGGTCGGCGACATCATCGAGCCAGGCGAGCATGGCCGCCTTCTCTTCAGGGGAACCTTTGGCGGGGGTGGAGTTCATGGCGTCCACCATAGGCCCGCGGTCAGGACGCCGTAGCCTCGCGGTGGGCGTCCGGGTTGTAGAGGGCGCTTGCGGCGGAGAGCAGCATCTCACCGGTCTGCGGGCCGAAGCTCAGGGCCTGGGAGTCCGGGATCGCGAGGATGCGGCGGTTCTGCCCGGCCTTCGTCTGCTCGATGCCGGGCTTGGTGAGCAGGCCGTCGATGTTGCCGGTGGACTGCAGGCCGGCGGACATCATGACCAGCACGTCCGGGTCGAGCTTCGCCAGTGCCTCGGCATTGGCCGGGGCCATGTCGGTGATCCCGTTCTCCGCTGCGACGTCGACCGCACCGATGCCCTCGATGAGCTTGCTGGTGCCCGAGTCCGGACCGAGGATGTAGAAGACGCCGCCGTCACCGCGGGCGTAGAGGAAGGCGGCGCGCAGCGGGGTGCCGTCGGTGGCGGCGTCCGCCAGATCCCTGATGGTGGAGCGGGCCTCGTCAGCCTCGTCGGCGGCACGCTCGGCGAGCTTCCTGCCCTCCTCCGGCAGACCGACGATGTCGGCGACGGTGGTGATGGACTCGCTCACGGCCTCCGCGCCGTACTCCGGGTCCTCCATCATGACGACGGGGATGCCGGCGTCCCGGATCTGCTGGACGGCGTCCTCCGGTCCGATGGAGGGGTTGAGGATGATGAGTGAGGGGTCGAGGTTCAGCACCGCTTCGGCGCTGATGGAGTGGCCGCCGTGGGTGACGACGGGCAGGTCGGCGAGGCTGGGCTCCATCGAGGAGACGGAGCGTCCGACGATGTTGTCGCGCAGGCCCAGGCCGGCCAGGGTGCGGGAGATCGTGCCCGAGATGTCGAGCGGGACGATGCGGGAGACGTCGTCGACGCTGACGTCGTTGCCGCCGGCGTCGGTGAGACTGACCGGGAGGGCGGGGTCGGCGTCCTCGGTGACGGGGGTGACGTCGCCGACGTAGGGCGCGTAAGAGACATCACGGGACCCGGACGCGGTGGGGACGTCATCGGCGGTGGGGAAGTCCCCGACCGCGGCGTCGAAGCTGGTCTCCTCGGCGTCACCGACACTGCCGCCGTTGTCCGATCCGACACCACAGGCGGTGAGCCCGACGGTGAGGAGCAGTGCGGTGACGGCGGCGAGTGGACGCCGACGGCGTCCGGACAGGATGGCACTCATGGAAATGAATGTAGCAATGATGGTGAGGCAGGCCTTAATCGACGGGGTATGCCCCGGGTCGACTACTCCGCGGTGAGTTCGGGCCGGTGGGGCGTGGTGAGTTGGCCACGCGTGTGGGCGGCGATCTCGCGGGCCATCCGCGGCAGTTCCTCGCGCCACGAGGTGCCGGCGGAATCTCCGGCGTCGTCGCTGATGACCTTGATCAGCTGCACCGGGACGCCGAACCACCGGGCGACCGACGCGACGGCGTATCCCTCCATGTCGACGATGTCGGCGTCCTCCGCGAGACGGTCGCGGGTGGCGTCCGACTCCACGAAGACGTCGCCGGTCGCCAGGGTGACGGAGGACGCCGCGTCCCGCTCGAGCCCGTCAAGGGTGTCCGGCGTGGCACCGGGGACTGCGGTCTCCGCGGCGAGGTCGAGCGGCGGGTACTCGTCGGCACCGGTGAAGGCGGCGACGGAGGAGTGCGAGAAATCGTGCAGCACTACCCGGTCGACCCGGTGCACGCCGGTCAGTCCCGGGCGCAGTGCCCCGGCGGTGCCGATATTGATGATGCCGCTGGGCAGTCCGCCGGCGCGGAGGTAGCGGTGCAGACAGTCCGTCAATGACAGGGTGGTGTGGATCCGGCCGATGCCGGTGAGCAGCACCGGCAGATCGTCGAGACCTTCGGTGAGGTGCGTGGCCTCGCCGGCCATCGCGACGACGAGCAGGGGACGCCCCGGGGTGATCTCCCCGTGGTGCAGGACGGTCTCTTTCCCGGTCATCTCTAACTTTCCTGGGCGGCGGCGACCCAGTCGAGGTACTCCTGGGTGACGGTACCGGTGACGTACTCACCGGTGAAGCAGCTCAGGTCCAGGCCGTCGAGTCGCTGGTCGGTCTGGCCGTCCATGATCGCCGCCTCCAGGTCCTCGACCTCCTGGTAGATGAGGTGGTCGGCGCCGAGCAGTTCACAGATTTCCGGGATGGTCCGGCCGTGGGCGATGAGCTCGGACTCGGTCGGGATGTTGATCCCGTAGACGTGCGGGTGGCGGATGGGCGGGGCGGCGGAGGCGAAGGTGACCTTGCGGGCGCCGGCGGCACGCGCCATCTCGATGATCTGGGAGCTCGTGGTGCCGCGGACGATCGAGTCGTCGACCAGCAGGACATGCTTTCCCTTGAACTCGGTGGACATCGCGTTGAGCTTCTGGCGGACACTCTTCTTGCGGACCGCCTGGCCCGGCATGATGAAGGTGCGTCCGACGTAGCGGTTCTTGAAGAAGCCCTCGCGGTAGTCGATGTCGAGGACCTTGGCGACCTCCATGGCGGACGGGCGCGCCGAGTCCGGGATCGGCATGACCACGTCGACATCCTGGACGGGCATGTGCTCGGCGATGGTCTTCGCCAGCCGGGCGCCCATGCGCAGACGGGAGTCGTAGACGGAGATACCGTTCATCACCGAGTCCGGACGGGCGAGGTAGACGTACTCGAAGGAGCACGGCATGAGCTTCGGGGACTCGGCGCAGCGGCTGGAGTGCAGCTTGCCTTCGGGGGTGATGAACACGGCCTCGCCGGGGGCGAGCTCACGGACCAGTTCGTAGTTGCCGTTCTCCAGGACAAGGGACTCGGAGGCGACGACCCACTCGTCGTGGGCGTCCGGGCGTACCTCGAGCTGTGCCGGGGTGGGGTGGCGGCGTCCCAGCACCATCGGGCGGATACCGAAGGGGTCGCGGAAGGCGAGCAGACCGTGGTGGGCGATCAGTGCGACGACGGCGTAGGCGCCCTCGATGCGACGGCTGGTCGCGGAGACGGCACTGAAGACGCTCTCGGGCGTGAGATCGGTCGGGCCGGTCGTGGCCTGCAGCTCGGAGGCGAGGACATTGAGCAGCAGTTCGGTGTCGCTGGAGGAGTTGACATGCCGACGGTCGCGGTCGCGCAGTTCCTCGGTGAGCTCACGGGTGTTCGTCAGGTTGCCGTTGTGCACCAGGGTAATGCCGTACGGGGAGTTGACGTAGAAGGGCTGCTGCTCCTCTTCGGAGGACGCCGCGCCACGGGTGGCGTAGCGGACGTGGCCGAGGCCGACATTGCCGAGCAGGGAACGCATGTCCCGGGTGCGCACGACTTCACGGACCTGGCCACGGGCCCGGAACGTGTGCAGGTGGCCGCCGGCTTCGGCCGTGGCCATACCGGTGGAGTCCTGTCCTCGGTGCTGCAGGAGAAGGAGAGCGTCGTAGATGTCCTGGTTGACCGGGCTGTTGCCGATCATTCCGACGATGCCGCACATGGTTCTGGGGTATTCCTCACTGACGGGGTACTGCTCGGGCCGGTGGTGACCCTGAGCAGATTACGCTGTGACATGTCCGGACACCGATTCGGGACGGGGTGTCGACGACCCTCCGGAGGCCGTTTGACCTTGTCGTGCCTGATTGCTAGCGTAAACAGGTCCTGCGTGTCAGGACCAAGCATTCAACCACTTTGTCACAGGCCCTCCGCCCTCATGCGGCCGCGTCGTCACCAAGGTAGCGAGCAACCCCGGTTACTGAATCAGGGAAGCGTCAGTTGCCGACAAGGACGCGGTGACGCCCGGGTGGAAACGGGAACCGTGGCGAGAAAGGCACAAGGTCATTTCGTCATGACGATGACTGATCCCATCGCGGACATGCTGTCCCGCGTGCGGAACGCGTCCAACGCGTACCACGACAGCGTGTCCATGCCGTCCTCCAAGATCAAGGCCAACATCGCCGAGATCCTGAAGAAGGAAGGCTACATCGCCGACTTCACCGTCGAAGAGGCTGCCAAGGTCGGCAAGCAGCTCATCCTGGAGCTCAAGTACTCCAACAGTCGTGAGCGCTCCATCGCCGGTGTCCGCCGCGTCTCCAAGCCGGGTCTGCGCGTGTACGCCAAGTCCACCAACCTCCCGAGGGTCCTCGGTGGCCTGGGTGTGGCGATCATCTCCACTTCCCAGGGTCTGCTGACCGACCGTGAGGCGACCGAGAAGGGCGTGGGTGGGGAAGTCCTCGCCTACGTCTGGTAGAAGGAGGACGCAGCACAATGTCACGTATCGGTAAGGCCCCTGTGGCCGTCCCCGCCAACGTCACCGTCACCATCGACGGTCAGACCGTCGAGGTCAAGGGTCCGAAGGGCACTCTGTCCCAGGAACTCCCGGCCCCGATCACCGCCGTCCAGGAGGGCAACGAGATTCTCGTTCAGCGCCCGGACGACCACCGCAAGAACCGTTCCCTGCACGGTCTCTCCCGCTCGCTCGTCAACAACATGGTTGTCGGCGTCACCGAGGGTTACACCCAGAAGATGGAAATCTTCGGTGTCGGTTACCGCGTCCAGGCCAAGGGCAAGAACCTCGAGTTCGCTCTCGGTTACTCCCACCCGGTCCTCATCGAGGCTCCGGAGGGTATCACCTTCGCGGTCGACGGAAACACCAAGTTCTCCGTCGCAGGTATCGATAAGCAGCAGGTCGGACAGATCTCCGCCAACATCCGTCGTCTGCGGAAGGACGATCCCTACAAGGGTAAGGGCATCCGCTACGAGGGTGAGCAGATCCGTCGCAAGGTCGGAAAGACGGGTAAGTAATGTCTCAGAGCAACGACAAGAAGCGTCTCCCGGTGGGCAAGGACATCTCCACCCGCCGTCGCATCGCACGTCAGCGCCGTCACTACCGTCTGCGCAAGAACATCTCCGGTACCGCCGAGACCCCGCGTCTCGTCGTCCACCGCACTTCCCGTCACATGCACGTCCAGCTGATCGACGATGTCGCCGGTCACACCCTGGCCGCTGCGTCCACCACCGAGGCCGATATCCGTGCCATGGAGGGTGACAAGAAGGCCCGTGGTGCCCGTATCGGTGAGCTCATCGCTGAGCGCGCCAAGGCTGCCGGTGTCGAGACGGTCGTCTTCGACCGTGGCGGCTACCAGTACCACGGTCGCGTCGCCGCTCTGGCCGACGCCGCCCGCGAAGGTGGTCTGAAGTTCTAATGCGCAACGACAAGATTTTCACCGACGGAAGGACTGCGTGATGTCGGAACGTGATCGTAACGGCGGCGCCCGTACCGCCGACAACAACAGCAACAACCGCGGTGACAACCGCGGTCGTGGCCGTGACGACCGCCGTGGTGGCAACCGTCGTGGTCAGGATGACGAGCGCTCGCAGTACATCGAGCGCGTCGTCACCATCAACCGTGTCTCCAAGGTCGTCAAGGGTGGTCGTCGCTTCAGCTTCACCGCTCTCGTGATCGTCGGCGACGGCCAGGGCATGGTCGGCGTCGGCTACGGCAAGGCGAAGGAAGTTCCTGCCGCGATCCAGAAGGGTGCTGAGGAAGCTCGTAAGAACTTCTTCCGCGTCCCGATGATCGGCGGAACCATCACCCACCCGGTCCAGGGTGAGGCTGCCGCCGGTGTCGTGTGGATGGCTCCGGCCGCCCCCGGTACCGGTGTCATCGCCGGTGGTGCCGCCCGTCCGGTGCTCGAGTGCGCCGGCGTCCAGGACGTCCTGTCGAAGTCCCTCGGCTCCGACAACGCCATCAACGTCGTCCACGCCACCGTGGACGCCCTCAAGCAGCTGGTCCGGCCCGAAGAGGTCGCCGCCCGCCGTGGCAAGACCCTCGAAGAGGTCGCCCCGGCCGCGATGCTCCGCGCCCGCGCCGCAGGACAGGGAGCGTAACCATGGCACTGAAGATCACCCAGCGTAAGGGTAAAGTCGCCACCAAGCCGAAGCAGCGTGAGTCGCTGCGCTCGCTCGGCCTGAAGCGTATCGGCCAGTCGGTCGTCCGCGAGGACACTCCGGTGGTCCGCGGTCAGATCAACGCCGTGCGCCACATGGTCGAGGTCGAGGAAGTTGCAGGGGAGTAAGAACATGAGCGAACCCATCAAGCTCCACGACCTGCGTCCGACCAAGGGTGCCAACACCGCCAAGACCCGTGTCGGTCGTGGTGAGGCGTCCAAGGGTAAGACCGCCGGTCGCGGTACCAAGGGCACCAAGGCCCGCAAGCAGGTCTCTGCCGCCTTCGAGGGTGGCCAGATGCCGCTGCACATGCGCCTGCCGAAGCTCAAGGGCTTCAAGAACCCGGCCAAGGTCGTGTTCCAGGTCGTCAACGTCTCCGATCTGGAGACCGCCTTCCCGAAGGGCGGCGACGTCACCGTCGCCGACATCGTTTCCGCCGGTCTCGTCCGGCCGAAGCAGCCGGTGAAGGTCCTCGGCAACGGTGAGATCTCCGTCGCGGTCAATGTCACCGCCGACAAGTTCTCCAAGTCCGCTGTCGAGAAGATCCAGGCCGCCGGCGGTTCCACCACCGAGGCTTAGGTCTTCACTGTCTGCACTGTTCTCACCAACAGTCGCTGACCGGCGCTGAACCCCGTTCCCCCTCCGTGGGGGAGCGGGGTTCCGCCATGTCCGGGTCGTCCGCATTTTCCGTAGACGACTCGATCTCACCTACCCGGGGGGCTTCATGTCTGCGGGAGGCACAGAATTGGGATTCACTGCCACAGAATGCCCGATTCGTGCCTGCCGCAGACATGAAGCCCTGCCGGGTAACGTTGTGGTCCGGGGTAGGACGCCGCACCGGTGCACCGCGAAACCGCGTCGCATTCACCGTCACGCATCTCCCCGAAGCAGGAGAGATGCGGCCGACCTGAGGGCTGCGTCCTCAGTGGTGGTGACCTGCACGAACAGGGGCACAGGGGGGCAAACTCACCTGCCGACGGGGCACAGATGAGGTCACCCCTGCTATCCTGTTGCAGTTGTCCAATATCCGCCGCCGGTCAGTCATGCCCGGAGACGGAAACACCATGTAGACCCATCGGCACTGTCGACGCCCCGCCTCTCTCCCGCGCAGGACGCCAGCGACAGTGACCGAGCCAGGAGGCAAATGTGACCGCCATACTCTCGGCGTTCCGGGATGCCGATCTGCGCAGGAAGATCCTCTTCACCCTGGGGATGGTCATCCTGTATCGGATCGGCTCTCAGATCCCGACGCCCGGTGTTGACTACGCGACAGTCACAGAGCAGGTGCGTAACCTGACCTCGGACGGCCAGACCAGCATGTACAGCCTGATTAACCTGTTCTCAGGTGGCGCGCTGCTGCAGTTGTCGATCTTCGCGATCGGCATCATGCCCTACATCACGGCGTCCATCATCGTGCAGTTGCTGACCGTGGTCATCCCGCGGTTCGAGCAGCTGAAGAAGGAGGGGCAGTCCGGTCAGGCGAAGATGACCGAGTACACCCGCTACCTCACTGTCGCTCTCGCGCTGCTGCAGTCCTCGGGCATCGTGGCACTGGCGAACAACAAGCAGCTGCTCGGCTCCGGCCAGCAGGTGCTGAGGGACGATGTCGGGCTCTTCGGCATTATCACCATGGTCGTCATCATGACCGCCGGTGCCGTGCTCGTGATGTGGATCGGTGAGCTGATCACCGACCGCGGCATCGGCAACGGTATGTCGTTGCTGATCGTCGCCGGTATGGCTACCCACCTGCCCGCCCAGGGCATGAGTATCCTGCAGGACTCCGGCGGATTCGTCTTCGCGGGCGTGGTCGTCGCGATGCTCGTGCTCGTCGTGCTCGTCGTCTTCGTCGAGCAGGGGCAGCGCCGCATCCCGGTCCAGTACGCCAAGCGCATGGTCGGTCGTCGCCAGTACGGCGAGACCTCCACCTACCTGCCTCTGAAGGTCAACCAGGCCGGTGTTATCCCGGTGATCTTCGCGTCCTCCCTGCTGACGGTCCCGATCCTCATCACCCAGATCATCCAGTCCGGCGGCGGCGAGCAGGCGGACAACTGGTGGAACCGCGACGTGATCAACATCCTGACCGACCCGTCGGACTGGCGCTACATCGTGTTCATGGCCGTCATGATCATCTTCTTCGCGTTCTTCTACGTGTCGATCCAGTACGACCCCAACGATCAGGCCGACAACATGAAGAAGTACGGTGGATTCATCCCGGGCATCCGTCCGGGCCGACCCACCGCCGAGTACCTCGGCCGGGTGATGAACCGTCTGCTCGCTGTCGGTTCCGTGTACCTCGCCATCATCGCGATTATCCCGAACCTCGCCCTGTCCGCCGGAATCACCTCCGACGGAGGGGGTAACGGCCTCGGTGCGTTCGGTGGTACCGCTATCCTGATCATGGTCTCGGTCGCTCTGACCACCGTCAAGCAGATCGAGTCCCAGCTCATGCAAGCCAACTACGAAGGATTCCTCAAATGAGACTCGTTCTCCTCGGCCCGCCCGGTGCGGGCAAGGGTACCCAGGCGGCCATCCTCGCGGACGCACTGCAGGTCCCCCACATCTCCACCGGCGACCTGTTCCGCGAGAACATCGGCAAGGAGACCGAGCTCGGCAAGCTGGCGCAGTCCTACATCGACGCCGGCAAGCTGGTCCCGACCTCTGTCACCGCCGACATGGTCCGGTCCCGCCTCGCCCAGGATGACGCCACCGACGGCTTCCTCCTGGACGGTTTCCCGCGCACCGTCGAGCAGGCCGAGATCCTCGGTGAGATGCTCGGCGAGACCGGAGAGAAGCTCAACGCGGTCATCAACTACCAGGTCTCCGAGGACGTCGTGGTCGAACGCATGCTCTCCCGTGGCCGCAAGGACGACAACGAGGACACGATCCGCACCCGTCTGCAGGTCTACCGCGACGAGACCGCGCCGCTGATCGACTTCTACAGCGACATCATCGTCAACATCGACGCCGAGGGCACCGTCGAGGACATCTCCTCGACCACCCTCGATGCGCTGGACCGCTAGAAAGAAGCAGTTACCGTGGGATTCCGCCGTTCACACAAGGTCATCCGGGGCAAGTCGCCGGCCGAGCTCGACGCCATGCAGGCGGCGGGTGAGATCGTGGGCAAGGCCCTGCAGGCCGTCAAGGCCGCAGCGAAGCCCGGAGTGAGCACCCTCGACCTGGATGCCGTCGCCGAGGCGACGATCCGGGACGCCGGGGCCTTCCCGACGTTCAAGGGCTACGGCGGATTCCCGGGGAGCATCTGCTCCTCGGTCAACGACATGATCGTCCACGGCATCCCGGACGAGAAGACCGTCCTCAAGGACGGGGACCTCGTCTCCATCGACTGCGGTGCCACCCTCGACGGCTGGGTCGGTGACTCTGCCTGGACCTTCGGTATCGGCGAGATCGCCGAGGACGTCCGCAAGCTCAACGAGGCCACCGAGTTCGTCCTCTACGAGGGACTCAAGGCGATGGTCCCGGGTAATCGGCTGACCGACGTCTCCTGGGCTCTGGAGGATGCGACGAGGGCCGCGTCCGCGAAGTTCGGCGTCCCGTTGTTCATCGTGGACGGCTACGGCGGTCACGGCATCGGACACGAGATGCACGAGGACCCGTACCTGGCCAATGAAGGACGCCCCGGCAAGGGCCCGTCCATCGAGGTCGGATCCACCCTCGCCATCGAACCGATGCTGGCCCTCGGGACTGTCGACTCCTATGTCCTCGAGGACGACTGGGGCGTCAAGACCCTGGACGGTTCCTTCGCCTCCCACTGGGAGCACACCGTCGCGGCGACGGCTGACGGCCCGCGCATCCTCACCCCGCGCTACTGAGGTGGCCGCGGCAGGCTCCGGCGCAGACTCCCCGGGGGAGGGGCGGGGTCGGTGGGGTATATGCCGGTATTGGCGCGGGGGCGCGTCATGCCGTAGACTCTTCCTCTGGTGTACCCGTGGGTCGTCGTGACGATCCCTGGGTACACCGTCCGAACAAGACTGTGTGGTCAGACTACGGCTCCGGCTCCCGCCGGCAGCTGCCCTGACCTGGAAAAGTGGAGGATATGGCTAAGAAGGAAGGCGCCATCGAGGTCGAGGGCAAGATTGTCGAGCCCCTGCCGAACGCGATGTTCCGTGTCGAGCTGGACAACGGGCACAAGGTGCTCGCCCACATCTCCGGCAAGATGCGTCAGCACTACATCCGTATCCTTCCCGAGGACCGCGTGGTCGTTGAGCTCTCGCCCTACGACCTGACCCGCGGGCGCATCGTCTACCGCTACAAGTAGACCTGCCCTACCTGTCGTTCCGGCACATCTGTCCGGCACAAAGACATTCGCCTCCGTACACCATCCGAGGACGCCGCCCCGCGCGGTGTCCACGGGCTCACCTCCGGCCGCGGCGGCCGGAGCCCGGCGTCCTTCCCCGTGGAGGACGCCGGGATGTGTGGGGAGCAAACCGCCGTTAACAAACCGGAAGGAACTGCCACATGGCACGCCTTGCTGGTGTTGATCTCCCGCGCGACAAGCGCATGGAGGTTGCACTCACCTACATCTACGGCATCGGCCCCGCCCGTGCCGCCGAGCTGCTGGAGAAGACCGGCATCTCTCCCGACCTGCGGTCCAAGGACCTCACTGACGAGCAGGTCTCCGCTCTCAAGGACGTCATCGAAGGCACCTGGAAGGTCGAGGGTGACCTCCGCCGCGAGGTCGCCGCCGACATCCGTCGCAAGATCGAGATCGGCTGCTACCAGGGCCTGCGCCACCGTCGTGGCCTCCCGGTGCGCGGTCAGCGGACCAAGACCAACGCTCGTACCCGTAAGGGCCCGAAGAAGACGATCGCAGGAAAGAAGAAGTAACAGATGCCTCCGAAAGCACGCGCTGGCGCGCGCCGTACCGGCCGTCGGGTCGTCAAGAAGAACGTCGCCCACGGTGCCGCGTACATCAAGTCCACGTTCAACAACACCATCGTCTCCATCACAGACGAGAAGGGTGCTGTGATCTCCTGGGCGTCCTCAGGCCACGTCGGCTTCAAGGGCTCCCGTAAGTCCACCCCCTTCGCCGCTCAGATGGCTGCCGAGTCCGCCGCCCGCAAGGCGATGGAGCACGGCATGAAGAAGGTTGACGTGTTCGTCAAGGGCCCGGGCTCCGGTCGTGAGACCGCTATCCGTTCCCTGTCCACCGCCGGCCTCGAGGTCGGCACGATCTCCGACGTGACCCCCCAGCCGCACAACGGCTGCCGTCCGCCGAAGCGTCGCCGCGTTTAATCAGGAAAGGACAGGAAACAGATAATGGCCCGTTACACCGGTTCAGCCACCCGTAAGTCCCGTCGTCTCCGCGTCGACCTCGTCGGCGGAGACCGCTCCTTCGAGCGTCGCCCGTATCCGCCCGGACAGGCCGGTCGTGGACGCATCAAGGAGTCCGAGTACCTCACCCAGCTGCAGGAGAAGCAGAAGGCCCGCTTCACCTACGGCGTCATGGAGAAGCAGTTCCGCCGCTACTACGCCGAGGCGAACCGTCGCCCCGGTAAGACCGGCGCGAACCTGGTCATCCTGCTGGAAACCCGTCTCGACAACGTCGTCTACCGTGCCGGCCTCGCCCGCACGCGTCGTCAGGCACGTCAGCTCGTCTCCCACGGTCACTTCACCGTAAACGGCAAGAAGATCAACGTACCGTCCTTCCAGGTCTCCCAGTACGACATCATCGACGTCCGGGACCGTTCCCGCTCGATGCTGTGGTTCGAAGAGGCCCAGGAGAACCTGCTCGACTCTGTCGTCCCGGCCTGGCTGCAGGTCGTGCCGTCCACCCTGCGCATCCTCGTGCACCAGCTGCCCGAGCGCGCCCAGATCGACGTTCCGCTGCAGGAGCAGCTCATCGTCGAGTTCTACTCCAAGTAAGGAACCACCCGGTTCCCCTCTGTTCACCTCATGTGGCGTCAAATAGCGGACGCCGAGAAGGAGAAATACCCCGATGCTGATTTCCCAGCGCCCCCAACTGACCGAGGAGTACATCAGCCCGGCCCGGTCGCGGTTCGTCATCGAACCGCTCGAGCCCGGCTTCGGTTACACCCTCGGTAACTCCCTGCGTCGTACCCTGCTGTCGTCCATCCCGGGCGCTGCGGTGACCTCCATCCGGATCGAGGGTGTGCTCCACGAGTTCACCACCATTCCGGGTGTCAAGGAGGATGTCTCCGACATTATCCTGAACATCAAGGCCCTGGTCCTTTCCTCGGACTCTGATGAGCCGGTCACCATGTACATCCGTAAGGAAGGCCTGGGCGAGGTCACCGGCGCGGACGTCGTCGTCCCCGCCGGCGTGGAGGTCCACAACCCGGACCTGCACATCGCCACGCTCAATGAGCAGGGCAAGCTGGACATCGAGCTCGTGGTCGAGCGCGGTCGCGGGTACGTCCCGGCCGCCGCCACCACCGGAGAGATCGGCCGCATCCCGGTCGACCAGATCTACTCCCCGGTGCTGAAGGTCAGCTACAAGGTCGAGGCGACGCGTGTTGAACAGCGCACCGACTTCGACAAGCTGGTCCTCGACGTGGAGACCAAGAACTCCATCACCGCCCGCGACGCCATCGCGTCCGCCGGTGGAACCCTGGTGGAGCTCTTCGGCCTGGCCCGCGAGCTGAACACCGAGGCTGAAGGTATCGAGATCGGCCCGTCCCCGCAGGAGACGGAGCACATCGCGGCCTACAGCCTGCCCATCGAGGATCTCGACTTCTCCGTCCGCTCCTACAACTGCCTCAAGCGTGAGGACATCCACACGGTCGGCGAGCTCGCCGCCCGTACCGAGTCCGATCTGCTGGACATCCGGAACTTCGGTCAGAAGTCCATCAACGAGGTCAAGGTCAAGCTCGCTGAGCTGGGCCTGGGCCTCAAGGATGCGCCGGAGGGCTTCGACATCAACAGCATCGAAGGCTACGACGCCGAGACCGGCGAGTTCCTGGACACCGAGGGCGAGGACATCGCCGAATAGAGGCATGACCGGTACCGGTCACCTGCCTGGAGCAAGCGCTCACCAGAACACATTCACGAGGAGAAGTTATGCCTACCCCGAAGAAGGGTGCCCGCCTCGGCGGATCTGCTTCCCACCAGAAGAAGATCCTCGCCAACCTGGCTGCTCAGCTCATTGAGCACGGCGCCATCAAGACCACGGACGCCAAGGCCAAGCTGCTGCGCCCGTACGTCGAGAAGATCATCACCAAGGCCAAGAAGGGCACCGTGGCGGACCGCCGCAACGTCCTGAAGCTCATCACGGACAAGGAAGTTGTCGCTTACCTGTTCAACGAGCTCGCGCCGAAGTTCGAAGGTCGCAACGGCGGTTACACCCGCATCGTCAAGCTGGAGAACCGTAAGGGCGACAACGCCCCCGTCTCCCAGATCTCGCTGGTTCTCGAGGAGCTCGCCTCCACCGAGGCCGAGCGCGCCACCAAGGCCGCCGCCAAGGCCCCGGTCGAGGAGGCCCCCGAGGTCGAGGCTGAGGAGTCCACCGACGCCGAGGCCGCCGCCGAGGCCGCCGAGGCTGAGGCTGAGGACGCCGAGGAGACCGCCGAGGAGAAGTAGTTCTCCTCCGGCAGTCTTCCCGGACGCCTGACTGACGACGCCCGTCCCTGCATAACGCAGGGGCGGGCGTCGTCGTGTCTGTGGCGTTGTGTCTGTGCCGTCGTGTCTGTGAGTTCCTGGTGGTGAACAGGCAGGAGTCTCACAGGGGAGGGGGTCCCTGCGCTGCTAGAATCAGTGCAATGTCTCCGCGGTCCACCCTGCACAACCCCGTCTCGTACCGCACCGCCGGCGTTCTCCTGGTCGTCAGCGGTGCGTTGCTGATCGTCGGGCAGGTCGTGGGCATTCTCCGGTGGAAGGGCATGTACTCGCTGACCGAGAACAGGTCCTCCGACCTCATGGCGTCCCGGTGCGGCATCCTGCGGGATGATTCCGGGGTCCGGTTCGCGTGCAATCCGGCGAGCTCCTTCACGACCACGATGGTGATCTGTTCCGGTATCGCGGTGATCCTCGCGAGCCTGCTGATGGTCCTGGCGGCCCGCCGGGAGGGTGACCGCGGCGTCTACGGAACTTCGCTGCTGCTGGGCCTGGCCGGGCTTCTGACGCTGGTGACCACCATGTTCACCGTGGACGACCATCCGAGGATCCACGACGTCTCCCTGCTGGTGTATCTGCTGGTGATGTGGGCGACAATGGAGGTCCTCGTCGATTCAGCGACGCGGCACGCTGAAACCACCGGTGACGCACACCCGCTGATCTACGGTGCCTATGTGCCGATCACCCGGGTCATGGAGTTCTTCTCGATCGTCGGTGCGCTGACGCTCGTCTTCTCGGGTCGCGATGTGATGCCCGGGGCTTTTGAGCGGGTGGCGCTGGACACCTTGACGGTCTGGGTCGTGGTCTTCGGCCTGGGGCTGTTCAGTCTCGGCGGTGCGGCGGACCGCGAGCGTCTGCGTGTGGTGGAGATGGAGAAGCTGCAGCGCGGAGCGAGATCGACAGCACCGAGCGCCGCCGCGCTGGCAGGGTTCGGACGGAAGGCGAACGATGAGTGAGATGGTGCGGGTACGCCTGGATGTCGCCTACGACGGCACGGACTTCCACGGCTGGGCCAGACAGAAAGGCCCGCAGGAGGCGCTCCGGACCGTGCAGGGGGTACTCGAGGAAAAGCTGTCACTGGTGTTTCGTACGCCGGTCGAGCTGACCGTGGCAGGACGCACCGACGCCGGCGTCCACGCGACCGGACAGGTCGCGCATGTCGACGTGCCTGCGTCTGCCTTCGGGCAGCGGTCTCTGGAGCAGCCGTCGGATCTGGTGCGGCGGTTGTCCCGGATGCTCCCCGCCGATGTGCGGCTGCACGGGGCGTCCGCGGCCGCACCCGGGTTCGACGCGCGGTTCTCCGCACTGCGCCGTCACTACGTCTACCGGGTGACGACGTCGATGGCCGGCCCGTCGCCGCTGCGCGTCCGGGACACGGCGCAGTGGCGACATTCCGTGGACCTGTCCGCGGTGCAGCTGGCGTCCGATGTGCTGGTCGGCCTGCACGACTTCGCGGCCTTCTGTAAGTACCGTGAGGGGTCCACGACGGTGCGTGAACTGCAGTCCTTCGAGTGGCGTGACATCTCGACCCCCACAGAACCGGAGACCTACGAGGCCTCGGTTGTGGCGGACGCTTTCTGCTGGTCCATGGTCCGCTCGCTGGTCGGCGCGGTCCTGACGGTGGGGGAGGGACGCCGCGACGAGGGGTTCGCGTCCTCCCTGCTTCAGGAGCGTTCGCGGTCATCGAAGGTACCGGTGGCACCGGCCTGCGGGCTGAACCTGGTGGCTGTCGATTACCCGGCGGACGCGGACCTCGCGGCGCGTGCCGAGGAGACGCGGGTGAAGCGGGAGCCGGTGTAGGGGTCTCCGGCACGCTGTGCCCGTGCAGCGGCGTGACCTGTTCAGTCGGGCTGGTGTGTCGGACGACGGGAGGAGTCATCAGGGGCCCGGCGAGCGGATCTCCTCACCGCACCAGCTTCGGCACCAGCCGCACCATCGTCACCATGACGAGCAGCTCGACCAGGGTCTGCGTCACCACCACCAGTGGCGACAGGTCGTAGGCCGCCGGCAGGGCGAGGACCAGCGGCAGCACCACCAGTGAATTCCGCGTCACCGCGGTGAAGACCACCGCTCGGTGGGACGCCACCTCCAGTCGCGCGAACCGGGCAGCCGCACCACCGATCAGCGGCATGACCAGAGAGAACACCACATACACCGGAACCACGGTCACCAGCTCCCGCCAGCGGCCGGAGACGCCGTCGATCTGTGAGGCCACGACCACCGCCAGGACCACCATCATCAACGGCACCGTCAGGTCGGCGAAGAGTCCGGACAGGAACCTCCAGTCTGATCTCTGTGCCCACTGGGTGATCCCCGCCGCCAGCAACGGCACCACGATCAGCCAGATGAACGCCGAGATGAACGGACCCATCTCCACCGACTCGACCACCCCGGCCCCGGCGAACAGTCGTAGCCACACCGGCAGCAGCACCATCTGCGCCAGCATGAGCAGGGGAGTCGCGGCCAGCAGCCGGTCCGCCGCACCACCGGCCAGCCCGGTGAACACGATCACGTAGTCCACGCACGGTGCCAGCAGCACGAACAGCAGCCCGACCAGCAGTGCACGGTCGGCGTCTCCGGTGAAGGGCCTGGTCAGTACCCACACCACCAGCGGAGCACAGAGGAAGTTCACGACGAAGACGGTCACCAGGAACCGCCAGTCACGTAGGGCGTGCCCGATCCGGCCGAAGGGTACGGCGAGGAAGGTGGCGTAGAGCAGCAGCCCCAGCGCCGGGTTGATCGCATGCTCCGCGGGGGTCGCCACCGACGGGACCGATAGCCCGACCACCCCGCCCACCAGCAGTGCGCCGAGGTACAGCGCGACCTGGCGGTCGTCCATCCAGGTGGCGAGGCGGGTGCGCATGGGGATCAGCGTAGCGGCAGTCGACGGAAGGGAAGCATCGTCTCTCCGCAGCGCAGGTGCCCGGCGTCCAGGTCCACGGTGAGGTCGACGGCGATGCTGTCGGATTCGGCGGCAGCAGTGTTCTCGGTTACCAGCACCCGGCAGGTCTGCGGATGCCACGCCTCCCGCCACTGCCCGGGCGAGGCCACCACCGCTACATCTGCGCCCGCCACCGACCCCACCGTCCGCCCGGTCACCGCCACCGTCGACACGACCTCTGCAGCTCCCGCCCCGCACACCAGCACCGTCGCTCCGGGGGGCAGGTTCACCGTCACCGGCTCACCAGACGCATCAGTCCCGACCATCCACCCGGGCAATGCCTCCACCGCCACCTCTCCATGCACCTCACGTGCACCGGTAGGCAGTCCCGGCACGGCACGGGACAGCAGGCCGCAGCCGGCGGCCGCGAACGGGACCCGCGCGGCGTCCGCAGGGTGGACCCCGACCAGAATCCGACCGGACGGGCGGGACAGGGCGGCGAGCCCGGCATAGGAGCGTTGTGTCGGACCGTCCGGCTTGGGCGGCGCCGCCGAGACCACCACCGGCAGCTCGGCCCGGAGACCTGCGGCGAAGCAGTCCAGCAGCTGTGCGTCACACACCACCGGCTCCCGGGCGCCCCACAGGTCGTGGTGCGGCGGATGCACGTGGAACCACGCGCGCTCCGGCGTCTGCTCCGCCACGAGCCGACCCAGCCGGTGGCGTCCCCACCCGGCCGCGGTCCCTGTCCCGATCACGGCCACGGCGGCCGTCACTGTTCCCCACACAAGAGTTCCCCTGTCATGTATCTTTCACAGCAGAATGTACATCACGGCGCGCCGCGGGGTCGGCGCATCGGGGGATTTCCGGGGGGCACCCCGGGGGAATGTCAGGGGAGAACACGATGAGAACGACAGGCCTGCAGGTCTCCGGCTACTCCTTCCTGCTTCGGAGGATGGAGCTCGCGCTGGTCACCGGCGACCCGCGGATGGCACACGATCCGCTGCGCACCCAACGACGCGCCGTGGGGGTCGGCGTGCTGCTCGCCCTGCTCGTCGCCGGCGGGATGCTGCTGGTCGCGATGCTGCGTCCGGCGCCCTCGGTAGGGGACGCCGCCCTGGTCACCGATGAATCCGGGGCACTGCACGTGCGGCTCGGGGAGTCCTTCCACCCGGTGACGAATGTGGCCTCGGCACGACTGCTGCTGGGGTCGGCGGAATCGCCGTCGAAGACCACCGCATCGAACCTGGCCGAGTTCGAGACCGGCCCGCCCGTCGGCATTCCGGACGCACCGGGACTTGTCCCGGTCACCGGCGGCGACGCCGATGAGTGGGCGTTGTGCGGTCCGACGGTTGTGGCGGCGTCCTCGCTGGAGGACGCGGGGCCGCAGGTCCTGGAGGCACCGTCGGGGTACTGGCTGGTCGTCGAGGGGGAGCGGATGCTCATTCCGGACGCCGGGACCACCGTCGCCCGGGCGCTCGGGACGGTACCGGTGCAGGTCGATAATGAGGTGGTGACGGTGCTGCGGCGTGGGCCGGACGTGACACTGCCTGCTGGTCGGTCCGGGCTGGACGCGCCCTTCGATGCGCAGGGGACGCTGGTGACCGCAGGCGAGCGGGCCTTCCTCGTCGCCGACGGTGGGTTGGCCGAGGTCACGGGGACGCGCCGGGCGGTCGCGGAGGCTCTGGCGGGTGCGCCGGTGGTCTCCGACCTGGGGACCGTCCTGGAGATGCCGGGAGCGACGGCGCTGGACCGGGTGCCGGTGGAGGCGTCACTCCGTGAGATCGGTGGGGTGTGTGCGGGGTCGGTGCTGGTGGAGGCGCCGGAGCAGAAGTCGGGAAAGGAGCCGGCCGGACATTATGCGGGTCCGCGGGGAACCGCTGCCGTGGTGACTGAGCGGGGCTTGGCCCTGGTCAGTGAATCCGGGGTGCGGTACGCGGTGCCCTCGCCGGAGGAGCTCGCTGCACTGGGGGTTCTGGAGGACGGCGAGCTGCCGGTCCAGGTGCCGTGGCGGGTGATTGAGCCGCTGCCGGACGGTGGGGAACTGTCCGTCGAGCGGGCCCGGCGGACCGTCGAGGTGGGGTGACAACGGGGGACGCCCGGCGGATACCTGAGGTCGATATCAATGGACCTGGCCTCGGAGGATGATTCTGATGGCTGACAAGCAGGCGCTGCTGGAGGAGAATCCACAGCAGGGAGGACGGCTCCAGGGGTGACCCGACTCCATGCAGCTACCAGTACCGGGAGGCGGAAGTCAGGTACCTGATCTCCGCTTCCCCGTACTGGTAGCGACAGTGACGCAGACCGCGGCTTAGATGCTGCCGGTGACGGAGCCTACGACCTGGTTGAGCGCGTGGGACACGCCGGAGATGCCGGTGGTGAGGATGGAGCCGATGGTGTGGATGATGGTGGTAATGGCGTCGATCATGAAGTGCCTCCTGTAAGGCGTCGTGTGAATGAACGGCAGCGGGTCCGCTGCACTGGAAAATGAGGTTACGAGCCGTTCCCGCCAGTTCATCGGGGTACGCCTGCAGGGACCGTGGGAGCTCTGTGGCAGTCCCCGGGCATTCACCCGCGAGGACGCCGAGTCACCGTCACGCCGAGTGCCCCGACCAGCACCAGGGACGTCAGAGCGAGTGGAACCCGCAGTTCAAGCCGCTCATCCGGGGCTGCCGCCAGGTCAACCCCGTCAATCCAGGGCGACTCCCGGACGCCGGCCACCGGCTCACCGTCCATCACCGAGGCGACTGCCGCCGCCGGGTCCACCACCGGTACCCCGCCTGACCGGGCGGTGGAGACCAGCACCGACCGCACCTGCGCCGCCGACATCTCCGGGCGGACCTGCCAGACCAGCGCCGCCGCCGCAGAGACCACCGGAGCGGCGAAACTGGTGCCCGCGAACGGGTCCGGATCACCCACGACGGTCACCTCACCGGCAGGGGTACGCAACACCGTCGAGACCGGACCACCCGGCGCGACCAGGTCCACCCACACCCCGGGCACCGAGTAGTCGGCCACCACCCGGCCACGACCCAGATCGCCCAGTTGGGACGCCTCGGGGATACGGGCGTCCACCCCGCCGACCGTCAGGACGCCGGGCAGCGAGGCAGGGAACGGGGTCTGCCCCTCGGCACACTGTCCGGAGTTGCCCGCCGCGGCGACGATGAGCAGCCCGGCGTCCTCCGCATCGGCGACCGCCCGTCGCAGCTCGACAGTGTCCTGGCAGGCCACGAGCGACATGTTCACGATCTTCACCTCGGGGTGCTCACGGGCATGTGTGACGGCACGTTCCAGGGCGTCGACCAGCCCGGCGACGGTGCCCGCACCACGGTCGGTCTCCTGGCGGTGGGAGACCACGGTCGCATCGGGTGCCACGCTGCGCAGAACTCCCGCGACCGCCGTGCCATGCAGGACGCAGTGGTCCAGATCCTCCTCCCGACCGGGCACGACCCCGGGTGAGGACGCCCCGGTGTCCACCAGGGCGATCCCCACTCCGGCACCGGTGGCGACGTCATGGGGCAGCGTCACATCCACCGGCAGTGCCTCACCGGGCTCGGGGACCCCGCACTGTTCGCGGTGTTCCTGTGCTGAGACCACCGGCATGCCCACCAGCAACAGAACCGCAGCACACACCACCGCCGACGCGTGCCCCGCCAGGTACCTCACCCGATGCCCCTGACCAGGTCGAAGACACCGGTGGTGGCGATGAAAAGAGGCACGGCGACAGCGAAGGCGACGGTCTCCAGGATGTCGATCACCCGGCCGGCAAGCGGCGAGGTCACCTTCACCGCGGGCAGGATCACCGGCAGCAGGGCCACCGCCGGCCACGGGGACGCGCAGTGCACCAACGTCCACACGGCGACGATGACTGCGGTGACAGTGACCGCCACCGCGTGGACCGGACGGCAGCCGCGGGCCGAGAGTCCGGTCACCGCAACGGTCAGACAGGCGGCCACGGTGACCCACCCGGGCGCGGACCCCGGTGGGATGAGCTGGACCACGCCAGCGCTGATGACTGTGCAACAGGCGATGACCAGGGCGGCGTGAACCTGCCGGGCCCGGTCGACGGCAGCGTTCCTGGCGTCGGTGGAGTCGGTGGAGTTGGCGGCTCTCTCGCCTGCTGACCTGGCGTCCTGCTTCCGCAGCCGGTCCGTCGCGGCGAACAGGCCGGTCGCAGGGATCCTCGGCAGCGGCACCCCGGCCAGTCCCAGGGCGGTCTGCCCTGCGATGACCAGGCCGGTCATCCCCACCAGCACCGTCAGCCCGGGCCAGAAGTTCAGCGCCGCTGCCACCGCGAGGACTACCGTGACCACCCGTTCGGGTCCCGGCCGCCACACCGCGCAGGCGGCGAGGACGCAGCCGGTCAGTACATTGACCTGCACTCCGGCACTGAAGGCGAGCAGGGCAGCCAGGGCGGTATACCGCTTCCCGTGCAGACTCGCCGCAGCCGCCGCCACTGCGAGGACCAGGGTGAGCACGGAGCACAGCAGTGCCGCCGTACCGGCCGGATCCCCGGTGCCGTCGAGCACATCGCGTGCACGGTCGCTGATCTCCAGCGGGTGCCACAGCGGCGCTCCGGGGCTGAACGGAGGCAGGACAAGGGTGGCAGCCGCGGCGAGGAAGGACGCGACCCACACCGACGGATTGGTCGGGAGATCCCCGCTGAGCAGCCCGACGGTGTCGGTCGGTGGGGCAGGGACCGTGGCGCGCGCCAGGGTGAGACGTTCCCCGGGGCGCACCCCGGCCTCATCGAGCCCGTGCTCGGGGCGTAGGACCCCGGCGGGTCCGCTGAGCTGCCAGTGTTCGCCGGGCGCGGCGTCCACCAGATGGGGCAGGAGTTCAGTGACCGGGACGGTCCCGGACACGGTGGCGTCGAGGACGCGCCCGCGTCCCCGGTCGTCGACGACGGTGATACTGACGGCGATCACTGGTGGATTCCCCCTGGTGAATGATGCTGTGACAGGTGCCGCGACCCCCGGTGGTACGGCATGTGACGGCAACTTTAGGCGATAAACATTCCGCGCGCAGCGGGATTACGGTATCGTCACCGAACACAGGCGTAAGCCAGAGATTATGTTGTCGGGGGTCCGGTGCCACAGGGGGCGCGGGCAGGGTCGATGACGGGGACTTTTCATCTGAGGGGACAGCCGGTGCAGACGCAACCACCACCATCACTGCCGAAGAACAGACAGCCGTTCCTGCGGCTCCTCATGCCCGCGGTCATGCTCGTCGCCGTGCTCGGCATGGTCGCCGCGATGATGCTCTCGGGGATGGCCCGCAGCCCCATGACCTTCATTTTTCCCCTGATGATGGTCGGCTCCATGGTCATGATGTTCCAGCCCGGAGGTCAGGACGTCGACGAGATCCGGCGCAGTTACCACCGCCATCTCGACGCGCTGACCGACGGCGTCCGCCGGGCCCGGAACACCCAGCGGGAGGACACCGAACGCCGCCACCCCCACCCGCAGGCACTGTGGACACGCGCGGTCGAGGGGGTGGACGGGCAGGACGTCGAACCGGGTGTCGTCCGTCTCGGTACCGCTGTCCAGGCCCCCGATGACCCGCTCGACATCCCGGTCGACGTGCCCCCGGAGGACCTGGAGCCGGTGTGCGCGATGAGCCTGCGTGACCTGGCGACCCGCCACGCCACCCTGGACGCCCCGGTGGCGGTGGACCTGCGGCAGTTCCCGGTCGTCGCGGTGACCGGACCAGGGGCGTCCGACCAGGTCAGGGCGATGCAGGGGGCACTGGTCCTGCAGGATCCGGGCGTGGTGGGCATCGACGGACCGCATGACCGGTGGCTACCGCATGACGGCGCACTGCGGATCAGCTTCCGCTACAGCGCGGAGGTCGAGTCACCGGCGCCGCAGGCCGCCGCACCCGCGCGCTGCACCGTCGTCGCTGACCCGGACGACGCCGCCGAGGAGACCGCCCGGACCCGCGGCCTGCTGCTCCACTCCGACGGGGAGGTGCTGTCGGCCTGGACTGTCGACGGCTGGCGTCCCTTCGCCACCGCCGACCGCCTCAGTGACGTCGAACTTGCCGCCCTGTGCCGCGCCCGCTGCACCCGGCGCAGTGAGACCTCCCTGCTCGACCTGCCCGGCGGCGACCTGCGTGCTCCGATCGGCCGGGCGGGGCAGTCGCCGGTGTACCTCGACATCAGGGAGTCCGCCAAGGGCGGCATCGGCCCGCACGGACTGTGCATCGGCGCGACCGGATCGGGAAAATCCGAGTTACTCAAGGCCGTGGTCACCAGCTTCGCCCACCACCACAGTGCCGGGGAACTCAACTTCGTCCTCGTCGACTTCAAGGGCGGAGCCGCCTTCGCCGGTCTGGAACGCCTGCCGCACACCGCCGCGGTGATCACGAACCTGTCGGATGAAGCGGTGCTCGTCGACCGGATGCAGGACGCCCTGCTCGGCGAGATGCACCGCCGCCAGGAGACGCTGCGTGCCGCGGGCCTGTCCACCGCCACGGAGTACAACCGCCGGCACCCCGGTGAGATGCCCTCCCTGTTCATCGTGGTGGATGAGTTCTCCGAACTCCTGCATGCCCGTCCGGAGTTCGCCGACGTCTTCGCCGCAGTCGGACGACTCGGCCGGTCCCTCGGCCTGCACCTGCTGCTCGCCAGTCAGCGACTGGAGGAAGGGCGACTGCGCGGCCTGGAATCACACCTCAGCTACCGGATCGCCCTGCGGACCTTCTCCGCCGCCGAGTCCCGCGCACTCATCGGCTCGACCGCCGCCCACGACCTGCCGGCCACTCCCGGTGCCGCGATCCTCGCCGAGGCCGGTGGCGCAGGTCAGGTGCGGTTCCAGTCGGCCTATGTCTCCGGACCCGAGGTGCCGGCCGACCGGCGCATCATCCGCGAACTGGGGGTGGAACCAGAGGCCACCGGTACGACCATGGATCTCGTCGTCGACCGGCTGGCCGGGCCGAACCTCCGCCCGATCTGGCTGGATCCGCTGCCCACCGAGCTGCCGGCAAGCCGACTGCTCGGGGACCACGCCACCGGGGAATCCACCCCGCTGTGCGTCCCCGTCGCCCTGGAGGACCTGCCCTTCGACGGTGAACAACGTCGCCTCGACATCGACCTGCGTCGCAGGCACTGGGCCGTCGTCGGCTCACCGGGCACCGGCAAGACCACCCTGCTCCGCACCCTCACCGTCGGACTCGCACTGACCAGTCCCTCGGTGGCGGTCTACGTTCTCGACCCCGGCGGCTCCCTGGCCTCCCTGGCGCGCTTACCGCAGGTCGCCGCGGTCGTCGGCGCCGACCGGGTCGACCGGCTGCTCGACGAGCTGGAGCAGGACGCTCCGGCCGGTGTCGCCCACCGCGTCCTGCTCATCGACGGGGTGGACGCCCTGGGTGAGAGCGACCGTCGGCTCGCCACCCTGGTGGCCGGGGGACTGGAGCGTGGCGTCCACGTGGTCGTCACCGCGCTGCGCTGGACTTTCCGGCCCAGTCTGCGTGACCTGCTCACCGGGACCGTCGAACTGAAGATGACGCCCACGGACTCCACCTTCCGCGATGCCCAGCGCAGCCTGCCCGACGTGCCGGGCCGCGGCGTCTCCCCTGCGGGACGCCACATCCAGACCGCCCGTTCCGACGAGGAGGCTGTCGAGCATGCCCGGCGGGTCAGCGTGGCCCGCAACGAACCGGACCTGCACATGAAGCTGCTGCCCGAGCAGATCTCCTACTCCGCGGCCGGTGTGGCAGAGCCCGGCAAGGTCATCCTCGGTGTCGGTGGCCCCACCCTCGGTGCCGTGACCTGGGACCCGGCGTCCTCCCCACATCTCACTGTCGTCGGTCAGGCACGGTCCGGGGTGACGACCACGTTGCGCACCCTCATCGCCGGGCTCACCGATCCCGTTGCGTGGGAGCAGGGGAGTGTGGAACTGCTCGTCGCCGACGGGCGCCGCGGGTTGCTCGGCGTGCCGGGCTACCGCTCCCCGGCGTCTTTCACCGAAGAACTGACCCGCTGGGAGGGGGTGCTGCGCGAGAGGATCCCGGACGACGTCACCTCGCTGAGCCCGCAGATGCTGCGCGACCGCAGCTGGTGGACTGGACCGGACCTCGTGGTCGTCGTCGACGACCTCGACCATTCCACCGACCTCACCGCGGCACTCGACATCCTGGTCCCGCTGCTGCCCCATGCCGCGGACATCGGTCTTCACCTGGTCACCGCCCGGCGTAGTGCGGTGATGGGGCGCAGCACCTACACGCCACTGCTCCAGGGCGTGCGCGACAGTACCGCCTGGGTCCTGCTCTCGGCACCGCGGGAAGACGGCCCGGTCGCCGGCCAGGTGTTGCGTCCCACCGCGCCGGGCCGTGGCGTCCTCGTCGTCGGGGACGCCGTGGAACTGCAGGTCGCCGTGGTGGATGAACCGACAGAGGTTGAGACCGAGGTTGAGACCGAGGACACGACAGGGGAGAAACAGTGAACGCGACAGGAATGACCGTGCAGGCGGTGTCTCTGGTGGAGTCCGGCGTCCTCGTCAACGGGTGGACAGTGACCGACCTGCTCAGCGGGTTCAGTGTCCGGTGCGACGCGCCGGGTGAAGGCGACGGAGTGCGGTGGCGAGGGTCCGCGGTGCCGCTGGAGAGGCTCGAGGCGGTCCGTGAACTTGTCGCCGAGGTGCTCGAGGAACGTGCGGCGGACCCGGATCTCACCGACCCGAATCCGCGGACGCCGCGGATCCGGTTCCCCTGGGGTGTGGGCGAATCCACCACCGATGTGCTGGTCACCGGTCAGGACGCCACGACAGTCGCCGCCTATCTGCGCACTGTCGGGCTACGGGCCCGGTGCGTGGATCCGGATGCCGCGCTGCGCCTCGCCGCGGACCTGGAGATGGCCCGTGCCGAGCTCGCTGATCTGGAGGGCGGGGACCCGGCGGACGGAGTGGAGGACAGGGTCGACAGGGTCGACAGGGACGTGGGCGCGGAGATGGACGGGGAGATGGACACGGAACGCCCACGGGTGCACCGGACCCTTCTCGCCGTCACCGCTGTCGTCGTGGTGCTGGTCGGTGTCCTGGTGGTGGGCCTCCTCGGGCAGGGCGGGGAAGGTTCTGTCACCGCCTCGCCACCGGCCACGCCGCAGACCGCGCCGCAGACCGGGGCGTCCTCCAGCGCGGTGCCGACGCCGGAGCAGGAGTCTGCGGCCGCCGTGCCCGCTGACGGGCAGCAGTTCGCCGACCCGGTACGCCGCGGCGACCCCACCCCGGAGCACACCGCCGAGCGTGCCGACATCCCCGTCGACGCCGACCTCGACGGCTGGACCCTGCGGGAGGCCACCGAACGCCGCGAGATCTGGATGTCGGACGATCCGGACGCCCGTATCCTCGTCGCAGCCACCCCGACTCCGCTGGGCACCCAGGAGGAACTCGACGCCCGGATGCTCACCGGTCTGGCTGACATGCCAGGTGCACGGGTGACCTCGCAGCACCCGGTGAACTACGAAGAGGACAGTGGCCGGTCCACGACCCGATGGCAGGTGCGTCTCATCGACGGTCACCAGGTCTCCGTGGGCTGCCAGTACCGGACGGGTACCGCGGAGCAGACGGCCGGGCGGCTCGCCGCCTGCGACCGGTTCGCCGCCACCGCCCGGGTGGGGTGAACACCATGTCACCGTGGTAGAACCGACAACATGTCAGAAATCTCAGATCCTGGGCGTCCCGCACCCCGGACCAGCACCCATTCGCTGGTCGTCGAGGCGATCGAGAACCGGATCTTGTCCGGGGAACTCGGTGTCGGTGACATGCTCCCGCCGGAGCGTCAGCTCGCCGAACAGCTCGGGGTGAGTCGCGCGGCTGCCCGCGAGGCGATCCGGGTGCTGGAGAGCCACGGCGTGCTCGAGTCCCATGTCGGCTCCGGGGCCCGTGCCGGGACATTCATCACCTCGATGCCGACCGCGGCGCTGAGCCGGTTCCTGAAGCTGCATGTCGCGCTCAACAATTTCGCCCTCGACGAGGTCGTCCAGACCCGCATGATCCTTGAGGTCGAGAGTGCACGGATGGCTGCGAAACACCGCGACCCCGAGATGCTCGACCGCATGAAGCAGGAGCTCGCCGTGATGGACGGGGATGAGGAGGCCGACGATGCGGAGCTGAGTCGGGAGGACTTCGGGGACGCCGACACCCGTTTCCACGTCGCCCTGGCCCACGGTGGCGGCAACCGTCTGTTCGCCGATATGACGCAGGCGATCCGGGAGTCGCTGCGCGCCCCGCTGCTGGAGGGCTACCAGGCCCGGGAGGACTGGGCCGCGATGCAGGCCACCCTGCAGGACCAGCACCGCGCGCTGCTTGATGCGGTGGCACAGGGGGACGCCGATCTGGCCGCGGAACTCGCCGCCGAACACATCCGGACGTCGTACCAGGTGCTGTCGGTGCAGAAGTGACGGCGACGTGACCCGGTGAAGTAATTTCGGTGGGGAGTGAACCGGGCGGGGGTCTGTGGAGTCTAACTAAGGGACGGTCCCGACAGGGGCCGGCACCCACCGGGAAACCGACTCAGATACAGACACAGAAATATGAGGGGGAAGCCATGAGCTTCAGGACAACCACCGACGTCATGCACGCCACCGCGGGGAAGGTGGACACGGTCAACGACCAGGTCCAGGCGGAACTGAACCGGCTGCAGGGCACCGTCGATTCCGTGCAGGGGGTGTGGCGGGGTGAGGCGCAGGCGTCCTTCGGGAATCTGATGGTCCGCTGGAACGATTCCGCCCGTGAGCTGCGCGCCGCACTGACCAGTATCGCGGAGAACATCCGCGGCAACGCCCGGTCCTTCCAGCAGGTCGAGGACGACAACGTCGCCGCGTTCCGCTGACGGCACCGACAACAACCCGAGGAGACTGACATGATCCAGTACGATTTCGCCCAGATCGCCCAGGCAGCCGCCGATATCCGTGCGACCAGCCGTAACATCAACGGAATGCTCTCCCAGCTCAAGGGCGATGTCGCCCCGATGATCGCTGAGTGGGAGGGTTCCTCCGCCGTGGCCTACCAGGACGCCCAGCGCAGGTGGGACAACTCCCTTGAAGAGCTCAACATGGTGCTCGACTCCGTCGCCCGCACCGTCGACGACGCCAATGCGCGGATGAGTCAGATCAACACCAGCGCCGCGAACAGCTGGGCGTGACGGGTTTGGTGGTCGTGACCGGGGGAGAGTAGTGTCTTTCAGGTTGCGGTCACCCCGGTGTATGCCCCGGTGACCGGTCCGCGGGTCTCAACCGGCCGCCGCGGGCACCCCGGAACACGGTGAAAGCCGTGGTCCGGGTAGACGGGCCGGCAGCTCCATGAAGACAAGGAGTCCTTACGTGACTACTTTCCACCCGAAGAGCGGTGACATCACCCGTAAGTGGTACGTCATCGACGCCACTGACGTGGTTCTGGGTCGTCTCGCCACCCACGTTGCAGGTCTGCTGCGCGGCAAGGGCAAGGCCATCTACGCCCCGAACACCGACTGCGGTGACAACGTCATCATCATCAACGCCGACAAGGTCGCGATCTCGTCCAACAAGCGTGACCGCGAGTTCCGTTACCGCCACTCCGGTTACCCGGGCGGTCTGAAGACCATGTCCCTGGGCCGCTCCCTGGAGCTGCACCCGGAGCGCGTCGTTGCTGAGGCGATCACCGGCATGATGCCGCACAACCGACTCTCCCGCCAGTCCGTGAAGAAGCTGCGCGTCTACGCGGGTGCCGAGCACCCGTTCGCCGCTCAGAAGCCCGAGACCTACGAGATCAAGAAGGTGGCCCAGTGAGCGACATCGAGAACTACGAAGCTACCGACGCCGTGAGCGAGGAGTTCGTCGCCACCATCGGTGACACCGTCGCCGAGGTCGAGGAGACCGACGAGGCCACCCCGGCCGTCGCCGATCTCTACGAGGGCCCGATCCAGACCGTCGGCCGCCGCAAGGAGGCCGTCGTCCGCATCCGTATGGTCGCCGGCTCCGGCCAGTTCACCTGCAACGGTCGCACCCTGGAGGACTACTTCCCGAACAAGCTGCACCAGCAGCTGATCAAGGCTCCGCTGGTCCTGCTGGACCGCGAGAACCAGTTCGACTTCCAGGTCAACCTCAAGGGCGGTGGCCCCTCCGGCCAGGCCGGCGCGATGCGTCTGGCTATCTCCCGTGCCCTGAACAAGTACAACCCGGAGGAGCGGGCCGCCCTGAAGAAGGCCGGCTTCCTCACCCGTGACGCCCGTGCGGTCGAGCGCAAGAAGGCCGGTCTGCACAAGGCCCGTCGCGCCCCGCAGTACTCCAAGCGCTGATTGTCCGGGGCCCTGCGCCCCGCCTGTCAGCCCTGGTGGGCTGTCCCGGTTTTCCGGGCAGAGACGCCGTCCATGTCGCACCTCGTGTGCGCCGTGGGCGGCGTTTCGCTGTCCGGGTCCGCGGTGTGCCGGCATCACGCAGCATGAGGCGGTTCCTTCCCCCGCTAGAACAGTCTCCGACTGCGTGATGCAGACACGGTCCGGGCACCGACACGGGAACCAGACACCCCGACCACTAGACTGGCTCCCCATGAGCAGACTTTTCGGAACTGACGGGGTGCGCGGTCTGGCCAACCGCTCCCTGACCGCCCCCCTCGCCCTGCGGCTGGGGGCCGCTGCCGCACGCGTTCTCACCGAGACCTCCCCGAACTCCCAGCGCCGGCCTGTCGCCGTCATCGGCCGGGACCCGCGGGTCTCCGGCGAGATGCTGGTCGCCGCCCTCTCGGCGGGCATGGCCTCCCAGGGCGTCGACGTCCTCAACGTCGGTGTCCTGCCGACCCCGGCCGTCGCCTTCCTCACCGACGATTACGGCGCGGACATGGGTGTGATGATCTCGGCGTCCCACAACCCGATGCCCGACAACGGCATCAAGTTCTTCGCCGCCGGCGGTCACAAGCTCGACGACACCGTCGAGGACGAAATTGAGGCCGCCATGCTGGACCTGGCGGAGACCGGCCCGACCGGCGCGGCCATCGGCCGGATCATCGAGGAATCCGGTGACGGCCTGGAGCGTTACCTGTTCCACCTGGCGTCCTCGGTGCCTGCGCCGCTCGACGGCATCCGTGTCGTCGTCGACTGCGCCAACGGTGCCGCCAGCGAGGCCGCCCCGCAGGCCTACGCCCAGGCCGGGGCGGATGTCGTGGCGATCCACAACCACCCGAACTCCTACAACATCAACGACGACTGCGGGTCCACCCACATCAACGTCGTCCGGGACGCCGTCCTGGAGAACCACGCGGACCTCGGTCTCGCCCACGACGGTGACGCCGACCGCTGCCTCGCGGTGGACTCCGAGGGCAACATCATTGACGGCGACCAGATCATGGCGATCCTCGCGGTGGCGATGAAGGAGTCCGGCGAACTGCGCAGGAACACCCTCGTCGCCACGGTCATGTCGAACCTGGGCCTGACGCTGGCGATGAAGGAGCAGGGGATCGAGCTGCGCCGGACGAAGGTCGGCGACCGTTACGTGCTCGCCGACCTCAACGCCCAGGACCTGTCCCTGGGCGGCGAGCAGTCCGGCCATGTCGTCATCCCGGCGCACGGGACGACCGGTGACGGCACGCTCACCGGTCTGTCGATCATGGCGCGGATGGCGGAGACCGGCCGGACCCTGCGTGAACTCGCGTCGGTGATGACCGTGCTGCCGCAGACCCTGGTCAATGTGCCGGTGGAGGACAAGGAGCGGATCCACACGTCCCCGGTCGTCGCCGAGGCTGTCGCCGAGGCGGAGAAGGAGCTGGGGGAGACCGGCCGGGTCCTGCTGCGCCCCAGTGGCACCGAGCAGGTCTACCGCGTCATGGTGGAGGCACACACCGCGGCCGATGCCAAGAAGATCGCCGGGCAGCTGGCGGCCGTGGTCATCTCCGAGGGCTGATCTCTCCGGGGGAGTTCGGGTACCGGGGGAACCTTCCCGGCCCCGGTGGAGTCCAACAGTGGTATGACTGTCCGCCGTTGGGGCGCGGCAGGGGAGGAGGACCACTGTGAAGACCCGTACGGACAGGATGTCCGTGGACCCGGACAGGGGGAGGGACGCCGTCGCCGCTGCACTGGCCGCGGTCGACGCCGTCGGACCGGGGACGCATCCACCAACGTCAGGAACGTCCCCCGAGGCGTCCTTCGGACGGGGCCTGGGGGCCAGGGGAGCGGCTGTCGTCGCACTGCTGTCCGGGGCACAGGACACCCGGGCACGGCACCTGCGCAGGATCCGGGCGGGACTGGAGGACGCCAGACAGTCGGTGCAACGAATCTCCGGGGCGGACCACCGAGCGGCAGGGGCGGTCGCAGACGCCGGGAAACCGACCGGGGACGGTGATCACCGGTGACCACTGTCGACACCACTCGGACGGACGTCGCCCTCGGCACACTCGCCGCCACTGCGGAACAGACCGGCTGCCCACCTGAACCGGTGCGGCGGATGTGCGACCTGGCGGACTTCACCCGGGGCATGGACACCACCGCCATCACCGCGATCGCCGGTGCCGGCAGCATGGCCATGGACGCCGCCGCCCAGATCGCCCCACTTGTCACCGAGGCGGCCGGGGCACTCGACGGCATCGGCGGAGGGGTGCCGAGCCAGGGCCTCTATGGCGCCGGGGACGCCCTGGCCTCCCACACAGGGCTCTGCCAGGACGCGGTGAACTCGGTGGGCAGCTGTGCCGGGGCGATGGACCAGCTGACCGTCGGCTGCGCGGGGGAGATCAGTGCGCTGGTCGAGGAGGTGTGCGGACTGGCGTCCACCGCCCTGGCCTGTGGCGCCGGGGACGCCGCCGCCGGGATGGTGGAGGGGGCGGTGACGGCGGTGTCCGAGATGCTCGGTCAGCGCAACAGCGGACTGGAGGCCCTGGTCGACATCACTGTCGGTGACTGTCTCCCTGCCGCTGACGACATGCTCCTCACCGGTGCAGCCGGTGCAGCCGGACTGGCACTGGGGGTCGGTGCCGCCGTCGTCGTCGGTGGCGCCGTGGAGCTGGCGGCGGAGTTCACCGCGGACACGTCCGTCGAGCCGTCGGGCTGCCCGGAACAGACACCTGAGCCGGCCTGTCCGGAACCCCGGCCGGAACCCCAGCCGGAGCCGGAATGCGTCGAGCCGGCCGCTGAACCGGAACCCGCACCGGAACCCGCACCGGAACCCGCACCGGAATCCAGCGTGGACCCGGTCCACGGTTTCGACAAGGCAGACCGGGTGCCGGACGCTCCGGGAAGCCCGGCCACCGTCGCCGACCAGCCGGTCTCGCCGGCCGCTGTCGGGGAGACCCCGGAGACCGGGGTACCGGCTGCACCACCGGAGGCATCCTCGGCCACGGACGCCGCGACTGACGGCTGGAACCCGGATATCTGGACCACCGGAACCGGCGACCCCACCGGAACCGCGCCCGAGTCCGCCGATGCCTGGTGACCGGCACCGGGCCCACCTGAACAGGAGAGAGAACGTGACAGAGATCGCACGCCCCACACAGATGAGTGACACGCACCGGGCGGTGATGGACGAGTACCTCGGCAGTATGCGCCGGGTCAGCGAGGACTTCGTCGAGGCCTACCGCGCCCAGACCGAGGTTCTGCGGAAGTTCACCGCCGAGGTGGAGGCGGTGATGGCGGACAAGGATCTTCCGGACAACCTCCGCCGGAGCCTCGAAAAGGTTGCCGAACAGGCGGACCGGGGCGGGACTGCTGAGGAGCCCGCCCCGACATCCCGTCCGTCACCCCCGCAGACGGACCACCGGACCCCTACGGTCCGGCAGGGAAGGTCTCCCGACGACCTGTTCAACGCCCGGGTCCACTGACCGCAGGTCAGCGGTGCAGGATCGCGTCCTGCAGCTTCTCGCCCGGGTCGAAGAACTCGGGGAAGGACTCGAAGAGTTCCCGACGCGTCGCCGTCGAGGTGCCCTTGATGTCGGGGAGGTCCGCACCGAACCGGTGCAGCGGGGTGAAGGCCTTCGCCTCCCTGGTGTCCACCGCGCCGTCGCCGGCGATGAAGCCGATGATGAGGGCACGGATCAGGTCCTGGACGGCGAACTCGAGGCCCGCACCACCGAGGCCGACCTTGCGCAGCACCGGCTCGCTGAACCCGGCCGGGCTGCCCTTGAGGATCTTCCGGTAACCCACCGGGCCACGCCAGTTCGCCGCGAGGCGTCCCGCGTTGCCGGTGGGTACCGATCCGGGGCGCCCCGCATCCAGCACGAGGGCGGGTGCCTCGACGACACGGGCGGCCTCGTAGCAGCTCGGGGTGGTGTCCGAGGGGTACACGGCGATGACGCCGGCCAGGGACGGGGTGTCGCCGGACCCCGGGGAGGTGACCGGGCGACCCGTGGCCGTCAGTACCGCCGCACCGGCGCCCATGCCGTGACCGGCGAGGTACAGACGGTTGACGTCGACGACCGTGGCACCGTCACCGAGCTTCACGCCGGCGAGGATCGTCAGCGAGGACTCCAGGTCGGCGGCGAAACCACGGTGGTCGGGCCGGAAGCCGGTCTCGGTGTCCGGGGCTGCCACGGCGATACCCCAGCTCGCGAGGTTCCGCAGCGTGACGTGGTACGCGTCCGCGGAGATCCGCCAGTCGTGCGCGAACACCAGACCGGGCACCGAGGTGCGCTTCTTACGGCCGGTGCGTCCGGCACCACCGGATCCGTTGACAGGGACGTAGACCCGCCCCGGCAGTCCGGCGACACCGAGGTCGCCGACCCGGACGTCGTAGGGACCGGGCCTGCCGAGTCGGGCGATCAGGTTCTTCACATTCTCAGCCACGGTCCCAATACTAGGGGATGGGTATGCCGGAGGGTCCGGACCCGTGCATACCGAGGGCATACCGAGGGCATACCGAGGACTTCCCGGCCCCGTACCGGCATGGGGCCTACCGGAGTAACCCCCCGAACGTCCGTCTCGGTAGGGTGGTCCGCATGTGTGGAATCGTTGGTTACGTCGGAGATGCGGCACGTAACGTCAGTGCGCTCGACATCGGTCTGGACGCGCTGGCGCGTATGGAGTACCGGGGGTATGACTCCGCGGGAATCGCGGTGGTGCGTCCCGGTGAGCTCGAGGTGGAGAAGAAGGCCGGCAAACTGGCGAACCTGCTGGACCAGATCGACGCGGCCGGGGGCAGGGACAGTGACCGCTTCGCCGGTGCGACCTGCATCGGACACACCCGTTGGGCCACCCACGGCCGCCCGAACGACTCGAACGCCCACCCGCACGTCTCCTATGACGGCAAGGCCGCGATCGTCCACAACGGCATCATCGAGAACTTCGCCGAGCTGCGCGCCGAGATCGAGGCCGCCGGTATCGAGCTGACCAGTGAGACCGACTCCGAGGTCGCCGCCCACCTCGTCGCCCTGGCCTACAACGGTGGCCCGACCGCCGGCGACTTCGAGGCGTCCGCCCTCGCGGTGCTGCGTCGTCTCGAGGGTGCCTTCACCCTCCTGTTCACCCACGTCGACGAGCCGGGCAAGATCGTCGCCGGACGCCGTTCCACCCCGCTGATCGTCGGCGTCGGTGAGGACGAGATGTTCCTCGGTTCCGATGTCGCCGCCTTCATCGCCCACACCCGCAAGGCCGTCGAGCTCGGTCAGGACAACGTCGTCGTCATCACCAGGGACGACTACCGGGTCATGGACTTCGACGGCACCCCAACCGAGGGTCGACCCTTCGACATCGACTGGGACCTGGAGGCCGCCGAGAAGGGCGGTTTCGACTCCTTCATGATGAAGGAGATCTTCGAGCAGCCCGCCGCCATCCGCGACACCCTCGCCGGCCACTTCGTCGACGGCCACGTCGTCCTCGACGAGCAGCGCATCTCCGACGAGGACCTGCGCCAGGTGGAGAAGGTCTTCGTCGTCGCCTGTGGCTCGGCCTACCACTCCGGCCTGCTGGCCAAGTACGCCATCGAGCACTGGGTGCGGCTGCCTGTCGAAATCGAGGTCGCCAGTGAGTTCCGCTACCGTGACCCGGTACTCGACAAGCAGACCCTCGTCGTCGCCGTCTCCCAGTCCGGTGAGACCGCCGACACCCTCGAGGCGGTCCGCCACGCCAAGTCCCAGGGCGCGCGCGTTCTGGCGGTCTGCAACACCAACGGTTCGCAGATCCCCCGCGAGTCGGACGCCGTGCTCTACACCCACGCCGGCCCGGAGATCGGCGTGGCGTCCACCAAGGCCTTCCTCGCACAGATCGCGGCGAACTACATCGTCGGTCTGGCGCTGGCGCAGGCCCGTGGCACGAAGTACCCTGACGAGATCGAGGACATCTTCGACCAGCTCGAGGCCATCCCGGCGAAGATCGAGAAGACGCTGGAGCTCAAGGACCGGATCCACGGACTCGCCGAGGAACTCGGCCCGATCCCGACGATGCTCTTCCTCGGCCGCCACGTCGGCTACCCGGTGGCGTTGGAGGGCGCGCTCAAGCTCAAGGAACTGGCCTACATCCACGCCGAAGGCTTCCCCGCCGGGGAGCTCAAGCACGGCCCGATCGCGCTGATCGAGGACGACCTGCCGGTCGTCGTCGTGGTGCCTTCCCCGCAGGGACGCGAGATCCTGCACTCCAAGATCGTCACGAACATCCAGGAGATCCGGGCCCGCGGCGCGAAGACCATCGTCATCGCCGAAGAGGGCGACGAGTCGGTGAAGCCCTACGCGAACTTCCTGCTCGAGATCCCGGCCTCCGGCACGCTGCTGCAGCCGCTGCTGTCCACGGTGCCGCTGCAGTTCCTCTCCGCCGAGATCGCCCGCCAGTGCGGCAACACCGACATCGACAAGCCCCGCAACCTGGCCAAGTCGGTCACCGTCGAGTAGCCACCACACAGAACGAAGGAACGGAACCACGAACACCACGCACGTCCTCGCTGAAACAGTCATCGACCTCAATGCGGTGGCGCACAATGTGCGCACGTTGGCGGGGCTCGTCGCCCCGGCCGGCGTCATGGCCGTGGTGAAGGCCGACGCCTACAACCACGGCATGGCCGATGTGGCCCGTACCGCGGTGGACGCCGGCGCCGCAGAGCTCGGCGTCGCCACCCTCGGTGAGGCTCTCGCGCTGCGGGACGCCGGGGTCAGCGCCCCGGTCACCGCGTGGATATGGATCGTCGGGGAGGACCTGCGCGGGGCCGCCGAACAGGACATCACCCTCGGCATCCCCTCGCTGGCGCACCTGGAGGCCGCGGTTACCACCGCCGCCGGGTCCGCCGAGGCAGGACGCCCGCTGAAGGTCGGTCTGATGGTGGACACCGGACTGTCCCGCTCCGGCATCAGCCCGACGGAGTGGCCCGCCGCCCTGGACGCCGCCGAGGCCGCGGTCGACGCCGGACTGATCGACGTCACCGGCCTGTTCTCCCACTTCGCCAGTGCGGATGACCCGATGTCACCGACGACGGATCTGCAGGAGAAGCGGTTCTCCGCCCGGATCGGGGAGTGCCGTGCCCGTGGCATCGACGTCCCGGTCAACCACATCGCCAACACCCCGGCAGCCCTCTCGCGGGTCGACCTGCGCCACGAGATGGTGCGTCCCGGCGTCGGGATCTACGGGGTGGACCCGTGTGCGATCCCCAGCGGCGTGGAGCTGCGTCCCGCGATGACGCTGCGCGCGAAGGTCGTCACCACCCGCATCGTCGAGAAGGGTGAGGGTGTCAGCTACGGTCACCACTGGATCGCTCCGGAGGACCACTGCACCGCTGTGGTCGCCATGGGCTACGCCGACGGCCTGCCCCGGGCGATGTCCGGCAACTTCGGCGTGGCCATCGACGGCACCTGGTACCCGCAGATCGGTCGGGTCTGCATGGACCAGATCGTCGTCGACCTCGGGCCCGTGGCTGACGAGGGCCCGGGCGCGTCGGTGCGTCCCGGCGACTGGGCGGTCATCTTCGGCGAGGGAGGACGCAGCGTCCGCGAGATCGCGGACGCCGCGGGCACCATCGACTACGAGATCCTCACCATGCCGCGCGGCGGCCGTGTCGCCCGCCGGACCATTCCTGTGGCGGAGTGAACCGTGGGCGCCGACTTCACCGCTGACTTCACCGCCCCGTCCGGGACAGCGCCGGCGTCCTCCGCCGAGGCCATGCGCGACCTCGGCGAGCAGCTCGGCGCGGTTCTGCAGGCCGGTGACGTGGTCGTGCTCACCGGGCCGCTGGGTGCGGGGAAGACCACCTTCACCCAGGGACTCGTCCGCGGACTGGGGGCGACGGGGCGCGTGCAGTCGCCGACGTTCACCATCATCCGCGAGCACAAGGCAGGCACCCGTTCCGACGGTTCCGCCGGGGTCGGCCTGCTCCACATGGACGCCTACCGGCTGCTCGGGGACGCCGTGCACACCGCCGTCAGTGAGGGCGGGGCGGACATCCCCCGTGAGGCGGTACTCGACATCCTGGAGTCCCTCGACGTCGATGACGACCTGGGGGACCGGGTGCTCGTCGCGGAGTGGGGCAGGGGAGTGGTGGAGACGTTGTCGACCCGGGTCATCGACGTGGAGATCGTGCGCGACGGCGGAGACGGTAGCGGGAACCCTGATGCTCTGGCTGACGATGATGAACCCCGTGACCTGCGGTGGACCTGGCTCGACCGGCACTAGTCACTGTTTGTGACTCCCCCTTAGTTAAACCCCCGACAGGGTTCTCCGGGGGAAATAAGGCGCACGGGATTGTGTAGATGACGCATCAGGTGCATAATGGGTCTCGGATCACTGTGAGGGGTGTATCCAACAGGAACCCCGCTGCAAATGGAGAGTGCAGCGGGGTTCCGCCTTATCTTCACCGGGGGCGGGGGAAGTAGAATCCGTGGTCATGCATGTTCTCTCGGTCGACACGTCCACCTCCTATGTCATCGCCGGAGTGGTCGAGGTCTCTGAAGACGCCGTCCGCACCCTCGCCCACCGCACCGAGCTCAACCCGCGCGGGCACATGGAGGTGCTCACCCCGAACATCGTCGACTGCCTCGCGCAGGCGGGTCTGAGCCCCGCCGACCTGGACGCCGTCGTGGTCGGTACCGGCCCCGGCCCGTTCACCGGCCTGCGGGTCGGCATGGCCACCGGTGCGGCCTTCGGTGAGGCGCTGAACATCCCGGTCCACGGCGTTGAGAGCCACGTCGCCACCGCCTGCTCCACGGGAACCCCCGACTCGTCGCCCGTCCTGGTGGTCTCCGATGCCCGACGCCGCGAGTGGTACTGGTCCGTGGTGGACGCCACCACCGCCGCCATCGTCGACGGACCGTCAGTCTCCGCCCCCGGCGTCCTCACCGACCGTCATCCGGACGCCACCGTGCTCGCCGCCCGCGAGATCGCAGCGAAGCCCGAGCTGGTGCCCGCCTCCTGGAATGTCACCGACGAGGACGCCCACCCCACGCCCGAGGGCCTGGTCACCGCCGCCCTCCGCCGCCACACCCTCGCCGGACTCCGACGCCCCGGCGAGCCGCTGGGTGCGCTCTACCTGCGCCGTCCGGATGCCGTCGTGCCGACCCGCAAACCGGTCTCCGAGGCCCTGGATTTCAGCGGTGTCGATCTTGCCGAGGCGGTCGGGGCCCCGGTCGTCGCCGCCCTGACCGTGGAGGACGCCGAGGCCTGCGCCACCATCGAGGAGTCCGTCTTCGCCGGCGATTCCCCGTGGTCGGCGGCTGCCTTCCGCTCGGAGATCGCCGCCCCACACACCCGCTACATCGGCCTGTTCCGGGAGGGCACCCTGCTGGGCTTCGCCGGCCTGGCCATGGCCGGCCCGCTGGACGACCCCGAGTTCGAGGTCCACACCATCGCCCTGTCCCCGGACGCGCAGGGGCACGGCTGGTCGAAACTGCTCATGGACCCGCTGATCGAACTCGCCGACCGGCACGGTGGCCCGGTCTTCCTCGAGGTCCGCACCGACAGCGAGCCCGCCGTCGGTCTCTACCGCACCTACGGATTCACCGTCACCGGCACCCGGAGGGGCTACTACCAGCCCTCCGGGGCGGACGCCTTCACCATGCACCGCCCCGCGGCCGTGCAACCCTCGGTGGTGACCGACAACGCCGTCGCCCCGGCGTCCACCCCGCGCATCATCCTGGGTATCGAGAGTTCCTGTGACGAGACCGGCGTCGGCATCGTCGAACTGGGGGAGCACGAGGGCCAGACCCGCGTCACACAGATCAGCAACAGGGTGGCGTCCTCCATGGAGCAGCACGCCCGCTTCGGCGGCGTGGTCCCCGAGATCGCCTCGCGAGCCCACCTGGAGGCGCTCGTGCCGACCCTGCAGGCCGCCCGCGCCGACCTGGAGAAGGCCACCGGACGCACCCGCCCGGACGCCGTCTCCGCGACCGTCGGGCCGGGGCTGGCCGGTGCCCTGCTCGTCGGCGCCGCCGCAGCAAAGGCCTGTGCCGCAGCCTGGGAGGTGCCTTTCTACGGGGTCAACCACCTCGGTGGCCACGTCGCCGTGGACACCCTCCACACCGGCGACGCCTACGGCGGGAACCGGGACGCCGACATCCCCGACGACCTGCCCCATGCCGTCGCCCTGCTGGTCAGTGGCGGTCACACCCAGATCCTCGAGGTCCACGGTGTGGGTAAGCCGATGCGTGAGCTCGGCTCCACCCTCGACGATGCCGCCGGCGAGGCCTACGACAAGGTTGCCCGCCTGCTCGGTCTCGGCTACCCGGGTGGCCCGGTCATCGACCGGCTCGCGGCGAACGGCGACCCGACCGCCGTGCCCTTCCCGCGTGGCCTGTCGAAGAAGTCGGACCCCGCCTACGACTTCTCCTTCTCCGGGTTGAAGACCGCGGTGGCCCGTTTCGTCGAACAGGCGGACCGGCGTGGGGAGACCGTCGCCGTCGAGGACCTCTGCGCGTCCTTCCAGGAGGCCGTGGTCGACGTGCTGACCGCCAAGGCGGTGAAGGCCTGCCGCGACACCGGGGCGTCCGTCCTGCTGCTCGGCGGGGGAGTGTCGGCGAACCGCCGGTTGCGCGCCCTGGCCGCGGCACGTTGCGCCTCCGCCGGGGTGACGCTGCACGTCCCTCCGCTGCCGTTGTGCACCGACAACGGCGTGATGATCGCGACACTGGCCGCCCACCTTATCGGGGCGGGGACCGCGCCGAGTGGACTGCGGGTCGCGACCGACCCGTCGATGGACGTCGAAGTTCCCGTGCTGGCACTCGGAGAGGTTGAGCGTTAGCACTCAACCAGGGTAGAGTGCCAGGAGGTTGCAAGACACACAGTTGTTCACCCGCGACGACGGCTGTGCAGGCTCACCAACCGGCACAAGCAAACTCATTCGGACTGAATACACGGAGGTATTCATCGTGGCCAACGTCAACATCAAGCCCCTCGAGGACCGCGTCCTCGTCCAGATCGTCGAGGCTGAGACCACCACCGCGTCCGGTCTGGTCATCCCGGACTCCGCCAAGGAGAAGCCGCAGGAGGCCACCGTCGTCGCCGTCGGACCGGGCCGCTGGGCCGATGACGACGACCGCATCCCGATGGACGTCAAGGAGGGCGACACCGTCGTCTTCTCCCGCTACGGCGGCACCGAGCTCAAGTACGACGGCCAGGAGTACCTGCTCCTGAGCCAGCGCGACATCCTCGCCGTCATCGAGAAGTAGGAGCCCCATGTCGAAGCTCATCGCATTTGACCAGGAGGCCCGTGAAGGCCTCCAGCGCGGTGTCGACACGTTGGCGGACTCCGTGCGCGTCACCCTCGGCCCCAAGGGCCGGAACGTCGTGCTCGACAAGGCCTTCGGTGGCCCGACCGTCACCAACGACGGCGTCACCATCGCCCGCGACATCGATCTCGAGGACCCCTTCGAGAACCTCGGTGCCCAGCTGGTGAAGTCGGTCGCCATCAAGACCAACGACATCGCCGGTGACGGCACCACCACCGCCACCCTGCTGGCACAGGCCCTCATCAACGAGGGCATGCGGATCGTCGCCGCCGGCGCCAACCCGCTGGAGCTCAACCGTGGCATCGACGCCGCCGCCGAGAAGGCCCTGGCGTCCCTGCGCGAGCGCGCCCAGCCGGTCGCCGACAGCTCCGCGATCGCCAACGTCGCCACCGTCTCCTCCCGTGACGCCGAGATCGGCGCCAAGGTCTCCGAGGCCATGGACAAGGTCGGCAAGGACGGCGTCCTCACCGTCGAAGAGTCGCAGTCCATCTCCGACGAACTCGTCGTCACCGAGGGTGTCTCCTTCGACAAGGGCTACCTGTCCCCCTACTTCGCCACCGAAGAGGAGACCGGCCACGCCGTCCTTGAGAACGCCCTGGTGCTCCTTGTCCGCGAGAAGATCAGCTCCCTGCCCGACTTCCTGCCCGTCCTGGAGCAGGTCGCCAAGTCCGGCAAGGAACTGTTCATCGTCGCCGAGGACGTCGAGGGTGAGCCGCTGCAGATGCTCGTCGTGAACTCCATCCGTAAGTCCATCAAGGTCGTCGCCGTGAAGGCGCCGTACTTCGGTGACCGACGGAAGGCCTTCATGGACGACCTCGCCGTCGTCACCGGCGGTTCCGTCGTGGACAAGGAGATCGGCGGCAACCTTTCCGAGGTGAAGATCGAGGATCTCGGCACCGCCCGCCGGATCACGGTCACCAAGGACGAGACGGTCATCGTCGACGGTGCGGGTACCGCCGCGGACCTCGAGGCCCGCCGTACCCAGATCCGTTCCGAGATCGAGAAGACCGATTCCACCTGGGACCGGGAGAAGCTCGAGGAGCGACTGGCCAAGCTGTCCGGAGGTGTCGCCGTCATCCGTGCCGGTGGCGCCACCGAGACCGAGGTCAACGAGCGCAAGCTGCGCATCGAGGACGCCATCAACGCCGCCCGTGCCGCCGCCCAGGAAGGTGTGATCGCCGGTGGCGGTTCCGTCCTGGTGCAGATCGCCGCGGAGCTCGACGAGTTCGCCGCGTCCTTCGAGGGTGATCAGGCCGTCGGTGTGAAGGCCCTGGCCCGCGCACTGCGCCGTCCCGCCTTCTGGATCGCCGACAACGCCGGTCTCGACGGCGCCGTGGTGGTCTCCAAGATCGCCGAGCGCGCCAACGGTGAGGGCTTCAACGCCGCCACCGGCGAGTACGGCAACCTGCTCGAGCAGGGCATCATCGACCCGGTGAAGGTCACCCACTCGGCGGTCGTCAACGCGACCTCCGTGGCGCGGATGGTCCTGACCACCGAGACCGCCGTCGTGGACAAGCCCGCTGTGGCTGCCCCCGCCGCGGCCGGCCACGGTCACCACCACTAGGCGCTGAGACGCCGGGCCTGCCGGGCCTGCCGGGCCCGCCGGACACACTGAGAGGCACGGTCCCCGTCACGGGGGCCGTGCCTCTCTGCTGTGCGTGGTCGTCCTGTGTCTTCCTGTGTCGTTCTGTCTCGTCTGGTGCGGTCTGGTGCGGTCTGATGTTGTACCGCGTCAGTGTCCGGACGCTCGACCGGAGGTACGGGCGCTTCAGGGTGATTCGCCGTGAATGCCATCCGGTTCGGTTCAGCGCCATCGGGCTGTGTCGATCCGGGCGGGGAAACCGTCCCAGCCGGATGGTGCTGGACGCAACCCGATGGCGCAGGGTAGGTGCGGGGTAGGGGAGAGTCGGTGGCGGCGTCCTCAATGAGGGGACGGACGTCCCCGCGTCCTACGCGGAGACGTGGACCTCGCGGGCGGTGCGGCTCGCCCCGCCAGTGACGCGGCCCACGACCCGACCGGCGCGCTGACGGCGGTCGGCGGCGGCGCGCTCGGACTCGCTCATCCCGCCCCAGATGCCGTAGACCTCGCCGACGGCCAGGGCGTGGTCGCGGCACTGTACCAGCACCGGGCACTCGCGGCAGATCGCCTTGGCGCGGTGCTCGCGCATGGTCCGGGCCCGGCCACGCTCGCCGTCCGGGTGGAAGAACACGGCGGAGGCCGCACCCCGGCAGGCGCCGCGGAGCTGCCACTCCCAGAAATCAGAGGTCGGTCCAGGAAGCTGGCTCGGCTGCGGCATGGTGATTCTCCTCGTGTCTGAAGTCTGTCTGGAGTCTTTCCCCGGATCACACTGTCGTGATCCGATGACCACAGCTTCGCGGCCGCTCGTGAACGCCACGTAACAGCCTGTTGTCGAGAAGATGCCGAATGTTCGGACTGTGTGTCCGTAACCGGGTAATCCCTGTGTGTCCCGCATTTCGTCGGGAAACACACGTTAGGACAGGTTTTCTGCGACGGCAGCGCGAATCGTCGGATGCTACCCCTGTGAGGGGGTGGTCAGGGGCGACATGCTTTCAGAAACGATCCTTCGGGCACGGTCCGAGTCCCGTCGTCAGGTGCTCGTACGGTGTTCGTACGGTGCCGTTCCACAATCGGACCTGTGGTAATTTTCACCGGTGGCCCTGTCATGAGAGGGGGCGTCGAGAGCGACAGATGAAGACAGGACGATGAAGGCTACTGACGATACGGACGCACAGCTCTCGCGGCTGGTCCCGTCAGCGGTGAACGGGGACCGGAGGGCTCTCCAGCAGGTCATCGACATCATCCACCCTGCTGTTCTCCGTTACTGTCGCCTGCGCATCCCCGCCACGCGGTACCCGACCCCCGAAGACCTCACCCAGGAGATATGCCTCGCTGTGGCGAGGGCCCTGCCCGGATACCGGGAGGAGGGCCGCCCCTTCATGGCCTTCGTCTACCGCATCGCCGCCAACAAGATCGTGGACGCCCGCCGCTCCCAGGGGCGTGACCTGTCGGTACCCACCGACGAGATCCCGGACAATGAAGTCACGCGGGACACCCCGGAAACGCTGACACTCGACCGGAGCTCGTGTAACGAAGTCTCCGACCTGCTCGATGTGCTGGGAGAGAAGGCACGCAGGATCGTGTCCCTCAGGGTCTTCGGCGGGTATTCCGCCGAGGAGACCGCTGCCATGGTCGGCTCCACGGCAGGAGCGGTGCGAGTCGCACAGTTCCGGGCGCTGGCGAAGATGCGGGCGGTCCTTGAGGAACGTGACGGCGGGCACGAGGATGCGAGGACACAGGAATGAACGACCGGGACATGGAGAGCGTGAACGGCGGCGGGGATGCCGACGCCGTCATCAGGCTCGACAGGCTGCTGGACGCAGTAGCCGCGGGGGAGCACCCCGAGACCGATGACAAGCTTATCGGCCTCCTCGCCGACGCCCGTGCGGAGCTGGACGCAGCGTCTGCCGCCGTCTCGGTCACCCCGCCGGACATCAACGCCCTGCTGGACGCGGAGAGTGCTGATACCGCTGGAGCGGCGGTCACCCCGATCGAGTCCGCACGTCACCGCCGGCTTCGCGGTCTGGGCTTCACCGGCCGTGCCGCGGCAGCCGGCGGCATCTCGGTCACCGGCATGGTGATCGCCGGTGGCGTCGCCGCGGCCATCGCCGTCGGCGGATTCGGTGTCGCCGCCTACCACGGTGCGATCCCGGGCATCCCGGCCCGTGACGCGGTCACTGACGAGCAGGAGTACCGCCCGGAGGATGGTGCGGCCACGACGTCCGAGTCCGAGCGGTCCACGACCCCCGGTGCGTCCTCGTCTGCGACCTCTGGGTCGGCGAGCGAGGAACCCTCGGAGTCCGGGACCACCAGCGGTACGGAGAGTGACGGCTCGTCGACCGAGGCCGAGGGCAGTACCGACCCGACCGAGGGCGGCGGCACCACGGAATCTACTGAAGGATCGGACGAGCCCGGGGAGCCCAGCGACCCGGACGGGACGGAGGCTCCCAGCGAGGGAGAGGACCCTACCTGGACTGAGCCGGAGACTCCGGGCGAGACGTCCGACCCCGACGTGCCGTCGGAACCGGGCGTTCCCACGAATGACAAGGTCGATGACGGCACCACCGGCCAGGCTGCGGCAGCAGCAGCCATCGCAGGCTCCTAGTTTCCAGGTCTTCCAGTCTCCTGGTCGGGGCGGTGGGGGCGGATCAGAACCGGAACCGGGGGTTGGCCCGGTGCTCCTGTTCGATCCAGTCGATGGCGTCCGCGTAGCCGGCGCAGTACTCCCAGGACACGTAGAAGTCCGGGTCGGGGGCGGCACCGGGCTCGTGGACCGGGACGGCGTCCCCGCTGAGCAGGGTCGTGATGTTGGCCAGGATGATCGGCCAGTCGTAGTAGTGGAGCTCGTCGCAGTCGTCGCAGAGCATCGAGATCCCGCGGACGCCGCGGGGTTCGAGCAGCTCGCGGAAGCGGCGGACATTGGTCAGGTCCTCCCGCAGCAGGACCCGCTCCTCATCGGAGACCGGCCCTTCGGGGTAGTCGTCGTCGGGCTCCAGGAACGACGCCGGGTCATTCGGGTCCCCGGCGAAGGGGTCCGGAGGCATCAGCGCGTCATCGTAGTTCACACCGTCCACCGTACAGGTCTGCTCCGGCACCGCATCAGAGGCGATGCTGGACCCGTGGGCGCCGGGGGTTATTCTGGTGCGTACACGGTTGCGCGGGACCGGCGACAACCACGGATGCAGGAGGAACTCAAGGGCATGACCGACGCTCAGTATGTGACCACCGGAGGCGACGACCCGCGGAAGGTGGAGCTTGTCGGCCTGACTTTCGACGACGTGCTGCTGCTTCCCGCAGCTTCGGACGTCGTCCCGTCCAATGTTGTCACCAAGACGCAGCTGACCCGCAACATCACCCTCAACGTGCCGATCATCTCCGCGGCGATGGACACCGTCACCGAAGGTCGGATGGCTGTGGCCATGGCCCGCCAGGGTGGTATGGGCATCATGCACCGCAACCTGTCGATCGCCGACCAGGCCGAGCAGGTCGAGATCGTCAAGCGCAGCGAGGCCGGCATGGTCTCCGACCCGGTGACCTGCACCCCCGACATGACCATCGCCGAGGTGGACGCGCTGTGCGCCCGCTACCGCATCTCCGGTCTGCCGGTGGTGGACGCCGAGGGCATGCTCGTCGGTATCTGCACCAACCGCGACATGCGCTTCGAGGAGGATTTCTCCGCGAAGGTCGCCGACGTCATGACTCCGATGCCGCTCATCGTCGCCGAAGAGGGTGTCTCCGCTGACGCCGCCCTGCGTCTGCTGAGCCAGCACAAGGTCGAGAAGCTGCCGATCGTCAACGGCGCGGGCAAGCTCACCGGCCTCATCACGGTCAAGGACTTCGCCAAGCGCGAGAAGTTCCCGAACGCCGCCAAAGACGGCTCCGGCCGCCTGCTCTGCGGTGCCTCCATCGGTACCGGTGAGGATTCCCTGCGCCGCGCCGGCACCCTCGTCGACGCCGGTGTGGACGCCCTCGTCGTCGACACCGCCCACGCCCACAACACCGGCGTGCTCGACATGGTCGCCCGTGTGAAGAAGGAGTTCGGCGACAAGATCGACGTCATCGGCGGCAACCTCGCCACCCGTGGTGCGGCCGAGGCCATGATCGAGGCCGGCGCGGACGCCATCAAGGTCGGTATCGGCCCGGGTTCCATCTGCACCACCCGCGTCGTCGCCGGCGTCGGTGCCCCGCAGATCACCGCGATCCTCGAGGCCGCGGTGCCCGCCCGCAAGGCCGGCGTCCCGATCATCGCCGACGGTGGCATGCAGTACTCCGGTGACATCGCCAAGGCCCTGGCCGCCGGTGCGTCCTCGGTGATGCTCGGCTCCCTGCTCGCCGGTACGACCGAGGCCCCGGGCGAGATCACCGTGGTCAACGGCAAGCAGTACAAGATGTACCGCGGCATGGGCTCGCTGGGCGCGATGAAGGGCCGTGGCCTGCACGGCGAGCAGCGCTCCTACTCCAAGGACCGCTACTTCCAGGCCGACGTCACCAGCGAGGAGAAGCTGGTGCCGGAGGGCATCGAGGGACGCATCCCCTTCCGCGGGGACGCCGGCGCGATCGTCTACCAGATGGTCGGTGGCCTGCGTGCCGCGATGGGCTACACCGGTTCCCACACGATCGCCGAGCTCAACGACGCGCACTTCGTGCAGATCACCGGTGCCGGCCTGCGTGAGTCGCACCCGCACGACATCACCATGACCGTCGAGGCCCCGAACTACTACCAGCGCTAACCAGGCGCGGATCAGAAGGATCACCACATGCAGGATCAGGTCAGCATCGGCAAGGGCCGCTCGGCCCGTCGGGTCTTCGGCCTCGACCAGGTCGACATCGTCCCGTCCCGTCGTACCCGCTCGTCCCATGACGTGGACACCACCTGGAAGATCGACGCCTACCGCTTCGACATCCCCGTGATGTCCCACCCGTCGGACGCCGTGGTCACCCCGGAGTTCGCGATCGAGTTCGGGAAGCTCGGCGGTCTGCCGGTCATCAACGCCGAGGGACTGTGGGGCCGCCAGGCCGACCTCGAGGGCGCGCTGGAGAAGGTCCGCACCGCGGCCGGCGGGGATGACCCGCTGGGTGTGCCGGAGCCGGACTTCGCGGCCCAGGCGGTGCTCCAGGAACTGCATTCCGCCCCGGTGGACGCCGGTCTGCTCGCCGAGCGGATCGCCCAGGTCCGAGACTCCGGTGTCACCTTCGGAGTGCGCGTCTCCCCGCAGCATGCCCGTGAGCTGGCCCCGGCCCTGATCAAGTCGGGTCTGGACCTGCTGGTCATCCAGGGCACGCTGATCTCCGCCCAGCACGTCTACTCCGACGGCGAGCCGCTGGACCTGCGCGAGTTCGTCGGTTCCCTCGATGCCCCGGTCATCGCCGGTGGCGTGGTGGACTACTCCACCGCCATGCACCTGATGCGCACCGGTGTCGCCGGTGTCATCGTCGGTGCCGGTACCACGACGAACACCGAGACCCTGGGCATCGACGTACCGATGGCCACCGCCATCTCGGACGCCGCGGCCGCCCGCCTGGACTACCTCGACGAGACCGGTGGACGCTACGTCCACGTCATCGCCGATTCGGAGCTGCAGTCCTCCGGCGACATCGCCAAGTCCATCGCCTGTGGTGCGGATGCGGTCTCCCTCGGTGCCCCGCTGGCTCTCGCGGAGAACTCCGGCGGACGCGGCTACTTCTGGCCGTCCGTCGCCGCCCACCCACAGCTGCCGCGTGGTGAGGTCGACGCGGTCACCGGTCTCTTCGGCTCCCCGTCCACGGACGCCCTGCCGCTGGAGAAGCTGCTCTTCGGCCCGACCGACAACCCCTACGGCCGGGAGAACCTGGTCGGTGGCCTGAAGCGGTCCATGGCCAAGTGCGGTTACACCGACCTGAAGAGCTTCCAGAAGGTGCCGCTCGTCGTCCGTTAGTTCTTTCGGAGGTTTCGGAGGTTTCCGCCGCTCACTGCGTTCCCACCCCTTGTGGAGCCGTGGTGGGCGGCGTAGCTTTTCCGTCCATGCAGAACGCACAGGCGGCATCTCAGATGCGCCTCGACGCCTTCACGGCTCAGTCACCTACCCCGCTCCGCACTGCGACGCGGGACTCCCGCCACCCCTGGTGGCAGGTTCTCTGTCTCTCCGGTGTGGACTACTTCTCCACCCTCGGCTACCAGCCGGGCATCGCCGTCGCCGCCGCCGGTGCCCTGGCCCCGGTGGCGACCGGCATCCTCGTCCTCGTCACCCTCTGCGGTGCGGTCCCCGTCTACCGGAGGATCGCCAGGGAATCGCCGGACGGACTGGGTTCCGTCGGCATGCTCGCCCGGATGGTCCCGGGGTGGAAGGGCAAACTCCTCGTCCTCGTCCTCCTCGGGTTCGCCGCCTGTGACTTCCTCATCACCATCACCCTGTCCGCCTCGGACGCCTCCACCCACCTGCTGAGCAGCTCCTCGAGTCCGTGGCTCATCCCGGTGACGTTGTCACTGCTGGCTCTTCTGGCCGTCGTCTTCTTCCGCGGGTTCACCGAAGCGGTCCGGGTGTCCGTGGTGCTTGTCATGGTCTACCTCGGACTGACCACCGTGGTGGTGGCCCGGGGCCTGTGGCGGATCGTCACCGAGGACGGACATGTCGCGCACTGGACGACGTCACTGACCGCGGAACACTCCTCGCCCTGGGCGATGCTCGCCGTGTCGGTCATCGTCTTCCCGAAGCTCGCTCTCGGCATGTCCGGGTTCGAGACCGGGGTCTCGGTCATGCCGCTGATCCGTCCGGCCGATTCGACCGACCCGGCCATGTCCCGGGAGTCCCGGATCCGGCGGGGCCGCCGGCTCATCCTCACCAGCGCGGTGGTGATGAGCGTGTTCCTCGTGGCGTCCTCGCTGTGCGTGACGATGCTGGTGCCCGGCGAAGCGCTGGAAGAGGGGGGAGCGGCGAACGGCCGGGCGCTGGCCTGGCTGGCACACGAGGAGCTGGGTGACCCGTTCGGCAATGTCTACGACACGGCGACCATCGCCATCCTGTGGTTCGCCGGTGCCTCGGCGATGGCCGGGCTGCTCGCACTGATCCCGAAGTACCTCCCGGCCTACGGCATGGCCCCGGAGTGGGCGCGACGCTCCCGTCCCATGGTCCTCGTCCTCACCGTCATCGCTGTCGCCCTGGTGATCCTCTTCCGGGCGGACGTGGACGCCCAGTCCGCCGCCTACGCCACCGGTGTCCTCGTCCTGCTGACCTCCGGTGCGGTCGCGGTGGCGGTCTCGGCGAAACGCGCCGGCCAACGGCGTCCCCACCTCCTGTTCGTGGCAGTCACCGCGGTCCTGGGCTACACGCTGCTCGCCAATGTGGTGGAACGTCCGGAGGGCGTGCGGATCGCGGTGTGGTTCATCCTCGGGATCCTTCTCGTCTCGGCGGTGTCCCGGACGCGGCGGTCCCTGGAGCTGCGCGGCAACGAGATCCGCTACGACCGGGCGGCGGAGAACATCCTGCGCACCGCGGTCGCCGGAACCGGGGAACTGCGGCTGGCCCCGTTCGCGGGGAACCGGACCGCCGGTGGGGAAGGGGTGTACGGCCGCGCGGAGCGACGGCTGCGGCAGGTGAACCGGCTCGTCGACGACCGGCCCCTGGTCTTCCTCGAGATCGTCGTGCGGGACGCCAGTGACTTCAGCCGTCCGCTGGAGGTCACCGGGCACTCGGCGGACGATGTTCCGGTGCTCCGGGTCTCGGCGACGGCGGTGCCCAACGCCATTGCCGCGCTCGCCCTCGACATCCGGGACTTCACCGGGGTCGTGCCGGACATCTACTTCAGCTGGGAGTCCGCATCGCCGGTGAGGGAGATGCTGCGGTTCCTCGCCGTGGGGCGTGGGGAGAATGCTGCGGTGACCCGCGAGATCCTGCGCCGGGCGGAACCGGAGGCGGCACGGTGCCCGCGGGTGCACGTCGGGTAGGGTTGTGGCCGTGACGCACCCAGAGAATCCCAGTACGCCGGGTAACCCACGCCCGGTCCTCGTGGTGGACTTCGGGGCCCAGTACGCGCAGCTCATCGCCCGCCGCGTCCGTGAGGCCCGGATCTACTCCGAGGTTGTCCCGCACACCATGTCCGCCGAGGACGTCGCCGCGAAGAATCCGGCGGCCCTGATCCTGTCCGGTGGCCCCTCCTCCGTCTACGCCGACGGCGCCCCGGCCCTGCAGCCCGGTCTGCTGGAGCTCGGCATCCCGGTCTTCGGCATCTGCTACGGCTTCCAGGCCATGACCCACGCCCTCGGCGGCACGGTCTCGCAGACCGGTGACCGTGAGTACGGCCGCACCGACATCACCGTCGACGGTGGTTCGCTGCACACCGGCTTCGAGGGGACCCACAAGGTCTGGATGAGCCACGGGGACGCGGTCTCCGAGGCTCCCGAGGGCTTCGAGGTCACCGCGCACTCCGAGGGTGCCCCGGTGGCGGCCTTCGAGTGCCCGGCGAAGCAGATGGCCGGTGTGCAGTACCACCCCGAGGTGCTGCACTCCCCGCACGGCCAGGAGGTGCTGACCCGCTTCCTCTACGAGACCGCCGGGCTGGAGCCGACCTGGACCGCCGGCAACATCGCCGAGCAGCTCATCGAGGCCGTCCGCGAGCAGGTCGGTCCGGAAGGTCGCGCAATCTGCGGCCTGTCCGGTGGTGTGGATTCCGCCGTGGCCGCCGCCCTCGTGCAGCGCGCCATCGGTGACCGTCTGACCTGCGTCTTCGTCGACCACGGTCTGCTGCGTAAGGGTGAGCGGGAGCAGGTCGAGACCGACTTCGTCGCCGCGACCGGTGCGAAGCTCGTCACCGTCGACGAGCGCGAGGCGTTCCTGTCGAAGCTGGCCGGGGTCAGTGACCCGGAGGCCAAGCGCAAGGCCATCGGCGCGGAGTTCATCCGCTCCTTCGAGCGCGCCGTCGCCGGCGTCCTCGGTGACGCCCCGGAGGGTTCCACCGTCGACTTCCTCGTCCAGGGCACCCTGTACCCGGACGTCGTGGAGTCCGGCGGCGGTTCCGGTACCGCGAACATCAAGAGCCACCACAACGTCGGCGGTCTGCCGGACGACGTGGAGTTCACCCTCGTCGAGCCGCTGCGTCTGCTGTTCAAGGACGAGGTCCGTGCGGTCGGCCGCGAGCTCGGTCTGCCCGAGGTCATCGTCGGCCGTCAGCCCTTCCCTGGCCCGGGCCTGGGTATCCGCATCATCGGTGAGGTCACCGCCGAGCGCCTGGACATCCTCCGTGAGGCCGACGCCATCGCCCGTGAGGAGCTCACCGCCGCCGGCCTGGACAACACGATCTGGCAGTGCCCCGTCGTGCTGCTGGCCGACGTCCGCTCCGTCGGCGTCCAGGGCGACGGCCGCACCTACGGTCACCCCGTGGTGCTGCGTCCGGTGTCCAGTGAGGACGCCATGACCGCCGACTGGACCCGCGTGCCCTACGAGACCCTCGAGGTGATCTCCACCCGCATCACCAACGAGGTGGCCGAGGTCAACCGCGTGGTGCTCGACGTGACCAGCAAGCCGCCGGGAACCATCGAGTGGGAGTGACGCGTCCCCGCTGACGCGTGACTGCGCCCCGACCGGTTGGTCTGAGACGTTCAGACCAACCGGTCGGGGCGCAGTTGTCTGTGGGGTGGGGGTCAGCTGCGGACGGGCAGCTTTTCGGCGTTCTTCGTGCCGTCGATGAAGGGGATGATCAGCCAGCTGTAGGCTGCACCGACGACGGCGATGCCGAGGCCGGCGAACCAGTTGTCCAGCTCGAATCCGGGGACGAGCATGAGGGCGAGCCACAGTGGCAGCAGCGGGATGAGCTGGCTGAATTTCGTGGCGTAGCGGTGCCCGCGGGATTCAACCGCCGTGCGCACGTCCCGACGGTAGGGGTGGCTGAAGATCCACAGCAGGCCGGCGCCGAGGAAGCCGATGAGTAGGGCGGCCTGGACGGTGCGGTCCAGGGGCGTGGCGAGTGCGCCGACGCCGAGGCCGAAGAGTGCGGCTACTCCGATCCTCAGCTCGGGCGGGGTGTCCGGGACCGGTGCGGGGGTCGGGGTGACCTTTCTCTTCCGTGCCTTGTTTGCCATGCCAGGCAGTCTACCGGGTGGGCCCGGCACCCAAGTGAGGTACGGGGAGGTGGGGCAGACGGTGACAAGGGGGTTTGACGATCTGTATCGAACGGGTGTTTGATAGTCGGTACCGGTCGGCACGGTGCTGTCCGACGTCCACGGTACAACAGTGGAGACTGGAAAACACCAGTTCGGGAGTAAGGGAAAGGAGGTTGTCGGCATGGGTGACGCAGCGGAGAAGACAGACGGACCACTCGCTGATGTGGTCGATGACCTGCGTCGTCGGATCACCCTCATCACCGGGGAATCTCCGGTTGTCCCGGTGCCTGAGACCACGCCTGAACCTGTGGCAGAACCGGAGCACGGGGCGCCGCAGGAGCCGACCTCCACAGACCGTCCGGTCACCCTGGCGTCCGACGCGCTCGGCGTCCCTTCCTGGCTGGGGCGCCACCTCACCCGCGGTGGTCTGCCCCGCGGTGCGGTCACGGACGCCGCCGACTGTCCCGCCGCCCTCGTCGACATCCTGGCCACGGTCACGGCGTCCGGCGGATGTGCGGCCGTGGTCGGCTACCCGCAGCTCGCCCTCGCCGCGGTGGAGGCCGCCGGTGGGGACCTTGACCGGACCGTCGTCATCCCCGACCCGTCGCCGCACACCGGCGCGGTGCTCGGCACCCTCGTCGAAGGCCTGGACCTGGTCCTGCACCACACGGCGAAACCCCTGGCTCCCACCGCCGCCCGCCCGGTGGACGCCCGGCTGCGCCGCAGCAGCTGTGCTCTCGTGGTCGTCGGTGGCTGGCCCGGTGCCCGGCTGCACCTCGACTGGCGGGTGGACGGGGTCACCGGCCTGGGTCGGGGTTCCGGCCGGATCCGCGGTGTCACCCTCACCGGCCGGGCCCACGGTCAGGGTCAGCCGCCGGTGCACTTCCGGGAGAGCCTCGGTGAACCCGCGACGCAGCCTGTGGCGTCCTCCCGTCTGCTGGAGCGTGCGCTGTGAGGACCATCGCACTGCGGTTCCCGGACTGGCCGGTGTACGTCGTCGCCTGCGCGCAGGGCTGGGACCTGCTCGCCCCGGCAGCGGTCGTCGACAACCACCGGATCGCCGCAGCCAACCGGGCCGCCCGGCATGCCGGTGTGAGGGTCGGCATGAAGGCACGGCACTCCCTCGGCGTCTGCCCGTCCCTGACCGTCGCCGAGGAGGATGCCGATGCCGAGGCTACCGCCCATGAGGAGGTCCTCACCGGCCTTGAGCAGGTCACGGCGTCTGTCGAGACGCTGCGCCCCGGCCTGCTCGCCGTGCCCGCCGGCTCGCTGACCCGCTACTACGGTTCCGAGGAGAAGGCGGTGGAGCTGCTGGTGGACGCCGCCGCCCGCGCCGGTGTCGACTGTGTCCCCGGCGTCGCCGACGACCTGGTCAGCGCCGTATGGGCGTCCTTCACCGGGGCTGTGCTCGCCCCCGGAGCGTCGGCGGCGTGGGTGGCTGCGCAGCCGGTCGGCATCCTCACCGCCGAGCCGGTGCTCGGTGCGCCGACGGTGATGGTGGAGACCCTGTCCGACCTGGGGATCCGCACGCTCGCGGACTTCGCCGCCCTGCCGCGTCGCGATGTCGTCGGACGCTTCGGGGCGGACGCCGCCACCTGGCACCGCATCGCCGCCGGGGAACCCGAACGCACCGTCTCCCCGGTGCAGGTCACCGGGCCGCCGCAGGTCCACGTGGAACCTGAGGAGCCGGTGACCTCGACCGAGGCCGCCGCCTTCCTCGCCCGGCGGGCCGCCGCACAACTGCACGCTGCGCTCGCCGCCGCCGGGTCGGCCTGTCTGCGACTGTCGGTGACGGCCACACTCGCGCCGCCGGAAGGCTACACCGGGCCGGCCAGTGTGGAACGGCTGTGGCGGTGCCGGGAACCGCTGGGCGAGGAGGACACCGCCCAGCGGATCCGGTGGCAGCTCGACGGCTGGCTGACCCGCGTCAACGGGCGTGGCGGCGACACCTACGACACCGACGGCGGCGCCGGCACCGCAGACGCCGCGGGTATCCGTTCGGTCACCCTGACCCCGGTCGAATGCGTCCCGGCCGGTGAGGTCGTCGAGACCCTGTGGGGTGGACCCGATGACGGCATCAGGGCCGCCCGGGCGGCCGCCGCACGGGCCCAGGCGCTCATCGGTACCCGGGCGGTGCTGCGACCGGTCCACCGGGGCGGGCACACCGTCACCGGAGGCGTCGTCACCGTGCCTTACGGCGAGGAGGACCCCGAGGAGGTACAGGCCCTGTCGACCCGGCACTGGGAGGGCGCGGTGCCTGCACCGTTGCCCGGGCTGCTGGCGTCCGGCGGCGGGAAGGTCCATCTGCTCGACGGGGCCGGTGCGGAGGTGCAGGTCAGCGGGCGTGGACTGCTCAGTGCCGCCCCGGACCGGCTGGTGCGCGGTGACCGGGGTGGCAGGAGTGTCACCGTCACCGGGTGGGCCGGGCCGTGGCCGGTCGATGAACGCTGGTGGGAGGCGTCCTCCGCCCGTCGCTACGCCCGGCTGCAGATCGCGACCGACGAACCCGGGGCGCATCTGCTGCTGTGCCGCGACAGTTCCTGGATCATCGAGGGGAGCTACTAGAATCTGCAGTTATGTCCACCACACGAAATCCCCGGTCAGGTACGTCGCAGTCGTGCTCCGACGTGACCGTGGAGCCGCTGCCCGGCACCGCCAAGTCCGGCGGTCTCATCCTCGCCCTGGAGTACACCCGCGGGTGGGGCAGGGACATCCTTGACGGTGAGGCGCTCGGTAAGGAACTCACCGGGCAGATCAAGCGGTACCTCAAGACCTACCGTGCCCAGCTGCAGTTCATCCGACGACCGGGCCGGGCGGGGCAGCAGGAGCAGGACAGCGCCGCCCTCTATATCGCGAACGCCGGTGCCGAGCCTCCGACACTGGAGTACCTGGAGCTGACCGGCCCGGAGGACCTGCTGCAGGTCGACCTGTCCACGCCCGGCTCGGTGCCAGGGGCGGTCCGGGTCGACCACCCGCTGCTGCTGGTGTGCACCCACGGCAAGCGGGACATGTGCTGTGCGGTGAAGGGACGTCCGCTGGCCGGAGGGCTGCACCGGGAGTACCCGGAGATCACGTGGGAGTCCTCCCACACCAAGGGGCACCGCTTCGCCCCGTCGATGATCCTGCTGCCGTGGAACTACTCCTTCGGCACCCTCGACCTCGCCGGGGCATCGGCCATGCTCGACGACGTTCTCGCCGGACGCCTCCCGGTCACCGGCAACCGTGGCCGCGGCACTCTCGACTCCCGCGCCCAGGTCGCCGAGCTCGCTGTCGCCGCAGTGCTGGCTGAGGCGGGGGATCCCGCGGCACCCGGCGAGCTGCAGGTGTCGCCGTACATCGACTACCTGGAGTACGAAGAGCACAAGGACGCCCCGGCGGCCTCGGAGGAGCCGGAGCCGACAACCACGCCTGCCGGGGACACCCCCGACCGGGCCGCGGACTATGCCGCCGTCGCCGCGATGGTGCCCGAGGAACTGCGTCGCCGGGCCGGGGAACTGATGACCCAGCGCATCGAGATGAAGATCACCGGCCGCTACGAGGAGCTCAAGGCGCTCAAACGCCAGGGGTACTTCCAGCCCGTCTACGACTACGAGCGGGCGGTGAAGGAGGCCGCGGTCGCGCACGGTGTCTACGGCAAGTACAGCAAGTACGGGAAGAACAGCGCCTACGCTAATACCGGTGCTGTCGGTGGCGTAGGCGTCGCAGGGGAGCGGCGTCCTGCGAAGAGCCGGAAGGACGCCCCGCTGCTGGTGACCCGGGCAGCCCGGTCCACCGGGGAGGACGCCCGCTCCTGGCGGGTGACCCTGGAGTCGCAGCGCTGCTACCCGGTGATGTCCTCCTGCGGTGACAAGCCGAAAGAGGGGCGGTCCTGGGTCGCCACCGAGGTGGTGGAACTCACCGCCTGATGTCGATGACCAGGCGGGTGGGGCTGTCCAGGGTGGTGGCGGAGATGTCGTCGAGTGTGATGTCGCCGTCGGTCAGACCGATGACGATGAGCTGCGTCCCCTCGAAGGCGCCCATGGCCTTCACCGAGGCGACGGAGCCGGCGGGGATGCCCGAGACCGAGGGCTCCACCCAGTTGTAGGTGATGCCGTGGACCGCGACCGTCAGAGCCTGCTCGCCGGTGTACTCCACAGGGAAGCCGGAGCCGTCGGCGGTGGGGTTCTCGGTCAGGCGCAGGACAGACCCCGGGGTGCCGGTGCCGTCCATCTCCAGGACGATGCGGTCGTAGCCGTCGTGGGTGCCGGCACGGACCTCGGTGATGTCGAGCTGGGTTCCGGGACCGGGCATCGTGTCCTCAGGCGGGCCCTGGGGCGGGGGAGCGGGGTCCTCGGTGCCTGGGTTGTCGCCGTCACCAGGATTGTCCGGGTTGTCTGTGCCCGGTGGCGGGGTATCCGTCACCGTGTCCGTGACGGTCCGGGTCACGGTGCCGGTGGCGTCCGCGGTGGTGGTGGTGGCGTCCGCGTCTGTCCCGTCGTCACCGGAACAGGCGAGGAGCCCGCCGACGACCACCAGGGACGCGAGCATCCCGGAGATTCTGGCCGGTCGGGAGATGTTCATGACACCAGGGTACTTTTGCCGCGGGACGTCCGGCACCCCTGCGGGCGGGCACCCCGCAACAGAAATCTGCCAGTCACAGGTCGCAATCGGAGAGTGAAAGCGACCTGAGCCCTGGCAGATTTAGGGGACGGCTGGTGCGTCAGCGGCTTCTTTACCGGCGCATGATCCTGCGCGCCAGCCAGTTACCGAAGAGCTGCGCGATCTGGACGATGACGATGATCACGACCAGCGTCACATAGGTGACGTTGTTGTCGAAGGCGCGGTAGCCGTACTGGATGGCGAAGTCACCCAGGCCGCCGGCGCCGACGTAGCCGGCCATGGCGGACATGTCGACGATGGCGATGAACATGAACGTTGCACCGAGGATCAGCGGGCCGAGAGCCTCGGGGATGATCACCGTGAAGATGATCCGCAGCGGGGACGCACCCATCGCCCGCGCCGCCTCAATCACACCGGGGTCGATGCTCACGAGGTTCTGCTCGACGATGCGGGCGGCACCGAAGGCGGCGGCGATGATGATCGCGAAGGTCGCCGCATTCAGGCCCAGGATCGACCCGACCACCACCTTCGTCAGTGGTCCCAGGGCGGTCAGCAGGATGATGAACGGGACCGGCCGGACGATGTTGACCAGGACGTTGAGGATCCAGAACGTCGGCCGGTTGGCCAGCACACCGCCCTTGCGGGTGGTGTACAGCAGGACGCCGATGACCAGGCCGGCGAGTCCGCCGCCGACCAGACCCCACAGGGCCATGTACAGCGTCTCGCCGATGGCGTCCTGGAAGATGGGGGACAGGTAGTCCCAGTCGGTGTCCTTGGCCAGAACGAGAGTGTCGAGAGTGCTGAGGGTATCGGTGCTGCTCATCGGATCTCCTCGATCTCGGTCGTGGTGGACAGGGTGCGGTAGAAGTTCTCCACGGCGTCCTTCCCGGCGTCATCCCCGGCGGTCATCCGCACGGTGAGACGGCCGAAGGAGTGGGACTGCAGCGTGGTGACGCCACCGTGGACGATGTTCACGCTGACGCCCGCCCGCTCGACCTCGGAGACGGCGTGGAAGAATCCGGCGCCCTCCTTCATGGTGACGGTGAAGAGGCGTCCTACACCGGTGTTGAGGTCGGAGGCCTCCACGAGGTCCGGGGTGTTGCGCAGCGAGGTGGCGACGAAGTTCGCCGCCGTGTCGGTCTGCGGGTTCGAGAAGACGTCGTAGACGCTGCCCTGTTCCACCACGCGGCCGTTCTGCATCACGACGACCGCGTCGGCGATGGTGCGGACGACCTCCATCTCGTGGGTGATGACCACGATGGTGATGCCGAACTCCTCGTTGACCTTGCGCAGCAGCTCCAGCACCTCGTGGGTGGTGGAGGGGTCCAGCGCGGAGGTCGCCTCGTCTGCCAGCAGCAGGGAGGGGTTGGTCGCCAGCGCACGGGCGATGCCGACACGCTGCTTCTGACCGCCGGAGAGCTGCTCGGGCCAGGACTTCCCCTTGTCGGCCAGACCGACGAACTCGAGGAGCTCGGTCACCCGGGCCTCGCGCTCGGCCTTGCCCATGCCCTGCAGCTTCAGGGGGTAGGCGATGTTGCCGGCGACGGTGCGGGAGGTCAGCAGGTTGAACTGCTGGAAGATCATCCCGATGTCGCTGCGGACCTCGCGGAGTTTGCGCTCGGAGTAGCCGACGATGTTCTTCCCGTCGAGCAGGATCTCACCGTTGTCGGGGACGTCCAGCCCGTTGATCTGGCGGACCAGGGTGGATTTGCCGGCACCGGAGTAGCCGATGATGCCGACGATGGATCCGCCGGGGACGGAGATGGAGACGTCGTCGAGGGCGACGATCTCCTTCTTGTCCTGGCGGAACGTCTTGTTGACGTTGCGGAATTCTACTTCGGTACCGGTGGTGGTCATACCTACTCGCCGGTGCCCTGCTCGCGGAACTGCTCCTCGGTGTCCTCGAGGATCTGGTTGAGCTCGTCCTGGGACTTGTCGACCTCGACGGCGGAACCGGAGGTGTCCTCCTGGACGGCCTTCTGGACATCCGGGTCGTGGAAGAGCTCGACGAGCTTGAGGTAGTCCTCGTTGTCGATGTCGTCGGCGCGGGCGGCCCAGACGTTGATGTACGGGGCGGCGGCAGGATCGTCCGGGTCGTCCTTGATGATGGCGTCGTCCGGGGTGACGTCGGCGGCCACCATGAAGTTGTTGTTGATCGCGGCGACGGCACCGTCGTTGTAGGCGACGGCGGTCTGGGAGGCGTCGACGGCCTTGACCTTGACCTTGGACTTGGCGGTGTCGATGTCCGCCGGGGTCGGGGCGACGACGTCATCGGACTTCAGGGTGACCAGACCGGCCTTCTCGAGCACGAAGATGGCGCGGCCACCGTTGGTGTTGTCGTTGGGGATGACGACCTCGCCGGCCTTCTCGATGTCCTCGACGGTCTTGGCGTCCTTGGAGTAGATGCCCATCGGGAAGATCTCGGTCGAACCGAGGACCTTGAGGTCGGAGCCGGACTCGACGTTGGACTGGGCGAGGAACTGGATGTGCTGGAACTGGTTGACGTCCAGGCTGCCGTCCTCCAGAGCGCGGTTCGGGGTGTTGTAGTCGGTGAAGCCCTGGACCTCGACGTCGAGCCCGGCCTCGGAAGCCTTCTCCTTGAAGACCTTCCACTGGCTCTTGTCGGCCTCGGTGGAACCGATGGTGATGGTGCTGCTGTCGTTGTCGTCGGAGGCGCAGGCGGTCACGCCGGCGGTGAGGCCGAGGGCGACGGTGACTGCGGCCGCGGTGCGGATCAGCGGGTTGCGGCGGATGTGCATGGGTTCTCCTGTGCTGGTGATGCCGGAAACGTCAGTGCCCGGACGGTGTCGGGACGATTGTAGTAGTAGTACCGCGCAATGAACCGCTCTGTCTAGTTGAGTTCCGATCGGGGTGGGCGAAACTTCGGGGGCTCTGCGCTAGTATCGAACATATGAACGACCGTCCGCGCAGTTTCAGTAACCACGCAGCCCTCACCTGGTCGCGGCTGGAGCGCCTGCTCTCCGGGAAGGACGCCGGCCCGCTCCACGCCGTCGGCTACGGCGAGGGTGGACGCGAGACACTGTGGAAGACCCGGCAGGACGCCCCGGAGACGGCGTCCTCCACGACCCCCTTCGCCGAGCTCCACGCGGCCGGATCCTACAACTTCCTCCGCGGCGCCGGCGAGCCCGACGACATGGTCGCCACCGCCCGACGCCTCGGCCTCACCGCCCTGGCCCTGGTCGACCGGGACGGCTTCTACGGGGCCGCCCGCTTCGCCACCGCCGCCGCCGAGCAGGGTATGCCCACTGTCTTCGGCGCCGAGCTCAGTCTGGGGGGCACCGGACGAGCCCCACTCACCGTCCTGTGCCGTGGGCAGGAAGGCTACCGGCGACTCTCCCACGTCCTCACCGACGCGCACCTCGGCACCGACGGCCACCGCGACAAGGAGACACTGACCTACCCCGATCTGCCGACCCTCGCCGCGCAGGCTGACGGCCACTGGCTCGTCCTCATCGACCACCGGAACCGGGATGCGGTGTCCCGCATCATCGACGCCTTCGGGACTGCACACTGCGTCATCGAACTGCAGCTCACCATGAGTCCGGCGGACGCTGACCGCAACGCCGCCCTCCACGACCTCGCCGTCGCCCGCGGCCTGCGTGAGATCATCTCGACCGCGGCCACCTGCCCGACCCCGGCGTCCTCCCGGCTGGCCGGGGCGAAGGCTGCGCTGCACGACCGGCTCGACGTCCACGACGCAGCACCTGTCACCCACCCCCTCGGCGGCTCCTGGCTGCATTCGGGGGAGGAGATGGTGGCGATGGCCGGGGACTGCGACTGGCTGCGTCAGGCCGTGGCGACCAGTGCGGATGTTGCCGCCGAGTGCACTTTCACCCTCAATCTCGTCGCCCCGGAGCTGCCGCACGCCGACGTACCCGAGGGGTACACCGACATGGGCTGGCTGGTCGAGCTCACCCGGCTGGGCGGGGAGGAACGCTACGGCACCCGGGCCACCAACCCGCGCGCCTGGGAGGTCATCGACCATGAACTGGAGGTCATCGAGGGCCTCGGCTTCCCCGGCTACTTCCTCATCGTCCACGACATCGTCGACTTCTGCCGACGCTCCGGGATCTTCTGCCAGGGCCGAGGCTCGGCGGCGAACTCCGCAGTCTGCTTCGCCCTCGGGATCACCAACGTGGACGCCGTCGCCGCCGATCTTCTGTTCGAACGTTTCCTCTCCCCGGAACGGGACGGCCCACCGGACATCGACCTCGACATCGAATCGACCCGCCGCGAGGAGGTGATCCAGTACGTCTACCGACAGTACGGTCGCGACAACGCCGCCCAGGTCGCCAATGTCATCACCTACCGGCGTAAAGGTGCGTTGCGGGACGCCGCCCGGGCACTGGGTCACGATCCCGGCCGGGTGGATGCCTGGTCGCGCAGGGTGGAGGACCCGCCGGCGGTGGTCACCGACCTGGCGTCCCAGCTCATCGACCAGCCGCGTCACCTCGGCATCCACTCCGGCGGCATGGTCATCTGCGATCGGCCGGTGGCCGATGTGGTCCCCGTGGAATGGGCGCGCAAGACCGACCGCTCGGTGGTGCAGTGGGACAAGGACGACTGCGCCGCCGTCGGGCTGGTGAAGTTCGACCTGCTCGGCCTCGGCATGCTCGAGGCACTGCACCACTGCGTGGACCTGGTCGAGGAGACCACGGGTTCGCGGGTGGAGCTGTGGCAGCTCACCCCGACCGACCCGGAGGTCTACGCGATGCTGTCGCGGGCGGACGCGGTGGGCGTCTTCCAGGTCGAGTCCCGGGCCCAGCTCGCGACCCTGCCACGGCTGAAGCCCCGGACCTTCTACGACCTCGTCGTCGAGGTGTCGCTCATCCGGCCCGGCCCGATCCAGGGTGGTTCGGTGCACCCCTACATCCGGCGACGCAACGGTGAGGAGGAGGTCACCTACGACCATCCCTGCCTGGAACCGGTGCTTGCGCGCACCCTGGGTATCCCGCTGTTCCAGGAACAGCTCATGCAGCTCGCCGTCGTCGCCGCGGGGTTCAGCCCGGCCGAGGCGGACACCCTGCGCCGCGCCATGGGCTCGAAGCGCTCGCCGGAGAAGATGGCGGCGATGCGGTCCCGGTTCCTCGCAGGATGCGCCGAGCTCAACGGCCTGGTCGGTGAGGTGGCCGAGCGGCTCTGGGAGAAGATCATCGCCTTCGCGTCCTACGGTTTCCCGGAATCCCACGCGCAGTCCTTCGCCTCGCTGGTCTACTTCTCCGCCTGGTTCAAGTGCCACCACCCCGCGGAGTTCTGTGTGGCACTGCTGCGTGCCCAGCCGATGGGCTTCTACTCACCGCAGTCGTTGATCTCGGACGCCCGGCGCCACGGCGTCCCTGTGCTGCCGGTGGACGTCAACGTCTCCGGTGTGGAGGCCGGCGTCGAGAAGGTAGAGGACGCTGGGGACGGCTGGGCGATCCGGCCCGGGCTGGCGTCCGTGCGCGGACTCGGCTCAGAGGCGGCATCTGACCTGGTGGAGGCCCGTGGCCGGGTCGGGATGTTCCGGACGGTCGCCGATCTGTCGCGCGAGGCGGGGCTGGGTGTGGACCGGGTCGTGGCACTGGCCCGTGCCGGGGCCTGCGACTCCCTCGGGCTGACGCGACGTCAGGCGGTGTGGGCTGCAGGTCAGGCCGCGACCGAACGACCCGGGATGCTGCCGGGCACGTCCGTGGCGTCCACCCCCGCACTGCCGGGGATGAGTGCCTTCGAGCTGGCCGCGGCGGACATCGCCGCGACCGGGGTCACCACCGACGGGCATCCGGTGCGGCTGCTCCGGGAGCGGTTGGACGCCTGGCCAGGGCCGTTCCCGGTGGTGCCGGCGTCCTCGCTGCTGTCGGTGGAGGACGGACGCCGCATCCGCGTCGCCGGGGTGGTGACCCACCGGCAACGGCCGATGACGGCAGGTGGAGTGACCTTCCTCGGCATGGAGGACGAGACCGGGCTGGTCAATGTGATGGTGTCGCCGGGGCTGTGGCGCTCGCAGCGTGAGGTGGCCTCGGGTGCGCGGATGCTCATGGTGCGCGGGATCGTGGAGAACGGCAACGGTGCAGCGACGGTCCGGGCCGACCGGCTCGAGGCGCTGGAGATGGGGGACACCCGGGCCCTCGCCGGCCGCTCCCGCGACTTCCGGTGAGCCCGAAAAGCGTTACCATGAAATCCCGCCGATCTCCGGCATCTCCCCAGGTCGCGAAGAGTGTTACCGGTCGGAACTGGTAACACTTTCCCTGACTGTGTGCGCGGCTCCGTTGCGCACCAGCTCGGCCTGTCAATCACACCGCGGCGTGCCGGTGCCAGGACGCGAAGTCCTCTGCGACAACCGCCGCCAGTTCCCGGTACGCCGCCGACGTCGCAGGCTGCAGCCGATCCATATCCACGACCGCGCCCTCGGACAGGTGCCGGTCGAAGGGCACCGTGCACACCGCCCGGGTCCGCGACTCGAAGTGCGTGGCCAGTACCTCCGGGTCCACCGACGCCTGCCCGGGATGCGCCCCGGAGACCACGACGACGGCATTGGCTGCCAGCGTCCCGTGGCCGTGCGCCTCCAGCCAGTCGAGCGTGGCCTCGGCGGACTGTGCACCGTCAAGTGCCGGCGAGGTCACCAGCACCAGCGTGTGCGCCAGATCCAGCACCCCGGTCATCGCCGAGTGCATCAGGCCCGTCCCGCAGTCGGTGAGAATGATGTTGTAGTGGTGCTGGAGGATGTCGACGGTGCGCCGGTAGTCATCCTCGCTGAAGGCCTCCGACACCGCCGGATCACGGTCGGAGCCGATGACTTCCAACCTGCTCGACGCCTGGCTCATGTGTGCTTTCACCTGCGGATACCGGGAGGCGTCCGGCACAGCGAGCAGATCGCGGACCGTCGGCGCACCGTCCGTGTCCACGACGCGTCGGGCCAGCGTCCCCAGGTCCGGATTGGCGTCCACCGCCACGACCCGGTCGCCTCGGGTGGAGGCGAAGATCCCGCCGAGAGCCACCGTGGTCGTCGTCTTGCCGACACCACCCTTGAGGCTCATCACGGCGATCCGGTAGTCGCCGCGCAGTGGCGTCCTGATCCGTTCCTGTAGCTCGCGCGCTTCGACCTGACGCTGCGATTCGCCCGGATTCACCCGGCCCCGTGAGAGACGGTGCAGGACGCGCCGCCACCCGTCCGGCGGCGCGGCGTCCACCGCTCCCACGAGTGCCTGCGAACCCAGCGCATCCGACACATTTCCCGACATGTTTCCGTTGAGTATTCCCCCGGTCATGCGCCTGACCGTACCGTACTGTGATTGACAGGAAAAGCATTTCGGGGAAGAAACAGGAAAACGGGGAGCCGGGGAAACATGGGTTATCAGGGGACGGAACTGGACAGGCGGATCGCCCGGGAGCACTTCGCCCCGCTGCATGTGGTGCAGCGACTGCGACCGGTGCGGCTCCGGGAGCTGGGGCGGAAGGCGACGCCGGAGTCGGCGGCGGAGATACATGTGCAGGTCAACGGACTGTGGGTGCCGAAGCAGAATCTGCGGGACGCCACGATCGTCTCGCTCGGTGCGCAGTCGCACCCCCGGGGTCTGGCGTATGGGCTGGACGCACTGACCCGGGCGAGACTGTGCCATCTGCAACATCCGCACTGGGTGATGTCGGGGTGGACGGCAGCGGCGCAGTGGGGTCTGGAGTACTTCGTCGACGACGCGGGTACCTCGGTGCTGGCCGGCGGGGGGTCAGTACGGTCGCCGCATCCTCGTCGGAGATCACCCGACGACGGAAAACACGCGCGCTCGCGCAGATCCCCACCTACCGTATCGACCCGGGATTCCGGGACCTGCAGGTCACGCCGCCGGTGCTGACCCTGATCCACTGTCTGAAGTCACTGTGGAGCGGGGAGCATTCCTGGAATATCCCGGTGGGCACCGGGCTGACAGATGCCGGGGTGCGCGCTGTACAGCTCGTGGACGCGATGTCCCGGATATTCGGTATCGACCCTCAGGAGTTGCCGGAGGCTTGTGCCCATCATCTGGACCGGCGCAGGATGGAGGTGCTCACGAGCTGGTGCGATCAGGGTGGTGAATCGCCCATGGAAACGCTCATGCGGCTGATGACCAGGCGGATCATGCGGGGAACCGGACGGAAGCTCACCAGCCAGATGGTGGTCCATGCCAACGGCTCGGTGTCGGATCCGGTGCACGGGCGAGGGGCAGGGAACAGCCGGATCGTGGCGCGGCTGGACCTGGGCTGCGAGGAGTTGAAGCTGGCTCTGCAGTATGACGGGTCCGGACATCTTCACAGGTCGGTGCGGGACAAGGATTCCCGGATCAATGCGGAGCTGGCGAACCTCGACTGGCATGTCGTCCGGGTGACGAAGGGACATCTCGATGATGTGAAGACGTTGGAGAAGGTGCTCCTGGACGCCGTCCGGCTGTGTGAGCGGCGGATCGCACAGCGGGGCTGAGAAGTGTTACCAGCTTCGGGTGCCGTGATCCGGCATTTCCCCGGGTCGCGGAAAGTAGTACCAGTGAAAACCGGTAACACTTTGTGGAGGGGGCGTCAGGGCGCCGGGGAGCCGGCCCCAGGAGTCAAGCCCCAGGGAGCAGCCCTAGAACTGGCCGCAGTCCGACGGCGCCGGAACGTCGTTGAAACGGTCGTTGATGTACTGGAACCCGGTACCGACCTGGGAGATCATCGGCACCGCGTGGTTGATGACGGACCGCGGCAGCACCGAGGGCGTCTCGTCGGTGACGAACTTCACGGTGCCGTCGGAGGCGCAGTAGTCGGCGGCGGTGTCACGGGCCTGGCCCCAGGGGATGGTGTCGTCGTTGCGTCCGTTGAGCACCATCATCGGGGCGTTGAGGGCCCGCGACCCCAGCTTGTAGTTGCTGTCGAGCAGGACGTTGCGCAGTCGCTCGTCGTCCCGGATGATCTCGGAGAACGACCGGCCGTCCTTGGTCAGGGTGCGGGTGTCGCGGAAGGCCCAGTTGGCCACGGAGTTGCCGATGCACTCGTTCGCGGTGGAGGCCATGTACCGCTTGCCCTCGTCGTTGAAGTACTCGTCCTGCAGCGACGCCAGCTCCGGGTGCCGCGCGAGCGCACCGTTGAGCGCGTAGCCGAGCACACCCTCGATCATGTGGTTGTCGATGGCCCCGGCCACGGCGTCGAGGCTGGCCGGCGGGGCTCCGGCGAAGGTGCCCTTGACGTTGAGCTCCGGGGCGTAGGACGCCGCGTGCTCGGCCGCGCCGGCGGCGGCACCGCCACCCTGGGAGTAGCCGTAGAAGGCGACCGGGGAGTCCTCGGGGGAGCCGGAGAAGGCGAGTCCGGCCCGGGCAGCGTCCAGCACCGCGTGACCTTCCTCGGTGTGGTTGACGTAGGTGTGCTGGCCCGGGGTGCCGAGGCCGATGAGGTCGGCGACGATGACGCGGTAACCCATGGCGGACGCGGCGGCGTAGAAGGGGTACTCGTAGTTGAGGTTCACCGCCGCGTTGGACAGGTTCACCCCGGCGAACTGGGCACCGGCGCGGGAGGGGGCGCAGTCGTCACCGGCGCCGCGGGTGCCCGGGGCGAAGACGAGGGTGGGGGTCGGGCCCTTGCCGGTCCACTTACCGGTGGGCTCGAGGACCACACCGCTGGTCGCGACCTTCTCACCGTTCTGGGTGGTGGAGGTGTACAGGATCTTGTCGGCCCGACCCGGGGCGTCCCCCACGTCGAAGGCGTCGAGCAGCTGCGGGGCGAACTGGGAGCGGATCAGCGACCCCGGGTTGTCGGGGATCTCAGCCGGTGGTGTGTAGAAGGAGTCGGTCGCGGGCTGCGCGATGGTCGGGTCGGACTCCACGAGGGACGGCGGGATGCCGGGGGCCGCAACGGCGGACGCGGCGGTGCCGAGGGCGAGGGCGGTGACGGCGGTGACGGAGAAGACGGCGGCGGAGCGCCGGCGGAAGATGCTCATGGAGGGAAATACTATAGCCGGCAAAATCACAATGTCCTCATAATCACCGAATCGCCGTGAACTGAGTCTCATATGAAGTGGGCCGGGCTGAGGCGGTCTGAGCGTGGCACGTTGACCTCGTGCTGGTGAGTAGATAGAACGGTGGGGTGCAGCCCACTCGCCGCCCTTCCGTCCCCGGCCTCCGCAATCGTCGCCTCCGCATATCCGGAGGCGTCCTCGCACTCGCCGTCACGGCCGGGGTGGCCGTCGTCTCCTCGCATTCCGCGGTCGGTGAGGCCCCGGAGGTGCTGGACTCCTACCGGGACCAGCGGATCGCGGAGTCCGCCGCCATCACCGGGTCGGAGAATGCGGTGGTCAGTGACGCGAAGGCGCCGATCGGTGAGGGGAAGAGGCTCGACGGTCCCGCCCCGGGCCAGTCCACGAAGATCACGCTGCACAGCGGCGACAAGGACCGCACCGCGATCCTCTCGGTGCCGGACGACTACTACCCGAACACGCCGACCCCGGTGCTCTTCGCCTACCCGGGGTACAACCAGACCGCGGAAAACATGCAGCGGTTCGCCTCGCTCGACAACCTGCCGGCGATCGTCGTCTACATGCAGGGCGTGGGGGACGCCTGGGAGGGCGCGCCCTACGCGAAGACCTCCGACGGTGAGGACCTGCGCTTCACCACGGACATGCTCGCCGCGGTGAACAGCACCTACAATGTCGACGCCTCACGGATCTACGCCACGGGCATGTCCAACGGCGGTGGTTTCGCGGCGAAGCTGGCCTGCCGGGCCCCCGAGATCTTCGCGGCGACGGCCGCTGTCTCCGGCGCCTACTACCCGGGTACCGGCGGGAACTGTGAGAACCCGTCGACCTCCTTCCTGGACATCCACGGGGTGCAGGACGAGACCATCGAGTACGACGGAGGAAACCGCCACGGCGCGTCCTACCAGCCGGCCCGTGAGCGGGCGGAGGCGGTCGCGGCGCGTAACAACTGTTCCCCGGATCCGGTGTCCACGGCCCTGGCCGGCGACGTGCGCCGGGTGCAGTGGCCGATGTGCGGGAACGGACGCGACGTGGTCCACCTCCGCGTCGGCGACGGTGGACACACCTGGCCGGGCGACTCCACGGGCACCTCGGGTGGGGCGGAGCGCGGCGCCGCCAGCGACACCGCGGAGGCGACGAGCTACTCGCTGGACGCCACGACCGAGGTCTGGGCGTTCGTCAGCTCGCACCGGCTCGCCGGACGCTAGTCGGCCAGCGCGCCCATCGGGTCCCATGCGGGCAGCACGTGCGGGGTGGCGTCGGAGGCCCAGGCGTCCCGGTACTCCTGCGGCAGTCGGTCGGGGTGCACGGCAATGACGAAGACGTACTCGTCGAACCAGGAGTCGTTCATCGTCCAGAAGCCCTTGTCCGCGTTCTTCGGACCCCAGGAGTTCTCCACGCGCCACTTCACCGGGACGCCGGAGTCGTCGAGGTCTACACCGGTGATGACCATGGCGTGGGTCATGAGGGATTCGCCGGTGAGGACGCGGGCCTGCTTGTCGAGCGCCTCCACACCGAGTTCCACCTGGTAGAAGCCGGTGTAGTCGTGCAGGTGGGCGTCCCACACGCCTTTGTCGCGGTCGGACTGGGCGACGGTGTCGCAGCCGAACCAGACGGGGCGTCCTTCCTGGAGTGCGGCGACCGCGGCGTCCTTGAGGACGGCGGTCGGGGCGTTGAGGTAGGTGACCGGGGCTGCGCCGACGACATTGCCGAGGTAGTCGACGGTGAACTTCTCGCCGTAGGGGGAGGAGTCGCGCGGGTCGTTGACCAGGCAGACATACTCGCCGAGGTCGGCGGGGAGGTACTTCGCCGCGAACTCGAGCGGGGTGAGCGTGCCCTCGCGGTGGAACTCGTCGTTCTTGTCGCGGTACTGCCAGACGAACTCCTCCGGCGGGACGCCGAGGTGGGCGGTGAGGATCCGGTGGACCTCACCGAGCGCGGCGCGGTGGGCGGTCGACCCGTCACCGCCCCCGGCGATCTCGGCACGGATCCGCAGCGCACCGGTGCGGGTGGCTGTGGAGATGTCGCGGTTCATCTTCGCGGTGTGCGAGGACGACCAGGTCTCCGGCATGGCGTACTTCGGGACGATGCCGTACTTCTCGACCAGCGCGACGAACATGTTCCACTGTCCGCCGTCCTCGGCCGGGTGGTCCAGCAGGTGCTGGACGGTGCGGTCGTCCAGCGGCCGGTCGGCGAGCTCGACCATCGCGGTGAGCAGGTAGTTCGCCTTCTCCAGCTTGTCCCAGTAGTGCAGCCAGGACTGCGAGTACTCGAGGTCCTTGATGCCGGTCTCGTCCATGGCGTCGCCACGCACGGAGTTCAGTCCGGCGAACAGCCAGCACCGCCCGGAGCGCTGCTGGTCGGCGACGGCCCACTGGTCCAGCTTCACGGACATGGAGTGGTCGGCGGACGCCAGGATCTCCCGGTCGAGGGTCAGCTTCTGCACGTCCGCGGCGGTCGCGGCGTTGCGGGCGACCTTCCAGGACGCGTCGGACGCCAGGTCCGCGGCGAATCCGGCGAGGGTGTCTGTGTTGATTCCGTTCATGTTCTCACTCATCTCGCTCAGGCCATTGCATCCCAGATCGGCAGGACAGTGGTCTCGCCACGGTCCAGGGCGTCGAGGCCGGGGAAGTCGTCACCGAGCAGTCGGCGGTGGACGGCGATCTGGAAGACGTTGTCGTCGAACCAGGAGTCCTTCATGGTGCCGTAGCCCTTCATCGACCCGGCGCCGGCGAGCTTGGCGTGCTCGCCGTGGCTCTTCGTGCCCCAGGAGTTTTCGACGCGCCAGGTGCCGGCCTCGTTGTCGTAGCCGGTGAGGACCATGCCGTGGGTAGGCATGGATTCGCGGGTGCGCATCTGGTCGGCCTTCGAGGTCCCCGGTCCGGAGACCGTGGTGGTGCCGTAGAGGGCGTCGCGCTCGTAGAGGTCGGCGTTCCAGATGCCCAGGGCGGCGGCGAACTGGCGGTTGACGTCGCAGGCGAACCAGACCGGCTCACCGGCGTCGATGCTGGCCTTCGCGATGCGCTTGAGCTCGCTGACCCCGACATTGATGTAGGAGGTGTCGGCGGTGCCCCACATGTTGGTCCCCTCGGCGACGCTGTACGCGGCGCCGTAGGGGTTCTCTTCGCGGGGGTCGTCGACCAGGCAGACGTAGTTCTCCAGCCCGCCGGTGAACTCGTCGGACAGGACACGGTCCCGGAACTCCAGCGGGGTGAATTCGCCCTCGCGGTGGAACTCCTTGTCAGTGCCGCTCGAGTCGCGGTACTGCCAGACGAACCGCTCCGGGGGCAGGCCGAGGTGGGTGGCGAGGACGCGGTGGGCGTCCTTCAGGCCGGCCTCGATGATCGGCGCGGTGGTCTCCGCGCCGGCACCCGCGAGCACGGCCTCCCGGATCTTCCAGGCGGTGGCGCGCAGTACGGTCTGCAGCCGGGCGTCCATCTGGTGGGTGTTGCCGGAGTTGAAGGTCTCGCCCATCGCCTCCTTCGGCACGACGCCGTACTTGCCGACGAGGTTGACCAGGTAGTTCCACCAGCCGCCGTCATGGGCGACGTGGGTCAGCAGGCTGTTGACCAGGCGGTCGTCGGGGTCGGTGACTCCGGAACGGAAGAGCTCGTCGAGGCGTCGCAGTGCGTGGTTCGACTTCTCGATCTTGTCGTAGAACTGGAGGTACGACTCCGAGAACTCGAAGTCCTCGACGTTGAGGCTCTCGGCGACACGGTGGCGGAAGACGTTGAGCCCGGCGAACATCCAGCAGCGGCCGGACTGCTTCTGGTCGGTGACGCCCAGGGAATCGAGCTTCACCTCCGTCGTCGGGTCGACAGCGGTGACCGCGGCCCGGTTGAGGGTGACACTGTCGATGTCTGTCGAGGTTACGGCGTTGGTTGCGATACGCAGCGCAGGGTCGGACGCCGCGGTGTCACGGAGTTCCGTGAGCACCCCGGCGGAGAGGGAGAAATCAGGCATGTGTCCGTTATACGCGCTGCAGGGCCCGTCGGCCGGGTTTACCGGCTCTTCGCGATTCACAGTGCGTTGATCCGGTCGCGGAGCTGCCCGGAGTGGATCAACGACCGCAAGATGTAGTGGTCGAGGTTTCTGAATCCCAGGGCGATGCCGCGCAGATGCTCCAGCCGTCCATTGATGGCCTCGACGGGGCCGTTCGACGCTCCCACATCGAAGTACGCCAGGATGTCGGCCCGTCGGCGCCACAGGGTCCGTCCAAGCTGTGCCAGCTCCTCCAGCCCCGCGGGTAGACCCTGACGCAGAGCGTCGATCACCCTGGACATCAACTTCTTGCCCCGTGACTTGTCCGGGTGGCCGTACGCGGCGATGACGTCCTGGTAGAACGCCCAGGTGACCTGCAAAGCGACGTAATCGTCGTCAGTGGCCCACAGCAGATTCAGCCGTTGTTTCTGCCGCTCGGTCAGATAGTTCGTCCTGGTCATCAGGCTACGACGGTGCTTGTACAGCGGGTCATCCTTGCGTCCACGCCGCCCGGTCGTTTCTCGTTGCAGGCGTTGCCGACACCCGGTGAGCTTCTCGGCGGCCAGGTGCACCACATGAAATGGGTCCATCACCTTCGTCGCCGCGGGCAGGGCGTGGTCCACGGCGGTGGCGTAGCCGGCGAAGCCGTCCATCGTCACCACCTGAACCGACTCGCGGAACGCTTCGCTGCGTTGCTGCAACCAGCTTCGTAGAACCTCGGCGCTGCGCCCGGGCCGCATGTCGATCAGACGGGCCGGACCCGCCCCGTCGACCAGTGGGGTCAGGTCCACCAGGACGGTGACCATTGAGGACGGCTCGCCGGGCCGGCGGGTGTGCTTCCAGACATGCTCATCGACTCCGAGGATCCGTACTCCGGCCAGGTGCGACGGGTCGGCGTAGACGAGGTTCCGGGTGGCGGTGACGGCGACCTTGTTGACCAATTCCCAGCCCACGCCGAGGGCCTTGGCGGTTGCCGCGACGCTCATCCGGTCGATGGCAAGGCGCTGGAGGATCCAGCGGGTCACCCGACGGGTCAGCGTGGCTCCATCGTCGGCGCACGGCAGGGAGGTCTGGAAGATCTTCCTGGTGCAGGTGGGGTTGGTGCAGGTGAAGCGCGGTACCCGGACGTGAAGCCTCGTCGGGAAGCCGACTACAGGCAGGTCCACCAGCTGCCGGGTGACGTGATCTCGCAGCACACCCGGATGTTTACAGCCAGGGCACTGATCGTCGACGGCCACCGGGGCGGCGTCGATGGCGGTGAACAGGCCGGCATCGGCGGCGTCGGTGATGGTCAATCCGATTTCAGCGGTGCGGCAGATGGTGTCAGCGACGAGGTTGCCAGTAGTGTGCACTTCTAGGGTCCTGGTTCGGTTCAGATGATGGCTTCGCAACTCTCATCTTGTACCGGCCAGGGCCTCTTCATGTTGTGACACACCGCAGCTGCCCCACCGTCAGCTACGCACTCCGTATCGCGAAGAGCCATCTATCGTGTACTTGATACGGAAAACCAGGGCCAGTATCAATGATTACAGTTTAGTAACAACTGTTGCCCTGAATCCCCCTATCGCGTATTGTGCGTCACAGAAAAATATCCCTCACAGATATGGTCCTCACATGCACTCTTCAATGATGAAGCGCTTGGCCGCCGCGGCATTCTCTGTCGTGGTTCCCCTGGCCCTTTTTGTCGGCCCGGAAAACGCAAACACTGATGTTGCAGAAAAACCTACCGCTGGACAGTCCGGGGGAATCTGAAACCAGGAAATCAAGAAGTCTTCCGACCGGTATAAGAACCCGGATAAGGTCGACACGCATACCGGAAATGAACGCTTCAGGGAATCTGCATCGGAAATCGGATACACCCCCGGAGAGTTAGCTAATGATGTTTCCGAATACTTCAGCGAGGAAGAGGCGGAACGCCTCATCATCGACGGACTTGAAGACGAGGGTCAGCAAGCCAAGACGAAGTCCAGGATCAACACGAAGATCAAGCCTTTCGATCTTGATTTCGGAAAGGCCAGGGCAGGTTGGGCCCTTTATCGGGCACAGGGCTTCCTCGTATGTGCCCCTGCAACGGTCGTGAACTCGCTAGCAGGGGCAGTCTGCAACATTGCGAAGACGGCTGGAGGTGGAGCAATCGACTTCAACAAACTATGCAACTAACCATGTCTAGTTATATGAAAGTAGGTCCGCAATGAGTTTTTGGAGTTTTATAAATACCGGGGTTAATGGAACCGAAGATCGACTTCACATAAAATTCATCTACGGCAATGCAATACTGTCAACAGTTCTGTCTTCGGTAGTCGCGGGAATTACGGGATGGATTACTGAAGGAAGTGTAGTATTCATCGCATTATCCGCCTTTGCTGCCATTGCTGCCGTGTACCTCATCAGCTACATTGTATTCACGGAAATAAGTAGATCCAGATAGGCAACCCCTCTCCTGCTGTTGTTGCAGCATCGTCAGATCACTAGTTACAGCCAGTCGCGGTAGCGTTGTTCGTATTCCTCGTAGCTGTCGCAGCCGGCACCGTTGAGGGCGTCGGCGATGGTGAGGTCGGCTACCTCTTCTTCGGTTGCTTTTCGCACCTGGGTACGACTGTCTCGTTCGGTGATCGCAGCGGTGTATTCGTCGAGGTGCATGGCCCGTACAGCCTGTTCTGCGGCCTGGTGACTATACCCGTCGTGGTTGACCAGGCGAGTGAACATGGCCTGCATCTGCTTGAGGAGAAGGTCTATGTCGTCGGGGGTTGTCGATGGATCGTAGGCGCGCAGTGTGGCGGCGACGTCAGCCCGGGGGATGGGAAGCTCGGGTACTGTGCCTCGGTTCTGTTCTGGGGCCAGTTGCCGCTGCGTGCTGACGAGGTTCAGGACTTGCTGGCCGTACTCTTGCTCCAACTGAGGCAGGGCAATCTCGAGGGCCCGCTTGATGTAGACACTGCGTGAGCGTCCGGTGCGTTCGGCGAGCTCGTCGAGCTGGGCGATGAGGGTGTCGTCGAGCCGGACAGAGACAACGCGGCCGTGGCGGGTGGGGGCTTGCTTACGGGTGGGCATGTGGTGACCTCCATGGGGTGGAATGGAAACGAGAAGCAATGACGAACAGCGGACTGTAAACAATGTATACAACGCGGAAGTCGGGTTGTCCAGGATTTCTGTTGGTGTTCTCGCCGCGCCCGGAAGGCACTGCTGAACTGACCATATACAGGTGGCGTCGTGTTCGGCAGCATTGCGCGTTGCCGACAGTGGACCCGTAAACAATGTCTACCAAACCCGGGACAGTCCCCATTGCGGTGAGACAGGTTAACGAGACACTTTTCGTGACGGTTCCCGCAGGAGCCATGGTTGTTGACGCGCTCGCCGCACGTGTCTTGTAAACCTTAGCTTTCTAAGACTGCGGGTCACGCCTTCTTCGAGTCGTTGCTACAACTAGTTGCTATAGCGACTAAACCGTTGTATGGTGTGATCATGTCAGAGACTACGAG
>NZ_BJNT01000017.1 GCF_006539825.1 Corynebacterium variabile
TCACTGTGGTGCACCAGCTCTTCACGAACGACGGGATGATCACTTCGCTTGCGCTCCCACAGCGCCAGGCGCAACGGGATCCGCACCAGTTCCACGCCCTTAGATGTTTGCGCGTGCCAGGCGACGATCCGCTGGGAAAACACATCGACGATGAACGCGACCTACACCCACCCGGCGTTGGTCATCACGTAGGTGAAGTCTGAACCGTCCCGGGGATGATGGAGGGTGGGAAGCCACAGAAAGGAACCTCCCACCATGCCAGCACCACGCAAGTACCCCGACGAACTCCGACAGCGAGCCATCCTCATGGTCCTCGACGCGAAGACCGACCCCGACACCGCTCGCGGCGCGATCCGCAGAGTCGCCGACCAACTCGGCATCTCCCGGGAAACTCTGCGCGGCTGGGTCCGCCGCACCGAGATCGACAACGGCCAGCGTCCCGGGACCACCACCGACGACACCGACCGGATCCACGCCCTGGAAAAGGAAAACCGGGAGCTGCGCCGCGCTAACGAGATCCTCAAATCCGCCTCGGCTTTTTTCGCCGCGGAGCTCGACCGCCCCTTGCGCTGATCTGCAAATACATCAACTCGCACAAGGAAGACTATCGGGTCGAGCCGATCTGCCGGGCACCACGCAGCGCCGGTGTGAAGATCGCCCCGTCCACCTTCTACGCACACACCACCAGACCACCATCAGCCTGCACCCTGCGTGACGAGAAACTCACCGAGGAGATCATCACCGTGCACCAAGCGAACTACGACGCCTACGGCGCCAGGAAGATGCACGTCGTGATCAACCGCGACGACCCGCACCAACGGGGCCATGTGGCCCGTTGCACCATCGAACGACTCATGCGCGCGGCCGGCCTGCACGGCATCGTGAGGGCCAAAGCACCGAACACGACCCGCTCCGCTCCGAGGGAAAAGTGCCCCGCGGACCTGGTCAACCGGCACTTCGCCAGCTACTGGCCCAACCGCCTGTGGGTCGCAGACATCACCTACGTCCGCACATTCTCCGGATGGGTGTACGTCGCCTTCGTCACCGACGTGTTCTCCCAGATGATCGTCGGCTGGCAGTGCTCGCGTTCCCTGTACACCGGACTGGCCAAAGACGCCCTGACCATGGGCATCTACCAACGACGGCGGGAAGGCTGGAACAACCTGTCCGGCCTGGTGCACCACTCCGACCGGGGTGTGCAGTACCGGGCGTTCCGCTACGGCGAAGCCCTGGATGACGAGCAGGCCGTCGCATCGGTCGGGTCGAAGGGAGACCCCTACGACAACGCCCTGGCAGAGGCGGTGAACTCGTTGTACAAGGCCGAGCTGATCCGCAATCGGGGTCCATGGACCGGCATCGACGACGTCGAGGCCGCCACGTCCGAATGGGTGCACTGGTTCAACACCACCCGGCCGCACTCGTCGATCGAGTACAAATCACCGGCCGAGTTCGAGGAAGCTTATCCCCACGGTCGTGCCCCTGATACCCCGGTCGTGGACGGGGCGGACTCCCCGGTACCGCACACCGGCCCCCGGGCCAGGACTCGGACAGTGCCCCGCGCCGCCTGACCCCCACCGTCCATACGATCCACCACTATCCGTAAACCGTCCTTTCGCACCCTCTACAAACCCCGGGGCTTGACACTCGTCGCCGAGTGCCCGGCACACCGCGGTCATCGACGGGTAGTCGCTGCGCTGCTGCTGCACCAGCCGATGGCCCGGGCCTTGAAGTCCGGGCCAAAAGTGCTTGTTCATGCGGTTGATCCTTCCTCATTGGAAGGCGGCAAGATACCCGTGACGGTTCTCTGCCAGCCCGGTGCCAGCCCACACCGCATCCCCTGGAGGTAACCCCTGGTCACCGACCCGTACTCACCAGGAAACGCTGCGGTATCTCGGGGCAGGATTCCATGGTGGTCCAAGAGTGGGTTCGTAGATTGATCGTCATCGGGCACAGCGAACGTGCCCGGTGAGATCGACTCAGATCCCCCTACCGCTTGACGGTCGCCGGACAGCGACCACCACCGAAAGGACTTCACCATGGATATCAACAGCTTCCTCGAGCCGTTCCACCAGTTCGGTTCCCACGCCCAGGAGCTCCCGGAGCAGGCCCGCCAGTTCGTCGAGCAGCACGCCCCGGCCCCGAAGGCCCCGGTCAGCGGCAGCAGCATCCTCGGCTCCTAGGCAGAGAGTCAGGCACGGGTACCGGGACAGGCGCCCCCGGGAACACCTGCAGAACGCACAACGACCCCCGCACCAGTCATGGTGCGGGGGTCGTTGTGCGGGCGTGTCCGGAACGGACTCAGGTCTCCGTCGAGGTCACGGCATCCGGGTTGTTCTCCTTGTACTCGGCGTCCCCCGCGCTGATCAGGACGCCGCCCAGCACGGTGATGATCGCCACCGCAGTACCGACCTTCTTCCAGTTTCGGGGCATCGGTTCAGGCCGGGGTCGGGGAGCCAGCGCCTGCGCGATCGCGGCGTCCTCGCTGGTGAGCAGGGCGGACAGCTCCCTGGTCTCCGACCGGTCCTTCTCCCATGCCGCGAGGGCTTTCCTGTCCCGGCTGCGGCAGTACAGCGGCCAGCCGAACCCGAGGGTGATGGCCAGACCGAGCAGCACCCCGCCCAGAGCGTAGACCACCGAATAGCGGACATCGAAGGCACCGAAGACCGTCATGTACGCGCCGAAAGCGGCACAGAGCCACAGCACGACCGTGCCGCCCTTCCCCTGCTTCTTCTCCTGGGCAGGTGCCGCCAGCATCGCGGGGGACGCCGCTCTCGGCGCCATGTTCGGCATCGACGCCGGAGCAGCGGACGGTGGCGTCGGCTGCGTCACCCGGAACGGGTTCTCGGGTCGTTGCTGGTCGTTCATGGTCTCTCCGTCTCTCCGGGACACCTGCTACGCGTGGTGTCGCGCCGGTCCTCATGTCCGTTGCTGACACTATCGCTGCGACGGACGCGGACGTCTCGAACGGGGGTGGCGGGGGGTTCGATTACGGGCGAGGTGTCGCCTGATTGACACGCTTGAATGCCGACGACCACTAGAACGGCAGCAGCACCATCAGCCACGCCGCCAGCGGCCCGACCGCCACGACCACACCGGAGTAGACCAGCATCTGCCGGAAGAACTTGTCGCGGTGCTCGGCGTCCACGTTGGCCAGCACCATCGCACCGTTCGTGGAGAACGGCGAGACGTCCACCACTGTCGCTGCGACGGCGATCGCTGCGGCGGCACCGGCGACCGGGAGGTCTCCGTTGACCAGGAACGGGGCGGCCATGGTGATCGCGATACCGATCGTGGCGATGGAGGATGCCAGCGCCGAGACCACACCGGACAGGTAGCAGAGCAGTAGCAGGCCGATCATCGGCGCGCCCATCGAGGACATCTTGTCCGAGATCCAGTCGACCGTCCCGGCGGCCTGCAGTACCTCGATGTAGGTCACCATGCCGCCGACCAGCACAATCGTCGCCCAGGACACATTGTCCAGCGCCTTGCGCGACTCGACCGGCTTCATGATCGCCAGCACGCCGCCGATCGTCAGCGACACCACGCCGATGTCGAGCGCGAAGATCCCGGCCCCGATGACGAGGGCGGCCAGCCCGACGATCGTCGCCCACTGGTACGGCGTCACCGCACGGGTCGTGGCGGTGGCGACTGTGGTGGATCCGGATCCCGTCTCGGTCGTTTCGGCGTCCGCTGTGTCCTCCATCTCAGCCCGGATCTCGGCCATCTCGGCGCGGGCCTGCGCGCCGATGAGGCGGCGTCCTCCCAGGAAGACGAAGACGATGGCACCCATGAGGACGTTGAACACCAGGGCCATGAGGAACAGTGTCCATGTGTGGCTGCCGAGGTCGTTGTTCTTGAGGAAGTCATTGACGTAGATGCCGTAGACACTCAGCGGGCTGAGCAGGCCGGCCATACCGCCGTGGACGACCATCATGCCCATCATCAGCTGGTTGATGCGGTAGCGGCGGGCGAACGGGACAGCCAGCGGGGAGATGACGCCGATCGCGAAGATCGCGCCGATGGACATGAAGAAGCCGGTCAGCGCGAAGAAGATCCACGGCATCACCGCCCGGTTGCCGCGCACCGCGCGCATCGCCCAGCGCAGGATGATGTCGATGGTGCCGTTCAGTTGGGCGAAGCCGAAGAGGTAGGTCAGACCCATCAGCGCGATCATGAGGTCGACGGGGAAACCACCGAAAACCTGGTCGAAGACATCGCCGGAGTCTTCGGCGGCATCGGCGAATTCGGGGACGGCCAGGGCGACGAGGAAGGCGCCGATGAGGCCGAGGATGCCGAGGTTGATGTTGCGCAGGGTTCCGAGCAGGAAGATCAGGACGAGGACGCTGATCGTCAGGGCATGCATGGTGCAGTTACTCCCGGGTGAGCGTGGGGAGGCCGAGCTGCGGGGTCGCCGCGTTGAGGAGCCGGGTGTCGCCGGCGGCGCCGGGTCCTGGTGGGGACCGCGGGTCTTCATGGCAGGGTGGTGCGCTTCATGAGGACGCCGTCGGGTCGACTGTGAGAAATCGTAGTGGTGCCCTGCAGGACGCTCTGACGCGGGTCCTGTATCGGTACAGAAACCATGGGCGCTCGGGAGTTGGCCGGGCCTTCAGCTGTTCCGCCGCAACCCATGTCCGCGTCTTGGGATCGCAGGATGGTTTTCCGAGAGTTTTCCATCCTGCGATCCCAAGATGCCGACATTGCATTGGACGGAGGAAGTGGTGGTACCCGGCAGAGCCGCTGCCCCGCTACCGTGGACCCATGTCAGTCAGACTTGAAAACGTCGGCATCGCCGTAAGCGACCTGGACGCCACCGTCTCCTTCTTCACCGACCTCGGCCTCACCCTCCTGGGCACCGACGAGGTCAGCGGGGAGTGGGCGGACACAGCCGTCGGGCTCGACGGCAACCACGCCCGGATCGCGCTGCTCGGCACCCCGGACGGGCACGGACGCATCGAGCTGTTCGAGTACATCCACCCCGCGGCGATCCCGACCGGGCCGACCCTCCCCCACGAGATCGGGATGCACCGCATCGCCCTACAGGTCGATGACCTGGACGCCGCTCTCGAGGTCGCGGCCGGACACGGGTGTCTGCCGCTGCGCGGGGTGGCCGACTACCAGGGCGTCTACCGGCTGACCTACCTGCGCGGGCCCGACGGGATCCTCGTCATGCTCGCCGAGGATCTGCAGCGTCAGACCCCGGCGGACCCGGAGGAGTGACTACAGGTTCGCGATGGCGTAGTCGGCTTCCTCCTGGGTGAACTGCCCACCGTACTCACTGGTCAGCTGGTCGCGGATGCCCTCGGGGGACATGTCCATCGTGTCCTGGTAGCTCCGTGCGCTTTCCAGTGCATTGTTGTTCCAGTCGGCGGTCATGGTGTCCACCGCGTACTGGGCTTCTTCGGGGAGGAACTGCCCGCCGTATTCACTGGTCAGCTGGTCGTAGATGCCGACCTTAGACATGTGCATCGTGTCCGAGTAGCTCTCCGCGCTCTTCAGGGCGTTCTCGTTCCAGTCTGCGTCGACGTTGTCCACGGCGTACTGGGCAGCCTCCGGGGAGAACTTGTCGGCGTATTCGCTGGTCAGCTGGTCGTACAGTCCGGCCTTCGACATGTGCATCGTGTCCGAGTAGCGCTTGGCGCTGCGCAGGGCCGACTGGAAGTCGGCGGGGACAGAATCGTCCGAACCGGCTGAGTCGTCGGAACCGGCGTCCCCGGCGTCCTCAGCATCAGCAGCGTCCGCGGCCGGGGCATCGACCTGTTCCCCTGCGTCCGGCGCGGAGACGGTGTTGTTGTTGGAGGACGCCGCCTCCGAGCTGTCCTTGTCGTCATCACTGCCGCCGGTGGCTGCGGCGATGATGCCGATGACCACGAGGACAGTCAGGATGATGAACCAGACGCGCTTGTAGAAGGGCTTCTTCTTCGGCTCCTGCGGGGCCGGTGCACCGTAGGGTGCCGGCTGGCCGAACTGACCCGGCTGGGCGAACTGCTGGGTGGGCTGCCCCGGTGCACCGTACGGTGCGCCGTAGGGGTTCGACTGGTCATGAGGTCCGGTGGGAGGTGTCGTGGTCATGATGTTCTCTCTTGTGTGCGCGACGGCGTGCCGCGGTCAGTGACCCGACCCGCCGACGATGTGGGCGTCGGCGGGCCGGGGTGCACGGTCGTTCGCCGGGCACAGAGAACATCATGGCGGACGTCCGGACGTGGAAAGCTCGCGTTCGAAAGCCACGTTCGAGCAGTGGTGGTCTACTTCTTCACGGAGTAGAGCCGCTTGTTGACGAACTCGTCCATGCCCAGCGGGCCCAGCTCACGGCCGTAGCCGGAGCGCTTCACGCCACCGAAGGGCATGGACTCGGTCTCCGGGGCGGACTGGTTCACGCCGGTCATGCCGGCCTCCAGGCCCTCGGCGAACTTCTCGGCGCGTCCTTCCTCGACAGCCCACACGGTGGAGCCGAGACCGTACTGGGTGTCGTTGGCCAGCTTCAGGGCCTCCTCGTCGGAGGAGACCTTGTACACGGTCACGACCGGGCCGAAGAACTCCTCGTAGGCGATGGGGGAGCCGACCGGGATGTCGGTGACCACGGCCGGGGCGACGTAGAAGCCGCCGGCGAAGTCACCGTCGACCCGGGTGCCACCGACCCGCAGGTTCGCGCCGGCGTCCACGGCACGGCCGATCTGGTCGAGCAGGTTTTCCGCGGCGCGTTCCGAGGACAGCGGACCGAAGGCCTTCTCCGCGGTGTAGTCCTCGATCTGTGCCGGATCCTTCGGTGTCAGGGCGCTGACCAGCTCAACGGCCTCGGCGACGAACTCGTCGTAGATGTCCTCGGAGACGATGATCCGCTTGTTGGAGTTGCAGGCCTGGCCGGTGTTCTCCAGGCGGATCGCCACCGCGTTCGCCGCCGCCTCCTTCACGTCGGAGGTGGAGAGGATGACGTAGGGGTCCGAGCCGCCGAGCTCCAGGACGGCCTTCTTCAGTGCGGCACCGGCCTGGGCGGCGATCGCGGCACCGGCACGCTCGGAACCGGTCAGGGAGACACCCTGCACCCGCGGGTCCTCGATGATGGTGGAGACCTGCTCGTGGGTGGCGAAGATATTGGTGTAGACGGCCTCCGGGTAGCCGCCCTCGCGCAGCGCCTGACGCACGATCTCCTCGACGACCAGACCGCAGCCGGGCACGGACTCGGCATGCTTGAGCAGGATCACATTGCCGGTGACCAGGTTCGGGGCCGCGAAACGGGCGATCTGGTAGTAGGGGTAGTTCCACGGCATGATGCCCAGCAGGACGCCGACCGGGCGGCGCTCGATGACGGTGCGTGAGTCATCGGTGTCTTCGAGCACCTGATCGGCGGCGAGCGTGGGGCCGTTGTCTGCGAAGTAGGCGAAGATGTCGCCGCAGAAGTCGGCTTCGCCGACGGACTCACCCAGTGGCTTGCCCATTTCGCGGGTGGCCAGCTCACCGAGCTCCTTGGCTCGCTCCTTGAAGATCTCGGCGACGCGGGTGACGACCTTGGCGCGCTCCTCGATCGGGGTGGCGCGCCACACGGCGGCGGCGGACGCGGCGTCCTCCAGGACGGTGGCCAGTGCCTCATCGGTGAGGTGTTCGTAGTCCGCGGTGACCTCGCCGGTGGCGGGGACGGTGGTGCGGTAGCTGGGGGAATTTGTGTTGGTCATGAAGCCATCCTGCCTTCTTTTACGGATTTGTGTCGCCCTCGGTGGGCGACTTGTTTCTGGAAACCTCGGTACGCTGGGGAAAACTAAGAAAAAGGAGTGAGAAGCATGTCAGGAAATTACGGTCAGCTCGTTCTCGATGCCCACAACGCCCTGTTCGGCCGTGGTGACACCAGCGTTCTGGACACCGCCTTCGCCGACGATTTCATTGAGCACTCGCCGCTGGTCGCGGGCGACCGTGTCGGCCTGAAGACGATGGTCGAGGAGGCGGGCGACGCCCTCGGCTACACCAACGCGCGGGTTCTCGCCGACGGCGATCTGGTGGCCCTCCACGGGAGGTTCACCGGTCTCGATGAGACCGACCTTGTCGGGTTCGACATCTACCGTGTCGCCGACGGCAAGCTCGCCGAGCACTGGGATTCTCTGGTCCCGGTCGCAGAGCCGAACGCCAGTGGTCGTACCCAGCTCGACGGCCCCACCGAGGTGGACGCGTCGGTCGACTCCGAGGAGAGCCGGGGCATTATCGCGAAGTACTTCACTGAGACCCTCATCGGCGAGGACTACGAGGGCTTCCGGAGGTACACCCGTGACGGGGTGTTCCTCCAGCACAGCCCGGACATCGCCGACGGGGTGGACGCCGTCATCGACTTCCTCACCGACCTGAAGGCCAAGGATGAGGGGTTGGTCTACGACCGCATCCACCGCACGGTTGCCGACGGTCAGTTCGTTCTCACGCACTCGGAGGGGGCCATCGCCGGCCAGCGCCACTCGTACGCGGAGCTGTGGCATCTCACTGACGGCGTCCTCACGGAGATGTGGGACGCCATCACCGAAGTGCCGGCGGACGCGGATGCTCTTCACAGTCACGGGATCTTCTGACCTGTTTCTTCAGGGGGTTGCGGTTTCCTGTTCACGGACTCACCGTTGCCCGGCGGGCTGCGAGGCCGGCCGTCGGTGACTACGACGGCCGTCATGCGTCCTGCTCTTCCCGCGCCGTCCCCTGGACTTCCAGGATGGCCAGCGCCGCGGCCTCGCCCTGGCGGACCGCGCCGTCGACGTGCTGGTAGCCCTCGGCGGCGATGTCGGAGCAGGCGTAGTGGATCGGCCCGGTCGGCTGGTTCTGCAGGTGACCCCAGCGGTGCAGTCCGCCCAGGTCGTAGCTGGTGGCGTAGGCGCCGCGGGTCCATTCCTCGGCGGCCATGTCGGAGAGGTAGAACGCGACCGGCTCCATGGTCTTCGGGCCGAGGTAGTCGGCCATCGCGGAGAGGATCCGCTCCTTGCGCTCGGCCTCGGGCAGGGCCCACATCTCCTCGGCGTAGAGGTCGGAGACGAAGCCGACGAGGGTTCCGTAGGTGTCCTCCCCGGTGGTGCCGTCGGCGCCGTAGTTGGTGTTGTCGTAGACCTCCTGGACGAGGCGTCCGCCACCGAAGGCGGTGCCGGAGAGGCCGTCCTCGCGCCAGAACGGGGTCTCGTAGACCGCGTGGACCTTGATGACCAGGCCCATCGAGATGTGCTGGTGGGCGATGTGCTGCTCACGCGGCATCGGCGGGACGAAGCTGATCCGGTTGTACAGGTTCGGCGGCACGGCGAGCACCGCGTTCGTCGCGTGGACGGTGATGCTGTCCGAGTGGACGGTGACGGAACCGGCGGCACCGTTGTCGGCCACACCGTTGCGCACGTCGGCGACGGTGTTGATCTCGTCGACGGTGGTGGCGTCCGCCTCGTGCCAGTCGATCTGACGGACGGGCGAGTCCAGGATGATCTTGCCGCCGAGCTCATGGATCTTCTCGGCCAGGGTGACGGAGACGTGCTGCATGCCGCCGACGACACGCCGGTCGAGGATGAAGTCCTCGTCGACGAGGTTGGAGAAGGACCCGGCGGACGCCGCCATGAGCACGGCCTGCAGCGTCGAGAACGCGTAGGACGGCTTGGTCAGCATGCCGGACGCCACGTAGATCGAGACGTTGTCGATGGCCTCCTGGTCGTCGGAGTGCTGGTGGAGCCAGGTGCGGAAGGCGATCGTGTCGAGCTCCTCGGCCTTCGCGGCAGCCCACGGGGTCTCGGCCCCGACCTCGGCGGCGAGCTCGTCCATGATGCCGATGAGCTTCTCCATCTCGGCCAGGGTGTGGTCGGTGACGGGCAGGCGGTCGCCGGTGTAGGTGTGCCGGGTGCCGTCGGGGGAGACGTAGATGGAGTTGCCCTCGCGGTAGCGCGGGAAGGTCTCCAGGTCGAGCTCCTCGGTGAGCGCCATGAGGCGGGTCTGGTCGGGGGAGATCCACTGGCCACCGATCTCGATGAAGTGCTTCCCTCCCTCGGCATCGAGGATGTGGCCGTTCCAGGTGCGTCCGCCGACGCGGTCGCGCGCCTCGATGACGGTGACCTTCTTACCGGCCTTGGCCAGGGTGTATGCGGCGGTGAGGCCGGCGGGGCCGGCGCCGATGACGACGACGTCTGACTCGGTGGACGGTGTGGTGGCGGTGCTCATGGATTGGTACCCTCTCTAAAAAGAACTGCGTTCGTTTAGGGCGACTGTACCGCGTGCGGTGCGGTTTGCCTACGGTCTGTCTGTAAATTCTGTGTGACAGGTCACCAACGCCCGCTGACGGCGACGACAGGAGTCGATGGACAATGACAGGACCACAGCCGGGACGTCGCGCCGGGCGTCCGGCGAAACCACTGCTCAACCGGGAACTCATCGCGGACGCCGCGCTCGACCTCGTCACCGCCGACGGCACCGACGGGTTGACCATGAAGTCCTTGGCCGGACGCCTCGGAGTCTCCGTCTCCTCGCTCTACAACCACATCGCCGGCAAGGCCGATCTCCTCACGTCAGTGCAGGACGCGGTGATGTCGCGCGTCGACGCCTCTGCCTTCGACTCCGTCGCCGATGGTCCGGGCCTGGCTGAGGCCCTGCGGACCTGGTCGCGCTCCTACCGTCAGGTCTTCGCCGACTACCCCTCCCTCGTCCCGCTCATCGCCACCATGCCGGTGTCCGGTGCCCCGGCCACCCGCCGTATGTACGACGCGGTCTCCGCCGGACTCCTCGCCGCCGGCGTGCCGACTGCACAGGTCGTGCCGGTGATCGTCGCCTTCGAGTCCTTCCTCTACGGCTCGGCGATGGACGTCCACGCCCCGGCCGGGATCTTCTACTCTCGGCCGGGGGAGCAGGACGCCCCGTCGTTCCGCGCGGTGGTGGAGTCCTTCACCGCGCAGGTGGACGCGGGGGAGGACGCTGCGTCCACCTCGGCATCGTCCACTTCGGCTTCCCCCAACCCCTATGCCGACCAGCCCTTCGAGTGGGGGCTCGACGCCCTCGTCGCCCGCACCCTCACACTGCTCGACTGACCTCGCGGCCGCCTGTTCCAGCCCGCCTGACTCTCCCGCACCCGGTGTGGCATCTCAACGTACCGGGTGGCATCTCCTCCTGTCGCCTGGGCGGCGTGGGGCGACACAGAGAGATGCCGCAGCGCACGAAGGGCTGCCACTCCGCATGTCTCGCCCCACCGGCCACCGCCGCGCTCACCGCCTGGTCACCGCCACGAGCAGCAGCTCCGCCCGCACTACCGGGTCGGACAGGTCCACCTCGCAGGCCTCCGCGATCCGGGCGATCCGCGTGCGCACCGTGTGCCGGTGCACCCCCAGCGCATCGGCCGCCGCCGCGGTCTTCCCGCCCGACCGCAGCCACGTCTCCAGGGTCTGCAGCAGCTCACGACCCTCCTCGGGGGTGCGTCCCGCCGCGACGACGCGGTCCACCGTCTCCGCCGCCCGCATGTCCAGTGCTTCACGCACCGCCGGCCGCTCCAGCCAGTCCGTCCCCGCCTGATAGGGCCCCGCCACCGACCCCGGCGTCAGCGACCGGGCGGCGGTCTCCAGCCGGTGCACCCGCTCCATCGACACCTCTGACCAGGCCACCGGCTCACCGACAGCGATACGGATCCGGCGACCGGCTGTGCCGAAGGTCCCGACGATCCCCTCCACCGTCCGCGTCCCGCGGAACAGGAACAGTGAGGTGGAGGTGTCCAGCCCGGTGGACACGAGGTGGCGTCCTTCCCGGGCCGTGGTCCGGTCCGCCTCGTCCAGCGCCCGTCGCAGGTCCGCGACCCGATCCGCGGCGACGACGACCGGACGCACCCGACCCTCCCCGTCGGCCGCCTGGTCCAGGACCTGACCGCCCGGGACGTGACCCAGTCCGAGGTGCAGCCGCAACGCCAGGGAGTTCAGCTCATTGCGCTCCCGCCGCAGGTAGACGGGTCGCTGCAGCAGGATGTCGGCCAGACCCGCGGCGTGCTTGAGTACCGAGCGGTCATGCGGGCTGAACGGGTGGTCGGCGAGCACCGTGATGAAATGCAGCCGCTCGCCCTGCCGGGTCATCCGCTGCGTGATCCGCCAGCGCTCACCACCGGCGTCACTGTGGTCTGCGCTGCTCCGGTTGCTCCGTGAGGCCTCCTTCGCCGCCTCCATCGCAGACAGCAGGACGCCACCCTCGGTCGTCCGGTCACAGTGACCCTGCGTCCGCCCGTCGTTGTCGGTCACCGCGACCGCCGCCGCCAGGTGGGACGCCGCGTCCGTGAGCAGGGCCGGGAGTCCGCCACGTACCGCCGCGCCCGAGAGCTGCTCCTGGACAGAGATGAGCCGTTCCTGGTCGAGGCGGGCGCGCCGGGTGTGTTCGGCCTGGACGGTGTTGAGGATCGAGATGAAGGCGGTACGCCGGGGTACCTCGAATACGGCGATGCCGCGGGCGCGGGCGGCGTCCACCAGGGCCTCCGGGACTGTCGGATAGAACAGTCCGGTGCCGAATCCCACCGCCGTGACCTGTGCTTCCGCCAGTCGGGCGATGTAGTCGGGGAAGGGGTCGGCCTCCCGCGACAGGGCGACGCCGACGGTGAGCACGACCGCATGCGGGGCAAGGAACTCGCGCGGATCGGTGAGCTCGGTCGGCTGGATGACGCTGAACCCGGCGTCCGGTGCGGCGGCCACGACCGGTCGCAGGTCCAGCTCGCGCTGGGCGTGGAGCCAGGTCAGGGGGAGGGCCGCTGGTGTGTCACTCATGGCCGAAGTGTACAAATTCTCGGCCATTCTTCGCCAGACGGGACATGAGCCAGGTCACCACACGTGCCGCACAATGACAGCCATGACTGCTTCCACCGGATCGACCGTCCTCACCGAGCTCACCTACCGACTCCCCCAGGAGCGGAAGATCGTCACCGACCAGCTGCCCGGCCCGGCGTCCGCCGCCCTGGCCGCCCGCACCGCCGCGTCCGTCGCCCGGGGCATCGCCCCGGCCCTGCCCGGCTACGTCGTCGACGCCGACGGTGGCGTCCTCGTGGACGCCGACGGCAACTCCTTCATCGACTTCGCGTCCGGCATCGCCGTGACCAGCGTCGGCGCGTCCAACCCGGCCGTCGTCGCCGCCGTGCAGGACGCCGTCGCACACTTCACCCACACCAACTTCACCACCTCCCCCTACGAGTCCTACACGGCCGTCGCCGAGAAGCTCAACGAGATCACCCCGGGTGACTTCGACAAGCGCACCGTGCTGCTGAACTCCGGTTCCGAGGCCGTCGAGAACGCCGTGAAGATCGCGCGCAGTTTCACCGGCCGCAACGCCGTCGTCGTCATGGACCGCGCCTACCACGGCCGCACCAACCTCACCATGGCCATGACCGCGAAGAACGTCCCCTACAAGGACGGCTTCGGCCCCTTCGCCCCCGAGGTCTACCGCGCCCCGATGAGCTTCCCGCTGCACGACGGACTCACCGGCCCCGAGGCCGCCGAGAAGACCATCTGGCAGATGGAGAAGGAGATCGGCGCGTCCAACCTGGCCTGCGTCGTCATCGAGCCGATCCAGGGTGAGGGCGGCTTCGTCGTCCCCGCCGAGGGCTTCCTCCCGGCCATCGCCGAGTGGTGCCGCGCCAACGGCGTCGTCTTCATCGCCGACGAGATCCAGGCCGGCATGTGCCGCTCCGGTGACTGGTTCGCCGTGAACCACGAGGGCGTCGTCCCGGACCTCATGACCACCGCCAAGGGCATCGCCGGCGGTATGCCGCTGTCCGCGGTCACCGGTCGCGCCGAGATCATGGACGCCTCCGGCCCCGGCTCCCTCGGCGGCACCTACGCCGGCTCCCCGATCGCCTGCGCCGCCGCCCTGGCCTCGATGGGCCAGATGGAGGAGCTGGACCTCGCCGGACGCGCCCGCGAGATCGAGGCTGTCGTCCGCGAGATCCTCGAGCCCCTGGTCGCCGAGACCGACGGCAAGGTCGCCGAGGTCCGTGGCCGTGGCGCCATGATGGCCTTCGAGATCGTGGACGCGGAAGGACGCCCCGACGCGGCGACCGTGAAGGCCATCGCCGGTGCCTGCCAGGCCAAGGGCCTGCTGACCCTGACCTGTGGTCTCGACGGCAACGTCATCCGCCTGCTGCCGCCGCTGGTGATCTCCGAGGCACTGCTGCGTGAGGGCCTCAATGTCCTCGCTGACGCGGTGCGTGCGGCCCTGGAGGCCTGATGGAAGGCGAACAAGAGGTCACCCACGGCCGCACCAGGAAAGAGGCGAAGAAGCTCGCCAACCGGCATGTCACCCTCATCGCCCTGGGCGGCATCATCGGGTCGAGCCTGTTCATCGGTTCCGGCAACATCATCCGGTCCACCGGCCCGGCCGCGATCGTCTCCTACCTGCTCGGTGGACTGCTGGTCTACCTGGCGATGAAGATGCTCGGAGAGATGGCCGCACACCGGCCTGCCGTCGGCTCCTTCATGGACTACGCGAAGCACGGGCTCGGCGACGGGGCGTCCTACCTCGTCGGTTGGTTGTACTGGTACTTCTGGGTCGGCGTGCTGGCCTATGAGGCGGTGATCGGCGGCGAGACGATGCACGGCTGGTTCTCCGCCGTGCCGACCTGGGCGTGGTCGCTGCTGCTGCTGGCTGTCTTCGTCGGTTCGAACGCGGTCTCCACCCGCAGTTTCGGTGAGATCGAGTTCTGGCTCGCCGGGATCAAGGTCATCGCCGTGATCGTCTTCCTCGTCGCTGGCGTCCTCTTCGCTCTCGGCCTCTGGCCGGACTCCGACTTCTCCGTCCAGAATCTCTGGGACCACGGCGGGTTCGCGCCGAACGGTGTGGGTCAGGCGCTGACCGGCGTGGCGATCGTCATCTTCGCCTACTTCGGTACGGAGATCGCCGTGATGGCCGCCGCCGAGTCCGAGGACCCCGGCACGTCGGTGCGACGTGCGACGAACACCGTCGTGTGGCGCATCCTGCTGTTCTTCGTCGGCTCGGTCGCCCTCATCGTCATGATCGTGCCGTGGGACGAACTGCCGGAGCCGACTGACGTCTCTTCGGCGCCGTTCACGTACGTCTTCGAGCTCTTCGGTCTGCCCGGTGCGGCGAACGTCATGCAGCTCATCATCTTCACCGCGGTGCTGTCCGTGCTGAACTCCGGGCTGTACTCGGCGTCCCGCATGCTCGCCGCGATGGGTGACCAGGGATTCGCGCCGAAGGCCGTCACCGTGCGTAATAAGCGCGGCGTGCCGCTGGTCGCGTTGGTGGCGTCCACCGTCGGCGGTGTCGCCGCGACCATCGTGAACTTCGCCTTCCCGGACACCGGCATCTTCGACTTCATCATGAATTCGTCGGGCCTGGTCGCGCTGTTCGTGTACGTCATCATCGCGCTGACGCACTGGAACATGCGCCGGAAGATGACGCCGGCGGAGGTCAGCTCGCTGGAGATGAAGGCGCCGCTGTACCCGTGGGTGAACTTCCTGCTCATCGCCGGCGTGATCGCCGTGTTCATCGTCATGGTGGTGCAGGAGTCCAGCCGGACGCAGGTGTGGACCAGCCTCATCGCCACCGGTGTGGTCGTCGTGTTCTGGCCGCTGGTGAAGCGGAACCTGGCGAAGCGCCGGGCCGAGCAGGACGGCGCCCTGTAGGACGCCCTGTGGGAGGCCCGGTGGGACGCCCCGTGGGGGGTCACCGGCGCACGGTCACACGATGAGGTTCACCAGAAGAACCACGATCAGCGCGGTGACGGACAGCACCGTCTCCATCAGTGACCAGGTCTTCAGGGTCTGCGGCACGGTCATGCCGAAGTACTCCTTGACCAGCCAGAAGCCGGCGTCGTTGACGTGGGAGAAGAAGACCGACCCCGCGCCGATGGCCAGCACCAGCAGGGCGACCTCCACCGAGGGCATCCCCTCGGCCAGCGGTGCCATGATGCCCGCCGCGGTCACGGTCGCCACGGTCGCCGAACCGGTGGCCAGGCGGATGAACACCGCCACCAGCCAGCCGGCGACGAGGGTGGAGACCGGGGCGTCCTGCACCCAGTCGCCGATGATGTCCGCCACGCCGGTGTCGACGAGGGTCTGCTTGAAACCGCCGCCGGCACCCACGATGAGGATCACTGAGGCGATCGGTCCGAAGGACGCCCCGACCGTGTCGGAGACCTCCTTGGCGGTGCGTCCCTGGAAGAAGCCGAGCAGGGTCATGCCGACCAGCACCGTGGCCAGCAGGGCAACGATCGGCTCACCGAGGAACTCGAAGGTCTTGTAGACCGCGGAGCCCTCGTCGACGCCGGTGGATTCGACGATGGTGCGCGAGAGCATCATCACCACGGGCAGCAGGACCACGGTCAGGCCCCGGACGACGGACGGCTTCGGGCCGGCGTCCTCCTCCTTGTCCGCCTCAGCGGCAGCGGCCGGAGCGGGGATCGGGACCCACGTCGCCATGATCTTCGCGGACAGCGGGCCGGCGATCGCGACGACCGGGACAGCGACCAGCAGGCCGAGGGCCAGGGTCAGGCCAAGGTTCGCCTGCAGGGCGTCCACCGCGATCAGCGGGCCGGGGTGCGGCGGGACCAGGGCATGCAGCGCGGACAGGCCAGCCAGGGCCGGGACCCCCAGCAGGATCAGCGGCAGGTTGGACCGGCGCGCGGCGAGGATGACCACCGGGATCAGCAGCACGATACCGACCTCGAAGAACAGCGGGATACCGAGCAGCATCGCCAGCCCGGCGATGACCCACGGCCGCCATTTCGCGGCGGTCTTGTCGAGGAAGGCGTCCACGATGGAGTCCGCCGCCCCGGAGGTGACGAGGAACTGGCCGATCACCGCACCGAGCGCGATGAGGACGCCGACATCGCCGACGGTGCCGCCGAAGCCGGAGGTGAAGGAGGAGAAGGTGTCGACCAACGGGATACCGGCGATGAGCGCCAGGCCGGCGGAGCCGAGCATGAGGGAGAGGAACGGGTGGACCTTCGCCCACACGATGAGGACGATGATCAGCGCGATGCCGACGACCGCGGAGACCACGAGGCGTGAGTCCGAGGCGGTGGTGACGACCTCGTCCTCGGCGAGGACGCTCAGCGCCCCGATGGTGCTCATGAGTTCACCCCGGTGTCGGAGGTGCTGAGGTGGCTGAGTCCGGCGGCCTCGAGGACCTCGGCGACGAGGATGTCCGGGTCGGCGGTGGCGTCGAGGGTGAGGCCGTTCTCGTCGTCGGTGAGCGGCTCGAGAGTGTCGAGCTGACTGTCCAGTAGGGACGCCGGCATGAAGTGCCCCCTGCGGCTGTTCAGCCGCTCCAGCAGGACCGACGCGGGAGCGTCGAGCTCGGCGAAGAGGACGCGGCCGTCGTGGACGCCGTCGGCCCCGCGGAGGACATCCCGGTAGGAGCGCTTGAGGGCGGAGCAGGTGACGATGGAGGAGTCACCGGCCTCGGCGTGGGCCTGCATCCAGTCGGCGAGGCTGCGCAGCCAGGGCCAGCGGTCGTCGTCGTTGAGAGGATTCCCGGAGGCCATCTTCTCCTTGTTGGCGGCCGGGTGGAAGTCGTCGGCCTCGGCGTAAGGGAAACCGGTGATCGCGGCGAGGCGCTCGGCGACGGTGGTTTTTCCACTGGCGCTCACCCCCATGATCACGAGGTGAACGGGCTGTGAAGCTTTCTCGGACATGATCCCGGACTTTACCGATTCGGAGCCGTCCGGAACAGGGTCGGAAGTGAACTGAACTACTGTTCGGCGGCTTCGCGGGCCTGGGCAATGAGCCGGTCCGCCATGCTCGGGGACCCGTCGGCGATCTGCTGGTCGGACCTCATGCGGGCGATGGCGTCCAGCACCCGGTCGGCGACATCCTCAGGGTGGCCGGAGGCGTCCACGGTGGTGCCGAACTCGTCCGGGGCCACGGGATCGGTGCTGGTCGCGTCCGGCGCGGCCAGCCCGATGAACATGACCCGCGAACCGTCCTGTCCGGTGAGGACGGCGACATCCTCGGCCTCGCGGAGAGCATCCCGGTCTGCCCGGCTCAGCGGCGGGCAGGTGAGGATAGTGGAGGTGCCGGAGACGGCCCGGTCGGCGATCCAGTCGCGCATCCGGTGCAGCTGTCCGGTGACGTCGGCGGTGCAGAGCACCTGGCCACTGGCGATCTTGCGACGGGAGGTGGCCGGGTGGAAGGCAGCGGCGTCGGCGACGGGCATTCCGGTGAGCTGGGACAGGTGCTCGGCGATACCGGACCGACCCGTGCCGTTCATGCCGCTGAGAACGACGTGGACGGGCGAGAACTTCGAAGACATGGGGAATCACCCTACGCGCTGCGTCGGGGGTAGTCACAGTTGCCGACGCTGTCGACGGTGACCGCCACTCACCTGCGGCGCGTCGTAGAGTGGCCCCCTGTGAACGACGTCACCACCCCCACCACGGTCTCCGCCACCACCGCGCCTGCGACCGGACGCTCACTGGTCGCCGCGGCGTACATCTTCGCCGTCGTGATGATGGGCACCACGATGCCCACGCCGCTCTATCCGACGATGTCCGCGGCCTTCGGCTTCGGCTCTGCGGCGACGACCGTGCTCTTCGCCGTCTACGCCGTCGGTGTGGTCGCCGGGCTCGTCATCTTCGGACGCCTCTCCGACACCCTCGGACGCCGACCTGTCCTCGCCCTGGCACTCGTGCTGTCCGTGGTCTCCGCGGTGCTCTTCCTGGCCGCCGGACTGCCCACGGACGGCTCCGGGGTGGACGCCACGGGCGGCTCTGTCGCCGGGCTGGTCCTCATGTACGTCGGACGCGTGCTCTCGGGCCTCGCCGCCGGGATCTTCACCGGCACCGGCACGGTGACCGTCATGGAGAACGCCCCGGCCGGACGCGCCACGCTGGCTGCGGCGGTGGCGACGGCGGCGAACATCGGTGGCCTGGGACTGGGTGTGCTGGTGGCCGGATGTGTCGCTGAGCTGGTCGATGATCCGTTGACCTGGCCTTTCGTGGCCCATGCGGTGATGCTGGCGGTCGCTGCGCTGCTGCTGCCCGGTGTGCGGGACCGGGTGGTGCGTCCTGCCCGGGCAGAGCGTGGCCGGTTCGGCGGGTGGCTGCCGACACCGCAGGTCCCGGGTGTGCCGGCGTCGGTCCGTGGGCTGTTCGTGGCGTCCGTCCCGGGCGTGGTCGCCGGGTACACGGTGTGCGGTGTGTTCTCCTCACTGGCGCCGAACTTCATGAGCCATGAACTGGGGATCTCGTCGACCGCGACGATCGCCTCGGTGACTGCGGCGCTGTTCATCGCCTCCGCGGTCGCGCAGATCGTGCTGCGGTCCCTGCGCGACCGGGTGCTCATGGTCCTCGGCCTGGTGCTGCTGGTGGTCTGTGCTCTGGTAGTGATCCTCGCGCTGGCGGTGGATGCGCTGGCGCTGCTGCTCGTGGCCTCGGTGTGCGGTGGTGTGGGGCAGGGGCTGAGCTTCATGACCGGCATGCGTGCGATGACCTCGCGGGTGGCGCCGGAGGAGCGGACGGCGGTGACGACCTCCTACTTCATCGTCGGCTACCTGGCCCTTGCGGTGCCGGCGATGCTGGCGGGGTTCCTCACCGTGCCGATGGGCCTGGTCGGGTCGACGACGGTGTTCTCGGTGATCACGGTGCTGCTGTCGCTGGTCGGGCTGGGGTACGCGAAGAGGTACTGAGGCTGCGCAGAACGTGTCCGTGGCGGCTGTATCGTGGTCGGTTATGACAGAGGTGAGGCCGACAGCGAATGCGCTCAAGGTTCTTCGTAAGGGGGATCGACTGCCTGAGTCCGCGAGGGTGGCCTACGATGCGGCAATCGCAGCAAAGGACGGTGCGGATGAGAACAGCGATCTGGAACCGATCCTTCGTGCGTGGTCTGATGCGGTAAGTACTGCAGTGGCGGAGAATTCACTGTTGAAGGATGCGGTGACAGGCTTCACCGGTGGTGGTCAGCCTTCCCGTCACAAGAGCAGCAGCCAGGTTACCGGTCGCACCGTCTTCGAAGTGAGAGACCGTGAAGGGGCGGCGTGGCGGGGTGCGCTGGTCATACCGGAAGGAGATGACTGCGCCTGGTTGGTACACGCTGACAGGCATGACAGGTTTCATCAGTCGGCAGCGCGTGTGCTCGCGGATATGAAGTCGGCGGGAACCCTCGGGCCCGGCCGGTGGGATCTCAGAGTGCGGAAGCGTTACCTGGAGGATCTCCGCGAGGAGGTACAGCAGAAGGACGTGCTCAGCAGTGTCGTGGACAGTCTGCGGAAGGCTGTGACGCCTGGGATGGGCCAGGTGCGCATGGTCTTGCCGGTGGCTGTCGGAGGGCCGGGTGGCCGGGTGGAGATGCGGGTCGATGATGTCGATGCCACGACATGGGAGGAAGAATCAGCCCACGAAGAACCGGAGTCTGTGATGGTGACGCTCGTCCTTCCAGGTGAACCGCAGAACCAGAGGACCTGGTTACTGCAGCGGGTGGTGCCGTTCCTCCAGCCGGATGAGGAAATGTGCGAGTCTCTTTATGAGGACGGGCAGCTGAAAGTCCAGGTAATCATGTCCCGGGCCAGGTTGATCCACCTCATGGCACTGTGTGAGGAGGATCTGGAAGTATCCGCGGTCCAGCAGCCTTCCGAACCTTCGGTGCTTCACTACACGGCAAAGCGTTCTCTCACGGCAGCGTATGTGCAGGGGGCGGCGGTGCAGGCGGTCTGCGGGGACTGGTGGGTTCCGGTCGGGGACACCAGTACCCATGGGCACCTGCCGATCTGCCCGGAACGCAGCAGAGAGGCTCCGTTCGCAGAGGCCTTCAGCGCGTACCTACGGGCACGATCGTAGGACGTGCCCTCAGAGGTCGCGAAGTTCCGCGATCTCCTCCGGACTGAGTGGCGCAGATGCGACAAGAGGAACCTTGGGACCGTGCAGGGCATTCGCCACAATCTCGGCGCCTGCGTCGCGCTTTGCCATGAACTCCCGGAGATCGGACATCTTGATGCGTCGATGGGTGCCCACTCGGCGGTACGGGAGATCGCCGTGGTCCATGAACTTCAGGAGATGAGGGCGGCTCATTTTCAGGATGTCGGCGGCCTGGTTCGGGGTGATCTCAGCGTCTTCGGTGATGAGGTCGACAGTGAGCCCTCGGTTCTGTGCGTTGAGTATCTGTCGGAGTGCCGCAGCCAGAGGGGTGGCTTCATTCTCCGCGATGAACTGTTCGGCGTTGGCCCGGTCAGTATCGCTGATAGCGGAGGCGGGCAGCGAGGTGATGGTTGCTTCGGACATGACGTGCTCCTTCGCTGATTTAACTGTCACAACTGTAACTGGCGGAGTCTGAGCGGTGCAACACGGCCGCAGGTTGCCGCCCGTGACCGTGCTGCATGTGTCCGAGCTCAGTAGAGGTACTCAGCCGACCTGATTCTGCGTGTTGCTGACGGAAGTTGAGGTGATCCGGTCAGAACAGTGAGCCTTCCGGAGGGACACGCTGGAGTGCGTCGGTGGTCAACGCGCCTACGGACAGGATGTTGAGGTGTGACCAGCCGAGAAGCTGACGTGCCGGATCCTTACTCAACCTCAGTTCCTCCGCCCACGTGTACCTCGTCCACCACTGTGTCCGGTTGTCCGCTCCGGTCTTCTGTTCCCAGGTCTTCACCGACTGCCGCAGTACGGCTGTGTTGATCCAGATAGTGACGATGACGGCGGCAAAGCCGGCGACCTAGATGAGCCGTTCTGTGTAGCAGAACGTATGTTCGACCCAAGGGGTCATTTTCGCACGTAGCCGTCCACCCCGCCTGCTACTGTTCTCCCACCTGTCCGACAGACATCAAGGAGAACACCATGGGCACGAACGAAAAGATCGAGATCCGAATGCAGGACGCCTTCCCCGGCCTCGGCGCCGTCACCTGGTCGGAGATGGTGTGGAGCCACCTGATCCCGCAAGCTGAGCTGGATACGGCACCACCGGGAATCCGGAACGCCACAGGAGGGCGTCCCGGGCACGAGATCCGGATGCTCGGCAACATCTGCTTCGGCGTTCCGTTGGTCTGCGGCGACCTGGTCGAGACAGAGCCTTCCCGAGCACGGCAGCCCATCCCGCGGGTCACGAGGGTCGTGGCGTTGCAGCCCGGCATCCTGGTCACGGCCACCGGCTACGCAGAGATCAGCCGGGAAGGTAAGGATGTACCGGTCGGTCCTGGGGCGAATGACACGGGCTGCGGGTGCGGGTACTGCAACGAGACCGGCCTCGACGAGCACTGGTGGAGCACATGCCAGGGCAGCCTCTACGACAGCGGTGCGGCGATGGCGGAGACCGACGGTGACCGCATCTCGGTCTTCTTCCCGCAGACCACGGACTTCGCCCTCAACCGCGCCGACGTGATCGAACGTTGCTGCTCAGCGGGCATGGTGCGCGATACGCTGCGCCTGTTCGACCTGGAGGACCGTGAGGTCTTCACCGGGCTACGGCTGGTCGGACAGGGCGAGACGGAAGGGCAGGACGCCGCCGCCTGAGTAGCAGTCTGAGCACCCGCCTGACCGGCCATCGGCAACCGCCGCCGAGGGGGTGAAAGTTTCGCGTACAAAGGGGTCATGAGTGACTCGAGCACCACACCCACCGACCTCACCACCCTCACCCTCGACGAACGGGCCGTTCTCGGCTCCGGCGCCGACTTCTGGACCACCAAGGAGGCGCCCGGCGTCCCGTCGGTCACCATGACCGACGGGCCCCACGGACTGCGGAAGCAGGAGGGTGCCGGCGACCACCTCGGCATCTCCGGCTCCGTGCCCGCCACCTGCTTCCCGCCGGCGGCGTGTCTCGGCCAGAGCTGGGACCCGGACCTCGTCACCCGCGTCGGTGCCGCCATCGCCGACGAGGCGCAGGCGGCGGACGTGCAGGTCGTCCTCGGCCCCGGCATCAACCTCAAGCGGTCCCCACTCGGAGGCCGGAACTTCGAGTACTACTCCGAGGACCCGCACCTCTCCGGCGTCCTCGGGTCCGCCTGGGTCAACGGACTGCAGAGCCGGGGCGTCGGTGCGTCGCTCAAGCACTTCGCGCTGAACAACCAGGAGGCCGACCGGATGCGGTCGAGCTCCGACGTCGACGAGCGTCCGCTCCACGAGCTCTACCTGTGCGGCTTCCGCCGCGTCGTGGAGGACGCCGCCCCCGTCACCGTCATGTGCTCCTACAACGCGGTCAACGGGGTGCCGGTCCGGCACAGCCGGGAACTGCTCACCGACCTCCTGCGCACGGAGTGGGGCTTCACCGGCGCCGTCGTCTCCGACTGGGGAGCCGTCGGCGGTCGCGTCGACGCGGTGAAGGCAGGTCTTGACCTGCAGATGCCCTATGACGGCGGAGCCGGCGACGCCGAGGTCGTCGCCGCCGTGTACAACGGCGACCTCGGTGAGGACGCCGTCACCACCGCCGCACAGCGCGTCGCCGACCTGGCGAACCGGCTGCACAGTTCCCGTGAGACCGCCGCGTCCTTCGATGATGCCGCCGTCGACGCCCACCATGACCTGGCCCGTGAGGCCGCGGCGTCCTCGGTCGTGCTGCTGAGCAACGAGGAGGTCGACGGCCGCCACCTGCTGCCGATCGCCGAATCCGGGGTCACCGGCTCCGTCGCCGTCATCGGTGCCTTCGCCGACGTGCCCCGCTACCAGGGCGGCGGCAGTTCCCACGTCAACCCCACCCGTCTGACCTCCCCGCTGGAGGCCATCCGCGAGACCTGGGCGGCACCTGTCACCTACGCCGCCGGATTCACCACCGACGGCTCCGGGGTGAATCCGGCCCTTCTCGCCGAGGCCGTGGAGGACGCCGCCAACGCCGATGTCGCCCTCGTCTTCCTGGGTCTGGCCGCCGAGCAGGAGTCCGAGGGTTTCGACCGCACTGACCTGGCGCTGCCCGCCGAGCAGATCAATCTGCTGCGCGCGGTCCGGGCCGTTCGGGAACGGGTCGTGGTGGTGCTCTCCCATGGTGGCGTCCTCGATCTGCGTCAGGTCCGCAAGTACGCTGGCGCCGTCGTCGACGCGAACCTCACCGGTCAGGCTGGCGGCGCGGCGGTCGCCGAGGTGCTCTCCGGGCGCGTCAACCCCTCGGGCAAGCTCGCTGAGACCATTCCGCTGCGTCTGCAGGACACCCCCGCCTACCTGGACTTCCCCGGTGAGCACGGGCATGTCCGCTACGCCGAGGGCCTGCATGTCGGCTACCGCTGGTATGACGCCCGTGAGCTCTCCGTCGCCTTCCCCTTCGGCCACGGGTTGAGCTACACCACCTTCGCCTACGACGGGATCTTCGCCCAGCCCGACGATGACGGCGAGGGCATCACCGTCATCGTCGGGGTGACGAACACCGGGTCCCGGCGTGGTCGCGAAGTCGTCCAGGCCTATGTGGCCGTGCCGGAGTCCGCGGTGCAGCGCGTCCCGCAGGCTCTCGGTGGATTCGGGTCGGTGACCCTGGAGCCCGGCGAGCGTGCCGAGCTGGAGATCCACATCGACCGCCGTGACCTGGAGTACCGCGACACCCGCACCGGAGCGTCGGTGCTGGAACCGGGCCGGTATGTTGTCGCCGTCGGCGCGAGCAGCCGTGACCTGCGCGGATCCACCGAGGTCGAGCTGGAGGGCGAGGTGGTGCACGTCCCGCTGACGCTGACCTCCACGCTCGCCGAGGCGATGGCGAGCCCGGTGGTCGCGCAGGCGATCGGGGACGCCATGGGTGCCGTCACCGGTGGCGGTGAGAGTGGCGGTGCGGATGCAGGTGACGCGCTCGGCGTCGACCTCGCCGCGATGATGGGCAGTGTCCCGCTCGAGCGGCTGGTCAGCTTCTCCTCAGGCGCGTTCACCACCGACCAGCTGCAGCAATTGCTGGACGCCGCGAACGAGGCGCACTGACCGCGATGCGCGGTCGGTGACGCACCCGTGACCTGAATCGGTGATCTGTCCACCATATGGCTTCGACAGGGATACAGTTCGTGACATGAATCCTCATTCCACGGTGTATTCCCTGCGGCGGAGGGCATGCGCCGCGCTTCTGGTCCCGGCTCTCGGCCTCGGAACGGCGGTGGTGGCGGCCCCTGTCGCCGGTGCCGACGAGGCGGTGACCACAGCGGGCGCTGCGGCGGCCACGGAAATCGCGACCGTCCCGGGGGACGCCGACTTCTTCGCCCTGCCGGACGCCACGGACACTGCAGCGGCCGACCTCGCGTCCCTGGCTCCGGGGACGCCACTCAAGCAGCGCAGCGTCCCCGCCAGGATCAACAACCTGGGCGACATGCCGGTGACCATGACCCAGATCCAGTACCGCACCACCACCGTCACCGGTGAGCCCACAGTGGCGGTGACCAGTGTCCTTCAGCCGCCCGTCGGGGTGCAGCGCACCGGGGACACGGTCATGTACGCCAGCTTCTACGACTCGATGAACCCCGAGGACGGGCCCTCCCGCGTCCTGGTCCGTGGAGCCCAGTCCGGGATGCTGGACTACGCCGAAGCGGCGTTCGTCACCCCGCTGCTGGCCGCGGGGCACACCGTCGTCATGCCGGACATTCAGGGCGAACGTGGCGTCTTCGCGGTCGGCAGGGAGTACGGGCAGATCATCCTCGACGGCCTGCGTGCCTCCCGCGACACCCCGGCCGCCGGGGTCGCCGCGGACTCGAAGACCGCGTTGACCGGCTACTCCGGAGGCTCCATCGGGACGGGCTGGGCGGGGATCATCGCCGACGACTACGCCCCGGACATTGCGCGGAACATCGTCGGTGTCGCCGAGGGTGGGGTGATGGTGCGCCCGGAACACAACCTCGCCTACGCCGGCGAGGGAGCGAAGTGGTCCGGTGTCGTCGGCATGGCGCTGACCGGTATGGCGGCCGCCTACGGAGACGACCTCAGCCCGTACCTCACGGACCTGGGGAAGAAGGTCGTCGCCCAGATGGTCGGCGTCAAGATCGATGACGCGGAGAACACCTACGACCACCTGCGGTGGGAGGAGCTCTTCCGGCCGGAGTACCCCACTCCGGACGATGTGCCGCCGATCCGTGCGGTCCTCGACGACACGAACATGGGGCTCGCACCGGTGCCGTCGTACCCGTACTACATCGGGCAGTCCGGGGGCGGGGCCGACCAGCAGAAGACGCCGGTGCACCCCACGCTCGGTGACGGCGACGGCGTCATGCTGCTCGGTGACACCCGGGGTCTGGCGCAGTACTACTGCGACGCCGGGACCACGGTGCAGTACGAGGAGTACCCGCCGATCGGCCACACCTACGCCGGGCCCTACTGGGCCACGCAGATGGTCCCCTGGGTCAATGCCCGGTTCGCAGGGCAGGCGGCTCCCTCAACCTGCAGTTCCGTTCCTGCGGGGAACTCGCTGACGGACTGACTGACCGGCGTGTTCACGGGGGATCCGTGTCCGACCCTTGACTGAAGTGAGATTCAGGTCACATAATACTGGATAGTATTGCTGATCAAACAGCGGTACATGCCAGTCACACGGACACGCACGCGCCCCCCGGGCGCAAGGAAGGACACCCATGAAGGACTTCGCAGGACAGCGCCGATCCCCCCTGACGCAGGCGGTCAGCCTCGCCCGGGTCGCCGTCGCCTCCGGTGGGGGTGCATGACCATGGCCATCATCTCCGCACGCCCGGCGTCCTCCGACCATCCCGATGCCCCGGGCATCCCGCCGACGCCCGCCGACCACGTCCACCGCCGCGCCACCCGCAAGGCGATGCTCCGGCTGATCCCGGTGCTCGCCATCATCTACTTCATGTCCTACGTGGACCGCACGAACATCGCGATGGCGAAGACCCAGCTCCAGGCGGATGTGGGTATCAGTGTCGCCGCCTTCGGCCTCGGCGCCGGCCTGTTCTTCATCGCCTACGCCTGCCTGCAGGTGCCCGCGAACCTCATCATGTACCGGCTCGGCGCCCGGCGCTGGATCACCGTCATCGCCCTGCTCTGGGGCTCGGTCACCGTCGGCATGATGTTCGTCAGCAACGAAGTCATGTTCTACGGGCTGCGTATCGCCCTCGGCGCCTTCGAGGCCGGGCTCTACCCGGCGATCCTGTTCATGGTCACCCGCTGGTTCGCCCAGAAGGACCGCGCGACGGCCATCGGCTACGTGCAGGCGGCGTCCTGCCTCGGTGTCATCCTCGGTGCTCCGCTCGGCGGATTCCTCATGGGCTTCCACGGCGTGGCCGGTCTCCACGGCTGGCAGTGGATGTTCCTCATCGAGGGTGTCGCCACCGTCCTCATCGGTCTCACCCTCATCCGGCTCCTGCCGGACCGCCCGCGCGAGGCCCGCTGGCTCGGGCCGCAGGAGGCTGCGGCCCTCGAGGACGCCAGCGGTGCCGGGGACGCCGGGAATGAGACCTCGTCGTTGAAGGGCAACCTCTGGGCAGCCTTCGGCCGTCCGTTCATCCTCATCATCGGTGCGATCTACTTCCTCAACCAGATCGTCATCAACGGGCTGTCCTTCAATGTCCCGGCGATCATCGAGGGGATGGACGTCAGCTCCACCTTCGTCATCGGCATCCTCAGCGGTGTCACCGCGGTCGGTAGCCTCGTCGGCGTCCTGGTCACTCCGCGAATCGCCCGCCGGATGGGCAATGAGACGGTGCTGCTCGGCGCCCTGACCCTGGGCTGCACCGTCTTCGCCGTCCTCGCCTTCGCCGCCCCGTCCTTCGCACTGCAACTGGTCTGCATGGCGGTCATCGGCGGCCTGGCGACCGGCTGCATGCCGATCTTCTGGTCGATCGCCATGCCCCGGATGACCGGCGTCATCGCCGCGGCCGGCCTGGCCTTCATCAACACCATCGGACAGCTCGGCGGCTTCTTCGGTCCCTATGCCTTCGGTGTGGTCGAGTCGAAGACCGGCGACCCGATGTCCGGGCTGTGGGTCATCGCCGCGGTCGCTGTCATCGGTGGTCTCCTCGCGGTTCCGCTGAGCCGCGCGCTGCGCAGGGAGGACCGGAGCGCGGAGGTGGCGTCGCAGGACGCCTGACGCACACAGGGGGACGCAGGGGGGATGCAGACCGGGCGCGGTCGGCGTCCTCCCTTTGTTGTGCATTAAGAGAGATGCAGGTCACAGTAGATGGGTAACTGTTATTCTCGGAACGTCTTGACAGGAAGAGATGCACATCACATAATACTGAGCAGTATGGCAGGTCATAATACGAAAGGACACTCATGAAGGACATGGCAGGACAGATCGCGGTCATCACCGGAGCCGGTGGCGGACTCGGCCGGGCACACGCCCTGGCACTGGCGAAGCGTGGCGTGAAGATCGTCGTCAACGACCTCGGTAACGCCCAGGGCGTCGTCGACGAGATCACCGCCGCCGGTGGCGAGGCCGTCGCGGACAGTACCGACATCTCCGACCGCGCCGCCGCCGCGGCGATGGTCGAAGCCGCCGTGGAGCGCTGGGGGTGCATCGACATCCTCGTCAACAACGCCGGTATCCTCCGCGACAAGTCCTTCGCCAAGATGGACCTCGACGACTTCGACAAGGTCATCGCCGTCCACCTCACCGGCTCGGTCAACTGCACCAAGGCCGCGTGGCCGTACATGGTGGAGCAGGGCTACGGCCGCATCCTCATGACCACCTCCGCGTCCGGCATCTACGGCAACTTCGGCCAGTCCAACTACGGCGCCGCCAAGTCCGGCCTCGTCGGACTGATGAACGTCCTGGCCATCGAGGGCGCGAAGAAGGGCATCAAGGTCAACTCCCTGGCACCCACCGCCTTCACCCAGATGACCGACGGCCTCATCACCGAGGAGGCCGCCGCCGTCCTCGGCCCGGAGACCGTCGCCCCCGCCGCCGAGTTCCTCGTCTCCCCGGACGCCCCGACCGGCGTCATCCTCGGCGCCGGCGGCGGAGTCTTCGCCGTCTCCGAGATGCGCGAGGCCGCCCCGGTCTCCCTCGGTCAGGACGCCACCGCCGAGGGCATCGAGGGCCGCTGGGCGGAGATCTCCGACCTCAGCGACTCCCACCATCTCGCCGCCGCCTTCGAGCAGACCCGTCTCTACGTCGAGACGGCCGCCGCAGGGGAGGATGCATGACCGACACGCCCGCCCTCTTCGACGTCTCCAGGCACACCGTCCTCGTCACCGGCGGAGCCCGGGGCATCGGACGCTGGCTCGCTGAAGGCCTGCTCGCCGCCGGTGCGACCGTCCTCGTCTCGACCCGGCGTCCCGACGCCGCCGCCGAAATGGAGACGGAGCTCGCCGAGGCCGTCGCCACCGGACGATTCCACGCCATCGCCACGGACATCTCCACCGAGGAGGGCTGCCAGGCTCTCGTCGAGGGTGTCCGCGGGTACACCGACCGGCTTGACGGCCTGGTGAACAACGCGGGCGCGACCTGGGGCGCACCCTTCGACGAGTTCCCCCCGGATGCCTGGGACAAGGTGCTCGGCGCGAACCTGAAGGCACCGTTCCGCCTCTCCCAGCTGCTGCGTCCGCTGCTCGACGCCCGTGCGGACGCCGGCCTCGACCCGGCCCGCATCATCAACATCGGCTCCATCGACGGCCTGGCCGTGCCGAACTACGAGAACTACTCCTACGCGGCGTCCAAGGCGGCGGTCCACCACCTCACGAAGGTCATGGCGAACACGCTGGCGCCGAAGATCCTGGTCAACGCCGTCGCCCCAGGCCCATTCCCCACCCGCATGATGAAGTGGGTGCTCGACGAGCGTGGCGAGGAAGTCAACAAGGCCAACCCCCTGGGCCGGATCGGACGCCCCGAGGACGTCACCGCCCTGGTGACCTTCCTCCTCGCGCCGGGCAGCTCCTACATCACCGGCACCACCATCCCCCTCGACGGCGGACTGACCTCCACCATGTCCGTCGCCATGTACGACGACAACGAATAGGACAGAACACACCCATGCGCGAAGCAGTCATCGTCTCGACCGCCCGTACCCCCATCGGCCGCGCCTACCGGGGTGCCTTCAACAACACCCAGGGCCAGGAACTCGCCGGTCACGCCATCGCCGCCGCCGTCGAGCGGGCCGGACTCGACGGCTCCGAAGTCGAGGAGGTCATCTTCGGCTGTGCGATGCAGGAGGGTTCCACCGGCCTCAACGTCGCCCGCCAGGGAGCCCTGCGCGCCGGTCTGCCGGTGAGCGTCCCCGGCATGAGTGTCGACCGGCAGTGTGCCTCCGGCCTCATGGCGATCGCCACCGCCGCCAAGGAGATCATCGTCGACGGCCTGCAGATCGCCGTCGGCGGCGGCGTGGAGTCCATCTCCCTGGTGCAGAACGAGCACCACAACACGTACCGGGCCACCGACCCGTGGCTGCGGGAGAAGGAGAACGGCCACGACATCTACATGCCGATGCTCAACACCGCCGAGATCGTCGCCGAGCGCTACAACATCACCCGCGAGCAGCAGGACGCCTACGCCCTGGAGTCCCAGCGCCGCACCGCCGCCGCCCAGGAGGCCGGCTACTTCGACGAGGAGATCGCCCCCTTCACCGCCACCAAGCTCGTCGCCGGTGAGGACGGCCAGCCGGTCGAGCAGGAGGTCACCCTGAGGCTCGACGAGGGCAACCGCCCGGGCACCACCGCGGAGGGACTGGCCAAGCTCAAGGCCGTGCTGCCGGACTCCGACGGCCACGCCGCGACGATCTCGGCCGGTAACGCCTCCCAGCTCTCCGACGGTGCCGCGGCCGTGGTCCTCATGGAGCGTGCTGAGGCGGAGAAGCGGGGCCTGGCGCCGCTGGGCACCTACCGCGGCATCGCGGTCGCCGGCTGCGAGCCCGACGAGATGGGCATCGGCCCGGTCTTCGCCATCCCGAAGCTGCTGGAACAGCACGGTCTCACCGTCGACGACATCGACCTGTGGGAGCTCAACGAGGCCTTCGCCTCCCAGGCGCTGTACTGCCGCGACACCCTCGGCATCGACCCCGAGAAGTTCAACGTCAACGGTGGTGCGATCTCCATCGGCCACCCCTACGGCATGAGTGGCGCCCGCATGGTCGGCCACGCCCTGCTCGAGGGACGCCGCCGTGGGGCCCGCTACGTCGTCATCACCATGTGCATCGGTGGCGGTATGGGCGCCGCCGGCCTGTTCGAGCTGTAGAGACTGGAGAGTTCACACCATGGCTGACAGTGACGAGAGCGCACCCGGTTTCCGTGACGCGGCACGGGCGCAGATCCTCGACGCCGCAGCCGTGGTCTTCCAGGCCCAGGGCTTCGAGCGGACGACGATCGACGACATCGCCGAACGCATCGGGGCGACGAAGGGCCGGATCTACTACTACTTCCGCTCCAAGTTCGACATCTACCTCGCCGTCTACGAAGCGGGGATGAGCGGGGCCTTCCTGACCGTCGAGCCGCTCTCGCAGGAGCCCGGCACCGGCCGGGAACGGCTCACCGCCATGGCGGTGCGCCACCTGGTGAATCTCATGACCGACCCCGGCTACCACGACGTCATCTCCCAGGGTGTCGTCGCCGGGCGGTCCACCGCGCTCAAGGAGCACCAGCGTCAGGCACTCATCGGGCTCAACGAGGTCCGCACCCGCTACGAGGACCTGTTCCGTGGCGTCGTCACCGACGGGATGGCGGACGGTTCCCTGCGCGCCGGGGACGCCCGGCTGGCCACCCGGTTCCTGCTGAGCAGCCTCAACAGCACCGCGATGTGGTTCCGTGTCCGCGAGAACCAGGACGCCGCGGAGATCCGTGACCTGGCGGAACAGATCGTGGACCAGGCCATCGGAGGACTGGCGTCCTGACGGTCGGGACCGGTGCCCCGTGAGGATCCGGGCTAGAGAGTGAGCACCCGCGCCACGGTGCGCCGGGTCTCCCCGACATAGCCGCCGCCGAATACCGCGGCGTGCAGGTAGAGGACCTGGAGCCGGTGCAACGGCAACAGCTCACGCCATCCGTCGGGCAGCTCGGCGGCCTCGGCGTAGGCGTCGAGGACAGTCTCCAGGTGCGGGGCGCTGAACATCGTGAGGAAGCCGAGGTCCGTGAGCGCGTGGCCGCCGTGGGCGCTCGGGTCGATCAGGGTCGCCCCGTCGGGGGACCACAGCACATTTCCCGACCACAGATCACCGTGGAGCCGGGCCGGCGGGCGGTCGTCGTCGAAGTCACCGGAGCACAGCCGGTCGAGCAGCGCGTCGGTACCGGGGATCCCTCCGGCATGCGCATCGAGCGGGGCGATGACGACCTCGGCGTAGAAACTCCCCCAGCTGGCGTGTTCGGACAGGGGTAGTTCCAGGAGGTGGTCGTTCGGTCCCTGGTAGCCGGCACCCTCCCAGGTGCCGGGCCCGGAGCCGAAGGCGGGTGCCCCGGCGGCGTGGGTGACTGCCAGTCGACGCCCGAACTGCTCGGCGGCGTCCCTGGTGGCGGGAGCCGGGGAGACGCGTCGCAGCAGCAGGTCATCGCCGTCGCGGTCGACGACCTCAGCGACCGGCACTCCGCCGGTGTCCGTGGCCTCGCCCAGCCATGCCAGGCCGGCGGCCTCCCAGTCGCCCGTGCGGCCGGGGTTGCGTTTACGGAAAGTGGACATGGTCTTCAGAGTAGGGAATACCGGACCGCTCTGACGGGTTGGACGAGAGATGACATCTCTCTTCGACCCGCTCGACGCGGAAGCACTGCATCTGGACAACCGCGTGACGATGGCGGCGCTGACCCGCCAACGCGCAGCGGAGGACGGCGTCCCCACTGACCTGCACGCCACGTACTACAGCCAGCGGGCCTCCGCCGGCCTCGTCGTGACCGAGGGGACCTTCCCCGCCTTCGGCAACCGTGCCTTCCCCGGCCAGGCCGGTATCGCGAACCAGGAGCAGGCCGCCGGCTGGGCCCACGTCGCCGACGAGGTCCACGCCGCCGGTGGCACCCTCGTCATGCAGATCATGCACGGCGGACGCACCAGTCACCCTGACCTGCTGCGCGGCGGCGAACCCGAGGCACCCAGCGCCATCGGTACCGGTGGCCCGGTCCGTGGCTTCTCCGGCAAGCTCGACGGTGTGGTGCCGCGTGAGCTGGGGACCGAGGAGATCCCGCGGATCATCAGCGAGTTCGTCGCCGGTGCGCGCCGGGCGGTCGATGCCGGGGTCGACGGTGTGGAGATCCACGGTGCGAACGGGTATCTGCTGCACGAGTTCACCGCGGCGTCATCCAACCACCGCACCGACGCCTACGGCGGATCCCCGGAGAACCGGGCGCGCCTGACCGTCGAGGTGGTGCGGGCCGTCGCCGAGGAGATCGGGGCGGAGCGCACTGCGCTACGCATCTCCCCGGAGCACGGTGTCCAGGGTGTGCCGGAGGACGACCGGGCGGACGTCCTGGCCACCTATGACGCCCTGATCGACGGCCTGCCCGAGATCGCCTACCTCTCGGTGCTGCACGCCGACATCGACGGTGACCTGGTGGCGCACCTGCGCGAGCGCTTCGGCGGGACCTTCCTGCTCAACAGCGGTTTCGGACGCGTCACCGAGCTGCCCGAAGCCCGCCACATCGTCGAGGACGATCTGGCGGACGCCGTCGTCGTCGGACGTGAGCTCATCGCCAACCCGGACCTCGTCCGCCGGTGGGAAGAGGGTCTGGAGCTCAACACACCCGACCAGCCCACCTTCTACCTCGGTGGGGAGCGCGGGTACACGGACTATGCGTTCGTCGGCTGAGTGTTCCAGGCATCCTGCGCATCCGGCCCTGGCCGGCAGCTGCGCGGTCAGAAATCCGCGACAATCTCGGCGACGACCCGTTTCGCGTACATGCCCACCCCGGTGATCGTCGCCGCGCCGGGACCGACCAGGTCCCCGTAACCCACCAGGTGCAGTCCCGGATGCCGGGGACTTCCGTGGTCGAGCAGACCTCGGAACGGGCCGAGGGCAGGACGGAAGCCGGTGCACCAGATGAGGTTGTCAGCATCGATGTCGGCGAGGGAGTTCACCATCGGTGTGGCGGTGAGTAGTCCTGTATCACGGGCACGACGGACCTCGGGGACCATGACGATGTCGCCGAGGGTGGTGTCCGCCCCCGGGTCCTCATCACCACGCGCGACGGCCAGGGCACGGGCCCGGTTGCGCCGGAACAGCACCCGCCCGTCGACGTCGTCCGGCATCCACCGGGGAGGATGCCTCGTGTACCAGGTCACGGGGTTGGCTCTGCCGGCTCCTCCGGTCCCGGCGTCGGCCGCGGCGAGGGCCAGTTCGGCGGCAATCTGTGCCCCGGAGTTCGCGCCGCCGACGACGGCCACCGTCGATCCCCGGAACGCCGCAGGACCGGGGTAGGTCACCGTGTGCCACTGTCGGCCACCGAAGGTGCCGGGTAGGGCGGGGACGAAGGGGGCGGACCAGGTCCCCGTGGCGGCGATGACGTGTGGTGCAGTCCAGGTCCGGGGGCCGGAGTCCGTCATGCCGTGGACGGTGTAACGTCCTGCCGACCAGGTCACCCCGGTGACGCGCACCGGACGCTCCACCGGGAATCCGTAGCGTTCCTCGTAGGAGGCAAGGTAGTCGACGACGTGTGTGGCCGGCGGGAAGCCGTTGTAGCGGGACATCGGGCGGCCGGGCAGATTCGAGAATTCAGCGGTGGAGAATAATCGTAGTGACGGCCAGGCGTGCCGCCATGCTCCGCCGGGGCCCGGCTGATCATCGAGAATGACGAAGGGTACGCCTGCGCGACGCAGATGGAAGGCGGTGGCGAGCCCTGCCTGACCACCGCCGACGATGACGGCGGTGGTCTGCCGTGTGTCGGGAACGGCCACGGTGTCAGCCGATCTGCAGGACGCGGCGGAGAGCGGCGAACGGTTCCGGCCGGACCTGGTGGAGGACGCGCCGACCGTCCCGGACGCGGTCCAGCAGGCCGGCATCGACCAGTTTCTTCAGGTGGTGGGAGACGGTCGGCTGGCTAATTCCCACCCGGGTCGTGAGGTCACCGACGGTGACCGGGACGCAGCCGCCTGCGGCGATCTCGGAGAGGATGCGCAGGCGGGCGGGGTCGGAGAGAGCGGTGAACAGCCCGGCGTACCGGGTCGCTTCATCCGGGGACAGTGGGCCGGCCCCGAGGCTGCAGCAGTCGGAGCGGAGGTCGGTGTCCGGGAGGTTCAGGGAAACAGCCATGTGTCCAGAGTACCCGAAACATATTGACGACTATCAATACATTTGATATTCTCCGCTCTGCCGGGCATCCACGGACAACGACTTCCCGGACAGCTTCCTTACCGACCCGATGAAAGTAGGCCACCACGTGTCCCTCATCGACCGACTCCTCCCGGTGTGGATCATCCTTGCCATGGCGGCAGGTCTGCTGCTCAGCCACACCGGACTGGCGGACGTCCTCGGTGCCACCGAGATCGCCGGGGTCTCCCTGCCGGTCGCCGTCGGACTACTCGTCATGATGTACCCGCCGTTGGCGAAGGTCCGTTACGACACCGCCGGAAGGATCACCGCCGACCGTCGGCTGATGGCTGTCTCCCTCACTCTCAACTGGATCCTCGGACCGGCACTGATGTTCGCTCTGGCCTGGTTGTTCCTTCCCGACCAGCCGGAACTGCGCACCGGGCTGATCATCGTCGGCCTGGCCCGCTGCATTGCCATGGTGCTCATCTGGTCCGAACTGGCCTGCGGCGACCGCGAAACCACCGCCGTGCTCGTCGCGGTGAACTCGGTGTTCCAGGTGCTCATGTTCGGCGTCCTCGGTTGGTTCTATCTGCAGATCCTGCCGTCGTGGTTGGGTCTGTCGACGACCTCGGCGGAGTTCTCCTTCCTTGCTATCGCCGGCTCGGTGCTCGTCTTCCTCGGTATCCCGTTGGTGGCCGGTGCCGCCTCCCGGCTGCTCGGCGAACGGCTCCGCGGTCATCGCTGGTACGAGGAGGTTTTCCTGCCGCGGGTCTCCCCGCTGGCCCTGATCGGTCTGCTGTACACCATTGTCATCCTGTTCACCCTGCAGGGACACCAGGTCACCGACGACCCGTGGTCGGTCGCCCGCGTCGCCCTGCCACTGGTGGTGTACTTCGCTGTCATGCCCGCGCTGGCCCTGACGCTGTCCCGTGCCGTGGGCCTGGGGTACGCCCGGTCGACCTCGGTCGCCTTCACTGCGGCGGGCAACAACTTCGAGCTCGCCATTGCCGTGGCCGTCGGTACCTTCGGTGCGGACTCCGGCCAGGCACTCGCCGGCACCGTTGGTCCGCTCATCGAGGTTCCCGTGCTGGTGGGCCTGGTCTACGTCATCCGACGCCTAGGCCCGCTGCTCTTCCCCGGCGATTCGACCCTGCCGCCCGGCACAGCGTCCTCCTCTGATCCCGTCCCTTCTCCCACCATCACGGAGCACACGATCCCATGAGTACATCAGACCGCGTCCCGTCCGTCCTCTTCGTCTGCGTCAGCAACGCCGGTAAGTCCCGGATGGCTGAAGCCCTCGCCGAGAACCTTCGTAGCACCTCTGGAACACAGCTCACCGTCCATTCCGCCGGCACCCGTCCCAGTACCGCCGCGAACGCGGAGTCCGTCGCCGCCCTCGACGAGATCGGGGTCCGGAGCCCGGACGCCGCGCCGAAGCCCGTCGACCAGGACCTGCTGCGGACCTCCGACCGGGTCATCCTGCTCGGCGCAGATGTCCAGCTCACCCTGCCCGAGGGCGCCCGCGGCACCTTGGAGCGCTGGGTGACCGACGAGCCTTCCACCCGGGGGATCGGCGGCATGGAGCGGATGCGGCTGGTCCGTGACGACATCGCCGCCCGGGTCCGTGAGCTCGTCAGGGAGATGACCGACGGGGACTGACGGGAACTCCTGATCAGGAACGACTACAGACCACCAGCTCGCCGCGTCACAGTCGTCGGTGTCGCCGCCTCTGTCGTTCATCGAGCCGCACGAACGGATAACCCCCTATCCATTCGCTGACGATGCGACGAGCAATGGATAACCCATTATCCATTACTCCAGGTACCGGTCACGAACGGCTCGAGCGGAAACCGCGCAGCCGCAGCGAGTTGGAGACCACGAACACCGAGGAAAACGCCATCGCCACACCGGCGAGCATCGGGTTGAGCAGACCGAAGGCCGCCACCGGGATGAGGGCCACGTTGTAGGCGAAGGCCCAGAACAGGTTCCCGTGGATGGTCCGCAGTGTCTTCCGGGACAGTCGCACGGCGTCCACCGCGGAGCGCAGGTCGTTGTTCATCAGCGTGATGTCGCTGGCCTCGATCGCCACGTCCGTGCCCGCACCCATCGCCAGGCCCAGGTCTGCCGTGGCCAGGGCGGCGGCGTCATTGACACCGTCGCCGACCATGGCGACGTTCCGGCCGGCGTCCTGCAGCGAGGAGATCGTCGAGACCTTCTGCTCGGGACGCACCCCGGCGATGACATGGTCCGGGTCGATGCCGACCTCGGCGGCGACAACCGTGGCGGCGCCGACGTTGTCACCGGTGAGCAGGTACGGGGTCAGTCCGAGCTCCCTGAAATCGGCGACGGCGGCGGCCGAGTCCTCCTTCACGGTATCCCGCACGGTGACGACACCGGCCGGCTCCCCGTCGACGGTGACGAGCACCGGGGTGGCACCGCCGTCCTGCGCGCCGGTGAAGGACTCACGCAGGTCACGCGGCAGACCGTCGGCCGATGCCGGACGTCCGACCTCTACGGTGCGTCCTTCCACGGTTCCCGTGACGCCGTGACCTGCGGTGGACGCGAAGTCGGTGACCTCGGGAACGGTGCCCTGCTCGGCAGCGGCGGTGACGATGGCCTTCGCGATCGGGTGCTCGGAGCCGGACTCCACCGCCGCGGCGAGGCGCAGGGTGTCGGCATCCGTTATGCCGGAACCCGTGACCCCGGTGACCGCCATGACGCCCGTGGTGACGGTGCCGGTCTTGTCCATGACGACCGTATCGACGCGGCGGGTGGATTCCAGCACCTCCGGGCCCTTGATGAGCAGGCCGAGCCGGGCACCACGACCGGTGCCGACGAGCAGCGCGGTCGGGGTTGCCAGGCCCAGGGCACAGGGGCAGGCGATGATGAGCACGGCGACGGCGGCCGTGAAGGCGTTGGTCACCTCGGCGCCAGTGGCGAGGTGCGCGATCAGCGTGATGACCGCGATGACCATCACGACCGGCACGAAGACCTGCGAAATCCTGTCGACCAGGCGCTGGACCGGCGCCTTGGTGGCCTGCGCGTCGGAGACGAGCTTCGCCATCTGTGCCAGGGTGGAGTCCTCGCCGGTGCGGGTGACCTTCACGAGCAGACGCCCGGAGGTGTTCACCGTCGCACCGGTGACCCTGGACCCGACCGTGACCTCGACCGGCGCGGATTCGCCGGTGAGCATGGATTCGTCGACTGCGGAGGTACCGTCGGAGACTTCACCGTCGGCGGCGATCTTCTCGCCGGGTCGCACCACGACGATGTCGCCGACCGTCACCTGGTTCACGGGGACGCGGACTTCCGCGCCGTCGCGGAGCACCGCGGCGTCCTTCGCACCCATGTTGAGCAGGGCACGCAGCGCCTCGGAGGAGCGCCCCTTGGCCCTGGTCTCGAACCAGCGTCCGAGCAGCAGGAAGACGATGACCACGCCGACGGACTCGAGGTAGATCTCGTCCATGCCGTGGGTGTCGCCGGGGCGGAACAGGTGCATCTCCATCGTCATGCCGGTCATGCCGGCGTTGCCGAGGAAGAGTGCCCACAGGCTCCACAGGTAGGCGGCGGTCGTGCCGAGGGACACGAGCGTGTCCATCGTGAAGGAGAAGTGCTTCAGGTTGACCAGCGTGGCGCGGTGGAACGGGGCGCCGCCCCAGAAGTAGACCGGGGAGATCAGCGTCAGCGCGGCCCACTGCCAGTTGTCGAACTGGAGGGCGGGGACCATGCTGACCAGCACGACAGGGAAGGCGAGGATCGCCGAGAGAATCGTGCGGTGGAGCAGGTCGGCGGCCTCGGCGTCGCGTGCGGCGTCCACCCTGGCTTGGCCGACCACGTCATCCTTCGGGGAGGACGCCGCGTCCCCGTCGTCCGTGCCTGTGTCGCTCTCATCGGCTGAGGTGTCGGCCATGGTGAAGGCGTCGTAGCCGGTGTTCCGGACCGTCTGGATGACCGCGTCGGGGTCGGTCTTCGCCGGGTCGTAGTCCACCTTGGCGGACTCGGTGGCGAAGTTGACGGTGGCGTCCACCCCGTCCATCCGGTTGAGCTTGCGCTCAATACGGGCGGAGCAGGAGGTGCAGGTCATCCCGGTGACGCCGAGGTCGAGCTGCACGAGGTCAACCGGGTCGACCGGGGCGGCCGCTGCCTTCTGTGTCATTGCTGGTCTGTCCTTTGTGGCTGGTGCTCGGTGTGCTGTCAGGCGATGTCGTAGCCGGCTTCGTCGACGGCGGCGGCGACCTGCTCGTCGGTGAAGCCCTCGCCGGTGACGACGACGACACCGGTGGCCGGGGTGGCCTCGACCTCGGTGACGCCCTCGATGGCGCCGACCTCCTGCTCGACGGCGGCCTTGCAGTGTCCGCAGCTCATGCCGGTGACGGTGTAGTTCTTCGTGGCCATGGTGCCGTTCCTTCCGTTGGTGGCGGGGTCCGGATGGCCCTGCCGTGCGTACGGGTCCGACGATATACCCCTAGGGGGTATATTTCAAGGGTGTCAGTCGGTCGGGGGTGTTGACTGCCCGTTGCGACGGCGAAACCATGGACAGTGCGCGGGGCGCCGAAGCGCTGCCCGAGATCTCCGACTTTCACGACGAGAGGACCATCATGAACGGCGAACCTGTATCCACCGTTCGCACGACACCCTCCACCTCCGGATCTGCGCAGAGCACCCGCCGTCGACACGGGTTGCGCAACCGCGTGGCCGCCATCTCCGCGGCCGCGTTGCTCGCGGCCGGTGGTGCGAGTGCCTTCGCCCCCTCCGCCGCCGCGCAGGGACTTCCGGAGCCGATCCAGACCACGTACGATGCCCTTCCGCCGGATGTGCAGTCGATCGTCGGCAGTGTTGCGCTGAGTGGCCCGCTGAGCCTGGCGGCGCTCTACTACTTCGTCTGGTGTCCGGTCGTCAACGGGCCGTGGAACCCTGCCCCGGACAACTGCTCGTTCTGACCGGCCGGGTGGTCGCCGCCACGGCTGCTGTCCTCATCGCCACCGGTGGTGCGAGCGTCGTCACGCCGGTCGCGTCGGCACAGGATCTGGCATCGTCCGCCGGTGTACCTGCTGTGACGCTGCCTCCGGAGGTGCAGTCGTCGCTCGGCAGTGCCTTCGCTGTCGGGGCGGCGGTCTTCCTCCCGATCTACTACTTCATCTGGTGTCCACTGGCGATCGCCGGCGGATCGGTGGACCAGAACTCCGGCGCCTGCACATTCTGACTGTGTGCGTCTGCGGCCCACGGGGGTATCGTCGAGGGGTGTTGACATACCCCACTGGGGTATACGGTCGGAGTCATGAAATTCTCACGTACTCCTGCCCTGGCATCCCTGGTCCTGGCATCCGCCCTCACCCTCGCTGCCTGTGGAGATGACTCCGACGGTGGCCATGACAGCACTGACGGCCACGCGGGGCACGACATGGCGGACATGACCGGCATGACGACCGAAGGTGCCGACGATGCTGATATGCAGCACGACCACGCCATGGACGGTGGCGAGGCGCCCGCCGGTATCGCCGAGACCACCGATCCGATGTACCCGGTCGGTACCGAGGTCACCGTGCTGGCCGACCACATGGAGGGGATGGACGGCGCGACAGGCACCGTCACCGGCGCCTACTCGACCACGGCCTATGCGGTGAGTTACACGCCGACCGACGGAGGTGCGCCGGTGAGCGACCACCGGTGGGTCGTCCAGGAGGAACTGGAGGGCGTCAAGGGTGCGGACGGTGCGGGTGACGCTCCGCTCGCCGACGGAACCGAGGTCACGCTGACCGCCGACCACATGGCGGGCATGGAGGGAGCGACCGCCACCATCGACTCCTCGACGCAGGAGACGGTGTACATGGTGGACATCACCACCGCCGACGGGATGACCATGACGAACCACAAGTGGGTCACCGAGAGTGAGCTTGCCCCGGCCGACGCGGAGTAGGGGCCGTCCCCTCTCGTGCCTGTGTCGAGAAAGCGCCCTCACCGGCAGCCGAATCCATGTTCAGTCTGCCGGTCAGGGTGCTCATTCGACGCGGGCGGGTGAGCCGGCCCGGGGACCTGCCTAGATCGGGAGCTTGCGCACCACGAACTGCGGCAGGTTCTTGAGGATCAGCATCACCCAGCGGAACAGCGGGTGGATCCAGATGACGGTCTTCTTGCTGTCCACGCCGGCGGCGATGGCCTTCGCGGCGTCCTCCTTGTCGACGGTGAGCGGCGCATCGTCCAGTCCGGCCGTCATACTGGTACGCACCTGACCGGGGCGGACGGTGAGCACGCGTACACCGGTGCCGCGCAGGGCTTCACCGAGCATACGGTAGAAGCCGTCCACGCCGGCCTTGGTGGAGCCGTAGACGAAGTTCGAGCGGCGGACCATCTCGCCGGCGACGGAGGAGAAGACCACGATCTGGCCGTGGCCCTGCTTCTTCATCCGGTCGGCGAGCAGCACGCCCACCGAGACCGCACCGGTGTAGTTGACCTGCGCGGCGAGCACGGCCTGCTTCTGGTTCTGCCACTGCACCTCGTTGTCACCGAGGACGCCGAAGGCGACGATGGCCAGGTCGATGTCACCCTCGATGGAGTCGATGATCTCCTCGTGGGTGTCGAAGGCGGTGGCGTCGAAATCGACGGTCTCCACCGCGGACGCGCCGGCGGCCTCACAGCGGGCGATCGGGGAGGACATGTCCTCACCGGCGCGGGCGGCGAGTACGACGCGGGCGGGGCCGCGCGACAGGAACTGCTCGACGACGGCGAGGCCCATGTCGGATGCACCGCCGAGCAGGAGGATGGACTGGGGCTTACCCACAGCGTTGATCATTGCAGTGACTCCTAGTTGAGCTCGAGGCGGCGGGACATGTCGGACGCGAAGACGCCCGTCGGGTCGATGGACCGGCGGGTCTCCAGCCAGCCCTCGAGGCCCGGGTACATCCGGTGGAAGTTCTCCGCGGTGGTGCGGGACTCCTTGGCCAGGTAGAGGCGTCCGCCGAACTCCATGACCTGCTTGTCGAGGCGGTCGAGGAAGTCGCCCAGACCCGGTCGGATCGGGAAGTCCACACAGACGTTCCAGCCCGGCATCGGGTAGCTCAGCGGGGCACGGTTGCCCGGGCCGAAGAGCTTGAAGACGTTCAGCGCCGAGTAGTGGCCGGAGGCCTGGATGTCCTTGATGATCTGCTTGAACGGCTCGACGGCCTCCATCGGCACGACGAACTGGTACTGCAGGAAGCCCTTGGAACCGTAGCCGCGGTTCCACTCACCGATGAGGTCGAGCGGCTGGTAGAACTGCGTGAGGTTCTCGATCTGGTTCCGGACCGGCTTGCCCATCGTGTAGTAGGCCAGGCCCACCGCGGACAGCGTCAGCTTGTTCAGCGTGAAGGACGGGAAGATGTCCGGCACGGTCATGAGCTGGGGGGCGTTGAACTTCAGCGGATCCTTGGCCAGCTTCGGGGCGAACTCCTTGAGCTGGTCGAGGGTGGCCAGCGAACCGCGGGAGATCGTGGAGCGGCCCAGCTTCGGCTCCGGCGAGATGCAGTCGAACCACGCCGAGGAGTAGGTGTAGTTGACCTCGGAGCCGTCGGAGTGCGCGGCGATGGTCTCGTCGAGGGTGTTCGTCCGGTCGACGTCGCACAGGAAGTACGCCGTCTCGGTCTTCGTCATCTCGATGGTGGCGCGCAGGATCACACCGGTCAGGCCCATGCCGCCGACGGTCGCCCAGAACAGGGTGCCGTCCGGATCGTCGGAAGAGCCTTCCGGCTCCAGGTGCAGGACGCGACCGTCGGCGACCAGCAGCTCGATCGAGCGGACGTGGTTGCCGAAGGACCCGGCGGAGTGGTGGTTCTTACCGTGGATGTCCGGGCCGATCGCACCACCGATGGTGACCTGGCGGGTGCCGGGCAGGACGGGGACCCACAGGCCGTAGGGCAGTGCGGCCTTCATGAGCTGGTCGAGTGTCACGCCGGCGTCCACGTCGACGATGGCGGTGTCCGGGTCGATCGAGTGGATCGTGTTCAGCGCCTGCATGTCGATGACGAGGCCGCCACCGTTCATGGCGGGGTCGCCGTAGGAGCGGCCCATGCCGCGGGCGATGACGCCGCGCTTGAGGTGGTCAGGCTTGTCGGCGTTACTGTCGGCGACCTGTGCGACGGCGGCGGCGATGACGTCGACGTCCGGGGTGGACAGGACCTCTGCGGTGGTGGGGGCGGTGCGTCCCCAACCGGTGAGAGACCGGGTGTGCGTCTGCAATTCCATGCGGACCACACTACAGCCGGGACCGGACGCCTCACGGACTCTTCGCCGCGTGCGGGGGAGGATAGTGACGCATCTTTCACTGCTGTTGATGCGCAGACGCCACCACAGGTATGCCATAGTAAGGACATGCTTGGTTATGGTGGCCTCAGTCATGCTGAGGGTAGGGTTGCCCGGATCGCCCACGAATGGGAGACGCTGCGTGCAGCCCATGCGCGCGGCGAAATCCCGCTCCCGGTGCTCCTCGGACGCTTCACCGCCATGGCCGACGAACTGGCCTCCGTCGAGGCCTCACCGCAGCATCCCTCGCTCACCGCAGCCCGCGAATCCGCCGCTGACCTGCGGCACCGCATCAGTCTGCATACGGTCACCCTCGCACCGCGTCCGCTGGTGCTGCCCGGTGTCGCTCCGCTGCCACCCGCCGGCCACCCGGTCAACGCCCTGCCGGAACTGTGGCACCGGCACCGGCACGATCCGGTGCGGCGTCCCTCCCACCAGGACGCCGTGGGGCACCCCGGGCCCGACGGCGCACCGCTCGACGGGGAAGGCGGACGGCTGACCGACGGGTTCCGTACCCACTGGGTGGATGTCCCCCTGGCCGCCGCCGCAGACCCGGCGACCCCGCTGTCCGAGATCGACGCACTGACCGACCACAGTGTGGCCGTCCTGCGCCGGTACGGGGCGGGGGCCGCGGAGATCGCCGGGCTGCGCGCCCGGGTCCTGCTCGCGACAGGACGCCTGGAACAGGCCCGTGAACTGATGGAACTGGTGGGGGAGGCGCCGTGCGGGGTGGAGGAGCTGGCGGTGGTCGGGGGGGACTGTCGCCCTGTTGCGCGGAGACCTCGACACCCTGCTGCGGGTGCTGTGCCACGGGGAAGACACCGGCCTGGCGGCGGGGACCGGGAGTTCCGTGCAGTGGACGCTGCACACCGCCGCCTCACTGGTCCCGCTGGCCCACATGGTCGACACCACCACGGTCGACCGGATCGCCGGCATCGTCGCCACCGCCACCGGTGCGCCCGAACTGGAGCCCGCGATGCTGCATGTCGCCGGCTACCTCGCCCTCGCCGGTGTCCCGGAGACTGCCCTGTCACTGCTGGTCCGCACCGTCGACATCACCGATCCGCCGGCGGCGGCCGCCCCGGTGCTGCGCGCGGTGGCCGAGACCGGCTGGTCTGCGGACCCCGCCGCCGATCTGGGAGCACGCCGTCTCGTGGCCGGTGGTCCGACAGTCCGCGAACTGGCCGACGGGCTGTCGGAGCAGCTGCGTGAGCAGGCCGTGTGCTGCGACGCCCGCAACGGCCGGATGATGTGGACGACGCTGGTGCCGGAGGCCCTGGAGTACCCGGTCCCGCTCATCGACGCCGCCGACCTCGTCGGCATCCCGGCCCTGGGTGGTCTGGCACTGCCGGCGGCCCTGCCCACGGCACTGCCCGGCGCCTTCCCCGGCGGCACCACTGATCCGGCTGACCTGGCGGAACTGCCCGGTGTCGGGCCGGTGGACCTGGCGTCCTTCGATGCGACGGACGCGCTGTGCGCCACCTTGATGTACACCCTGCTCGGGTCAGACACCCACCCCCTGGTCAGGCGCCTGATCGACCTCGACATCCTGCTCTCCGGTGCACTGGCGACCCGTCCGTCAGCGGAGTACGCGGTGCAGGGGCTGTGGACCGCGCTGCGACTGCTGCCCCGGGCCGTGCCGCTGACCGGTGGCGCGCTGGTCGAGGCGGAGACCGGCCGCGGCATCGTGGACGCCACCGTCATCACGGCGGTGACGGCGTCCGCCCGGTCCCTGCCTGCCCCGCCGTCGGCGTCCCCGCTGGGCCTGGTGGACCATGTCGCCGACCTCGCCGATCTCGCAGACGCCCTGGTCACCGCCGGTGCCTGCCATGAGGCCTGCACGGTCGCCGCCGCGGGACTGGCCGCGGTCGGCGGCAACTGGGTGGACACCGGTGTGGCGTCCGGGTGCGCCCCCGGGGAAGCCGGCGCGGACGATGACGGCCCGGTGCGTCTGCTGCGGGCCAGGTCGGCGGCTCTGTCCTCGCTGGGTAATACCGCCGGAGCTGACCGGTGTGCCGAGGCCGCCGCGACGGCCGCGGAGTACCGCGGACGCTGGCGCCTGGCCGAAGCCTGCCGCGTGGACGCGGCGGCGAGGCGGGCCTGACCGGACGCACGCCGTCAGCTCAGCGTCCACCGTCCACGGTGGTGTTCCCGGAGTCCGTGGACAGCCGGTAGCGGGCTGCGGCCGGAAGTCCGTCCACGACGAGGTCGTAGGATTCACGGACGAGCTCATCGACGAGCGTCTCCGTGGTATCCGGGCCCGGTCTGACGGATATCCAGTGGTGTCTGTCGAGGTAGCGGCCCGGGGTGATGCTTCCGTTCGCCTGGATGAGAACGTCGGAGTCCGGCGGGTCGGCTTTGACGGTGATGCCGGGATCGGAGTCATCCTCGGTGACGATGAGGAACACGTGCCTGGTGACCTTGAACACCAGCAGACTGTCGGTGAACGGATATCCCTCGTCCACCTCTGCGAGTGAGCGGGCGAGAGCGCAGGCCCTTTCCTGCAGGGCATCGCCGGAGATCAGACGGGCACCGGAACGGAACGTGTCGGGGTCGACGGGACGATCAGCCCGGGGCAGATTACCGACGACAAGTAGGTAGGAGTCCGTGACCAGGTCCTCCACCATGTGACGGTCGAGGTCGCCGCCGGGGTGCAGGGTGATCCAGTGACGCCTGTTCATGTGGTAACCGGGTGCGATGTCCGGGTGCGACTGGCGGAGCAGACGGGCCTCCAGCGGGTCGGCCTCGAGGATGACGATCGGTTCGCCGGTCAGTTCGGTCTGCAGCATGAAGACCTTGCCGTGGACCTTTCAGACCTCCCAGTCCTCCCCGAACGGATGGGTGAGGACCGCCTCGGGGAGCTGCCGGGTGCGGTCCGCAGCCGGTCGCTGCAGCGTGGTGCCGTCCATGACGGGCTCCTTCCCTCCTGATCCTGGTACTACCGTGCGCACTGTGCCCGTACGACGGTCGGGCCCCAGCTGGAGCGCTGGAGCGTCAGAGCCCCATGATCTCGCGGATCTCCTCGGGCAGCTCGGCCACGCAGGTGATCTGCGGCTTGCCGGCCTCCTTGTGCTCCCGCAGGGCCGCGTTGACGATCGAGCGGCTGGTGGAGTCCAGGATCGGCAGCTCCTGGGCGATGAGGCGGCCCATGAACTCGTTGACCGGCGCCTCGATGTGCCGCGCCGCCTCGTAGTGGGCTTCCGGGTCGGTGCCGCCGACCACCGCAGTCTGTGCCATGGAACCGCGTTCGCCGGCGGGCTTACCGTCGTTGGCCTTGGCGATGTTGCGCCGCATCCGGTCCTTCAGCCGGTCCTTCCCGTCGCCGTTGTCACCGTTGCCGCCTGAGTTTCTCCTGCCGAACATGCAGCTCAGCCTACCCTGGACACCACGACCGGGGAACCTGCGGAGCGTTATCGGGTGCGTCCTCTACGCTGGGGCCCATGAGTGCCGCACCAGACCTGAACCGAACGCCCGATCTCGTCGTTCTGGGAGCGACGACGGTCGGCTACTACCTTGCCCGTGACCTGCTGAAGACGCCCTGGAAGCGTCGCCTGGCAGGACTGTCCGTCCTCGCCGCCGGCGGGGCCGCCGCCTGGTCGAAGCTCCGGTCCCAGACCCCGGCCACAGAGCAGGCCGCACGGCAGGCCACCCTGTCGACCACACCGGACTCCACCGGTCACGGCGGGACACCGACCCCCGGAGCGTCCCCGCGGTCGTACGTCGTCCCCGCCGCGGTCGGCGGAGTGGCGCTGGTCGCCGGATCCTGGTTCAACGCGAAGATCGACCGCCTCGCGACCGGCGCGATCACCCGGACCGTCGGGAAGCTGCCGCTGGTCGGCGGCCTGTTCCGTCGTCTCCCCAACACTACCTGGGGCATCGCCCAGGTCGGCCTGGTCGCAGCCGTGGCCCGGCTGTCGGAGGAGAATCCCGCCGTCGCCGCGGACGCCGGCGCCACCACCGGTGCCAAGACCCCGGTGACCTCGAGCGCGAAGGACGCGAAGTGACCGCTGCAGAGACCGCCCCCGAGGCAGCACCCGTCACCACGGAGACCGGCACCCGACCGCAGGATCCGCCGGTGCTCGTCGCCGCCACGGTCGGTGAGGTCACCGCCGTCTGGCAGGTCGAGGTCGACGCCCGCGTCGTGCTCGGTGAGTTCTCCGGAGCCTGGCTGGTGGACGCCGACGGCATCCGGGGATTCGCCGCCGACGCCGACTGGATCGACCAGCGCGCGTCCCGTGACGGGATGCTGGAGCTGCTGCTCGCCCGCCCGACCGTCGTCGTCGGCGAGGGCGGGGAACCGCTCAGCGGGGACGCCGCCCGCGACTCTTTCGGTCTCCCCGCGGACACCGCCGGAGCGCTGCAGACCGTCGACGTGGCCGCCACCGTCGCCGCCGCGTCCTCCTGTGTCGACGGGAACAAGGCCGCCTTCGCCGAGGCCAACCCCGGAAAACGGCAGCCAGGCTGGGCCGGTGCCTGGGCGGACGCCGACCTCACCCCGCAGCCAGGCCGCGCCCCCGAAGGGATCACCGGGGACGCCGCCGAGGCCGTCGTCCGCGCGATGGCGGCGGCCCGTGGCCTCCGCGATCTGGTGCAGAGCTGGAATGCCCTGGACAAGCTCCGGGTGCAGCGTCTCGGCGGCGAGCTGCGTGCGCTGCCGCTGGTCATGAACTGATACAGCGTCAGAAACCGGTCCGTCGTCCCCGGCGAGCTGTCGCGGACGGCGCTACGCTGGGTCCCATGAATGCTCAGCACCTGCCGCAGCGTCGGGGAACCCGACGGGGAGTCGTCCGCGACACCACCCCGTCAGGCGACCCCGGCGGCCTGGCCGCGGTGCTCGAGTTGCCGGGTATCGCCCACGCCGCCCGCCCCGCCCCACCGGCGGACGCCGCAGACCATGAACTGACCCTCCTGCTCCTGGCCGAGCACCACGTTCCCGGTCTCGGCTGGTTCACCCGCGCCCTCGGCCTCAACGGGGCACTGTCCGTGGCCGAGACCGTCCGTGCGGTCCTGTTGTCACTGGACTGGCCCGGGGCGTCCACCATGCTCAACGGTGCCGACGGTATCGAAGGCGCCGACCGGTTGCCGGCGATCACCACCTGGTCACTGCAGGCCCGCCGTAATGACCGGCTGCGCGTCTACTCCCGCACCGCCGGACCGATCGGCACACCGCTGTGTGAGGCCCTGGGCCGCGACGGCACCGGCATCCTCGTTGTCGACGGGTACACGGTCACCGTCACCACTGCCGGCGCGATGCCCCGCGACGACCACACCCCGGACGCGGTCTGCCTCGCCGGCGGCTTCGCACCCGACGGGGACGCCCCGGCTGATCCTGAGTCCTTCCCCGTCCCCGGCATGGTGGACCACCCCGTCGGACTACCGCGCGACGTCGACCTCGCCGCGGTGAATGTCGCCCTGACCGGTGAGGAGACCGTCGCCGAGATCCTCGGTGAACTCAACCCGGAGCTGCGCGCCCTGCTGCTCGGCGGAGACCTCTACGAGTTCACCCCGCTGCTCCAGGCCCTCGATCTGGGGCGTCCTGCCCAGGTCGGGGAGGCGACGCGCCGGGTGCTGGAGAACTTCCCCGCCGAGACCACCCCGGTCGGACGCGCCGCCGCCTGGTCGCGGGTGGTGGCGTTGTCCACACTGTCGGACCGGGAAACCGCCGACGAGGTCACCGAGATGCTCATGGCCGCCCTCGGATTCACCCGGGCGGACGCCGGCCTCGGAGCCTCCGGTGACCACGGGTCCTGTGACCCGTTGAGTGCGGAGGAGATCCGTGACCTGTCACGCGAGTCCGGTCTCCTGCTGGCCACCTGTGGAGCCGACGTGTGGGAGGGGACGGCGTCCGCCGTGATCCCGCTGGTGCCCAAATGCAGTCTCGTCGACCGGTTGGAGATGTACCGCTTCCTGCTCCAGGCGTGACGCGCCGGGTGACGGTTCGGTGAATCAGGGGCGCGCTGAGTAGCGTAGAGTGTTGATTCCCTTTTCCCGCAGCAAGTGAGGACTCCCGTGACCGATGCCGTCACCGAACGGCCGCCCGAGCAGCCACCCCGGCCTGTCGGGCGCAAACGCCGCATCCTGAAGCAGTTCATCACCTTCGGGATCGTCGGCGCGTCCGGGTTCGTGGTGAACCAGGGCGTCATGGTGCTGTCGAACAAGTTCACCCAGGCGGTGTGGGATTTCGACCAGTACCACCCGTTCGTCAACATCTTCGGCTCGGCGTTCCATGTCCGCTGGTACCACGTGTTCAGTGTGCTGGCCTTCATCGTGGCGAATATCTGGAACTTCTTCCTCAACCGGCGCTACACCTTCAAGGCGGCGAAGGGGGCGCCCTGGCTGCGTCCCATGTTCAGCTTCATGCTGGTGGGCATCTTCGGCCTGCTCATCACCCTGCTGGTACAGACGGCGCTGGTCAACGATGACTCACCCATCGCCCTGTCCCACTCGATCTGGGATGATTCGACGGGGCTGAGGACGCGCGCCTACTGGGGTAACTTCATCGGCGTGATCGTCGCGATCCCGGCGAACTTCCTGTTCAACAAGTTGTGGACCTTCCGGCACAGGCCCGGGAAGGGAGAGGTGAAGGTGAAGAATGTCGGCTGAGGTGACTTCTGTCGCATCCGGTGAACAACCGGGGACGATGACGGTCAACGTCCCGCTGAAGACGCAGCTCTTCCGCTTCATCTGTACCGGTGTCGTCGGTTTGGTTCCCGACTTCGGGTCGACCTACCTGCTGTCACTGGTGGGACTGTCGCATGCCGGATCGAAGACCGTCGGCTTCATCCTGGGGACGCTGACCGCCTACTTCATCAACCGCCGGTGGACCTTCCAGGCTGCCCCGTCCCGGAAGCGTTTCGTGGCGACGATGTGCTCCTACCTGCTGACCTATCTGGTGCAGCTGGGGCTGTTCCTGGTCTGCATCCACTGGCTGGAGGACCACGGGTTCTCCGACTTCTGGACGCAGGCGACCAGTTTCGTCATCGCGCAGGGGACGGCGACGGTGCTGAACTTCATCATCCAGCGCTGGGTGATCTTCCGGGTGATCTAGGGGCGGGCCCGGCCTGCCGCCCTGACTGCCCCGACTGCCGGGGCCTCCGCGTCCCTGTCCCGAAGCTCCCACCATCTGAGGTACGCCCCGGGGTTCCGGACGTTCCTCAAATGGTGGGAATTCCTGGCGGGGAGGGGGAGGACGCCGCTACGGCCGGTAGAACTTCTCCTGCTGACCCTTGCGCAGCAGACGCAGCCACTCCCTGAACCCCTTGATGTCGCGCTGCTGGACCAGGAAGTACCAGCCGAAGCGGGCGTACTCCTGGGGCAGCAGTCGACGCATTCCCGGCTGGTTCATGAGGAAACCCCGGTTGCGGTAGGTGAAGTAGCGCTTGAACTCACTGTCCGGGTACTGGGTGTGCATCTTCCCGCCGAGGATCGGGCGGAACTCGTCGGAGCCGTCCGGGTGCAGGTAGGAGGTGGTCAGGCAGGTGCCGAAGGGCAGGCCGGACCGGACGATGCGGCGGTGGTACTCCACCTCGTCACCGCGGATGAACAGGCGGTAGTCCGGCACACCGATGACCTCCATCGCCTTTGCACTGATCAGCGCGCCGTTGAACAGGCTGGCGATGCCGGGGAGGAAGTCGCCCTGCAGTTCCGAGAGATAGCGGCGCCACACCACACCCTGGCGCAGCGGGAAGGCGAGTCGGGCCGGCTCGTCGATGTTGCAGACCACCGGGGAGACCTCGGCAAGGCCGTTCTTCTCCGCGACGCCGTAGAGGGTCTCCAGCACGTTCTCGTCGGCGGGGCGTCCATCGTCGTCGGCGCACCACACGGCGTCCATCCCCAGGGACAGCGCGGTGAGGAAGCCGAGGGCGAAGCCGCCGGCGCCGCCGAGGTTGGTCTTCGAGGGGACGTAGACCGCGCGGTCGCCGGCGGTCACCTCGACGAGGGTGCGCACGGCGTCATCTGCGCCGTTGTCCACCACAATCACCTTGTCCACCGGGTGCGTCTGGGAGCAGACGATGCCGAGGGACCCCTTCAGCAGCTCGACCCGGTTGTGGGTGACGATGACCGCGGCGGTGGTGCCGGTGCGGTCCAGGAGGGCTGCGTTGGCCGAAGAGGACGAAGGAGACTCGGTGCTGGCGTCTGACATGGACATCATTGTGCCACGGAGGATACTCGTGGACTGCACCGCAGGCTCCGTTGTCGGCCCTGTCCTGCCTGATAGAATCCCTTTCCGCTGCTCTTGCCGAGCGAACCCCCGACCGAGGAGAACCTCAGATGACCACAGACCTCGCCGCCCTTGATGTCCTGAAGAATCTCGAGTGGACACTCACCGAGGTACAGGGCCGGGCCGGGGACCTGGGTAGGGCGGGGACCGCCCGGACCGTCCTCCATCTCACCGGGGATCTGGGGCAGGTCATGGAGGGGATCTCCGGGCTGGACCGCACCGGGACAGATCTAGGGGCGCTCCGTGTGCTGGCACAGGCGCGGGCCGTGGCCGCCGCGACGACCGGGGATTCCGCGGAGCAGTACACCGCCGCCCATCTGGCAGCGACCCTTGCTCTGGCCACCGGTGATCCGGCGTCCCTGGTTGTCGCCCGGACGTCGATGCAGCAGGCCCGGGACCTCCTGGCGGACGAGGATGCCAGCACTGATGCCGGCACCGGCACCGACCCCCGGGCAGGTCAGGAGCATGCCGTCCTGGATTCTCCGACGGCCACCGGTGAGGAGAAGCAGGAGGCGGCCCAGCGCCTGGTGGAACTCGCGGATGAGGCTGATGATCTGCGGGCGATGGCGGAGAGCCTGCTGACCCTCGGTGACCTGCTCCGGAGTGACCAGCAGATGTCGGAGATGTACGACACCTATCAGAGCGCCCTGGAGGCTGCGGTCTCCGCCGACGCGACCGATCTACGGATCCGGGCCACCGTCAGTCTCGCGTCCGCGCAGTATCTTGCGGGTGACAAGAAGACCTCGACCCAGCTGCTGCTGGACCTGGACACGGAGATCGCGGAGTCCGGGCTTACCACCCCGGCGGAGAAGGACGCCATGGCGGCTGCGCTGACCGCGTTGGCTGTCCTGTTCGGTGAGGCGGGGGACGCTGACGGACAGGGCCAGTTCGCGGCCCGTGCCGACGCACTACGCGCCAAGACCCACCGGAGTCAGTGACCCGCGGTCTCGAAGACGTTCCACCGGGACAGGATCGACCGGACCGGATCCAGGATCCGGTACGGGGCGATGCCGTGGCGGGACAGCTGTTCGCCGCGGGGTGATTCGCCGAGCGCGGAGACCGCGAAGTACTGCCACCGCTCCGGGTTGAGCGCGGGGGGCTCCGCTTCACCCGGTGCCCAGACGTAGTCCCGGTTGATGAGGTTGACCAGCCTGTCCGCCTCCATGTACCGCAGTAGGGACTCGATCTCCAGGTGCAGGAGCCACTGGTCGGCCGGGTCGAAGGACCAGCCGGAATCGCGACGGAACGCAGCACCGCTGTTGCCCATGATCTGGGACCACGGACCGTCCGCCGTCTCCGAGAGACGTTGGAGGGTGTCGAACTTCGAGACGGTCACCGCGAGCTTCGGGCGGGTCTCGCCCAGCAGCCCGAAGATATTGCGCAGGACATCCTCCGGATCACCGCCGGACATCGCCTGCGGCGGGATGAGTCCGCGCAGACGCGTCCGGATCTGCGGGACGCGCAGCGGATCGAAGAGGAAGACCACCAGGTCCGCGTAGCGGAAGAACTCGAGTTCCGTCGGGTCTGTTGGAAGGTTCTCCAGGTCTTCTCCGGCGACATCGCGGAAGACGAGGTGGTGTTTCCTGGTGACCCCGTCCGGTCCGGTCCACCGGCCGAGGGAGAAGATCAGCGGGTCGCGTTGGTAGGCGTCCGCGGTGGAGGCTGGCGGGGTGGCCGGCATGTGCTTCATCTCCCGGTACAGCGGCGTCTCGTAGAAGGACCGGTAGCGCTCCTGGGTGGAGATGTCGGCGGCGTCGACGACGCGGTTGAACCGGGCGGCCAACTGTTCCAGCTGCTTGACCATGACCGCGGTGTAGAGGCTCTTGCCGCTGGCCCGGGCACCGGCCATCGCCACGCAGTGAACGTGGGAGTCCGACCAGCCCGCGGGCAGCGGGCGTCCGTCGGCGGAGGTCGTCGCCCCGGCCGGGAGTTCCCGGAAAGTGTACGGGTCCCGTACCGCCAGGGCAGTGGGCACCGTCGCGGGGGTGGTGTCTGTCGGATCGGTCATCGTGCATCCTCCGTGGTCCGTACGGTCCGTGTGGCGGGGCTCCCCACCGGGGCGCTGAGCACCGCGGCGACTGCGCCGGCTCCGGCGGCGAAACCGGTGGACTCGCCCTCCACCACCGCGGCGGCGGTACCGGCGGTCACCGGTATAACGGCGGTGGTCGCGGCCCGGTCGGGGGACGCCGCGTAGAGCTGTTCCTCGTCGGTTCCACCTGGTCCGGGGACGAGGATGACCGAGCGCGACCCGCCCGGTACCATCCCGCTCACCGGGGTGGCGGTGAGGTACACGGTGATCTCGTCGGCGGCCTCGCTGACTGGCAGGGAGGACGCCCCGACGCGGGTGCGGTCCTCTTCGACGGCCGTGGTGACCAGGGGGAGCAGAGATCCCACCGGGCGGGGTCCCGGCGTCCCGGTGGCCGAGGAGAAGTCGACGGCGCCGATGCCGAGGACGGAGGCGATGCCCTCGGCGACGGTGACCGCCGCGGTGAGCGTCGCGGTGTCGGCCGACCGGTGGAAGGCCGCGCCGGTGTCGGCGACGAGGCGCATCCGGCGGATGTCCGGAGACGAGGTCATCCGGGCCCGGAGGGCGGAGGCCACCGCCATGACCGGGCGGGACACGTTGTCGGAGATGGAGGAACCGAAGGCGGTCAGTACGTAGGTGTCGTCGGATACGGCGACGGTGCCGAGGACCTTCTCGGCGATACCGCCGATCCGGACCACCGGGAACTCCACGAGGGTCTCGTTGGCGTGGGTCACGGTGACGCGCACCGCCTGGTCGATGCCGAAGTCCCCGCCGTCGGTGCTGCTCACCGTGAGCGTCGCGGCGGACGGGATGTCACGGACGATGACGAGGGTGTCGTAGGGGTCGGTGGTGTGGACGCCGTGTCCACCGACGGCGAGGCGCAGGTTCTTCGCGGTCCTGCCGACCGGGAAGATCTCGATCTTCAGCAGACCCCGGTCACTGAGGGCGTAGGAGTCGCCGTCGTTGAGGGTGATGGTGTGCATGTGTTCCTTCTGTCGTGCCGGGTGGGGGTGACCGACCGTGGCCGGTGGTTCTACCGTCGTACTGTCGTGCCCCGGACTGGTCTGACCTGTGTCCGTCGGAGGAAGACCTTCCGGGCCATCTCCTGCACCTTCCGGTCCCGGAACAGGTGGAAATCCGGTTCCCTGTTGTCTGCGTAGCCGTGGCCGAGGGTGTAGTCCGTGGTGACCTTGACGAGTTCTGCCACGGTGTGCGGGCCGAGCACGGTCAGCGGCCATTCCTCGAAGGGGTCGGGGTCTCCTGACTGAGCCGCACCGGGGACGGCACCGTAGGAGGCCAGGGCCAGCAGCCGGACCCGGACAGTCCAACCGAGTTCGTCGGCCGGGTCGAGGAGGAGGTAGTTCCGGTGGTCGGTGAGTACCCGACGTTCCCAGTTCCGCCGGTAATCCTCGACCCTGTAGACGTCAGAGGGCAGTCTGTTGACGACGAGCTCCCAGCTGGGAAGGGTCGCTTCACGGATGAAGTCCATATCCGCGTCCGTGAGCCGGACGAGGGCGCGGTGGAGGTGCGGGTCCGGCAGCGGGTCCGGAGCGAGGGCCGGGCCGGTCGCCTGGCTGTGCCGCCCGACGGAGACGGCCTCGAAGGGGTTCGTCATGGATCCCGCTGCTGTCGGAGCTGCGGCCGGGGACGGATCAGACACCGAGAACGCCGCCGGGACCGAGGTCCGCGTCGCGGTCGGCGTCGTGATCCGCGTCGAACTCCGGGGGGCCGGCGGTGTCCCAGCCGTGAACTCGGCCTCGGACGGCAGCCGGTCGGTGGCCAGGACTGTTGTCCCGCGGAGTACCGACAGTTTCTCCCGGTCCTTCAGTGGGACGACCACCAGGGATGCACCGCGGTCCAGGATCTCCCGAACACCTGCGGCCCGTTCATAGGTCGACCAGGTGAAGGAGCGTCTACCGGGCAGTTCCGCCGGCAGGGCCCCGGCCAGGGCCGCGACCCACAGCGGTCCCTCGACCTCGTCCGCGAGCAGGACTACCGGATGGCCGTCGGTCAGCCTGGTGACGAGTTCCGCGAGGATCTCCCGGCGGGTGCCCGGTCCCGTCGGCGGTGTCACCCGGCTGCACTCCGCCGGCAGGACGCCGGGTCCACCGGCACTGTCCGCCGGTGCACCGTCGAGAAAGGCGTCGACCACGGTACGGGTCATCGGGGAGGGAGCGACGAATCCGGCCCTGAGGTCGGGCAGGGTGGCGTCCTCCACCTTCCGCTTACCGAACGGGGCAGGCACCGAAGGGGAGAACATGAGGTCCACGGCATCGCGGCTGCGCAGGTCCCCGGGGGAACCGACGTGGACGTAGGTGAAGACGTTGCCGGGGCGGCCGGAGGCGTCCTGACCGGCGGGGGAGGAAGCGAAGAAGACGCCGCGGGACTCCTGCGGCGCAGGAAGCCAGGCGAACCGGCGGAGGCGACGCGCGAGGTCGGACCGGTCGGGGAACGCGGACAGGGCCACCGGATCGGAGATCTGGGTGGGGATCAACGGGATGAGCTCATCGATGAGCCGCAGACCGACCTCGCCGGAGATCCGGCCCACCCCCCATCCGCCGGGATGTCCGTCGCGGGGGGCGAAGGAGGCGTAGCTGAAGGAACCGGTCACTGCAGGGACCTCCCTGCAGCCCGGCGGTCAGGCACCCGCAGTCGGGCGACGACCTCACTCTCGAGGATGACGGCCGGGGTACCGGTGGCCGACCAGGGCTGGCGGTTGTCGACGCCGGGCGCGGCGTCGTGGGCTGGCCCTGCGGTGTCCGGCGGTGTGGCAGGTCCGGTGCCGAAGGCGGCGGCGTCGAACCCGGAGGGGCCGGTGTACCGGTCGGCCGCGGTGCTCCCGGCGCCCTCAGCGGTCTCCGTGGCCGTGACCTGCGGGTCACGGGCGTCCGGGTCGATGAACAGACGTAGGTAGCCACCCGGGAGCAGACGGGTGTTGTCGATCTGCCAGACCGCCGGTCCTGCCTGTCCCGGACCGCGGTCCCGGGTGGGAAGCGCCCGCTGGTACAGGTCCGTGTCGTCCCGGGACCGCGTACGGGGGCTCGCGTCGGACTGTGCGCAGGGCACCGGGGATCCGTCGCCGATGTACAGCGGAAGACGGGCAGGGTTGTGGACCAGCCGGAAGTGCGGGGCGTTGGAGTCCGGGAAGTCCACCGACCAGACCGCGATCTGCGGCAGGCCGGAGTCCGGGAAGTCCAGGTCGTAGGAGTACTTCCGCAGGCCCGGATAGTCGACGACGGTCGGGGAGTCCGACTGCTTGTCCCGGCCCGCGTAGACAGCGACCGGAGTGAGTGTGACCCGTTCGCCGGTGCTCTCCAGATGCAGCCGGATGCCGCCCTGCCGGTCATAGGCGGCACGGTCCAGTTGATGATGGCCGGCGGCGGACCGGATGTCGATGAAGTCGGCACCGTCGGGCCAGTCGAGGGTGATGAGTTCGCCGGCGACCCGCTCGATGATCCGGTACTCCGTGATCGGGCTGACCCGCTGCAGGACGGTGCTCTCCCCGACCCAGGCACGGTCACCCACGACGTTCACCGGGGTGACGTACACCCGGTGCCAGCCGGTCGGCCACACCATCGTCCGGTCGACGTACTGACCGGGCGGGGCCGTTTCTTCGGTCATCCACTCCGTGGAACCGAGTGCGTCATCCTCGTCGAGGTACTCCCGGTCCACCTGGGCCATCGGAAGCTCCGGGTTCGGTGGCGTGGCGGTGAGGAAGATCTTCACCGACCCGGTCGGCGGGGCGAGCCACTCGATCCGGATGTGGTCTTCATGGTCGTCCTCCGTCCGGGTCACCGAGATCAGTTCCACCTGTTCGATCTCTGCGCTGACCTCCACCGACTGCACCGGCGTCGGGGCGCCGGACCGGGTCCGTCCCCGGAAGGTCACCACGGGTACCGCGGTGTAGTCGTAGGTCAGGCCACGGACCTCGACCCGGTGGGTGAAACCGGACTGGTCGACAGTCCCGTCGACCAGCTCGTTCTTCGGGACATTGAGCTTCCCGTAGTAGCCGGCCCGGGCCTGGTAGATCTGCACCTCGTTGTGCCCGCTCCGGGCCTCCCAGGTACCGCTGACGGTTCCGCCGGACTCCGCGAGCCGGATGTTGCGCGGCGGGAAGATCGCCACGTCCTCGCCCAGGAACAGCGGGGTCATCTCGAGCAGTTCATCCACGTCGGCCCCGGTGTACGCCCACACCTGGTAGTGCCGGAACCCGGTCTTCGGCGGACGGGTGTCCCGGAATGCGGTCCCGTGGGTGACCACCAGACGACTGCCGGCACCGGGGGCCTGCACGACCTCCTCGTCCGCGACGGTGACCCGGTAGAGGGTCGTCGCGTTCGGCGCGCCGGGCAGCGGCGGCCAGGTGATGAGAACGGTCTCCGTGGGGTCTGCGTTCTCCTCGACGGGTGCGGTGTATTCGTAGGTCACCCGGGGTGCGCCGGGGGAGACGAAACCCTCCGGCATGGAGTAGTCGTAGGTCGCGTCGCTGTCGGCGAAGAGTTCGTCGAAGTAGGGGTCGTGCTCGAAGTCCTTTTCGTCGATGACGACTCGGGCGAGGTTCTCGCCCTTCTTCTTCCGGAGCAGGTTTGCCAGGGGGGACGCCGCGGGCTGCGCTGCCGGGGTGGCCAGGGTGGACGAGGCTGCAGCCTGCCTCCGGCCCTTCCTGCCCGACTTCTTCTTCGGGGAACCGGCGGGCTTCCCGGGGCCGGGGTTCTTTCCGGCGGCAGGGGTCTCCGCCACTGCCGTGGCGGGTTCGGGGGCAGGTGCCGGTTCAGGTGCTTCACCACGGAACATGCCGGTCAGCGTGACGGCTGCGGCGTCCCGGTCCGGCTGCGCGGACGGCAGGAGACGGCGGACCTCCGATTCCGTCGGATCGGTGAGCGCGGCGATCTCCGCGAGGGTGCCCAGCGGGACCTCCGGGGTACCGGGGGCGGTGGGGTTGTTCTGAGTCCAGGTCATCGTGGGTTCTCCTAGAACAGGGAGTCCCAGTCCGGGTTGTCCAGGGGGGACACCGGGGGCCGGAACGCAGGCTGGTCGAACGGGGTGGTCACCGCGGTGCCGGAGACACCGACGTCGGCGGGAAGGTCGAAGTCCGGCAGCGCGGGCGCCGGACGTTCGGCGTCGCTGCTGCGGCCTGCCCCGAGGTTGTCCAGCCGGGTCACCCGCCCGAACTGGACGAGGGTCACCGAACGGGTCAGGGACTCCCGACCGGAGCCCGGCGTTGTACCCCGGTCACCGGACCGGTCGAGTAGGCACAGGTCGGGGTCCATGAGGCAGGCACCGTTGGTGACGGCGACCTCGGACAGGGCGTCCTGGAGGAAAGATCCGGACGCCGGGTTCTCCCCGGTCAGCGTCGAGAGGAAACGGTCCGTGGAGACGGTGACGGGGCGGCCGTCGATGGCGAACTCGACAGTGCTGACCCGGCGGGCCGGGTCACGGGTGAAATCGGTGGAGGAGATGACCTCCGACCAGTTCCGACGGGTGTGGTCCCGGTCCTCCATCTCCGGACCGACGGACCAGCGGGCGAGCCGGTCGAGCGGCGTCCCGGAGCCGTCACCGGCCTGCTCCGTCAGATACGACAGGGACTGGATGTGGTCGTTCTCCAGATGCTCCCGGCTGGCTGCGGCATCAGCCAGCAGCCGGTCGAGTGCCTCACCGGCCCAGTTCACCTGGAAGATCCGGGTGCGGACCGCGTTGACCAGCGGTCGGAAATCCTCCTCCGGGACAGCGGCCCGGCCGATCCCGGTGGACAGCGGCAGTCCGGCGGTGGGGACCGCCAGGACGGAGGGGGTGGTGGAGTCCCGGCCCAGCGGCCGGGAGATCGCACGGCCGAGCAGGGTTGACCAGCTCAGTAGCTGACGGTAGGCGCGGACCTGACGGTCGCAGTTGTCCACGGCGAGATCCACGTTCCTGGCGGCGGTGCGGGCGTTCTGATTGAGGAGGGTCATGTCCTGGGTGTGCTTCTCCAGTCCACGCCGTGCGGCCGAGAACACGGACATGTGGAATCCCAGGAGGACGACCGTCCCGAGGATCTCCCAGGCTGTGGCCCAGGGCCAGTCGAGACCGGTGAAGAAGGACGTCTGCCAGTCCTCCTTCAGCCGGATGACGACCGCGAGAACCATGATGACGGTGAGGGTGGCCCAGAGTGCACCGATGAACCGGGTCTTCCTCCGGTATGCGCGGAGCCGTGCCTCGGAGTCCCAGTCCTCGACCGCCTTCAGCGCAGCCAGGTTACGGTCGAGCCGGGCCGTCTGCGTCCGGACGTTCCCGCGGGACTCGGTGATCATCTTCTGCAGGCCTTCGGCGGTGTTCCAGGCGAAGCTGCGGGAGACGGTGGCCTTCCACTCGTCGAAGGACCGGCGTAGGGAACGGATGTCCCTGTTCCGGGTCTGGCCGGCGACGGCGGACAGACCGGTCTCGTAGTCGGCGGCCTTCTGCGGGTCGAACGGCGGGATGTCGGTGTCTTCGGGAGCCATCCGCAGCTGCTGGTTGAGCAGCGGGTCGAAACCGTGGAAGGAACCGTCGACATCGGGTACCGACTGCCATCCCTGCAGGACGATCTTGCGGTTGCCGTAGGCGTCCGCGGGGACGTCGAGGACGCCCTCCTGACGACGTGCACCGTCGACCAGGGTCAGTGCGACATCCCGGTAGCCGGTCCACATGTCGTTGAGCTGTGGTTCCTCGCCGATCCGGATACCCCGCTGCTGACGGTCCAGCCGGTGCCGGGTGGTGGCCTCGGAGATGATGCCGAGCGTGCCGCCCCGGCCGCCGGTGACTGTCGGGTCGGAGATGATCCGGACCGGGGAATCCTCACCGTAGAGGGACTTCTGGACGTTGCGGTCCATGGCGCCTCGGACACTGTTCCGGGCGGTGGCGAACCATCGCCCGGGGGATCCGATGCCGCGGACGACGTAGGTCCGGAGGAAGTCCGTGACCGCCCGGAACCACGACCGGTGTGACTGGGAGGGGACGGCCTCCGGGACCATCGGGGTGGCCAGGGAATCCCGGTACTTCTCGAGCAACCGGTACGCCATCTGCTGCGGGGTGAAGTCGTTCTCCCCGAGGTGATCGAACTGGCGTCCCTCACGAGTGACGGGCTGGGGCAGCTGGTCCCGGATGTCGGTGGCGGCACGGCGCAGCCGGTCCTCCACCTCGGAGGCGTCGACGGTGCGGTGGTACGCACGGACCATCCGGACGGAGAACTGGTCCCCGGTGGAGATCAGCGCACCGGTGTCGTCGAAGAGGGCACAGGCGTCGGACCCGGCCCACAGGCCGGTGAGACCGCAGAGTACCGGGGCGGTGACGGCGGCGGTCGCGGTCGGGTCACCGGTGCGCAGGACGGGGGACAGCGGGGCGTCGGGGGCCTCGGAGTCCTCCGGCGCGACGGCCACGGTGACGGTCCAGGAGAGGTCCGGTCGAGGGGGCCGTCCGTTGCGGGGAAGCCGGGGGACGAGGACGCGGACCTGGTGGGGGAGGCTGCCGGTGGACAGCCGGCTCACCATGCGGCTGATCCACCGGTCGGTCTGCCGCAGGTCCAGTCCGTCGCACCGGTCGTCCTCGACGTCGAGGGCGATGAGCAGCGGGGAACCGTGGACGGAGCGAAGGACGCGGTCGAGTCCGGTGTTCCGGGACCCCTCGGCGGAGATGTGCCGGACGGTGGAGCCGGCGGGGTCCAGGTACGGGTCGATCCAGCTGAAGCTGTCGGTGAGGCCGAGGACGGCGAGATCGGTGAGGGTACGACGGATCTGGTCGGCGACCGGTCCGTGACCGAAGAAGATGACGTCGGGGGTGTTGCCGGTCATCAGAAGAGATCACTTCCGAAGTCGGGCATGACCGGGGTGTCCGGGGCCGCCGGCTGCGGGGCGGCGGCGTTGGCGCCGGAGAACAGGTCGGTCACCGGGTGCTCCGCGAGGTGCAGAGCGGCGGCCAGGCGGTCCCGCAGATCGCGGGTCATGACGTCGACGTCCGCGGCGAGGTCCCGGTACAGCGGCATCTCAGAGGCGACGGCCCGGGAGGTCACCCGGGACAGGGTCTCGTCCTGGGCCCGGAACCCGGGCAGGCCGGCCCGGCCGGGCAGGAAGTAGGTGGCGTTCTTCGCCGCGTGGTCCAGCTGTGCCTGGAAGAGGGCGTGGCGGTCCCGGATCCCGGCACCGACCGGGTCCTGACCGGGACGCTCACCGGAGGTGAGGAAGTCGGCGATCCGGGCGGCGGCCGGGTGGTCGGTGGCGCCGCGGGTCGGGCTCTCCGGATGGTTGTCGTAGAGCTCGCGGAGCAGCCGGTAGGGGCGCAGCGAGCCGCCGAGCTGGCCGCGGGCGTCCCGTTCCTGGATATCGGCGTAGGCGATGAGCACGGACTCGATGACCGCCGGCATCCAGTCGATCTTTGCACGCATCTCCTGCGGCGGAGTGAGCAGCGGATGCGGGAAGGCCACCCATTCCCGGGCGGTGTCGTCCCAGATGTGGACGCGGGCCTCGGGGCTGCCCTCGTCCTGGATGTAGATCCGGCCGGTGAAGGTACCGATCAGCCAGCCGGCGACCATGGCCTGCCGCTCGGCCTGTGTGAGCGGGACGGTCGCCGCGACCGGGCGGGACCGGCGCAGGTTCCAGTAGCCGTCGAAGTTCGGCCGGGAGTCCCGGTCTTTGGCGATCGCCGGGAACAGGGAGCTGAAGACCACCGGGGAGTAGTTCGGGTAGGAGCCGAAGACGTCGATGTGCCGGACCTTGTCGCTCTGCGTCAGGGCGTCGTCGAAGGACTTGCCGGTCGAGTCGTCGAGGCCGGTCTTCTGGTTGAGAACGGAGTCCAGGACGTCGGAGGCGGCCTTGCCCTTGAGCGGGATCTCAGAGAAGTTGAAGTGGTATTCCATCGACTTGTTGTGCACCAGGCGGACCATCTCGTTGTCCACCGCGGCGAGCGGTCGGGCCTGGTCGATGGCGCGGCTGAAGGCGGACCGCAGGCGCTGGACGCGGACGTCGAAGGTCGAGTCGTTCGTCGTCTCGTCCTGGGTCATGTAGCTGCGCAGGTCGGTGTCGATGAACCGGGAGAAGTGGTACTCCGGGCGGCGGATCCACATCCGGGACCGCTCCAGCAGCTGGGCGGGGTGGATCTTCGCGGAGAAGGCACCGGGGCGGGGTTCGCGGTCGTCGCCGGACCCGCGGCCGGAGGAGAGGTGGGTGGAGACCCAGCCTGCCCGGTTGCCGACGAGACGTGCCGCCGGTGCGAGCGTGTCATTCGGGCAGACTGCGGAACCGCTGGACTGCCACCGGCCGAGGGTGATGTCCCGGGCGGCGAAGTGGGCGGCGGCCCGGGCATCCATGACCTCGGGGTGCTCGACCTGGACGTCCTGGACGAGATGGGTGACGTAGTCACGGGGGAACTGGTCGACGTCGGTGATGAGGATCTCGTTGGCGGAACCGCGGAACCGGTCGTTGACCGTCTCGTCCCGGTCCTTCGGCCAGGCCACGGGGTCGTCGGTGGCGGTGTCGGCGAGGTTGAGGCTCACGGACTTCGCCCGGGCGGAATGCTCGAGGTCGGCGTGGGCGTCCCGGAGTTCCCGGGAGAGCCGGCCCAGTGCGTCGTTGAGGAAGTCCTCTAGGACCGGGGCGAGGTAGTCGGCGACGCGGACGCAGAAGAACTGGTGGAACTGGGGACGGTACTTCTCGACGAGGGAGGTGAGGGTCTGACCGGAGTTGGTGACCGCACCGTTGCCGGCGAACTGCTCGAGCTGACTGTCTACTGTCGTGGGGACCGTCGTGAACCGCATACTGCGGGCACTGTCGGCCAGCGCCGCCATCGGGCTGATGAGGTTCTGGCGGATGTTCCCGGCCAGCTTGTCGACGACCTTCTCCACGAACGGGAGGCTGACGGAGGCCAAGTACTCCTCGCAGACGGCGGTGACCATGTCACAGAACCGGTCGGCGAAGTCCCGCACAGCGGCGTACGCGGTGTCGTCGAGCTGAGCACGGATCTCCGCCTCGGCCGCGGCGTCAGTCAGCCGCACCCGGACGGTGGCGCTCCAGTCGCCGGCCTTCTGGCCATCGGCCGCGGAAGGGAGACGCTGACGCAGCAGTCCGCAGGCGGTACCCACGGCAGGGTCGGCCGCGGACTGCAGCGCCCAGCCGATCCACTGACCGATGGAGGACTGGTCGATCGACTGGATACCGGTGAGACCGATCTTCCCGAGGACCTCCGGGTAGCGGTCATTGAGCTGCTTCTGCAGCTGCTCCTCGCCGGTGTCCTTGCTCTGCGGGTCGAGGTGGCCGTGAAGGATACGGTCGAAGGAGGTCCGGGCCATCCGCTGTGCGGAGTATTCGGCGTACCGGTCACGGCCCATCGACAACTGGGCGTAGCCCATGGATCCCCAGGGCAGGGCGTCCCAGCGCACCTGGTCGGGGTCCGCCCAACCGAGGTAGTCGCGGTTGGCGGCGAGTCCGCCGGAGTTCGCCAGGGAGTAGGAAACGAAGGAGTCCGCGGACTTCTCCGAGGAGACCATGGCGGCCAGGGCACGGCCCAGGCCACGGTAGATGGTGTTGGGGCTGCCGTCGCCGAATCGGGCTCCGGTTGCACCCATCCGACCGCCGACGGGGAAGAGGCGGGCGAAAGTGTTGGATGAGCTGGTGGCGTTGATGCCGAGGGCCTCGAAGAGGGCGGCGTCTGAGTCGGTGGCGGCACCGGTCTGGGTGGCGACGGCTTCGCCGAACATGGCGAGGGCGTTCGGCCAGGCACCGACCATGGAGTCCGCCGGGAGAGTCTCGAAGACCTCCGGGGTGAACATGAAGACGCCGGTGTTCTCCGGGCTGGCGTTCGGGATGGTCGACAGGATCCGGCAGACGTCGAGGAACATCGAGGCACCGGCACCGCCGGCCATCGAGGAGATGACGAAGATGACCGGTAGTGGTTCCGCCTCGTTCTCGGATGCCCGCCCGGTGACCCGGAAGTTCAGGTTGTTGAGCTCGTCGATGGTCCCGGACTCCTGCAGGACATCCATGGCGGACCGGAGTTCGTCGCGGATCCGGGTGATCGACTGGAGGGTGAGCATGCGGCCCAGGCCACGGTACTGGCCGGCGCCGGCGTGGACCGGAGTGTTGATCGACTCGGGGCGGCGCGGGGCCCAGGTGGCGATCTCGCCGAGCGCGCCGCGGGTACCGAGCGTGGTGGACAGACCGGCGTCAAAGGTCCGGTACTGGGTCTTGGAACCGATACCGACGTAGCGGCCGCCGTTGGCCTGGACGTTGCTGAGCCCGTCGGGGCCCTTCTCTGGGGCGACGGGGACGTCGATGCTGACGAACTGCCACGCCTTCGGCAGGGAGGTGATGGTCGGGTCGATGCCCCGGAGATAGGCCTTGAGCTGGTCGATCATGTAGGCCTGGGTCTTGGCGCCGGAACCGCCGCAACCGACGACGAGGAACTTCTTCACGTGCTCTCCTTAGAAGGCGTGGATGGCGCTGACAGCGCCGGGGATGCTGAGAATGGTGATGCTGGGGCGGGGTGGTCGGTGCGGGGTCAGCGACCGAAGGGGGACGACCCGCCGAACGGGGAAGAACCACCGAAGGGGTTGTCGTCGTCCGCAGGGGCGGAGGGGGAGCTGCCGAACGGGGACGGTCCGGAGGTGGAGCCGCCGAACGGTGAGGAGCCGGTGGAACCGCCGAAGGGCGACGGGGCGGTGGGGGCGCCGAACCCGGGGATCTGCTGCGGCTCCGTGGTGGTCTCCGCAGGGGCGTCCCCGGAGGAACGCTTCGCCGTGCGCTTCGTCCGGGACTTCTTCCCCTGGCCGGAGCCGGTGGGCGTGGACGGGGTCTCGACCGGCGTGTCCCCGAGCTGCCGCAGCATCTCCGGTGCCCGTGCCGTGATCTGGTCGACCAGACCGCTGACCGTCGACTCCACGGCCTGCTCGCTCACCGCGAGTACGATCTCGCCGGTGTACGGGTCTCCCTGGGTGCCGGCGACGATCCAGTGGTTGTGGACCGCCAGCGGCAGCAGAGCGGAGTTCCCGGACTGCTTCCCGTCGTCGGCGACCGAGGGCTCGTGGTTCTTCACCACGGCGGAAGCGGACTTCCAGGGGGCACCGAGCTTCCGCTCGACAAGGATCCCGGCGAGGGTGATCTTCCGGCCACCGTCGGCTGTCGACCGGGCACCGTCCATGATCTCGGAGTAGGTGATCCGGAAGTCTCCGCCGGTGTCGGTCCGCAGCAGCCTGCCGTTGTCGACCGTCACTGGCACGCGCACGGCACGCGCGGCCGCGGACGGGATCCGGCTGGTGAACAGCTTCATGATGTACAGCACCAGCAGCGGGATACCGAAGGCCAGGAGGATCGCGAGGATGACCGCGATGACGAGGACGCCGGTGTTCACCGGGGCGGTCATGGACCCTGACATCGGCAGGTCGACGTCGGATTCGGTGCCGCCGTCGTCGGAGACGAGGTGCACCTGCGGGGTGACGGACACCGGTCCGTCCGCGAAACTGCTGCTGCTCACCGTGACGGGGAGGACGCCCTGTTCTCCCTCGCCCAGTTCCAGCGCCGAGGCGGCGTCGGAGTGGGCGGAGGAGAGCGTCACGGAATCCACGCCGCCGGGCAGCGCGACGCCGGGGTCACCGGCGTTGAGGGTGACCGGGTCGAGCCAGACCTTGCCGGGACCGGTGACCGGGATGTCGACGGTGGTGTCCTTGTCATCGACACTGAGGTCGGTGGTGCCGAGGACCGGCATATCCACCGGGGAGACAGAGGCCCGGTAGCTGCTGGTGACCGGGGACAGGGCGGTGCCCTCACCGCCGCTCGGGTTCTTCGTGGTGATGTTCGTGGCGAAGACGAACTCGCCGGACTGCGGTTCGGTGATCCGGTCGAGCGGGACGGTGATCTCCGTGCCGGTGCCGGCCGGCTGTGGGTCGCCGAGAACGACCGGTTCCCCGTCGGAGGGGATGAAGGTCGCGGTCATCGTCGCGGTGCCGTCGAGTTTCTGCAGTTCACCGGAGGAGTTCACCAGAGTGGCGTGCAGTGGTTCGCTGGAACGCAGGGCGGGGGTTCCGCCTTCGGCGAACTCCTTGACCTGCATGGACAGGCCGGGGAGCAGGGTGATATTCACTTTGTACCGGTCGGCCGCGGCGGTGGGTGCGTCATAGCCGAAAGTCCAGTCGCCGGCCCAGTCCCCGTCGTCGCTCTTCACGAGGTCCGCGTTGACCATGCCGGGGACGAGTTCGTTGCCGCCCGGGGTGACGGTGATCTCGGCGTCCCCGAGGGAGAAGGTGCCGTTGTCGGCCGCGTCCGCGGTCAGTTCGTGCTTCTCGCCGTCAGGGGAGGTGAGGACGGGGACCACGGTGCCGTCGATGGTGCTTGTGGGTTGTGCGGAGAGCCGGACCGAGTCGATCGAGTTGTCGAGGACCAAGTGCTGGGGTTCGTTCATCGCCAGGGTGCCGCCGACGCTGTTCGACTTCGGGAGGAAGTCGGCGAAGGCGGCGATGAGCGCTGCGGCGTCTTGACCGGCGTTGAAGAAAGTGCCGTTGGCCGGGGTACCGGAGCAGTCCGTACCTTCGGCCAGGTCGGTGAGCAGCTCCTGCGGCTCCTGCGGGTTGTACTTCGGCAGCAGACCGACGGTGAACAGCCGGATGCCGGAGTTCCGCAGCATGGACAGGGTGCCTCCCGGCCGGCAGATGTCGGCGACGAGGTCGGGGGTATCTCCGGCGTCGCTGGTGATCATGCCGTCCGTGAAGAACAGGACGGCCTGGCAGTCGCTGGCCTTCCCGTCCCGGGTCGGTGCATCCGCGAACTCGCCGAGTGCACCGGAGAGGGCGTCGCCGTACTTCGTCCATCCGTCGCTGCTGCGGTCACTGATGCCGCTGAGTTGCCGGTCCAGACCGTAGGCGTCCTCCCGGACGTTGGTCCAGCCGCCGTAGGTCCCGCTGTCGGCCCGGTAGCCGTCGCCGAAGCCGGCGAGCTTGACGTTGATGTCCGCGTTGAGGTCCTCCGCATGCCTGCCCAGCAGTGTGACCAGGTTCTTCGCGGCGTCCTCCCGGATGTTCCGCGGGTCGGTGGCGGGGCCGCCCTCGGTCTCCTCCTTCAGGGACGCGGACTCGTCCATGATGACGAGGATGTCCGCGGACTTCGATCCGCTGAGGCAGGCGCCGAGGTCGTTGATGCTCTTCTGCCCGGTGGCGCTCAGCCCGGTGCCGGCGTCCGCAGGCTGTGCGGCGGCGGGGACGCCGAGGAAGGTGGTGCCGGCCAGCAGGGCTGCGGTGCTGAGGGCTGCGGCGAAACGTGTGGTGGTGCTCATGGTTCTCCTACGCTCCGACGGTCTTGCTGATCCACAGGGCGATCTCCACTGCGGTGATGAGGATGCCGATGACGGCGGCGATTCCGGCGGTCCGGAAGACCGTGGTCTGCCGGGGTGTCCCGATGTAGAGGTTCTCGGCCCGGCGCCGGTTGTCCTCTCCGGAGTGCAGTCCCAGCAGAATGACCGTCGCCAGACCGGCGAGGACCCAGCCGGCGATGGCGAGGATGTGGAAGGACCCGTCGGTCGGGGATCCCGTGAGCGGGGCGGCGATTCCGAGGATGATCCCGATGACGGCCGTCGTCAGGGCGAGGTTCACGTACACCCAGGGGCCGCTGACCGGTGAAGACATGGGGGCGTCGGCAGTTTCACCGTGCAGCGGGGCTGCGATGTTCGACGGTGCAGGACCGCCGGTTCCGAACGGGGAACTACCGGGAAAGGGACCGTCGAACGGTGACCTGCCGGAGTCGGCGCTGCTGTTGCTGAACGGATTAGTCACAGGGACCTCCTTGACCGGACGACAGAGATTACGCCGGCCGAGGCCTTCAGATCCGTACGTCTCAACGTGTTCTGATTCGCTGAGGAGGAAATGAGGACTGTGCTGATGCTGCTTTGTCGGTATGTGGGGTGATAGTCAGGTAAGTTTGGCTGACAATTTGAAGATAGCAGAGCCTGCGGAAAGCAACCACAGCGAATCGAACAGGATATCCCGTTGGGGGTACCGCCTCGTCAGAATCTGTGTATCCCGGGCGCTGTGTATACCTGGTTGATGCGGGTGATACTCCGACCTGTCCCTCTGAATTGGGGGGAGTGAACCAGTTGAACTTCCGGTCCGACCGCTGTCACCCGGCCGCGCCCCGCACACAGGGTTACGCTCGGAGAGGTACCAGTTCAGGTTCAGACCACCAGTTCCGGAGGACAGCACTGTGAGCCAGACGCCCACCACCGACCAGCCCATTCTCTACCCGGCCGCCCCGACCGGTGCCTATGCCACTCTGGCAGGGAAGGTCGCGAAACGGGTCTGTGACCGGGCTGCGGCGATGTGCGGGATCACGGTGGGGGAGAGGGAGGACGCCGACCTGGTGCTTCACCGCCCCGAGGACTTCTACCGGCGGCTCGGCGTCCAGGGGCTCGTCGGTTTCGGGGAGTCCTATGTCGCCGGGGACTGGGACGCCGCCGACCTGGCGGGGACGCTGACGAAACTGTGCCGGAAGATCACCGCGCTGCTTCCCGCCTGGCTGCAGAAGCTCGGTGGGCTGTACACCTCGCGGCGTCCTCTCCGGCAGAAGAACACGGTGGCCGGCGCGAAACGCAACATCAGCGCCCACTACGACCTCTCCAACGACTTCTTCGCGACCTTCCTCGACGAGGGCCTCAGCTACTCCTCGGCCCTGTTCGACAGGCACCCGGAGTACGATCTCGCCACCGCGCAGGACGCCAAGGTCGAGCGGGCGCTGGACTGCGCCGGGGTGGGTGAGGGCAGCCGCGTCCTCGAGATCGGTACCGGCTGGGGAGAGCTGTCGCTGCATGCGGCACGGCGCGGTGCGCAGGTCACCTCGGTGACGCTGTCGACCGAGCAGGCGGACCTGGCGCGCGAGCGTATCGCGGCCGAGGGGCTGTCCGACCTGGTGGATGTGCAGCTGCGCGACTACCGCGAGGCCACCGGCACCTATGACGCGATCGTCTCCATCGAGATGATCGAGGCCGTGGGTGCGGAGTACTGGGACGAGTACATGCAGGTCGTCCATGACCGGCTGGCCGACGGCGGGCGCGCGGTCATCCAGGCGATCACCATGGACCATGCTCAGATGCTCGCCACGAAGGACGCCGCGACGTGGATCACCACCTACATCTTCCCCGGTGGGGTGATCCCGAGCGTGCGGGCGCTCAATGAGTCGGCATCGCGTGCCGGGCTGTCACTCGGGACGCGGCGGAGTTTCGGCCACGACTACGCGAGGACGCTGGGGGAGTGGGATGCGGCATTCCTGGCCGCCGCCTCCGCCGGGGAGGTCGACGCTCTCGGCTTCGGCCCGGACTTCCAGCGGCTGTGGCATTTCTACCTGGCCTACTGCCAGGCCGGCTTCGCCTGCGGCTACATCGACGTGGGGCAGCTGGAGTACGTGCGGTAGGGGGCCGTTCGCCCGACCTACAGCCGGCCGAGGTCCCGCAGGACGTTGCGGACGTGTTCCTGCGCACCGGGCCCCTCGTAGGCGCCGACGATCTCGTCGACCGGCCCGCAGGCCTTGATCTCGCCGTGGTTGACCCACAGGGCCGAATCGCACAGCTGAGCCAGGAACTCATTGGAGTGGGAGGCGAAGACCAGGATGCCGGACTTCGCGACCAGGGCGGACAGCCGTTCACGGGCCTTGGCCATGAACGCGGCATCCACCGCGCCGATACCCTCGTCGAGCAGCAGGATCTCCGGCTCGATCGAGGTCACCACGCCCAGGGCCAGGCGCACACGCATGCCGGAGGAGTAGGTGCGCAACGGCATGGAGAGGTAGTCGCCCAGCTCGGAGAATTCGGCGATGTCGTCCATCTTCTTCTGCATGGACCGCTTCGACTCACCGAGGAAGAGTCCGCGGATGATGATGTTCTCCCACCCGGAGATCTCCGGGTCCATACCCACACCGAGGTCGAAGACCGGGGCGACGCGGCCCTTGACCACCGCGGAGCCCCGGGTCGGCTCGTAGATGCCGGAGAGTAGCCGCAGCAGGGTCGACTTGCCGGCACCGTTGTGACCGACCAGCCCGATCCGGTCGCCCTCCTTGAGGTGCAGGTTCACGTCGCGCAGTGCCTCGACGACGACGGTGTTGTCGGAGTTGCGGCCGATCGCACCGCCGGCGGCGCCGAGGAAGGCCTTCTTCAGGGAACGGGTCTTGGCGTCGAAGATCGGGAAGTCGACGCAGGCGTTGTAGGTGTCGATGGAAACCATGGGATAACTCCTGTACTCGATTAAACCCAGTAGCTGACGCGGGAGCGCCACTGGCGCATGAAGATCATGGCGAAGAGGGTGCCGAGGACAGTGAGGACGCAGACGATCAGCCAGGACCGCCATTCCACCGGCTCGTTGATCATCGGTCCACGGACGATGGCCATGTAGTGGTACAGCGGGTTGATCTCCGCGAGGTAGGCCTTGTTGCCGAGGTCACCGATACGGTCCTTCAGGGTGGAGTCCATCCACACGATCGGCGTCATGTAGAACAGCAGCTGCACCAGGGACTCCAGCAGCGGGGCGACATCCCGGAAGCGGGTCGCGATGATGCCGAAGAACATCGTCACCCACACACCGTTGGCGACGAGCAGGGCCAGGCCGGGTACGGCGAGGATGACCTCCCAGCCGACCGGGATCTGGAACACGGCCAGCAGGATCAGCCAGATCGCCAGGTTGTGCAGCAGGAAGAGGAACTGCTTCCACACCAGGCGGTAGACGTGCACGCTCAACGCACTGGGCAGCTGTTTGATCAGTCCTTCGTTGGCGATGAAGACCTGTGAGCCCTCGTTGATGCAGCCCGCGATGAATCCCCAGAGGATGAGGCCGACCGCGACGTGCGGCAGGAAGGTCTTGATGTCGATGTCGAAGAGCAGTGAGTACAGCAGGCCCAGGGCGGTGGCCATCACGCCGGTGGCGATGGTGATCCACAGTGGGCCCAGGACGGAGCGGCGGTAGCGCTGCTTGATGTCCTGCCAGCCCAGGGTGAGCCACAGTTCGCGCTGGGCGAAGCCGCGCTTGAGATCGTCCCAGGAGGCCCCGAAGGTCTGCGAGGTGGACGCCGGGATCCTGTCGTCGTCGACCCGGGCGACGTAGCGGTCGAACTCCGGGGTCAGCGCGACCGACGTGGCGGTGCTGCTCTCGTTCTCTGAATCTGACACCCGACAAAGGTACCCCGGGCGCCCTCCCCCGGGGCAAAGACGCGGCGGAGGCACAGTGGAGACACAGCAAAGGAACGGGAGAGACGCACACGAACGGGGACCTTTCCCGGTCCCTCCCTGGGGGTCGAACCGGGGCTTGCGGTGCTGTCAGCCCGGCGCTGTAGGATCGTGCAGACGAGTGACAGTCATAGATTAGAGGTGCGTACAGGCGTGTTCGATTCCGCGAGGGTCCGAGGGCTCTATGTCTCCCAGTCCGACGGGTGGACCTACCTCAACGGCGGAGCGCGTGCCCAGGTGCCGGAGAAGGTGAGCTCAGCGGTGACGCGGGCTTTCCGCACCGCGCCGCTGCAGGCGGACCCGGGTGCAGGCAACGGCACCCGCGGGGACGCCTACATCGACGCTGCCCGCGAGGCCGTCGCCGACCTGGTCGGCGGTACGCCGGAGTGTGTGGTTCTGGGCCCCAGCCGTGCCGTTCTGCTCAACACGCTGGCGGCGTCTGTCCCGGCGAAGCTGCGGATGGGGCGCGAGGTCGTGCTGTCCCGTGTCGACGACCCGGTGAGCAACGCTCCCTGGGAACTGGCCGCCGACCTCTACGGTGCGTCCCTGCGCTGGGCGGAGGCCGAGCTGACCACGGGTTCCCTGCCGACGTGGCAGTTCAGTGAGCTCATCGGCACGTCCACGTCCATCGTCGCGGTCGCCGCAGCGAATGAGCACATAGGCACGGTGACGGATGTCCGGGCGATCGCGGATCTGCTGCACGCGAAGTCCAACGGTTGGCTCGTGGTGGACGCGGCGTCCTACGCGCCCTACCGCTACATCGACATGGCCGAATGGGGTGCGGACGTCGTCGCCCTGGATCTCGCGCCGCTCGGTGGTCCGGAGGTCGGGGCGCTGGTGTTCCGTGACCCGGCGATGCTCGCCGAGCTCCGCCTGGCTGAGGTGAAGACCGGCCGGCACTCCACCCCTGACCTGCTGTCCCTGGCGAAGCGACGGGTCGCGGCCCTGGAGCGTGGCGGGCTGGCTCCCGGTCTGCTCGGCGCGGTCCCGGCGACCGTCGACTTCCTCGCCGGTCTCGACGAGGACGCCACGGGTGACCGTCATGAGCGGCTGCAGACGTCGCTGCCGGCGGCGGAGGCCTACATGCACACCCTGGCCCGTCACCTGGTCGACGGGCTGCGGGACTTCGGCGTGGTGCACGTCATCGGCGTGACCGGTGAGGACGACAGCTACGGTCAGGCCGGCAGTCACGGGGCCGCCGGGTCCTTCGGCGGCTTCGGCAGCGGCGACAGCAGTGGATACAACTCGGTGGACCGCGTACCCCGGGTGAGCTTCCTGGTGCCTGGCGTCCCGGCGTCCAGCGTGGTGGAGCGACTGCTCGACAACGGTGTGGTCGCCGAGGTCGTGGGTCTGGAAGACAGTGCCCTGTTCGACCAGATGGGGGTCGCGGAGATGGGCGGCGCGGTGTGCGTCGGCTTTGCACCGCACAACACCCGCTACGACGTGGATCAGCTGGTCCGTGTCGTCGGCGGGATGGTCTAGCCGAAGCGTCGCCACCGGCCGGCGGGGTACGGTGTGCGGGGCAGGTTTCGCCGGTGTGGGGGACAGGCCTGAAGACAGGAGAAGGTCATGACGGCGTCACAGCCACCGTTGGCAGCGGGAACCGGGGGACCAGCAGTTTCAGTGGATGATCTGTGGAGCGTCCGGGTGGGGGACATCATCGAACTGGCTGATGTCGACCGGCGGTCGGTCGTCGTCGCCGACCGGGCCATTCCGCTGGTCTACCGCTCCGACGCGCAGGACGCCCCCGATGTTTCCGGCCACCCCGTCACAGTTCCGGGACGCCAGATCAGCGACCACGACCGGAAACGTGTCGCTGGCCTTGTGGAGTACCTGCGGGTCCGCCCCGACAAGGTCCGGGTCGCGGTGCTGCGGCAGGCGGACTGGCCGGTGGCCGTGGTCCGTGACCGCGGACTGGTCTGCGGTGCCCTCGTCGTCGACCTGGCGGCGTCGCGGACATCAGCCCAGGCAGCGACTCAGTCGGCGGGGCCCACCACGACTCTGGCGGAACTGACCGTCACCCCGGTCGGCACGGAGGTCGAACTCCGGCAGCGCTACCGTGCCTTGGCGCAGCTCTGCGTCCTGCTCGACACCTTCCGCTCGAACGGCCGGGACCTCGTCGGACTCACCGAGGACGCGGTCCGGGTCGGTGAACGTGGACGGAATGTCGTCCTCACCGGTGCCGCCGATCTGGAGGTGGGGGCCCTGTTAGTCACCCTGCCCGAGGAGCACACCTTCCTCAACGACGCCTCAGCCTTCGCCGCGCTGGTCGTCCGGGTTCTGGTGGGACGCCGCGATGTCACCGTCGGTGACCTGGAGGATCTTCCCCCGGACGTCAGGACGCTGGTGCGTCACTCTCTGGAGGCTGCCGGCCCGTCCGGTGGCGGGATCCCGGACTTCCTCAGCTGGTGGTCCGTGTTGAAGACGGTGGCGACCGGTGTGATCCGGGGTCCCCGGCCGGTTCCACTTCCGGAACCGGTCCCGGTGGTTCCGGTGCAGGTGAAGCCTGCACCGCCCGCCCCGCACCGGGCGCCGGTCAGGGACATGCTGCCGGGGATCGTCACGGTGCTGGGGATGCTGCTGCTCCTGGTCGGTGCGCTGGGTCTGCTCGCCGGTGCCCCGGTCTGGGCGTGGGCACTTGCCGTCACAGGTGCTGTGGCAGCCGTCGGTGGTCTGGTCACCGGTGTCCGGGCGATGCGGCGACGGGAGGAGCGTCAGCTCACTCCGCCTTCTGCGCCCCCGTCTACTCCACCGCCAGCACGATCTTCCCGGTGATGTCCCCGGCGAGCAGTGCCTGGTGCGCGCCCGCGGCGTCCTGAACCGGGACGACGCGGTCGATGTGGTGGCGGATCGTCCCGTTCTCCAGCAGTGGCCAGACGTGCTCCACGGTCGCGGCGACGATGCGGGCCTTGTCTGCCCGGTCGCGGTACCGCAGTCCGGTCGCGGAGATGTTGCCCCGCTTGCTCAGCAGCTTGCCGATGTTCAGCTCGCCCTTCACACCGCCCTGCATGCCGATGATGACGATATGCCCGTCTTTCGCCAGGGCGGAGACGTTCTTGTCCAGGTATTTCGCGCCGATGATGTCGAGGATGACGTCCGCCCCACCCTCCTCCTTCACGGCCTCCACGAAGTCGTCCCCGCGGTAGTTGATGAGCACGTCGGCACCGTAGTTGCGGCACACCTCGAGCTTCTCCTCACTGCCGGCGGTCACCGCCACCTGCGCACCGAGGGCCCTCGCCACCTGGATGGCGAACAGACCCACGCCGCCGCCACCACCGTGGATGAGCACGAGGTCGTCCTTCTCGATCTCGGCGGTCATCATGAGGTTCGACCAGACCGTGCAGGCGACTTCGACGACGCTCGCGGTGTCCGTCAGGCTGTACCCGGAGGGCACGGGCAGCAGCTGACCTGCGGGGACGGCGACGTATTCGGCGTAGCCACCGCCGGAGAGCAGTGCGCCGACCTCGTCGCCGGCGTACCAGGGGGTGCCGTCCGGGCGGACGCAGCCGTTGGCGTCCTCGATGATGCCGGACGCCTCGAGTCCGATGATGTCGGTGTCTCCCTTCGGCGGCGGGTAGTGGCCCTGGGCCTGGAGGGTGTCGGCCCGGTTGACGCCGGCCGCGGTGATCCGAAGCAGGACCTCGCCGTCGGCGGGGGTCGGAGTGGGGGTGTCCTGCCAGGTCAGGGAGGTGGGGTCACTGGGGTCTGTCTGGATGATCGCCTTCATGCCTCTCCAGCGTAACTGCGCCTGCTCCGGGCGGGGTGGGAGTCTTTCCGCGGGGACGCGGTGCGCTACACTTGTCCCGCTGTGTCGGCGGCCCCTGCAGGACCGTCCGGCGCACGTGGAGATGTGGCAGAGCGGCCGAATGCACTGGTCTTGAAAACCAGCGACGAGAAATCGTCCGGGGGTTCAAATCCCCCCGTCTCCGCCGTTCAGCAAGAGAAATCTGCCACCCCTCAGGTCGCCGGATCGCCCGGAAAACGACCTGAAGGGTGGCAGATTCTGTATGTGACCGACGCGGGACTCCTACGCCACCACGTCGACGTAGTCGCCGACCTGCAGGGTGTTGAAGAAGGCCACGGCGTCGTCATGGTTCAGGTGGATGCACCCGTGGGACATCACAGCCGGGGATCCCTCGTGGAAGGCGATACCGATGTCGCCCGGATAAGCGGTTCCGGCCGAGAAGTACACCGAGTACGGCATCGGCGCATCCCAGGCGTTCGACCACTCGTCGATGATCTTGCGCGTCACCCTGGTCAGTCCGGCCGGGGTCTCGTAGCCCGCGCGTCCGGAGCTCATCGGCACCGGGCCGCGGGTGATCACGCCATCGGACTGCAGCCATGCGGTCTGGTTGGTGAGGTTGATGCAGGCCTTCGCCTGGGCGGAGCAGCCGGTCGACGGCCGCGGCGCAGGCTGAGGCGCGGGTGCCGGTGCAGGCGCCGGACTGACGCCCGGGATGTCCGGCAGGTATCCGAGGGCATCGGCGACGGCGCCGTTGACAGCGCTCTGCGCGTCGGAGAGTGCGTCCCCCGCCATGCCCTGGAGGTCGGACGAGGACGGCACTGACGGCATTGCCGGAGCGGGGCCGGTCTGGGCGTTCGCGGTCGGTGTGATGGCGAGCGAGCCGGCGACGAGGATGCCGAATGCGGTGAGAATCGTGCGCATGAACTTCATGATCGAAAACCTCCTGAGTCCCTTCCCAACCTACCTGCCGGCATGCACCCCCGCCCGGCAGTCGCGCCCGGCTATTCCAGCACGGTGATCCGCCGCAGTTCCGGCAGTTCCCTCACCTCGCCGCCGTCGAGTGCGATCCGCAGCGGTGCTCCGACGGTGCAGTCCAGCAGCCGTGCCCAGGTCAGGCGTTCGCGGTGCAGGTCCCGGCGACCGGTGGTGAACAACCAGGCGGTCCGGTCGAGCAGCAGTGAAGCGTCCTCCAGCTCCAGGAGGTACACGCCGTCCAGGGTCCGTCTGCGCAGCCCGTCGAGTGAGGTCACCGGGGCGTCCTCCCCGGGTGCGGCGATGACCCGGATCGAGGAGACGAGCCCCATCCGGTGCGCGATCCCCTCCGTGTCCGTGATGACCAGGGGAGCGGCGACGTGGCAGCTGCGCACCCCGGAATGCTCCCACACGACAGGCTGCGGCAGGTCATGCACGGCATCGGTGCGGGACGCCGGGATCTGCCGCACGGCCACCCGGTCCGCCCCCACGGTCACCAGCTGGGTGGCGACACCTGCGGAGTTCTCGGTCGTGACGAGGTAGCGTCCCGTCGGATCGTCGAGTCGGGCCGGTGTCTCCTCGGCCAGTCGGCGCAGTACGGCGAGCGTCTCCTCGTCGGTCGCGTTCCAGTCGGCGCCGTGGGTCTCGAGGAGTCCGAGGAGCCGGGTGAGGGTGAGGTCGGGGCGGGCTTCCCAGAGACGGGTGAGGGCGTCCGTCATCACCGGGATGCGTCGGGGATCTTTCACGCCGCCATCGTACGACCCGTGCCGGGGCCGCCCGAGGGGAAACCCCGGTGAAACTGTCGCGAAACTCCCCTGTAACACAATATCCATAGAATAAGACTCTCAGTATCACGAAGTGGGACACAACAGATAGTGGGGCATGGACACCGGTGGGGGCTAAGATACATACACAACTTCATGTGGAGACCGCACCCGCGTTCACCTCAGAGATGTGGCATCCGTCACATCATGGACCGTGCACCTGCGGGGGTGAGGAAACCCTGATTTTGCGGCCCCCGACGACGGCCGTATCTGTGAGGGAAACCCACCGGTCCGATGACGGTCCGCCGGCAGGGACGCACCACCAACGCGTCCCGCCCGGATCTCATGCCCCACCACGACTACCCGGAGGCTGACGACCCCATGACTGACGAACAGACGAGTTCCAACTACCCCGCACCGCAGGGCCTGTACCACCCTGCCTACGAGCACGACGCCTGTGGCGTCGCCTTCGTCGCGGACATCCACGGCCGAGCCACCCACGACATCGTGAAGAAGGGCATCCAGGCCCTGGTGAACCTCGACCACCGTGGTGCCGCCGGTGCGGAGAAGAACACCGGCGACGGCGCGGGCATCCTGCTGCAGGTCCCCGACCGGTTCCTGCGCGAGGAGATGGCCACCGAGGGCGTTGACCTGCCCGCCCCCGGCGCCTACGCCACCGGTATCGCCTTCCTCCCGGCGTCCCGCATGGCCGCCCTGGACGCCATGCGTGCCGTCGAGGACATCATCGCCGAGGAGCAGCTCGACCTGCTCGCCTGGCGCAAGGTGCCCGTCGACGACTCCTCCCTCGGTGCCATGGCCCGCGACGCCGAGCCGATCTTCTACCAGCTCTTCCTCGCCGGTAAAGACGGGGAAGGACGCCAGCTCGAAGGCATCGAGCTCGACCGTCGCGCCTGGTTCGTGCGTAAGCGTGCCGAGCGGGAACTCGGCTCCAAGGGCGCCGGCGCCGGCAACGGAGCGGACACCGTCTACTTCCCGTCGCTGTCCGCCCGCACCATCGTCTACAAGGGCATGCTGACCACCCCGCAGCTGCGGGAGTTCTACCTCGACCTGCAGGACGAGCGGATGGAGTCCGCCCTGGCGGTCGTCCACTCCCGGTTCTCCACGAACACCTTCCCCTCCTGGCCACTGGCCCACCCGTTCCGCCTGCTCGCCCACAACGGTGAGATCAACACCGTCCGCGGCAACGAGAACTGGATGCGGGCACGCGAGTCCCAGATCCGCAGCGAGATCATGGGCGACATCGACCGCGCCCTGCCGGTCTGCGACCCCGACGGCTCCGACACCGGACGCTTCGACGAGGCCCTGGAGCTGCTCCACCTCGCCGGACGCCCTCTCGCGCACGCCGTGATGATGATGGTCCCGCAGGCCTGGGAGCGGAACCCGCACATCGACCCGGACGTCAAGGCGTTCTACGAGTACCACTCCTCGATGATGGAGGCCTGGGACGGCCCCGCCGCCCTCGTCTTCACCGACGGCACCGTGCTCGGCTCCGTCCTCGACCGCAACGGTCTGCGTCCCGGACGCATCTGGGTCACGAAGGACGGCCTGGTCATCGGTGGTTCCGAGGCCGGCCTGCTGCCCGTCGACCCGGCCGACGTCATCGACCGACGCCGCATCGAGCCCGGCAAGATGTTCCTCGTGGACACGGCCCAGGGCCGGATCATCCCCGACGAGGAGATCAAGGCGATCATCGCCGACAAGCCCTACCGTCAGTGGGTCGACGACAACATCGTCCGCTTCTCCGACCTGCCCCCGGTGCACTACGAGCCGATGACGCACGAGCGCGTCGTGCTGCGTCAGCGCGTCTTCGGCTTCACCGAGGAGGATATCGACCTCTTCATCCAGCCGATGGCCGCCGCGGGCCACGAGCCGCTCGGCTCCATGGGCACCGACACCCCGGTCGCCGCCCTGTCCGACAGGCCGCGCATGCTCTTCGACTTCTTCGCCCAGCGCTTCGCGCAGGTCACCAACCCGCCGCTGGACTCCATCCGCGAGAAGATGGTCACCAGCCTGTTCACCCAGCTCGGTGCGCAGCTCGACATCACCTCCGAGGTACCGGAGGCCGCCCACCGCATCCAGCTGGGCAAGCCGCTGCTGCTGAACTCCACCCTGGCCACCCTGCGTGAGGCCGGTGAGCACGAGGGCTTCGGGGCCTTCCGCTCCGCCGTCATCTCCGGGCTCTACCCGGTCGCCCACGGTGGCCGCGGCATGCGTCAGGCCATCGAGCGGGTCCGCCGCGAGGTTTCCGCCGCCATCAACGACGGTGCGACGCTGATCATCCTCTCCGACCGGGAATCCAACGGCCGGCTCGCCCCGATCCCGTCCCTGTTGCTCGTCTCCGCCGTGCACCAGCACCTGGTCAAGGAGAAGACCCGCACCCGCGCATCGCTGATCGTCGAGGCCGGTGACGCCCGCGAGGTCCACCACTTCGCGATGATGCTCACCTTCGGCGCGGACGCGATCAATCCCTACATGGCGATGGAGACCATCGACGAGCTCGGCAAGGACGGACGCCTCGGCGGCCTCGACGTCGAGACCGCCTGCCGTAACTACATCGACGGATCCTGCGCCAGCGTGCAGAAGATCATGTCGAAGATGGGCATCGCGACCGTGGCGTCCTACCGCGGTGCGCAGCTCGCCGACGTCACCGGCCTGTCCCAGGCCTTCCTCGACGAGTACTTCACCGGTGCGGTCAGCCCGATCTCCGGTATCGGCCTCGACGAGATCGCCGACGACGTCGCCGTGCGCCACCGTTTCGCCTTCCTGCCCCGGCCGGAGGAGGCCGCCCACCGCGAACTCGAGATCGGCGGTGAGTACAAGTGGCGCCGCGAGGGTGAGTACCACCTGTTCAACCCGGAGACGATCTTCAAGCTCCAGCACGCCACCCGCACCGGCACCTACCGGATCTTCAAGGAGTACACGGAGAAGGTCGACAACCAGGCGAAGAACCTCGCCACCCTGCGTGGCCTCTTCGAGCTGCACTCCGACCGCCCGTCCATCCCGGTCGACGAGGTCGAACCGGTCAGCGAGATCGTCAAGCGGTTCTCCACCGGCGCGATGAGCTACGGCTCCATCTCCGCCGAGGCCCACGAGACCCTCGCCATCGCCATGAACCGGCTGCACGGCAAATCGAACTCCGGTGAGGGCGGCGAGGACCCGAAGCGCTTCGAGCCGGAGGCCGACGGTACCTGGCGCCGCTCCGCGATCAAGCAGGTCGCGTCCGGACGCTTCGGTGTGACCAGCCACTACCTCAACAACTGCACGGACATCCAGATCAAGATGGCCCAGGGTGCCAAGCCCGGTGAGGGCGGCCAGCTGCCGCCGCACAAGGTCTACCCCTGGATCGCCGAGGTGCGCGTCACGACCCCGGGCGTGGGACTGATCTCCCCGCCGCCGCACCACGACATCTACTCCATCGAGGACCTCGCCCAGCTCATCTACGACCTGAAGAGCGCGAACCCGGACGCCCGGATCCACGTGAAGCTCGTCGCCGAGCAGGGTGTGGGCACCGTCGCCGCCGGTGTCTCCAAGGCCCATGCGGACGTGGTACTCATCTCCGGTCACGACGGCGGTACCGGTGCGTCCCCGCTGAACTCACTCAAGCACGCCGGCGGTCCGTGGGAGCTCGGCCTCGCCGAGACCCAGCAGACCCTGCTGATGAACGGTCTGCGCGACCGCATCACCGTCCAGTGCGACGGCCAGCTCAAGACCGGCCGCGACGTCATCATCGCCGCGCTGCTCGGCGCCGAGGAGTTCGGTTTCGCGACCGCCCCGCTGGTCGTCGAGGGCTGCATCATGATGCGCGTCTGCCACCTGGACACCTGCCCGGTGGGCGTGGCCACCCAGAACCCGGAGCTGCGAAAGCGCTTCACCGGCCAGGCCGACCACGTGGTGAACTTCTTCACCTTCATCGCCCAGGAGGTCCGCGAGTACCTCGCCGAGCTCGGCTTCCGCACCGTGCAGGAGGCCGTCGGCCACGCCGAATGCCTGCGCAAGGGTGAGGTCGACCCGAAGCACAAGACCGCCGCGGCGCTGGATCTCGACCCGATCTTCGCGATCCCGGACAGCCCCTTCATGCACCAGGACCGCTACCGCACCAAGGCCCAGGAACACGGTCTGGAGAAGGCGCTGGACAACCGCATCCGCACGGACGCGGAGGAGACCATCCGCCGCGCCGCCGCCGGTGTCACCGGCGACGACGCCACCATCGACCTGGCCTACCCGATCTCCAACGTCGACCGCTCCGTCGGCACGATGACCGGATCGATGGTCAGCCGGATCGCCGGACGCGACGGCCTACCGGAGAACACCGTCAACCTGACCTTCACCGGCTCGGCCGGCAACTCCTTCGGCGCCTTCGTGCCCAAGGGCATGACGCTGACCCTGGTCGGCGACGCCAACGACTATGTCGGTAAGGGTCTGTCCGGCGGCACCATCGCCATCCGGCCGGACGCCCGCGACGGTGCGGTCGGCCCGCACCAGACCATCGCCGGCAACGTGCTCGGCTTCGGCGGCGTCTCCGGTGAGATGTTCATCGCAGGAAGCGTCGGCGAGCGGTTCTGCGTCCGCAACTCGGGCCTGACCGCCGTCGTCGAGGGCGTGGGCAACCACGGCTGTGAGTACATGACCGGTGGACGCGTCATCGTCCTCGGCCCGGTCGGCGAGAACTTCGGCGCCGGTATGTCCGGTGGCATCGCCTACCTGCTCGACACGGGCGAGGACGGTTACCGCGAGGAGGTCAAGGGCAGGGTCAACCCCGAGCTGGTGGACGTCGAGGACGTCACCGATGCCGAGGAGATCGACTGGCTCATCGAGACCATCAGCAAGCACCGGCGCCTCACGGGTTCGACCGTCAACGTCGACCCGGCCGCGCTCATCAAGGTCATGCCGCGGGACTACCGCCGCGTGACCCTCACCATCGAGGCCGCGCGTGCCGCCGGACTCGACGACGACGGCGTTGCCGCCGCGATCATGGAGGAAGTGAAGTAGCAATGGCTGATCCGCAGGGTTTTCTGAAGTTCCGCCGCGAAGAGGCGACCCACCGTCCCGTGCCGCTGCGTCTGCTCGACTGGCGCGAGGTCTACGACGAGTTCCCCGACGGCAAGGTGCAGACCCAGGCCGCCCGCTGCATGGACTGCGGCGTCCCGTTCTGCCATGACGGATGCCCGCTGGGCAACATCATCCCGGAGTGGAACGACCTGGTCCGTCAGGGTCGCTGGCGTGAGGCCTACGACCGGCTGCACGCCACCAACAACTTCCCCGAGTTCACCGGACGCGTCTGCCCTGCCCCCTGTGAGGGCGCCTGCGTCCTCGGTATCGGGGATGACCCGGTGTCCATCAAGTCCGTCGAGCTGCAGATCGTCGAGCACGCCTTCGCTCACGGCTGGGTGACGCCGGTGAAGGCGTCCTTCTCCACCGGTCAGTCCGTGGCCGTCGTCGGTTCCGGCCCCGCCGGTCTCGCCGCCGCCCAGCAGCTCACCCGTGCCGGCCATGACGTGACCGTCTTCGAGCGGGCCGACCGGATCGGTGGCCTGATGCGCTACGGCGTGCCGAACTACAAGCTCGAGAAGAAGTGGCTCGACCGTCGCATCGCGCAGATGGAGGCCGAGGGTACGACCTTCCGCACCAACACCTCGCCGTCTGCCGCTGACCTCGCCCGGTTCGACGCCGTCGTCCTGGCCCTGGGCTCCACCATCGGCCGTGACGTGCCGGTGCCGGGCCGCGACCTCGACGGCGTCCACCAGGCGATGGACTACCTGCCGCTGGCCACCAAGGTCCAGGAGGGCGACTTCGAGGTCTCCCCGATCGACGCGAAGGGCAAGAAGGTCGTCATCATCGGCGGCGGCGACACCGGCACCGACTGCTTCGGTACCGCGCTGCGCCAGGGTGCCGTGTCTGTGCACCAGTTCGACATCAACCCCGCCCCGACCAAGGACCGCCCGGCCGAGACCCCGTGGCCGACCTGGCCGCGGATCTGGCGGGTCGCCTCCGCGCACGAGGAGGGCGAGTACACCGTCACCGGCAACGAGTCCGCCGACGAGATCGAGGCCCTGGGTCTGGCGTCCCGCGTGGCCGGGGACGCCCTGGGCGAGCGCGACTTCAAGATCAACACCGTCGAGCTCACCGGTGAGAACGGGCACGTCACCGGCCTGAAGGCGGCGCGCTGTGAGCGCACCGACCACGGCCTGGCGAACATCGCCGGCTCCGAGATCGAGATGGACGCCGACCTGGTGCTCCTGGCCGTCGGTTTCGCCTCGGTCGACTCGAAGGGCATCGTCGACGAGCTCGGCCTGCGCATCGACGGCCGTAGCCGCGTGGTCCGGGACGATTCCTACCGCGCCCGTTGGATCGAGACCCCCGCCGTGCAGGACGCCGGCTTCGACGCCCCGGTCTTCGTCGCCGGTGATGCGGGTCGTGGTCAGTCGCTCATCGTGTGGGGTATCGCGGAGGGACGCGCCTGCGCCGCCGCCGTGGACCGCCAGCTCATGGGCGAGACCGCCCTGCCGACCCCGGTCGCTCCGACGGACGTGCCGCTGCGGGCGTAGCTTTTCGCCGGTCACTAGAATCCCTCAGGTGACCACCGGTGCCCTCCTCAGTATCCTCGTGGCGTGGCTCCTCGCCATCGCCTCCCCCGGCCCCGACCTCGTGCAGCTGCTGCGCGTCGGGGCCGTCCGCCGTAACGGCGTGGCCTGTGCCCTCGGCATCATGAGCGGCAACCTGCTGTGGATCGTGGCCTCCATGCTGGGCCTCTCCGCCCTGGTGGACAACGTCTCCGGCATCCTCACCGCCCTGTTCCTTGTGGGTGGCTGCGTCCTCGCATGGATGGGCCAGGGCGCGCTGCGCGGCGGTCTCGCCGCCCGGAAGCAGGACGCCGTGCTGTCCGACGCGGCGTCCTCCCTGCTCACCACCCAGATGACCACGGTCCAGTCATGGCGGCTGGGTCTCGTGACGAACCTGTCGAACCCGAAGGCGCTGGTGTTCTTCGGCGCGGTCTTCGCCGGCTTCGTGCCGCCGGACACCTCCTGGGCGATGCGTGCCGTGGTGCTGGTGATGATGATGGTGACCGGTGTGGCGTGGTTCGTCTTCGTGGCGGTCGCGGTGTCTGTCCCCGCGCTGTCGAAACGGCTGCAGGCGGCCGGGGCGTGGATCGACATCGTCGCCGGAACGGTCTTCCTTGTCCTTGCTGCGGTGCTGGTCATCGAGGGTATTGCACGACTGCTCTGACCTGCGCTGTAACACTCCGGTCACGATGTGCACTGTCAGTTAGTTAACGCGCGGCACTGGGCATAGGATGGTCCGCATGCACATTCAGGACGTCCCTGTCCGCGGTGACGACATCCGTCTCGGCCAGTTCATCAAGCTCGCGAACCTCGTTGAGTCCGGTGGCACCGCCAAGGAAGTTATCGCTGCAGGTCAGGTGGCGGTCAACGGTGAGGTCGACACCCGCCGTGGCCGCCATCTCCACGTCGGTGACGTGGTGAGCCTGCGTGACCCCGAGGCCGGTGACACCGGCACTGCAGCACGTGTCGCAGCTCCCGTGGACGACGAAGACGACTTCTTCGACGAAGCCACCGCTGACGACGATTTTGACCCGGAAAAGTGGAGGAACCTCTGATGCCCGCTCTCGTTGCCGAACCCGGCATGCCGATCTGGATTGATCTGGCGACGACGGACCTTGAGTCGGCGAAGGACTTCTACGCCGAAGTCCTCGGCTGGGAGTACGACGACCCGTGCGGTGGCTACACCATCGCCAAGAAGCAGGGGATGCCCGTCGCCGGCCTCGGCGAGGTCCCGGACGACAAGTCCTCCCTCTGGGGCATGCTGCTGTACACCCCGGACATCGACGCCGCCCACGAGGACGCCGTGAAGGCCGGTGCCACCTCGGTGCTCTCCCCGCGCGACGTGGGCAAGCGCGGCAAGATGGCTGTGCTGGTCGATCCCTCGGGTGCGACCGTCGGCCTGAAGCAGCCGAAGGAGAACGAGCCCTTCTTCGCCGCCGGTGAGCCGGGGACCCCGGTCTGGCACGAGCTGCTGGTCGGCGGCCATTTCGACGAGACCACCGAGTTCTACCATGAGCTTGCCGGCTGGGACATCCGCGTCCACAACAACACGGACCGTTTCCGCTACGCCACCGGCGAGTATGACGGCGCCCCGCTGGTCGGGTTGTGGGACACCTCCGAGCTTGACGAGAACCCCTCGATGTGGACCCTGTACCTGGGCTGCGTTGACGTGGATGCTGCAGCGAAGAAGGTCAAGGCCGCCGGTGGACGCCTGGTGCGTCAGCCCTGGGACTCGGAGTTGGGCCGGATGGTCACCATCGTCGACCCGACCGGTGCGCTGGTGAATCTCTGTGAGATCGCGGAGCCGGAGCCGGAGACCCTGGCTGACTGGCACGAGCCGGACCTGCTGGACCCGGAGAACATGCCCCAGGAGCTCAAGGACGCCATGGATGCCGCCCGTACCGCCGGTGAGACCGCTGCAGAGCAGATGAAGCGTGGCGCCGACTGCGAGTAGGCGCGCAGTCGCGCAGTAGCCGGGTACCCACCCGTCGTACGAGTAGCCGTCCGTCGGCTTACCCGGCGGCTCACCCGTCGTACACAGAAATCCCCACCATCTGAGGCCCGCCCGGAAAGCCGGACCGTACCTCAGGTAGTGGGGATTTCTCTGTCTGCGTTCTGTCTACGTTCCGCCTGGGCCTACTGGGCGGGGACGACCTCGGGTGCAGGGGCCTCCGCCTCGGGCAGGGGGACCTCAGCCGGGGCCTCGGCCGGAGCCTCAGCAGCGCCCTCGACCGGGGCGACCTTGTCAGCGCCGTCTACGCCGGCTGCGCCGTCGGCGATGAGCTGGGCGATGTAGTCCTGCGCACCGAAGGCGTTGAGCAGGTCCAGGACACCCTGGAGGGTGATCTTGCCGGAGCCGTCGCCGAGAACGCCGGACACCAGCTGCGAGATCTCGGACTCTGGCAGGGTGACGTCGGAGTCACGGGCCTCGGTGCCGGCGGAGGTGATCGCCTGGGAGGTCTCGGCGTCGAAGCCGGCATCGGTGGCGGAGCCGAACACGGCCTCCGGTCCGACCTCGCCGGCGACCAGACCGAGCAGGTTGACCAGCATGTCGGTGGTCAGGGGGATGTCGGGGATCGGGATGCCGAGTGCGGAGGCACCGTGCTCCACGGTGTTGGTCAGGCCGGCCTCGGCGACCGCGGCGTCCCGGATCGGGCGCAGTGCGTCGGAGGCGTTGCCCACGGCAGTGCCCGCGGAGGCGGAGCCGGCCAGGGCCTGCAGCTCGGCGTCGGAACCGTAGTAGGTGTTCAGGTCGACGTCGGTGATGACGCCGTCGACCTGGCCACTGCCGCTGTACTGCCAGAAGGTCGGGGCGTCCCAGCCGCCGGGGATCTCGTCGGGCAGCTGCTCGTTGTAGTACGCCAGCCACAGCGGGTACTCGGAGAACTCGGTGGTGTTGCCCATCGAGCCGATCCAGAAGGAGTAGTAGGTGTAGATGATCGGATCGCGACCGGTGAGGGTCTTGATCTCGTCGATCCAGTCACGCACCCAGTTCTGCAGCTGCTCCGGGCCCAGGCCGCCGGTCTCCTCGAGGTCGAGGGTCGGCGGGAGGGACGGGTTGACGCCGGTGGAGAGGACCGAGGCGTAGTAGCGGGCCTGGGAGCGGGCGTCGTACTCGGGCTTCGCGTAGTGGTAGCTGCCCGGGGTGACGCCGGCGGCGGAGGCCTTGGCGGAGTCCGAGGAGAAGTACGGGTTGGTGTAGCCGGTGCCCTCGGTCGCCTTGATGAAGGCGAAGGACTGGCCGGAGTCGGCGACAGTCTGCCAGTCGATGGCGGAGCCGCCCGGGTGCTGGTGGCCGGCGACGTCGATGCCGTCGAGGTCAGCCCAGGAGGGGGAGGGCAGGACGTCCGTGGCGACAAGCGCGGCGACGGTCGCTGCCGAGCCGAAGAGGACGGTGGCGGTGAGTCGGGCGGGAGTGGTGGTGCGCGCGTGGCGGCGCCAGGGAAGAGAACGCATGAGCCACACCATACACACAAATCACGCTAGTCACATCAGTAACATCGGCGTGTCGCGACCATCATCACACCAGGTCATTGAATGACAACAGTGTGATTTGTTTACCGGGGCGCAGTAAATGCCCTGCGCCCGGACAGGTCCGGGACATGAGAGAGCCCGGCCCACCGCAGTGAAGCGGTGGATCGGGCGGGGTGGAAAGTTTTTCCGGGGGGACTGACCTGATCAGACGGCGGCGGCGAGGGTGTTCGCTGCCCAGACCACGTCGATACCGGCGGCCTGGGCGGCGCCGAGGGCGGCACCCGGGTTGGCCAGTACCCAGTCGATGGTCTCGGCGGGGACGCCGTAGTTGAGGGCGGCGGCGTAGGTGGCCTCCGGGTTCGCGGTGAGGGTGGCGACGGTCTCCGGGCTGACACCGGCGGCCAGGGCCACAGCGGCGGCACCGGAGAGATCCTGGACCTTGGTGGTGGAGACGGCCGGGGCGGGGGCCTCGGGGGACGCGCCGGCGGAGGATGCGATGCCGATGCCGGCACCGGCGACTGCGAGGCCGGTCAGTCCGACCATGGAGGCGCGGACGATGCGGGAGGGGGAACGACGGGCGGACGGAGAACGGTGTGAACCGTGAGACTGGAGAGACATGGCAGCCATGCTATCGGTTCTTCCCGTCAGCGCAAGCCCGGTGTGCAGGGTGAATCTCCGCCCGGACCCCCGTGATGCAGCTACCAGTACCGGGATGCGGAAATCAGGGACCTGATTTCCGCACCCCGGTACTGGTGGCTTAGCTGCTGCACTCCCGGTACTAGTGCTGACGTGGATCCGGCCACCGGGGCGGGTGCTGGGGGTACTGCTGAGGCCCCTGCTGCGGGTGACGGGGCCGCTGCTGGGCCGACACCACCGGATAGCCGGGAAGGGGGGCAGCCGGCGGATAACCCGGATACCCCCGATACCCCGGATACCACGGATACTGCGGGTAGCCGGGCATACCGGGCACACCGGGCAACCCGGTCATCGGAACTCCAGCCACCGGACGCTTCCGGTAGACCGTGACCACCGGATACATCCCGGCGTCCGCGGCGGCACGGGCCTCCCGGTGGGAGTGCACCCAGATGGTCACCAGCACCGCCGTACCGCCGACCCACACCAGGGACATGCGGATCAGGCCGGCCGCGGTCGAGTCCTTCTCCCAGTCGGGGATGAGGTTCCACAGGGCATGCACCGCGAAACCGGCACCCCAGCCGCCGAGGACCCAGCCGACCCGCTGCACGCCGGTGAGGTCGGCCCGCAGCAGGGCGACACCGATCGCGTAGCCGACCAGCCCCGTGCACAGTGCATGCAGTAGCGGGCCGGCGACTAGGCGGATCAGCCACATCTCCAGCACGCCCTGCACATCCGAGACCGCGTGGGTCGGGGCGAGGGAGATCGCGTAGAGCGCATTCTCGAAGGCCTCGAAACCCACGCCGACCAGCACACCGGCGACGAGTCCGTGCCACGGGCGGTTCCACCAGGTGCGTCCGGCGAACATCAGCAGCACCACGCCGAGGGCCTTGGCGGTCTCCTCGGGCCAGGCACCGGCCAGCGACCAGGCGATCTGCGGCGTACCCCATCCGACGGCCAGCTCCGACAGGTGTTCCGAGGAGGTGAATCCGCCGAGCACCACACCGCCGGTCACGCCCCACAGGATGGCGGCGAGGGCGAGCAGGACCGGCGTCCCGCGGTAGAGCAGGGTGCGGGAGACGATGAACCAGACCACGGCGGCGAAGACCACGCCCAGGCCGAGGGCGAGGACTGTCGGTCCCGGCCCGGGGAAAAGCATTCCACCGAGAACGGTGAAGCCGGTGACCAGGGCACACAGGATCGTCACCACCAGCAGGGAGATGGTGAAGACGTCCCAGAAGAACTTCAGACGCGGACGCGCGGTCGGTGGATGGGCGTCGTGCCAGGCACGGGGCACGGACACGATCTCCCAGTCAGGACCGGACTGCGGTGTAGTCATCGCATCCTCCCCAGCAGGTCAGGAAGCGCAGCGGACACCTCGTGCGGCGAGGCGCCGCTGATCACGAGGGTGTACATCACGTCATTCGGTCCGGTGAAGGCCGCCGCCTGCGCGTAGATGCTGTAGCGGGCGACGCGGTCGTAGCGGGGGGACGCGTCGGACGCGTCGGACGCCGTGCCCGACACACCACGCGGCATGTAGTTCACGTCCTGGACGTCGCCGCCACCTCCGGGGCCGCCGAATCCACCGAAGCCGTCCTCCGGCGACCAGTCATTCCAGTCGTCGTCGGAACCGTCGTCGTAGTCGTAGACGAATGCATCACTGACCAGGACGTTCTTTACGGCGGACGCCAGATCAGGGTGGAACAGCGATGCCACGTCCTCGCGGGAGAAGTTCATCGGTTCCTGGTCATCGGACCAGGCGGCCCGGACCGCCCGGTCGGCAGAGCGGGCCAGGTCGGAGTCCGTGCCCGAGGCATCCACCCCGGCGGTGCCGACGAGGTCGACGAGCACGGAGCCGCAGTCGGCGTAGAGACTCGCGATGCCCGGCTGCATGCGCGGGGCACTGCAGGACGAGTCGAGGCCTGAGAGATCCGGGGACCAGTCACCCCAGGTCAGGACGGTGTCATTGGCGGCGTCCCCGAGCGTGTCGTAGTCACCGTCGACGACGTCGTGGTCGACGGGCAGTGCGAAAGGCACGCAGAGGACCAGCAGCGCCACGCCGAGGACACCGAACCACACCGAGGTGCGGCGGGTGCCGGTGGGCAGGATGCGGTACCGGCCCTCCGGATCGGGGTCCGGGTACGGCGTCGGGTCAGGTGCGGGCGGTACAGGCGGTACAGACGGCAAAGGTGGTTCAGGGGGAATGGCGGAGATCGGCACAGGGAAGTCTCGGTACAGGGAGGTCCAGGGAAGTCTCAGCCGTCACCAGATGGTGACGCGCTGGTCCTCGTCGAGCCACATACCGTCACCTGCGGAGACCCCGAAGGCCTCGTAGAACTCCGCCACATTCGAGACAACCACGTTGCAGCGGTACTCGCCGGGGGAGTGCGGGTCGATCGCCACGTACTGCGCCGCCATCTGCGGGCGGATCGCGGTCTGCCAGATCTGCGCCCAGCGCAGGAAGAACCGCTGCAGCACCGTGAACTCACCCTCGAGTCCCTCGACCGGAGCGGTCGGCGCGGTTTCCACGGTCAGCCCCTGCTCGCCGAGCCAGCGCTTCAGCGCGACCACGGCGATGCCGAGGCCACCGAGGTCACCGATGTTCTCGCCGAGGGTGAACTTCCCGTTGACGGTGTGCTCGGTCTGGCCGCGGTCGGCGAGACCCGTGGGCACCAGGCCGTCGTACTGGCCGACGAGCTTGTCGGTCAGGTCGGTGAACGCCTTCCGGTCCTCGTCGGTCCACCAGTCGTTGAGGTTGCCCTCGCCGTCGTACTTGGATCCCTGGTCGTCGAAACCGTGGCCGATCTCGTGCCCGATGACGGCGCCGATCGCCCCGAAGTTGCCGGCCATGTCCGCGTCCGGATCGAAGAACGGCGGACGCAGGATCGCCGCCGGGAAGGTGATGTCGTTGCGGACCGGGTTGTAGAAGGCGTTGACGGTCTGTGGGGTGGCGAACCACAGCTCCGGGTCGGAGGGCTTGCCGAGCTTGCCGACCTCGAACTCGTGGTTGAACTCGGTGATGCGCCGGTAGTTGTCCATCAGGTCGGCACCGGCGGGGCTGAACTCCACCGCCGAGAAATCACGCCAGACCTCCGGGTAGCCGATCCGGGCACGGAAGGTCGACAGCTTCTCCAGCGCCTTCTCACGGGTGGTGGGTGTCATCCACGCCAGGTCACTGATCCGCTCACGGTAGGCGGCGAGCAGGTGGTCGACGAGATCGACCATCTTCGCCTTGTACTCCGGAGGGAAGTGCTCCTCGACGAAGACGCGTCCGACATCCTCACCGATCGCACCATTGACCAGGCTCAGGGCGCGCTTCCAGCGGTCGCGCTGCTCGGTGGCACCGGAGAGCGTCCGACCGTAGAAATCGAAGGACGCCTCGGAGAACACCCGCGGCAGTTTGCCCGCACGTGCGGTGACGACGTGCCAGTAGGCCCAGAGCTTCCACTCGTCGAGATCGTGGGCGGAGTATCCCTCGCCCCCGGCCGCGCCGGGTACGAGGGTGGCGACGTGGTCCAGGTAGCTCGGCTGGGAGACGATCACCGAGGGAGAGTTCTCCTCGGTGATGCCCACGCCGTCGAGCCAGGCGGCGAAGGGGAAGCCGGTCGGCAGGTCCGCGTGGGTGGTGGGGTTGTAGGTCTTCTCCGCGTCGCGGCTGGCGACCGTGTCCCAGTGGCCCTTGGCCAGGTCGGTCTCGAAGGCGATGAGCGCCTCGGCGGCCTCTGCAGCCGAGTCGGCACCGGTGCCGGCGAACCGGCCCGGCCGCTCCTGGGCTTCGGTGAGTTCCAGGTAGCGGGCGACGAAGCCGCGGTAGGCCTCGCGGGTCTCCGCGTGCTGGTCCTCGCGGTAGTAGGCCTCGTCCGGCAGCCCCAGGCCGGTCTGCACCAGGTAGGGCACCTCGATGCCGGCGGTGTCACCGGAGCCCCCGGCGTCCTTCTCGGTCCAGAACCCGAGGACGCCGCCCACGCCGCTGCGGTCCAGCTGCGCCAGCACGTCGACGAGCTCCTCGAGGGAGGACGCCGCGCGCACCGGGTCGAGGTCCGCGTCGAGCACACCGAGACCGGCGGACTCGATGCCGTTGTCCCCGTCCTCGTCCATGAAGGAGGAGTACAGCGCGCCGATGCGGGTGTCCGGGTCAGCGGCCTCGACGATGGCCTTCACATCCAGTTCCGCGCGGTCGCGAAGGGCGTGGAAGGTGCCGTCGACGGCGCGGTCGGCGGGGATCTCGTGGGTCGCCAGCCAGGTGCCGTTGACGTGCCGGTAGAGGTCGTCGGCGGCCGTGGGGGTCGGCCGGGCGGCCTCGGTGATGTTCTCGGGGAGCTGGTTGGCGGCCTGGGGAGATTCAGTCATGCCCACCACTCTAAGGACGCCGCGGCGCCGGCGCTCCCGGAGGGGTGACCGAGTCTGTCAGCTCATGGTGAACTTCATCGGACCGTCGGACCACAGACCCGAGCGGGTGTGCTCCTCGGTGGTCAGCTCGGCCTCCTTCGGCAGCTCGCCGGTGGAGGACTCGAACGGGGTGAGCTGCATGAGGATGCCCCAGTCACGCTGCCAGTCATCCTGCAGGTAGGTCGGCATCTCCTCGCTGGTGGTGGTCATCTGGACCAGACCACCGGCGCCGCCGCCGTAGTAGTCCTGCACCGGGGAGTGGCCCTTCTCGGCGGAGTGGTCCGGGGCGATGCGGAAGGTCGGGACCTCGGCGACGCCGGCCCAGTGGTCGTAAGGGCGCTGGCACGGGAACTGCAGCGGGGTGGCCCAGTCGATGAGGGTGGGCTCGTCGGGTCCGACGACGTCGTTCATGCTGACGAGGGTCGGAACGCGCGGCGGGGTGACCGCCAGCCACTGGTCGGCGGTGACGTTCTTGTCCTTGGCGACGATACGGACGACGTCGGCGTCCTCCGGCAACCACTCCATCGGGACGCGCAGGTTGCGCCACTGCGGGGCGGTCTCGATGTCGAGCGGCACGATCGAGCCCATCGGCTCGAAGGCTCCGTCTTCGCTGTCCCCGGACCGCCCGGTGGACTTCCCGTACTCGATGGTCAGCTCCTGGCCGTACTGGAAGACACCGTTGAGGTCGTCATGGGCGACCTCGCCGGCGGCGGAGACCACGAGCAGCGGGGCGTCCTCGCGGCGCTCCGGCAGGGAGAACCAGGAGCTCGTGGTGTTCGCGACCTCCTGCAGTCCGTCGGTGTAGGAACCGACGACCGGGACGCGGGCGGGGTCGATGCCGAAGGGCAGCGTGGCGAAGGAGCCGTTGATGCCGGCCTCGGTCTGCAGACCACCGGCGGTGCCGTCGGTGGCGGCGTCCTCGTCGGAACTGCCGAAGGTGTTCCCGGCGGTGGCGGAGGTCGCCGGAGTACCGGTGCCGTCGTCGTCGCCGGAGTCCTGGATGCGGTCCGGGATGTTGTTCGAGGTGAAGCCCTGGGTGGAGTCGCCGACGAGGGAGTCCTTGAAGTCGGTGCCGTCGGCGGGTGTGAGGAAGGAGTCGTTCGTGTCGGACTCGACCCGGACGTCCGAGGCGGCGTTGCACTTGTCGCCGGTCAGGGACATGAGATTGCCCTTGCCCACCGAGTACGCCGGCCACTGGGAGATGAATCCCTTGCCCAGCGAGCCGAGGTTGAAGACGACGACCAGGGCGGTGAGCACCGCGATGGGGGCGGCGGCGACACCGCTGAGCTGGCGGGCACGGTCGCGCTCCCTGTCGTCCGCCTCGGCGACCTCTGCGGCGGTGGTGGCCTTCGCCTCGCGGATGTCGGCGAGGAAGCCGATGACCACACCGACGAGCATGATGATGACCGAGCCGACCATCATCACCGTGGAGATCTCGATGCCGGCGATCTGCACCGGCTTGTCGAACCACGGCACGCCGAAGCTGGACATGTACCACCAGCCGTTGGTGCCGGACAGTGAGAAGGCGAACAGCAGCAGGCAGGCGCCGATGAACAGGATCCGGTTCCGGGCCGAGCGCATCGCCATGGTGGACGCCGCGACGGCCGCCAGGGCGGCCAGACCGGCGGCGATGCCGGCGTACACGCCGAAGTGGTGGGTCCACTTGGTGGGCGTGAAGGTCATGAAGAACATCGTTCCGACGACCACCAGGGTCAGACGGACGGCCGGGCCGTTGGCGGTGCCGGGGACGCGGCGGTTCCGCAGCATCGAGGCGACCACCACGCCGAGGCAGAGCAGCATCATGAGGACGCTGAACCGGCGGGGGAAGGATCCGTCGACGGTCTGCTTGAGAAGCTCGGTGTAACGGTTCGGCTCGTCGTACCAGGACAGTGCCGGGCCGACCGCGCCGCGGACGCGGATGGACTCGATGACGGTCGAGAGGGTCTGGTCACCGAAGACGCAGATGAGCACGGCGGTGCCGGCAGCGAGGAAGGGGGCGATCTGCGCCAGGACCGCGCCGAAGATCTTCTTCTTCGGGGATCCCTTCGGGACACCCAGGGCGGGCAGCCGGCGGATGACGATGCGGATCAGGCCGGACAGGGCGGCGAGCAGTGCGGCGACGGCCATGAGGCCGGTCGGGCCGGCGGCCAGCGACAGGGAAGCGACGATGACACCGAAGGCGGCGGGCAGCAGTCGGCTCGTCGCGATGGCACGCTCCATGCAGACCCAGGTCAGCAGTGCGCCGAGGGCGATGACCGGCTCGGGGCGGGTGCCGTTGTTGAAGGTCATCCAGAAGACGAGGAAGACGGCGGCGGCGGTCCAGTGGGCGACCCTGCGGTTGTTCAGCGGGGCACCGAGGCGTGGCAGAACCTCGCGGGACAGCAGCATCCAGACGAGGAATCCGGCGAGCAGACCGGGCAGACGCATGAACGTCGAGGCGTCCGTGATGCGGCTCATCACGGCGAGCAGGTCGTAGTACGGGGCGCCGAAGGGGGATTCCGGTACACCGAACCAGCGGTAGTAGTTCGCCATGTAACCGGACTCGTGGCTGGCCCGGGCCATGGTGAGAAGGTAGCCGTCGTCGGAGGTGTTCGCTCCGATGAAGTACCAGATCAGCAGGATGCCGCCGACGACACCGTCGAGCCAGCGCGGTCGCCACCAGTTGGCCGGCAGGAAGCGGTGGTGGGTGCGGGTGCGGCCGTCGAGGCGGTCGATACGGTGCAGGGCGACCAGGGAGATGACGGCGAAGATGAGGCCGAGGACCGCGGCGGCGATCTTCATGGCCGAGGGGGAGGAGGTGAAGCGGGAGTCGATCGTGACGTCAACCTTCAGCCCGGCGTCCACGGCAGCCTGCGTGTTCTCCGGGGAGTCCGTCATCTCGGTGTAGATACCGGTGAGCATCGGACGCATGTCGTCGGGGGCGAGACCGGTGAGGACCGCGCCGTCGGAGGTCTCGAGGGCGGCGCCGGAGATGTCGGCGATGCCTGCGGCGTCGGTGGCGTCCGGGACCCAGGCGCGGGTGCCGTCGGCGCTCGAGGAGATCCGCAGCACCGCATCCGACGGGAGGTCGGCGAGGGTGGCGTTGTCGATCGACAGCAGGACCGAGTTGCGGTTGATGACGTCGAGGCCATTCGCCGTGGAGCGGACGAAGAGGCCGCGCAGGGTCTGGTCCTCGGAGTCCTCCGGGACGGTGGACAGGACCGTCGTCTGGTCGTTGTTGAGGTCACGGACCTCGGAGACCGGGATGGTGATGTCCAGGTCCTGTGCCTGATAGGAGACCAGCGGGGAGGTGACGCTGCGCAGGTCACCACCCTGCGGCCAGGAGTAGCTCGACTGGACCTGCTGCACCGGCAAAAGCGGAATCAGGCAGAACATCAGCAGGCCGAGAAGGCCCGACACGATGGCCGTGAGCTTCAACCGGGAGGTGTTCACCGGGGACGCCGGGGTGACCGGTGAGTCCTGTGGAGAGTGGGACGCGTCGGGGGCTGCTTCATCGACTCGTGACATAGGAGCACATGTTACGTCAGCACTGCAGTGCGTCCTAAGTGGTTGGTGCTATCGCATTACTCACGTACCGCCAGCACGAACGGTCCGATCTGACGCAGCGTCCACCCTTCGCTGAATGCGCTGGCATGGAAGCTGACCGGGCGGAACCGGACATTGGGGTCGTTGGGGTAGATGTCCTCGGAGATCCGGTAGGAGAAGGAGTCGATCTCACCGCTGCCGTCGTCCTCGAGCTGGCCGCGCAGCAGCAGGGCGTCCGGCGAACGCCAGCCCCGGTCGCGGTCCGCGGCGTCCATCGCCTCGCGCAGTTCGGCCGGGTCGTCGATCTGCGTCCACCGCTCGATCTCGGCATTGCGCTCCTCGTACTCACCCAACGGGTTGGCGTAGTGCGAGGAGATCGCCTGGAAGACCGGGTAGGATTTGTAGGCCACGAAGCTCTGTTCGTCGGTGAGGACGACGGTGTCCGCCGGATTGTCGCCGCGCAGTTCACGGATCGCGGCGTCCACCTCGCCGAAGTAGACCGTCGAGTCCGCCGGGAGCGTGTCGCCACGCTCGGCGTCGCCGTCGGTGTCGGTGTACGCCAGGTCGATCTCGTCACGCAGGTGCAGTGGCACGGATACGGCGTACACGGCGGTGGCGAACACCAGCAGGATGCCGAGCACCGCGGTGACCTGCGGCGCACGCTGCGGGGTGACGAGGGCGGGGTAGGCCTTCGCCACGCCCGAGCGGCGCAGCTGCTCCAGGGCGAGGACGCCGCCGGTGACGAGGAACAGGGAGATCGGCAGTTCCATGCGGAAGCCGAGCAGTGTCGTCCCGCGCAGCGGCATGATCATCGACAGCACCACCCAGGCGTAGGCCACGACCAGTCCGGAGAGCAGGCACTGCACGGTGCGGTCCCGGAAGTTCAGCACCATCCACACGATGCAGACCAGGGACAGGGCACCGACGACCGAGAACTCGAAGAACGGGGTCGGCAGTTCGGTGCCGATCTCCGGGAGGTAGTGCTGGGCGCGACCGGTGGAACCGTGGGAGGAGGTCAGCAGGGCGTAGAAGTAGGGACCCCAGCCGATCAGGGCGATGATGCCGGAGCCGACGCCCACGGTCACCAGGCGCAGCAGCGGCGGCCAGGGGGAGGTGCCGGCGTCGGTGCGGCGTCCCCGCCAGGCCTGCCAGGCGATGACGAGGGCGACGAGCGTGACGGACGCCGCGGAGATTCCGGTGTAGAGGGTGTAGAGGTTCGCCGAGAGGCCGAGGTAGATGATGAGCCCGGCGATGGCGGCACGGGAACCGCGCATCGCACGTCCCGCGATCGCCGCGGCGGCGGGCATGCCGAGGGCGACGACGGCACCGTAGGGCTCCTCGGGGGCGACGTAGAGGAGGGTGACGGTCGTCGCCGAGGCGATGATGGCGGCCAGCGGCAGGGAGCCGGTGATCCGGTGCCACACGGGTACCAGGACGGACGCCGCCACCGCGAGGGTGATCAGGGCCCAGGGCTGGAAGGCGGCCCAGCCGGAGAGACCGGCGAGCTTCGCGAACATCCCGCCGGTGAGGAACCAGAGGCGCGGGTAGAAGCTCGGCATGTCCGGGTAGGCCATGTCGCCGAAGCCGGGGTCCTCGGTCATCCGGGTGAGGAACTGGGTGCGGAACGCCTGGTCGACGCTGATGCCGCCGAGGTAGAGGCGGGTCGCTGCCAGGGGGATGCCGATCAGGGCGATGACCAGGGCGGCGGGGGCGAGCCAGCAGACGAGGGTGCTGAGGATGCTCTTCCACCGGGGTGTTTCTGTGCCCTTGGTGCCCTGGGTGCTTTGCTTCCGCGGGTGGAGCATCCGGTAGATCACCAGGCCGAGGACCGCGAGCACGAGGATCGCCCCGGCGCTGGCGAGCGCCTTGGTGACGTTCGAGTTGGAGAACGCGGGCAGGTGGGTGCGGGCCAGGACGATCCACGCCGCCAGCGTCATCAGCGCAGCGAGGACGCCGGCCCCGATGACCTGACCCACGAAGTTCAGGGCGCCGGGCCGGGGTGCGCCGGCCGGCGTGGTCGCCGGGGTGCTCTCCGTGGCACTGTCCGGGACGGTGTCCGTATCACTGCCCGGGGGATTCGACGCGCTGGTGGGGGCGGAGTCTGTCATGGTCGTGATTGTTCCACACCGGGCTGTGCCGCCGGGGTAGGGGCGCAGTCCGGCTCAGTACCTCAGTAGGTCAGTGACCCCGCGGGTTGCGCAGGATGCCCCGGATACCGGAGTGGAAACCGTCACGCAGGTGGATGCGCTGGTTCTCCGAGAGGGTGACCTCGTGGAGGGTCTGGCAGGCGAACTGCACGAGCGGCTGGTTGATGGCCTGGGGAAGGCCACCGCCGGAGAGGGTGTGGACGTCCTCGCGCTGGCCGGGGGTCGCGGCGTGCTCGTACCACCACACCGCGTACTGCTGGCCGACGTCGAACGGGCTCTGTTCCCCCGCGCTCTGCCAGACCTCGGTGGGCAGCGGCACATAGCGGCTGCGCACCCGACGCCGCGGCGCCATCATCGACGGATTGGGGCGGGCCGCCGGGGTGTCGTCGGCGCACTCCGGGGCACCACCCGGGGTCAGCGGGGCGGGTGCGGGCTGCTCCGCGTCAGGCGCCGCGCCCTGGGCTCCGGACGCTGCTTCAGCCGCCACCTCGGACGCCGCATCGGCCGCTGCTGCGGCCTCCGTCGCGGTCTCCGGGACCGGCTTGTCAGCGACCTCGGCGACCGGTTCCTTCACCGTGTCGCTCTGCTCTGCCTCTGCGACCTCGGTGTGCCCGGTGTTCTCAGTGCTCTCCACCGGCGCGGGTGCGGCCGGATGCCGCTTTCTCCTGCGCAGGTCAGGCACTACTGAGGTGCCGCTGAGGTCCTCGACGGGCTGGGCGTCCCCCAGGGGCTTGTACTGCGCCTGGCTCTCCGGTGCGGGTTCGGTGGTGGAGACCGGGGCATCCGGCACGTCCTCGGCGTCCTCGGCGTCCTCGTTCTCCCGGGTGGGGCAGAAGACGGCGGCAGGTAGCGGACCTTCGAGGATCTGCAGGCGCATGCAGTCGCGGAAGTCCTCGCGCGGGTCGAGGATGGTGGTGGAGTCGCAGGCGAAGCGCAGGTTGGAGGACATGGAGTCCCAGCCGAATCCGTAGAGGTGCACACGCACGCCGGCGTCCACGGCCTCCTCGACACCGGGGATCATGTCGGCGTCGCCGGAGACCAGGATGATATCGCTGCAGGTGCCGGTGAGGGAGGCCTTCACCATGTCGGCGACCAGGCGGGTGTCGACGGCCTTCTGGGTGCGCCGGTCGCCCCATTCGATGAGCTGGCCGGCGCGCAGCTGCACACCGGGCTCGGAGCGCAGTGCCCGCTGGTAGCGGTGGGGGCCGGAATCGGGGATGCCGTCATACCAGTTCTGCCGGTGCACCGGCTGGTCAAGCTGGTTGACGGCCATCCGTTGGATGACGCTGACCACCTCAGGGAGGTCTATCTCCAACTGTGATCTCGCCCCGGTCTCCCAGGAGTTGTAGAAGCTCGCCAGGAGGTAGGAGGTGTCCACGAAAACAAGGGTTCGCTCAAGCATGACTGTCAGTCCTCAATCACAGTTATCGGAAAATGTGTAGGCCCCAGTGTGCCCCAAGGGGGACAGGACAGGGGGAGCGCCGGTGCTCGGGACCCTTGTCACAGGCACCGGTCCCGGTTTAGGTTCGTTACTAGAGTAACTAACCAACTCACCATTACCAGGACGCAACGAGGACGCGCCGGGAAGGACGGGCATGGACGAGACCACCGCGCCGCTGTTCCGGCAGATCGCCGACCTTGTCGAGGACGCCGTCGTCGACGGTTCCCTCGCCGAGGGCGACCGTGCGCCGTCGACGAATGAACTGGCGTCCTTCCACTCCATCAATCCGGCGACCGCCCGCAAGGGCCTGCAGCTGCTGGTGGACCGCGGGATCCTCGCGAAACGCCGTGGCCTGGGCATGTTCGTCGAACCGGGGGCCCGTGACCGGGTTCTGCACCGCCGCCGCGAGGCCTTCGCCACCGACTACCTCACCCCCCTCATCGACGAGGCCCGCTCGCTCGGACTGACCCGTGCCGATCTCCACGACCTGGTCGAACGCACCGCAGAAAGCAGAGGACTGGAACCATGACCCTCACAACCATGACCGCTTTCCATCTCCACGACGTCACGAAGAAGTTCGGCCGCACCACCGCGCTGGACGCCGTCACCTGCGATATTCCGCTCGGCCATGTCCACGGACTCATCGGCCGCAACGGCGCCGGAAAGACAACACTGCTCCGGACACTCGCCGGGCAGATCCGGGTCAGCGGCACACTGACGCTCGGTGACGCATCCGGGGCGGCATCCCAGGTGTGGGACAACCCCGGCGTCCTCGACCATCTCGTCCTCGCCGGCGCGGACGTCCCCTACCCGTCCGACATGTCCGTCCGGACGCTCATGGACATTGCCGCCGCCCGGTGGACCACCTGGGACGAACCCTTCGCCACGGATCTGGTCGACCGCTTCGGCGTGGACCCGAAAGCCCGGTTCTCCACACTGTCCCGCGGACAGAAGACCCTGGCCAGCCTGGTGATCGGGCTGGGCCTTCCGCGCGCAGGTCACGCTGCTCGACGGGCCCTACCTGGGCCTCGACGTCCAGAACCGCGACCTCCTCTACAGCGTCCTGCTCGACGAGATCACCGACGACCCGACGCGCACCTGGATCATCTCCAACCACCACGTGGAGGACGCCGCCCTGCTCCTCGATTCCGTCATCGTCCTCGACGGCGGTCGGGTGACCGAGGTCTGCCCGGTCGATGACCTCACCCGCGGCACCGCAGTGGTCGAAGGGGCATCGGCGGCGGTGGCCTCCCTCCTGGAGGACGGGCAGTTTCCTGTTCTCCGGGAGGACGCCGCGGCCGGCCGGCGTCGCGTCACCCTGGCGACCTCCGTGGAGGACGCCGGCCTCGACGCCTGTGCTCGTGACCTGGGCCTCCGGCTCAGTGAACCGGATCTGGAGCACGCGGTGCTGGCGCGGGGAGGCGAGCGGTGATGACATCCATGAGGGAGAAAAACCTCCTGCCGTGGCGGACCCATCTGCGCATCTGCCGGAGCTCCGTGCTCTCGCACCGGATGTACCTGGTCTAGGCGCTGCTGTTCGCGGTGCTGGTCATCATCGTGGGGGAGTGAAGGTGTCTGGTTCCGTATCGCCGCAGTCTTTCTCGTGACATCGTTGCAGACCGGACTGATGACGGCAGCGGCACTGACCGGTGAGCAGCTCCGGGCTTTCGGACTTGTGGTGGCAGACCAACGACGGCACCGCATCACCCTGATCCTCATCACACTTGTCGTCTGCGTGATCTCGTTCAGGGTGGACGCTGTGGTGATCGCTCTCACGGGACGATTTCCCTGGTGGAGCCTCGGTGTAGCGGCACTGCTGTCACTCGCTGCGCTCGTCCTCCGGGTGATCCCGTCCGGAGCCAGTGGTGATGACAGGGATCTGAGCCAGTCGGTGCCGGGCCGCACGCTCACTGCAACTGCGGTCAGCAGTGGACTTCTCGTGGACGCGGTGCGCCGACAGTTCTTCCGGGTAGTGAAGACTGTTGCTGTGCTTGTACTGGTCCAGATGATGGTGCGCATCCTGCTCCCGGGGATCGCCGGGACCGTGATGTCCGCCCTGATGATGGTGCTCGGGATGACCGCTATCGCGACTGGGGCAGCGCTGTCGGGCACGCTGACCTCGGTGATGGTCTTCGGCGGGTCGCGGAAACAATGGTCACGGACTGTTCTGCGGGATGGTTCGCTACTCCCACTGGTCGGCCTGCTCGGGGCTGCCGTGGCGATGGGCATGGAGAAGGTGTTCGTCGATTGGCTGGGATGGGCGGATCCCAGCCTGCTGGGTCAGGCCGACGGGATCTCTGACGTGGTGTTCATCCTCCTGGCCGGGACGGCACGTGGAGTGATCGTGCTCCTGGTGGCTATGTTGTCCACGCTGGTCGACCGGGTCCTTCCCGGGTGGGCATCGATCATCGCGCTCATGGTCGGGGATGAGGCGGTTGTCGGACTGATGTACCTGGTGTGGCCCGCGGGAGCTGACGCCTGGGTCCGGGACTGGTGGGCGCTGACAGGAGGATTGACGGTCTGCGTGGTCGGTGGCATCGGGCTGCCGCCGATGCTGACCCAGCTGGTGTCGAGGTGCTCCATGCGGGAGTGCAACGACATGGCGGCCTGGTACGGATTCAGACGCAGGACGCTGTCCAGGCATGAACGTGGCTGTCACCTGCAGGTTTGTCGTGGTGGGGGCCGCTGTGTAGATTATGTCGAGTCAGCGCGACCGATACCGCCGGTCACACACCCGAGAGGGTGACGGACTGTAGCGGTGGACAACGGCGCTGGGAGATGTACGAGACATCAGGTAACAGATCGTTTACCTGGCGGACATCCTGGGTTTGCGCCTGCATGCCGGATGTTGTACAGTTTCGATCACAGCCGCTTCGGAGCTCGCCTGAACAAGGGTGAGTGATTCGTT
>NZ_BJNT01000018.1 GCF_006539825.1 Corynebacterium variabile
GGGGGAAGATCGCGGGGTCCCGGTGAACGGAACAGTCACCGCGTATCGCTGTACCGGCCCAGAATAGCGACGGACCGGCGTCGACGGGTATCACCCTCCGGTCACGGTCCGGTAACGTTTTGCCGACCAAGAGCGAGAGAAAATATGGTGAAGTTCACATATAGAGAGTGCGACCTGCCAAAAGTTCGTGATACGGTGGTCGTAATCGTAACCTGATCGTGACTTTTGCCGAGTGACGTAGCCTCCGTTCCCACCCCGGGGGCATACCCCGAGAGGAGAGTGACCGAGGATCATGCCGACCGATCCCCAGACACCCGACGGCGGTTACGCGCTCACACCGGAGCAGTCCGGCACCGGAGCTGCGGACGCCACCACCGGTGTCGCGTCCACCGCCCACCACGAGGAACTGCTGCGCACCGAGGCCCTGGCCGCCCGCCGTGGCAACCGTGCGATCGCCCGCTTCGCGGCCGTCGGACTGGTCGCCGCCCTCGCCGTCGGCTTCGTCACCTGGCGTAACTCGATCCCGGCGAACAACAACGCCGACGACAGTCCGGTCGTCGACGCCTCGGTGGACACGTCCCTGCGCCCCACCCGGACCGAGGAATCCCCCGAGCCGGCACCGCGCACCACCACACACCGGGAGTCCACCCCTCCCCCGGTGACGATCGGTGGTGTCGCCCCGCTCAGTGAGGACCCCTATCTCCCGCCGAATGCGTGGAATGGTGGCGACAGCCTCGACCCGGTCGTCCCGAGCCCGGAGGACACCACCCCACAGGACACCGGCGGCGAGACCGCTCCGGACACCACCGACGAGAACCCCTCCTCGCCGGAGTACCCGGTCATTCCGGGTCTGCCGTCGCTGCCTGACTTCCCGGGTTTCCCGGACCACAGCGGTGGTGGCTCTTCGACCCCGACCGAGCCCACCGAGGATCCGGAGTCCGGTGAGGACACCGGGCAGCCCGGCACCGGGGAGGGCGGCAACGGTCTCGCCGACGGCAGTGCCTCCGAGGACAGCGGCGATGCGGGTGCATCGCAGTCCCCGAACTCCGGCGCGTCCGCCGACGCCGACTCCACGTCCCCGCAGGCTCAGCGGGCCCAGCCGTCGGAGCCCTCCGAGCTCGGTGGGCAGGACAACTAGCCTCCCGCTGAAAACCACCCCCGGCCCGGCCGACCACACGGTGACCGGCCGGGTGGTCAGCCCGCTGTCGCGATGAAGACGCGGCCCAGCGACGTGACCTGCAGGTCACGTCCCGTCGTCGCGGGAACCCACACCGCCTGCCCCGGACGCAGCCGCGTCGGGGCAGAGCCACTGGAGTCGGAGCCTTCGGCACCGGAGAGTTCCGCCCCACCGGCACCCACCAGGACTACGGCCGGCCCGGCCACCGGGGCGACCTGTCCGTTGTCGACCTCGCGCAGGGCGAAGTCGGGTACCGGGACGTCGAACCGACCGTCCGCGTCCCGCGGGCACACCGGGTCAATGACCGGAGCGAAGTCCATGACGCGCATCAGCTCGGGCACGTCGATGTGCTTGGTGGTGAGGCCACCACGCAGCACATTGTCGGAGTTCGCCATGATCTCCACACCCGTACCGCCCAGATAGGCGTGGAGTTTGCCGGCGGCGAGAAACAGGGCCTGACCCGGCTCCAGGACCACATGGTTGAGCAGCAGCGAGATCAGGACGCCGGAATCACCCGGGTACTGCTCCGCAAGTTTGCCGGCGACGCGGGCCGGGCCACGCATCCATCCGGGAGCCTCTCCGGCGTCCACCAGCGCCGTCAATCGACGGCACTCGGGTGCGGTCACGGCGACGAGTTGCCGCTTGGTCGCGGCCGGCAGGGTGAGCCAGGTCGTCACCAGGGCGCGGAGGTCCTCGGCGTCGTCCCCGGAGCCCAGCACCGCGGTGGTGTGCGCGAGATCGGGCACCGCCAGGGCACCGAGGAGCTCGCGGGTCCGGTCCAGCGGACGGAACCCGGCGAGCGCCTCGAACCGGGTGAGTGCGACGAGCAGCTCGGGTTTGTGGTTGTCGTCCTTGTAGTTCCGCTGGGACGCCCCGAGCAGCACCCCTTCGGCGTTCTCGCGGGCGAAACCCTCTTCGGCCTGCTGCTTCGTCGGGTGTGCCTGCAGGCTCAACGCCTGGTCGGCGGCGAGCAGTTTGATGAGGAACGGGAGCCGGTCGCCGGAGCGGTCGGCCCCCAGCTGCCCCTCGGGGTCACCGGAGATGACGTCGAGCAGCGTCCGGGAACCGCCGGAGACGACGGACGGTGCGGCCGGGTGCGCCCCGAACCACATCTCCGCCTCCGGATGTTCGGTCGGCAGTGGACGACCGGTGAGTTCGGCCAGGGCGGTCCGCGAACCCCAGGCGTAGTGCCGGACGGCGCCGTCGATGAGGAGCGGGTGCGCCCCGGTATCAGGTGTCTGTGATGTCACAGCGATGGGAGTCTCCTACCTCACGCCCGGATGACCGAGAGCGCCTTGTCGACGATCTCGGTGATGCGCTCACGGGTCGGGGCCTCGACGTTGAGACGCAGCAGGGGCTCGGTGTTCGAGGCACGGATGTTGAACCAGGAGCCGTCGGTGAGCTCGACGGTCACGCCGTCGAGTTCATCGGTGGACGTGGTCTCGTCGGCGAAGGCCTCGACGACGGCGGCGGTGCGTCCTGCCTGGTCCGCGACCTCGGAGTTGATCTCCCCGGAGGCCTCGTAGCGGGAGTACGCCTGCTTGAGTTCCGACAGGGGCCTGTCCTGGGCACCGAGGGTGGCGAGGACGTGGAGGGCGGCGATCATGCCGGAGTCCGCGTTGTAGAAGTCCGAGAAGTAGTAGTGGGCGGAGTGCTCGCCACCGAAGACGGCCCTCTCCTCGGCCATCTGCGCCTTGATGAAGGAGTGGCCGACGCGGGTCCGGACCGGCTTACCGCCGAGCTCGGTGACGAGTTCCGGGACCGCCTTGGAGGTGATGAGGTTGTGGATGATCGTCGCGCCCGGGTTCTGCGCCAGGTAGCGCTCGGCGATCATGCAGCAGATGGCCGACGGGCTGACGGCGTCGCCCTTCTCGTCGACGATGAAGCAGCGGTCGGCGTCCCCGTCGAAGGCGACGCCGATGTCCGCGCCCTTCTCGACAGTGAACTTCTGCAGGTCGACGATGTTCTTCGGGTCCAGCGGGTTGGCCTCGTGGTTGGGGAAGGTCCCGTCGAGCTCGAAGAAGAGGTCGTGGAGGGTCAGCGCGGACTCGGTGCCGAGCACGGCGGGTGCGGTGAGGCCACCCATGCCGTTGCCGGCGTCCACGGTGACGGTCAGCGGACGGATGCCGTCGAGCGGCACCAGGGTCTTGAGGTAATCCGCGTAGTCGGTGAGGACGTCGCGGGAGCCCACGGTGCCTGGCTCGCCGTCGAAGGCCGGGACACCGTCGACGAGCATGTCGACGATCTCGGACAGACCGGTGTCCTGACCGACCGGGCGGGCGCCGGAACGGCACATCTTGATGCCGTTGTACTTCGCCGGGTTGTGGGACGCCGTGAACATCGCACCGGGGCAGTTCAACGACCCGGCGGCGTAGTAGAGCTCGTCGGTCGAGGTCAGCCCCAGCTCGACGGCGTCGAGGCCCTGGGAGGTGACGCCGGCGGCGAAGGCGGCGGAGAGGTCCGGGGAGCTGGGGCGCATGTCATGACCGATGACCACGGTCGTCGCACCTTCGCCACGCATGAGGTGGCCGAAGGCTGCTCCGGTGTCACGGACGAGGTCGGCGTCGATACCCTCACCGACCACGCCGCGGACGTCGTAGGCCTTGACGACGGTGCTCAGCGACTCTCGGGTTCGGGAGGACGGGGTTGGTGACGTCATGGGAGGTAACTCCTTGGGTTCTGGGGATCAACGGTGAGGAAGAGGGGTGTCCGGGAAAACCCGGTGGAGTGTCAGTCTGCGTCCCGGACCGCGTGGAGATGGCGGGCCGGGGTCCGACGCGGCAGATTCCCCCGCGACGGATGGTGACCACTGGGGCGGGGCAGATCCTCGCGGCGGATGATGGTGCCGGCGGGGACAGGCGGGTCGATGACGCCGGGGTCGGTCTCGGCGTCGGGTTCGGCGGAGGCCTCACCCACCGCCTCCATCGCCTCGGCGAGGACCTGCATCTCCTCGTCAGTGAAATCGTTCGAGTCAGTGACGTCGTCGCCGAAGGGGTCGGTCAGGCCTGCAGCCGCGTGGTCCTCACGGACCAGATCCCAGCCTTCGGGGACGGTCAGGCGGGAGACATGTCGGCTGCAGAGGTCCCAGCTGTGCGGGTCCCCGCCGGGCCCCAGCACAGTAACGGTCGCACGGCTCGCCCGGTAGTTGTAACGCAGGGTGGCCACGGCCGGGGTACTGCATCCTGGCCTGGAGCACTGTCGGTAGTCAGTCACGGAGGCCATTTTAGCCCCCTGCGACGGTCCCGTGCCGGACCGGCACTGCAGCGCGTGGCGTACACCGTCGTGGGGCATCGTCAGGGTTAGGATCGGTGCCATGACAGGACCGGCGACAGGACCAACGACAGGACCGGGCACAGGGCCGGGAGCAGGGACGGGAGGACAGGGCCACACCTCCGGTTTCGGCTCCGTGCGCGCCGCCCACCACGATCCGCGGGGACGCGGCCTGCGTGGCGTCCTCATGCCGGATCTGCCGAGGCACCGCACCCGCGGCGAACAGTTCGACGCGGCGGTCCTCGATGTCTACGCCGACGTCCTCGACCGGTTCGGTGACCGGCTCGACGGGCTCGACATCGCCGTGGACATGATCCCGCGGATGCGGATGGACGCCTCGGTCTCGCAGTGGTCCGACGAGGTCGCCGCCGACGGTCCGGTGCCGCTGGGACGCCTGGTCCCGGTGGGGGTCGATGAAGAAGGGACGCCGACGCGGCCACGTCTCATCGTGTTCCGGCGTCCGGTCGAGGAGCGGTCCCGTGACCGGCTGGAGCTGGAGAACTGGCTGCGGTTCGTTATCGCCAGCCTGGTCGCCACGTATCTCAACGTGTCACCGGAGACGGTCGACCCGCGCTTCGACTGGGAGTGAGCTCTACCCGAGCCGCTTCTTCAGGCGGCGGCGCTCGCGCTCGGACAGCCCGCCCCAGATGCCGAAGCGCTCATCGTGTTCGAGGGCGTACTCGAGGCACTCGTCACGCACTCCGCAGGCGCGGCAGATGCGCTTGGCCTCGCGGGTGGAGCCGCCCTTCTCCGGGAAGAACGCTTCAGGGTCGGTCTGGGCGCACAGCGCCTGTTCCTGCCACTCCTGGATGACCTGGTCGTAGAACTCGTCAAAGTCCGACGTGAGGTCGGACCGCCCGGGATCCACCGCTGCAGAACCGTCTGACAGCGGGCCAGGGAACTCTTCGGGATCAGCGTCGCGGTACCCGTCATGCCTGTCGTCCACGCCGCCTCCTCTCGGTTGCTCGTTCCCCGTCGGTACGGGCGCCGGATCGACAACTCCGTATTGTCAGGCGTCCGTATATCTGTACTCCCCAGAGATTACACACATGGAATTACATGCCTCAACCGCTCTGCCGTGGGACCTCAACCACACGAGTCACAACTGTCACAGCCTTCACTGAAGATGAAGGGGTGTCACCAATGTGTGCCACGACATAAGCACCACTTCGTACAGCCTAACCACTACATATGGGCACCGGACCCCCGATTTCGTCCGGCCACCACAACATGTAGAAAATTTTTCAAATATCGCTGGAGAAGCGCAGACCGCCGTCGGGGATCTGCACCCCCGGCCACACCCTGGCCCCACCGTTGAGTTCACAACGCGCACCGATGACGGCCCCCTCGCCGATCACCGCGTCGCACAGGTGTGCGCGCGCCCCGATCCGTGCCCCGGCGGCGATGACACACCGCTCCACCGTCGCACCGGCCTCGATGACCACACCGTCAAGCACCACGGAGGTGTCCACGCGGGCACCGCCGCCGATCTCCGTACCGCGGCCCACCACCGTGCCGCCGAGCAGCAGCGCACCCCCGGCGACCGCCGCCGACGGGTCCACCAGCGACTCGCCGTGGCGTCCGTCGACCAGCGGCGAGGGGGCGATCCCGCGCACCAGGTCCGAGGAGCCGCGGACGAAGTCCGCCGGCGTCCCCAGGTCGCGCCAGTAGGCCTGGTCCACATGGCCGAAGACCCGGGCACCACGGTCCAGCAGCGCGGGGAAGACCTCGCGCTCGACGGAGACCGGCTTCCCTGCCGGGATCTCGGCGATGATCTCACGCTGGAAGACGTAGCAGCCGGCGTTGATCTGGTCGGTCGGCGGATCCTCGGTCTTCTCCAGGAACGCCGAGACACGGCCGTCGGCGTCCGTCGGCACGCAACCGAAGGCCCGCGGATCAGCGACCTGCAGCAGGTGCAGCGTCACCTCGGCGTCGTGGTCGACATGCGTCTGGAGGACTGCGTTGAGGTCGGTGCCGCCCAGGACATCACCGTTGAAGACCATCACGCGGTCGTGTCGGAGGTGGTCGTAGACGTTGCGGATGCCGCCACCGGTGCCCAGCGGCTCGTCCTCGACGACGTACTCGATCTCCAGACCGAGCTCGGATCCGTCGCCGAAGAACTCCTCGAAGACCTCCGCCTTGAACGAGGTGCCCAGCACCACATGGGTCATGCCTGCCGCACGGATGCGGGCCAGCAGGTGCTGGAGGAAGGGGTAGCCCGCCACCGGCAGCATCGGCTTGGGGATCGAGTTCGTCAACGGACGCAGACGCGTCCCCTTGCCACCGACGAGGATGACGGCGTCGGTGGACGCGGCGAGAGAGCTGGTGTCAGTCATGGAAAAGGTCGGTTCCTTCATCGTCTGGGGAGAGATAGCGGGAGACTGTGTGAGGGCACTACGGCCATGAGATTACCCGGCGGCGTCGTCCCGGTGCCGCTGCTGTAGAGCCCGCGTCGCCAGGGCGAGTGTCACCGCGCCGCGGACCTTCAGTCCGACCCACAGCACCGCACGCACCGGCGCCTGCCACCAGGCGGTGAGGCGGTCGGCCTGGAAACGGTAGGCCGAGTCATGGTGGGCGGGCACGGTGATCTCCGGGTGGGAGGACGCCGAGTGGCCCTGGGCGTGCGCGATCTCGGCGGTCGGGGTGAAGACGTTCTCCCAGCCCGCCCGGCCCAGCCGGTCACCCAGGTCGACGTCCTCCATGTACATGAAGTAGCGCTCGTCGAAACCCCCGACGGCGTCGAAAGCTTCCCACCTCAGCAGCTGGCAGGACCCCGACAGCCACCCGGAGGTGCGCTCCTGCGACATGTCGGCGTCGTCCCGGTAGCGGCGGCTGAAGGGGTTGTCCTTCCACACCGGGGCCAGCAGGGCGTGGCCGATGCCGGAACCCAGGGTCGGCACGGCACGCGCCGAGGGGTACATCGAGCCGTCGGTCTCCCGGATCAGTGGGCCGACCGCGCCTGCCCGTGGGTGACGCCGGGCGGCCTCGATCATCCGGTCCACCGACCCCGGGGTGAAGACCACGTCCGGGTTGGAGATGAGGACGAACTCGTCGTCGATCTCGCCGGCGTCCCGACGGGCACGGACCGCGTCGATCCCCTTGTTCATGCCGGCGCCGTAGCCGACATTTCCCCCGGTACGCAGCAGTTCTACGTTCTCACGGGTGGCGGCGGCGTACTCCGGGGCACCGTCGGTGGAACCGTTGTCGGCCATCACCACCACAGCGCCCTGCGCCGTCGCCGCCGGGACGGAATCCAGGAAACGCCCGAGGTACTCCCCGGGGGAAAAGGTCACGGTGATGATCGCGAGTGGCTTGTTCACGACCGACCAGCCTAGCCCAGTCCCCGGGCCAGAGCCGTACGCCACGTCGGCGGTTCCCCCACCGTCTCCCGCCACGCGGCCAGGTCCAGTACCGACCATTCCGGACGCCGCGCCGGTGCCGGCCACTCGTCCGACCCACACGGCGTGACCCGCTGCGGGTCATGGCCGAGCAGGCGGAAGACCTCACGGGCGAGCCCGCACCAGGTGACCGGATCCCCGGAATTCGTGTAGTGCAGGACGCCGGGCAACGGGCCCTCCTGCTGTGAGAGTGCCCACAGTCCGGCGGCCAGATCGGCGGCGTAGGTGGGACGCCCTGTCTGGTCGTCGACGACCTTCGGGTCCACCCCGCGCTCCGCCAGACCTGCCATCGTCGCAACGAAATCACGGCCCGGGGCGTGCGGCCCTGACCACACCCAGGCGGTGCGCACGACTGTCCCCCCGTGTTCAAGGACGCCGCGCTCCCCCGCAGCCTTCGTCGCGCCGTAGGCATTGAGAGGCCCGGTGGGGTCGTCCGGCGCCCATTCCCGGCCTGTCTCCGGAGGCGTCCCGGGGAAGACATAGTCGGTGGAGAGATGGAGGAAACGTGCCCCGACCTGTGTGGCAGCATCGGCAAGTATGCCGGGGGCCGTAGCATTCACCGCCTCGACCGTCGCCCGGTTGGCCGGGTCCTCCGCACCGTCGACATCGGTCCACGCCGCACAGTTGATCACCGTGTCCTTCCCCGCGAAGCAACGCAGCGCCGCCTCCCGCAGCTGCTCCGGGGAGGACGCCAGATCCAGCGTCTCCCGGGTGAGTGGCGTGCCTCCGAGAGCGACGAGTTCCAGTCCTACCTGTCCGGCCGCGCCGGTGACCGCAATGCGACCAGTCAGTGAATTCACAGATGGCCATGGTACTTGTAGCGCCTGCATGGACAATGCCGCAGCGGGTAGTAGAATCCCCGGCGAACTGTCACCCCGTTACCGCGGCACGCACTGATGAAAGGTGAAGCATGAGCGATTCCGGCCGGACCGACGGCACTTCACGGTCCGATGACGGTCGCGGACGCCATGCCCGCCCCAGCGAGCGTCGCTCCCGACGTATCCGCGAGGCACCGGGCGAGGCGGCAAGCTCCGGACAGACCCGCCTGCCCCGCAGCTCGCGTCGGGCGGAGGGTTCCTCGGGGTCGACTTCCTCATCGTCCTCTTCTTCGTCGTCGTCCGCCTCGGGCGCGCGGCGTAGTGCGGCGTCCTCCCGGGCGTCACGCCGGTCCCGCTCGTCCGGTCCCAGCGACCACCGTCAGCTCGGCTCCACCCCGGTAAAGGCAGTGCTAGGCATCCTCGCCGTCCTGCTGCTCATCGGCGGCGGCTACGGCTATGCCACGGTCGGTAAGCTCGGCGACAGCCTCGCCACCACCGGAGGACTCGACCTCGGCGACCAGGCCGACGGCGCGACCGACATCCTCCTCGTCGGTATCGACTCCCGTACGGACGCCAAGGGCAAGCCGCTCTCCCAGCAGGAGATCGACATGCTCCGGGCCGGTGAGGAGGAGACCACCAGTACGGACACGATGATCCTCATCCGTATCCCCAATGACGGATCCTCCGCCACCGCAGTCTCCCTGCCCCGTGACACCTACGTCGACGGTGGATCTGAGCTCGGCAACGTCAAGCTGAACCAGGTCTACGGCAGCACCAAGTACAACTACGAGACCGAGAAGGCCGACGAAGCCGCCGCCGACGGCGAGGAGTACAACGAAGACAAGGTCTCCAAGGAAGGCATCCAGAAGGGTCGCGAGGCGCTCATCGGATCCATCGGCAACCTGACCGGCATCAGTGTCGACCACTACGCCGAGGTCGGGCTGCTCGGCTTCGTGCTGCTCACCGACGCCGTCGGCGGTGTGGACGTCTGCCTGAACAACGCGGTCGACGAACCCCTGTCCGGTGCGAACTTCCCGGCCGGCCAGCAGACCCTCGACGGTCCGAACGCCCTGAGCTTCGTGCGTCAGCGTCATGACCTGCCGCGCGGTGACCTGGACCGCATCACCCGTCAGCAGGCCTACCTCGCCAGCCTTGCGAACAAGATCCTTTCGGCGAAGACGCTGTCCAACCCCGGCCAGCTCAGCAAGCTCAACGACGCCGTCTCCCGCTCCCTGACCATCGACGACGGCTGGGACATCATGGGTCTGGCCACCCAGATGCAGAACCTCACCGGCGGCAACGTCTCCTTCCAGACCATCCCGGTGACCAGCATCGACGGCACAGGCGACTACGGCGAGTCCGTGGTCACTGTCGACCCGAACCAGGTCCACGGTTTCTTCGACGACCTGCTCGGCGACTCCAAGAAGGACGGCTCGGACGAGTCGGAGTCCGAGGAGACCACCGAGGAATCCATCCCGGACTACGACGCCGCAGCGTCCACCGTCTCGGTACTCAACGCCGGCAATGTCGACGGCCTGGCCACCCGCGTCGGTGACCTGGTCGCCGGTGCAGGCTTCACCGTCGACGAGGTCGGCAACCATGACGAGTCCGGTGTCTCGGAGAGCCAGGTCAACGTCGCCGACGTCAATGACCCGGCCGCCCGCGACCTGGCGAAGAAGCTCGGCGACCTGCAGGTTGTCGAAGATCCGACTCTGGCTGGGGGCCAGATCAGCGTCACCCTGTCGGGCACCTACACCGGCCCCGGCGCCACCGAAGACGACACCCGCACCCTGGACAGCTCCGACTCCGGCGACTCCTCCTCCACTGACACCGGTGACTCTTCCGACGGTTCCGGCGATTCCAGTGAAACGGTCGGCGTCCCGGGCACCATGGATGCCGGCTCCGAAGAGGATCAGGCGCCGATCAAGGCCGACGAGTCCGACACCATGTGCGTGAACTGACGCCCCTCGGTCCCCTCGGGTCGTGGTGTGGTGCGCGGCGTCATCGGCGCCGCGTTGTCGCTTTCCGCCTCGTCGCGTCATGGGAAGCGCCCCGGCGTCATGAGAAAATCGCGGTTCAACGGCCTTTTCCGCGAGAAACTCATGACGCCGGGGCGGAACTCAAGACGCAGTGCCATACCGGAGGGCGCCAGTGCGTCAGAACTCAGGGTGGTAGTGGCGGCGTGTGGTGGAGGGGCCCGAGCGTGCCCAGGCCTGCGGCACGGCGTCCGCGATCTTCGATGCCGAGGTCGGAGCGTAGCCGTCCGGGGTCTCCGCTGCGACGGCGGCTGCCAGAGCGTGCAGCGCCACCGCCTCGGTAGCCGCACCGGTCGCCTGGCTCACCGTGTACTTCGCCGCGAACTCCGCCATGAGCGCCCCGGTGATCCCGGCGAGCACATCACCGGAACCGGGCGTGGCGCCCCAGGAGGTCCCGGCGTCGATGCAGGTCACCCTGGTTGCTCTCACCGTGCCGTCCGGGTCCCGGTCAGGACGCTCCGCGATGACGGTGTGCCTTCCCTTGAGCAGCACCGTGCAGTGCAGCGCCGAGGACAGCGCCACCACCGCAGCGATACGGTCGGTGTCCGGATCGGGGATGTCGGCGGACTCCGCAGACACCGCTTCCGCCAACCGACGGAACTCCCCGGCGTGCGGGGTGAGCAGTGTGGGACGCTCACCGCGTGCCACCAGCGACTCGCGCAGGACAGGGCGCTGTGAGAGCAGGGTCAGGGCGTCGGCGTCGATGAGCAGCGGTTCAGGGCGGGACAGCAGCTCGGCGAGCTCCGTGGCGGCGTCCTCGTCCGTGCCACGGCCAGGCCCTACGACCCACGCCTGTACCCGGCCGGTCTCCGCCACCGACGGGGACCAGATGACCTCGGGGGTGGCGCGCAGGACCTCCAGGGAGCCGCTGCCGACGTAGCGCACCATGGCACTCGTCGCCCGCACGGCACCGGTGGTGGCCAGCACCGCCGCCCCCGGGTATTGCGAAGAACCGGCACACACCCCGACCACGCCGCCGGTGTACTTGTCGTCGTAGGGTCCCGGTTCGGACGGCCCGGCGAGCTGCGCGGCATGCAGGTCCGGGGTCTTCAGACCGGTGGCTGAGGCGTCCCAGCGTCCTCCGTGGTCGATGCCGCCGTGGGTCCGGCGCGGATCGGCGGCTGGCTCGACGGCCTGCGAGAACCCGACATGCACGCCCGGTTCAGGACGCCACCACGCGTCGATCTTCGCCAACTCCCCACCGATGGAACGCTTGTCATCCAACGCAGGATCGGCCAGCAGCACCTGCCCGCAGAAGGCGTTCACCGCGTGCGCTCGACGCCACCCGCCGAAGGTCACGGTGACATCGGCGATGGCGTGGGACAGGAACGGCACCTCACGGTCCCCGAACGGATCCGGCGCCTCCACCGGGTCCGGCACGGAACCGGTGTCCGCGTCGATCCCGGAGGGCACGTCGACCGACAAAAGCGGGAACAGCCACCGGTTCGCCAGGTCCAGCACCGTCGCCGACCGCGGGTCCACTCCCCCGGCCCCACCCATGCCGAGCACCCCGTCGATGAGCAGCCGGTAGGGCGCGGGACGCTGCGTCCACAGGTCCCCGTAGTCCACCACGGTGCCGCCGGCCGCGGTGAAGGCGTCCAGCGCGTCCTGGTGGACCCGCACATCCCCGGTGTCCCGGTCACGGCCGAGCAGTACGGCGTCCACCGTCCACCCGTCGGCGAGGAGGTCGCGTCCGGCGTAGAGGGCGTCTCCCCCGTTTCCTCCGCCGCCGACAGCGAGCAGGACGCCGGTCTGCATGTCCATGACAGGCTTCCGCTCCAGCATCATCCGTGCTGCGGTCGCGACCCCGGCCGCGGCGGACTGCATCAGCTCATCGGTCCTGGTCTGGGCCTCCAGCAACGGCTGCTCAGCCTGGCGGATCTGGTCGACGGTGAAGACTGTGGAAGTGTCCATGGAAGTGTCCATGTCACCCACGGTACTGACACCGTGCGTGGCCAGCGCCCTGACAGGTTTCTGCCATCCCCCGGGGCTATTCTCCGGAGTCATGTCCGCCACTACACTGACCCGCATGCCCACGTCGCCTGCACCGGGGACGGTTCCGCCCACCCCGGTGCGGACCCGCCCGTGGACCTGGGTGGCCCTGGTCGGTTACCTCGCCGTGGTCGTGGCGCTGACCTGTCTGAAGTCCTTCTACACCATCGGCACGCTGTGGAAGCCGGAGAACCAGCGCGTCCGGGAGCTGCGGCTGCAGCCCTTCGGCATCATCGCGGACGCCTCGAACCCCTTCAGCGCAGCCTTCGACATCCTCGGCAATGTCGCCTTCTTCCTCCCGCTCGGCATGCTGCTGGCGGTGATCTTCCGGAAGGTGTGGCCGGTGGTGGTCGTCTCCGCCGGGCTGAGCGTGGCCGTCGAGGTCGCACAGTACGTCTTCTCGCTGGGACGCACCGATGTCACCGACCTGATCTGCAACACGGTCGGTGCACTGGCCGGCGCACTGATCACCGCCCTGTTCCTGCAGTGGTCGACCACCGCCGCCCAGCGTTGGGCGCGGACGGTGACGGTCGTCGTGCTGGTGACGGTGGTCGTCTTCGCGGTGCTGGTCATCCTCGGCCCGGCCCTGTCCGGCGAGGCGCAGCCGCTGGACGAGGGGCCGGTCCTCTGACCCGGTGATCTGACGCTAATGTGACGGGCATGGATCTCATGGCCCCGTTTCTGGCGTCCGACGCCGCCTCGCCCCGCATCACCACCTACACCGACCGGGGGCGGATGGAATTGTCCGCGGCGACGGCGGCGAACTGGGCGGCGAAGGGCGGCAACCTCTTCACCGGTGAGCTCGGCCTGGGCCGGGGGGATGTGGTCGTGGTGGACTGCCCGACCGACTGGCTGCCCGCGGCGCTGGTACTGGGCTGCTGGCAGGCCGGCGTCGCGGTGTGCTCCCCCGCCTCCCCGGCAGCGCAGGACGCGGCGACAGTGATCACCACCGACCCCGGGTGCGACCTTGCCGACGAGGTGCTCCTGGTCTCCACCGACCCCTTCGGACGCGGCGTGGCGGAGTCCGGCGGCGAGGTGCCCTTCGGGGTGACCGATCTGGCCCCGGAGCTGCGGGTACAGGGTGACCGCTACGCCGGCCCGTCTTCCGGTGCGGACGCCGTGCTCCTGGTCGACGCCACCGGTGCGGAGGTCACGGGCACGGAGCTGCAGGACCGCGCGTCCTCCCGCGGTGAGAACGTGCGCGCGGTGACGGGCGGGTGGGAGGACGCCGACAGTCTCGTCGACCGGCTGCTCCCCCTGTTCGCCGGTGGTTCGGTGGTGCTGTCCACCGACGGGGACGCCGACCGGTTGGCCCACCTCGCCGAGGTCGAGAAGGGCGTGGTGGGGTAGCTACTCGACGGCGATGAGGGCGTCCAGCAGGAGCCTGGCCTGGGACAAGGGGTGCTCCGGGAAGCGGTCGTCGTAGGCGCGATCCTCGGCGAGGGTGGCGAGCAGGTAGCCGTCGGCCGGGGTGAGTGCGGGGTCGTAGGGGTCGACGAACCAGCCCTCGAGTCCGTCGTCGCCGATGCTGATCTCCCCCGCCCGGCGCTTGAGGTCCATGACCGCCGCGTCGCGCATACCGGCGGTGCCGGTCTCGGTGAAGAACCCCTGGAGTTGCCAGGGTTCGAGGTACTCGCCGTTCTCCACGGCGACGTGGAGGGTGAGGTTGTACTGCATGCCGGAGCCGGGTTCGGCGTCCTCCGGCGGGAGGGTCTTGACGACGGTGTAGACGATGAGGTCGCCGACCGGAGTCTCGCCGGCGTCCGCCTCGACGAGTCCGGCGTGGAACTCCCTGAGGTTGGGGCGGATGCCCTCGATGACCTCGTCGCGGTCGACGGGCATCATCTGGGAGTCGAGCGGGGCGAGGGTGACCACGGCGTTGCTCCCGGCGAGGTGGTAGCCGAAGGCGACGGTGCCCGGGGCGTCCTCCGGGAGGGTGTTGAGCACTTCCCAGTGCGAGGGTAGGTGGAGGGTGCGGCCGGTGTCTCCGAGGGTGATGTCCATGAGTTCCCAGGGTACCGGGACGGGGGTCGGGGGCCGGTATATGATTCTCCTACAGGGGATCAGGCCCCTGCCACGGACAGAGGACGCCATACCGACGAGCATCCCCTTCCCCAGCAATTGCAGTGATCTGTCGAATACCGACGGGTACCGGTCCGAGTTCCACTGCGACCGGTGCGGCAACGGTTACCGCTCGGTGTACCGGAGAGATGTCGCGGCCACCGGACAGAAGGTCGCCCGGGGTCTGGGCAGTCTTTTCGACGGCCGGTTCTACGACGTCACGTCCGCGGTGGACCGCGTGCTCGACCGGTCGACGAACTCTGAGGCGAAGGACAGGCCCTGAGCTGCGCGGTGGTGGAGATCGCCCCGGACTTCCACCAGTGCCGTGGCTGCGGCGACCGGGTGTGTGGCGCCGTGTGCCGGAACGAGCTGGTGGGCCAGTGTGTCCGGCGCTCCCCCGTCGCTTCCGAGGAGCTTGCGCAGTTGAAGGCCGTGGAGCCACGCGAGCAGGTAGGCAACAAGCCGCAGGACGTGGACCTGACCGCCGGGATGACGCAGGGTGAGCAGTCCCACCCCCGCTGCGGGTCCTGCGGCGCGCAGTCGCAGGGTGGGAAGTTCTGCTCCGCCTGCGGATCGCCCCTGTCGGTGGAGGTCACCTGTTCTCCTGTTCCCACACGAATCCAGCAGGGGCACTCTTCAGTCCGCAGTGCGGGACGGGGCCGTCCTGAGGGTCAGCGCACGTCCACGCGGTGGTTGCGCCACAGGCCGAGCGCGGCGAGGGCGGCGAACCAGGCGATGATGATGAGGTAGCAGACCGCGGTGCTGAAGCCGTAGCCGAGCGGGTCCTCGCCACCGAGGAGCTGGGTCTGCCGTTGCATCGGGGCGATGGCGGCCAGGGGGCGGAAGATCCCGATGGACTCGGCGGCCATGCCGAGCATGCCGTCGATGACGAGCAGCCAGGCCACGGGGACAGCCACGGACGCGACCTGGCTGCGGATGACGCAGGCCAGTCCGACACTCATCGCGGCGAAGAGGACGTTGGTGACCAGGCCGACCACGGGGATGAAGGTGTCGGTGCCGAGGCTCAGTGTGCCGCCGAGGGCCGCTCCGACACCGATCGCCAGGACCGTGCCGAGGACATAGGTCACGGCGGTGAATACGGCGGTGACGGTGATCTTGGCTGCGACCCACTGCCAACGTCCGGCCTGGGTGAGGAAGGCCTGGGCGTGCATGTGGTTGCGGATGTCGCCGGCGGTGGTGGCGGCGGCGAAGATCACCGCGACGAGCATGAAGATCTGCAGGCCGAAGAGGATCGTCGACCAGTCGAGGGTGGCGTCGTCGCCGAAGAGGGCGATGAGGGTGACCGGGCCGAAGAGGGAGCCGGTGAGCAGGATCGCGTAGACGAGGCTTGAGCGCAGGCTGAACAGCTTGGTGGTCTCGGCGCGCAGGGCGTTGGTGAAGGACATGACGACTACTTCTTTCCGGCGGGGGCGGCGGGGACGGCGGATGTGGCGGATATGGCGGATATGGCGGATTCGGTGCGGTACTCCTGGGCGTCCGCGGTCGCGGCGAGGAAGCGGGTCTCCAGGTTGGCGGTCTCGGCGCGAAGTCCGGTGACCGGGACTCTTGCGGTGAGGGCGATCTCGGCGACGGCGCGGCGAACCTCCGCGTCGGTGGATCCCTCGGGGATGTCGACGGTGAGTGGTGTGGTCCCGGCGTCTGTGCCGTCGGTGTCGTCCGCCAGTCCGAAGGACGCGGTGAAGCCGGCGTCCCGCAGGCGGGTGGCGAGGGTGTCGGTGAGGCGGGCGTCCGGGGTTTCGACGAGGACGCGGGCTCCGCCGGCAAGGAACTCGTCCATGGAGTATTCGCCGATCATGCGGCCCTTGCCGATGACGATGAGTCGGTCGGCGGTGAGCTGCATCTCGGAGAGCAGGTGGGAGGAGACGAGGACGCTGCGACCCTGGGACGCCAGGGTGCGGATGGTGTGCCGCATCCAGCTGACCCCTTCGGGGTCTAGGCCGTTGACCGGCTCGTCGAGGATGAGGTGCTTCGGGTCGCCGAGGAGGGCGGCGGCGAGTCCGAGTCGCTGCTTCATGCCGAGCGAGTAGCCGCCGACCTTCTTCTTCGCGGCGTCGGTGAGACCGACGATCTCGAGGCATTCCTCGACGCGGGAGTCAGGGATGCCGGCGCCCCGGGCGAGGACGCGGAGGTGGGAGCGGCCGCTACGGGCCGGAGTGAACCAGGTCGCGTCGAGGAGGGCGCCGGCGGTACCGGGCTTGTCGGCGAGGGCGGTGAAGTCGGCTCCGTCGAAGGTGACGGTGCCGGAGGTCGGCCGGTCGAGGCCGAGGATGCAACGCATGGTGGTCGACTTACCGGCGCCGTTCGGGCCGAGGAAGCCGGTGACGGTCGAGTCGGGGACAGTGAATGAGAGGTCTGCGACGGCGTGCTGCCTGCCGTAGCTCTTGTGCAGGTCGGTGACGGTGATCATGGACTACATGGTCGTCGCCTCTGCGCCTGCGATCATCGGTCTGCGGGCTGATTGTGCGGTGGTGGGTGGTGCGGGTCGGTCATACCTGGGTATGACGGCGATGAGGACGTCCATCGCCTGGGCATCCCTACTCCCCGTCGAGCACCTGGGCCGGGTCCACCAGCCCGTGCCGGAAGGCGAAGAGCACCGCATGGACCCGGTCGCGCGAGCCGGTCTTCGCCAGCACCCGTCCGACATGCGTCTTCACAGTCGGCAGGGACACGAACAGCCGCGCGGCGATCTCCTGGTTGGACGCCCCGGTAGCCATCAGCACCAGGATCTCCCGCTCACGTGGGGTCAGGGGATCCACGAGACCCAGATCGTCGTCCGGGCCCGGCGCCGGGACATCCGATGAGGTCGCGATACCGCGGCCTGCATCGGCACCGCCGAGGCCACCCGCTCCGACATCTGTCCCACCTGCCCGCACCTGACGCAGCAGCCGCGCCGTCGCCTTCGGGGAGATCACGGCAGAGGCCTCCCCGACCGTCCGCACCGCGTCGATGAGGTCCTCCGGGTCGGCGTCCTTCAGCAGGAAACCACTCGCCCCGGCGGTGATGGAGCTCATCACGTACTCGTCATTGTCGAAGGTCGTCAGCACCACCACCCGGGTCGGTTCGCCGCCGGGACCGCGCACACCGGTATCCACGATCTGCCGGGTCGCCGAGATGCCGTCGAGGTTCGGCATCTGTACGTCCATGAGCACGATGTCCACGGGCGCCTGTTCCGCGAGCCGCACCGCCTCCACCCCGTCGACGGCCTGCCACACCACCTCGATGTCGTCCTGGGAGTCCAGCACCATGGCGAACCCGGCGCGGACGAGCTGCTGGTCATCGGCGAGGGCCACTGTGATTTTCCCGGTCATGCGGCCAGCTTAACGGCCACGCGCCACCCACCGGGGAAGACTGCCGAGGCACCCCAGGACGCCGTCCCCTCATGTACCCGGGCCCGCTCCTTCAGCCCGATCAGCCCCTGGCCGCCGGCACCACCGGCGGCGGATGTGGCGTCCACCAGACCCTGTCCCGGCGCGTTGTCCACGCTGACCAGCAGTGCCCCCGGTGCAGTCCAGTCCATCACCACCTGCGTGCGGACCTTCCCGGCGTGTTTGAGCACATTCGTCAGTGACTCCTGCACGGTGCGGTAGACGGTGAGGCCCAGTGTCGCCGGCACTTCCCTGGCGTCCCCCCTGATGTCGAGGGAGATCTCCAGACCGGACCGCCGGGCGTCGTCCACCAGACCGGGGACGCCGTCTACACCCGGCGCGGACCCGGTGTCGCGGGTCTCGCCCTCGCGCAGGACGCTGAGGAGCTGCCGCATCTGTGCCAGTGCCTCACGACCGGTCGCCGCGATCGTGTCGAGAGCTTCGATCGCCAGCTCCGGCCTCTTCTTCCCCGCATAGCGTCCGCCGTCGGCCTGGGCGATGACCGCGGTAAGGGAGTGGGCGACGATGTCGTGCATCTCCCGGGCGATGCGGTTGCGCTCGGTGACGGCGGCAAGTTCGGCACGGGCCGCAAGATTCTCCATCTGCTGATGCTGACGGCGTACCCCCAGACCCAGCTGCCAGCACAGCGCGACAGAGACGACGATGAGGACGAGAAGGATCGAGAGCACGAACAGCAGCTCCCGCAGCGACGCACTCTCGCCGTACAGCTCCTCGCGGGAGAGGTCCGCGACCCAGCTGAGTTCGACATACGGAGCGAGAACAGCGAGCGTTGCCCCTGCCAGCGCCCCGACCAGTAGGGCGCCGAGCCATGCCCGACGCCGCCGCCGGATGTACCCGGCGATGAACCACGCCTCGTAGCCGACGATGCCCGCCGCCAGGATGTACACCTCCGACAGCGCGACCGCGGCGACCACCAGCCCTACCGCGACAACTGTCAGGCCTGCCTCCGGTCGACGACGCTGGACCAGCAGTCCGACGAAGACCACGAGATAGCCGACAGACAGGATGACCGCGGAGACCGGGTCCGGGTCCTCGACCCGGGTGTTGACGGCACCTGCCAGGTCGATACCGCCGAAAAACAGGAACAGTGCGGACTGGATGACGAACTGCACCCAGAACCCGCGGTCACGCCAGAACGGCCCCGGCGTCGCCTGCAGGGCGAAGGAGGGTGCCGTCGAGTCCGTGCCGTTCAGGTCGCTCACAACCGTCGACTCTACGGAACGTCGCCCGGCACACGGATCAGCCTGCGGTATGATCCGTCACCATGGCTGACGTCGTCTTCGATCACGTGAATATCCGGTACCCGGGCGCGGACGCCCCCACGGTCAAGGACCTGAACCTGGAGATCGCCGACGGCGAGTTCCTCGTCCTCGTCGGACCGTCCGGTTGCGGTAAGTCCACCACCCTGCGTGCCCTGGCCGGTCTGGAACCGACCGACTCCGGCATCATCTCCATCGGTGGACGCGACGTCACCGGCGAAGAGCCGGGTGACCGCGACATCGCGATGGTCTTCCAGGACTACGCCCTGTACCCACACATGTCCGTGCGGGAGAACATGGGCTTTGCGCTGACGATCAAGAAGCGTCCCAAGTCCGAGATCGCCGAGCGGGTCGAGCGCGCCGCCGAGATCCTCGACCTCACCGAGTTCCTCGACCGCAAGCCGAAGGACCTCTCCGGTGGCCAGCGCCAGCGTGTGGCGATGGGCCGCGCGATCGTCCGCGAGCCGCAGGTCTTCCTCATGGACGAGCCGCTGTCCAACCTGGACGCCAAGCTGCGCGTCCAGACCCGCGCACAGATCGTGAAGCTGCAGCAGAACCTCGACGTCACCACCGTCTACGTCACCCACGACCAGGTCGAGGCGATGACGATGGGCCATCGCGTCGCCGTGCTCAAGGACGGGATCCTGCAGCAGGTCGATACGCCGCAGAACCTCTACCGCGATCCGGTGAACGCCTTCGTCGCCGGGTTCATCGGATCCCCGTCGATGAACCTGCTCACCGTCGACGGTTCCGCGCTCACCGAACTGGGGATCGACCTGCCCGCCGGTGCGGTCCAGGTCGGCGTCCGCCCGGAACATCTCACCGTGCAGGACGCTGGTACCCCCGGTCTCGTCGGCACCGTCTCCCTCGTCGAGGAACTCGGGTCGGACGCCAATGTCTACGCCGAGACCTTCTACGGCCAGGTCACGGCCCGTACCGAGGACGCCCCGGGGACGCTGCCCCCGCTCGGCGGTTCCGTGGTCTTCACCCTGGCGGAAGGGGCTGCGGTGTACTTCTTCGACGCCGAGGGTGAGCGGGTGCGCTGAGGGGCCACCCCCGGGGAGGTGGGGCAACTCCCCCTCCCCACCCCCGAATCAGAGGGACACGCGGGCGTGAATGTCGGGCAGCGCCCCCGTACGGGCTTCGCGGGTACTACACTCGTTCGAAGCACCCGGCGGTGCGGTAGCGGATACCGCGGTCGCCGAGGCGTTTCACTGAGGACCCCCAACTGAAAGGTCAGGCCCATGGCTCACCTTCCGAAGCTTCCCAAGAAGCTGATCGCTACCCTCGCCGCCGCCGGCCTCACCGCCGGACTGGTCGCCTGCTCCTCCGACGACGACAGCTCGGGCGGTGACTCCGAGTCCAACACCTCCCGTGGCCCGATCACGTACGCCATGGGCAAGAACGACACGGACAAGGTCCAGCCGATCATCGACAAGTGGAATGCAGAGCACCCGGACGAGAAGGTCACCCTCAAGGAGCTCGCCGGCGAGGCCGACGCCCAGCGTGACACCCTGGTCCAGTCGCTGCAGGCCGACTCCTCCGACTACGACGTCATGGCCCTCGACGTGATCTGGACCGCCCAGTTCGCCGCCAACGGTTGGCTCGCCCCGCTGACCGGCGACCTGGAGACCTCCACCGACGGCATCCTTGACGCCCCGCTCGAGTCCGCGACCTACAACGACACCCTCTACGCGCTGCCGCAGAACACCAACGGCCAGCTGCTCTACCGCAACACCGAGATGGTGCCGGAGGCCCCGACGAAGTGGGATGACGTCGTCAACGCCTGCAAGGCCGTCGTCGAGCAGAACAAGGACTGCCTGACCACCCAGCTCAAGCAGTACGAGGGCATCACCATCGCCACCGGCAACTTCATGGACGGCTGGGGCGGCGGCATCCTCGGTGACGACGGTGAGCCGACCGTCACCTCGGACGAGTCGAAGGAAGGCCTGCAGGCCCTGGTCGACGCCTACAAGGACAAGACCATCTCCCCGGCATCCACCGCCGCCACCGAGGAGGAGACCAACCTGGCCTTCACCGAGGGCAAGACCGCCATGGCGATCAACTGGCCCTACATGTGGACCAACGCCAACGAGTCCGAGGCGACCAAGGACAAGTTCGAGGTCCAGCCGCTGGTCGGCAAGGACGGCACCGGGGTCTCCACCCTCGGCGGCTACAACTCCGGCATCAACGTGAACTCGAAGAACAAGGCCACCGCCCTGGACTTCATCAAGTTCCTCGTCGAGCCGGAGAACCAGAAGTCCTTCCTCGAGGGATCCTTCCCGCCGGTCCTCTCGTCCATCTACGACGATGCCGCCCTCGCCGAGAAGTACCCTTTCCTCCCCGTGCTGAAGGAGTCCCTGGAGAACGCCAAGCCGCGCCCGGTCTCCCCGAGCTACGACCAGCTCTCCAAGGCTGTCCAGGACAACGCCTACGCCGCCGTCAACGGCACCGTGGACGTCGACAAGGCCACCGCGGACATGGAATCCGCGATCAGCAACGTCACCGGCTAGATTCTCCAGCGTGCGCTGACCTCTTCCGGCCCGGCCCGCCCCCGACACTGTCGTCGGCGGCGGGCCATCGCCGTTCCCGTCCCCCGGTCTCCCCCATACTTTTGTAAGGTTGCTTCCCGTGAGAACCAAGAAGCGCGACTTCAGGGCCGTCTGGCTCGTCGGCCCCAGCCTGGCGCTGCTGGCCGTCGTCATCGGCTACCCGATCATCCGGGCGATCTGGCTGTCCTTCCAGGCGGACAAACATCTCGACCCCTCCACCGGCATGTTCGTCGAGGGCGGCTTCGCCGGATTCGACCACTATCTCTACTGGCTGACGCAACGCTGCATGTCGCCCAACGGCACGGTCTCCACCTGTGCCCCGGGCAACCTCGCCGTCGACTTCTGGCCTGCCTTGAAGATCACCCTGTTCTTCGTGGTCGTCACGGTCTTCCTCGAGACACTGCTGGGGCTGTGGATGGCGACGGTGATGAACCGCAGTTTCCTGGGCCGTGGCCTGCTGCGTGCCGCGGTGCTGATCCCGTGGGCCATCCCCACCGCCGTCACCGCGAAACTGTGGCAGTTCATCTTCGCCCCCGATGGCATCATCAACTCGGTGACCGGACTGGACATCGCCTGGACGACAGATCCCTGGGCGGCGAGATTCGCGGTCATTGTCGCCGACGTGTGGAAGACCGCGCCGTTCATGGCGCTGCTCATCCTCGCCGGTCTGCAGATGGTCCCCCAGGGTGTCTACGAGGCAGCACGGGTCGACGGGGCGTCCCGTTGGCAGCAGTTCACGAAGATCACCCTGCCGCTGATCAGGCCCGCACTGATGGTCGCGATCCTGTTCCGCACCCTCGACGCGCTGCGCATGTACGACCTGCCGGTCATCATGATCAGCTCTTCGGCGAACTCCCCTACCGCAGTGCTCAGCCAGCTGGTGATCTCCGACATGCAGGGCGGCAACTTCAACTCCGCCTCGGCGATCTCCACACTGATCTTCCTGCTCATCTTCGCTGTCGCCTTCATCATGGTGAAGTTCCTCGGCGCCGACGTCTCAGGGACGCAGAACATGCCGAAGGCGTCCGGGAAGAAGAAGTGGTGGTCGCCGCGGAAGCAGGCGGACGCCGAGGGTGCCGCGTCCTCCCCTGATGCCGGCATGGAGAAAGAGGTCACCCGATGAACCGCTCAGTCAGGCGCACCGTCGCCAGCTACCTCGGCGTCATCGTCATCGTCGTGTGGGCGCTCGCACCCTTCTACTGGATGCTGGTCACCGCATTCCGCGACAAGTCGCACACCTTCGACACCAACCCGCTGCCCAGCCACCTCACGCTCGACAACTTCGTCGAGGCACTGGCCACCGACAAGGGCAACAACTTCCTGCGCGCCATCGGCAACTCGCTGCTCATCGGCGCCGGAACCACCGCCATCGCCCTGGCAGTCGGCGTGTTCACCGCCTACGCCCTGGCACGGGTGGACTTCCGTGGCAAGGGCTTCGTCACCGGCATCATCCTCGCCGCGTCGATGTTCCCCGGCATCGCCCTGGTCACCCCGCTGTTCCAGCTGTTCACCGATCTCGGCTGGATCGGTTCCTACCAGGCGCTGATCATCCCGAACATCTCCTTCGTCCTGCCGCTGACGGTCTACACACTGACCTCCTTCTTCCGGGAGCTGCCGTGGAAGCTCGAGGAGGCCGCCCGGGTCGACGGGGCGTCCCGTGCCCTGGCGTTCCGCAAGGTGATCCTGCCGCTGGCCGCGCCGGCGATGTTCACCACCGCGATCCTGGCCTTCATCAACACATGGAACGAATTCATGCTGGCCAAGCAGCTGTCCTCGACGAAGACGGAGCCGGTGACCGTGGCCATCGCCCGCTTCTCCGGGGCGAACGCCTACGAGTACCCGTATGCGGCGGTGATGGCCGCCGGTGCGCTGGTGACCGTTCCGCTGGTGATCATGGTGCTCATCTTCCAGCGCCGGATCGTCGCCGGCCTGACCGCCGGTGGTGTGAAGTAGTGGCGGACGCACCCGGCCGGCCTGACCTGTCCGGGCGGCCCGGCCGTCCCGCCGGTCTGCCGGCCTCGGAGTACCGGCGTCGGCGCATGATGTGGGAGTCCGTACTGGGCTTCCTCGCCCTGTTCGACCTGCTGGCGCTGATCCAGGCGGTGTGGAACCTCTTCGGCGATGCCGAGGTCTGGCCTTCCCTGCTTCTGCTCTGCCTCCTGGTGCTCACCTGGGCGGCCTGGCGGCAGTGGCGGAAGTACGGGGACTGAGTCTCCACCGCCTCGCTGCGTCATGAGAACCGCCCCAGCGTCATGAGAAAAACGCGCTCAGAGCTGCTGAACCGCGATTTTCTCATGACGCCCACTCAGAACTCATGACGGTACCGCCGGACCTCTGGGGCTGCCGTGAAAGCATGCCCGGCACCGCGTGTGATGTATCCGAGGTGAACGCGGGAGAAGCGCCGCTCAGGCCCGGCCGATGATCCGGTGGATCGTCAGCGCGACGTACTCCCGCAGGTAGGACGCCGGAATCGCGGGCTTCGGTGTCGGCGCCCCCAGCACGACGGCCGAGAAGGGCACCCCGTTGTCTCCCCGCTCGGCCTCCAGAGCGGCGACGATCCGCTCGGTGCGCAGCACATGGAAGTCCGAGGTACACACCACCACATGGGGGTCACGCACCCCTCGCTCCTTGAGCAGGTCCAGGCTGAAGTGCAGGTTCTCGGTGGTGTCCGTGGCATAGCGCTCCTCCAGCACCGCACCCCGGGGGAAACCCCGCGAGGCCAGGTACCGGTGCATCGCCTCCGCCTCGGTGCAGGGCTCGTCGTCTCCACGACCGCCTGTGACGATCAGCGGAGTGCTCCGGGCCGGACGGTGCTCGGTCACCGAGTGCCAGGCCGCCGCGCCCCGGTCACACCGGCAGGCCAGCAGGTCACTGACCCGGTCGTGGACCAGTCCGGCACCGAGCACGATCACCGCGTCCGCCCGTTCCGGGGCCCGACGCCGACGGCCACGCCCCACATCGCGCAGATAGCGGATCATCGAGACAACGGCACAGACCCAGAGGACCAACGCCGCGACACCGATGATGACCAGGGAGAAGCGGACATCGTCGCCACCGCCGCCGATCCCCTTGATCGAGCGCAGCACCATGGCCAGCGCACCGGCCCCCAGGCTCAGCAGTTCGGCGGCGGCCACGACCGTCGACAGGTGGAACCAGCCACGGCCGTCGACCCCGGGCAGGGCGTCCCCCATCCACCGCGCAGTCAACCAGCCCACGCACGCAACCACCGCATGGGAGAGACCGAAGAAGATCCACATCGTCCCGGCGAATCCCGCGCCGGTCGCCGCGACCAGCAGCCATACCCACAGCAGCAGGCCGACGGAGAAGACGAGCGCGCCGTTACCGGCCCACCGGGACCGGGTCTTCACACTCCAGCCGGTGCCCGCCAGAAGCACGATCAGGACCAGGCTGACCAGCATCAGCAGTGACATCGCGGAGGTCTACTCCCCCATGAGCTTCTGCTTGAGCCGCTGGTCCTTGACCAGCACCTCGTCGCGCATCGTCTCCTGGTAGGCGACCATCCGCTCCGTCAGCTCCGGGTAGGCCGCACCGAGCATCCGCACGGCCAGCAGGCCGGCGTTCTTCGCGCCGTCGATGGAGACGGTCGCGGTCGGGACACCGGCGGGCATCTGCACGATGGACAGGAGGGAGTCCATGCCGTCGAGGTTCTTCAGGGCGCGCGGGATGCCGATGACCGGCAGCGGTGTGGCGGCGGCGACCATGCCGGGCAGGTGGGCGGCACCGCCGGCGCAGGCGATGATCACCTTGAGGCCGCGGGTGTGCGCCTCGCGCGCGTAGTCGAGCATCCGGTCGGGGGTGCGGTGGGCGGAGACCACACCGATCTCCATGGGGACGCCGAACTCGGCGAGGACCTCGGCGGCGGGCTCGACAGTGGGCCAGTCGGAGTCCGACCCCATGACGATGCCGACGAGCGGGGTGTTCTGGTCAGTCATTCACTGGTCCTTCCAGGTGGCGGTGACGAGGAAATCGGAGGCGAGGCGGGCGGAGATGCGGAGCTTCTCCACGTTCTCGGCGGTTGCGGCGGCGCCGCAGGGCAGCGACATGTTGACGTGCCCGATCTTGCGGCGCGGACGCCACTCCTTGCCGTAGAGGTGGATCTTCGCGGTCGGGAACCGGCGCCACACCTCATCCATCCGCTCGGCCATCGGCATCGCCGGATCGGCGTCCGGGTCACCGAGGATATTGGCCATCACGGTGGTGGTGGAGCTCAGCGCGGTCGAACCCAGCGGACGGTCGAGCACAGCACGCAGGTGCTGCTCGAACTGGCCGGTGACACAACCGTCCTGCGTCCAGTGGCCGGTGTTGTGCGGACGCATCGCCAGCTCGTTGACGATGATCTCGGGCTGCCCGGCCTCGTCGACGGCCTCGAAGAGCTCCACGGCGAGGACGCCGGTCACACCGAGTTCCTCGGCGACCTCACGGGCCAGGGTGTGGGCCTGGGCGATGACGCGCGCCTGGCCTGCGGTTTCCGCCGGAGCCGGGGCGACGGCCAGGTAGCAGATGCCGTCGGCCTGCACGGACTCCACGACCGGCCAGGAGGCGATCTCGCCGGAGGGGGTGCGGGCGACCATGGCGGACAGTTCGCGGACCAGGCGGACCTTCTTCTCCGCCATCAGCGGCACACCCTGCTCCAGCAGTTCAGCGACGAGGGAGGCGGTCTGCTCCCTGGACTCCGGGAACCAGACGCCCTTGCCGTCGTAGCCGCCACGGCGGGCCTTGAGGCACACGGCACCGTCGGTGGCGTCCCAGAAGCCCTCGCCGTCGGAGACCGAGAGGATCTCGGCGAAGGGCGGCACGGGTGCGCCCATCTCCCGCATACGCCGTCGCATGACCAGCTTGTCCTGCGCGTTGATGAGAGCCGAAGGCTGCGGCTGGACATTCACGCCGTCAGCGATGAGCCCCTCGAGGTACTCGTTAGGCACGTGCTCGTGGTCGAAGGTGACGGCGTCCGCCCCCTCGCTCACGGCGCGGACGACATCCTCGTCGGTGTACTCACCCAGCCACACGTCGGCGGTGGCCTGGGCGGCGGAGGCTGCCCCGGAACCGGCCAGCAGCCGGACGGTCAGACCGAGTTCGATGCCCGCCTGCTGCATCATCCGGGCCAGCTGGCCGTCGCCGATGACGGTGACCAGCGGCATTCCGGGTGCGTGGGCTTCTGGGCGGGAGAGGTGCAGATCAGGTTCGCTACTCACCCGCGTCAGTATACCGGCCGTGCGTAGCGGACAATCCGCTCGTCGACCATCGCGGCGACATCGGCGGCGTAGGGCACGTCCGCCAGGCGCACCGGAATCCGGTAACCACGGGTCCACACGTTGACCGTGCTGCCCCGCTGACGCACCTCGACGATCTGGTCCAGCGGAATCTCCACGACCCGCGACCGCCAGTCGCCGGAGGCGGTGACCAGACGCCGGTCGGTGAGGATGATCCGGCTGCGCTGCCGGAACAGCAGGTGGCGGATGCACCGCCGCCAGGCGATCCACACCCACACGATGAGCAGGACGCGGCGTCCCCACAGGGCGGCCGTCGCGGTACCTGCCACACCGGGGAGTCCGGGGACCTCGGCGAGATGGTCCGGGACGTACCCGGCCACGCGTACCGCCTCGTCGGCGAGGTGGGCGTCCAGCAGGCCGATGAGCAGCCAGACGACACCGGTGGCGAGGACGAGTTCGAGCACCGGGAAGATGACGCTGCGTCGCGACGGACTGAGCTCTGCGAGGATCACCTCCCCGCGCTCGAAGCGGATCTTGGGCATGGGTCTAGTTCTCCCGAGCGTCCGGGCGCACGTGCACCACATCCCCGGCCGTGACCGTGTGGCGCGTGCCGTCGACGGACTCCAGCACCAGCTCCCCGTGGGGACCGAGGTCCACGGCAGTGCCGTAGAGGTTCTCCCCGCCGGGCAGCTCGGCCCGCACCCGGGTGCCCAGGGTCGAGGACAGCTCGCGGTAGCGGGTGCGGACATCGGCGGCGGCGTCGCCACCGGCACGCCAGGCGTCGTCGACGGCCAGCAGGTGACGCAGGATGACGGCGGTGACGTGGTCACGCGCCCCGGCGTCCGGGATCTCCAGTCCTTCGAGAGTCAGCGAGGTGGCAGCGGGCAGGCCGGCGTCCTCGAAATCGGCGGCGGTCATCGACAGGTTCAGGCCGATGCCCGGCACGATGGCCGGTGGGTCGATGGAGGCGGCCTCGACGAGGATGCCGGCGAGCTTGTGCGGGGTACCGTCGCGGACGACCTGGACATCGTTCGGCCACTTCAGGACCGCGGGGACGCCGAGTTCCCGGGCTGCACCGGCGATGGCGACCCCGATGAACAACGGAAGCTCGCCGAGCCGTTCGATGTCAAGCTGCTCCGGGGCGAGCAGCACCGAGCAGATGAACTGGGAGCCGGCGGGGGCGGACCAGGGCCTGCCCATGCGACCCCGCCCGGAAACCTGTTCCTCGGCGAGGAGCACGGTGCGGTCGGTGACGGTACCGGAGGCGGCACGGGCCGCGAGATCTGCGTTCGTCGAGCCGGTGGATCCGACATGGTCCACGGTGAAGCGCCGGACACCGGCGGCATGCAGCACCGCCGCCACCCGGTCGGCGTCGACCGGGTGGCGGGAAGCGGCGGGTGGTTCGGGAGTACCGTTCATGTCTCCCGAGGATAACGCTTAGACTGTCCTCCATGAATGATCCCACCTCCGCCACGCCCGGGGCAGATCTGTCGACGACCGTCGGCAGGCTGCAGGACCTGCGCAACCGGCTCGCCGAGACACTGGCCCCCGCCGGAGAGAACGCCGTCGCCGCCGTCCATGACGCCGACCGGCTCACCGCCCGCGAACGGGTGGACGCCCTGCTTGACGAGGGGTCCTTCGTCGAGATCGACGCCCTCGCCCGCCATCGGGCGACCTCCTTCAACCTCGACCGCTCCCGCCCGGTCACCGACGGTGTCGTCACCGGTTACGGCACCGTCGACGGCCGTCAGGTCTGCGTCTTCTCCCAGGACGCCACCGTCTTCGACGGCACCGTCGGCGAGACCCACGGCGAGAAACTCATCAAGGTCATGGGGCTCGCCGAGCGTGCCGGTGTACCGCTCGTCGGCATCCACGACTCGACCGGTGCCCGGATCAAGGAAGGTGTCGTCTCCCTCGGGACCGCGGCGAAGCTCTACCGGCTGCGCTCGCGCCTGTCCGGTGTCGTCCCGCAGATCTCCGTCATCGCCGGTCCGACCGCCGGTACCGAGGCCCACCAGCCGGTCCTCGCCGATATCGTCGTCGCCGTCGAGGGTGCGCACCTCTACCTCACCGACCCGGAGCTCACCCGCAGCGTCCTCGGTGAGGAGGTCAGCGCCGACGAGCTCGGTGGTGTGGAGGTTCTCGCCTCGAACGGCACCTCACACCTCACCGCCGCCACCGATGACGCGGCACTCAGCCTGGTCAAGGACGTGCTCGCGCAGCTGCCCTCGAACAACCGGGCGCTGACTCCGCCGACCGAGCCGGTCGCCCCGGACACCGACGCACTCGACGCGCTGATCCCTGACTCCCCGGCCGCCGGCTACGACATGCTCGACGCGCTCGCCGGCGTCGTCGACCCCGACAGCCTCCTGGAGCTCTCCGCCGACCATGCGGGCAACGTCCTCACCGCCTTCGCCCGGATCGAGGGACGGGGTGTCGGTGTGGTCGCCAGCCAGCCGCTGGTCCTCGCCGGTGCCCTCGACGCCGCCGCCGCGGCCAAGGCCGCCCGTTTCGTGCGGATGTGCGACGCCTTCAATATCCCCCTGGTCTTCGCCGTCGACTCCCCCGGCTTCATGCCCGGTGCAGAGGAGGAGCGTAACGGACTGCTGCGCCGCTCCGCCCCGCTGTTCTCCGCTGTCGCGGACGCCTCCGTCGGCGTGCTCACCGTGGTCGTGCGCAAGGCCTTCGGTTCCTCCTATATCGCCATGGGCGCGAAGAACATGGGCGCTGACCTGGTGCTCGCCTGGCCGAGTGCGCAGATCTCCCACGCGGACGCCGCGAACACGGTCACCGCGGTCCACGCGGACACCCTGGCGAAGGCCGCCCGGAAGCGCAAGGACGTCGACGCGCTGCGCGTCCAGCTCACCGAGGAGATCGAGGATTCCCTGATCACCCCGTACGCTGCGGCGTCCCGCGGCTACGTCGACGCGGTCATCGCCCCCTCGGAGACCCGGGCCCGTCTGGCCGACGGGCTGGCACTGCTGGAGCGCAAGGTCGTTCCCGCCCCTGTCCGCAAGCACGACAACCTGCCCCTGTAACCGGAGAGGATCCCATGACGGACACGTCCCAGAACACCGCTGTCCCGGTGACCGTGGTGCGCGGTCTGCCGGCCGAGCCGGGCGCCGACGCCCCGGACCTCGACCTGCTCACCGCCGCAGTCGCCCAGGCCCTGGGCACCGTGGTCGCCGAGTCCGCGACCACCTACACCGACCCGCGCGAGCTCGTGCGCCGGCACCCGCGCGGCGCCTGGGGACTACCCGGGGCGGACACCCGCTGGCAGACCGTCTTCAGTCCGGCGGGGTTCCGTGGCTGATCCCGTGACCAGTTCCACGTCTGCCCTGCCACTTGTCCTGGCGTCCTCCTCCCCCTCCCGCCTGTCGGTGCTGCGCTCCGGCGGGATCGAACCGCTGGTGCTCGTCCCGGGGGTCGACGAGGACGCCATCGTCGCCGAGCTGCGGACCCGTGTCCCCGACCCGTCCCCGGCGGAGGTGGTGACCTGTCTCGCCACCGCGAAGGCGAATGCCGTCATCGACCAGTTCGCCGACGAGGTACCCGACGGTGCCGTGGTCGTCGCCGGTGACTCGATGCTGCTGCTCGACGGGGAACTGCAGGGTAAGCCCCACACCGTGGAGCGGACGGTGGAACGTTGGCATGCCCAGCGGGGACGCTCGGCCACCCTCATCACCGGACACGCCTTCACCCGGGCCAGTCCGGTGGACCTGTTCTCGGGGGTGTTCGCCCCGGTCACCACCGCCGTCAGCGAGACGGTGGTGCACTTCGCGGACGCCTCCGACCGCGACATCGAGGCCTACGCCGCCACGGGTGAGCCGCTGGGCTGTGCCGGCGCGTTCACCCTGGAGGCGCTGGGCGGGTGGTTCATCGACCGGATCGAAGGGGATCCGTCGAGTGTGATCGGACTGTCGCTGCCACTGATCCGCCGCGCGGTCGAGGATCACGGGCTGGCGGTCTCCGACTTCTGGAACCGGTGAACCGGGAGAGCGGTGAACTGCAGTCACCTGCACCACTGTCCACTCCTTCCCGCCCCACAGGTCACATCCGCCCACCACCACCGTTAAACTGTCCTCCAGACATGAAAGGCGGTACCCGCACCCATGGGAATCGAGTATGACCCCTCCCCCTCGCTGCAGCAGTACGCCCACCCGGAACGACTCGTGACGAGTTCCTGGCTGGGCGCGAAACTGGGCGGGGCCGGACTCAAGGTCGTCGAGTCAGACTCGGACAGCATCCTCTACAACATCGGCCACCTGCCGACCGCCATCCGCATCGACCTCCACGGTGACCTCGGTGCCCCGGTGTGCCGGGACTTCCTCGACGGTGAAGCCTTCGCCCGCCTCATGGACGACAAGGGCATCACCCGCGGCGACACCGTGGTGATCTACGGCGACGAGTCCAACCTGTGGGCGTCCTACGCCTTCTGGGTCTTCGACCTCTTCGGTCACCCCGATGTCCGCCTGCTCGACGGTGGCCGGGAAGCGTGGATGCAGGAGGAACGCGAAACCTCCTATGACGCCCCGCCCGGACCGACCCGGGGCTACCCGGTCATCGAGCGCGATGATCTGACCCACCGCATCTTCGTCGACGAGATCCTCGCCGACCGGCGGGGCTATGAGGACCTGCAGCTCCTCGACCTGCGGGATGCCCCGGAGTACGCCGCGGGCCACATCCCCGGGGCCACGAACATCTCCCCCTCTGCCTCGATCCGGCCCAACGGCCGCTTCCACTCCCGGGACGACCTGGAGGCGGCCTTCGCCGACCTCGACCCGGACGCCCCGGTCGCGACCTACTGTGGGACCGGCGAACGCGCCGCCCACCTGTGGTTCGTCCTGCACCACCTGCTCGGACGCGACACCGTGCGTTGTTACGACGGCTCCTGGGCCGAGTGGGGCAACATGGTCCGCATGCCGGTCACGGCGGAACAGTAGCGAATTCGCGGCGGTATCAGCGCTGTAACAGCGGGGGTGGCTACGACGGTGGAATCCGTAGTAGCGTCAAACGGTTGCCACCGCACCCGAACAGCAGTGACGGATGAAGTACGAGAAAGAGGAGAGCACGTGCCGGCAGAACACCGGAAGATCAGCAAGGTCCTGATCGCCAACCGTGGCGAGATCGCGGTCCGGGTCATCCGGGCCGCGCGTGACGAGGGCATCGCCACCGTCGCCGTCTACGCCGCGCCGGACGCCGACGCCCCCTTCGTGCGCATGGCCGACGAGGCCTTCGCCCTGGGTGGCGAGACTTCTGCCGAGACCTACCTCGACATCGTCAAGATCATCGACGTCGCAACCCGCTCCGGTGCGGACGCCGTCCACCCCGGCTACGGCTTCCTCTCCGAGAACGCCGACTTCGCCCAGGCTGTGGAGGACGCCGGGCTGATCTGGATCGGCCCCTCCCCCCGCGCCATCCGTGAACTCGGGGACAAGGTCACCGCCCGGCACTACGCCGAGAAGGTCGACGCCCCGATGGCACCCGGCACCCCGGAGCCGGTGGCGGACGCACAGGAGATCGTCGACTTCGCGACCGAGCACGGACTGCCGGTCGCCATCAAGGCCGCTTTCGGTGGCGGCGGACGCGGTATGAAGGTCGCCCACACCGTCGAGGAGATCCCGGAGCTCTTCGGGTCCGCGACCCGTGAGGCGGAGAAGGCCTTCGGCCGCGGCGAGTGCTTCGTCGAGCGCTACCTCGACCGGGCCCGGCACGTCGAGTGCCAGGTGCTCGCCGACACCCACGGCAACGTCGTCGTGGCGTCCACCCGTGACTGCTCGCTGCAGCGCCGTTTCCAGAAGCTCGTGGAGGAGGCCCCGGCCCCCTTCCTCACCGCGGAACAGGACGCCCGGCTGCGGGAGTCCGCCAAGGCGATCCTGCGTGAGGCCGGCTACCACGGTGCCGGCACCGTGGAATACCTCGTCGGCTCCGACGGCCTGATCTCCTTCCTCGAGGTCAACACCCGGCTGCAGGTCGAGCACCCGGTCACCGAGCAGGTCACCGGCTGGGACCTGGTCCGCGAGCAGTTCCGCATCGCCGAGGGCCGCGAGCTGTCCCGCACCACCGACCCGGAGATCCGCGGTCACGCCATCGAATTCCGGATCAACGGGGAGGACGCCGCCGCGAACTTCATGCCCGCCCCCGGCACCCTCACCGCCTACCGCGAGCCGGCCGGCCCCGGCGTCCGGATGGACTCCGGTGTGGAACAGGGCTCCGTCATCGGCGGCCAGTTCGACTCGATGCTGGCCAAGCTCATCGTCACCGGTGAGACCCGCGCAGAGGCCCTGCAGCGCGCCGCCCGCGCACTCGACGAGTACACGGTCGAGGGACTGCCGACGGTCATCCCGTTCCACCGCGCCGTGGTCGCCGATCCGGCGTTCGCACCGGAGCTGACTGACCCGGAGGCCTCATCCTTCAACGTCTACACCCGCTGGATCGAGGAGGAGTGGGACAACGCGGTCCCCGCCTTCGACGGTGATCCCGCCGAGGAGGAGACCGTCCCGCCGCGCACCATCGCCGTCGAGGTCGACGGTCGTCGCCTGGAGGTCTCCGTGCCCGGTGACCTCGTCGGTACCGGTGGCGCGGCGCGTCGTGCGCCGCGGAAGTCCTCCGGCGGCGCGTCCGCCGCGGCCACGGGTGACGACGTGCTCGCCCCGATGCAGGGCACCGTGGTGACTGTCCTCGTCGAGGAGGGTGCCGAGGTCGCCGAGGGCGATCCGGTGCTGGTGCTGGAGGCCATGAAGATGGAGAACGCGGTGAAGGCGCACAAGGCAGGCACAGTGGCCGGGCTGGCGGTCGCCGCCGGTGACGGCGTGAAGAAGTCCCAGCTGATGCTGCAGCTGGTGTGATCTGAGGGGATCCCTGATGGCCGACCTGTTCTCACGTTTCCGTCATCCCGGGGCCGGTCACGGCTCCTACAAGGGGTTCATCCTCGCCCTCGACCAGGGCACCACCTCGACCCGCGCCATCGTCTTCGACGCCCGCGGGGCAGTCGTCTCGGTGAGCCAGCTGGAGCACCGGCAGATCTTCCCGCGCCCGGGTTGGGTGGAGCATGACCCGGAGGAGATCCGGCTGAACGCCCGCCGCGTCATCGCGGACGCGGTGGCACGCGCGGACATCGGCACCGAGGACATCGCCGCGCTGGGGATCACCAACCAGCGTGAGACGACGGTGATCTGGGACCGGGAGACCGGCGAGCCGGTGCACAACGCCATCGTCTGGCAGGACACCCGCACCACCCCGATCTGCGATGAGTTGGAGGCCGCCGGCGACGGGGACCTGTTCCGGGAACGGACCGGGCTACCGGTCTCGACGTACTTCGCAGGCCCGAAGATCCGCTGGATCCTCGATAATGTGCCCGGTGTGCGCGAGCGTGCCGAGCGTGGTGAGCTCGCCATGGGCACCATGGACACCTGGATCATCTGGGAACTGACCCGCTCCACACGCCACTCCGGGCGTCCTGCCCGGGGACGCCAGCCGCGCGCGCGCCACGTCACCGACGTGACCAATGCCTCGCGCACCATGCTCATGGACATCCGGACCCGGCAGTGGGATCCGGAGCTGTGCGAGCGACTGGGGATCCCCATGTCCCTGCTGCCGGAGATCATCAGTTCCTCCGAGGTCATCGACAAGGTCCAGCGATCCGGCCCGGTGCACGGCGTCCCCATCGCGGGAATTCTCGGTGATCAGCAGGCTGCGACGTTCGGCCAGGCGTGCACGGAACCCGGCGAGGCCAAGTGCACCTACGGCACCGGGAACTTCCTGCTGCTCAACACGGGCACGGAGCCGAAGACCTCGGAGCACGGCCTGATCACCACGGTCGCCTACCAGCTCGGGGACGCCCCGGCGGTCTACGCCCTGGAAGGCTCTGTGGCGGTCACCGGCTCGCTGGTGCAGTGGCTGCGCGACAACCTGGGCTTCTTCGACGATTCCTCGCAGATCGAGGGGCTGGCACGCAGTGTCGACGACAACGGCGGCTGCGTGGTCGTCCCGGCCTTCTCCGGACTGCTCGCCCCGCGCTGGGTGCCGGACGCCCGGGGTGTGATCGTCGGCCTGACCAGGTACGTCACCAAGGCGCACATCTCCCGCGCCGCACTGGAGGCCACCGCCTTCCAGACCCGCGAGGTCGTCGCGGCGATGAACGCGGATGCCGGGGTGCCGCTGACCCGGCTGCGGGCCGACGGTGGCATGGTGGTGAACTCACTGCTCATGCAGTTCCAGGCGGATCAGCTGGGCGTGCCGGTGACGGTGCCGGAGGTCGCCGAGACCACGGCGCTGGGTGCGGCCTACGCCGCCGGCCTGGCGGTCGGATTCTTCACCGATGTCGCGGAGATCCGGTCACTGTGGCAGGAGAAAGAGACCTACATGCCCAATGCCTCCGAGGAGGACCGGGACGCCGCCTTCTCACTGTGGAACAAGGCCGTGGAGCGCTCCGTCGGCTGGGCATAGGCCCGTCCCCGTCCCCTGACCTCCCTCCTCACCTAACCTTCCTTCCCCTCCTTCCCCTCTCGTGTCGAGTTAGCACCGTCACAGGCAGCTTTTACCCCGGTTCGGCTGCCTGTGAAGGTGCTAACTCGACACGCGGCTGCGACTAGACTGGGGCAGCATGAATGACCCCCGCCGAGGTGCAGCGTCCCGGGACAGCCACGTCCGTATCGGGGACGCCGACCGTGATCACGCCATCAACCTGTTGGGCGTGCACTTCGCTGACGGCCGCCTCAGCATCACCGAATACGACGAGCGGTGCCAGCTCCTCGCCGGTGCAATGACCCGGGCTGAGATTGACCAGCAGTTCCGCGACCTGCCGGTGCTGCCCGGGTCACCGGCGGACCCGGCGTCCTCCCCTGGAACGGATATGGCGGTGTACTCCGCCGGGGAGATCGCCGAGCAGCACCGGCGTGGGGCGAACCCACGGGCCGGGATCATGGCGCTGACCGGCATCTCGCTCGGCGCGGTGGCGGCGGTCATCAACGGGCCGCTGTCGGTGATCCCCGCAGCACTCATCGCTGTCGTGGCGATCCTGCTGTACGTGATGAAGGTCGGGCCGGCGTCCTGGTACGTCCCGTCCCCGGAGGCGCTGGAGCGGGCGCGGGTGAAGAAAATGCGTCAGGCACACCAGCTGCAGCTCGAGGAGAAGAAGGCGCAGCGCAAGATCAGGCAGACGGAGATGACCACCGACGCCATCGACATGGCGCACCGCGCGATCGGTAAGGCCGGCCGCTCAGTGAACAACGGCTGGGAGCAGTGGCGGAAGCGGAAATAGCACCCGGAGGAAGACTGCCGACCGGAACTACCCCAGGTTCCGGAACTGTTCCAGCACCCCGGCGAACAGGCGCACGCCGACCGGCAGGCAGGCCTCGTCGAAGATGATGTCCGCCTGGTGCAGGTCGGCCTTCTCCCCCTGGCCGTTCCATGCACCCAGCCGGGCCATCGAGCCCGGCACATGCTCCAGGTACCAGCTGAAGTCTTCGCCGCCGGAGGACTGCGGCGCCTCCTGCAGCGCATGCGGGTCCATGTCCTTGACTGCCTGGGCCATCAGGGCGGTACAGGCGTCGTCGTTGGTGACCGGTGGGACACCCTTGGTGTGCCGGATCTCCGCGGTCGCCCCGGTCGGGACGAGCAGCTGCTCGACCAGTTCAGGGAACAGGTCCCCGAGCTGACGCCACACCAGCGGGCTACCGGTACGCAGCGTCCCCAGCAGGGAGACCTCCTGCGGCATGGCGTTGAACGCCGCGCCGCCGTTGACCGCGCCGAAGGTCAGCACGGTGCCGGTACGCGGATCGACCCGGCGCGACAGCAGCCCGGGCAGACCGGTGATGAGCAGGCCGGCGGCGTAGATGGCGTCCGCGGTGAGGTGCGGACGGGAGGTGTGCCCGCCCGGACCCTTCACGATGATCTCGACGACATCGGTCGCCGAGGTGATCGCCCCGGCGCGCACGCCGACCTGTCCGGCACGCAGCTTCGGCTCGGCGTGGACGGCGAAGATGTGGCTCACACCCTGCAGTGCCCCGGCGCGGATGACGTCGGTCGCCCCACCGTCGAGGACCTCCTCGGCGGGCTGGAAGATGCAGCGCACCCGCTGGTCCAGTCCTTCGGTCCGGTCGTACTCCGCCAGGGCGCAGGCCAGGGCGAGCACCACAGTGGTGTGGATGTCGTGACCGCAGGCGTGCATGACGCCCGGATTCTTCGACGCGAACTCGAGTCCGGTGACCTCGGTGACCGGCAGGGCGTCGATGTCGGCGCGGAAGGCCACGGCCGGCTGGTCGGGGTCCCCTCCGATGTCGACGATGAGGCCGGTGCCGGGCAGCAGCACCGGCTCCAGGCCGACGCCGCGCAGCGTGGCGTCCAGGAACGAGGTGGTCTGCACCTCGTCATGGGACAGCTCGGGGTGGGAGTGGAGGTGGCGGCGCCAGCCGATGACGTCGTCGTGGTGGTCGACCAACCAGGTGTTGACAGCCGATTGAACGGCGCCGGGGTTACTCACGGGTCGTAGGGCTCCTCCACGAGACAGACAGTGACCTCTCCACTCTAGTCGCCCGGCCCCCACCGTCCCACTCCCGCCACCGACCTATGCTTGACCACATGACTGCGTCCCCCCACGGAACTCCCCACGAAACCCCACAGGAACAAGCACAGGAACTGGCCTCTCAGGCCGCCGCCGCCCTCGCCGACCGCACCGGACGCGAGGCCCATGACATCGCCGTGGTGCTCGGTTCAGGTTGGCGTCCCGCCGCCGACGTGCTCTGCGGGGCCGAGGGTGCCGGTGGATTCATCGAGTTCCCGATGTCCGATCTGCCCGGCTTCCTGCCACCGACAGCCGAAGGGCACGGCGGGACCGTCCGCAGCCTGGAGCTGGGAGGACGCCGCGTCCTCGTTCTTCTGGGCCGCACCCACGCCTACGAGGGCCACGAACTGTGGCGCACCGTCCACGCCGTGCGCACCGCCGCGGCAGCCGGGGTGGGGACCGTGGTGCTCACCAACGCCGCCGGCGGGCTGACCGAGGGCATGAGCGTCGGCGAGCCGGTGCTGATCAGCGACCACCTCAACATGACGATGCGCTCCCCGCTGGTCGGCGCGGAGTTCGTCAATATGGTGGACGCTTACGCGCCGCGGCTGCGGAAGATCGTGAAGGGGCAGAAAGGGCTCAGACCGGGGATGCGTGAGGCGGTGTACGCGATGACGCCCGGCCCGCAGTACGAGACGCCGGCCGAGATCCACATGTTGCGGACCTGCGGTGCGGGCCTGGTGGGCATGTCGACGGTCTACGAGACCATCGCCGCGCGCGCCGCCGATGTGGAGGTCCTGGGCATCTCCCTGGTCACGAACCTGGCCGCCGGGGTGACCGGTGAGCCGCTGAACCATGAGGAGGTGCTGGCCGCAGGTGCGGCCGCCGCCGAAGACATGGGCGGTCTGCTCGCCGAGCTCGTCTCCTCCGAGGCGGTGACCTCACTGTGATCGCCTTCGGAACCGCGGGCCTGCGCGCCCCCGTCGGCCCCGGTGAGGACCGGATGAATGTCTCCACCGTCACCCGGGCCACCGCCGGTGTCGCCGCCTGGCTCAAGGAACAGGGGGTGGAGAACCCGCGCGTCGCGGTCGGATTCGACGCCCGCTACGGCTCCAACGCCATGGCCCGGGCCGCCGCGGAGACCTTCGCCGGTGCCGGCTGCCAGGTGGTGGTGCTGCCGCTGCCCGCCCCGACCCCGGTGCTCGCCTGGCTGGTCCGCGACCGCGGCTTCGACGCCGGTGTGCAGATCACCGCCAGCCACAATCCCAAGGCCGACAACGGTTACAAGCTCTACCTCGCCGGCGGCTCCCAGCTGGTCAGCCCGGCGGACCGGGAGATCGAGGCGTGCATCGCCGCCACCCCTCCTGCTCCGGAGGTGCCCCGCTCCCCTGACGTACACCTGGACGTCCACGCCGTCGACGGTTACGTCACCGCGGTGACCGGCCTCGTCGGCTCGGGTGACGGCGCGGTACTGTCCGCCCGCCGGAACCTGCGCGTCCTGTTCACCCCGCTGCACGGGGTCGGTGGCACGGTGCTCACCGAGGTCTTCCGCGGTGCCGGGTTCACCACCCCGGCCACGGTGGCGTCCCAGCGCTGGCCGGATCCGGAGTTCCCCACCGTCTCCTTCCCCAACCCGGAGGAGCCGGGCACCTGCGACGGGCTGCTGGAGACTGCGGCGACGTCCGGCCCGTCGGAGCGTCCTGACCTGCTCATCGCCCTGGACCCGGATGCCGACCGCTGCATGCTCGGCATCCCCGACCCCGATGACCCGTGGGGCTACCGTATGCTGCGCGGGGACGAGACCGGCCCGCTGCTGGCGCGACGCCTCGTCCCGGTGCACGACAACGATGACCCGGACGCCGGCCCCGCCCCGGTCGTCGCGACGACCTGTGTCTCCTCCGGCCTGCTCGAACGCATCGCCGCGGCGTCCGGCTGGGACTTCCGGGAGACGCTCACCGGGTTCAAGCACCTGGCCCGCGCCGCCGACGACACCGACGGCGAGCTGGCCTTCGCCTACGAGGAGGCCATCGGTTCCTGCCCCGCCCCCTCACTGGTCGCGGACAAGGACGGGGTCGCCACCGCACTCGTCGCCGCGGTATGGGCCGCCGAACTCAAGGCCCAGGGACGCACCCTGCGTGATGAACTCGCCACACTCGACGAGCTCTACGGCACCGTGCGCACCGCCCAGGTGTCGGTGCGCCTCAGTGGGCCCCAGGCAGCGTCCGCGCTGGTCGCACAGTGGGCGACGGAGCCGCCGGAGGAACTCAGCGGGGATGCGTCGACCACCGTCACCGCGTTGGATCCGACCGCGGGGAAGGACGCCGGCTTCCGGATCATCTGGAATGACAGACGGGGACTGGACTACCGTGTGGTGGTCCGCCCGTCCGGGACCGAGCCGAAGGCGAAGCTCTACCTCCAGGTCTCCGGTCCCGTGCCGGGCACTACCCAGGGTGCCGTGTCCGGCACCGCTGTGGAATCCGCACTCGCGGAGCTGACGGCCACCGTCCGGCGCCTCGCCGGGCAGTGACCGTTGCGACCGCTGCGCAATATCAGATCCACCCCGCCCCAGAGACAGGAGACCCCCGGTGAACGGAGAGTCCGCGTCGTCGACCAGCACCACCCACGAGGACCGGGGCGAGGGCTCTGGACATCCCCTGCCGCGGTGGCCGTGGATCCCCTGGATGCCGCTGGCCCTGTCCGTCCTCGCCGCTGTACTGCTGCGGATCATCGATCCGCCGATGCGGGACCTGCAGGCCGCGTTGGCCCGCGAGTCCGCGCACCGGGCCGGGGTGGGTGTCAGCTACTGGTTCGACTGGTTCGGCGGTGTCTCCCCGGGCAGCTACTCGCTCATCGTTCCGACGCTGACCTCCTGGGTCGGTTCCCTGTTCCTGCTGTGCCTGTGCACCGTCATCATCTCCGCGCTGGCGTACCCGGTATCCCGCAATGCGACGCACCCCACCCTGCTGACCTGGGCCGTGGCCCTGTCTGCCGTGCTGAACATGTTCTCCGGCCGGGTCACCTTCGCCACCGGCGCGGCGATCGCGATGCTCGCGGTCTGGGCGTTCCAGCGGAAGCGGCCGGTGACCGGTGCGCTGCTGCTGGTGGTCTCCGGCCTGGCCAGTGCCCTGGTCCCCGCGTTCGCCGGGATGGTCCTGCTGCCGTTCTTCCTGGTCCGCCGGTACCGCAATGCGCGGATGTGGTGGGCCCTCGGCGGTGCCGCACTGGGCGTCGCGCTTCCCTACCTGCTCTTCGGCGCACCCGGCCAGCAGCCCTACCCGGTGACCAGTTTCCTCTGGTACCTGGTCATCGGCATCGGTGCAGTCCTCGCAATGGACAGCCCCGTGGCGACCAACCACGCCCCGGCACGGTGGATCGCCCCACTGGGAATCGTCGTCGCCACCGTCCTGTTCATCATCCCGACCGGGGTGGGGTCGAACCTGGGCCGGTTCTTCCTGTTCATCCTGCCCTGCGTGGTGCTGTTCTTCTCACTGAAGTCGCCGAAGGTGCTGGCACTGCTGCTGTCCCCGGCACTGGTCTACGGGCTGTTCTACGCCCTCTACGACCAGGTGTCGGTCACGGACGGCGAGAACCCGGAGACCCTGTACGCGCCACTGACCTCGCAGCTCGACGAGCTCGCCGACGACGGCCGGATCGAGAACCACCGCGTCGAACTGGTGGACACCGACACCCACGCCGGCGCCTACCTGCTCACCGACTCCGCCCCGCTGGCACGTGGTTGGGAGAACCAGTCCGACATGCGCTACAACTCCGTCTTCTTCGACAAGGACGCCCTGCATGCAGCGCCCTACCAGGACTGGCTGACGGACAACGCGGTGGCGTACGTAGCGGTGGCCGACAAGCCGATCCTGCAGCAGCGTCCCGAGGCCGAGCTCATCAATGAGGGCCTGCCGTACCTGAACCGGGTCTGGGGCAATGACGACTGGACCCTCTACGAGGTCGACGAGCCGACCCTGATAGTCCCTTCCCCGCTGCGCCTGCTGGAGACCACCCCGTCGGAGATGACGGTGGAGGTTCCCGAAGACGCCGTGGGCGAGGAGCACCTGATCCGTATCCGCCCGAACCGGTACCTCACCGCCACGCTGGTGCCGGGGAGTGCGCCTGCCACTGCGTCGGCTTCCGCGTCGGCTTCCGCGTCGGCCTCCGCAACAGCATCCTCTGGGACGACCACGACCTCCCCGACGACGGACGCTGACCCGGTCACCGCCTGCCTGGTTCCGACCGAGGACGAGGACTGGACCACGGTCCGCTTCGACGAACCGGGACGCTACATCCTCACCGGTCAGTTCAGTGTGTCGAGCATCCTCGAGCCCCTCTCCCCCTCCTGCGAGGACGAGGACGCCGGCGAGACGGGGCAGCCCGGGCATTCTGAGCGTTTTGAGCGTTCTGAACTCACGGAGCCCACGGAGCCTGCGGCCAGGGACTGACCGGGCCTACAGCTCGTCGAGGTCGATGTTGCGCGGCCCGTAGAGCCGGTCGCCCGCGTCGCCCAGACCCGGGACGATGTAGGCGTCCTCGTTGAGACCCGGGTCGATCGTCGCGGTGATCAGGCGTCCGACCGGCAGTCCGGAATCACGGACCGTCTCCACACCCGGCACCGCCGAGACCATGCACACCACGGTGATGTCCGTGGCGCCACGGCCGGCCAGCAACCGCAGCGCATGGATCAGCGAGCCGCCGGTGGCGAGCATCGGATCCACCAGGAACACGGTGTGTCCGGTGAGGTCCTCCGGCAGCGCCTCAAGGTACGGCACCGGCTCGTGGGTCTTCTCGTCGCGCGCCATGCCGATGAAGCCGACCTGGGCGTCCGGAATCATCGACAGTGCCGGATCGACCATGCCGAGCCCGGCGCGGATGATCGGCACGATGATCGGCGGATCCTGCAGGCGGCGTCCTTCCGCAACGGCCACCGGGGTCGTCACGTCGAACGTCTCGACCGGCAGGTTCCGGGACGCCTCGTAGATGAGCATCATCCCCAGGTCAGCGAGCGCCGCGCGGAAGGCGGCGTTGTCGGTCCGGGCGTCCCGCATGATCGTCAGCCGTGAGGCGACGAGCGGATGGTTTACCTCGACAATCTCCATGCATTCCAAAATACTTGGCCGGGCGGGGAACCACAGCACCGCCACCGGAGTCAAACAATGTCATGACCGGAATCACAGCTGAACCTGCCGCACTGACCACCGTCGCCGACCACGCCGCACAGACCGCCGGACGTCTCTCCGCCGGGGCCGATCCAGGCGAGGGACCACCGGTGTTCGCCCTCCCCCAGGCATCCCGGTTCCTCGCCGCGCTCACCGCCGCCCGTACACGGCAGGCCGCTGCCGCGACAGACTTCGCCCGCTTCTACGCGGACGCCGGCACCTCCCTCACCGCTCTCGCCGGAACCCTGACCAGCCAGGAGGACGCCGCCGCCGGCAGCTTCGGAGCCTTCACCGGAGGTCCGTCATGATCCCGGACCTCACCGCCCTGGTCTCCCCGGTCGCCCAGCTCATCCCCGCCGCGGCCGCCCCTGGCATCCACCCGCTCACCACCCTGCTGGGGGACGCCGGCCTCGGCGACGCACTGTCCGGGCTCCCCGCCCTGGCGGAGTCCGCGGTGACGGGGACTGCGGGCACCGCAGTCGTCTCCACGCTGGCCGACGCCGGACAGCAGGCGGTGGAACTGCTGCAACTCTCCGGCGACCTGGAGATCCTGGCCGAGGAGGCTGTCGCGGCGGTGACCCGGGCGGCCGACGACATCACCGTCATCGCCGGGCAGTGCGCCCGGGAGGTCGTCGCGCTGCTCATGGTCTCTCCGCTGAACCCGACGACCGGGGCCGCCGCCGCACAGATCGGGTGGGAACACCTGGGCCGGGCCGCGGAGCGGCTCACCGTGCTGGAGTCCGAGCTGGACGGGCTGGCGTCGCAGGTGGAGGTGGTGGACGCCGCGTCCCCGGTCGCCCCTGCCTCGCCCTCGGCACTGTCCGGTGCACCGGAATCGTCTGCCGCGGCTGACCCCGCGTCCGGCGCCGGAACGTCAACGGTGGCGGATCCCGGGGACACCGGTGACGTTGTCGGTGCGCCCACCCCGGAAGCCGCCGCCGCGGTGGAGGCAGCGAAGACGGCCCTGGGCACCCCGTATTCCTGGGGAGGGACCGTACCCGGCCAAGGCCTCGACTGCTCGGGGTTGACCCAGTGGGCCTACGGCCAGGCCGGTGTGGACATCCCCCGGACCGCCAACGCACAGGCCGTCGGGCCACAGGTGCCGATGGACGAGCTCGCACCCGGTGATCTGGCGGTGTGGGACGGCCATGTCGCCATGGTCACCGGCGACGGCATGATGATCGAGGCCGGTGACCCGGTGCAGATGTCGCCGGTACGTACAGAGAACATCGGTATGGGCTTCCACGGGTTCTACCGGCCCACCGGATAGGAGAAGATGATGCAGAACCGTTCCGGACTCGCCCGGATCACCTCCACCCCGCCCGACCCCGGCTACCACGCCGGCCAGTTCCTCGGTGCTCCCCCTCCGACGGTGCCCGCGGTGCTGGACCGCAGCCTGTTCAGTCCTGCTCACGGGGTCGTCCCCGGACCTGCCGACACATCGGGGGCACAGTCCGTCACGCCACCGCGCTCCGCCCGCTAGAATTGCCGACCATGGCAGACCACGGAATCGTCCCCCTCGAACTCGAGACCACCAACGGAACCTTCTTCACTCTCTGGGCTCCGGGATGGACCGCCCGGGGCGAACAGTGGCAGGCATTCCTCGGTGACGACTCCGGGGTCTTCGGCTTCGAGTCCCCCGCCGCCCTGCTCGCCTGGATCCGGGATCACAAGGGTAATGACGCCCACGATCTCGCCGACCATCCGAAGTGGGCCGCGTTCACCGAGAACGCCGCAGCGAAGGTCACCCCACGCAAGTCCGGGAAGATCAGCTTCATCGAGGTCCCGAACAACCTCGCCGGCCGTCCGTCCTTCGACAACGTCAAGGCCGTCGCCTCCGCGTTCGATGTGATGAAGTCCTTCGGCGCGGTCTGCGGCCTCGAGAAGATCAACTCCTGGTTCCGCTCCTACTCCATCCTCGGCAACACCTCCCGCGGTGCTGACCACTACAACGGCGAGAACGGTCTCGGCGAGTGGTCGAATGTGGGCTACACGGTGCTGGGCAAGTGGAAGGAGCTCCTGGAACTCGTCGACGAGCAGATCGTCTCCCCTGAGGTCGACGAGAAGTCCCTGGCCACCGCCGAGGCCGACATCGCCGCCGCCGAGGACGCGAAGAAGGAGGCGGACGTCGCGGCCGCTGCCGCCGCCGAGCAGGACGCCTCCGACGCCACGGAAGCCACCGAGGCAGCAGCCAAGGACGCAGACCCCTACGACTCGACCCCCTGGGCCGCCGCCGGTATCGACCCGGTACGCATCACCGTCGACGGTACGACCGTCTACACCCTGCGTTGCTACGTCGGCGACCGTGAGCCGGTCTTCCTCGGTGAGAACGGCCAGATCCACACCTTCACCTCGGGCCGTTCCATGGTCCGCTGGATGGTGGACGCCAAGGACCACGACCTCTCCCACTTCGAGACCTGGGATGACCTGGTCACCCTGGCCAACGCCGGTGAGCTGGAGGTCAGCGTCCACCCGTCGAACGAGTACGGTTTCACCGGCCTGCGCGAGGACATCGCCAAGGGCACCGACGCCGTCGACACCGACCAGCTGGGCCGTGCCTACGAGCTCGTCGCCGACGCCGCTGACTGGGCCGACGATGACTCGGTGAACCAGGTCCTGCTGGCCTACCCGCGCCTGCAGGACTACGTGGCCTACATGCTCGGCTCCCCGTCCTCCGGCACCCCGACCGCCCCCTTCGACGAGGAGGCCGAGGGCTGGGGTGAGATGGAGCGTCGTCTCACCGGGCGCTTCACGAAGTTCTGAGCCGGCTCACCGCACGGACAGGGTGAAACACGGTGGTCCTATAGTTGACGGGTGACCAGCTCTACTCCCCCGTCCCCGACCTCCGGAACACCTGCCCCCGACGCACCCCCCGACATCCCCGGGATGGTGGGCTCTGCTCACCGCGATCCACAATCCCCGGCCGACCTGGCCCGGCGCCCTGCGCGCCGCCCTGGCCATGGCGATCCCCGCCGGTATCGCCCTGCTGCTGGGCTATGAGCAGCAGATGCTGCTCATCACCGGCGGATTCTTCATCATCATGGTTTCCGGTGGCGCGACAATGGTCGCCAAGCAGGGCATGAACCCGGTCGAGGTCGGCGGGTGGGCCTTGCTCGGTGCCGCGACCGCCACCGTCATCGGCATGCTGCCCGCACTGTGGGGTCTGCACCGCCCGGAGATCACCGCGGTCGAGCGCCTGGAGAAGGCGGTGGCGTCCTACGCCGCGGACCCCGCCCCCACGGTTGCCCGCACCCACCAGGTCGAGACGTTGCTGGTCACGACCTGGTACATCCTCTTCGACGCCGGCCATGTCCGTGGCGGGGAGAGCACCTCCCGAGTCGTTCCCTCTGAGTCGACGACTCTCAGCGAAGAGCTGGTGCAGCGCACCCTCACCGCCCACGTCCGCCTGGCCCGGAGCAACCCCTCGGTCGGACGCCGCGACGATTCCGCCGCCGAGGAGTTCACCGACACCCCGAACTACATCGACCTGTCCCGGCACACCGTGCCGCTGGCCCGGCCGTCGATCCGGTACCGCGTCTACCGCTCGCTGCACTGGTACTCCCAGGCCACGATGGCGTCGATCAAGGTCACCGTCGCCTGCCTGGGTGCCGGTGTGCTGGGCATCGCCTGCGGTTTCGACCGCCCGGACTGGGCGGTCCTCTCGGCGATGCTGGTGCTGCAGTGGGGTCCGGAGCGTCGCTCGGGCACGATCCGTGGCCTGCACCGCGTCATCGGTTCGGTGGTGGGCGTCGGCATCTTCGCGGTCCTGCACCTGCTGGGGGTCCACGACTGGACGCTGCTGCTGGCCCTGGCGGCCTGCCAGTTATTCGCCGAGGTCTTCGTCGTGAAGAACTACGCCCTCACGGTGATGGTCTCGACCTCGTTGGCCCTGCTCATGGGCGGCGCCATCCCCCTGCCGCTCGGAGAGGTGGTCAGCGCCCGCTGGGCGGAGATCGGCCTGGCGACAGTATGTTCCGTTGCCGTACTGTGGCTGTACCCCCGCGTCGCCGCGGTCCGTCACGCGCAGCGTCTGGTCAACCGGTCCTTCGAGGCGATGGGTGCGCTGCTCGGTGAGCTGATGACCGCGTCCTCGGTGCAGGAGGACCTGTCCCAGCGCCGTGACCTGCAGTACGAGCTGCTCAGTGAACGTCGTGCCGCGCAGTCCGTCGCGCTCGACGCCGCCGGTTTCGCCGGTCTGCACTGGCCCCGGCACCTGGCGATCCAGCGCGCCGGCTACCGGCTGCTGGACTTCTGCACGGACGCCGGTGACCGTACGGCGAACCCGGAGGAGATCACGCGCCTGGCGGCGACGGTGAAGGACGCCCGGGAGACCACGGCGTCCTGATCCCCCTCCCCTGAGGATCCCCCCCCCTACTTGGTGGCGTCGTCCGAAGAGGACGCGTCCTCGGCGTCCTTCTCCTCCTCCGGGGCGACGATGCGGCGCACGCCCCAGACGATCTCGGCGATGCCGACCCAGGCGGCGGTGTGGGCGATGGCGAAGAGGATGCCCTTGAAGATGCTGAGGTCACCGTCGTCGGCGGTGAACATCAGGATCAACGGGTAGATCATGCCGATGACCATGATGCCCAGGCAGGCGAGATAGACCTTCGACTGCGACCGGTCACGACCGGCGACGGACAGCTGTGCGGTGTTGAACTGCGCTTTGGCCGGGGTCTGCTGTACCGGGCCACCGAAGTTCCCGGAGTTGAACTGCTGCTGGCCGTACTGGCCGTACTGGCCCTGCTGACCGGACTGGGCGAACTGGGACTGGCCGTAGCCGCTGTACTGACCGTAGGGGCTCTGCGAGGAGCCGGCTTCCTCCTCCGAGGAAGAAGAAGAGGACGAGGACGACCCCGGGTCACCGGCGGCGTTGATGACGCTGGTCGAGGCAGCGTCGTAGGACGGGACCGGGGACGACTCCGAAGACTCCGAGGACTCCGAGGACGCAGCCGGGCTGTCCGCGAGCTGGTGCAGCCAGGAGACGTCGATGACGCCGTCGGGACCGGCCAGCGCGGCCTCGTAGGTGTTGCGCTTGGCGGGGTCGGAGAGGATCGCCCGGGCCGTGGCGAGCTGGTCGACCTCCGGGGAGTTCGACGGGTAACCCTGGCCGACGAGGCCGTTGATGCGCCCGTCGAGCAGCGCCCCGATCTCCGTGGGCGGCATATCCTTGTTCAGCCCCAGCTCGGTGTACAGGTCGTAATTGGGCATTGCTCTGGTCACGTCCGTTCCGGTTCTCGAGTGAGTGAACCCTACTCATTGTTGACAGAGTGAAAGACTAATACATCAACCTGAGAATTCGTCGGGAACCTCACGGGAATGTCATGAACAGACCGGAATTCCCCTGAGGTCCTCCTCGGCAGTGTCCGACGCCAACAGCAGCGAGTACCTGTCCTTGCCCTCCGCCTGAGGCAGCGCGACCTGTGCGTCGCCCACCGGACCGGTCTTGATGACACACTCTCCGTCCGACAGCTCCTGGAGTTCCCGGCTCGATCCGAGACGGTCCCGGGTGTCGGCATCGCCGAAGTCGGCGGCGATGAGAGTGCGTCCACCTCCCCGGCAGGTGATCCGTGCCCGCTCACCGTCGCCGGTATCCGCCGCGGAACAGGTCATCCCGAGCCAGCCGGCGTCATTCTGCCGGTCCGGCAGGACCTGCGGGAGTGCCGCAGCCATCGCCTTCTCGTCCCCTGACCAGTCGGGATGACGCAGCGTGTCAGTCACGACGATACCCCCGACGACCAGGACCGCCACAGACAGCAGGGCGACCGCGCCGAGGAGGAGGCGGCGGGACCGGAGGGGTTTCCCGTCGGTCGGGATGGCCGGCGGGGGTGCGGCCTGTGTGGTCTGTGCTGTGTACGCGGTCGGAGCGGCAGGTGTCACCGCTCCCGCGTCCGCTGACTCCAGTGCGTTGAGGAACTCACGTGCGGAGGCGTAGCGCTGCGACGGGTCGTCGGCGAGTGCCCGGGCGAGGACGCCGACGATCTCCCGTGCCCTGCTCTGGTCCGGAGCTGCCAGTGCGTGCGCCGGGACCTCGGGGAACCGTCGGGCGAACCGCCAGGCCTCCTGACTCATGGTCTCGCGCAGCGGCCGCAGGGTGAGCATCTCGAAGACGATGAGGGCGAAGGCGTAGAGGTCCACCGAGTCGCCCGGCACCGGCCCACCCTGCACCGACCGGAACTGTTCCGGGGCCATGTAGCGGTCGGTGCCGATGAGGAACCCGGCGGACGTCAGCCGGGTCTCGTCCTGGGTGAGGCTGATGCCGAAGTCGGTGAGCAGCGGGACATTCCACGCGCTGTCGCGGTGGGCGCGGTCGGGCACGAGGATATTCGCCGGCTTCACGTCACGGTGGATGACCTGCGGCCGCATCCGGTGGATGGTGTCCAGGGCGTCCGCCACCGGACGCAGCAGCTCCACGGTCTCGGCGACGGTGAACGGTCCGCCGGAACTGCGCCGTGAGGCGATGAGTGCACCGAGGTCACCGCCCTCGACATAGTCCATGACGAAATACGCCACCCCCTCCGGCGAGGTCCGCGCCGAGTGCACGCCGACGATCGCCGGGTGACGCAGCTGCCCGAGGATCCGGCTTTCCTGCCGGAAACGCTGCAGGCTGTCCGGGCCGCCGCCGGTACTCTCCAGCACCTTCACCGCGACCCACCGGTTGAGGTCCCGGTCGCGGGCCCGGTAGACCCTGCCCATGCCGCCCTTGCCGATCTGGGTGAGGTCGGTGAGGCTGTGCCGTTCCTCCAGGCAGGCCAGGAACCGGGTCCAGGCGTTGTCGCCGGGGACCGGTGCAGTGGCGTTGTCGCTGCTGTGCTCGCTGCCGTGCTCGTTCACCGCCACCGCCTCACAGGGTTCCGCGGGTCTTCAACGACCAGTAGTTCTCCCTGGCGTAGCGGGCCAGGGCGAAGCGGCGTGCCGGGGCGTTGCCGCTGCGCACCGAGAATCCGGGCACGCCGTTGGTCTCCAGGGAGCGGCACAGGTAGTCGATCTTCGTGTTGACCTTCTTCTGCGACCACCCGAGCGCCTGCTCAAGAGCACGCACCGAGGGCACCTTGTCCATCCCGGCACCTGGGTTCGCGATCAGCGGGGCGGCGAGAGCCTGCAGGAGCAGCTTCTGTTCCTCGTTCGGCTCGAAGCGTCCCACCGTCATCGTGCCGAGGTCGATAGCGCCGTCGAGAACGCTGTCGACGGCGGGCGGACGCAGCGTCCTGGCGACCGTGAGGTGCAGTTCATAGGTGCAGCCGGAGGTCGCGAAGACCACCGCAGACTCCCCCGACGGCAGCGGCAGTGTCGCACCGGGGCCGACGCGCAGTTCAGCGAAGGAGTTCTCCGCCCACGGGTGGATGCCCGCGGTGATGCGGGTGCCGTAGTTGGTGACCATCCAGGTGGCGCCGTCGGCCCAGAACTGGAGGAACCGACGGTGCATGAACTCGTCGTCCTCCCCGACCGGGAAGGTCGCCGAGCGTCCGGTCATCAGGGTCTGCCCCGGGTCGAGGGCGACGCGGTGCCCGATGAGATCGTCCACGACCATCTGGCCGGGGTGTACCGCGAACTGCGCCACTGTTCCTCCGTGCAAGGCTCCGCTGTGTTGTCCCCGGCTATCCTATCGAACGGCTGGACGTTGATCCCCGGTTGATCTCCGGGTGCCCGGTCACCGCTCCAGTTCGTGGGCCAGGGAGGACAGTTCCCCGCCACCGGCCATCTCGAGGGTCAGCTCGTCGAGGGTGACCTCGTCGCGGGAGGCGTCCATCTTCTGGCGTCCCAGGTTCAGCAGGATGAACCGGTCGCCGACCAGGTACGCGTGGTGCGGGTTGTGGGTGATGAAGATGACGCCGAGCCCCTCGTCACGGGCCGCAGCGATGAACCGCAGCACCATGCCGGACTGCTTCACGCCGAGGGCCGCGGTCGGCTCGTCGAGAATGAGCAGGCGGGCACCGAAGTACATGGCGCGGGCGATGGCGACGACCTGGCGCTGGCCACCGGACAGTGAGGCGATCGGGACCGCCACGTCCGGCAGGTCGATGCCCATGTGGTGGAGCCGCTCGTGGGTGATCTCCCGCATCTCGGCCTCGCGCATCTTCCCGAACCGGCCGGTGAGTTCCTGGCCGAGGAAGAAGTTGCGCCACACCGGCATCTCACCGACGACGGCGAGGTCCTGGTAGACCGTCGCGATGCCGTGGTCGAGGGAGTCACGCGGGGAGCCGAAGCTCACCTCTTCCCCGTCGACGAGGATCTCACCCTCGGTGGGCTTGTGGAGCCCGGCGAGGATCTTGATCAGCGTGGACTTTCCGGCACCGTTGTCGCCGAGGACGCAGGTCACGGTGCCGGCGTCCACGGAGAGGTTGATGTCGCTCAGCGCACGGAAGGCGCCGTAGGCCTTGCCGACGCCGCGGAGTTCGATGATGTGCTCTTCGCTCATTTGCGGGCCTCCGTGAACTTCGAGAAGGAACGGTTGGACAGGACGGCCAGCAACAGCACGCCGCCGACGAAGAACTTCAGCCAGTCCGGGTTCCAGCCGGCGTAGACGATGCCCTGGGTGGTCATGCCGTAGATCAGCGCACCGATCGCGGTGCCGATCGCCGTGCCCTTGCCGCCGGTCATCGCCACACCGCCGACGACGGCGGCGATGATGTAGAAGAACTCGTTGCCGACGCCCTGCCCGGCCTGGATCGAATCGAACTCGTAGAGGTTGTGCTGACCGACGAACCAGCAGGACGCCGCGACAACCATGAACAGGATGATCTTCACCCGGTCGACCGGCACACCGACGGCGCGGGAGGCCTCCGGGTTACCGCCGACGGCGAAGATCCAGTTACCGAACTTCGTCTTGAACAGGAGGAAGTGGGCCACCAGCACGAAGAGGATCCACCAGAAGATCGTGACCTTCAGGGTGACGCCGAAGACGTCCCACTGACCGGCGAAGAGCTTCCGGCAGAACTCGAAGCCCTGCATGTCGGCGATGGACTTGGTGGAGACCGCGTCCATGATCCGCTTGGTCAGTGCCAGGTTGAGACCTTGGAGCATGAGGAAGGTCGCCAGGGTGATGAGGAAGCTGGGCACACCGGTCTTGGTGACCATCCAGCCGTTGAAGAAGCCGATGGCCAGGGCGAGTACCAGGGCGAGCAGTGAGCCGACCCAGGACTGCATGTGCCACTGGTAGTTCATCATCGTGGCGGCCAGGGCCGTGGAGGTCACCGCCACACCGGTCGACAGGTCGAATTCGTCGGCGATCATCAGCAGGCCGACAGCCAGGGCGACGATGCCGAGGGTGGAGGAGACGTAGAGGACCGTCGCGAAGGAGTCGAGGGAGCGGAAGCTCGGTGCGACGACCATGAACAGCACGAAGACGCCGACCGCACCGATGACGCTGGCGAGCTCCGGCCGGTGCATGAGCTTTTCGAGCCCCTGGCGGGTGCGCGGGGTGGTGGTTTCCGCGGAAACCTCCGCGGTCACCTCAGTGGAGGGGATACTCATCGCAGACCGTCCTTGGCGGCGTCCGCGATGGTGTCGATGTTGTCGGCGTCGACGAAGCTCGGGCCGGAGTAGACGGGGCGTCCACCACCGACGGTGGTGCCGTTGCGCTTGGCGAGCCAGAGGGAGTCGACTGCCAGATAGCCCTGCAGGTAGGGCTGCTGGTCGACGGCAAAGGAGATGTCGCCGCTCTTGATGGCGGGGACGAGCTCGGCGTTCGTGTCGAAGGTGCCGATCTTCACGTCCTCGCCGGGGTTGCGGCCGGCTTCCTCGGCGGCCTGGGCGGCGACGAGGCCGACCGGGGTGACCAGGGACATGATCCAGTCGATGGAGCTGTCCTGGGCGAGCTTGGCCTTGATGGTGGACTGCACGGAGGTGAGCTCCTGGCCGTTGACGTAGAGCGTCTCGACGGTGCCGGCACCGCCGAGGCCCTTCTTCACGCCGGCACAGCGGTCCTCCTGGGACTGGTTGCCCTGCTCGTGGATGACGCAGAGGACCTTCTTGGCACCCTCGTCATTGAGGCGCTCGCCGGCCTGCTGACCGGCGACGCCCTCCTCCTGGCCGAAGAATCCGGTGAGACCGTACTTCTCGTACTGCTCCATGCCGGCGTTGAGGCCGACGACCGGGATACCGGCGTTGACGGCCTTCTTCGCGACCGGGCCGATAGCCGAGGCGTTCGGCATGGTCACGGCGATGCCGTCGACGTTGGAGTCGATGGCGTTCTGCACGAGGGCGGCCTGGTTGGGGGCCTGCGGGTCCGAGCTGTAGCGCAGTTCGATGTTGTCCTTCTGCGCGGCGTCCTCGGCACCCTTGCGGACGAGGTCCCAGAAGGTGTCGCCCGGCGCGCCGTGGCTGACCATGCTGACGACGTAGCGGGGGGTGTCGACGGTGCCGCCACCGGAGCCGTCGCCGTTGTCACGCGGCGCACCGCCGGTCGAGGAGCAGGCGGCGAGGGACACTGCGAGGGCTGCAGTCATGGCGGCAGCAACGGTCCTGAGGGTCTTCTTGAACATCACAACCGTTCAGTCAAGGCTTCTGAAGCGGTTAAGTCAAGCCACCTGACCTGCTCATTTATCGATCAACTTGATCGGTTAAGCGCCGTTTACCTGCAGGAGGACGCCGGTCTCCGGAGCGCCATCTCTTCCCTGTCTGACACTCCTGTAGTGCACTCCGGTCCACGTCACGCTACCGCGTCAGGTGCCAGGCAACTCATACCAGGCACCCGGTCCAGCCACCCCATACTAGGGCTTCATGTCTGCGGCACTCACAGAATCGCGATTCTATGGCAGCGAAGCCCGGATCTGTGAGTGCCGCAGACATGCTGCAATGGCGGCACGTAGCCCGAAGGTATTGTCGACCTTATGACGTCCCCCGAACCCACTGATCCGACGGACCCGACGGACCCGACGGACCCGACCGCCCCCCTGCCCGCCCGCATCACCGACGACCGACGCCAGGCTCTCAACGAGAAGCTCACCCTCGCCGTCGGCCAGGGACGGATCGACCTCAGTGAGTTCTCCACGATCAGCGACGCCGTCTGGTCGGTCACCGACGCCGACCGGTTCTCCCGCATCGAGCAGCTCGTCACGGGGAAGACCACCCCGCCCGACGACGCCGAGATCGACCGGCTCGCGGAGAAGGCCGCCCCCTCCCCCGAGGACGCGGCGAAGCCCGGAGATCCCGCGAACCCCGCCCCGGCGGTGAAGCCCAAGGGCAGCATCAGCTCCTTCTCCACCACCATCAACCACTACCAGTCCTCTACCGTCGTCCCCGAGAACCATGTCCCCACCCAGTCCACCTGGTTCGGTGACATCAGGCTCAAGGGCACCATGCAGCTGCGCGAACGCGAGGGCTACAGCCTCGTCTTCGGTGACCTTGACCTCGATCTCCGGGAGATGACGCTCACGGCGTCCACGACGGTGCTGCAGGCCAACCTGATCTTCGGCGACGTGAAGCTCACCGTGCCGCCAGGGGTGCAGGTCGTCAACCAGATGAAGCTCACCTTCGGTGATGTGAAGGTCTCGCAGCGCGAGGGAGGTGCGACCCCGAACTACCCGGGCGCGCCGACGGTCGTCCTCACCGGGCGGACGATGTTCGGGGACCTCCGGGTGCGGGTCGCCGAGCCCGGCGAGAAGCAGGGCTTCTGGAACTGGCTCATCGAGGGGTAGACACAGCCACAAGGTCGGCGACCAGTCGGTCCATGTCGGCGTCCGACAGTTCATGGACAGTGAGCCGCAGATGGGTGTCGGCGTCCGTGCCGCCGAGCCGGAACAGTCCGCCGTCGCGGACGATCCAGCCGCGTCCGCGCAGGTCAGCAGCCGCAGCGTCCGAGGGGACGCCCAGGTCCACCCAGATGTTCAGCCCGTCGACACTGGAGGACGCCAGCCCCGCGTCCGCCAGCTTCGCCAGGAACACCTCGTTGCGTCCGGCATAGTGTGCCGCCGCCGCATCGAGCCCGGAGCGGATGTCGGCGTCCGACAGCAGAGCGGCGACCGTGCGCTGCAGCAGATGGCTCACCCACGTCGTGCCGCCGTTGATCCGCCGGGACAGTTTCTCCGCCGTCTCCGGGTCGGACGCCACCAGTGCGGTCCGCAGATCCGGCCCCAGCGACTTCGACATCGAGCGCACCAGCGCCCACCGTGTCTGACCTGCCGGAATCGCGGTCTCGTAGGGTGACTGCGACAGTCCGGCGAACTGGTCGTCCTCGATGACGAGGACGCCCAGGTAGTCCGCCAGCACCTCCTGCAGCGCCTGCGCCCGTGCGTGGGTCAGGCTCACTCCGGTCGGGTTGTGGGCCCGCGGCGTGCAGACCACCGCCCGCGCCCCGTCGTCCAGGGCGGCACGCAACGCCTCAGGGTCCATTCCCTCGGCGTCCACCGGAACGGGGACGACGCGGTAGCCGGCCAGGCGCGTGGAGTTGCCGGAGCTGAGGAAGCAGGGATCCTCGAGAGCGACGGCGTCGCCGGTGGCGGCGACCGTGGCCAGGAGTCGTTCGAGGGCGTCGACCGCGCCGGCGGTCACGCTGATCACGGCGTCCTCGGCACGGTCGGCGAGATCTGGTCCGAGCAGCCGCAGGGCGACGCGTCCCAGTTCAGGATGGGTGGCGGCGGTACCGTAGAGCGGCGGCGGGGCCGGCGCGAGACGGACCGAGGAGGCGTCCGGCAGCAGGGTGGCGTCCGGATTGCCGTGGCCGATGTCGCGCACGGTCGAGGAATTGCCGGACGCCGCGCCCTCTGTCGCCGGTTCCGCGACCCCCGCCACGGTCGTTCCTGCACCCCGGCGGCTCACGGCGATCCCGGCATGGACGAGGTTGCGGTAGGCCGCCTGGACAGTGTTCCGGTTCACGCCGAGGGTGTCTGCGAGCGTGCGGACCGGCGGCAGCCGGTCACCCGGAGTGAGGACGCCACGGTCGACGAGTCCCCGCACACTCTCGGCGATGCCGGCGGCGGTCGATCCGGTGATGGGAAGTTGCCCTTGTCCCTGCTCAGTCACGTGAGCCAGTGTGCCACAGGGGAAGGTCACTGCCCCTCGCCCGGCGTCCCCTACCTGGCGTCGCCGGCGTCGTCCCCGTCGGAGCTCTCAGCGTCCCCTGCCTCATCCTCATCGTCATCGAGGGTCAGACCGAGCTGCTCCAGCTCCGCCTTGAGGTTCTCCATCGACAGCTCGACCTCCTCGGAGCCCACACCGTGGGAGTGGACGTGCTCACCGTGCAGGGCGTCGATGCCGGCAGCGGCGGTGCGCCCCTCGACCTCGTCGACGGCGAGGTCCATGGCGTCCCCCAGCTTGGAGTAGGCGGGGTAGATGACCTCGCGCTCCAGCTCGTCACGCAGCGGCTGGTCGCAGAACGCGGTCTCCAGCGCATTGGTGGTCAGTTCGAGGAACTGCCAGTACTCGAGGTCGAAGGCCTCGGCGAGCTTCACCATCTCACCGCTCATGGTGCAGCCGGAGACCAGCCGGTTGTCGGTGTTCACGGTGCAGGTGAAACCGAGCTCGTAGAGCAGGTTGAAGGGGTGCTCCTCCACCGAGTCGCAGACACCGGTCTGGGTGTTGGAGGTCGGGCAGATCTCCAGCGGGATGCGGCGGTCGCGGACGAACTTGGCGACCTTCCCGAGCTCGAGTCCGCCCATGGTGGCCTCGATGTCCTCGTAGATCCGGATGCCGTGGCCGATGCGCACGGCACCCTGGCGCAGACCGTCGGCGATGGACTCCACGCCCGCGGCCTCACCGGCGTGGACGGTCACCGGGATGAGGTTCTCGCGCAGCAGGCTGAACGCGGCGACGTGGTTGGACGGCGGGAAACCGTCCTCGGCACCGGCGATGTCGAAGCCGACGACGTATCCCTCGCCCGGGGTGTGCTCGCCGTAGTTGTCGACGAGCAGCTGGGCGATCTCCAGGGCCCGGTCGGCGTGACGCATGGCGCACAGCAGCAGCCGGGCGTGGATACGGTGACCCGCGGCAGCGGCGGCACGCTCACCTTCCTTGACACCCTGCACGGTCGCATCGACGACCTCCTGCAGGCTCAGTCCCTTGGCCTGGTGCTGCTCGGGGGCGTAGCGCAGTTCGGCGTAGCAGGCACCGTCGGCGGCGAGGTCCTCGACGGCCTCCTTCGTGACGCGGACCAGGGAGTCCTTGGTCTGCATGACGGCGGTGGTGTGGTCGAAGGTGGTGAGGTAGGTCGGAAGGTCGCCGGAGTTCGCGGCGTCGAAGAACCACTTCTCCAGTTCGGCGGCGTCGGTGGTGGGCAGTCCGTCGTAGCCGGTCTCGGCGGCGATGTCGATGATGGTCTGGGGACGCAGCCCGCCGTCCAGGTGGTCGTGGAGGACAACCTTGGGCAGGGTGCGGACGATCTCGGGATCGACGGTGGAGTACGCGGGTTCAGTCATGGTGCACCACGATACCGCCGGTAGAGTTCTTCGACGATGCGTACTCTCCTTTCCGCCGGGCTTGCCGTGCTCATGGCGTCCGCCACCGTCTCCCCCGCCGCCGCGCAGGAGGGCCTCAACGGTATGCCGAGGATGCAGTGGCTGCCGTTGACCTCCCCGGTGGGGACGCCGCTGCCGCGGGACCATGCCCTGTGGACCGACGACTGCCGCTACGACAGGCGGCTGCCGAGGGCCTTCGACAAGGACGCCGTACGCGGTGCGGACGTGGACCCGGTGATCACCGTGGAGCGTCCCGGGCCGGGCGGAGAAGACCTTGACACCTGCAGCACTGTCACAGCAGACGGGCTCGACCTGCCGACACGCCTGAGCCTGGGCAGTTACGTCCTCTATGACGTGGACTCCGGCAACGTACTCGCGGCGAAGGACCCCTACGGCCTGTACCGCCCGGCGTCGATCATCAAGATCCTGCTGGTCATGGTCGCCCTGGACGAACTGGACATGGACCAGAAGGTCAAGGTCACCGAGGAGATGGCCACTGTCGACGGTTCGAAGGTAGGGGTCGGACCCGGTGGGAAGTACACGGCGGAGCAGCTGCTGCAGGGGCTGGTGATGAACTCCGGCAATGACGCCGCCCTCGCCCTGGCCGGAGCGCTCGGCGGTACGGACGCCACGGTGGAGAAGATGCAGTCGCTCGCCGACTCGTTGGGGGTGCAGGCGACAAAGGTGACCACGGTCAACGGGCTGGACACCCCCGAGGTCCAGACGACCGCCTACGACCTGGCGCTGGTCTACCGGGCGGCGTTCCAGCGACAGGATGTGCGCGACCTGCTCGGCACGGAGCAGGCGACGTTCCCGGGGTACCGGGACAATCCGGAGTTCCAGATCTCCAGTGACAACGGACTGCTCTACGACTACCCGGGCACGATCGGTGGGAAGACGGGGTTCACCGACAATGCACGGCACACCTACGCCGCTGCGGTCTCCCGCAAGGGGCGAACGCTGGGCGTGGTGATGCTCAATTCGACCGTCGCGGCGGGGCGTCCGTGGCAGCAGGCGGAGACCGTCTTCGACGCCGCCTTCGACGCCCCGGAGGACGCCTCGGTCGGGCGGCTGGTGGATTCAGCGTCCCCCGACAACACGGTGGAAGCGGCGGAACCGGCAGGAGCTGCAGATCCCGCTCCGGCGGATTCCGACACCCCGCAGGACTCCCCCACCACCGGGATCTCGCTGATCGTCGCCGGCATGGTGTGCGTCCTCGCCGCCGGAGCATGGATCCTCATCCGCCGACGACGCTGAACCGGTGGCGGGCCGGCCCTACTTCCTGCTGAATAACCCGCCGATCGCGCTGCCGGTCTTCATGACGATCCCGCCGAGCAGGACGCCCATCGCTGCTCCTGCCCCGACCAGACCCGCCTGGCGGATGTTCTGCTCGGTCTGTGCCGGCGGGTGGGAGTCGCGTCGGATCTGGATGACAGCCGGTGCCGGAGCATCCGGAATGACCTCCGCAAGTGCCTCGGGGGACGTGGCCACCCAGGCGGAGCAGTAGAGGGTGATGCGCCACAGCAGGTACAGCAGCACCATCACACCGATGATCGGGCCGAAGGCCGCGCCGGCCGGGTTGGACATGGTGTTGTTGAAGAAGACGGTGGCGAACTGCTTGAAGAACTCCAGCCCGATCGCGCCGATGACCGCACCACGCACCGCGGCCTTGCGTGGCACATGGGTGCGCGGGAAGAACATCAGCATCCAGAACATGACCACCCAGTTGGCGACCAGTGCGATGAGCAGCGCGATGATCCAGACGAAGACCCGGATACCGGTGATGTTGTCCAGGTTCAGTGTCTCGATGATGGTCCAGGTGAATCCACCGGAGCCGATCGCGGTGACGGCGAAGGCGACTCCCAGGGCGAGCAGCAGACCGATCAGGGCGATGAGGTCGCTGATCTTCCCCTTGATGAAATTGTCCGAAGTCAGGTCTGCTTTCCACATCGCGGAGATGCCGGCCCGGAGGTTCCCGATCCAGCCGAGACCGGTCCAGAGGGTCAACACGAGACCGATACCGAAGATGCTTCCGCGCTGTCCGATCGCCGTATTCAGAATGTCGGTGAGGGTATCGCCGAGATCACCGGACGCCGAGTCCTTGATGTCGTCGATGATGTCGTTGAGCAGGTCCTCATTACCCGCCAGAACCATGGCCACCACGGCCACGACCAGCATGATCAGCGGGAAAATCGACAGCACCGAGAAGTAGGTGATGCCTGCAGCGTAGTAATTTCCACCCTGTTCGCCGTACCGGTCGTTCATGTGCATGACGTGGTCGAGCCAGGGCCATTTCGCCCGGAACTTCTCCACGGCGGACTGTTTCTCTGCGGCGCTACTGTCGCCGTTGTCGTCAGTGCCTGTGGTCGTGGCTTCAGTGCTGGCGGCCATCGGTACATCCTCACGGTCGTCTGATATTGATACAGCCCTCCACACTAGTGCGGAAAACCTCGGGCGTGCGTTGCAATTCGCACGGTACATTGATGTCGACTGTTTCGTCGGAATCAGACATCGGGCGCATGACGATCAGGAGAACACCATGTCCGGCATCGATCTGGATGCGTCCCTCGGGGTCGACCGCTCGGCCGATCCTGCCACCCTCGCCGCGGAACTCGACCGCCGGATCAGCTCATCCTGGGGCGAGGATCCCGCGAAAGTCACGCAGCTGCGGAACGCACGCGCCATTCTGGGGGACGCCGGACGCCGCGTCCGGTACGACCGTCAGCTCGATGACCCCGCGGCGCCGCCGGTGACCGAACAGGTGCTGGAGCAGCTGGCGTCCTCCCTCGGGAATGAGAGCGAGACCTCGGTGATTCCGGCGGCTGACCTGGGGCCGCAGGGCTACGGCCAGCAGCAGGGCTACGGCCAGCAGCAGGGGTTCGGCCAGCAGCAGGGGGTTCAACACCAACCCCTACGCCAGTCAGCCGTGGCAGCAGGGGCAACCGGGGAAGTCCGGAACCTCGAAGGTCGTGTGGGTCGTGGTGGCCGCCGTCGCGGCGGTGATCATCGTCCACGGCGCCGTCGGCACCACCTGGTTCATCATGCGCGATGACGGTGACGACAATTCCTCGACCTCGGCATCCCGCTTCACGGAGCAGGACGCACCGCACTCGGAGGCCGTCCCCGTCCCGCGCACTCGGAGGCCGTCCCCGTCCCGACGGAGACCGAGGACTACGACGACTACCTCGACGATGACGACGACTATCTCGACGACTACGACTTCGACTACGACCTGGGGGAGGTATCGGTCAGCGGGCCGACCGCCACGACCGCGACCTGCGACGGCAGGGACTGCGTCCGCATCGAGATCAAACTCGACGGCGACGGCGAGGTGAGCATCATGGACGCGTTCGCGGGCGATGAGCTGCAGATCGACGTCTTCGGTGTGGACGTCAAGTACCAGGACGACTTCCCGGTCACCGACCGCTCCGACGGACGGTTCGACTATCTGCGGGCGACCTCGGACGAGTACGACTGGCCGCGTCTGGCAATCGGGGTGCCGGAAGGCACGGAATACACGGTCGACGATGGCTCAGCGAACCACCTCATCACCGTCGAGGTGTTCGTCTGACCGGTGCCGGAGCCGTCCCCGTCAGCAGGGTGAGACGTACGAGGTATCACTGTTGAGCAGCCGGGCGTTACCGCCGCCGTTGCGCTCTGCAGCGCACAGAGAGTCCAGGTCATCGCCGTAGTCGATGACGAACGCGTATACCGAGGCGCCGCTCTCGGGCTCCACAGGACGCAGTGAGGGGCAGTCACCCGGCTCCATGAGGACGGCATCCGGCCACTGCACCCGGGAATCTGCCATCTGTTGGTCGAAGTTCTGGGCGTTGTCCAGGACAGAGTTCACGATAAGGACGCCACGCCCGTTACAGGCCAGGGGACCTGATCCCGAGTGAGAGGTGGCGTCCTCATGAAAAGGTTCCGGGGAAGACTCCGGGAGCGGGACGGCCGTCGGAGTCCCAGACTCCTCAGTATCTTCCTCCGGAGCCACCGTCACCGTCGTGACGGTGGCTGGGGCGTCCGAGGTGACCTCATGCGATTCTGTAAAGGTCACCGCGGCGGTGTCGCTGTCGTCCGAATCATCACCGGTCAGCGTCCACACCCCGACCACGATGAGCACCACCACAACGAGAACGCCGGCCACCGTCGCGATTGTCGCGGGGATCCTTGTCCGGCGAGGATTCCCCTGCGGCTGTGGTTCATTCATCCACGGGTTGGCGGGTCGGTTGCTCGGAGTGCTCACAGACGTCCTTCGGCAGCGCAGTCATCGGTCGGCGTCAGGGTAACGTAACGGCAGCGCAGGTCCCCGAAACTACACTCCGGTAATCTACCGCTCAGCCCACAGCGCAGATTTCCTGGGCGTAGCCACCGGACGCCATGACCTACAACAGCTATCCCTTCTACGACCCACAACAGACCACGGCATTTCCGCCGGTACAGCAGATGCAGGGACAAGGCATTCCCCCTTCACTCCCGGCGGTCGTGGATCATTCCGGTCATTGTCCTGGTCACTGTTCTCGCGATCGCCGCGGTGGCGATCACCTGGCTGCTCACGTCCCGCGACTCGGGCAGCGACGCCGCAGCAGCCGACACGAGCACCGCCACATCGACAGTGGTGGTGACCCAGACTACCCCCGCGTCCCCGGCCCCTGCCGCGATTCCGACCCTGGCCCCGGTGGAGGAGCCGGAGGCAGCGGCCGCGCCGACTGCCACCATCACCGAAATCAGGTCGGCGACGCACAACACGACCTCAGCGAACACCAACAGCGCCGTCTGCGGAGGTGCAGCATGTGACCGCGTCGTCATCGAGTTCAGCGGTGCCGACACGGCCGATGCCACGCAGGCCGGGGGAGGCAACGGAAGCCTCGAGTTCTCGGTAACGGCCGACGGGCTCGGTAAGCAGCAGTTCGTGAACTCCGACAACCGGGCGTCCCCGAACATCACCAGCATCACCACCCGCCCCGGCGGTGGTGACACCGTTATCGTGACGGTCAACACCGACGGCGCGTCCACCCGGACGACCATGTCGACCGCTTCCTCGCCGTTCCGCGTCATCATCGACTTCCTTCGCTGACGCCATGTCAGTCGAGGTTCGGGATGCGTCCCTCCGGTTCCACATGGTCGCCGACCCAGCGGTAGGTCACGACCGTGGTGTACTTCGGCGCAGCGGCGAACGGCTCCCCCGAGTCCCGGAGCGCCTCATAGTCCTTGTACCGCACCGTCACGAAGTCATCCCCTGAGTCGACGACCTCCGTGTGCTGCTGGACGGTGTCGGTACCGACACCCAGGTACTCCCCCGTCATGGAAGAGCATGAGCTGGTTCTGGAACTGGGCGTCGCCGACCTCGGATTGCACGACGGTGGCGTAACTCAGCGCGACGCAGGGATCGTAGTTCGACTCCCCGTGGTAGACCCAGGTCATGCCGTCGAGTTCAGGGGCAGGGACATCTGCGGTATGAGAGGTGATCACGGGGGAATCAGGGTCCACCCCGCAGTTACGGGGTTCCGGCGGTCGGGTCTGTGTCGGGGAAGCCGCCTGCCCTGCCTCCGAGGGGGGAAGGCGCCGCCGCGGTCTCGGTGACGGTCACCGTGACGCGGTCGGACGAATCAGCGGCACCGGCGGTGTCGTTCGCATCTGACCCACCATCAGTGGAACTGTCGCAGGCGCCGAGCGCCAGCATTGCGAAAACAGTGGCCGGAAGTGCGGCGGACCGTAGGGAACGGTGAGGGAGCATTCTTGTTTCCTCCTGAATGGAAAGGTTAGTCACGGCAAAAATACAGGATTCGAATTGATCCGGACGTGCATTCCGATCCGCCACAGGTGAGTCCCCCTACCATGGAACCTGCACCAGAATCCGTCCGCGAAAGTGAGTTCCCGTGTCTGCTTCCACCGGAAACCTCGGTGCTCTCGCAGGTCGCACCGTGTACCTGGACCCGGGTCATGCCGGCACGGCCCCGCCCGCCGAGCTCACCGCCGACGACGGCCGGGGTGGCACGAAACCCTGCAATGCCCCGGGCACAGCGTCCGATGACGGATGGCCGGAGCACACCTTCACCTGGGAGATCAGTCAGCAGCTCCGGACCATTCTCGAGGACGCCGGGGTCACCGTCCTGCTGTCCCGGGCCGACGACGTCCACCGTGCCGACTGCATCGACGAGCGGACGTACAAGGAGAATGCCTCGGCGGCGGACGTCGTCGTCAGTCTCCACGCCGACGTGTCAGGGCCGGGGAACACCGGCTTCCACATTTCCGCGGTCACGGACCCGCTACCCCACAATCTCGCCGGCGAATCCTCCCGACTGGCGTCCACCGTGCGTGACGCCATGGTCAGCGCCGGCCTGCCGGTCTCCAACTATCTCGGAACCGACGGCCTGAACCCCCGCGCCGACCTGTCCGGACTCAATCTCTCGACAAAGCCGAAGATCCTCATCGAGTTCGGCAACATGCGTGACGCCGACGACCTGGCTGCGCTGAGGTCCCAGGAAGGACGCCGGCAGCGCGCCCGGGCAGTGGCCGAAGGCCTCGCGTCCTACCTCGCTTGACCGCGTTTTACCGCAGCAGCCCCATCCGCTCGTAGACCTTCGCCACCAGCGGCTCGGCGACGGCGGCAGCCTTCTCCGCACCCCGGTCGAGGATGCGCCTGAGCTCCGCCGGATCGGCCATGTACTCGTCGTAGCGCGCCTTCAGAGGCGTGGTGAAGGCCTCCAGGGCATCAGCGGTGTCCACCTTGAGCGCACCGTACTGCGCACCGGCCGCCTGGTAGTCCGCCACGATCTCGTCGATGGACCGGCCGGTCAGCGCCGACTGGATGACCAGCAGGTTCGACACACCCGGCTTGTTCTCCTTGTCATAGCGGATCTCACCGTCGTTATCCGTGACGGCAGACCTGATCCGCTTGGCGGAGGTCTTCGGCGCGTCCAGCAGGTTGACGATGCCCTTCGGGTTCTCACCCGACTTGCTCATCTTCGCCGTCGGTTCCTGCAGGTCGTAGATCTTCGCCGCGCCCTGCGGGATGAACCCGTCCGGCACCACGAAGGTCTCACCGAAGCGCGCGTTGAACCGCTCGGCGAGGTTGCGGGTCAGCTCGAGGTGCTGACGCTGGTCCTCACCCACCGGCACGAGCTGCGGGCTGTAGAGCAGGATGTCCGCCGCCATGAGCATCGGGTACATGAACAGGCCGGCCGAGGTGCGCTCTGCGCCACGCTTGGAGGACTTGTCCTTGAACTGCGTCATGCGGGACGCCTCGCCGAAGCCGGTGAGGCAGGTCAGCACCCACGCAAGCTCCGCGTGCTGCGGGACCTGGGACTGCACGAAGATCGTCGAGCTCTCCGGGTCGATCCCCAGCGCCAGCAGCTGGGCGACGCCGGCGGTGGTGCGGTCGCGCAGCTCGGTCGGGTCCTGGTCCACGGTGATGGCGTGCAGGTTGGGGATGAAGTAGAAGGCGTCGTAGTCGTTCTGCAGGTCGATCCACTGCTTGACCGCTCCTAGGTAGTTCCCGAGGTGGTAGGAGTCCGCGGTGGGCTGGATTCCGGACAGGACGCGCTGCATTTCACTCATGACCAGCAACCTTACATCGACTGCCCGACCGCTCCACCGACTCCCTCCCGGGCGATGTCCAGCAGTGCTGCCGCGTCCCTCTCCAGGGTGCCGTGCCGGGGGAAGACCGCCCGGATCAGACGACGGAACGTGGCGTCCTGCACAGGGACGCGGACCAGTTCGCCCAGCTTGAGCTCGCGGGCGACCGCACGCGCCGCGATGACCGTGGGCTCCCCCATTCCCGTCACCGCCGCCCGCTGGGCCGACAGTGAGCCGAACTCGCCGGCCGGGGTGGCGACCGTGCCGAGGACGTCCTCGACGACATCGCGTGACCCCGAGCCTGCCTCGCGCATGATCAGCGGCGTCCGACGCAACTCTGCCGCCGTCACCGCCGGACCGGTCCGCACATCCCGCTGCGCCCAGGGGTGGGACGCCGGGACCACGAGAATGAGGTCGTCCACCCCCACCACCGCCGAGTCCAGTCCGTGGCTGACCGTCGTCCCCTCGACAAAGCCGAGCGGGCAGTCCCCGTCGAAGACCGCCTCCCCCACCGCCGCGGAGTTACAGGGACGCAGCAGAAGCCGGACCTGCGGATTCTGCTTGTGGAAGCGGGCGGCCCAGGACGGGAAGTACAGTTCGGCGACCGTGTTGGAGACCGCGACCGGCAGCGACCGGGCAGCGTCCGGCCGGGCAGCCCCGGCGATGACACGGGAGAAACTCCCCACCGCGTCGAGGTACTCGTGGGCGGCATCGAGGACCGCACGCCCCCGCTCGGTCGGCTCGGAACCGCCGATACCGCGGCGGAAGACCTGCACCCCCAGGGTCTTCTCCGCGGACGCCACCCGCGCGCTCACCGTCTGCTGACTGAATCCGAGAGCGCGGGCCGCCGAGGCGATACTGCGGTGCTCATCGACGGCAATGAGTGTGGCGAGCTGGTCGACCGGCGGCACGTTGGGATACATGTGCGCATTGTACCCTCGACAGTGAAACTCGTTATCCCTGGTCAGAACACTGCCGGGGTAGCGTGGATCCCATGTCCGTGATGCACCTCCCCACTTCGCCCTCCTCCGCTGTCCCGGCGCGACGACCCGAGACCCCCGCCCTGCCCGGCCCCGGTGCGGCGTGGGGAGGCGCAGTCATGGGCCTGTCCATCACCGCCTCCCTTCTCGGTGCCCGTGTCGGCACCGGCGTCGGCACCGAGGTAACGGCGCTGGCGGCCGGCGTCCTCATCATCCTGCTCTTCGGCGCGATGAATAACCCTCGGTTCGATGACGTCCCCGCCTGGTCGATGATGACGATGGGCCTGCTGGCCCTCGGATCCGCCGCGGACACCAACCTCGGCTGGGTCGGGGCCCATGTCGCGACCTGGGTGATCGGGTCGCTCGCCGCCGTCGCCGTACTCCTCGTCCAGTGCCTCCGCTTTCTGCGCGGTGAGGTCCCTGCGACCTTCCCCGGTGTCCTCCCACTGGTCACACCAATGGTCGCGGCGACGAATGCCGCCCAGCTCGGACACCCGGCCCCCGGCACGGTGTGCTTCGTCGCCTCGCTGGCGACTGCACTGCCCGCCTTCGTCCGGGTCTACTGCGCGGAAGGACGCCGTCCAGCCACGGAGGTTGCGGCGACGGCGTGGATTCCCCTCGGAGTGGTCGGGCAGAGTTCCACCGCCGTGCTGCTCCTCACCGACAGTGCTGCCGTCGGTGTGGCCTGTGCCGCGGTGATGCTGAGCCTGGGCGTCCCCGCCGGGGCCTGGGCGATCGTCAACCACTGGGGTGCGCTGTGCCACCTGCGCCACCGGCCCTCCCCCAACCCCTCCTGGTGGGCCGCCACCTTCCCCGTCGGCACCTGTGCGCTGGGCACGCACACCCTCACCGGTGTGACCGGCCTTGGCTGGGCCGATGGAGTGAGCACCGCACTTCTGGTGCTGTTGTGTCTGCACGTCATCGTCGCCACGGTCGGCACCGGACGCGTTGCCGTTGTTCAGTGGCGTCAGTCGAGAAAGATGTCCCGGTGCAGCTCGGCGTCCGGCGTCCCCGGGACCGCGGCGTAGCCCGACAGATCGGTGACGCCGCGCTCGGCGAGCAGTTCCTCCATGATCAGCGACTGCCCGGTGATCTCCCGGGAGTCGGTGGTGAGCAGCGCGTGGGCGGAGTCCGCGGCGATGTCCGGGGTGCGGGAGACACGCATCATCGCGTCACCGCCGAGGGCGTACTTCACGGCGGCGGTGGCCACCGTGGTGGCCGGCCACAGCGCATTGGCGGCGATGCCGTCGTCGGCGAACTCCGCGGCCAGGCCCAGGGTGGCCATCGTCATCCCGTACTTCGCCACGGTGTAGCCGGTGTGCGCGCCGAGCCACTGCGGGGTGACATTCAGCGGCGGGGACAGGGAGATGATGTGGGGGTTCTCCGCCTGCTTCAGGTACGGCACGGCTGCCCGGGAGAGCATGAAGGTCCCACGGACGTTGACGTCCTGCATGAGGTCGTACTTCTTCTCCGCCAGGTCCAGCGACCGGGAGAGGTCGATGACGCTGGCGTTGTTGACCACCGCGTCGATCCCGCCGAAGGTCTCGACGGTCGTGGCGACAGCGCGGGCGATGTCCCCGTCACTGCGGACGTCACCGTGGATCGGCAGCGCCCTGCCTCCGGCCTCCTCGATCTCGGCGGCCGCCGTGTGGATGGTGCCCTCGAGCTTGGGGTGCGGAGTGTCGGTCTTCGCGAGGATCGCGACATTCGCGCCGTCGCGGGCCGCCCGCAGCGCGATCGCCAGGCCGATACCGCGGCTCCCGCCGCTCATGAGGATGGTCTTGCCCGCCAGGGTTGCTGAGTTATTCATGCAGGCAACCCTAACCATCAGGAGGACGCTGCGGGCGGATTCCGCCTAGTTGTACTCCACCAGCACCGGGGAGTGGTCGCTCCACCGCAGGTCGTAGTCGGGAGCCTTGTCCACCCAGGCCGCGACGGCGCGCTCGAACAGCGGACGGGAGGCGATCTGGTAGTCGATACGCCAGCCGGCACCGGTGTCGAAGGCCTTGCCCCGCCAGGTCCACCAGGAGTACGGCCCCTCCTCCTCATCGGCGTGCAGCTGACGCAGCACGTCGAACCACTGCGGGTCACCGGGTGCACCGCCGGCCACCCGGGCCTGGGCCACCCGTCCCGGTGTGTAGTCCACTGCTCCGAAGAAGTCCCCTACCCCACCGGCGGGGTTGCCGTTACGTCCCGCGTCAGTGGCGTCCCCCACCTGCGTCGACGCGTCCGGGAAGGTGCCCAGCAGAGAGTCCATGAACGCGCGCTCGTCGGGCAGGAAGCCGGACTTCTTCCGGTTGGGACGCCAGTTCTTCAGGTCGGCACGGCGGTGGCAGATGTTCCAGTCACCGCCGACGACCATCTCCTCCCCGCTCGCGGCACGGTTGGCGAGGTAGGGGCCGAGGACGTCGAGGAAGCGGTACTTCTCGTCCTGCCTGGCGGTGTTCTCCGCACCGGAGGGCAGGTAGACGCTCGCCACGGTGATGCCGGCGGTCTTCGCCTCGATCCAGCGCCCGGCGTCCCCGAACTCCTCGGCTCCGGGCAGCTCACCGAACCCGACCTGTACGTCGTCGATCCGTGCGCGGGAGAGGACCGCGACGCCGGCGCGACCCTTCGCCGCGGCCTCGGCCTGCGCCAGATGCCAGCCGGACGCCAGTGCCGGGGCGAGTGTCGCCTCGGTCTGTTCCGGGGTGGCGCGGACCTCCTGCAGCAGGACGATGTCCGCCGGGGTGGCGTCCAACCAGGGGAGGATGCCGTGGTTCAGTTCATTGCGCTGCTTCGCGGCGGCGCGGATCCCGTTGACGTTGACGGTGGCGACGGTGAGGCTCATGCGCACCACCCTAACCGGCGGCAGGTACCTCCCGTGCCAGCTGCCTCCGGTAGAGCAGGTGGGTCGGAATGAAGATCGCGAGACCGGCCAGTGCCAGCCCCGCTCCGGCCAGCGCAGGCGCCGAGTAGGAGTACCCCGCACTGATGACCGCGCCACCGATGGCGGCACCGGAGGCGTTGGCGATGTTGAACGCCGACTGGTTCATCGCCGCGGCGAGGTTCTGGGCCTTACCTGCGACATCCATGAACCGGGTCTGCATGACGATGACGAGGATGCCGCCGCCGACGGAGACCAGGCCGAACATGAGGATCGCCAGCGGGGCGACGGTACTGGCGAAGTAGAAACCGATGAGCATGACCACCATGATCAGGAAGGCGCCGACGATGGATCGGGGGATGTTGCGGTCGGCGAGGCGTCCGCCGAGCGTGTTCCCGATGACCATGCCGATGCCGTAGACCATGAGCACGAACCACATCATGTTCTCGGGGTAGTCCGCACGTTCCGTCATCGTCCAGGAGATGTAGGTGTAGACGCAGAACATGCCGCCGAAGCCGATCGCCCCGGACAGCAGTGTCAGCCAGACCTGCGGGTTCACCAGGGCTCCCGCCTCGGTGCTGGGGCGGGTGATCGGCATGAGCGTCATGTGCGGCATGGATATCCACAGTCCGGTCAGGGTGGCCAGGCCGATCACGGCGACGACACCGTACGCCGCGGACCAGCCCAGCACTGAACCGATCCACTGTGCCGCCGGAACGCCGATCACTGTCGCGGTGGCCAGGCCCAACGAGATCCGGGCGATGGCCTGACCCCGTCTGCCGGGTTCGGCCATCGAGGCGGCGATGAGGTTGGCGACGGCGAAGTAGGCGCCGTGCGGGAAGCCGGCGATGAACCGGGCGACCATGAGCAGCCCGTAGGAGTGGGCGAACATGCTCAGCCCGTTGCCGAGGGTGAAGGCCACCATGAGGATGATGATCAGCCGTCGGCGGGGGATGCGTCCGGTGAGTGTGGTGATCAGCGGGGCGCCGACGACCACGCCCATGGCGTAGGCGGTGACGACGTGGCCGGCCTGGGCTTCGGTGATGCCGAAGTCGTCGGCGATGTAGCTCAGCAGGCCCATCGAGACGAACTCGGTGGTGCCGATGCCGAAGCCACCGAGGGCCAGGGCGAGCATGGCGATCGGCCGGCGGCGGCGTCCCATCTCGGTCTGCCGCGGCAGCGGCGTGCGGTGCGGGTGCGGGACGCGGGGCGCACGGAGTAGTCGGCGGCGGGGCTCGGCAGTGGTGGTGGAGTCGGTGGATGACAGGAAAGAATCAAGCATTTATTCATCACCTTGTGAGAGCGGAGAAGACGAGGTCGGGATTCGGCGGTGACGGCATCCGGGCTACACGGGTTCATCCTGCGAACATTGAGGCCTCGGGGAAGCACCTATGCGACCACGTCCGGACTCATAGCGCAAGCCCACGCAGGACCTGTGTGACGTGTCAGTCAGAATGCCCCGGCACCGCCGCTGCCCACTGTGACCTGCACGACAGTTATGCGAACATCACTGCACTTCTACCTCCCCCGGACAGAGTGGCGCCCATTACTTTGCCGTATCATAGGTCCCGTGGATTCCGGCGACATCGATCGCCACCGAATGACATGCGAATACACCGGGTATTAACTGAGCATCCGATCGGTTGACAGCCCACCGCAATTGAACACAAGGGAGTACCTGCCCATGGCCAAAATCATCTATACGCGCACCGACGAGGCTCCGCTCCTTGCGACCTACTCTCTGCTGCCCGTCATCGAGGCTTTCGCCGGTACCGCCGGCGTCGAGGTTGAGACCCGCGACATCTCCCTCGCTGCACGTATCCTCGCCGCCTTCGACGATCTGCTCCCGGCGGAGCAGCGGGTGGACGACGCCCTCGCAGAGCTCGGCGAGATCACGAAGACCCCGGATGCGAACATCATCAAACTGCCGAATATCTCGGCCTCCGTCCCCCAGCTCAAGGCGGCCATCGCCGAGCTGCAGGCCGACGGCTACGCTCTCCCGAACTTCCCGGACGAGCCCGCCACCGACGAGGAGAAGGACGCCCGCGCCCGCTACGACTCCGTCAAGGGTTCCGCCGTCAACCCGGTCCTGCGCGAGGGCAACTCGGACCGCCGTGCCCCGCAGGCCGTGAAGAACTTCGCCCGCAAGCACCCGCACACCATGGGTGCCTGGGACAAGGACTCCAGGACCAACGTCGCGACCATGACCGAGGGCGACTTCCGGCACAACGAGAAGTCCGTGATCATCGACGGGGACGACACCCTGCAGATCCGCCTCGTCGCCGCCGACGGCACCGTCACCGTCCTCAAGGAGTCCCTGCCCGTCCTCGACAAGGAGATCGTTGACGCGACCGTGCTGCACGCCGCCGCCCTCGACGGCTTCCTCGCCGCCCAGGTCGCCCGCGCCAAGGAGGAGGGCATCCTCTTCTCCGCGCACCTCAAGGCCACCATGATGAAGGTCTCCGACCCGATCATCTTCGGCCACGTCGTCCGCGCCTACTTCGCGGACGTCTTCGCGCAGTACGGCGACGAGCTGCTCTCCCGCGGTCTCAACGGGGAGAACGGCCTCGCCGCGATCCTCTCCGGTCTCGACGAGTTCGAGGACCAGAAGCTGGCCGCAGAGATCCGCGCCGCCTTCGACAAGGGCTTCGCCGAGGGCCCGTCGATCGCCATGGTGAACTCCGACAAGGGCATCACCAACCTGCACGTCCCCTCCGACGTCATCGTCGACGCCTCCATGCCGGCCATGATCCGGACCTCCGGTCACATGTGGAACAAGGACAACCAGGAACAGGACGCCCTCGCGGTCCTGCCGGACTCCTCCTACGCCGGTGTCTACCAGGTTGTCATTGACGACTGCCGCAAGAACGGCGCCTTCGACCCCACCACCATGGGCACCGTCCCGAACGTGGGCCTCATGGCGCAGAAGGCCGAGGAGTACGGCTCCCACGACAAGACCTTCAAGATCCCCTCCGACGGCACCGTCGAGGTCGTCAACGCCGCCGGTGAGGTGCTCATGTCCCACACCGTCGCCACCGGCGACATCTGGCGCGCCTGCCAGGCCAAGGACATCCCGGTCCGTGACTGGGTGAAGCTGGCCGTCAACCGCGCCCGCTCCACCGGTTGGCCGGCCATCTTCTGGCTGGACGCCACCCGCGCCCACGACCGCAACATCATCACCAAGGTCGAGGAGTGCCTGAAGGACGCCGACCTCGTCGGTTCCACCGAGGGCCTGGACATCCGCATCCTCTCCCCGGAGGAGGCCTGCCAGGTCTCGATCGACCGCATCCGCGCCGGCGAGAACACCATCTCCGTCTCCGGCAACGTGCTGCGTGACTACCTCACCGACCTCTTCCCGATCATGGAACTGGGCACCAGCGCCAAGATGCTGTCCATCGTCCCGCTGATCGCGGGTGGCGGACTCTTCGAGACCGGTGCCGGCGGATCCGCCCCTAAGCACGTCCAGCAGCTCATCGAGGAGGACTACCTCCGCTGGGATTCCCTGGGTGAGTTCCTCGCCCTGGCCGAGTCCCTGCGCAAGCTGGCCGAGACGGACAACAACCCGCGCACCCCGGTCCTGGCGGACGCCCTGGACAAGGCCACGGAGAAGATCCTCAACGAGGACAAGTCCCCGGCCCGCAAGATCGGTGAGATCGACAACCGCGGCAGCCACTACTACCTCGCCGCCTACTGGGCCCGGAACCTGGCCGAGCAGACCGAGGATCCGGCCCTGGCCGAGATCTTCGCCCCGGTCGCCGACGAGCTCGAGGAGAAGTTCGAGACCATCAAGGTCGAGATGCGCGGCGGCCAGGGTGAACCCGTCGACCTCGGCGGCTACTACTGGCCGAACGACGAGAAGACCACCAAGGTCATGCGCCCGTCGCAGACCTTCAACGCCGTCATCGACGGGCTCGCCGCCCGCTAGACCGCGTCCCTCCGGCCACCCCGGAACTCTGTCATTTCGACAGGGTCCGGGGTTTGTCGTATGGACAGCTCAGTCTACCTCCTACACGCCGCTGACCTGTAGATACACAGAAAAGTAGACCGAGCTGTTTGCTGTCTGACCTCGTGTGGTCTAACGTCCTGTTCAGCAAAGCATCGCACGACGACATGATCCTCACCGAAGGGACACCACATGGCAACGAAATACGACAACAGCAACGTCGACGACTGGGGTTTCGCCTCCCGTGCCGTCCACGCCGGTCAGAACGTCGATTCCGACACCGGCGCCCGTAACCAGCCGATCTACCTCTCGGCGTCCTACGTCTTCAACTCCGCCGAACACGCTAAGCAGCGGTTCGCCCTCGAGGACCTGGGCCCGGTCTACGGCCGCCTGACCAACCCGACCCAGGAAGTCCTCGAGAACCGGATCAACTCGCTCGAGGGCGGCGTCCACGCCGTGGCCTTCGCGTCCGGCCAGGCCGCAGAGACCGCCACGATCCTCAACCTCGCCGGCGCCGGCGACCACATCGTCACCTCCGCCCGCCTCTACGGCGGCACCGAGACCCTCTTCTCCGTCACCCTCGCCCGCCTCGGCATCGAGGTCACCTTCGTCGAGGACGCCGACAACCTCGACGCCTGGCAGGACGCCGTCCAGCCGAACACCAAGGCTTTCTACGGCGAGACCTTCGCCAACCCGCAGGCCGACGTTCTCGACATCCCGGCCCTCGCCGAGCTGGCACACAAGAACAACGTGCCGCTGATCGTCGACAACACCGTCGCCACCGCCGCCCTGGTCCGCCCGATCGAGCTCGGTGCCGACATCGTCGTGGCGTCCCTGACGAAGTTCTACACCGGTAACGGCTCCGGCCTCGGCGGCATCCTCGTCGACGGCGGTAAGTTCGACTGGACCGTCGAGAAGGACGGCAAGCCGGTCTTCCCGGGCTTCGTCACCCCGGACCCCGCCTACCACGGCCTGAAGTACGCCGACCTGGGCGCTCCCGCCTTCGGCCTCAAGGCCCGCGTGGGTCTGCTCCGCGACACCGGCGCCACCCTCTCCCCCTTCAACGCCTGGGTCACCATCCAGGGTCTCGACACCCTCGCCCTGCGCGTCGAGAAGCACAACGAGAACGCCAAGAAGGTCGCCGAGTTCCTCGACGCGTCCCCGCTCGTCGCGAAGGTGAACTACGCCGGCCTGCCGTCCTCCCCGTGGTACGCGGTGAAGGAGAAGCTGGGCATCGAGTACACCGGTTCGGTGCTCTCCTTCGACCTCGCCGTCGACGACGCCTGGTCCGATGAGGCACAGACGAAGGCCTGGACCTTCATCGACGCCCTGAAGCTGCACTCCAACCTCGCCAACATCGGCGACGTCCGCTCCCTGGTCGTCCACCCGGCGACCACCACCCACTCGCAGTCCGACCAGCACGGCCTGACCCGCGCCGGCATCAACCGCGCCACCGTCCGCCTGTCCGTCGGCATCGAGAACATCGACGACATCCTCGCCGACCTCCAGCTCGGCCTCGACGCGCTGGCATAGGCTGACACCGTGAGCCTCGACCCCGCCCTCCTCCCTGCCCCGTACGACTCGACGACACTGCCGATCGGCGACTTCAGGACCGAGGCCGGGGTCGACCTGCCCGGTGCCTCGCTCCGGCTGTTCGCCTTCTACGAGGGATCCGCGCAGGACGCCGCGTCCCGCCCCGTGGTGCTCATCGAGCACGCCCTGACCGGCGACGGGGACGCCGCAGACTGGTGGACCGGCATCATCGGCCCCGGCCTGGCACTGGACACCACGCAGTACCTCGTCCTCTGTGCGAACTGTCTCGGCGGCTGCCAGGGATCCACCGGTCCCGCCTCCGAGCATCCCGACGGCGGTTTCTGGGGGTCGAGGTTCCCTGCCCTGTCAATCCGTGACCTGGTCCAGGCCGAGAAGCAGCTCATCGTCGATGTGCTGGGGATCGACCAGATCCGCGGCGTGGTCGGCGCGTCCATGGGGGGCGCGCGGGTGCTGGAGTGGACGTTCATGTACCCGGAGCATGTCGAGGCGGCCCTGCCGATCGCCGTGTCCGCCAGGGCCTCCGCCTGGCAGATCGGGATGCAGTCCGCACAGATCCGCTTCATCACCGGTGACCCGTTCTGGCACGCCGGGGACTACCACGGCACCAGACATGCCCCGGTCGCCGGACTCGGCCAGGCCCGGCGCATCGCCCACCTCACCTACCGTGGCGAGCTGGAGATCGACGAGCGGTTCGGCACCGACCCGCAGAAGAATGAGGACCCTTACGGACCCTACTGGTCGCGGGACCAGCGGTTCTCCGTGGAGAGCTACCTGGACCGGCAGGCCGAGAAGCTCGTGGAGCGCTTCGACCCGGGTTCCTACGTGATCCTCACCGACGCGCTGAACCGCCACGACATCTCGCGGGGACGCGGCGGGCTGAACCACGTGCTGGGGACCTCGCAGGTGCCGACGATGGTCGCCGGCGTGGACACGGACATCCTCTACCCCTACCACCAGCAGGAACACCTCTCCCGCAACCTCGGTGACTTCATCGGCCTGTCGAAGATCACCTCCCCCACCGGCCACGACGGCTTCCTCACGGAGACCCGCCAGATGACGGTGATCCTGGAGAAGTTCCTGACCAAAGCCGAGCTACTGGCCCAGCGGTAGGGGTCCGGGTGCCCCTGGGGCACCTCCCACCTGCGGCGCATCACAGAGTTGCGATTCTTTCCCTGACCGCGCTAATATATGCGAGTCTTCAGAACAGGAACCCTGGTTCTCGGTGCTGAACAGCTATCCATGTCCGGGTGGCGGAATGGCAGACGCGCTAGCTTGAGGTGCTAGTGTCCTATTAACGGACGTGGGGGTTCAAGTCCCCCTCCGGACACAGTCGGAACCCGTCGCAGTTGATCTCCGGATCACTGCGGCGGGTTTCCTGCATGCGCGGTGAGCCGTACCCTCGGCCACGGCCCGTCCCGCCCCCTACGCTGGCTCCATGGACACCGACACCGGCCCGTTCGCCCGGTCCTTCGCCGCCACCGAGGCACTCACCGTCGACGACCTCCGCGCCCGGGGCTGCTCCAAGTGGACCACCTTCCCCGACTGCATCGGTACCTTCGTCGCCGAGAGTGACTTCGGCACCGCCCCCGCCGTCCTCGACGCCGTCCGGTCCCGCGTCGACAATCTCGACCTCGGGTACACGACGGTGGCCCGCAATCTGGACCTGGCGGAGTCCACCACGCGGTTTCTGACCGACCGCTACGGATGGGAGGTCGACCCGGCGCAGGTCGGCGTCCTCCCGGAGGTGTTGAGTTCGCTGGAGGTCACCCTGGAGCACTTCTCCCGGCCGGCCCCGGTCATCGTCCCCACGCCGACCTATATGCCGTTCTTCCACCTGCTACGCGACCACGGCCGGGAGATCATCGAGATGCCGATGCTGCCGGGCACAGTCGACGAAAGGAGCACATGGACCCTCGACCACGGGCGGATCGGGACGCCTTCCGCAACGGCGCGTCCCTGCTGATCCTCGTCAACCCGGTGAACCCCACAGGCACCGTGTTCACCCGTGATCAGCTGGAGCCGCTCGTCGGGATCGTCGACCGGTACGGCGGCCGGGTCTGGGCCGACGAGGTCCACGCCCCGCTCATCTACGACCGTCGGCGTCATGTGCCCTACGCTTCCCTGTCGGAGACGGCGGCGGCGCACACCGTGACGGCGACCTCCGCCTCCAAGGGCTGGAACATCCCGGGGCTGACCTGATCACAGACCGTATTCTCCGCGGAGGACGCCCCGACGTGGCGCCGCGTCGGGACGCGGACGGGACACGCCGTCGGCCATCTCGGCGTGGAGGCGACGATCGCCGCCTACGACGACGGACGCGACTGGCTGGGTGCCCTGGTCACCCATCTCCAGGGTCACCGCGACCTGCTGGTCGACCTGGTGTCCGGGAATCTGTCCCGCGTGCAGTTCATCCCGCCCCAGGGCACCTACCTGGACTTCCTCGATCTACGGGACTACGGGATACGGGGAAGCGTGCAGAGTCTCCCGCAGTCGGAGGCGGGCGTGGCCGGGACCGACGGTCGCAGGTGTGGAAAGGACTTCCGTGGCGGGTTCCGCGTCAATCATGCGACACCCGCCACGGTCCTCACCGAGACGGTGCAGCGGATCGGGCGGGTGCTGGAAGACAGGGAAGGCAGAGAAGGCAGGGAAGGCAGAGAAGGCAGGGAAGGCTGATCAGGCGTCCGGATCATCGAAGACGCCGGCGGAGAGGTAGCGCTTCCCGGCATCAGGCAGGACTGCGACGATCGTCGCGCCCTCATACTCCGGGCGGGCGTCGAGTTCCGCGGCGACGGTGAGGGACGCCCCGGCGGACGCCCCGACGAGCAGGCCGGTCCCACGGAACACGGCGCGGGCGGTGGCCCATGCGTCCGCCGCCTCGACAGGGACGATCTCGTAGGCGATGGTGAGGTCGTAGTTCGGCGGGAGCTGCTCATCCTCCAGACCCGCGACCTTGTGGACGCCGCCGATCTCGGCGTCCGGGTTGAGCTTCTCCTAGGTGGGCAGGGAGGTCTCGCCCGGTTCGGCGACGACAACCTTCACGTCGGCCCGCCGGTCCTTGAGGAAGCGTCCGGCACCGGAGACGGTGCCGCCGGTGCCGACCCCGCCGACGAGGACGTCGGCCTCTCCGTGGGTGTCCCGCCAGATCTCCGGGCCGGTGGTCTCGTAGTGGGTGGCGCGGTTGACGGGGTTGCCGAGCTGGTCGGTGAAGTATGAGTCCGGGTTCTCGGCCTTGATCGTCTCCACGAGCTTCTCGCGACCCTCGGGGTCGAGGAAGATGGAGTTGTCGGTGGGGATGATCTCCGAGCCGAGCGCCTCGAGGATCCTGCGCTTGGTGGGGCTGGTCGTGTCCCCCTGGTAGAACTTCGTACGGTAGCCGCGGTCGGCGGCGATCCCGGCGAGGGCGACGCCGGTGTTGCCACCGGTGACATCGACGATGAGACTCCCCGGCTTCAGCGCGCCGCTCTCCTCACCCTGCCGGATGAGGGCGGCGGCGATGCGGTCCTTGACGCTGAAGAGGGGGTTGAAAGCCTCGACCTTGCCGAGGACCCGGGCCCGGCCGCCGCGGGCGGTGGCATAGGCGGTGAGGTCGATGAGCGGGGTGTTCCCGATGAGCCCGGTGATGTCGGCGGCGACGGGAACGGGTGTCTGGTCGAGGATCGGGGGTGGGGGAAGTGGCGGTGGTCATGGAGCATCTCCGGTTCGTGGACGGAAGTATTCTGTACCGCTCTGTCTACTCCGGGGATCCGGGGCCGGTAACCGGTCGGCTCACGGTGAGCGGGTGCCGGAATCAGGACCTGACCGCCGCACCTCGATCCCTACTCCAGCTCAGTGGCCCGGGCGTAGACGATCTCCCCCACCGTCGAATCGCCCAACCCGAGTGCGTTCGCGTCGCCCCTGGTGATCTGCGCGGTGAACGGTGCGCCTGTCGTGGCGTCCTTCAACTCGACGCGCACCTCGAAGCCGAGGTGGGCGACGCGCTCCACCACCGCCTCACGCACCGCCGTCGCCGGTACCTCGTTGCCCGGCACCGCAAGGTCGCGGGTGCGACCGAGGCGGATGTCGTGGGGACGCACCGTGCGTCCGTCCAGTTCGGTGACATGGCCCAGGAACGCCTGGACGAAGGGGGTTTCCGGCCGGTCATAGAGCTCGGCCGGCTCGCCGATCTGCTCGATGCGTCCTTCCGAGAGCACCGCGATCCGGTCGGCGACATCCAGCGCCTCCTCCTGGTCGTGGGTCACCAGCACGGTCGTCACCGTGAACTCCTCGTGCATATGACGCAACCAGGTCCGCAGGTCCTCGCGGACCTTCGCGTCCAGCGCACCGAACGGCTCGTCCAGCAGCAGGACGCCCGGGTTCGGGGCAAGCGCCCTCGCCAACGCCATGCGCTGACGCTGGCCGCCGGAGAGCTGCCCTGGATAGCGGGTCTGGTAACCGGCCAGACCGACGATCTCGAGGAGTTCATCGACCCGCTTGTCGATTTCGGACTTCGGACGCTTGCGCACCGTCAGACCGAAGGCGACATTGTCGCGCACCGTCATGTGCTTGAAGGCGGCGTAGTGCTGGAAGACGAAGCCGATCCCGCGGTCCTGCGGTGACAGTCCGGTGACGTCGCGGTCGTCGATGATGACGGACCCCGAGTCCGGCTGTTCCAGGCCTGCAATGGTGCGCAGCAGCGTGGACTTGCCGGACCCCGAGGGACCCAGCAGAGCGGTCAGCGATCCCTCCGGAATGTCGATGGAGACATCGTCGAGGGCGTGGAAGTCGCCGTAGGTCTTCACGGCATGGGAGACGGAGATGGTCATTTCGCTACCTGCTTCTTCTGGAGTGCGGTCATGATGACGAGGACGATGACGGCGACGAGCATGAGCAGTGTCGCCGCGGCGTAGGCGCCGTAGACGTTGTGGTCGTCGATGTAGCGGGAGTGGACGAGGAGGGTGAGCGTCTGCCCACCGCCGGAGAACCCGGAGGCGACCATGATCACCGCACCGAACTCGCCGAGCGACCGGGCGACGGTCAGGGCGATGCCGTAGGAGAGGCCCCAGCGGATCGAGGGCAGGGTGATCCGACGGAAGGTCTGCCACCGGTTCGCCCCCAGGGTGGACGCTGCCTGCTCCTGGTCGGTCCCGATCTCGTGGAGCACCGGTTCCACCTCCCGGACGATGAACGGCAGGGTGACGAAGATCGTCGCCAGCACCATGCCGGGGAGTCCGAAGATGATCTGGAATCCGGTGGACTCGATGCCGCCGAACCAGCCGCCGTGACCCCACAGCAGGATCAGGGACACACCGACGATCACCGGCGAGACCGAGAACGGCAGGTCGACGATGGCCTGGACGATGTTCTTGCCCGGGAAGCGTCCACGGACAAGCCCGAGGGAGACGACGATGCCGAAGACCACGTTGAGCGGCACGACGATCACCACGATGAGCAGGGAGGTCTTCAGGGCCGAGATCGCGGCCGGCGTGGTGATCCACTCCCAGAACTGGGGCAGACCGGGCGACAGGGCACGCCACAGGATGGTGCCGACCGGCAGGACGACGAGGACGCCGATCCACACCAGGGCGAGGATGCGCAGTGTCAGTACTGTGCGACGTGAGAGCGTCATGCGCGCTGCTCCTTTCGGGACCGACCCTCACCGACGATGCGGAGGACCAGCAGGACGAGGAAGGTGATGGCCAGGAGGACCACCGAGACCGCCGCCGCTGCCTGCGGCACATCGGACTCGATCTGCTCCTGGATGTACTGGGACGCGACCTGCGTCTCGCCGGGGATGTTCCCGCCGATGAGCACCACGGACCCGAACTCGCCGAGGGCCCGGGCGAAGGCCAGGCCCGTACCGGAGAGGATTGCGGGGATGAGGGCCGGCAGGATGATCCGCCGGAAGATCGTGGCGTTGTTCGCACCGAGGGACGCCGCGGCCTCCTCGACATCACCGTCGAGCTCGATGAGCACCGGCTGGACCGCCCGGACGACGAAAGGCAGGCAGACGAAGGCCAGCGCGATGACCAGTGCCGGTTGCGTCGCATTGAGGGTGATGTGGAAGGGACTGTCCGGACCGTAGAGGCTCAGCAGCACCAGGGACGCCACGATTGTCGGCAGGGCGAACGGCAGGTCGATCAGCGCGTCCACGATCTTCTTGCCGGGGAAGTCGTCGCGGACCAGCACCCAGGCGACGAGTGTTCCGGTGACGGCACTGATCACGCCGACCACGGCGGAGACGATCACCGTCACCCGCAGCGCGTCGAGTGCCCCGGAGGTGGTCACCGCATCCCAGAACTCGGGGACGCCACCTTCGAAGGCCTGGGTGGCCAGCGCCGCCAACGGCAGCAGGACGATGAGGGACAGCCAGAGGACGGCGGTGCCCATACTGAGCTTCGAGGTTCTCATTCGTCTCCTCCGTAGATCTTCGTGATGGCGCCGTCCGTACCGAAGAGGACGGCGTCCACCAGTGCCCAGCCGGACTTTGCCTCTGTGCCGTCCCTACCACCGGCCAGTTCCGGGAACAGGTCCGTGAACTGCTCGGCGAGGTCGTCGATGGTCCACACGTTCTCTGTGGGCCGGAAGGCGTCGCGCTGGTCTGCGGGCAGGGCATCGATGACGGGTGTCTCGCCGGACTTGTTGAACAGGTCGGATCCGGGGCGGAAGCCCTGGGAGGCCCAGCGGGTCTCGGCGTCCTCACTGAAGAGGTAGTCACGGAAGTCGGTGGCGGCATCGTCGTCGCCGACCTCGTCACCGGTCACGACGGCGACCGGGTTCTCGATGCGGAAGGTGTCGGCGGGGTTGAGGTAGCTGATGTCGTCACCGTCGCGGGCCAGCAGGATCGCCTCGTTCTCGTAGGACAGCAGCACATCACCCTGACCCTGTTCGAAGGCACTGGTGGCCTCACGGCCGGACTTGGGCCGGACGTGGATGTGGCCGTGGACCAGCTCAGTGACCTTCTCGAGCGCCTCGGTGTGGGCGTCCTCGGCATCCTTCCCGCTGTCAAGTGCCTGGAAGTACCAGCCCGCATAGGGCGCGAGCAGGTTCCACTTCGCCGAGCCGGAGGACGCCGGATTGGGCGTGATGATCTCAATCCCGGGGGCGAGCAGGTCGTCCCAGTTCTCCAGGTTCTCCGGGTTGCCGGCGCGGGTGACGAAGGAGACGACGGAGCCGAAGGGCACGGAGCGCTCCGATTCATCGTCGGGGATGTTCTTCTTCCAGTCCTCGTCGACGAGGCCTTCCTTCACCAGCCGGGTGATGTCCGGCTCGAGGGAGAAATTCACCAGGTCGGCGGGGACGTGCCGGGCGACCTTGCGAGACTGGTCGCCCGAGGCACCGTAGGACTCGGCGAATCCGGTGTCCTCCCCCGCCTCGGTCTGCCGGTAGCCGTCGATGACGGCTTCGAAGCCGGGCTTGGGCACCGAGTACGCGACAAGGTTCACCCGGTGGTCGCCGGAGGAGACATCGGTGCCGTCCGGGTCATCGGTGGTGCCACCGGGCAGGGCGAAGATGACGCCGAGGGCGACGACACCGGTCGCGGCGAGCACTGCTCCTGTCTTCATGCATCCTCCTGTAGATACTCAGACAGACTGATCTGTCTACAACAGGACGGAACGTTATCCGCGCATCAGTGCCCACGCCGCATCATCGGACAGGCATGAATAAAGCTCTTGACAAGGTGAGGTGACTACCTCAATGCGGGAAACTCCGGAACGACGTACTCGGCGAGCTCCGCGAGGGCGTCCTCCACCGGGCGGTTGCCGTGACGCAGGCTGATCATGATGTGGTTCAGGCCCAGGTCCTGCTGCGAATGCAGCAGTTCCAGCAGCGCATTGCGCCCCAGCCGGAACCCGAAGTCGCGTCCCTCCGCCGGGTAGTCGGGGTCCTCCGCCAGGTCGATCCACAGCGACTCCCCCACCGGCCGGAACCCGGCCCCCTGCTCCTCGCAGGACGCCCGCCACCTGTCGACCATGACCTTCTGGTCGTGCAGGTTGCGGTGGTACGTCAGCCAGCCGTCGGTGTGCGCGGTATTGAACTCGGTGGTCTGCAGGCAGGACCCCACCGCCAGCACCGGGACGCCGGCCGCGGTGGGCTTCGGCACGACCTCCGCACCACCCATACGTCCGCGCGACCACTTCACCGGTCGCATCCGGGAGGTCCACGCCTTGCGGAGCACCGACAGGTTCTCCCGGAAATCCTCGCCCCGCGTGTCTTTGTCCATCCCAAAGGCGGCGAACTCCTCCGGGCGGTCGCCGGAGGCCACGCCCATGAGGAACCGTCCGCCACTGAGCCGGTCCAGTCCGGCCGAGCGTTTCGCCAGCAGCAGCGGGTGCGCCAGCGACAGCACCACCGCCGCCGTCCCCAGGGCGATGGTCGACGTCTTCGCAGCCAGCCAGGTCAGGTACATGAACGGGTCGTGGATCTGGCCGACATCGCCGAAGGTCTCCACATTGAGCGGGATGTCGCGGCACCACACCGCGGCGAATCCCGCGTCTTCGGCTGCCTGCGTGAGCGCGACCTGACGCTCCAGGTCGCCGTCGGGTGTCACCGGGGACAGGCCGAGCGTCAGCTCACCGGGCGCGAAAGTGCGCTGCCAGCCGGGCAGCGTCGTCGGCGGCTCGTCTGACAGGCGCATCATCTCGGGCATGTCCCGTGCGGCCCCCATCGCTCAGCTCCCCAGGGAGTCGACGGACCAGGCGGTGGCCAGCAGCAGGACGCCGACAATGAGGCAGAAGGCGGAGTCGAACCGGCGGGAGCGCACCGCGAAGACCCCGAGGATCTTCGAGTCCACCCACCAGCGGATGAGGCCCAGCCAGAGCATGCCGGCACCGACGGTGAGTGTGCCGCGACGCCAGTGCTCGGTGAGGATCAGCACCGCGCCGGCGATGATCGCCACGAGGAAGAAGATGACCGAGAGCATCTGCAGATTCCGGGTGACCCGGGACGCGGGCTGGTTCACGTCATGCGGGTTCGCCAGCAGCGCACGCCGCTCCTCGTCGGTCAGCGGAACCAGATCCGCGCGGTCTCCCTCAGTGGCCATGAATGTGCTCCGGCAGTTGCCGGCTACGCCTCGGCGGCGAGGCGCTCGGCGCGCTCGACGACGTTGCTGACCAGGAAGGCGCGGGTCAGCGGGCCCACACCGCCCGGGTTCGGGGCCACCGCACCGGCGACCTCCCAGACGTCGGGGTGGACGTCGCCGGCGAGCTTGCCGTCGACGCGGGACACTCCCACGTCCAGCACGGCGGCACCAGGCTTGACCATGTCGGCGGTGAGCATGTGGGCCTTACCGGCGGCAGCGATGATGATGTCGGCGTCGCGGGTCTCCTTGGCCAGGTCCTTCGTGCCGGTGTGGCACAGGACGGTGGTGGCGTTCTCGGAGCGGCGGGTGAGCATCAGACCGATCGGGCGACCCACGGTCACACCGCGGCCGATGACGACGGCCTTCGCACCGTTGATCTCGATGCCGAAGCGGCGGAGCATGCTGATCGCGCCGTTGGGGGTGCAGGGAAGCGGGGCGGGCTCATTGAGCACGAGCTTGCCGAGGTTCACCGGGTGCAGACCGTCGGCGTCCTTGGCGGGGTCGATGCGCTCCAGGACCTCGTTCTCGTTGAGGTGCTTCGGCAGCGGAAGCTGGACGATGTAGCCGGTGCAGGCCGGATCGGCGTTGAGCTCGTCGATGACGGCGTTGAGCTCTTCCTGGGTGACGGTCGCCGGCAGATCCTTACGGATGCTGGTCACGCCGATCTTCTCGCAGTCCCTGTGCTTCATCTTCACGTAGGAGTGGGAGGCGGGGTCGTCGCCGACGAGCACGGTCGCCAGGCCCGGGGTGATCCCCTTCGCCTTGAGCGCGGCCACCCGCTGTGCGAGGTCCTCGAAGATCTCACCTTGGTACAGTTTTCCGTCCAGCTTCATCGCAGTCACGCGGTCTACCTTATCGCGCCCTAGACCGCACCCGGGAAACCCGCCTGGCGCCAGGCCTCGTACGTGGCGACGGCGGCGGCGTTCGCGAGGTTCATACTGCGTCGACCGGGCAGCATCGGGATGCGGACATGCTGCGTGACGCGCGGGTCGTCCAGTGCCTGCTGCTCCAGCCCGGTGGGCTCGGTGCCGAAGAGGAGGACGTCACCGGGTTCGTAGGTGATGTCTGTGAACCAGGTGTCCGCGTGGGCGGTGAAGGCGAAGACGCGGTGGCCACCCTTGTCAGCGAGTTCCGCCAGAGCGGCGTCCCGGTTCTCGTGCAGGGTGACGGACGCCAGGTCGTGGTAGTCCAGTCCGGCCCGCTTCAGGTGTCTGTCATCGAAGTTGAAGCCGAGCGGCCCGGCGAGGTGCAGGGCAGCTCCCGTCCCCGCGCACTGGCGGATGGTGTTGCCGGTGTTGCCCGGGATGACGGGTTGATCGAAGAGGACGTGGCAGAAGGGATTCACAGCGTCGCTCACAGTTCCCACCAGGCCTTCAGCGCGTCGGTGAACCAGGCGATGTCCTTCACACCGGCCATCTCCCGGGCGGAGTGCATGGACAACAACGGGATGCCCACGTCGACGGTGGGAATGCCGAGGCGGGTCGCGGTGATCGGCCCGATGGTGGAGCCGCAGGGGACGTCGTTGTTGCCGGCGAAGACCTGGTCCGGCACACCGGCGGTCGCGCAGGCGCGGCGCCAGGCGGCAGCGGTGACGGCGTCGGTGGCGTAGCGCTGGTTGGCGTTGACCTTGAGCACCGGGCCGGCGTTCATCACCGGTCGGTTCACGCCGTCGTGTTTGCCCGCGAAGTTCGGGTGGACGCTGTGCGCGGCATCCGCGGAGACGCAGGCCGACCGCGCGTACATCGCGCGGGTTGCCGAGGCATCCGCCCCGAGGGAGGACGCCACACGCACGAGCACATCCTCCAGCACCGGACCTGCCGCGCCTGAGGTGGTGGCCGACCCGATCTCCTCGTGGTCGAAAGCGGCGAGGACGCGGATGTCCTTCCCGTTCCCGGACGCCGCGAGCAGCGCCTCGAGTGAGGTGAACACACTGGAGAGGTTGTCCATCCGCCCGGCGGCGAGGAAGTCCTCCTGCGCACCGAAGATCTCGCCGTGCTGGGCGTCGACGGTGATGAGGTCGTGGGCGACGATGTCGTCGGGGTCAACACTTGTGGCCCGTGCCACCACGTCGAGGATGGTGGGGGCATCCTCCCCTACCGCGAAGACCGGCTGCATGTGCATCTGACGGTCGAGCGTCAGGTCTGCGTTGACGTTGCGGTCGAGGTGGATCGCCAGGTGCGGGACGCGCAGGACAGGCCCGGTGGCGACGAGCTTCTCGGTGCCGTCGGTGAGCACGACGCGCCCGGCCAGGCGCAGCTCCCGGTCCAGCCAGGACGCCAGAATCGCCCCACCGTAGATCTCGACGGCCGCCTGCTTCCAGCCGGCCGTCCCCGGGAGGTCACCGAGCGGCTTGAGCTTCAGGCCCGGCGAGTCGGTGTGGGAGCCGACGATGCGGAAACCCCTGGTCGTCGGGTCAACCTGCGCGGGCACGTCCCAGGCGATGACTGCCCCGCCCCGGACGATGTAGTGGCCACCGGGGCTCACGGCATCTGCTCCCCATGGCATCCGCTCGTCCTCGCGGACGTAGCCGGCGTCCGCCAGGCGTCGGGCGACCTCGGCGGCCGCGTGGTAGCTGGACGGGGACGCGGCGATGAAGTCGGCGAACCGGCGGGCGAGGGCGGTGGCTGAGGCGGGCACAGCAGGGTCGGTCATGGGGACCAGTTAACCACCGGGGCCGGACGCGGTTCCCGACCGGTCAGGCCGGTTCGACACCCGCCACACAGACCCGACCGTTCTCGACGCTCATGTCGACCCTGGCCCCGGTGGTGGTCAGGTACCACTTACCGTGGTCCCGGTCGTGGGTGACGATCGCCAGGGCCTCCGGGTCCGCATCCTCCACCACGCCCGGTTCCACCGGGTTCTGGGAATAGGCGCAGCGCAGCGGATAGGCGTCCCCGGTGTCCGCCGGATTGACCGGACTACCCTGCTCGCGCAGGAGGAAACGCTGCGCAGTCCACAGAACGACGGAGTCAGGCGGGATGTTGTCCCCGTCGAGGTCCACCTTCGGGCAGGCGTAGTCGGACTCCCCCTCGGCCCACGGCACCCGGACCTCGGTGACCGAGTCAGCACCCCAGACGTATCCGTCCTGGGCCTGGATCGGCGCGGTGGCCAAGGCCTCGACGATACGGTCGGCGGCCCCCGTGTAATTCGATTCAACGTAGCCGGCCGGCATCGTCCAGCACTTGCCGGTCATCCCGGCGGTGTCACCGGCGGCGATGTCGGTCGCCCAGGCGCGGACGCTGTCGGCGTTGATGTAGGCGGGGTCGAGGCCGTCGGTGTTGACGCCCGCTCCGGGTGCCGGGGTGCCGTCGCCGGAACCTCCACCGGTGTCGGCACCGCCACCGGTGTCCCCACCACCGTTGTCTGTTCCACCACCGTCCCCACCGGGAACGACGGTTTCAGTCACGGTCGCTGTGGCCGAGGTGGAGGAGTCGGCGTCCTCCGAACTGTCCGACGAGCATCCGGACAGGATCAGTGGTGCCGCAAGTGCGCCTGCGGCAAGGGCGACGGTCAGGTTCCTGGTGCGGGTGTACATGACACACTTCCTGGGTAGACGTAGTTCCCCCCCCTGCTCCCCTCCCGGTCCCCGCACCACCCCTGACGATCAGGCCACCCCGTGCGCGCCCAGCCACTCGACCATCGCCTCGGCGATACGCTGCCTGTTCACCGGCCGGACGAAGACGTGTCCCTCGTCCTCCAGCTCCAGGGCCGCGGTCGGCACACCCCGCTCCGCCAGCGCCGCACTCATCTGCAGGTACTCGCTCGGCGGCACATTCGTGTCGTGCAGCCCGTGGATGAACAGCACCGGGGTGGACGCCGCCCCGACCCCCGTCGCAGGCATTCCCGACAGCCTGACCAGCGGAGACACCGCCTTCAGCAGCTCCCCGTCCTGGATCGGGTATCCGTACTTCGGGAACGCCGCCGAGGCGATCCACGGCTCGGTGTCCCGGTAGAAGGTCTCCAGGTCACTCATCCCGCAGGCGCACACCGCCGCCCGGAACAGCTCCGGGAACCACGTCACCGCCACGTTCACCAGGTAGCCGCCGTAGGACCGGCCGGAGACCGCCAGCCGCGACCGGTCGGCCAGGCCGGCGTCCACCAGGAAGGACGCCGAATCCTCGAGGTCCCTGATCCCGGCGAACCTCCCGTAGCGGTTGTCGGCGTGCTGGAAGGCCCGGCCGTCCCCGGAGGAGCCGCGCACGTTCGGCGTGAACACCGAGACCCCGGCCTCGATCACGGCACGCAGCACGTCATGGTGCTCGGGGCGGGACTGCCCCTCCGGCCCGCCGTGGAAGTGCAGCAGCATCGGGGCCGGGCCGGTCACCGGCACACCGTCGGAACCCACCGCCCGGTACAGCCATCCCGACAGTTCCACCCCGTCATGGGCGCTGTAGCGCAGCAGTTCCGGTTCACCGAGCGGACGGACATCCTCCTCGACAGCGGCACCGGTGACCGGTGTCATCCTGCTGTTGCGGGTGTCGACCAGGTACACCGTCGGCGCGGCGTCCGGGCTCTCCACGGTGCACACCAGTGAGGCGCCGTCGTCGGTGATCCGCAGCCCGTGCGCCACCATCCCGGGCAGCGTCACCTCCCGGCGCGCGGTGACCCGCTGGTCGGGGTCGAGCCGCAGCACCTCCAGCGCGGAGCGTCCCGAGAGGTTCCAGAGCACCGCCCCGACCTCCTCGGAGCGGCTGATGCAGAACTCGTCGACGTCGGCCTCGCGGTAGTGGATGAGCTCGCGGTCACGCATCACCCCGTTCTTCGCGTGGACGCGGAGCACCCGGCGCCGGTCACTGTGGTGGTCCGAGCACACCAGCATCACCGGTTCACCGTCCTCACGCGGCGGCAGGATCAGCCCGGCGTCGGTGGTGGCCCCGGGCTGCGGCGGCAGCAGAGGACGCCACGACCCGTCCGGGCCGATGAGCAGCAGTTCCCGGTTCGCCCGGGGTCCGACCCGCATCAGCGCGTGGCCAGCGTTCGCGGCGACGAGTTTACCGTCCACGCGACGGTCGATGATCTGCACGGACCCGTCGACCGGGCTGACGAGGCGCCCTTCCGCCAGTCCGTCGCCGCGCACGGCGTCCACCGCGAGGTGGCCAGCGTCCCACTCGACCAGGGAGGTCTTGGCGTCGGTGTCGTCGCGCAGCGGCACGGCCGAGTCATCGTCGGGGTCGGTGGAGACCAGCCAGATCTCGGTGCGCTCGGTGCCGGACGGGGCGACCTCCACGGCGAGCCAGTGGGCGTGCGGGGAGTACCGCACCGCCACCGCGGGTCCGGACGTCGGGATGTCGATCCGCCGGGCGTCCCCCAGGACCCCGTTGACCAGTGGGGCCTGCATCGCCACCGGTAGACCGTCCGGATCGGCGTCATCGCGCAGGATGAAGGCGAGCGCGGATCCGTCGGGGGCGATGTCCGGGGCGGTAGTGTGTCTCACGACTGCAGGCTACCGGTAGACGATCCAGGTGTCCCGCCCCCCGCCGCCGCGCGAGGAGTTCACGATCATCGACCCGGCCGGTGCCACACGGGTCAGCCCCACCGGCACCGTTGTCGTCCCCGTGGTGTCCATGAGACTGAATATCCGGAGGTCGACGTGCCGGTCGGTACCGTCTAGGGCGGGCAGGGTGGACAGGTCGACCTTCTCCTGGGCGATGAAGGACGCCGGGTCGGCGAGGACCTCCGACCGACGCTGCGTCAGCTGGGCGCGGGTGCACTCCGGTCCGACGGTGATCCCCGAGCCGCCGTATCCGTCGACGGGCTTGACGACCAGTTCGTCGAGCCGGTCGAGGACGGCCAGGCGTTGCCGGGGATCGGCGCACAGCCATGTCCTGACCTGCTGCAGGACCGGCTGCTCCCCCAGGTAGAACCGCACCATCTCCGGTACGGAGACGTAGACGGCCTTGTCGTCGGCCAGTCCGTTGCCCGGTGCATTGGCGATGCTGACCGTCCCGGCGGCGAGTGCGTCACCGATGCCGGGTACGCCATCGGCGAGGCAGGACTCCACCACCCGCAGGTAGACCGTGTCGACCTGCCGGTCATCGACTCGGTCCCACAGCACCGACTTCCCGTCCTCGATCGCGTCCTCCACGACCTCCAGCTGGTCACAGGTCCGCGGTGCGAAATGGCCCGCCTCGGCGATGATGCGCTGCTCGTCCCAGGACGGATCGTCCTCACCCGCGGTGAGCAGCACAGCGTGGTCGGACGCATCCCGGTCCCGCAGCTCCGAACACAGCATCTCCAGGGCACCGGTCACCGGCACCAGCCGGTCCCCCATCGCCTCGATGAGTTCCGGGTGATGCTCCTCCGTCATCTGCCGCGCAGCCAGGGCGAAGGTCAGACCCGAGGGCATGCGGAGGTTGTCCTCCAGCACCCGCCAGTCTGAGATATCGCGCCCGGAACCGGAGCACACAAGGTCAGCACCGGTGACCCGGGCCCGGACAGTTCCCCCGGGCACCCGGTGGCCTAGTCCGGTGTAGCCGGGTGCACGGCGGATCACCGCGGCGTCCATGCGTCCTGCCCGGACGATCTCCGCGTCCTCCGGGGAGGACGCACCGTAGACGTCGGCGAGGAACCGGTCGAGGGCACGGGCGCGCTGCTCCACCCCGGCGGCGAGTTCCGTCCACACATCCCCGTCGATGATCCGTGGCAACGGTTCGATGTCGAAGGGCTGCCCGTTGAAGGTCATGCCGTGTGCGGCGGGATCAGGGAGCATCATTGCACCAGGGTAAACCGGGTCTTCGCGGTTCACAGTGCGTTGATTCGGTCCTGCAGCTGACTT
>NZ_BJNT01000019.1 GCF_006539825.1 Corynebacterium variabile
GATGGCGTCATACTTTTCGCGGATTGCTCCGCAGACCTTGTAGGGGCTGGGCCAGTAGGTGGTGCAGTTGACTGGTTCTGCCGCGAGTGCGCGTGCCAGCGGGTTGGTAGCGCGGTCTTGTTGGGCCTGCTGTTCGGCGGCTTCCTGGACCTCGGCGCGGTCTGCTTCTTCTTTGGTGAATCCGCCGGGAATGTCCTCGGTGTCTGAGCGCATCTGACCGGGGGTGATCGTTGCCTCGGGGTCAGTGGTGGCGTGCCAGTCGGCCCCGGCATCGTTGTCGATCGTGTTGTCATCGAAGCCGGGCTCGGCGGGTTCGAGGTCTTCTCGACCGGGAGCGGGGGTTGCGGCGGCTTCGGCAGCGTTGTCGATCGCCTCTTGTTCAGCGTTGGCCCGCGCGGAGGCCGAGTCGTCGGGCCCGGTGGTGATGCTGGGTTGCGCCGCCGAAGTCGGGGTCAGTGTTGAGCTCAGTCCGAGGGCGAGGACATCCGCGAGCAGCGGTCTGAGTACTTTGTGTCGCATTGATTCCTCTTGGTGGTGAGTGCATGGGGAGAAACGTCAGGTGTACCAAAAGCCACGTCAGCGGAATATTTTGAAAGGCTGTGCAAGTGTTGGGACACTATCGTTGAGTGAACCATGTTTTCGCTCAGTCGACAAGAGTGGGGGTGGTGTGCGCTGTATGTTCGCCACGACCGCCACACCGACGCCCCGGCTCACGTCCTGGGAGCGGCGGTGCGAGTATGGCTTCACAAGCGATGCCTGGTCGACTGACGCTTCTCAAAGATCCCTTATACTCTGCACGGTCTGGACAGAAATCCCCACAGCTGGCGTCCTCACCCTGCCAGACCACCTGGACCAGTTCGACGAGAACCAGCGTCTGGGCGAGATTGACCTGTGGGCCCCGCGGTACATCGACGCGCTCTACAAGGTCATCCTCAACCGCGCCCGGGACGCCGGCGACCTCCACCTCCTGAAACGGCAGACCCTGATCGACGCCCGGCCACGGCTGGCCCTGCCCACCCCGCTGCGTGACCAGTGGGAGGCCCGGTTCGACGAGTTGGCCGGGCGCGGCCGACGACCATGATCGACAACGCAGAGGTGACAAACCCCAGCACCCGCCCGTGGTGGAGCAATACTTCGCTGTAGAGCTCTCTGCCGGAACCGCGCGGTAGACGCCTCCGTCGCTCAGCGACGATCCGCGTCCGTCGCACCACTACGATGACGGCATGACACTTCAACTGACCGGAGTACTGGTCCTCATCGCCTCCCCGGGTGACACACAGCAAGAACGCGCCAGCGTCCGCGAGGCAATCAACAACTGGAACATCAACAGCGGACGACGCATGGGGGTTGCTCTACTTCCTTGGCTGTACGAGCATTCCGCCGTGCCTACCCTCGGCGACCGGCCCCAGGCGATCATCAACTCACAGGCCGTTGACCGCGCTGACGTGGTGGTCGCATTCTTCGACAGTCGGCTCGGCACAGACACGGGTGTCAGTGTCTCGGGTACCGCAGAAGAGATCCAGAGGGCGCATGCCTTAGGAAAACCCGTGCACGTGTACTTCTCGAACGAGGACGTTCCCCGCGAAGCCGACCTCGACCAGCAGGTGGCACTGCGAGACTTCAGGCAAGGTCTTCAAGACAGCGGACTGCTCGGGGACTATAACGATCCCCAGGACCTTGCAGGTCAGGTAGTTCGGGCGCTCCAGCATGACATTGACGAAGCGGGATGGGATGTTTCTGCACATTCCCGGACGATTACACTCTCGGGAGCTCAGCTTGCGTGGCATCACGAACACACCGAGAAACCTGACGGAGTGGACAAGCGAGGCAAGCAAAAATACAAGACCACCAGCAACCGACTGGTAGTCGAGAACACAGGGTCCGTGCCCGCTGAGGATCTGACCTTCACGGTGACCGGGCTCGACGGCTGCAGGGTCCACGACGGCGACCTTCCCACCACTCCGTTCACCCTGGAAGCACACTCCACCCGAAGCTGGATCGTAATCCCCCTTAGCAGTGGAACGGTCGAGATCGCCGCAGCGTGGACGGAGGGAGGGGAGGACAAGAACGCCAAGTTCACCACCGAGGTCCGCTCCAGGTAGTCGCTGCGCAGAACTGGACATTGGCGCGGTTACGGAACTGTCAGATCAACTGAGACGCCAGAGGCTGGTATTGACGCCGGGCAGCGGCAAACCCCCAGGTCGATAGTGTCAGAATGAGTGAGAAAAGTGTCAGTTAGACTGAGACAGGACAGCCTCAGGGCCGGTAGACCGACAGCACCCGGTAGTGTGCGACGAAGTCCAGTTCCGAGACCTTGTCCCCGACCTCACCGTCATAGGCGACCTCGGTGGGCTCGCTGAGGATCTCGCAGCGGAACTCCGGGCGATGCAGCTCGTGGTACAGCGGACTGCGCCCCAAGTTTCCGGTCAGCAGCGCCACCACGGTGCGAAGCCGCGAGAACCGACGACCGGTCTCCAGCATCCGCACATCGAGCAGGCCGTCCTCGATCGTCGCCCGGTCGACCGGAGCGAACCCCGACGGCCGATACAGGGAGTTGCCGAGAAAGAACAGCGAGGTCTTCAGGGTCTTGCCGTCGTACCTGATCTCGACGGCATTCTCCTCCTTGAGCACCCGCCAGGCGGCGATGACCGCGGCCACTGTCTTACCGGTCTTCCCCTCGTACTTCTCGCGAATCTCCACGAACCGCGGGTAGACACCGATACTCGCGGTGTTCAGCAGTGTGGTCCCACCGTTGAGCGTGACGACATCGACTTTCTCCACCGTCCCCGCCTTCACCGCGGCGATGGTCCGGTCAACTGTCGCGCAGTCAATTTGCTTTGCGAAATGATTGAATGTCCCACCCGGGAACACCGCCAGCGGCTTGCCCGCGGCACGGGCGACACCCGCGGCTGCGGCCACGGTGCCGTCGCCACCGGCGATGCCGAGCACCTCAGCCCGGGATGCGGCGTCCTCCAGGACCAGTTCGACGTCATCGTCCGGCCCGAGGGTGACGATTTCGGCGGCCGGAAGTGCCTTCTCGACCTCCTTGAGGACCCTCTCCCCTGTCCCACCGCCCGAGGCCGGGTTCACGACAAGGACCAGTCCTTCACCTTCAGGACGCGCCGGCGCATCGACAATATGCGTCTCAACCCCGGAGATGTCCGGCACCACCGGCGGCGGCACAATTTTCGCTCCGATCGCGGTGATCAGCGCACCGAGGCCGAATCCTGCCAGCACATCGCCGGGATAGTGCGCTCCGGTGTACACCCGGGAGAAACCGACGAGACCTGCCAGGGCACCTACCCCTGCTCCGATCCCCGGGGCCTCCACCGCCACACCGGACGCGAAGGCTGCGGCGCTGGCGGAGTGACCCGAGGGGAAGGAACTCGACTTCGGGTACCGGCGGACCTGACGCGCCACCGACACCGACCCGTGCCCCGGTCGCTGCCGCCGCCACCAGCGCTTCGCCACCTGGTTGGCGATGAGACTGGTACTCGCCACGCTGACCACTCCACGCATCGCGGCCCTTTGGATCCGGGGGTTGCCGGTGAGTGCCATGGCACCGGCGATCCCGATCCACAGCTTCGAGTAGTTGGCGGCACCGGTGAGCCTGGGCAGGAAGGCGTCCAGGCGTGGATTCTCCGCTTCGGCGACCGCGTCGAACACGTCCCGGTCCATCCGCACGACGCCTGAGAGCATCTCGCCCACCGCGGTCCGCCTGAACCGGCCCCCGATCCGACCCCTGACACGACTACTCATTGACGCACTCTCCGTCCACCTGCAGCTGACTACCGACCATCCCAGACTACCTGGTGGATGCTCCGGCGTTACCGCAGGTCGAAGTGATGTGTGGTCAGTAACGGAATGCGCCGTCCGCACCGAACGCGGCCTCGCGAACCTCGGTGACGCAGTCGGTCGCCAGCGGCCCGTAGATGTGCGGGAACCGCTGCCCGTTCGCCGCCTCCTCGCGGATCTCGGTCCCGGCGGCGCGCACGGAGTCCTCGTCGATGACCAGGACGCACAACCGGACGCCTGCCTCGGCCGCCGGGCGGTAGAACCGGTCTGCAGTTCCCGCGATCTGGTCGGCGAAGGAGGCGTGGATGAACCCCACCTCGTCGAGGGACTGCTCGAGGGTGGACACCCGGTATTCACCGTCGGCGACAGCGGCGTCCCAGGAGGACCTTGCGGCAATGTGGTAGATGGTCATGTGCCAAAATGTTACCCATGACACTTCCCCACACTGACATTGATCCGGACGGTCTGCTGGAGTACTCCGTCGTCTTCACCGACCGGTCCCTGAACCACATGTCGAAGCGTTTCGTCGGCGTCATGCAGGACATCATCTCCGTGCTCAAGGGCGCCTACGACGCCTCAGCTGTCGCCATCGTCCCCGGTGGCGGTTCCTACGGCATGGAGGCCGTCGCCCGGCAGCTCGTGACCGGCCGGAAGACCCTCATCGTGCGCAACGGTCTGTTCTCCTTCCGCTGGTCCCAGATCATCGACGCCGGGAAGATCACCGACGATGTCACGGTGCTGACCGCAAGCCAGGCCGAGGACGCCACCACCTCCCCCTGGTCCCCCGCCCCGATCGACGAGGTCACCGCCACGATCCGTGAGCAGAAGCCGCAGGTCGTCATCGCCCCGCACGTGGAGACCGCCGCCGGTATCCAGCTGCCCGACGACTACCTCCGCGCCCTCGGCGAGGCCGCCCACGAGGTCGGGGCCCTGTTCGTCCTCGACTGTGTCGCCTCCGGCGCCTCCTGGGTCTCCATGACCGACACCGGTGTCGACGTGCTGGTCAGCGCCCCGCAGAAGGGCTGGTCCGGCACCCCGTGTGCCGGTTACATCATGCTCAGCGAGGCAGGCCGGAAGGCTGTCGAGGAGACCACCTCCACCAGCTTCGCCATCGACCTGAAGAAGTGGCTGACCATCGCCGAGTCCTACGTCGAGGGCACCACCCCGTACCATGCCACCATGCCGACCGACTCGCTCGCACACAATGCCGAGCTCATGGTCGAGGCCCGCGAGATCGGCCTGGAGAAGCTCCGCGCCGCCCAGATCGAGCTCGGCGCGAAGGTCACCGAACTGCTGACCTCCCGTGGCATCACCCCGATCGCCGCAGAGGGCATCGCCGCCCCGTCCGTGATCGTCGCCTACACCGACGATCCCGCGGTGAAGTCCGGCGCGAAGTTCAAGGAGGCCGGAATCCAGGTCGCCTCCGGCGTGCCGCTGCAGTGCGGTGAGCGCGAGGACTTCTCCACCTTCCGCCTGGGCCTGTTCGGCCTGGACAAGCTGCAGGACGTCGACGGCACTGTCGAGCGTCTGCGCGCCGGGCTGGACAAGCTCGGCCTGTAGGAGGAGCCTCGGGGCATGCTCTTCGCCTTCTCCATAGCCCCGTCCACGACCGCGGAACCGGACGGCTCGATGTCCCACATCGTCGCCCGGGCCGTGGAGGTCATCCGCGACTCCGGCCTGCCCCAGGAAACCTCGTCGATGTTCACCACCGTCGAGGGTGAATGGGATGAGGTCATGCCCGTGATCAAACGGGCCTGCGAGGCCGTCGCCGAGGTCTCCCCCAGGGTCTCCCTGGTACTCAAGGGCGATCTCCGGCCCGGACGCAGCGGGGAGATCACCGGAAAGGTCGAGCGGCTCAACGCCGCGATCGACGGGGACTGACGGACATCACTCCGTCATCCGGTGCATCAGCCAGTTGTCCGGGTTACCCTCCATCTCCGTCCTGATCAGGGCGAACTTCTGCGGCTCCCCACCGAGGAGCCGGTTGCCGTGTCCCCGGCGGCCCCGACGCCCCCGGCGCCCGTGCAGCGTCACGACGATCTTGTCCTCGTCCCACGAGTGCAGGACGTAGCTGCCGGCGTCCCGGATTGTCACGGTGCCCGCACCAGGTTTCCCCTCCCCGATGCGTCCTTCGAAGGACGCGTACTCCAGCGGGTGGTCCGGGGTCTGCACCGCGAGACGGTCCTGCTCCGTCGTCTCCGGCACGCCCTTCGGCAGTGCCCAGGAGACGAGGACGCCGTCATGCTCCAGCCGGAAGTCCTGGTGCAGGCTGGTGGCGTCATGTTCCTGGATGACGAAGGCGGGACCACTGTCGTCCGGACCGAGCAGCGACGCCATGGGGTCACCGTCAGTGAGCAGCCGCTCCATGATCTGCCGGTAGCCGAGCTGGCGGACGTCCGCGTCGATCTCCTCCCAGTACCGCGGTGCCGCGACCGTCGGCTGCGACCGGCCGCGCAGGGAATAGGGCGCGCAGGTGCACTTCACGCCGTCATTCTGGCTCCAGTCGATGAGTACCTTCCCCTGTCGCTTCTCCCTGGACATCGTCGAGGTCACCAGGTCGGGATGCTCCTGCGCGATCTCATCGGCGATGGAATGGACCAGGTCCCGGACCACGGACGGTCGGTGGTCACCGGCCAGCCCCGCATAGACATGGATACCGCGGCTCCCGGTGGTCACCGGGACGGAGACCAGGTCACGGGTATCCAGCTTCTCCTTGACCAGGTGCGCTACCTCGGCACAGTCGGCCAGGGTGGCGTCCTTCCCCGGATCCAGGTCGAAGACGGCCCGGTCTGGTCCGTGGATCCCGCCGCGCGGTCCGTAACGCCACTGCGGGGTATGGATCTCCAGGGCATCCAGCTGCATCAGCCAGACCAGTGTGGCGGCGTCATTGACCAGCGGGTACGTGACCGTGCGGGACTCATGCACGAATTCACGCGTCCTCACCCACTCCGGCGTGCCGTCGCGCAGGTTACGTTCGAAGAAGGACTCCCCCGGGTCTGCTGCCGTGCCGGCCCCGTCCACCCAGCGTTTGCGGGTGGCAGGCCGGTCATGGGCGTGGGCGGTGAACCACGGGGCGACGGCCCGCGCGTAATCCAGCAGGTCGTGCTTGGTCGTCCCGGTCGCCGGGTACATCACCTTGTCCGGGTGGGTGAACCGGACGGTGCGGCCGGCGACATCGACGGTGTCTGTGGTGTTCGTGGTGTCGGTATCAGCCATGCCCCCATGGTGGCACGGTCAGCCGGCGACGTCCGCCCCCACCGTCGCGGCGTCATTACGCTCGGTGAAGTAGTCGGCGGCACGGACCGGCTCATAGTGGACGCCACCACCGACCGGCGGCGCGAAAGGCTCGACGATCTGGTCCATGTCCGGCTCGCAGAAGCAGATGATGCTGTACAACTCCTCGGACGGTGCCTCCTGCGGTGGTGCGAGGACGCGGTGCTTTGTCGAACGCCACCGGTCACCGGTCCAGCGGGCCAGCAGATCGGCGATGTTGATCGTCATCGCGCCCTCGACGAAGGGGGCGGTCGCCCACTCACCGTCGAGGGTCTGGACCTCGAGTCCGCCGTAGCCGGGTTGCCGGTCGAGGATGGTCACCAGGCCCCAGTCGGTGTGCGGGGCGATGCGGTACTGACCCTGGCGGGCCTGCCCGACGACCGACAGGGCCGGGTACCGGTTGATGTTGAAGGTGTTGGGGGACTTCGAGGCCCGCTCGACGAAGTACTGTTCATCGAGGCCGAGCGCGGTGGCGAGCATCTCCAGCAGGTCGACATAGAGGGCACGGGCCTGGTCGATCCAGGTCAGGACCAGCTCCCGGAGCTCGGGAACCTCTGCCGGGTAGACATTGTCCTTGAAGTACTCCGCGTCGATCTCGGCGTCCCCGGTACGGAAGTCGCGGCCGAAGGTGAGCGTCTCCTTGAGGTCCGCCTTCTCCGGGTCGATCTCCTCGCCGTAGTAGGCGTTGGCCTCGTCTCCCTTGCGGATCCAGCCGCGTCCGCCGACCGGGGTCCGGTACTGCTCCTTGACCTCGTCGGGCAGGTGGAAGAACTCCTTCGCCGTCGCGCGGACCCGGGCGGAGAGCTCGGGATCGATGCCGTGGCCGGTCACCATGAAGAAACCGGAATCCTGCATCGCCTGGTCCAGGCGCATGGCCAGGGCCACGCGCCGGGAAGCATCCCCGGTGCGCCAGACAGCGACATCAATGAGCGGAATATCGGGAGTTGCCGACATGTAGACTTACCTTTTTTCACGGGCGTGGACGCAGGTCATACTACTCAGGTTCCCCGCAGAATCCAGACCTCCCCCACCGCGGCACCCCTGATCACCGGGATATCGTACAAATCGTACAAGTCCCGTCATATCGTACGAATCGTACAAATCGCACAGCGGAAATGATGTCGTACAGATCGTACAGGCGCGCCGAACTCCAGGAGGCTCCCATGGCTCCCCGAAATCCGTTCCGACCGAGCTTCGGGATCACCCCCACCGTCGTTGTCGGCCGTGAGCTCGTGACCATGAACGTCGGACTCGCACTCCTCGAAGGACCCGGGTCACCCTACGGTTTCACACTGGTCAGCGGACCGCGAGGGTCAGGGAAGACCGTCCTTCTCAACCTGCTGGAGGAGGAGGCCCGGTACCGCGGCTGGACGGTGCTCAGGGTGACGTCGTCCCACGACATGGTGGATGATCTCGTGGCGACAGATATCCCCGCACTCCTCCGCGACATCACCGGAAAGAAGACCCGACGTATCGTGACCGGCGGATCAGTCGCCGGTATCGGCTCAGTCACGACCCAGGCCGAGAGCGCATTTCCCGTCCGGGAGTCCCTGCGCACCCTCCTCCACTCCCTGGTCACCACGCTTGATGACAGGGACAGCGGACTGTTCATCACCGTCGACGAGATCCATGCCGCACGGCCGGCCGATCTCCACCGCCTGACCGACGCCATCCAGAATCTTGTCCGTGATGGCCTCCCGGTGGCCATGTCCGTCGCCGGCCTTCCCTACGAGATCTCCGCACTGCTCGATCACCCCGGCACCACGTTCCTCCGCCGTGCCTGCGCGGTACAGCTGGGCACGCTGCGCGATGCGGAGGTTGCTGACGCCCTGCGCAAGACCGCGGATGACGGTGGACGGCCGTTCACCGAGGACGCACTGACCGCCGCCACGGACTACTGCCACGGCTACGCCTACCTGATCCAGCTCCTGGGCTCGGTGAGCTGGACATTCAGTACCGGGGGTCGCATCACGACGGAAGATGTCGCTGCGGCGCTGCCGTTCACGAGAGAGAGAATGGGGCTCCAGGTCCATGCCCCTGCCCTCCGGGAGATCCCGGAACGCGAGCTGGAGTTCCTCCGGTCGGTCGCCCTCCTCGGGACTCCGGCGCCGACCGGAGCAATCGCCGGGCGCATGGGAATCGCCGCAAATCAGGCCTCCACCTACCGTCGGCGGCTCATCGACCGTGGTCTGATCTCCCCTGCCGGCCACGGTCTCGTGGATATCGAGGTCCCCTACCTCGCCGCATACCTCCGCGATCACGCCGAAGACCGATCCCCTCCGGCAGTCCTCCCCCTCTCCCGGGTTCCCCCCTACCGCACCCTGGCGGTCTCGATCCGCGACGGGGCAGCGTAGGCCGTGATGCCCGCGCAGAGAATCGCGGCGAGGGACAGCAGCGTCGACCAGTCCTTGTCCAGCAGGCCACCGAAAATGACGTAGAACACGGCGGCGGCGACGGTCAGCGCGACGATCGCCGCATTGAACAGCCCCTCGTTACCGGTTCCGGAGACGGGAATGTAGAGCAGACCGGCGAGGACGCCGAGGATGCCCGCAACCACCCCGTGGATCACCGCGGCACCCGGCCCCTGGGCCACCGTGTCGCTGACCACGGCGATGAGCTGGTCGACGATGAGCACCACCGCGAAGGTGACGATCGCGGACAGGACGCCGAGCAGCACGAGGTTGACCGAGACCTTCTTCGCCTCGAACTTGCCCGCCAGCAACGACGGCCCCTTGTCCTCGTAGGAGTCCTGGTACTGCTGCGACTGGTACTGCGGCTGCTGGTACTGCTGGTAGTTCTGCTGACCCTGCTGACCGCTCTGGCGGTACGGGGGCTGCCCGTAGTCCTCACGGCGGTACTGACGGGTCTGGTCATCGTAACCGTCGTTGCCGTACGGGTACTGGTTACTCATCGGAACTGTCGCTCTCCATCGGGTCGCGGATCTGGTCGAACCATGAGTTTACCCGAGCAGCCTGTCCAGCCCCTGAGCGTTCCCGTTGAAGACGTTGCGGTCCACCGGCCCCTCAACACCAGGGACGTTCCCGGTGGAGGTGGTCTGCCAGATCGTCCACGTCTTCCAACCACCCGGGACGTCCGGGGAGTCGCCACCGTTGTAGTCGGCGATCCACAGCGGGTGATCGGCGAACGCGGCGGTGTTCCCCATCTCCGACTTCCAGAAGTTCGGGTAGGTGTAGATCACCGCGTCCCGTCCGGTCCGCAGCTTGAGGGTGTTGAGGAAGTCACGGACCCAGGACTGGAGCTGCTCCGGGGACAGACCGCCACTGTCTTCGATATCCAGGACCGGCGCGAGGGTCGGTGCCGGCGAGCCTATGGTGGCGGTGGCGAAGACGTTCGCCTGCGCGACTGCGTCGCCGGGGGCGTCGGAGGGGCGGGCGAAGTGGTAGTTGCCACCGCGGATCCCGGTGAGTCGGGCCAGGTTGATGTCGCCCAGCCAGTTCGGGTTGACGTAGTCGGTGCCCTCGGTCGCCTTGACGTAGGCGAAATCGGTACCGGCTGACCGTGCCTGGATCCAGTCCGACACCGGGGCCACGTTGTGCTGGTGGCTCGAGACGTCGATACCGTCGACGGCACTGTCCGGGGACAGGGAACCTGCGGGTCCGGAGCCGGACGCTGAGCTGTCGGCGGAGGCGGACGGGGCGGCGAGGACGGCGGCGGCTGCCACCGCGAGGGAGAGGATGACTGTGGTAGGGGTGCGCATGGCGCGACCCTGACATAAGTCGTTATCGATTCGTGACCATTTTCGGTCAGGCGGATCAGGCGAAGCGGATCCCGGCCAGTTGGTGGGACTGCGCCACGACCGCGCCGGTCGAGTCCCACACCGTCGCCGTCTCGTCGACCCGGTCGCCGAGGATCAAGTTGGCGGTGAGCAGGACATTCACCGGGCCTGGAGCCGGAAGTGCCCGCACATAGGTGGTCAGCTCGATGGTCGGCACCCAACCGGCCGGCCGGATGTCCATGGTCGCCGGAGGCAGCACGTCCGCCGCCAGCAGAAGGGACTCCGGGGTGAAGTCCTCCCCACCAGGCAGTGTGACCCAGGCCCGGGCTACCCCGACCCCGCGGCCTTCTCCCGTGGTGAACATCGGTTGTCCGGGTTCCGGACGGAGGCCGACGTGCCGGTAGATCTCGACGGGAGGCTGCTCCCCTGCCGCCGGGTACGTCGCGCATCCCTCGACCGGGTGCGGGGCCGGCGGAAGTCCGGCGGAGTTCCAGGTCCCCGACTGGCCGAGGTCAGCGGCCGATGCCAGGGATCCGAAGGTCACCGTGGTCTCTCCGGTCACCTTCCCACCCTGACTCATCCGGCATCGGACCTGGGTGGTCGTCCGGCCTGCACGGAGCAGTTCCGCCTCCATTGCGACGGTCCCGGGCCGGGGCGCACGGAGAAAGTGGGTGGACACCGCGACCGGATGCGGATGCTCCCCGGCGACCAGGTCCGACGCCGCGTTGACCATCGTGGCCTGCAGGTATCCGCCGTTGGGGTTGCCCAGGATGGTCCAGCCCGGGTGGATGTCCGCGGTCCAGCGGTTGTCGTCGATCGGGGTCACCGCACTGACATCGCTGAAGGTCGAATGCTGATTCAAGTTTTCGCTCACGATGCCCCATCGTAGAGCTCCGCGGCCCGACGCGTGCCGGAACCTCAGCGACGGATCAGCAGCTCTCCGTGCAGCATGAGGAAGATCGCCGCCGGATCATCGGCCCACTCACGCCAGCCGTGGCAGATCCGGCCGGCGGCAGCCTCGACCGCATCGGCGTCCCAGGTACCCAGGACGCCGGCGAGCTGGTCGCGGAAACGCTCCTCGTTGACCCGGGCACGCCAGCTGTCGGCGAGGTCCGCGGTCGGTCGACCACCGGGGGCGTTCGACCAGACCCAGGTGGACGTCGAGTAGGTGAGATCCTCGATGGGACAACCGGCGGACAGTGCCCAACCGACGAGATGGCGTCCGGCATCCGGTTCCGCCCCGTTGGCCTGTGCCATCGCCCGGTAGCGGTGCGTCCACTCCCGCAGACCCAGCGGGGCCGGGTGGTAGGACATCGCGGCATAGTCGGCGTCCCGCAGCGCAACCACGCCGCCCGGCGCGGTGACGCGCAGGCACTCCTGCAGCGCGACGACAGGGTCGGTGAGGTGCTGGAAGACCTGGTGGGCGACCACGACATCGAAGGAGGCGTCCTCGAACGGCAACCGGTAGACGTCCCCGGGCAGGAACTGCGCACCGATCCCGCGGGCCTCAGCCGCAGCGCAGGCGGCCTCCAGCGGCACCGGCGTGTTCTCCACACCGGTGACCTGGGACGCCGCACCACCGAGTCCGGCGATCATCGCCGCAAGGTCCAGGGTGATCGATCCCGGACCGCAGCCCACGTCGAGAACCCTGGACCCGGCCGTGAGGTACGGCAGGGCGAAAGCCAGGGAGTCGGTGGCGGTGCGCCGCGCGTGGTTGCCCAGCACGGCGTCACCGTGGCCGTGGGTGTACTTCTCGGCGGATTCCGGGGCGGCGTTCTCGACGGGACTTTTCACAGCACCAGACTCTACGACGTCTCCCTGCCGAAGAGATCACCGAGGGCGGCGTCCACCTGTTCCATGTAGGTGGGAGAAAGGTTGAACAGGCTGAGGTGCCCGGCGATGTCGTCGATGACGCGCAGCTCACTGCCGGGGATCAGCGACTGTTCCGCGGCACAGTCACGCACCGGGAAGAACATGTCCTCGCTGATCGGCATGACGTAGGTGATCGCCGTGACCCGGCCCAGGGCGGCGGCGAGGTCGCCGTCGGTGTGCCGGGAGACGTCGCCGCGCTGCCACTTCCACGCGTTGTTGAGCAGCGTATTGGGGTCCATGGACATGAACAGCGGATCCAGGAAGTCAGCCAGGGCAGACTCCGCCGACCCCAGCCCGAGGCCCTTCCACGCCTCCTGCTTCCACCACTCCGTCGAGAAGCCCATCGTGGCCCACAGGTGGGACTGACGACGCAGCCCGTCGGCGACCTCGGTATGCGAGGAGTACTCGCCGCCGTTGAAACCAGGATCCGCCCTCACCGTCTCGTTGAGGGTCTCGGTGAAGATGAAGTCATGGGGTGTGTTCTTCGCGGTGCCGGCGATCGGCGCGGCCCGCTGCACCTTGTCTGGGAAGCGGACGATCCACTCATAGGTCTGCTGGGCACCCATGGACCCGCCGACGACGGCGAAGAGCCTCTCGATGCCGAATTTCTCGCGCAGCAGGCGTTCCTGGGCGACGACGTCATCGCCGATGCGCACGTCGGGAAACTTCGACATCGCGATCGAGGCGTCCTCCGTGTTGGCCGGGGAGACCGACATCCCGTTGCCGATCTGGTTCGCACTGATGATGAAATACTTCGACGGGTCAAGTGCGTGGCCTTCCCCGATGTAGTGCTGGAACCAGGTGCCGTGGGTGCCGGAGTACCAGGTGGGGATGAGGATGGCGTTCGACTTGTCCGCGTTGAGCTCACCGGCGGTGGCGTAGGCCAGCCAACAGTCCTCGATCACTCCCCCGTCCTCCAGCTCCAGGCGCCCGATGGAGGCGGTCTCGTACGGGCCCTGGGCCTCGGCGGTGTAGAAGTCGTTGCGCAGCATGAAGTGGGGGTCCTTCCGGTCGGAGAGTAACTGTGACTGGCCTCACAATGTTGCCGACGAAAGTACACGGGAAGCCTGCCGGGCGCCACTGTCATCCGTAGCCTGGACGCATGTCTCTGCTGACCCGGTCCCCCGCCTCCCTCGCCGCAGCCGCCGTTCTCACGGTCTCCGCGGTGACCCTCTCCGGCTGCTCGATGCCGTGGACGGATTCCCCGACCGACAAGTTCCTCTCCGCGGTCAACGAGGGGAACTGGGCGGACGCCGCCTCCGACACCACCAACCCGGAGGCAGCCGAAGCCTGGTTGACCGGTATGGAGGAATCCATCGGCGAGACGACCCTCCACCTCGACAGTGACGACGGCTCCACCACCGCCACCTGGACCGTCCCGGACGGTGAGGAGGTGACCTCCACCGGCACCCTGTCCACCGGCGACAGCGACAAGGTCACCTGGGACCCGGCACTGTTCTCCGACGACCTCACCCCGGAGTCGACGCTGACCTACTCCGACGACCGGAACTACGGCCTGCAGATCCTCGACCGCCGCAACGATCCCCAGCTGACCTGGACGCCGGTCACCGTGGTCACCGCCACTGCCGACGCCGACCTCAATGCCGTGGCAGACGCCGTGCGCCCCGTGATCCCCGACTTCGACACCGCCGACGCCGAGGCGCAGATCACCGACGCCGACGGCGAGGTCGCCCTGTTCTCCCTGCGCGCCGAGGACTGGGACACGGTGAAGGATGCCGTATCGGACCTCCCCGGTGTCTCTACCCGCGAGGACGGTCGACTGCTGCCGGCGACCGCGTCCTCCTCCCCGCTCGACGGTGGCCTCACCGACTACTGGAACGGGAGGCTCGACGACACCGCCGGCTGGACCCTCGCGACCACCGACGCCGACGGCAACCCGGGTACTGTCCTCGGCCAGAAGGACGCCGAGCACGTCGATCCGGTCCACACCACCATGGACCTGGGCGTGCAGGCAGCAGCGAACAGGGTGCTCGACGGGGAGGAGCAGCCGGCCTCCATCGTCGCCATGTCGGTCTCCACGGGCGGAGTCCTCGCCGCCGCCCAGAATGACGCAGCCTCCGCCGAGGGCACCCCGGCGCTCACCGGGCTCTTCCCGCCCGGATCGACCTTCAAGACGGTCACCACCTCGGCCGCCCTGGCCCGGGGCACCGTGCACGCCGATGACACGGTCTCCTGCCCGGCGAGTGTGGATGTCGACGGGCGCACCATCCCCAACGACCATGACTTCGAACTCGGCGATGTGCCGCTGCACACCGCCTTCGCACAGTCCTGCAACACCACCCAGGCGCTGATCTCCCGTGACCTGGAGCCCGACGACCTGAAGAACACCGCGGCACAGTACGGCCTCGGCGTGGACTTCAACGCCCCGGGGATGACCTCGGTCACCGGCTCGGTGCCGACCACCGACCAGGGGGCCGCCCGGGTGGAGTCCGCCATCGGACAGGGCGAGGTCGTCGCGTCCCCGTTCGGTCTGGCGCTCATGGAGGCCTCGGTCGCCAACGGCGGAAAAATGGTCACCCCGTCACTGGTCACCGGTGAGAGGACGGAAGCCGACCAGTCCCCGGAGCCGATGGATCCTGCGGTGGTCGAGTCCCTGCGGTCGATGATGCGGGAGACCGTGGAATCAGGCACGGCGTCCCAGCTCAGCGACATTCCGGGGCTCGGCGGCAAGACCGGCACCGCCGAGGTCGACGGTGGCGCCGCTCACGGCTGGTTCGTCGGCGTGGTCGGCGACGTGGCCTTCTGCACCTTCATCGAAGGGGCGGACTCCTCCACCCCGGCCGTGAACCTGTCCGGTGAGTTCCTGCGCGACGAGGCCCTGTCAGAGGTCACCGCGCAGTAGAGCCGGGGAGAATCGGGCCGGTTCCGGGACATGGCAGAGTAGAGGCATGAACAGACGCGTCCTTACCGCGCTGCCCGCCGTTGCACTGGCAGTGTCCCTCGCCGCCTGCAGCGACTCAGACGACGACGCAGCAGATACGTCGGTGCCCTCATCGACCTCGGCGGCCCCGGAGACGTCCGCGGCACCCACAACTCCGGCGGAGTCCGATACAGACGAACCCGGCGACGACACCACGGAGGACCCCATGACCATGCCCGGACATCCCGACATCCGGATCATCCCCGGCACCGGGGACGCCTACACCGGCTCCTGGCGTGACCCGGACGGCGGCGCCATCATCAACTTCGCCGACGACGGCTCCCTGACCGGTACCGACGGCTGCAACAACTTCCAGTCGACCTGGACATTGGACTCCGGGTCCGGCGGTAAGGGGTCGGTGGCCACCGTGGAGCCCTTCCCCACGACCATGATGGCCTGCACCGGCCCGTGGAGCCCGTGGATTGTGTCGATGCACGAGGTGCGACATGAGGGCGACCACCTCTCGGTGACCAATGAGGGCGGCACCGAACTCGGTGAACTGATCCCCGCGGTGCCCGCGTGAGTGTCCGTCTCATCGCCACCGACCTGGACCGCACCCTGCTGGACAGCGCCGGCGGGGTGAGTCCGCGAACCCTGGAGGCGTTGGACGCCGCGGCGTCCGCCGGGATCCACGTCGTCCCCGCGACCGCCCGAAACCCGGTGGGTCTTCGGCACCTGCAGCCGGTCCTCGGCTTCGACCAGTGGGCATTGTGCAGCAACGGCGCTTTCGGCGTGCATCTGACCACCCGTGAACTGCTCTTCTCCGACGAGGTCCCGGCCGAGGTCATCGCCCGGTTCGTCACCGTGCTCGACGCCGCTGTGCCGGGGGTGCGCTACGCCGCGGTCCGGGACGCCGGGGAGCGCTTCGTCGCCCAGAACGGATACGCCGACCTGGCGACCTTCTCCGACCACAAGCGCGACCCCGCGGCGATGCACAGTGAGCCCCTCGAGGTCGTCACAGGAGCGTCCGCGCTGAAACTGGTCTTCCGGCACGAGACACTCGGCAGCCCGGAGCTCTACAGGATCACCCGTGGTCTGGTGGACGCCGGTGAACTGGACAACCGACTGTTCGAGATGACCCTGTCCGGTGCGCCGTTCGTCGAGGTCATGGCCGCGGGCGTGTCCAAGGCCTCCGGACTGGCGCAGTTGTGCACCCGACTGGGCGTGGAGCGTTCCGAGGTCCTCGCCTTCGGCGACGGGCTCAACGACAGGGAAATGCTCACCTGGGCCGGTCACGGGGTCGCTGTCGCCAATGCCGAAGACGCGGTGAAAGATGTCGCCGACGAACTCACCTCCTCCAATGACGAAGACGGGGTCGCCCTCGTCATTGAAGCCCTGCTCTGAGTACCTCCCCGAGGATCCGCACAGCCTCGCCGTAGCGGCCGGGTTCCGGGCCGGCGAAATTCAGCCGCAGGAACCGGCCGGTCGGCTCGCTCGGGAAGAGGTCGTCGCCACCGGCGATGACCACATCTCTGGCCTCGCAGTCGGCGACGAGCCGGTCGAGGTCCGTCGCGTCCGGCAGTCGCAGCCACAGGTTGAGGCCACCGGTCGGCACGGCGGTCAGTTCTGCCTCGGGAAGGTGCATCCTCACCGCGGTGACCAGCAGGTCCCGCCGGTGCGCGAGCCGGTCGGGCAGTGTCCTGAGGTGACTGCGCCAGGCCGGTGTCCCGAGGACGTCGAGGGCGGCGGCCTGGAGCAGCGGGGAGACGTACATCGACGAGGCACCGACATTGCCGAGGATCCGCTCGCGCACCGGACCACGGGCGATGACCGCGCCGACCCGCAGCGCCGGGGACAGTGACTTCGACAGGGACCGCAGGTAGATCACCCGGCCCGAATCGTCACCGGCGGCCATCGGTGGCAGGGACGCCGCCACACCGTCGATCGCGAAGTCCTTCGCCCAGTCATCCTCGACAAGGAAGGCACCGTGGCGTGCGACGACCTCGAGGATGCGGCTCCGGGTCTCCGGGGACCACACCGCACCGGTCGGGTTGGTGAACCGTGGTTGGGCGTAGAACAGTCGTGCCCCGGTCCGGGCGAGGACGCGGTCAAGCTCAGTCGGGTCAGGGCCGTCCGGGCCCGTGGCCAGCGGGACCATCCGGACGCCCGTCTGCGGGCCGGCGAGCACCGCACCCCAGTAGGTCGGGGATTCCAGGACCACCGGCTCTCCCGGCCCGGTGACCGCCCGGAAGATCGCAGAGAGCCCCGACTGTGTACCGGGCAGCACGGTGACATCCGTAGCGGTGACCGGTGTGACACCAGGAGGGGTCTGCGTGGCCAGGTCCTGGGCGAACCAGTGCCGCAGTTCCTGCAGGCCGGCCCGCGGTGCGGCCGTCACGGCCGCATCCGACCGGGCAGCCCGCCCCAGGGCCTGCCGGACCGCCTTCTCTGGCAGGAGGTCCCTTCCCGGGTACCCGTTGTGCAGTGCGACGGCGTCCACCGGGGTGGGGCGCAGCACACCGGAGGCAGGCGTGGACCGGGACTCACCGGGTATCCGTCCGGCCCTCTCCCCCAGCGCGCCGACCTGCCAGGAGAAGTCCGTCGGGCGGACGCGCCGGGTCTCCGACGCCGTGGCGATGAAGGTGCCGACCCCCGGGCGGGTCTCGACGAGGCCGTCGGCGGTGAGCGAGCGCAGGGCCTCCTGCACGGTCACCGGACCGAGCCCGTGTTCTTTCGCCAGGGTCCGGGTGGAGGGTAGCCGGGTCCCCGGGGCACGTCCGGCGATCCAGGTGCGCAGTTCTGCGGCCAGTCGGGAACTGCTACTGTCAGACATGAGAAACCATGATAGCGCTACCGTGAACAGTGCGAAACCGCTACTGGGCCCGGTACGGCGGTCCTCGAAACTCCGCAATGTCCTCTACGAGATCCGCGGCCCGGTCGCCGACCGTGCCGCAGCCCTGGAACGCGAGGGCACCGAGATCCTCAAGCTCAACATCGGCAACCCGCAGCCGTTCGGGTTCACCGCTCCTCCGTCGATCGTGGAGCGCATGGCACGCACCCTCGACGTCTCCCACGGCTACTCGGACTCCCACGGGCTACCGGAGGCGGTGGAGGCCGTCATCTCCCGCTACGCCGCCGTCCCGGACTTCCCGGAGCTCGACCGCGACCGGGTGTTCCTCGGCAACGGGGTCTCCGAGCTGATCACCATGACCTGCCAGGCACTCGTGGACACCGGCGACGAGATTCTTGTCCCCGCCCCCGACTACCCGCTGTGGACCGCAATGGTCACCCTGGCCGGCGGTAACGCGGTGCACTACCGGTGCGACGAGTCCGACAACTGGAACCCCGATCTCGCCGACATGGAGGCCCGGATCACCGACCGGACCACGGCGATCGTGGTGATCAACCCGAACAACCCCACCGGCGCGGTCTACCCGCCGCATCTCCTGCGCGGTATCGCCGACATCGCCCGGCGCCACTCCCTGACCCTGCTTGTCGACGAGATCTACGACGTCATCACCTACGACGGCGTCACCCACACTCCCCTGGCCACCGTCGCCCCTGACCTCCTGACGCTGAGCTACTCCGGTCTGTCGAAGTCGAGCCGGTTGGCCGGCTACCGCGCCGGATGGCTGGTGGTGACCGGGCCGACGGACCATGCCGAGGACTTCCTCCACGGGCTCAATCTCATGGCTTCCACCCGGTTGTGTGCGAACGTGCCGGGACAGCAGGCGGTCGTCGCAGCGTTAGGCGGTGCCGCTTCCAGGGAGGACGCCGACCTGTCGATCGGTGGACTGACCGCCCCCGGTGGTCGACTGTGCCGCAGTCGGGACGTCGTGGCGTCCTCACTCAACGCGATGAACGGGGTGAGCTGCGTGACGCCCCGCGGGGCACTGTACGCCTTCCCGCGCCTGGATCCGGAGGTCCACCAGATCCGCAATGACGAACAGCTGGTCATGGACCTGCTGGAGCGCGAGCACATCCTGCTGGTCCACGGCACCGGCTTCAACTGGCCCACCCCGGACCATCTGCGCATTGTGCTGCTGCCGGAGGAGAAGGTGCTGGGCACGGCAATGGAACGGATGGGGAACTTCCTGGCGTCCTACCGGCAGTGACGGTGGACTCCTCCGACCGAAATATGCCAGGCGCTAACGATTGGCCGGGCGAACGCGATGGTAGTTATTGAGACGCCGATCACACCGGCATCCCGTGACCGGCGTCAACTGTCTCCGACCGCCACGAGGAGTGGCAGGAACAATGACACACACCGCGACACACACCACCCGACATCCCCGACTGACCCGTAGGGTCCTCACCGGCACGGCCGCGGTCGTCGCCGCAGTGGGCCTCGCCGGAGTCCCCGCCGCCACGGCCGCCCCCGCTCTGCCGGACGCCACCCCGTCGCTCGCAGAAGGGTCGCTGTCCTCGCTGCCGAGCCTGCAGTTCGCGGGACGCTGGGTCGACCTCAATCCGGCAGGTAACGGTGAACTGACCTTCCATAACGGACGGGTCTCCGGCACCGACGGCTGCAACGGCATCGGCTCGACCTACACCGTCACCGGCAACGGTATCCGCACTGCCCACGTCAACCCGTTCATCTCGACGATGATCGCCTGCGACAACCAGTGGCTCGGCGGAGTCAAGACCATCGACCACTACGGCGTGGTCATGGTCGTCCGCGGCCAGGACGGCCAGATCATCGGACTGCTGCGTCCGGCCTAGACACCCGGTCCCGGTCACCCACTGATCGACCATGATCGCCATGGCCTGCCGTCACTGCAGGTCACGGCGGTTTATCCTGTATACCCTGTTTATTCTCCGGTGCGCGGGCACCCTCGAGCACAGGCGAACCGGACGTGACCTACCTGGCATCCCAGGTGTGGCGGATCACCCCCGGACCCCCGGCGTCATTTACGATTGGCCTATGTCTAATCCCCCCATCGCATTCGTCATCGCCGGTTCTGAAGCCACCGGCGGTGCCGGCATCCAGGTCGATCTGAAGACCTTCCAGCAGCTCGGGGTCTACGGCGTCGGCGCACTGTCCTGCATCGTCGCCTTCGATCCGAACAACGGCTGGGGTCACCGTTTCCATCCGGTCGACCCGGAGCTCATCGCCGAGCAGTTCGAGGCCGCCCTGGCCACCCACCCGGTCGAGAACATGAAGACCGCCAAGGTCGGCATGCTGGGAACCCCTGCCACCATCGAGATCGTCGCCGAAAAGCTCGCGGAACGCTCCTGGGAGAACCTGGTCCTCGACCCGGTGCTGATCTGCAAGGGCCAGGAGCCCGGCGCGGCGCTGGACACCGACAACGCCCTCAAGGAGAAGATCCTCCCGCTCGCCACCGTCGTCACCCCGAACGTCTTCGAGTCCCAGAGCCTGTCCGGCATGGAACACATCGAGACCGTCGAGGATCTCGAGGAGGCCGCGAAGCGTATCGGTGAGAAAGTCCCCTACGTGCTGGCCAAGGGGGGCGTCGAGCTTCCGGGCGAGGACGCCGTGGATGTTCTCTGGGACGGCCACGAGATCACCCGCTTCGCCGTGCCGAAGGTCGGCGAGCAGCGCGTCTCCGGTGCCGGCTGCACCGTCGCCGCCGCACTCACCGCGGAGCTGGCCAAGGGCAATGATGTCGCCACTGCGGTACACGTCGCCAAGGACCTCGTCACCCGCGGCATCGAGCACCGTGTCACCGCGAACACCCCGTTCGACACCGTCTGGCAGGGCGCGTAGTTCCTTCCGCCCGCTTCGTGCGCCTCACATCCCGATCCGGAACGCCGGGACACTCTGGTCGACGACCCACGGCTCGGCGTGCAGAGTGAACAGTTCCTCGGCGTTGCGTCCGGTGGACTGCCCGTCGGCGAATTCCCCCTCTTCAAGGACGAGGTAGGCGGAAGTGTCCATGAGGTACATGAACAGGTCCTCCGGCGAAATGGAGGCGTTCACCACCTGCAGCTCAGGATGTCCCATCGCCCAGAGACCGTGGGTGTAACCGGAAAAGCCCTCCGCTTCCGGTCGCAGCCAGGCCGAGACCCACAGCGGCCACGGGGTGGAGCCGAACTGACCGGTCACGACCTGGTGCAGGAACGGCAGGCCGAACGTCGCCGCCGCGGACCCGGAGTAGTAGCCGACGAGACCGGGCAGACGTGACAGAGCCATCGTCAGCATGCCGTGCACACGGGCGGCGATCAGCTGGGTCTGCGGTGCGGACAGGTCAGCGACCTGTTCGGCGGCGTCACCGGTGAACTCCGGCGGCACGGCGACGAGGATCTGTGCCTTGTGCGTGGAGATGCGGTCACGGTCCTCGCCCTGGCAGTACAGCTGGTGGGCGTTGGACTCGGCCTCATGGTCCGGGACGGGCGCGTCGATGAGGGTGAGGAAGGCGATGGCACCGAACTTCGCGATCCGGACCTCGAGAATCCCCTCCTTCCCTGCGACCGGTTCCACGGCGACACCGAGGTCACCCGGCACATCGGACACCTGCGCGATCACGTCTTCCTCTCCAGGCAGCGACTCAAACAGCAGGTCACCGAGCATCAGACGCGGTTCGAATGTGGCGGACGGGGTGGCGGGGTTCTCGTCAGACATGGTCGCGAGGGTACCTGAGACCCTTTGTCCGGTTGCGTGAGGATCAGCTCGATGACGCTGGAAGCCTGGACGGAAAGAAATCCATTAATCGATCACCCGTTCCCACGTCCACCCCCGCTGCCGGTAGAATCGACGGGCGACACCACCACAACACCCCAGGAGGCTGTGATGACCACCGATTTCCCCACCCCGGAACTTGCCGAACGCCCGGAACAGCATCTCGCCGTCGTCCGCGAGACACTTCCCATGGACGGCATCAGAGACCACTACGACCGCGCCTTTCCGCTGATCTTCAACAGTCTGGGAAAGGCCGGCGTCAGCCCCTCCGGACCGGCCATGGCTGTCACCCACGGTATGCCAGCGGAGACCATCGACCTCTCCGCCGCGGTGCCCGTCACCGACCCGATCAGCGCCGACGGTGACGTCACCCCGGAAGTCCTGCCTGCCGGCCGGGCGGTCACCCTGCTGGTCCGAGGGAGCTACGACCTGATCGTCGCCGCCTACGGGCACCTCTTCGACTGGGTCAACGAGCAGGGTCTGACTCCCACCGGCCTCGCCTGGGAGCAGTACCTCACCGAACCGACCCCGGACGGTGACCCGGCCGACAACGAGACCCTGCTCGGCGCCTACGTGGAGTAAGTAATTCTTCCGGTACCAATCTGCCTCCCCTGTGCCAGATACGTCGCTATGCCGATGCGCAACGGGGACCAGAACACCTTCCAGGTCGACCTCGGGAGTCGTCGACCCGCTGAGCCGCCACATCTACTCCGGCCCGCGGGTCATCTTGCGCGAGCTGCTGCAGAACGGCGTGGACGCCGCCGCCGCAATGCGCCTCACCCGAACAGCTCATGAACTACTGCCGGTTGCTGTCCCAGGTCACCGCGGAACCGGGCCGGACGGCAGATTCTGAGAGGTGGATGAACAGGGCCCGGGGGCATGCCGCTAACCTGGGAGAATGACTGAACCAGATTCACCTGACAGTCCGACTGCCCGTACCTCCGACCCCGCCACACGGCGGGGTGCGGTAGGCCTCTACCCCGATGACATGCACCCCGGCCTTGTCCCCGGGATCAGCATCGATGAACAGCGCAACAGGTTCGGCCTGGACAAGATGGTCTTCGGCATCACCGCCCCCCTCATCCTCGCCTTCATCATCTGGGGTGTCACCAGCCCGGACTCGGTGGCCTCGACGTCGTCGTCGATGTTCTCCTGGGCGATGGAGAACACCGGCTGGCTGCTGAACATCGTCATGATCACCGCCCTGATCGTCATGGTCTACCTGGCATTCTCCAGGTTCGGCCAGATCAAGCTGGGTAAGGACGACGAAGAGCCGGAGTTTTCCCGGTTCTCCTGGATCGCCATGATGTTCGGTGCCGGCATCGGCGTCGGCATCTTCTTCTTCGGCCCCTCCGAGCCGCTGTCGTACTACCTGTCGCCTCCGCCCCACACCGTCGACGCCGACACCCCCGAAGCCGTCCACCAGGCGATGGCCCAGGCACACTTCCACTGGGGACTGTCCCCGTGGGCCCTGTACGCACTGGTCGGCGGCGCACTGGCCTACAGCACCTACCGTCGCGGCCGGGTCTCCCTGCTGTCCTCGGTGTTCCGCACACTGTTCGGCGAGAACCAGACCAACGGTTTCGCCGGACGCCTCGTCGACATCATGGCGATCATCGCCACCCTCTTCGGCACCGCCGCCACCCTGGGCCTGTCGGCGATCCAGATCGGCACCGGCGTGGAGATCGTCTCCGGGGCCGGCCCACTGGCCAACAGTGCCCTGATCATCATCATCGCGGTACTCACCCTCGCGTTCATCATCAGCGCCGTCTCCGGGGTCTCCCGGGGTATCCGCTACCTGTCGAACATCAACATCAGCCTGACGCTGGGCCTGATCCTGTTTGTCTTCCTCGTCGGACCGACGCTGTTCCTGCTCAACCTCGTGCCCTCGGGCGCGGCGTCCTACGCCTCCGGCCTCATCGAGATGATGGGCAAGTCCCTGTCCTGGGGCCAGGACACCGTCGACTTCCAGGCGTCCTGGACCGCCTTCTACTGGGCATGGTGGATCGCCTGGACCCCGTTCGTCGGCATGTTCATCGCCCGGATCTCGAGAGGACGCACCCTCCGGGAGTTCTCCGTGGTCACCACCCTGGTTCCGACCGCGATCCTCATCCTGGCCTTCACGATCTTCGGTGGTACCGCCATCACCCAGCACCGCAACGGGGCCGTCGGCATGGACGGGAACGACTCCTCGGAGCAGATCCTGTTCTCCATGTTCGACAACCTCCCCCTGGCGCAGATCACCCCGTGGATCATCATGTTCGTCCTGGCGGTCTTCTTCGTGACCTCCGCTGATTCGGCGTCAGTGATCATGGGCACGCTGTCGGAGAAAGGCAACCCCGAACCGCGCAAGTACACGGTCATCTTCTGGGGCCTGTGCATGATGGGCATCGCCGTGGTCATGCTGCTCGCCGGCGGCGAGGACGCCCTCAGTGGTCTGCAGAACCTGACCATCCTCATCGCCATCCCGTTCTCGGTGGTCCTCATCGGGCTCATCGTGGCCTTCATCAGGGACCTCAGTACCGACCCGGCGGCGATCCGCCGGAACTACGCCGAGACCGCCATCCACAATGCGGTGGTCAAGGGGCTTGAGGAGCACGGCGACGACTTCGAGCTCTCTGTGGGACGCGCCGAGGAGGGTCACGGTGCCGGTGCGGACTTCGACTCGACCTCCCAGGAGGTCACTGAGTGGTACCAGCGCACCGATGAGGCCGGCAATGCCGTCGGTTACGACTACGGCTCCGGTGAGTGGGCTGACGGCTGGACACCCGATGACGATCGCCGTGACGACATCGGTGACGAGGACGCCGACGGCGATCCGGTCACCCCGGGAGTGAACCGGGACTGAACCGCCTCAGCTCAGGCGCAGTTGCAGCAGTCCGTGGACCAGATCGAGCAGCCGGGTGTCCGCTCCCCCGTTATCCCCGGCCCGGATGATCGCGCCGAGCTGGGAATCGAGCTCGCCGGAGATGCCCTCGGTGATGTCACGCTGCATGGAGCTCGTGGCATCCTCCGGCTGGGCGTCGATGAAGGCCATGGTCCGGGCCACCGCGTCCTCCCGCAGTTCCACACCGGTGGCCCGTGCCGCGGCGTCCGCCTCGGTGACCATGCCCTCGAGACTGGACCGCAGGGTGGTGCGCAGCGCCCCGATCGGCTGCTGCGCAACCGCTCCGAGTGCACCGAAGCAGGTGACGAACATGGCCTTCTCCCAGATGTCGCACCACAGGTCGTCACGGACGATGCCGGTGATCCCCGCGGCGGTGAAGGTCTCGGCGAAGGCTGCGAGGGTGGCGTCCCGGGTACTTCCGGCGCCCTCCCAGAGTCCGACGGTGAAACTGGCCAGCGGCGGGACGAACCTCACCGTCGCCGGACCGGTGTGGATGAAGTAGCCGCGCACCACGCCGGGCCAGGTACGGTCGGTGCCCACGGCATCGGCAACGAGGCGGTGGACCTCCACCGAGTTCTGTGTCGTGGCGATCACCGGATCCCCGGGGATACCCTGCACCAGCGCGGCGATCTGCGCCTGTCGCTCCGCGAGAGTCACGCCGGTGGCCTTGACCGCCAGGAGAACCACGTCGAGGGCCTCACCGTCAGCGGTGGTGAGTTCCGCCGGGGACGCCGCGGCGTGGACAGGCACGAACTGCGGCTCCTGCCCGTCGATGTCGACCCGCAGTCCGTCGGCGCGGACCGCGTCGAGTGCGGCTCCCCGTGCCAGGACCGTGACGTCGTGACCTGCCTGGGCGAGCCGCGCGCCGAAGAATGTGCCGACCGCGCCGGCTCCGATGATTCCGATTCGCATGTCCACCATCTTAGGAATGCGCCGGACACGCTACGATGAGACCCCATGAGCCCCACGAGCAATGAACGCGAGATCCTCTCCTACGAACTCTTCGGCGACGCCATCAAGGAACTGGCCCAGGAGATCGTCGACGACTACAAGCCCGACCTGATCCTCTCCATCGCCCGCGGTGGCCTGCTCATCGGCGGTGCGCTCGGTTACGCGATGGGCGTGAAGAACGTCTCCGTGATCAACGTGGAGTTCTACACCGGTATCGGTGAGACCCTCGAAGCTCCGGTGATGCTTCCGCCGACGCCCGAGGCCGTCGACCTGTCGGGCATGAAGGTCCTGATCGCCGACGATGTCGCTGACTCCGGCAAGACCCTCGAACTCGTCCAGCAGTACTGCGCGGAGACCGTCGTCGAGTCGCGCACCGCGGTGATCTACCACAAGTCCCGGTCGATCATCACCCCGGACTACGCGTGGAAGAAGACCGACCAGTGGATCGATTTCCCCTGGTCCGACTTCCCGGTGATCACCCCGACCGGCACCCCGGCCGGCGGCAACGCCAGCTAGGTCGTCTCGTCGGCGGTCCCGGCATCCAGTGCCGTCTCCAGTTCGGAGGACAGCGCGACGAGGCGTTCCTCGCCGTTGTCCGGCCCCACGAGCTGCACGGACAGCGGCAGACCGTCGCTGCCGGTGCCCAGCGGGACGGACGCCGCCGGGAACCCGGTGACGTTCCACATCGCGGTGTAGGCCACCGGCCCGCTGGCCGCGAGCAGGGTCCGCACCGCACCCTTGCCGGCGATCGCGTCCGCCGCACCCGGCCGGTCAGGCACCGTCGGGGTGAGCAGGACATCCACCTCTGTCCAGACGTGGTCCAGGGCGCGGGCGATCGTCCCGCCCTTCTTCTCCGCCCACCGGTGGACCGGGCGGCGGACCCAGGCACCCGTCCGGACCACGGCCCGGGTGCGTGCCTCCAGTCGCTCCGGGTGTTCGACCCCCCTTTTCTCCGTGCGGATTCCGGCGAAGAACTGGGGGATGAAGGACGCGGTGGGGTCCGGATAGTGCGGGTCGTACTCCGTGACCGTGTGCCCTGCGGCGCGCAGCAGATCAGCGGCACGGTGCACCGCCGCCGCATGCTCGGGGTGGAGTTTCCCGGTCTTCGCCGGCGGAGTGAGGCACACACCGATGCGCAACCGCGGTGCCGCAGCGGCACCGTCGACCGCCTCGACCAGTGACCCGACAGGTTCGGCACGGTAGGCGTCCCCGTCGACGTTTCCGCTGACGAGGTCATAGACCAGAGCACTGTCCCGCACGGAACGGGTGAGCGGGCCGGTGGTGCCGAGTGCATGCCACAGGTGGGGGTTCGGGGACGCGGAAACCCGACCACGCTGGGGCTTGAGGCCGAACAGACCGCAGTTCGCCGCGGGAATGCGGATCGACCCGCCACCGTCACCGCCGAGGGCGACGGGGACCAGTCCGGCGGCGACCGCGGCTGCCGAACCACCCGAGGAGCCGCCGGGCGTCTTCGACTGGTCGTGCGGATTGCGGGTGACACCGTAACCGTCCGTCTGTGTGTAGGGCCAGGCCCCGAACTCGGGCATGCGCGTCACCCCTATGATGACCGCGCCGGCGTCCCTGAGCTTCTGCACGACGAGGGCGTCCGCGGTCGCCGGAGTGGTGTTTGCCCGGGTGCCGAAGGTGGTCACCACGCCCTTGACGTCGATCTCGGCTTTCACCGCCACCGGAACGCCGTGCAGTCGGCCACGCTGAGCGGGTTCCAGCCGGTCGAGATCGGTCGCGGTAGCGAGAGCCTCATCGGCGAGGACGGTCTGGAAGGCGTTGAGATCCCGGTCGTAGCGGGCGATGCGCGTCAGGGCGGCACGTACGCCGGTCTCTGCCCCACCCGGCGACCCGGGTTCCCGTTCCGGGTCGTCCGTGAACGTGGCGACGTGATCGCGCCAGTCGTGTGCGTCCAAGGTGTGCCAGGGAATCTCCGGGGTATTCATCCCCTGAGACTATCGGCAATGCCTGCTCAGCGCTGGAGAGCACGCACCTGCACGCGGAGTGCCTCGCCGACCCGCTTGCCGGAGTGGATGCAGCCGCCGAGGAAGGTGCCCTCCAGCGCATTCTTCCCGTGCATGCCGCCACCACCGAAACCGGCGACCTCACCGGCGGCGTAGAGCCCGGGCAGTACCGAGCCGTCGGAGCGCAGGCAGCGTCCCGACAGGTCGGTCTCGATGCCACCGAGGGTCTTGCGGGTGAGCACCCGCAGTCGCACCGCGATCAACGGTCCGTGCTTCTCGTCGAGCAGGCGGTGCGGGGACGCGGCGCGGACGATCTTGTCGCCGAGGAACTTCCGCGCGGTGTGGATGTAGTTGACCTGGGCGTCCTTGCTGAACTTGTTGTCGATCTGACTGTCCCGGTCCTCCACCTGACGGCGCAGGTGGTCGACGTCGATGAGAGGTGCGTCCGGGTTCTCCGCGTATGCGAGGTCGTTCATCCCCGTGACGAGGGCGTCAAGGTCATTGGCGATGACCCAGTCCTCGCCGTGGTCCATGAAGTTCTGGACCGCGACGTGCATGCCGGGTCCGATCTTGCCGAGGAGCTTGCGGAACTCCTTGTCGGTGAGGTCGGGGTTCTGCTCCGAGCCGGAGAAGATGAACTCCTTGCCGGCGACGGATTTGTCCAGCACGAACCAGCTGTAGCCGTGACCGGTGCGGCCGATGTGGGCCAGGGCAGCGAGGTTGTCCGAACCGGGGAAGAGGTTGGTGGGCAGGCGGTCACCGGCGGCATCGAACCACAGTGAGCTCGGACCGGGGATGATCCGGATGCCGTGGTTGGGCCAGATGGGGTCCCAGTTCTTCATGCCTTCGGTGTAGTGCCACATCCGGTCGGTGTTGACGGTGGACGCACCGGCCTCCTCGGAGATGCCGATCATCCGTCCGTCAACGTGGGCGGGGACGCCGGTGACCAGGCCCTCCGGGCACTCGCCCCACCGGTCGGTCGGCCAGGACTTCCTGACCAGGTCGAGGTTTCCTCCGATACCGCCGGAGGTGACGACGACCGCGGCGCCCCGGATGTCGAAGGTGTCGACGACCTCCCGGGAGGACTCGACGCCACGCGGAAGGTCGTCACAGGGTTCGAGGATGCTCCCCTTGACGCCGACGACGCGTCGGATGCCGTTGGCGTCCCCCTCGACGGTGAGTTCGTCGACGCGGTGACGGAAGGCGAAGGTCACCCGACCTGCCTTCTCCGCCTCGAGCAGCGGCTCGCGGAAGACACGGACGACCTCGGGCCCGGTGCCCCAGGTGAGGTGGAAGCGGGGCACGGAGTTTCCGTGGCCGGAGGCGTCACCGCTGCCACGCTCGGCCCAGCCGACCGTCGGCAGGACGTTGAGACCGAGGCCCTTGAGATAGTCGCGCTTCTGGGTGGCCGCGAAGTGGACGTAGGCACGGCCCCACTCGCGGGCCCAGTGGTCGTTGCCGCCGGGGGCGGTGTCCTCGTAGTCCGCGGAGTTCTCCCAGTCCCGCCATGCGAGATCCTCGGAGTCTTTCACACCCATGAGCCGCTGCTCGGGGCTTCCGACGTAGAACAGTCCACCGAGCGACCAGAAGGCCTGTCCCCCGAGGTTGTTGCGGTTCTCCTGGTCCAGCACCAGGACCTTGAGCCCCGCCTTCTGCGCCTCATGGGCGGCGACCATGCCGGCGAGTCCGCAGCCGACGACGATGACATCAGTTCTCTCTCCCATGGCGAACTATCCTATGGACCGCCCGTGCACCCTGCAGCAAGTTAACGACATTAATTCGAATTCAGCTTCAGTCTCATACTTTAGGAACTTGACGCTCACAATGTGAGAGAGTAGTTTCCCATTCACTGGCCCTGGCATCCCACACAGTGGGAGACCGTCGGGGCGTACCTGACCCCGAAGAGAAGCGCCGCGAACTATGACCTACACCCTCCAGCCCACCCCACCGCCTGAACCCTCGACCGACCGGACCGGTGACAAGGCCCGGACGAACGGAAACAGCCGCGGGCGCGTGATCATCGCGTCCACCATCGGTACGACGATCGAGTTCTACGACTTCTACGCCTACGCCACGGCAGCCGTCGTCGTCTTCCCCGACCTGTTCTTCCCCAAGAGCGAGAACTCCACCGTCGGCCTGCTCGCCTCCCTGGCGACCTTCGGACTGGCTTTCGTCGCCCGCCCGGTCGGCTCGGTCCTCTTCGGCCACTTCGGTGACCGCATCGGACGCAAGGCCACGCTCATCGGCGCGCTGCTCACCATGGGTATCGCCACCTTCATCATCGGCTGCCTGCCGACCTACGACCAGATCGGTCTGTGGGCCCCGGCCCTGCTCGCCCTGCTCCGCTTCTGCCAGGGCATCGGCCTCGGCGGAGAGTGGTCCGGCGCAGCCCTGCTGGCCACCGAGAACGCCGAGGAAGGCAAGCGCGCCCGGGCCGCCATGTGGCCACAGCTCGGCGCACCGTTCGGATTCCTGCTGGCCAACGGCCTGTTCCTGCTGCTTGTCACGATCATGAACCACACCGACGGTGACATCAAGGGAGACTTCCTCTCCTGGGGCTGGCGCGTGCCCTTCCTCTGCTCCGCCGTGATGGTGGCCATCGGTCTGTGGGTCCGTTTCAAGCTCGACGAGACCCCTGTCTTCCAGGAGACCCTCGACAAGGGCGAGGACGTCAAGGTCCCGACCAAGGAGGTCTTCCGGAACGCGTGGAAAGACGTCATCCTCGGCACCTTCGTCATGGTCTCCACCTACACCCTCTTCTACATCGTGACCACCTGGTTCCTGTCCTTCGGCATCGGAGACAAGGACGAAGGAAAGGGCCTGGGCATCGAGTACGAGCACTTCCTGGTCATCCAGCTCATCTCCGCCCTGTTCTTCGTCATCGGTATCCCGATCGCCGGCCACCTGGCGGACACCATCGGCCGGAAGAAGTTCCTGACCATCGCGTCCTGCCTCATCCTGGTCTACTGCTGCGCCTTCCAGCTCTTCCTCGACCCGGACACCGCCACCGGACTGAGCGCCGGTATCTACCTCTCCCTCGGCATGCTGCTCATGGGCCTGATCTTCGGCCCGATGTCCGCCGTGCTCCCGGAGATGTTCCCCACCAACGTGCGCTACACCGGCTCCGGAATCGCCTACAATTTCGCGTCCATCCTCGGTGCCGCCATCGCCCCGTTCATCGCCGTGGCCCTGGCCACCAGCTACGGCCCCTGGGCCGTGGGCGTCTACCTCGGCGTGGTGACGGTGATCTCGCTCGTCGCCATCCGTGTCATGCGGGAGACCAGGGACATCGACCTCTACAGCGTCTGATCCGGCGGCTGAACCCGCATCACTTATCCGGCCCCGGAAGCACAGTTTCCGGGGCCGTTGGCCTATTGTGGGTGGCGTTTCATTTCGCCGGGACGGCCCGCTGCCGTTGCCCAGGGCGTCCCCTCCCCTGACAAAGCGAGGCAATCGCTGCATGTTCGACGTCGACAACCTGTTGAGTTCCTTCGGCCTCGCAGGAATCATGATCATCATCTTCATGGAGACAGGCATCCTCATCGGGTTCATCTTCCCCGGTGACACGCTCCTGTTCACCGCGGGGATCATGGCCGCGTCGGACAACCCCTTCGCCCCACTGTGGGCATTGTGTCTCTGCATCCCGATGGCCGCCGTCATCGGCGACCAGGTGGGGTACACGCTGGGACGCAGATACGGCCAGGCGGCGCTGGAGTCCCGCGTCCTCAACTGGATCGGTCCGGACGCCGTGACGAAGACCGAGGAGTTCTTCTCCCGCTACGGGCCCTTCACCGTGCTCATCGCCCGGTTCATCGCGGTCGTCCGCACCCTCGCCCCCCTCGTCGCCGGCATCGCGAAGATGCCCCGCGCGGCCTTCACTTTCTGGTCGGTCATCGGCTGTTTCGCCTGGGGAGCCGGGATCACCGTGCTGGGATTCCTGCTCGGCGGTATCCCCTTCGTCCGTGACTACCTCGACCTGATCGTCATCGTGGGCGTCGGTGCAGTACTTCTCCCCGTCGCGGTGAAGGTCACCCGGATGCAGCTCCATGCCCGCCGTGAGCGCCGGAACATGCGTCAACGGTTCGCCGGCGACAGCGACGCAGAAGATCAGTGACGTCAGAGACGTCAATGCCGTCGCATTACCAGCTGCACACAGTCCAGCGCGCCGGCATCCACCAGTGCCTCATGCAGTGCCAGCTGGTAGTCCCACAGCCGGCGGTAGACCGGATCGAAGCCGGCGGCGGCGGCCTGCCGTTCGCGTGAAGTGAACACTGCCCGCCACAGCCCCAGGGTCAGCGCCATATGCGACCCGGTATGGACCTCGCGGAGGAGTTCCAGGCCCGCCTTGTTGGCCTGTGCGGTCATCCGCACCGTCGTCGGGTAGCGCAGGGCCGGCCACACATAGGCACGCATGACGTCGAGACTCTGCGCCACCACGTCGTCCGCCAGTTCCGAGCCCCCGGCGTGGACAACCGACTGGATCACGGCGATCCCGTCGCGCGACAGCATGCGCTCCACCGCATCGAAGAACTGCCCGAGCCCCTCGTCCCCGAGTGTCTCGGCACGCTCCACGCTGAACACCGCGTCATAGGTGCCCGACCACTGCCGCGGTGACGGCACCACGCCACGGATCGTCTCGACCCTGACTGCGCCACCGACGCCCGCGGCATGGGCACGTGCCCGGACAACCTCGGCGTGGTCGGGATCGGCGGTCAGCACATCGACGCGGGCACCACGGCGCGCCGCGATGACCGCCAACGCGCCACCACTGCTCGGCAGTTCAAGCACCCGGTCACCGGGACCGGTGCGCGCCATGTCGAGCATCCGGTTGGTCCGGTGGACCTGCGCATCATCGAGGTCTGCGCGCTCCACCACCGACGGGGCGTCCATCCAGCTCTCCACCACCGGGGTGACGCGGCCGAACTGGGTGACGTCACGGGTCGCGGAGGTCCGCGTCCCCGAGGCGAACAGGGCCGAGCCGGTGGCGCGGGTCGCCCCGGTGTACAGCTCGACGAGCGCGTCCGGGAGTTCCCCGGTCCCGACCCCGCCGAAATCACGGCGCCTGCGCCGCGACATCAGGGCGCCGAGGCCGCTCTCCAGTGGCTGCGACAGCAGGACGCCCAGGACCTCCGGCAGCGGGTCGGCGATCCACTCGCCGGCCATGTACCCCTCCGCCAGACCGAGCCAACCGTCGGCCACGATCCGGTCGAGGACGAGGCCGTCCCGGACGACGAACCGGGGACGCGCTCCCGGGGTCAGGGCGATGCCGTTGTCACGGGTGAGCAGTTCGAGACGTTCCCGCACCCGGGCGGCGCGCGAACCGAGAAGCGTCGCCTCCGGGCGCCGGACCAGGTCCGGCCACCGCTCGGGGTCGATGAAACCCTCGGACACCGGCAACTCCTTCCAGAAACTCTCGGTGCCGGCGCCCGGACACTGACCGGGGGCACCGACGGGGTGGTCTTCGCCTGTTGCAGGGGTATTTTCAGGCACCCCTGTGGGGGCCTGACTCCCGCAAACGGACATCTCGCCCAGAAACGGGCGCCGGAGACGCACCCACGCTCTGAACAACTGGGAATAAACCACTACACTAGCCGCATAACAACCGACGTTGCCGCCAGGCAGGCCGGGTCGACGGAAGAAACCGCCACCGACCACCTGCACGAGCTGCGGCCGATCACAACATGCACGGTTCTGTACGGTGGCCCCACACAGGTGACCGACAGCTCCGTAGAGCGAGGAGACTGTTTCCATGGCATCCACCCCGACCCGCCCCGCCGGCGGTCGTCACCACGTCGTCATCGTCGGAGCCGGTTTCGGCGGACTGTTCGCAGCGAAGCGCCTCGCGGACGCCGATGTCGACGTGACCATCATCGACCGCACCAACCACCACCTCTTCCAGCCGCTGCTGTACCAGGTGGCGACCGGCGTCCTGTCCTCCGGTGAGATCGCCCCGACCATCCGCCAGATCCTGCGCAAGCAGAAGAACACCCGCGTGGTCAAGGCCGAGGTCCGCGACATCGACGTCCCCTCCAAGGTCATCACCGCAGACCTGGGTGGCCGTGAGGTCGTGCTGCAGTACGATTCCCTCATCCTCGCCGCCGGCGCCGGCCAGTCATACTTCGGCAACGACCAGTTCGCCGAGTTCGCCCCGGGTATGAAGAGCATCGACGACGCCCTCGAGATCCGCGCCCGGATCACCGGCGCCTTCGAGCGTGCCGAGATCACCGACGATCCGGAGGAGAAGAAGCGCCTCCTGACCTTCGTCATCGTCGGTGCCGGCCCGACCGGCGTCGAGCTCGCCGGCCAGGTCGCCGAGATGGCGCACCGCACCCTGAACAACGAGTTCCGGGACATCGACACCAACAGTGCCCGGATCCTCCTCGTCGACGGTTCCCCGCAGGTCCTCCCGCCCTTCGGCAAGAACCTGGGCAAGAAGGCCCAGAAGCGTCTGGAGAAGCTCGGCGTCGAGGTCATCCCGAACTCCCTGGTCACCAACGTCGACCAGCACGGCGTCACCTGGAAGAACATGAAGACCGAAGAGGAGACCACCGTCGGCTCCTACTGCAAGATCTGGTCCGCCGGTGTCTCCGCCAGCCCGCTGGGCAAGATGGTCACCGACCAGATCGACGGTGTGGACGCCGACCGCGCCGGTCGCGTCCCGGTCGGTGGCGACCTCGCCATCGAAGGTCACAAGGAGATCTTCGTCATCGGTGACATGATGAGCTACAACCGCCTGCCCGGCCTGGCCCAGGTCGCCATCCAGGGTGGCGAGCACGTCGCCGACATCATCCGTGGCGAGGTCGAGGGCACCAACGCCCGCCCGGACTTCAACTACCACGACAAGGGCACCATGGCGATCGTGTCCCGCTTCTACGCCGTCGTGAAGATCGGCGACCGCGAGATCGCCGGTGTGCTCGGCTGGTTCATGTGGCTCGCCGTCCACCTCATGTTCCTCGTGGGCTTCCGCAACCGCTTCGTCTCCGCCTACAGCTGGGGCCTGAACTCCCTGTCCCCGAACCGCTGGCACCTGGTGGCCACCCGCCAGCAGCTCCACGGCCGCAACACACTGCACCGTCTGCGTGAGCTCGAGGACGAGAAGGGCATCCGCTCCGTCATGGTCCGCGACAACCTGAAGGTCGGCGAGGGCCGGGACACCAAGCCCACCACCGACTAGTTCCACCGCTCCTCGACCACCCCGGGGACCGCGACCCGACCGGGTGGCCCACATCTGTGGGCCACCCGGTCGGGTCCTTTCTGCATGCCCGGGGTCTCCGGGTACCCTGGGCACCACAGACACGGGGTGCGCCACCGACGGCGCTGAGAGCACACCCGTCGAACCTGCTCTAGTTCGGACTAGCGAAGGGAATGTCAGATGATTTCTGCACGCGTCGACCGTCTCCGGGACACCGTGCCACTGGTGCAGTGCCTGACCAACACGGTGGTCACCCAGTTCACCGCCAATGTCCTCCTCTCCGCCGGGGCGTCCCCCGCGATGGTCGACACCCCGGAGGAGGCCGCCGACTTCGCCCGCGTCACCTCCGGCGTCCTCGTCAATCTGGGGACGCCGACCGCCGCCGGGTACACCGCCATGCGTGAGGCCGTCCGGGGCGCCGGCGAGGCCGGCACCCCCTGGGTCCTGGACCCGGTGGCATGCGGTGGTGCCGCAGCCCGCACCTCCTTCGCCGGCGACATCGTCCGGCACCGCCCTGCCGCAGTCCGTGGCAACCCCTCCGAAATCCGCGCGCTGGCGGGGCTCGTCACGGGGGAGACCGGACCGTCCGCCGGTGGGCGCGGCGTGGACTCCACCGACGAGGTCGAGTCCGCCTCCGTGGCCGCGGCCGCCGTGTCCGCGGCGACCGGGGCCGTCGTGGCGGTCTCCGGACCACGCGACCTCATCGTCAGCACCCGGCCCGACGGCACCACCCGGACCACCCGGTTGACCTCGGGCGATCCGTTGATGCAGCGCGTCGTGGGGACCGGCTGTTCGCTCGGAGCACTGACCGCCGCCTATCTCGGCGCCGAACTGTCAGGTGCCACCGGCTCCACCGGCTTCACCGGTTCCGCCGGCCCCGACCTGCACGCCGCAGTTGTCGCCGCGCACGCCCACGCCGGTGCCGCCGGGACCGCTGCGGCCCGGGAGGCGTCCGCCCCCGGCAGTTTCGCAGTCGCCTGGATCGACCGGCTGTACTCGCTGTCCGCCGCCGACATCGCCGGATCGGTGAGCCTCGATGAATGACTGGTCCCTCTACCTGGTCACCGATCCGCAGCTCGGTGGTGGACCGGCACACGTGCCCGGTATCGTCGACGCCGCCGTGCGCGGTGGTGTCAGCGTGGTGCAGCTGCGGGACAAGGACGCCACCGACGAGGTCGTCACGCAACGTGCTGCCCAGCTGAAGGACACACTCGCCGACCGGGTGCCGCTGTTCGTCAACGACCGGGTGGAGACCGCCGTCGAACTGGGGCTCCACCTGCACATCGGCCAGGACGACATGCCCTACTGTACCGCCCGTGACCTGCTGCCGTCCGGCTGCATGATCGGACTGTCGGTGGAGACCCCGGCCCACCTCGATGCGGTCGCCCGGGACATCGCCAACGGGATCCGCCCTCCCGATGTCCTGGGTATCGGACCGGTGGAACAGACCTCCACCAAGCCCGACGCTGCCGCACCCCTGGGTGTCGAGGGGGTTCGGACACTGGCCGCCCGGGCCCGCGTCCTCGGTATCCCCACCGTGGCCATCGGCCACGTCAGTACCCGCAACGGCGCCGCCCTGCTGCGTGCCGGAGTGGACGGCCTGTGCACCGTCTCCGCTGTCATGGCCGCTGCCGACCCGCTGGCCGCCGCGCAGGACCTGCGCACCCTTATCGATGACACACTCACCCGTCAGGAGATCAAGTGACCATCCCCCGCGTCCTGTCCATCGCCGGCACCGACCCGACCGGCGGCGCCGGAATCCAGGCGGACATCAAGGCGATCTGTGAGGCCGGCGGCTTCGCCATGACCGTGGTGACCGCTCTGGTCGCCCAGAACACCCACGGTGTCCGGGAGATCCACACCCCGGACACCGGGTTCCTCACCGCCCAGCTGGACGCCGTCTTCGACGACGTCACTGTGGACGCCGTGAAGATCGGCATGCTCGGCACCGCCGACATCACCAGGACAGTCTCCGGGTATCTCCGGGAACACCGGGTCCCGGTGCTTGTCGTCGATCCGGTGATGGTGGCGACCAGCGGGGACCGGCTCCTCACCCCGGACGCCGAGGCCGCCCTGGCCGATCTCTGCCGGTTGGCGGATGTCATCACCCCGAACCTCGCCGAACTCGCCGTCCTGGCCGGCACCTCCCGGGCCGCCACCCTCGACGAAGCCCTCGAGCAGGGACGCCGGCTCGCCGCCGACCTCGACACCACCGTGATCGTCAAGGGTGGTCACCTGTCCGGGGCATCCGCCGACAACTCCGTCGTCACCCCGGACGGCGATGTCCACACCGTGCCGGTGGCCCGGGTGTCGACGAACAACACCCACGGCACCGGGTGCTCCCTGTCCTCCGCGCTGACCACCCGGCTCGCCGCCGGCGACACCACCCAGGACGCCCTCACCTGGGCCACCGGGTGGCTCGCCGAGGCGATCCGGTACGCCGATGACCTGCACGTCGGCTCGGGCAACGGACCGGTCGACCACACCCACCGCTCCCGTCGTCTTGCTGCGGCCGCCGACACGACCCCGTGGCAGCTCACCGCCTCAGTGCCGACGGTGCTGGAGAGTCCGGACCAGCTGGCCGCGATCGGGGACACCGGCGCTCCCGCCGCGGCATCTGCCGCCCAGATTCCTGCGGCAGGACCCTGGACCCGCGCCCTTTGGGCCGCGTCGGAGCCGCTGTACCGGGACATCCTCGACCTCCCGTTCATCACCGACCTCGGTGCCGGCACCCTTGACCGGGAGGAGTTCTCCTTCTACCTGGCACAGGACGCCGTCTACCTTTCCCTCTACTCCCCTGCCCTGGCGTCCCTGGCGGCGTCCGCCCCTGACCAGGCGTCCGCCCTGTTCTGGGTGAAGGGTGCGGCCGAGTGTCTCGAGGAGGAGGCCGAGTTGCACCGCACCTGGCTCGGTGGGGCTGACGCCGCGACGCCCTCGCATGTCACTGCGTCCTACACCTCGCATCTCATGCGCTGCGTGCAGACCCGTGACCACGTGGTCGGTGCGGCTGCGGTCCTGCCCTGCTACTGGCTCTACGCGGAGGTCGGTCTCACGCTCGCCGACCGGTCGGCGACGGACAATCCCTTCGCCGTCTGGGTGGACGCCTACTCCGGCGAAGAGTTCACCGGGAGCGTCAGTCAGGCCATCTGCCTGGTCGAGCAGGCCTTCGCCGAGGCGACTCCGGCCCAACGTGCCGAGGCCGTCCGGGCGTACCTCGACGCCTCCCGGTGGGAGGTCGAGTTCTTCGACCAGGCCTCGCGCCGGTCTTGACGGTCCGGACTGTACGGACTGTCACTGCACCGGAGAGACCACGGTCCGCAGTTCGGTGGTGGCCAGCAGTTTGCCGGTGGCGGCATTGACGTGGTCGATCCGCCAGAGCTGGCTGGTCCGACCGGTGTGGACCGGGTGCGCCGTCGACCGGATGACGTCACCGGGCATCGAGGGTCGCAGGAAGTTCGTCGAGTTGGTGACGCCCATCACATTGCCCTTGCCGGCGGCCGCGATGAACCCGGCGAAAGATCCTGCCGACTCCCCCAGGCTGGCGTAGACGCCACCGTTGGTCACGCCCCAGGGCTGGACGTGGTCACGGGTGACGGTCAGTTCGACGACGAGCTCCGGGGCGAAGGACACGTACTTCACACCGAGCGTGGCGTCCAGACCGAGGACCCCGCCCTCGAAGATGCCGGCCAGTTCGGTGGATTCATCACCGGTGATGTCGCCGGTCGCCACCTTCTCCAGCAGCTCCTTCATCCTGGCGAGGACAGCCTCCTTCTTCGCCAGGAATCCGGCCTTCTGCTCCTCGGTGTACTCCGCCATCGTGTGCTCCCTGTGCTCTCAGCGTCCCGTCGGAATTAGTGACTCCCGACTCAGTTCTTGTGCTCCCCGACGAGTCTAGCCACCGCCCGGCCCCGGCGGGACGCATCCGGCAGAGTTGGTCGGACGGGCGGTACTATAGGCGACCATGACAGATTCCTCCGCACAGATCGGTGTCGTCGGCCTGGCAGTGATGGGTTCCAATATCGCCCGGAACTTCGCCAACCACGGGCACACCGTCGCCGTCTACAACCGCACCACCGCCAAGACCGACGACTTCATGGCCGAGTTCGGCTCCACGGGGTCCTTCGTCCCCGCGGCCACCGTCGAGGAGTTCGTCGCCTCCCTGGAGCGCCCGCGTCGCGCCCTGATCATGGTCCAGGCAGGCAAGGCCACCGATGCGGTGATCGAGCAGCTCGCCGACGCCATGGAGCCCGGGGACATCATCATCGACGGTGGTAACGCCCTGTACACCGACACCATCCGCCGTGAGGCTGCGATGTCTGCACGTGATCTCCACTTCGTGGGCGCCGGTATCTCCGGCGGTGAGGAAGGGGCCCTCAACGGCCCGGCCATCATGCCCGGTGGTCCGGCCGAGTCCTACAAGTCCCTCGGCCCGCTGCTGGAGGACATCTCCGCGCATGTCGACGGCACCCCGTGCTGCACCCACATCGGTCCCGACGGTGCCGGCCACTTCGTGAAGATGGTCCACAACGGCATCGAGTACGCCGACATGCAGGTCATCGGCGAGGCCTACCACCTGCTGCGCTACGCGGCGGGTATCGAGCCCGCCGAGATCGCCGACATCTTCCGCACCTGGAACGCCGGCGACCTGGACTCCTACCTCATCGAGATCACCGCCGAGGTGCTCTCGCAGGTCGACGAGGCCACCGGAAAGCCGCTCATCGACGTCATCGTCGACGCCGCCGGTCAGAAGGGCACCGGTCGTTGGACGGTCAAGGCCGCCCTCGACCTGGGCATCCCCACCACCGGTATCGGCGAGGCCGTGTTCGCCCGCGCCCTGTCCGGCGCCCGTGAGCAGCGTGCCGCGACCACCGGTTCGCTGCCCTCCGGTGAGCTGTCCACCCTCGATGCCCTCGGGGTCTCCAGGGACGATTTCATCGAGGACGTCCGCCGCGCCCTCTACGCCTCCAAGCTCGTGGCCTACGCCCAGGGCTTCGACGAGATCAAGGCCGGTTCCACCGAGCACGGCTGGAACGTCGACCCCCGCGACCTCGCCACCATCTGGCGTGGCGGCTGCATCATCCGCGCGAAGTTCCTCAACCGCATCGTGGACGCCTACAACACCGATCCGGAGGTGCAGTCCCTGCTCCTCGACCCGTACTTCAAGGGTGAGGTCTCCGGCCTGGTGGACTCCTGGCGTCGCGTCGTCGTCGCCGCGACCCGGCTGGGTCTTCCGGTCCCGGTGTTCTCCTCCTCGCTGTCGTACTACGACTCGCTCCGTGCCGAGCGTCTGCCCGCCGCCCTGATCCAGGGCCAGCGTGACTTCTTCGGTGCGCACACCTACGAGCGCACCGACCGCGCCGGCCACTTCCACACCCTGTGGTCCGGCGACCGTAGTGAGGTTGAGGCGTAAGTGGGTTCATCCTCCGACAGACAGTCGGCCTCGAACGGTGGGACGCGTCGTCGTCGCGTCGTGCGGGGCAGCCGTGCCGTCGACTCCGGTCACGCCGGGTCCGACGGCACGGGCAGTTCCCGCAACGGCGGCAACGGCGGCGGGCGCGGTCACCGCGACCGCCGTCCGGAAAAGGTCGATCTTCAGGGCCGTCCGATCCGCGACGGCCAGGGCAAAGGCAAGGGCCGTAAGCGCCGCCCGTCCGGTTCCACCGGTCATTCCGAGCGCACCCAGGACGGTCAGCGTCACCGTCAGGGTGACCGGCAGAACCGCCGGAACGGTGGCCAGCAGGGACGTCCGAAGAACGGTCAGCAGCCGCGGACCCGCAATCCCGAGGTCTCCCAGGTCCGGGCGCAGCGACCTGCTGCTGCCCAGGTCACGGCACCCGCGGGTCCGGCGACCGGTGTGGATACCTCCATCCGGTTCTCCGGGATGGGTCTGCCGAACCCGGTGGTCAATGAACTGACCCACCAGGGTCTGGTGCATCCCTTCCCGATCCAGGCCGCCGCCATCCCCGACGGGCTCGCCGGGCGCGATGTCCTCGGCCGTGGCCCGACCGGTTCCGGTAAGACGTTCACCTTCGGCCTGCCGGTGATCAGCCGGCTGGTCGGTGGATCATCGAAGCCCGGGCATCCCCGTGCCGCGGTCCTCGTCCCGACCCGTGAGCTGGCCCAGCAGGTCGCCGAACGGCTGCGTCCTTTCGCCGAGGCCGTCGGGCAGCGCGTCATCGAAGTCGTCGGTGGCGTGAACATCAAGCGCAACTTCACCGCACTGGCCCGCCCGGTCGACATTCTCGTCGCGACCCCGGGCCGTGCCGAGGATCTCATCGGCCAGAAGGCCCTGTTCCTCGACCAGGTGGAGATCGTCGCGCTCGACGAGGCCGACCAGATGGCCGACATGGGGTTCCTGCCCCAGGTCCGCCGACTGCTCGACCGTATGCCCTCCGATGCCCAGCACCTGTTCTTCTCCGCCACCCTCGACGGTGACATCAAGGTGCTCATCGACCAGTACATGAACGATCCGGTGACCCATTCCACCGGTGAGGTCGCGGCGAAGGTCGACTCGATGGACCACTTCCTCGGTGTGGTCCCCGACAAGCCTTTCCGCAATGAGGTGGTCCTCGCACTCGGCCGTGCGTCGACGAAGACCATCATGTTCATGCGCACCAAGCACACCGTCGACCGTCAGGTCAAGAAGCTTGTCCGCGACGGAACACCCGCGGTCGGCCTCCACGGCGACAAGGGTCAGGGTGCCCGCACCCGGGCGATCCGCGAGTTCACCGACGGCACGGCGACGGTCCTCGTGGCCACCGACATCGCGGCCCGTGGTATCGACATCAAGGGTGTGGACCTCGTGGTCCACATCGATCCTCCGGCCGAGCACAAGGCTTATGTCCACCGCGCCGGTCGGACAGCACGTGCCGGTGAGAAGGGCACGGTGCTCACCCTGACGCTGGCGGACCAGAAGAAGGACACCGTGGCGATGATGCGCAAGGCCGGGGTCACCCCGACCGAGTGGAATCTCGACGACCCACGGAATCCGCAGGGCATCCGCCGGTACTTCGGCGAGCTGGGGCTGGCAGAGGGCCGGTAGGCGACAATGGACATCCTGCTCAGCATCCTCGGACTCCTGGGCTTCGTACTGCTCACCGCGGGCACCGGCGTTTTCGTCGCCGTGGAGTTCTCGACCACCAGTCTGGAACGTTCCACGATCGACAACGACGTCGCCACCCGCGGTGACGCTGCATCGAAGATGGTGCAGAAGGCGCACAGCAATCTCAGCTTCATGCTCTCAGGCATGCAGCTGGGAATCACGCTGACGACGCTGGCCACCGGCTATCTCGCCGAACCCATCCTGGCGAAGTTCTTCACCCCCATGCTCGAACTGGTGGGGTTGAGTGAGTCGGCCTCGATGCCGATCGCCCTGGTACTCAGCCTGGTGGTCGCGACGATCCTGTCGATGGTCTTCGGCGAGCTCGTGCCGAAGAACATGGCGATCGCCAATCCGTTGGGTACTGCCCGGGTCCTCACGGCCCCGGTGTGGCACTTCAACAAGATCTTCCGCGGTTTCATCCGTGCGCTGAACTGGGTGGCGAACCACATCGTCCGGCGGTTCGGCATCGAGCCCGCCGATGAGCTGGCCTCCGCCCGCTCCCCGCAGGAGCTCAGCGCCCTGGTGCGTCATTCCTCCGGCTCCGAGGGTTTCGACCAGTCCAAGGTCCGGATCCTCGACCGGTCGCTGCGTTTCGGCGATGCCACAGCCGAGGACCTCATGACCCCACGGGCGAAGGTCGACACGCTCGACGTCGATGATTCAGCCCTGGTGCTCATCCGCCTGGCCCATGAGTCCGGCCACTCCCGGTTCCCGGTGGTCCGCGGTGATCTCGATGAGACGGTCGGCGTCGTCCATGTGAAAGACGCGCTGACCATCCCTGCTGCGGCCCGCGCCACGACACTGGTCGGCGCACTCGCCCGTCCGGTGCCGGCGGTGCCGGAGAGTCTCGGCGGGGACGCGGTACTCCGTCAGGTCCGGCTCGCCGGCTCACAGCTCATCCTGGTCGCCGACGAGTACGGCGGCACCGCCGGTATCGTCACCATCGAGGACGTCGTCGAGGAGATCCTCGGCGAGGTCTGGGACGAGCACGACAACCGGGAAGAAGAGCAGGAGATCCGTCAGGTCGGCCGGAGCTGGGAGGTGGCGGGACTACTGCGCTGTGACGAGCTCACCGACATCTGCGGGTATACCGCCCCCGACGGCCCCTACGAAACCCTCGGCGGTCTGGTGATGGCCACGCTCGGCCGGATTCCCTCGGTCGGTGACATCGTCGCACTGCCCGCGGACGACCGCGGAATGATGGACGCTTTCGCCGACGGTCCGGAGGTCCGCTGGGAGGCGCGGGTGGAGTCCATGGACGTCCGCCGCGTCGACAAGGTCCTGCTGCGTCCTGTGACGCTGACGCCCCGGCCAGACGATCCGGAACAGGGAGGTGCCGACGATGAGCGGTGATATCTGGGCAGTGGTCCTCACTGTCATCCTGCTGGCCGTCAACGCCTACTTCGTGGGCGTGGAGTTCGCCCTGATCTCCTCGCGCCGTGACCGGCTGGAGAACATGGCCGCCTCCGGCAACCGTCGGGCCCGCCAGGTGATCAGAGCGACGGAAGATCTCACGATCATGCTCGCCGGCGCCCAGTTCGGCATCACCATCGCCTCACTGCTGCTGGGCAAGGTCGGCGAGCCGGCCATCGCCCATCTCATCGAGGCGCCGTTCCACGCTCTCGGACTGCCGGATGATCTGCTGCATCCGGTCGGATTCGCCATCGCGCTGCTGCTGGTCACGATACTGCACATCATCCTCGGTGAGATGGTCCCGAAGAACATCGCCCTGGCGGGACCGGAATCGGTGGCGACCATCCTCGTCGGCCCGCACATGCTGTTCTGCAAGATCGCGCACCCGATCATGGTCATGCTCAACTGGATCGCCCGGATGACCCTGCACCTGTTCGGCATCGAGCAGCGCGATGAGCTGGATTCGACAGTCTCCCCCTCCGAGTTGGCGGAGATGATCTCCGAATCCAGGTCCGAGGGCCTCATCGCCCCGGCCGAGGCCAACCGGCTGTCCAACGCCCTGAACTCCTCGAAGCGCACCCTGCACGAGGTGCTCATCCCCCGCGACCGCGTCCGCGCGCTGTCCTACGGTCCGCAGGGCATCACCGTCGGACAGATCGAGGACGCCGTCTCTGAGACGGGCTTCTCCCGCTTCCCCGTCACCGATGACGCCGGAACCTACATGGGATACGTCCACGTCAAGGATGTGCTCGACAATGTCCTCGATCCGGCGACCGGCCCGGAGCAGCTGCTCGACGTCAATGACCTGCGTCCGCTGATCACCGTCGAGGGCGGGGCGAACTTCGATGTCGCCATGAAGGAGCTGCGCCAGACGAGTTCGCACATGGCGCAGGTCTCGGAGAACGGGGTGATCGTCGGTGTGGTCACCCTGGAGGACGTCATCGAGGAACTGGTGGGAACAGTGCGTGACTGGACCCATGATGACTGACACGATGACCCGCACACTGATCCTCACCCCCGAGGAATGGCAGGACCGCCGGGCCGACCACGAACGTGCCGCCGACGCCCTCACCGCCGCGCACCGTGCCCGTCGGTCAGCCGGTGAGCGGCATCCGGTGTGGGACTTCATGTTCACCTACTACCCGGTGAAACCCGGCCAGTTGCGCCGCTGGTCCCCCGGCACCGGTGTCGGACTTCTCCTCCCCGAGGACGCCGACCGCAGCAGTCTCCCCGGTCCCGCGAAGTTCCATCACGTGGTCGCCGCGGAGGAGGGCGAGGCCTGGACCCTCGACACCGGGGCCTTCTTCGCCGCCCGTGGCAGTGCGGTGACCTTCATCCACTCGCTGCTGCGGGGCACGGCGTCCCGCCCACCGCGGTTCTCCTGCTTCGGAATGCACGAATGGGCGATGGTCTACCGGGACCGGCCCCGCCATCCCGAGCCGCTGCGTCTCGGTGCCGCCGGGACCGACCGGGTGGTGGAAGCCAACCGGATCAGCTGCACCCACTTCGATGCTTTCCGTTTCTTCACCCCGCAGGCCGTTCCCCGCAATGACCGCACCCCCACCCGGGAGAACCAGCGGCAGATGGAGCAGCCGGGCTGCCTCCACGCCACGATGGACCTCTACAAGTGGGCCACGAAGCTCGGCCCCCTGCTCCCCGGGGATCTGTGGCTCGACACGTTCCGACTGGCCTGCGACGTCCGGGCGACGGACATGGAGGCGAGTCCCTATGATCTGCGTGCCTGGGGCTATGAGCCCGTGGCGGTGGAGACCCCGGCGGGACGCGCCGAGTACGTCCGACGGCAGAAGGAGTTCGCCGGCCGCGGACAGCAGCTCAGGGAGCGTATCGTCTCCCTCATAGAGACCGCCTACCCGGATCTCGCGACGACGACAGGTGGTGACCGACTGTGACTGAAGGTCCGAGGCACGCGAGCGCACGCCGTTCACGGGGTGTGGCGACATGGGTCTGGGCGGTACCGGTGGCGGTGGTCGTCATCATCGCGGTGTTCATCGGGTGGCTCGCACTTTCCCGCGACGACGACAGTGACGCCTCCGGGTGTATCGCCGGAGATCTCGGCCTGCTGGTGTGGGCGGATCCTGCTACCGAGGACACCGCCCGGTCTCTGGTGGACGCCTACGCCGCGGCTGATCCGGTGGTGCGCGACTTCTGCGTCCGGCCCCGGCTCGAGATCAAGGACACAGCCGCGGCTGTGGACGAGTACCGCTCAGCGATGCCGGGTGTGGCACCGGTATGGCTGCCGGCCGGCTCTGAGCTCACGGCCGGACTTGCCGGAGCACCCGAGGACCCCCCGGTCGTCGGAACCACTGCTGAGGGACTGCCGGTACCGCTGGTGGCCTTCGGTTCCTCACCGATGGTGCAGGAGGACCAGGCGCGCGCAGCCGCCGACTTCCTGCGGACAGCGACGGCCGGAGAAGGAGACAGCGGAGAAGACGGCGGAGAGAACTAGGAACTGCGGAGACGGCGACGGGCGGCGAGCTCGTCGCCCATCACGGCCTGGCCCTCGTCGACGGACTCCCCGTCCTCGTCCCGGCGTTCGGCCGGGAAAGCGGTGATCGTGCCGGTCAGTTCCTTCATCAGTCCGGGCACCGCGATGCCGAAGACACCCTGGCCACCGTTGAGCAGGTCGATGACCTCTTCCGGGGAGCTGCAGGCGTAGACGGTCTTGCCGTCGGAGACGAGAGTGAGGCCGGCGAGGTCGTCAATGCCGAAGTTCTCGAGCTTGGCGACGGCGCGCCGGATGTTCTGCAGGGAGATGCCGGTGTCCAGCAGTCCCTTGACGATCTTCAGCACGAGGATGTCGCGGAAAGAATACAGCCGCTGACTTCCGGACCCCTTGGCCGTCCGGATCGTCGGCTGGACCAGCTTGGTCCGCGCCCAGTAGTCGAGCTGGCGGTAGGTGATGCCCGCGACCTGGCATGCCGTGGTCACCCGGTACCCCGACTCCTGGTCGTCGTGGTGGACCTCGAACAGAGCGTCCTGCTGATCCATGCGTGTCTCCTCATACTCCGGCGCGCGTGTCCTCCGCGCGCCTGTAGTTCACCTGACCCAAGACTAGACGGACGGGTGGAACAGTCAACCCCCTCATGCAGGAAAATGTTCGATCCACCGTCAAAGTCTCAAGTTCAACTTGACGTTGAGGGTGATGGTAGCAGAGCAGAGCAACGACAGGCGTGTAACAACACGCCTGTCGTTCAGGGAAGTCAGGAAGTTCTCGCCGTCTACCGGGCGAGATTGGACTTGACCATCGAGGCGTGCAGTGAGACGAGCAGTGCACTGACTTCGCGGCCGACCTCCGAGGCACGCTCTGCGGCGTTCTCGTCGCGGCGGTGCGCCACCGGCTCGGTGACCCGGTTGACCAGGTCGGACTGACGTCGGGCCATGGTGACCAGCGAGCGCAGGTGGCGGGAGTCGATACCGAACTCCCCCAGCTTCGCCGCGATCTGCACGACCTCGACGTCGTCGGTGGAGAAGAACCCGGCGGCGTCCGGAACCACCATCTCCATCCGGACGAGGACGCCGAGGAAATCATCGTCGGCTCCGGAACGCACGCAGACATCGGCCCGGGTGAGTCGACGGACCTGCGGAGCGCGGAACTGCTCGGCGGTCACCGCACCCGCGACAGAATCACTGTGCGAGTTGATGGTGGTGACATTGCCGGCGTCCATCGCGTCGAGACGTTCCTTGATGACCTTCAGCGGCAGGAACTCGTCCCGCTGCAGGCCGAGGATGTAACGGATCCGGGAGATGTCCTCCGGGGAGAACCGCCGGTAACCGGACTTGCTGCGCCGGGGGCTGATCAGCCCCTCCGCCTCGAAGAACCGGATCTTGGAGACCTTGACCTCCGGGAAATCGGCCTGGAGGTTCTTGATCACGTCACCGATCGACGAGGTCGGGAGAATTCCCTGGCCGCGGTCGAGCGCGGGGGCATTCTCCTTCGCGGTCTTGTCGTCGGACTGGCGGGCTGCTCCGGACTGCGAACTCACGATTCTCCTCGATACCGGCTGGAACTTCGGGTCATTCAGGTCTTGATACACGTCCGCCGACCCGGACGGGGTCCGGGCCGACGGTCACATCATGCGGACACGCGGTCCGCGCCGGCCGGTCAGGCCTCCTTGGCCCCGTTGAGGAAGACAAGGCGGAACTTACCGATCTGGATCTCGTCACCGTTGCTCAGCACGGCGGAGTTCTTCGGCTCGCGGTTGACGTAGGTGCCGTTGAGCGATCCCACGTCGACCACCTCGTAGTCGTCGCCGCTGCGACGGAACTCCGCGTGACGACGGGAGACGGTGACATCGTCGAGGAAGATGTCACTGTCGGGGTGACGCCCCGCAGTGGTCGTGTCCTGGTCGAGCAGGAAACGGGAGCCCGCATTCGGGCCACGCTTCACGACGAGAAGCGCGGAGCCGGAGGGCAGTCCTTCCACACCTGCGGGTGAGGACTCGGACTGCACACCGGTCTCCATCTCCTTGAGGAGGTCAGCGCGGAAGACCGAGGTGGTTTCGACCGAGGCCTCCGGGATACCGGTGTTGTCGCTCATGTTCAGTTCCTCCTGGAATCTGGTACTGGTGACCGTTGTCGCCCCACCACGGTCGCGGAGGGGCGTTAGGCACAACAGGCGGTCTGCCTGTGAGTCGTTTTCATCATACTACCCGTCACGAATCCGGGTGGCGTCGCGTTACGGGATTACACCCGTGAAGTTACTCACCGGAACATCGAGGCGATGGATCCCATCACAGAACCACCCGTGGAGCTCAGCGGGTTGTCATTGACCATGTAGGTCCAAGTCGCACTGGGCTTGTGGAGGCCCAGGTCTCCCAGGGACACGCCGTCGGCGGTGATCTCCGCCTCGGTGAAGGTCTCCCTGGCCAGCGACACCGCACGCTCGGCGAGTTCACCGAATGCAGCGATGGACAACCGGTGGAACTCGTCGATCGGGCTCTCCCTGGCGATCGCACGGAGGTGGATCGACTCCCGCACGTCGTCGAGGTAGGCCAGGTGCTCGCTCCACTCGTGGTCGAGGTGGTAGAGCATGATCTCCCGGGCGGCCTGGACCAGCACTTCGTGGTCGATACCGGCGGCCTGCAGGGCCCCGGCCTTCTCCACGTCGTGGTAGCTCAGGTCGTCCCACGCGGCTTCGGTGTCCAGCACCCGGTCGCGCCGCTCGTTGACGATGGCACGCTGGTCGGCGATGAGCTTGTTGTACTTCCACGTCGTCGCGTGGATGTCGAGCATCTGCCCCTCTGTGACGCGCTGGCAGTGGTCGACGAACTGGAGCACCTTCTTCTGCTCCATCCGGCCGTCCTCGTCCGGCTGCGCGGTGAGTTCCTCACCCGCACCGCCGACGGAGACCATGTCGTCCTCCAGGGACACGAAGAAGACCGAGTAGCCGGGATCACCCTGGCGTCCGGCACGGCCCCGCAACTGGTTGTCGAGGCGGGCGGAGCGGAACCGCCCCACCCCCACGACGTGCAGGCCACCGAGCTCGACGACCCGGTCATGCTCCTCCTGCCCCGGCTCACCTTCGGTTCCGCCGAGACGGATGTCGGTGCCTCGCCCCGCCATCTGGGTTGAGACAGTCACCCGCCCGGGGCGTCCTGCCTCGGCGATGATCCCGGCCTCGGCCTCGTGGTTCTTGGCGTTGAGCACATTGCATTCCACACCACGCATGACCAGCGCGTCGGCGATGCTCTCCGACTGGGCGACATCCTGGGTGCCGACCAGCACCGGCTTCCCGGTCCGTTGGATCTCCACGATGTGGTCGATGACCGCGGCGTCCCGCTCGGTGGCCTCGGCGTAGACGTGGTCGACCTCGTCGAAACGCTGCGTCGGGTCGTTCGGGTCGATGACACTCACCGAGAGCCCGTAGAACTGTCGCAGCTGGTCGCTCGCGGCGACCGCAGTGCCGGTCATGCCGCACTTCTGGGGGTAGAGACCGAGCAGCGCCTGAATCGTCACCTGGTCGAGGATCCGGCCGCCGTCGGTGACGGTCAGCCCCTCCTTCGCCTCCACCGCAGCCTGCAGACCGTCCGGCCACCGCTGCAGTTCGGCGACGCGTCCCCGGGAGTTGTCGATCAGTGCCACTGCACCGTCACGCACGAGGTAGTGCACGTCGCGGACCAGAAGGTGCTGGGCGTGCAGCGCGACATTGACCTGGGAGAGCAGGTCGCCGGCGTCTTCTCCGTAGAGGGAGTCGATACCCAGCTGCTTCTCGACGAACGCTGAGCCGGCGTCGGTGAGGAAGATGTTCCGGCGGTCTCCGGAGACGGTGAAGTGACGGTCCTCGTCCATCCGCCGGACCAGGTCGGTGATCGACGCCGCCGGACCTGCGCCCGGCTCGGAGCCGGCGAGCACCAGCGGCACCAGGGCCTCGTCGACCATCACCGAGTCAGCCTCATCGACCACGGCGACATCGGCGGGGGTACGCACGGCGTCCTCCCGGCGGGTGATGAGCTGGTCGCGCAGCACATCGAAGCCGATCTCGTTGATCGCGCCGAACACCACGTCGCAGGAGTAGACCTCACGCCGGGCGTCGGGGCCGGCCTCCTCCGCGATCGCACCGTGGGTCAGGCCGAAGAAGTCGAGCAACGGGCCCATCCACTGCTCGTCACGACCCGCCAGGAAGGAGTTCACCGTAATGACGTGGACCTTCTTGCCCTGCAGGCCGTAGCCGACCGCCGTCATCGCACCGACCAGGGTCTTACCCTCACCGGTGGCCATCTCCACGACATCGCCGACGAGCATGCGCAGCGCACCCTGGAGCTGCACGTCGAACGGGCGCATCCCCAGGGTGCGGGACGCCGCCTCGCGGACCGCCGCGAGCAGCAGTGGAGCATCCTCGACGGTGCGCGCCTCGTCGGAGCCGATGCACGAATGGGCGATCTCCACGACCTCCGCGTCAGAGGCGTCGGAGAGCCGGTCAGAGGCCTTCTCCGCCTCCCCCACGATCGTCTTCGACTTCTTCTGGTTCGCCGTCGTCGACGATCCCATGGCCTTCCAGAACCAGCCGAATCCGGCCATCACACGCCTTTCGAAGGAGATACAGTCCGCTCCAGCCTAACCGATCACCGTCACCGCACAGCCCGGTAGTCTGCGGTCATGGCTTCCCCGTCCGTCACCTCGGTCAACCTCACCCTGCCCGGATCCCTGCGACGGGCCGACGGCGCCCCGTCGACGATCACCGGCACACTCGACGTGCCTGCCGCCGCCCGGTCCATGTCACCGGAGGAGTTCCGCGGAGCGGGGTTCAGGGTTGCGCTGCTCGCCCACTGTTTCACCTGCACCCGTGCCGCGCCCGGTGTGTTCCGGGTCTCCCGGGCCCTGGCCCGTGCCGGGATCGCCTCGCTCCGCATCGACTTCCCGGGCCTCGGCGACTCGGACCCGGAGAACGGCGGCGTGCCCTTCGAGGACACGACCTTCAGCTCGAATGTCGACGATCTCGTCTCCGTCGCCGGGTGGCTGGATCAGCGGCTGGTCGCCCCCTCCCTGCTCGTGGGCCACTCCCTCGGCGGAGCCGCGGTTCTCCGGGCCGCGCCCCGTATTCCGTCGGTGAGCGCGGTGTGCACCGTGGGCGCGCCGTACCTGCCCGGACGGGCGGCATCCTCCCTCCTCGACGCTTTCGAGGACGCCACCGATGACGGGGACGCCCGGACAGTCCACCTCGCCGGACGCGAGATGACCTTCCGTCGACGCTTCCTCACCGACCTCGCCGCACGCTCCGCCGAGGACGCGGTGCGCGCCGACATCGCCGAGCCCGGCCAACGCGGCGTCCCGCTGCTGGTACTGCATTCCCCGGAGGACCGGACGGTGCCGGTGGGGGACGCCGAACAGATCTTCGCCGCGGCGTCCTGGCCGAAATCGCTGGTGAGCATCCCGGATGCCGACCACCTTCTCACCCGTCGTGGCGCGGCACAGCGGGTCGGTGACACGGTGGCGGCCTGGGCGACCGGCCTCGACCGCTGAATCGACCGCTAGAGTGATGTGACATGACTGACATCACCTTCATCCCCACCGCCGACCTCGTCGACATCATCGGGCCGGACGCCCGCAGCTGCGACACCCAGTTCAGCAACCTCGGCGGACACACCGACTTCTGTGGTCCGATCACCACCATCCGCTGCTTCCAGGACAACGGCCTGGTCAAGAAGACCCTGCAGGAGGACAACCCTGGTGGCGTCCTCGTCGTCGACGGTGACGCATCGGTCCACACCGCACTGATGGGTGACATGATCGCGGAGTTCGGTGTGGAGCACGGGTGGGCCGGTGTGATCATCAACGGTGCGATCCGCGACTCCGCCGCCGTCGGCGGCATGGAGTTCGGCTGCAAGGCGCTGGGCACCAACCCCCGCAAATCCGCCAAGGACGGCGCCGGTGAGCGGGACGTCGTCGTCCACTTCGGTGGCGTGGACTTCGTGCCCGGGCACATCGCCTACGCGGACGCTGACGGCGTCATCGTCGCCGAAACTCCGGTGTCACCTGCCGATTAGCGCAACCGAATCGGGGTGTTGTAAGCTTTGCCCCGTTCGCAAGTGAGTAGTCACCGCGGATGGACGGACTGTGGCGCAGTTTGGCAGCGCACCACACTGGGGGTGTGGGGGTCGCAGGTTCAAATCCTGTCAGTCCGACAGTAATCCCGCCGTCGGGAGCCCTTCAGAGGGCTCCGGCGGCGGGATTTTTCTGTGCCCTCCCCTACCCCAGGCGTGTCATACGCACCGTGACGAAGAGCTCCGAGGACGCCTGTCCGGAGAACATCCCCTTCAACGGGGGCACATCGCCGTACTCGCGGGCTGTGCCGACGATGACGTGCAGCTCACCGGGGACGACGTTGTTGGTCGGGTCGAAGCTGAACCAGCCGTTGTTGTCGCCGTCGTTGAACCACTGGACCCAGGCGTGGGACTCGGCGTCCACCGTCTCGCCGATCTCGGCGTCCTTCTTCGGCAGGACGTAACCGGAGACGTAGCGGGCGGCGATACCCACCGACCGCAGCGCGCCCACCATGATGTGGGAGAAGTCCTGACACACGCCTTTGCGGGCCTCCCAGGCCTGCGCGGCGGTCCCCGTGACGTCACTGGAGCCGGATTCGTAGGTCATCTCCTCGTAGATGAGCCTGCCGACCGCCAGGGCGATCTCATCGACAGTCTCCTCGTTGTCGGCGATCTCCCGGGTACGGGTCAGCAGGTCCTCGGACGGTTCGACCATCGGCGAGAACCCGAGGAACTCGCTGAGGGCGTCCTCGTGCTCCGCCATGTCCGCCACGGTGAGTCCGGTGCGGGTGGAGGGGGCGGCGTCCACGTCGAGGGTGGTGGTCACACCGACGATCATCTGGTCGTGGGGTTCATGGAGCTCGAAGGAGGTCACGTGGGTGCCCCAGTAGTCGATGAAGGAGTAGGACCATGGTTTCGGGGTGATGGTCACCGACTGCTCGCGGATGAGCTGCTGGGACGTGTAGAGCGGCGTCATCCGGATCTCGTTGAAGGAGTCCGAGACAGGGTCGGAGTAGTTGTAACCGGTGGTGTGCACGATGCGCAGTGTGGTTGTCATTGGTCTTCGTCTCCCCTACTTCGCGTGCCACGTGGACGACAGGGCGCCCTCGAAATAGCGCTGGCTGAGCGCCTGGGTGGCCACGGCGCTGGTCTCCTGGATCAGCTGGGTCAGTTCGCCGAGCTGCTCGAGCGCTTCATTGGGCTGCATGAACTCGATCCTGGCGCTCATCTGACCGAGCAGACGCTGGGCGTCGTCCTCGAAACCGGAGCGCAGGGTCGTCGGATCCAGGGCCGAGAGGCTCTCGCGGGCCTGGTCGAGGCAGAAGACGATCGACCGGGGGCACAGCCGGTCACGCAGCAGGAAATCCACCGAGGCGGTGAGTGTGTCCTCCTGACCCCGCGACATGACGAAGGACTGCTGGGCGCCGCAGGACTGCAGCAGCAGGTGACGGTGCGCCGGCAGTGCCGGTGCGACGATGGTGGCGTAGATGATGCGGGCCGTCATGTCGATACGCTCGATGTACCGGCCGGCCATGAGGAAGTGCCAGGCTTCGTCACGGGGCATGGTGCCGATGAGGGTACCGATGATCATCGCGCAGTGGTCGTGGACGTCGCGGCAGGCCAACGGCGGGCGCATGAGATCGAGGCGACCGGACGCGACCTTGCGCCACGCCCGGTTGATGGCTTCCCAGGAGGAGGTGGTGAGGATCTCCCGGGCACGGCGGGCACTGTCACGGCAGTTGTTCAGTGCGGTGACCATGGACTGCGGGGAGTCCGGGTCGGTCCCGAGCTGGGACCACACTTCACGGGACCCCGCGCCGGGTTCCAGCGGGGCACCCATCGCCCGGCAGAGTTCGACGCCGAGGGACGAGGTGTCCGCCTCGGTGGACTGCTCCAGGTTGACGGTGAGGACGCGGGCCTGGTCGTCGGCGCGCTCGATGTAGCGGCCGATCCAGAACAGGGATTCGGCGATGCGGCTCAGCACTGTCCTTCTCCCTTCTCGGTGGTTCCGGTGGCTCCGGTGGCTCCGGTGGTGGTCTGTTGCTGCTGTTGCTGCTGCTGGTGGACCTCGTCCTCGTCGTCACGGGCATCGAGCACGGAGGTCTCGAGCCGGTCGAGGGACTGGGCGTCCGGGTCAGGTGCCGAGATCACGCGACCGTGCTCGGACTCCGGTCCGGTGGTACCCGAGGAGACGACCCAGGTGTCCTTGGAACCACCGCCCTGGGAGGAGTTCACGATCATCTGCCCCTCCTGGAGCGCGACACGGGTCAGGCCACCGGGCACGACCCACATTTCCTCACCGTCATTGACGACGAAGGGTCGCAGGTCGACGTGACGGGACTGCATGCCCTTGTCCGACGTCATCGTCGGCACGGTGGACAGCTGCACCAGCGGCTGGGCGATCCAGCCACGCGGATCGGCCAGCAGCTTCGTCTTCGCCTCAGCGAGCTCCTCCTTCGAGCACATCGGCCCCATGACGATGCCTTTGCCGCCGGAGCCGTCAACCGGCTTGATGACCAGCTCGTCCATCCGGTCGAGGACCTCCTCCCGGGCCTCGGGTTCCTCGAGACGCCAGGTGTCGACGTTGGGGATCAGCGGCTCCTCGTCGAGGTAGTAACGGATGAGGTCCGGTACGTAGGTGTAGACCAGCTTGTCGTCGGCCACTCCGTTGCCGACCGCGTTGGCGATGGTGACGGTGCCGTTGGCCTGGGCGGAAAGCAGACCGGCGACGCCGAGCAGGGAGTCCGGCCGGAACTTCACCGGGTCGATGAACTCGTCGTCGACACGACGGTAGATGACATGGACCTGTTCGAGCCCCCGGGTGGTGCGCAGGAAGACGACACCGTGGCGGACCACGAGGTCGCGCCCCTCCACCAGCGGCACACCCATGGTGCGGGCGAGCATGGAGTGCTCGAAGTAGGCCGAGTTGTAGACACCGGGGGTGAGCACGACGATCATCGGGTCAGGGACGCCGGGCGGGGCGGCCTTGGCCAGGGCGGCGCGCAGCCGGGCGGGGTAGTCGTCGACGCGGGCGATATTGTACTGGCCCACGGCCTCCGGCAGCGCGGAGACGGTGGCCTGGCGGTTGGTGAGGACGTAGGAGACGCCCGAGGGGATACGCGCGTTGTCCTCGAGGACGCGGAGTTCGCCCTCCCCGTCACGGATGAGGTCGATGCCGGCGACGTGGATGCGCACCCCGTTGGGTGGCTGGTAGCCGGCGACGGCACGGCAGAAGTTCTCTGAGGTGGTGACCACCGACCGCGGGATGACGCCGTCGGTGAAGACGCGGCCGGGGCCGTAGACGTCGGCGAGGAAGGCCTCCAGGGCGCGGACGCGCTGCTTGAGTCCGCGTTCGGTGCGCTCGAACTCGGCGCGCTGGATCAGCCGCGGCACGATGTCCAGCGGGAAGGGCTCCTCCTGTCCGGCGAAGTCGAAGGTGACGCCGGTGTCGAGGTACCGGGAACTCAGGTAGGAGACCCGTGAACTGAGGTCCTCGGGGCGGATGTCCTGGAAGACCTGGTGGAGTTTCCGGTAGACCGACCGCACACCGTCGGGGGACAAGAGTTCGTCGAAGGTACCCTCGCGGACCGGGTATGGGGCAGGTGAATCGGTCATGATCCGACGATAACCCCGATGAGCCCCAAGTTCACCCGGAGAAATTAACCTGCCGGAAACATTCACCCCCGGTCACACGTGTCACTCCAGTGCGCCTGCCGCCGTCAGCGCGCAGACCGTGCCCGGACATCAGCCCTCTCCCCTGCCGTTGCCTCCGGTCCAGGCCGCCCACAGGGTGGCGTAGCGTCCACCGGCAGCGACGAGACTGTCATGGGTGCCGTCCTCGACGATGCGTCCGGCGTCCATGACGAGGATGCGGTCAGCCAGGCGGGCCTGGCTGAGGCGATGGGCGATGACCAGCGCGCCGCGTCCGGCGAGAGCAGCAGCAGCCGGACCAGGGCGAGGTGCTGGGCCTGGTGGGCGGTGAGGTGGTGGCCGTCATCACCGACGCGGGTGTCGAGCCCTTCGGGCAGATCGAGCATCCAGTCGGCACCGCAGGCCCGCACGGCGTCCTCGACGGTGGCGTCCTCGGTGCCGTCACCCTCCCCTGCCCCGAGGGTGAGGTTCTGACGCATCGTCGCGGCGAAGAGGTCGGTGCGCGGGGAGGCGAGCACCACCGTCGGACGCAGTGCCGTGCCGAGAGCGTCCAGGTCGATCCCGTCGAGGGTGACGCTCCCCTGCTGGACGGGCACAATCCCGGCGAGGATCCGGTCGAAGGTGCCGATGACCTCGGCGGTCGGGTTGAACAGCCGGTGGTAGAGCAGCGCGGCGGCGGTGACCGCACCGACGGTCGTCCACGAGGCGTCGACGAGGACGAACCCGACGAGGAACGCGGCGGTGACCGCGAACTCGGCGAGGTGGTTGCGCTGGAAGTAGCGGGTGAGCATCCTGCCCACGTCGTCCTGGACCCGCCGGGACTCGTCGGAGGCCGCGTCCAGACGGGTGACCTCGGCGTCCTCCCACCCCTGGGAGATCAGGGCGTCGCGGCCGGTGGCGGCGTCGAGGAAGCGGGTCGTGCGTCGCGAGAGGATCTCGCGTTCTGCCCGGTAGAGCGGTGCGGAGCGGGGCAGGTACCGGCGCAGGGACGCCGCGTACATCGGCACCCCGACCAGACCCGCCAGGCCGAGTGCCCAGTGCAGGCCGAACAGTCCGGGGACCGCCAGCACCAGCAGGGCGAGGGCGGAGAGGACCTGCGGCAGCACCGTGGCCACGGCGGTGGAGATGAGGCGCGAATCGTCACCGACCCGGGACACGAGTTCCCCCGTCCCCGCCTTCTCGGTGACCCCGGGTGCCAGGTCGAGAGCGTGGGCCAGGACATCCTCACGCAGCGTGGCGACGGTCGGCTCCGCCACCCTCGCGAACAAGACCCGGGCCCACCAGGACAGCACCGCGCCGACCGGCAGGGACGCGAGGATCAGCGCCAGGGGTGCGAGAACGTCTCCGAAAGACACGCCGGGCGCGCTGAGCCGGTCAACGATCCGCCCGGTGGCCAGTGGCGGAACCATCACACAACCACCGGCGGCGAGGGTGACCAGGCCGGCGGCCAGGGCCGTGCCACGGTACGGGCGCAGGAGTGCCCGGAGGAACCGTTGGGCCTGCGCGCCGGTCGCGGTGGGCAGGGTGGGCAGGGTGGGCAGGGTGGGCGGGGTGGCTGTCTGCACGTTCTGTGAGCTCACCGGGAGACCACCGCCCGGTAGGAGTCGTCGGCCAGAAGCTCGGCGTGGGTCGCCCGACGCAGCGCTCCATCACCCACCAGGACAACCTCGTCGGCGACGGCGAGCAGTGTCGGCGAGGTCGTGACGACCACGAGAGTGACCTGCCGCTCCCCTGCCCGCAGCTCACGCAGTCCTTCTGCGATGCGTGCCTCGGTCACCGAGTCCACGGCGGTGGTCGGGTCGACGAGGACGCGGGTGCGTGGGGTACCGGCCAGGGCCCGTGCCAGGACGATGCGCTGCTGTTGCCCACCGGAGAGGTTCGCCCCGGCGCCGTCGACCGGGTGCCCGGCGCCGTCGGCGAAGAGGTCGACGAGTTCATCGACGCCGCTGGCACGCAGCAGTGCCTCAGGAAGTGGGCCACCTTCCAGCCCGGTGATGTTACCGACGACCGTGCCGGCGAACAGGTGGGGTGTGTGCGGGAGATCCGCAGGACGCCGGGCAGGACGCGCGGATCGAGGGAGCGGGCGTCCACCCCGTCGAGCAGCAGCGTGCCTGCCTCACCGGCGACGGTGTCGAGGATCCGCCGGTGAACGGCCGTGTCTGCACTGACCAATGCAGTGAAACGTCCTGCCCGGCAGTCCACCACGGTGCCGTCCTCGAGGGTCAGGCTGAGGGTGGCGCAGGCTGCGTCCGCCGAGACCTTGCCGGGAGTCTCGGCGGTCTCTGTCGTGGCGGCGGCGCCGAGGTATCCGGCAATGCGCCGGGCCGAAGCAGCCGAGCGTGTGTAGCCCTCGCTGAAGGCGACGACAGTGCCCAGGGGGCCGGCGAAGAACGTGGTCACGCCGAGCACACCGACGAGGGTCCCAACCGTCATGTCCCCCTCGACCACCCGCCAGGCACCCAACCCCGCAGCGACGAGCAGGACCACACCACTGACCAGGACCTGCGCTCCCTCGAGACGGCCGGACGCTCCGGCGGACGCGATACCCGCCCTCGCGGCGTCCTGACTGTGCCGGGTGTACCAGCGCCCGGCGCGGTACTCTCCGCCGATGCCGCGCAGCACCTCCACCCCCTGCATCACGTCGGCGGCGGAGGCGCCTGCGGCGGCGATGCCCTCCTGCTGCCGGTGGCTGGTCCGGGAGAGATGCGGGGTGAGCAGGCGCAGCACGACCATGCTCAGCGGGGTGGCCACCAGGACCGCCACTCCGACCCACAGGTCGGCCCACAGCAGGTAGCCGGCGCACAGGACCAGGCCGAGGACACTGGCCGCGCCCATCGACGCCTGACGGAGAACCCCGGTGGCCGCGTCCGCGTCCGAGGACGCCAGGGAGGTGGTCTCCCCGGGCAGTCGCCCGGTGGTGCGGCGCGCCGGATCGAGGGTGGTACGGACGATCTCCCCACGCAGCCGGTGCTCCTGCCGGTTCATGGCGAACCAACTGAGCCGGGTTCCGTTGCGGAATCCGTAGCTCTGTGCGAGGAAGGCGGCGCCGAGGACGATGAGCCAGAGACGGAGCCGACCGACATCAGAGGGACCGATGGCCTCGTCGACGGCGAGGCCGATGACCGCGGGAACGGCTGTCTCCCCCACCGCCCAGCAGGTCAAGAGGATGGCTGAGAAGAACACGGCGCGTCGTTCACGGGTGAGGATGTCGTGCAGCAGGACGCGTCCGGGTCCGCGTCCGACCTGCCGTGACGCGTCAGTCGGGGGTCTGTATCCACGGTGACAGCGTATGCCGACCCAGGTTCTCCAGGGCCATCCGCCTGAACTCTTCCTTCCCCAGCGCCCCGGCCCCGGCGGGGACACTGCCGAGCAGGGGCACCCCGGTCATTACGGGAAGCTCCACCACGTTCAACCGGATCGCCAGATCAGGATCCTCCGGCAGACTCCCACCGATCAGACCGAGCACCCGGATCCCGTGGTGCAGCGCGCACCGCACCGTCAGTTCCGCGGCGTTGAGTGAGCCGAGGCCGAGGGTGGTGACCACGACCATCGGCGCGGCCAGTTCCACGGCGAGGTCGGCGAGGGTCCAGTTGTCCCCGAGCCGGACGAGAATGCCGCCGGCCCCTTCGACGAGCAGGACCCGGTCCGGGTCAGTGGCGTCCAGTGTCCGCAGCCGGTCCGCGACCTCATGCAACTCTGCAGTGGGAAGCCCAGCCCGGCGGGCCGAGAGGTCCGGGGCCAGCGGCTCGGGGTAGCGGTGGAACTCGTGGAGATCGGTGATCCCGGTGAGTCGGCGGACGCTCGCCAGGTCCCCGTGATCCTCGGGGCCACCGGGTTCCCCGGTCTGCACCGGTTTGACGACACCGACCCGGCGTCCGTACCCCTCCATCGCCGCGGCAAGGGCTGCCGTGGCGACGGTTTTGCCGACGTCGGTGCCGGTCCCGGTGACGAGGATGATCATGCCGCCACCCCTTCGGCTGCGGCGCTGACTGCGGCGGCCACCGCCCGGCAGATGGTGTCCACCTCGTCGGTGGTGCTGATGAACGGCGGCATGCAGTAGATGAGGCGGCCGAAGGGGCGCAGCCACACCCCGTGGTTCACAGCGGCATTCTGTGCCCTGGTCATCGCGTCATCATCGAGGGCGGTGGTGAGCTCGACGACACCGACCGCCCCGAGGACGCGGACATCGGCGACATGGTCCCGGCCCGCGAGGTGGCTGAGTCCGTGGCTGAGCTCGTCCTCGATCCTCGGCACCGTGGTGCGCCAGTATCCGTCACCGACCAGGTCCATCGCCGCGGTGGCGACCGCGCAGGCCAGCGGATTGGCCATGAACGTGGGCCCGTGCATCAGGGCCCCGCCACCGTCGGGAGAACTCACCGCGTCCGACACGGCGGCCGTGGTGAGCACGGCGGCGAGGGTGAGCACGCCGCCGGTGAGCGCTTTGCCCACGCAGAGGATGTCCGGGGTGATCCCGGCGGCGGCGGTGGTGAACAGGTCGCCGGTGCGTCCGAAGCCGGTGGCGATCTCGTCGGCGATGAGCAGGACGCCGTGGGCGTCACAGATCCGTCGGACGCCGGCGACGAGGGCATGGTCGTGGAAGCGCATACCTCCGGCGCCCTGGACCACCGGCTCGATGATGACGGCGGCGACGGTGTCGTCGATGTGGCTGTCGAAGACCTGCAGATAGTCGGCGATCTGCCGGTCACCGCTGCCACGGACCGGCGGGGCGGGCGCGAAGATCTGTCCGGTGAGGGTGCCGGCCCACAGGGAGTGCATGCCACCGTCCGGGTCGCAGACGGACATCGCACCGAAGGTGTCGCCGTGGTAGCCGGAGCGCCAGGTCAGCAGGCGGCGACGTTCCGGGTGGCCGCGTCCGCGCTGGGTCTGCAGCGCGGACTTGATCGCCACTTCGACGGCGACGGAGCCGGAGTCCGCGAAGAAGACGGTGGCCAGGTCGTCACCGGGGCAGTCCACGTAGGCCTCGCCGGTCAGCGCCAGCAGGCGGTCGGTGAGCTCGACGGCCGGGGTGTGGGTCAAGCCGCCGAACATGACGTGGGGCAGGGTGTCGAGCTGACGGTGGGCGGCGGCGAGGAGGTCAGGGTGGCGGTGCCCGTGGGCGGCGGCCCACCACGAGCTCATGGCGTCGATGAGGACGCGACCGTCAGTGAGTGTGAGATTCACCCCGTCAGCGCCGGCGACATGGTGATTTTCACGGGGGCCGGGCACCGGGGAATACGGGTGCCAGATGTGACGGGTGTCGGTGGTTGCGTGCATGGTCACTATGGTCGCCCAAACTTGAACAGTGTTCAAATCAGGGCAGTATGACCGGTCACTTCCGGGAGGAGGCCGTCACCGCGGCGTCCAGCTCGGCGTCCTGTCCCTGCGGAGTGAAGCAACCGGCACCGTGTCGCCAGCGGTAGTACACCAGGCAGATCACGGTGAACGGGAACCCGACAGTGAGGGCTTCACGCTGATCGGCGTCGAATCCGACCCCGATAAGGGACGCCACCAGCGCGATGATGGAGAGCCACGCCAGCACCCGGGACGCCGGCGCCCGGTAGTGCAGACCGGCAATCTCTCCCCCGGCGGCGAGGAACCGGCGCCGGAAGGAGAGCTGGGACGCTGCGATCGCGATCCACACCGCCACCACCGCGAACCCGGCGATAGAGACGAGGATCATGTACAGGCTGCTCGGCGCGATCTCACTCGACAACAGGGAGGCCACCCCGCCGACCATCGACACGCACAGCGCGAGCATCGGGATGCCACGCTTCGTGGTGCGCAGGAACGCCTTCGGTGCCTGCCCCTCCGCCGCCATGGAGTGCAGCATGCGGGTACAGGAGAACAGACCGGAGTTCCCGGCCGAGAGCAGGGCGGCGATGATGACGAAGTTCATCACGTCGCCCATCCCGGAGATTCCGGCGATGTCGAAAACGGTGACGAAGGGGGATTCGTCGAGGCCGGCGTCCTCATAAGGGACGAGGGCGGCAATGACGAGGATCGCGCCGACGAAGAACACCGTCAAGCGGATCACTGCGGTGCGGATGGCCTTCGGGATGACCTTCTCCGGGTTCTTCGCCTCCCCGGCGGCCACGCCGATCAGCTCGGTGCCGGAGAAGGCGTAGAACACGCCGAGGGTGACCACGAGCATGCCGCCGAAGCCTGCAGGGAAGAGTCCGGCGTCGGTGTCGAAGTTGCCGAGTCCGGGGGTCGGTCCGTCAGCGACCGGGTTGATTCCGACGATGGTGGCCGCACCCACGATGATCAGAGCGAGCACGGCGACGACCTTGATCAGCGAGAGCCAGAACTCGGTCTCGCCGAACACCCGGGCAGAAACGGCGTTGAGCGTGAACAGCAGGATGCCGAAGACCAGGCACCAGACCCACACGCTGATGCCGGGGAACCACCGTTGCATGAGGATGCCGGACGCCGTGAATTCACTGCCCAGTGCCACCGCCCAGCACAGCCAGTACAGCCACGCCGTCGCGAAACCCCAGGCCTGCCCCAGATTCCGGGAGGCGTAGATGTGGAACCCGCCGGAGACCGGGTAGGCCACGGCGAGCTCGCCGAGGCAGCACATCACCATCCAGGCGACCAGCGCGCCCAGGACATAGGCGAGGACGGCGCCGAGCGGGCCAGCCTCGCCGATGGTGTAGCCGGAGGAGACGAACAGTCCCGAACCGATGACGCCGCCGAGGGCGATCATCACCAGGTGGCGTTGTTCCATGGTCCGCTTGAGGCCGGTGGCGGTGGTGGGATCTGTCGTGGTGCCTGCGGCGGTGGCGGCGGTGTCTGACATGGGGTCAGCCTATACTCACGGCAATGACCGATAATGATCTGCTCAGCATTTTGACTCATCGCGCCGTGATCCTTGACGGCGGCCTGGGGACCCGCCTGGAGGACCGCGGCAACGACATCACCGGTGCGCTGTGGTCCGCCCAGATCCTCAAGGACAATCCGACCGAGGTCCGGGACGCCCACGTCGACTTCTTCGCCGCCGGTGCGGAGGTCGCCACGGCCTGCTCCTACGAGGTGACCGTCGACGGTCTGGTGGCCACCGGCATGTCACGGGCGGACGCAGTGGTCGAGTCCGAACTGCTGCTGCGCCGGGCGGTGGAGGTGGCCCGGGAGGCCGCGTCCACTGCCGATGAGACCGCTGGTGCGCCGCGCTGGGTCGCCGCCTCAGTCGGCCCCTACGGTGCCGGCCCAGGTGAGGGCACCGAGTACGACGGCGCCTACGGACTGACCGTCGATGAACTGGCGGACTGGCACCGTGACCGGATCCGGATTCTCGCCTCCACCGGTGCCGACGTGCTCATCGCCGAGACAGTGCCCTCGGTCCGGGAGATTGAGGCACTGGCCCGCGAGTTCACCGCCGCTCGCGTGGACGCCCTGCTCAGTGTCACGGTGCTGCCCCGCACCCCGGGGACACTGGCCGACGGGGTGACGCTCAGTGACGGCACTGAGCTGTCGGAGGTCGCCCGGATCGTCGCGGAAACTCCGGCCTTCCGCACTGTCGGCGTGAACTGCGTCAGCGCGGACGCCGCCCTGGCCGCGGTCCGTGAGCTGGGTGCGGGGCTGGCGGCGGCGGGACGACCGCTGCCCCTGTCGGTGTACCCGAACAGCGGTGAGCTGTGGGACCACGTCAACCGCTGCTGGCTGCCGCGTACCGCCGAGGGAACCACCAGTCTGATCGACGCCGTCCCGGATTTCCTCGACGCCGGCGTCCGTCTCATCGGCGGCTGCTGCCGCGTCACCCCGCGGGAGATCACCGCGATCGCGCAGGCTGTGCGCGGATAGCAGCTGAGAAGACGGGCAGCATGTGCCCGCAGAGACAAGCGTAGAGCGTCCCACACGCCGGGGGCTCACAGCGCGCGGTGCTGCACCCGATAGACTGGACCGCCATGAGTAGCAAGTCCTGGAAGAAAAAGAAGAAGGCTGCCGGCAAGGCGAAGAAGTCCCGGGCCGCGAAGCGGTCCGGACGCAAGACAACGCCGCAGCCGTCCGCCGGGCACGTGTCCGCCCCCGTCCGGCGGTCCTCCGCCCCGGCGTACTTCAACACCGAAGACCTCGACAGGAAGCTGCAGGGTGACACCGCGCCGGTCGCCGACGCCACCACGGAACCCGCGGTGACCCCGGCTCCTGACGCAGTCGCCGAGACCGTAGAGACCGCCGAGCCCGCAGCACCCGCCGTGGACGCCCCGGAACTGCCCTACACCGCACTGTCCACCCCGCAGCTGCTTCAGCTGCGCATCGACCTCAAGGGTGCGAAGCCGCCGATCTGGCGCCGCGTCGAGGTCCGCTCCGATCTCACCCTGGATGCGGTGCACCGCGTCATTCAGGCCGCCTTCGGCTGGTCCGACGCCCACGCCCACCGGTTCTCCCTCGAAGGTGACACCGCCCTCCCGGAGGCACAGGTCCGACTGGACGAGACGATTCAGGAGACCGGGGACTCCCTGCGGTACCTCTACGATGACACCGACAACTGGGACCACCAGATCAAGCTGGAGAAGATCCTCGACACCACCGTCCCCGCGGATACGCCGGACGCTTCGGTCACCGGTGGCCGGCGTGCCACGCCCCCGGAGAACTGCGGCGGTCTGCTGACCGAAGCTGAGCTGGTCGAGGTGCTCGATGATCCCGCTCACTTCGACGTCGCTGAGGCGAACGCCCGCCTCCACTGACACGGCGGCACCATCCCACGGGTGCGGAACAACCACAGACCGCACACAAATGAGCACGCATCCCGTGAACTGGGCAGTTCACGGGATCCGTGCTCATTTCGGAGCGGTGACTACCGCGGACTACCGCGCCCGACTACTTCTTCTTGCGGCGGTCCCGCTTCTCGCGCACACGCACCGCGATGCGCACCGGCGAGCCCTCGAAGCCGAAGGACTCACGCAGTCGCCGCTCCAGGAACCGGCGGTAGCCGTGCTCCAGGAAGCCGGTGGTGAACAGTACGATCACCGGAGGCTTGGAGGCTGCCTGGGTGGCGAAGAGGACGCGCGGCAGGCGTCCGCCACGCATCGGCGGCGGGGTCTGCGCGATCACCGCACGCAGCCAGGTGTTCAGCTGGCCGGTCGGGATGCGCTGGTCCCAGCTCTCCAGTGCCTCGATCATCGCCGGCTCCAGACGCTGCAGCGCCCGACCGGTCTTCGCGGAGATGTTCACCCGACGGGCCCACGGCACGTGCGCGAGCTGCTGGTCGATCTCGCGCTCCAGGTCCTCACGACGGTCCTCGTCGACGAGGTCCCACTTGTTGTAGGCGACGACCAGGGCACGGCCGGAGTCCAGGATCATCCGCAGGACGCGCTGGTCCTGCTCGGCGATCGGCTCGGAGGCGTCCACCAGGAAGATGGCGACCTCGGCGGAGTCGATGGCGGCCCGGGTACGCAGCGAGGCGTAGAACTCGTGGCCGCGGGCGGTCTTCGTCTTCTTGCGGATACCGGCGGTGTCCACGAAGCGCCACATCTGCTGCTCGAGCTCCACCACCGAGTCCACCGGGTCGACGGTCGTGCCGGCGACATTGTCGACGACGGACCGGTCCTCACCGGTGATCTTGTTCAGCAGCGAGGACTTGCCCACGTTCGGGCGTCCGACCAGCGCCACGCGGCGCGGGCCGGCGACAATGGAGGTCTCGCGCGGGGTCTCCGGGAAGGACGCCAGCACCTGGTCGAGCACATCGGCGGCACCACGGCCGTGCTGTGCGGAGACCGGGTACGGGTCGCCGAGACCCAGGGACCAGAACTCGGCCATGTCGCCGTACTGGGAGTCCGAGTCGAACTTGTTGGCCACGAGCACGACCGGGATCTCGGAGCGCTGCAGGCGACGGGCGATGATCTCGTCGGTGGCGGTGATGCCGACCTTGGTGTCCACCACGAAGACGATGACGTCAGCGGTGGCCATGGCGGTCTCCGCCTGACGGGCGATGGCGCCGTGGATGCCCTTGGCGTCCGGATCCCAGCCGCCGGTGTCCTGGACCCAGAAGCGGCGTCCACCCCAGTCCCCGATGTAGGAGATGCGGTCACGGGTGACGCCGGGGAAGTCCTCGACGACGGCCTCACGGCGTCCGATGAAGCGGTTGACCAGGGTGGACTTGCCGACGTTCGGGCGGCCGACGATGGCAACGGTGCACAGTGCCTCGCGCTCGGCCTCGTCGTCACCGAGGACGCCGAAGGCCGCTTCGACGGCCTCCCAGTCGGTGTCCTCGCCGGCGCCGGTGAGGAGATCGAAGTCCTCGGCGTCCATCGATCCGTCGACGTCGTCGTATCCGCCGGTGACGATGAACTCGGTGGCTCCCTCGCCCCCGTCGGACCAGTCGTCGTCGAAGTCCTCGTCGGAGAAGTCGTCCTCGTCGAAGTTCTCGAAGAACTCGGTCTCGTCGGCGAACTCCGCGGCAGCCTCAACCGGCTCAGACTGCTGGGCAGTCTCGCCGGCGATCGTGCCTTCGGCGGTGCGGAAGATCAGTTCCTCCCCGTTGTTCTCCGTGTTGTTGTCCGGGGTCTTGTTCTCGTCACTCATCGGTTGCTCCCTGCGGTTGTGAAATCGGCGGGGTTCGCGGCAGAGGCCACGGTCAGACCGGCGAGGGCGTCGAGCACGCCGTCGATATCCAGTTCCCCGGTATCGAGAATGGTGGCGTCCTCGGCGGGACGCAGCGGAGACACCGTCCGCGAGGAGTCCGCGGCGTCGCGGCGCTCCACGTCGGCGAGCACGGCGTCGAAGTCGACGGTGCGTCCGGCCGCGGTGTCCTGGTCGTAGCGGCGCCGGGCCCGGATCTGCGCGCTGGCGGTCATGTAGACCTTGCAGGCGGCGTCCGGTAGCACGGCGGTGCCGATGTCACGGCCCTCCACCACGCAGCGGCCGGTCTGCAGTGCCAGAGCACGCTGCAGGGCCACGAGGTTGGCGCGCACCGCGGGTACCGCGGCGACCGCGGAGACGTGGGCGGTGACCTCGGGGCCACGGATCTCGGCGGAGACGTCCTCCCCGTCGAGCAGCACCTCGGTGGAGGCCGGGTCCTCATTGACCTGCAGCGGCAGATCGGCGGTGGCCTCGGCGACAGCGTCCTCGTCGGACGGGTCGATGCCCGAGCGCAGCACGTGCAGCGTGGCGACCCGGTACATCGCACCGGTGTCGAGGTACTTGGCGTCCGCGGCAGTGGCCAGCAGGCGGCACACGGTCGACTTGCCGGTGCCGGAGGGACCGTCGACGGCGATGATCAGGCCGCCGCCGACGACGTTGTCGAGGGTCTTGAGTTCGTCGAAGGTGTTCAGGTCGGTCATCACAGTCCCACCGCGTTGTAGAGACTCGTCAGTTCGGAACGGTTGAGGGCGCGCAGTGTGCCGGGCTTCTGCTCGCCGAGCTGCACGGTGTGGACCTTGGTGCGGACCAGGGCCTGGACCGGGAATCCGGCCTCCTTGAGCATGCGACGCACGACGTGCTTACGACCTTCGTGGATCACGACCTTGATCAGGGACTTGCCCTGCCAGGCATCGATGATCTGCACCTCGTCGGCGATGACGATGCCGTCGTCGAGCTCGATGCCGTCGAGGAGCTGTCGCACCAGTCGGCGGTCGGCCTCGCCGAGCACGGTGGCCAGGTAGGTCTTCTTGATGCCGTAGCGCGGGTGCATCAGCCGGTTGGCGAGCTCCCCGTCGTTGGTGAGCAGCAGCAGACCCTCGGTCTGGGCGTCGAGGCGTCCGACATGGAACAGTCGCTGACCTGCCTCGACACGCTCCCCGACGAGATCGGAGAGGCACGGCCGCCCGAACTCGTCGTGCATGGTGGAGTGGATGCCGCGCGGCTTGTTCAGCGCGAAGGTGACGATCTCCTCGTCGGCGATGACGCGGACGCCGTCGACGCGGATGACGTCGTTCTCCGGGTCGACACGCATACCCTGCTCGGTGACGATGCTGCCGTTGACCTCGACCCGACCGGCCTCGATGAGCTTCTCACTCATCCGGCGGGACGCCACGCCGGCGGCGGCGAGGACCTTCTGCAGGCGGGTCTTCTCGTTGTCGGACTTGGTCCGCTTCTTCTGGTTCCCCTGGCCTCCGGCCTTCTTCGGCGGCTTACGGTCCGCCACATGCTGGTGGCGGGCGGGACGTGCGTTGGAGATGTAGCTCTCCACGTCCCTGTTGTGTTCGTTGCGTTCCGGTGTGCCGTCTCGGCGAGCGGGCTTGCTCACGGTGTCCTCAAAATCTTTCTGTTGCCGTGGTCACGGCATGGTCGAGGGATGTTCAGTTGTCTGACCCACCAGTGTAGACCATCACCGCACCATGGTCATTCTCACTCACGGCACGTCGATCTGGTCCACGTCCGGCAGCAGCGGGGCCAGGTTCGGCAGCACCTCGAGCGACTCGATCCCGAGCTGTTCCAGGAAGAGCTCCGTGGTGGCGTAGAGGTGTGCGCCACCGATCTCACCGGTCACGCCGACTTCGGCGATGAGCCCACGCAGGGTCAGGGTCCGCATGACGCCGTCGCAGTTCACACCGCGGATCGCGGCCACCTGGGACCGGGTCACCGGCTGCCGGTAGGCGATCACGGCGAGGGTCTCCAGTGCCGCGCGCGACAGCCGTGACTGCGCCCCGTCGAGGACCTTCGCCTCCACCGTCTCGGAGTTGTCCCGGCGGGTGTAGAGCCGCCAGGCTCCCTCACGCTCCCGCAGTTCGAAGCCCATCCCCCGGTCCGAGAACTCGGTGGCGATCTCCGTCAGCGTCTCGGTGACATCCACAGCCGATACGTCCAGCAGACGGGCGAAATCGGTCGCGGTCGTCGGTTCATCGGCGACGAGCAGCAGAGACTCCAACCGACTGCGCAGCAGTGACACAGGTTCCATGACGTTCTCCTTCTAGTCCCAGTTACTCGCCGCGACGACCGACGGGTCGACGTCCAGCCCGGTCCATGCCACGCTCAACTCGCCCAACGGCTCCGGCTGCTCGATGCCCACCGCACGGGCCTTGTAGAGCTCCAGCAGCGCGAGGAAGCGTCCGACCACGGTCATCGAGAGGTCGCAGTCCGAGATCAGGGTGGCGAAGCTGACCCAGTGGTCGGCGCCGGCGACACGCAGCGTCGACAGGATATGTCCGGCCTGCTCGGGTACGGACACCGCCTGGACGTGGATGTGCCCGGTGGCGACCTCGAGCGGTTTCGGACGGAACGCGGACGCCGCGATCTCGGCGAACTGGTCGGGCGTGAGCCCCAGTTCCACCGGCGGCATGAGGTCGACGAACTGCGGCTCCGGGGACAGCTGGACCGGGTAGCTGCGGGCGGCGTCCCTCTGCCACCCGGAGAAGAGCTCGGCGACGGACTTGTACGCCTTGTACTGCAGCAGGCGGGCGAAGAGCAGGTCGCGGGATTCCAACAGCGCCAGATCCTCCTCGTTCTCCACCTCACCCCGCGGCACGAGCCGGGCGGCCTTGAGGTCGAGCAGGGTTGCTGCGACGACGAGGAACTCGGTGACCTCGTCCAGGTCGTCCACCGACCCGGTCAGCGACCGGGTGTAGGCGATGAACTCGTCGGTCACGGTCGCCAGGGCGATCTCCGTGACATCCATCTTGTGGGAGTGGATGAGCTGCAAGAGGAGGTCGAAGGGGCCGTCGAAGTTGGCCAGGGCGACCCGGAACCCGGTGATCTCCGGCTGGACGGGCTCCACGGCGTGGGCAGCCATGGTTACGTCCGCTCGATGACCTCGGCGGCCAGGTCGCGGTACTGCCTGGCACCCTCGGAGGCCGGCGCCCAGGACGTGATCGGCTCGCCGGCGACCGTGGTCTCCGGGAACCGGACCGTGCGGGTGATGACCGTGTCGAAGACGCGGTCGCCGAAGACCTCCACCACCCGGTTCATCACCTGGCGGGAGTGGTTCGTCCGCCGGTCGAAGAGGGTCACGAGGATGCCGATGACCTCGAGGCGGAAGTTCAACCGGTCCTTGACCTTGTCCACCGTGTCGTGCAGCAGAGCCAGGCCGCGCAGCGAGAAGTAGGTGCACTCCATCGGGATGATGACGCCGTCGGAACAGCACAGTGCATTGACGGTGAGCAGTCCGAGGGACGGCTGGCAGTCGACGATGATGTAGTCGTAGTCCTTCATCACCGGACGCAGCGCCCGGGCCAGGGCCTGCTCACGGCCGACCTCGTTGACCAACTGGATCTCCGCGGCCGAGAGGTCGATGTTCGCCGGGATGACGTCCAGGTTGTCGATCGCGGTATGGTGCAGCGCGTCCTCGAGGGTGGCGTCCCGGTCGACGAGGAGGTTGTAGACGGTGGTGTCGAGGTCCTCGTGCTGGATGCCGAGACCGGCGGACAGTGCGCCCTGCGGATCCAGGTCTACGAGCAGGACCCTTCGACCGTACTCGGCCAGCGCCGCCCCCATGTTGATCGTGGAGGTGGTCTTGCCGACGCCACCCTTCTGATTGCACATGGCGATGACGGTCGCCGGGCCGTGGGAGTCGATGGATGCGGGTGTCGGGATCTTGCGCAGCGGTCGGCCTGTCAGGCCCATCTCAGGCTCCCTGAACAGACCGTCGTTGGTCTCAGCCATCTGCGTCAAGCTCCTTACCTGGACTCTGGTCCCGATCTCCTGACCTGGTCCGGGAGTCACCCGGGCTCAGGAATCACAAGGGCCACAGTATCACGCAGCGAACGACCCCTGCGGCAGGCACCGCCGGTCAAGTCCTGGGATGTGACAGTGCCCAAGATTCCCGGAGCAGGTCCGGGGTCACCTTCGCGTAGATCTGTGTGGTCACCACATGGGAGTGGCCGAGCAGTTCCTGGACCACCCTGATATCGGCACCACCGGCGAGCAGATGGGTGGCGAAGCTGTGCCGTAGCGCGTGCGGGCTCACCTTCCCCAGACCGGCCTTCTCCCCCGCCGCCGCCACGACATTGAACCCGGACTGGCGACGCATCCGCCTGCCGGACGCGGTGAGGAACAGTGCGGCCCCGTCGCTGCCTGCCCGACCCGAACCGCGTGCGGCCAGGGTCGGACGCGCCCGGACGAGGTAGGCGTCCACCGCCGCCAGCGCCGGGGTCCCCACCGGGACGACCCGTTCATGGTCACCCTTGCCGCGCAGCAGGACGGTGTCCTGCGTCCGGTCGATATCGTCGACATTGAGGTCCAGCACCTCGCTGATCCGGGCGCCGGTGGAGTACAACAGCTCAACCAGTGCGCGGTCGCGCAGGTCGAGCGGGCGGGCATCCTCCCCCACCGGGACAGCCTCGATGAGCGCGGTGACCTGGTCGATGGTCAGGGCCTTCGGCAGGTCCGCGCGCTGCTGGGTGACCGGGACGGCGTCCGCGGCATCCGGGATGCCACGGTCCCGTGCAGCGAAAGCGTGGAGGCTGCGCACCGTGCTCAATGACCGGGCGGCAGACGTCTGCGCCAGAGGTCGACCTCCGGTGACCTCATGTCCTTTGCGCAGGTCGGTGATGAAGCGTTCGATGTCGGCGACCGTCGCCGTGGCGACGGTCAGCCCCTCACCCTCGAGCCAGGTGAGGTAGCGGTCGGCGTCTCGACCGTAGTTCTCCAGGGTGTTGGAGCTCAGACCGCGCTCGGTGCGCAGGTGGCGGAACCAGTCGCGGCGCAGTACGGAATCGTCAGCGGACATGCTTCATGTCGGTGCCGGGTTCCTGCCCGACCGACCGACGGTCGGACAGGGCGGAGGTCTTCGCGAACGGTTCGGTGACCTCACGACGCGTCCCGACGGCCAGGTGCAGCAACCCTGCGACGGCGATGGAGTTCTCCACCTCGCCACGGCGGACCATGTCGACGGCCTCGGCGACCGGCACCCACCGGTGCGTCATGTCCGCCTCCTCACCCTCAGCCTCCGGCAGCGCATCGGACTCCTGTGCGGTCAGCGGCCGGACATCCTCGGCGAGGAAGATCCGGCAGATCTCCTCACTGGTGCCCGGCGAGGTGGCGATGTCGCCCAGCAGATGCCAGGTGGATGCCGCGACGCCGGCTTCCTCCGCCAGTTCGCGCTGCGCCCCGGTCAGCGGATCCTCGCCGACAAGGTCGAGGATGCCTGCGGGCAACTCCCAGAGGTAGCGGCCGACCGGGCGCCGGTACTGACGGATCAGCAGGACCTCACGGTTGTCTCCCCCACCCCGGACAGCGGCGACCGCGGCGGCACCGAAGTGCTCGACGACCTCGCGGGTCGCCTCCCCGGTGGCGGTGGAGATCCGGTCCCGGCGCAGGGCGAGGATCGGGGCGTCCACCAGCAGGTCGCTGGACAGGGTGCGGTAGAGGTCAGCCATGAGCGGCTACTTCGCCTCGCGACGGGCGATAGCGGCCTTGATCAGGCCGGCGAACAGCGGGTGCGGACGGGTCGGACGGGACTTGTACTCCGGGTGCGCCTGGGTGGCGACGAGGTACGGGTGGACGGCCTTCGGGTACTCGACGAACTCGACGAGACGGCCGTCCGGGGAGGTGCCGGAGAACTGCAGACCGGACCCCTCGGTGATCTGCTCCTTGTAGGCGTTGTTCACCTCGAAGCGGTGGCGGTGACGCTCGGAGACCTCGGTGGTCCCGTAGGTGTCGGCCAGGACCGACCCCTCGGCCAGGACGGCCGGGTAGGCGCCGAGACGCATCGTTCCGCCCAGGTCGGCCTCGCCCTGCACGGCGGCCTCCTGCTCGGCCATGGTGGAGATCACCGGGGTACCGGTGACGCCGAGCTCCTCGGCGAACTCGGTGGAGGACGCGTCCTCGATGCCGGCGGCCTTGGCCGCCTCGATGACGGTGCACTGCAGGCCGAGGCAGATGCCGAGCATCGGGATGAGATTCTCGCGGCAGTAGGTCACCGCGGCGATCTTGCCCTCGATGCCACGGACACCGAAGCCACCGGGGACGACGACCGCGTCGACATCTCCGAGCAGCTTTTCGGCGCCCTCCGGGGTGGCGCAGTCGTCGGCCGCGACCCAGCGGATGTTGGCCTTACGCCGCTCACCGAAGGCGCCGGCGCGGATGGCCTCGGCGACGGAGAGGTAGGCATCCGGGAGGTCGATGTACTTGCCGACCAGTGCGACGGTGACCTCGCCCTGCGGGTTGTGGACGCGGTCGAGCAGGTTGCCCCACACGGTCCAGTCCACGTCGCGGAACGGGAGGTTCAGCTTACGGATGAGGAAGGAGTCGAGGTGCTCGCTGTAGAGCACCTTCGGGATGTTGTAGATCGAGGAGGAATCTGCACAGGAGATCACGCCTTCCTCGTCAACGTCGGTCATCAGGGCGATCTTCTTCTTCAGCCCCTGCGGGACCTCCCGGTCGCAACGCAGGACGATGGCGTCCGGGACGATACCGATGCTGCGCAGCTCCGCGACGGAGTGCTGGGTCGGCTTGGTCTTCAGCTCGCCGGACGGTGCCAGGTAGGGAACCAGGGAGACGTGGATGAAGAAGATGTTCTCGCGGCCGACCTCGTGGCGGACCTGGCGGGCCGCCTCGAGGAAAGGCTGGGACTCGATGTCACCGACGGTGCCACCGACCTCGGAGATGACGACATCCGGGACGACGCCGTCGGCGTCCGGTGCGGCCTGGGCGAGGATGCGGGACTTGATCTCGTCGGTGATGTGCGGGATGACCTGCACGGTCTTGCCGAGGAACTCACCGCGACGCTCCTTGGCGATGACGGTGGAGTACACCTTGCCGGTGGTGACGTTGGCGTTCTTGGTGAGGCTCCGGTCGAGGAAACGCTCGTAGTGCCCCAGATCGAGGTCGGTCTCGGCGCCGTCATCGGTGACGAAGACCTCACCGTGCTCAAAGGGGTTCATGGTGCCCGGATCGACGTTGAGATACGGATCCAGCTTCTGCATGGTCACGGTCAGCCCGCGGGACACGAGCAGCTGTCCCAGGCTGGCGGCGGTGAGGCCCTTACCGAGCGAAGAGACGACACCCCCCGTGACAAAGATGAACTTGGTGTGCTGCTCGCTGCGCCCCTGAGACACGTCAACTCCCGTGGTGGTAACCGATAAAACCTACGGGGCTTCAACCTATCACAGCGAGGGCGTCGCGGCACTTTCCGCCGCGCCGTAGGACCCGGCTTTCCCGTCCAGCTGCTGGGTCAGGGCCCGCACCACGGTGATCCGACCGGCGGTCCGGTCGGCATTGTCGACGGTGCTGACCTTCTCGGTGTCCGCCCGGTCGGCACGCAGGATCTCCAGCGCCCCACCGTCGGTGGTCGAGGCCCAGTCACCGGCGAGGACGACCCCACCGGTGACGTCGTCCAGACCGGCAGCGAGGTCGGCGGTGAAGGTTCCGGCGAAGCCACCGGTGGGCCCGGTGACCACGACCACCGCGTCGGCGGAATCCACCTCGGGGATCCCCCCGTCGATGAAACCGCTCTTGTCGAGAGCGCCGAGCACCAGGGACCGGTCGGATTCCGAGGCCTCCTTCGCCCGGTCACCCGCGCTCCGGAGCGCCTGGCCGACGACCTGACCGAAGTGGAAGCCGGGGTCCCGACGGTCCTCGGAGAGCTTCGCTCCGGCCGGCAGGGTATTCGCCGCGAGGGACTTCACGGCGTCCGCCTTGTCCTGGGAAACGGCGTCATCGGCGAGTGAGAGAGTCCCCGCGTCCGTCGCCCCCGCATCGGAGAGCAGCGCGCGCTGGGCGTCGACCAGCTCCTGGTCGGCGTCGGGCATGGCCACGACGAGGACGCTGTGGTCCTTCAGGTCATCGCGCACGGCGCCGGCGGCCATCTCGTCGAGGACGGCGTCGTCGGCGTCCAGACCGGCGGTGGACGCCGAAAGCTCGTCACGGGTGGAGTCCAGCTGCTCCTGGACGTCGGAATCCACGGCGGCGGGACCGCCCTCCACATTGGGGGCGAGGACGTAGAAACCGAGCAGTGTGCCTGCGGCGATACCGGCCGCTACCCCGCCGAGGATCTTCGGGCCGCTCACGAGAAGAGATCCTGGAACTTCGTGGCGATGTTGTTCCAGCTGTCGATGAGGTTGTCGACGAAACCTTCGGAGCCACTGAGACCCGCGATGAGGATGATCACCACGACCGCGGCGATGATACCGAGGATCGCCCACAGCCAGCCTCCACCGGAACGGGAGACGCGGTAGAGCTCGGCGACGGCGGAGGAGTCGACGAAGCGGCTGCCGACCTTCAGACGCGAGAGCATCGAGGAGGGCGTGTCCGGGGCCGACGCGGTGTCGAAGATCCGCTCGAGGTCGACGGTCGGCCCGAGGTTCACGACCATGGACGCGCCGTGGTACTCGGCGAGCAGCAGGGCCAGGTCGGTGGCGTCGCGGGTGGCGGCGGGGAAGGTCATCGCGCCGACACCGAGGTCCTGGATACGCTCAAGGCCCGCGGCGTGGCCGTCGGGGTCGGCGGGAAGGATGACGGTCGCGCCGGAGCGCAGGTTGTCCGAGGAGATCAGTTCGGGGTCACCGATGATCACCGACGGACGGTAGCCGTGCCGGACCAGTTCGTCGACCGCCTGGTCGACACCGATGAGCACAGGGTCGTACTCGCGGATGAAGTACCGCAGCGCCTTGAGCTTGGACTCCAGCTCCGGGTCTGGGCTGACGATGAGGACCTTACGGTCGTCCATGTCGACCTCGACCTCGGGGACGCCGAGGCCGTCGATGAGCAGTGGCGCCTCGGTACTGACGAACTCCGCGGTGTTGCCGGAGAGCGCCTCCATGTGGTCGACGAGCGCCTCACGGGCGTCGAGGAACCGGGTGCGGGCGGTGTCCTCGTCGAGGATCTCACCCTTACCGATCGAGCGGTCCCCGTAGAAGATCTTACCGTCGTCGAGGCGACCCTTCTTCCCGTTCTTCGTCTTGCCGGGTAGCGCGGGATCCGCGTTCTCGACGAGAGTGACCCCGGCGTCCAGCAGCATCTGCGGGCCGAAGTTGGGGACGTTACCGGTGGTGAAGGCTGCGGTGTTCACCACGCCGGCGACCTTGGCGTCGATGAGCTTCTGGGCAAGTGCCCGGTTGATGTCCGGGGCGTCGATGACGACGATGTCGCCCTCACCGAGCTTGGCCAGCGTGGAACTGCCCTTCGCGCCGGTGCAGTCCCGGGTATGGCCGTGGATGCCTGGGGTGTCGTCGGTACGGGAGAAGATCATGGTGGACATTGTGAACTGTGGGTCCCCTCTTCTGGCGGAGGCGCGCCGGTGAGAGCCTCATTCAGCGCACCATCCGGGCCTTCTTCATCCCCCACCGGTACAGCGCTCCGCACATGGTGACGAAGATCGCGCCGATGACCACCGGGGTGAGCAGGTAGCTCCAGGTCTCACCGTCGAGCATGATGATCAGGGGGATGCCCGCCGCCGGTGGATGGAGGACGCGCAGGAACACCATGACCATGATCGCGACGCCGGTGGCCAGCGACATCGACCACCATTGCGTCGGCATGGTGGTGACCACCGTCAGTCCCGCCACAGCGGAGATCATGTGCCCGCCGATGACATTGATCGGTTGGGACACCGGCGCCTTCGGCAGAACGAACTCGAGGACGCAGGACGCACCGAAGCTCGCCATGAGCAGAGGATGACCGACAACGTCGGAGAAGAACCCGAGTAGGGCGATGACCACCATCGACGCGAACCCGGACAACAGGATCGCCGGAATGGAGAACCGGGGCTGGGTGCGGGTGAAAGATCTGCGGAGCGCACGGCCTACCGACCGCAGCGCCGGGATCACTTCATGTCTCCGCTGTCCACTCCCGCGGCGGCGTTGTCGACGGCGTTGCCGAGTCGGGTGACCGGCCGGGTCGTGAGTCTGGCCACCGCGGCGGGCAACTCGACCACCGGATCGGTCAGCGGCAGCAGGCGGAGGTCCGGGGTGGACGTACCGGGCGTCCCCACCGGTACGACCGCGGCCCACTGACCGGTGGCGGCGAAGGCGACCAGTGAGGACACCGAATCGGACTCCACGGCAGGAGTGACTGTCACCCCCGCGGAGGCTGTGGCCCGGTCGAAGCAGGCACGGGCGAACATGCCCCGGGCGAGCAGAGCGACCGGAAGCTTCGCGAGATCGACTGCGGTGATCCGGTCCCGGCCTGCATCCGAACCATGGGACGGACCCAGCCCAGGGCCGAGTGTCTCGAGCAGACTCCCGGTGAGCACGACGGCGTAGCGCACCGGTTCCAGCGGGGTGAGCGTGAGCCCGTCCAGGTCGACGGCCCCGTCGACGTCGTCGACAGGGTGGATCACGGCGGCGTCAAGGTCGTGGGAACGCAGCCGCTCCACCAGACCTCCTGTACCGATGCCGGGGCTGACCTCCACGCGGATACCGGGATGTGCGGCGGTGAGCCGGGCGATGACGGCGGCGGCGCGGGTGTCTCCGGAAGGAATGGTCCCGAGGCGCAGTGTCGTGGTCAGGTGTCCGCTGGCGGCGGTGAGGTCCTCGACGAGTCGGCGGCGGTCGGCGAGGATCCGGCGGACGTGGGTGAGCAGGAGTTCGCCTTCGGGGGTGAGGTCCTGGAAAGAGGACCGGCCCCGGTTGACCAGGGGGACGCCGAGTTCCGCCTCGAGTTTCCGGACTGCCTCGGACATCGTCGAGGTCGTCACGAAGCAGGACGCGGCGGCACGGCCGAAGTGGCGTTCCCGGGCGAGCGCGTCGAAGTACTCGAGCTGAGTGAGCAACATAGGGCTGACGCTACTCCACCGGCCAGGGGTACCACCCACCTGGAGCGTCACGTCGCATCACATGACTGCACATGGACGTACGGCAGAAATGAACGACATGTCCCGCACTGCTCACATGGCGGCCTTGGCCGTCTGCGCGGTCTCCAGGAGCTCTTCGGCGTGGGCCCTGCCGGTGTCCGATTCAAGTCCGGCGAGCATCCGTGACAGTTCCTCGACGCGCTCCTCCTCGGTGAGAGTGCGCACACTGGAGCGCACCGTCGCATCGGTCGCCGCCTTGGACACATGGACATGGGCGTCAGCGAACGCCGCGACCTGGGGCAGGTGTGTCACCACGATGACCTGGTTGTGGACCGCCAGACGGGCGAGCCGACGCCCGATCTCCACGGCGGCCCGTCCGCCGACGCCGGAGTCCACCTCGTCGAAGACCATTGTGCGGCCGGATCCGGCGAGGATGACCTCCAGGGCGAGCATCACGCGGGAGAGTTCACCACCGGAGGCGGTTGCACCCAGCGGGTGGGCAGATCCGCCCTGGACCAGCTGGAACTCAACCTCGGTGATGCCGTCCGGACCGCAGTCGGCGGTGGTGGCGTTCTTCCCTGCGCCCTTCCCCAGGTTCTTCCCGTCACCGCCGTGGGTGGTCACCTCCACCCGGAACTCCGCGGCCATCTGCAGACCCCTGATCTCGGCGGTGACGGCCTCGGCGAACCGGGCGGAGGCTGCGATGCGGCCGGCCGCGAGTCGGCGGGCGGCGGCGAGCATCTCCTCGGCGGCATCGCTGACCCTGGCACGCAGTTCCTCGAGGACGTCATCTGAGACGTCGATCGCCCCGAGCCGTTCCCGTGCCTCGTCCCGCCAGGCCAGCGCACCGTCCACGTCGACGGCGAAGGTGCGCAGTTCGCGCAGATCCTGCTGACGTTGCAGCAGATCCTCCAGGTTCTCCGGGTCCGGGGCAGCGGAGAGCACCGTCCCGAGTTCGCCGGAGATGTCGGCGAGCTCCCCGACCAGGGCTGCCAGCCGACTTCCCAGGCCGGCGATCCGCGGATCTCCGCCGGCGGCGGCCTCCAGGACCGAGGCAGCCATGCCGAGGGCATCGGCGGCGGACTCCCCCGCGTCCTCAGGATCCCCGTCGACGGCGGTCAGCGCGGTGGCCACGGCCGAGCGGACGTCATCGGCGTCCTGCAGGCGACTGATCCTCACTTTGAGGTCCTCGTCCTCACCGGGCTGCGGGTCGAGCTCGTCGATCTGCGCCAGTGCATGGCGCAGGGTCTCGGCTTCCAGTGCGAGCTCCCGGCGCTTGACGGTGCGGTCGTTGAGGTCCCGGGCCAGCCCCGCCCACTGTCGACGCAGACGGCGGTACTCCCGGCGGTCATCGTCGAGCCCCGCGAAACTGTCGAGACTGCGCAGTTGTTTCACCGGGTCAGTGAGCTGCAGCTGGTCAGACTGACCGTGGATGGTCAGCAACCGGGAGGTGAAGTCGGAGAGCACACCGGCGGCGACAGTCCGGCCCGCCAGGTGAGCCCGGGAGCGTCCGGAAGCGTTGACCGACCGGGAGACGACCGCCTCCCCGTCATCGAGATATCCCCCGATCTCCTCGACCATCTGAGCGAGTTTGTCGGCGTCACCGTCAGTCGGACCACTGTCGGCGTCCCCGCCGAGAATGCGGAAGATGCCGTCAACCGACGCCTTGTCGGTCCCGCCCCGCACCCGCTGGGCGTCCGCCCGCGCACCCGAGAGAAGCTTCAGCCCCGTGACCACCATCGTCTTACCCGCGCCGGTTTCACCAGTGACGACAGTGAAGCCTGCGGCGAACTCCGCCGTGGCTTCCTCGATGACCCCGAGATTCCGGATCTGCAGTTCAGTCAGCATGATGGGAGGAATCTTACCGAACAGATGATCGAGATTCCAGTGTCCGGTGCAACTGTCAGCGTCGCGGCCCGCGCCACCCGGTGACCGGGAGCCGAAACTTCTTGACCATGCGGTCGGCGAACGGCTCGGAGTCCAGCCGCACCCAGCGGACGTCCTGCGGGCCACGCCGCACCTCGACGCGGGAACCGGGCGGCATGTGGATCTGGCGGAAGCCGTCCATCACGGCCGTCGCCGGCGAGGTCATCGGGTTACTCTCCACGGCGACCGTCGAATCCGGGGAGACGACCAGCGGGCGGGAGAACAGCGCGTGGGCGTTGGAGGGCACGACGAGGATAGACGCCAGCTCCGGCCACAGCACCGGCCCCCCGGCGGAGAAGGCGTAGGCGGTGGAGCCGGTCGGGGTGGACACGAGCACGCCGTCACAGCCGAAGGAACTCACCGGACGCTGGTCGACCTCGAGGATCGCGTCGAGCACGCCCTGACGGTTGAGGTTCTCCACGGAGCACTCGTTGAGCGCCCAGCCGGTACCGAGGACGCGGCCCTGCGCGTCGCGCACGGTGATCGACAGCGTCATGCGGTTCTCGATGCGGTAGTCGCCGCCGATGACGCGGTCGATGGCCGCCTGCAGGTCCTCACCCTCCCACTCGGCGAGGAAGCCGATGTGGCCCATGTTCACGCCGAGGACGGGGACGTCCTGCGCGTGGGCGATGTCAGCGGCACGCAGGAAGGTGCCGTCACCGCCGAGCACGAGGACAAGGTCCGCACCGAGTGCGGCGTCGGGGGTGTGACCGTAGCGGGGGAAACGCCCGAGGATCTCGTGGCGGGCGACCGGGGCGGGGTCTCCGGTGGACATGACGCGCACGGTCAGGCCGCCGTCGGAGAGCTGCTGGGCGGCAGCGGCCGCGGAGCTGAGCTTGTCGTCTCCGCCGGTGTGCGCCACCAGCAGTACTTCCCGGGGAGCGGGGGTCTCGTCGGTCACTGGGGTCCCTCCTTGACGGCAGTATCGACCATGGCCTGCAGCTGTTCATCGTCCGGGGCCGTCGCGCCACCGTCTTTGATCAACCACAGAAAGTATTCCACGTTTCCGCTCGGCCCGGGCAACGGGGACGCTGTCACGGCCCTGGTCGACATGCCGTGGCGTAGTGCTTCACAGGCCACACCGAGGGTCACTTCGGCACGCAGCTCCGGTGAACGGACCACGCCACCATGGCCCAACCGGCTCTTGCCCACCTCGAACTGGGGCTTGACCATCGGCAGCAGGCTACCGCCGTCACGGACACAGGCCGCCAGTGCAGGCAACACCAGTTCGATGGAGATGAACGACAGGTCACCGACCATGGCGTCCGCCTGTCCGTCCAGCTGTTCCAGGGTGAGAGTACGGACGTTGGTCCGGTCGAGCACGGTGACCCGCGGGTCGTTCTGCAGCCGCCAGATGAGCTGGCCGTAGCCGACGTCGACGGCGAGGACCTCGGAGACTCCGCGGTCCAGACAGACGTCGGTGAATCCGCCGGTGGACGCGCCGGCGTCGAGCACCCTGGTTCCGGCGAGGTCGAGGCCCTGCGGTTCGAAGGCCGCGAGTGCGCCGAGAAGTTTGTGTGCGCCGCGGGAGGCCCACCGGTCGTCGTCGCTCTCGGTGACGCGGATGGACACCTCACCGTCGACACCGGTGGCGGGCTTCTTCGCCTCCATGCCGTTGACGCTGACACGGCCGTCGAGGATCATCTCCCGGGCGTGCTCGCGTGAACGGGCGATCTTGCGCTTGACGAGCTCGGTATCGAGCCGACGCAGCTGCGTTCCCTTGGACTTGGCCATCAGTGTCTCTCCTCGTCCTTCTTCTGTCCGTCCAACGCATCGGCGATCACCCGGTGGGCGCGCTCGAGCAGGTCCGCTTCTTCAGCTCCCTCCGCCTCGGAGGACAGCAGGGCGTCCACCTCGGCGACGAGGGCGTCGGCGTCGAACCGGTCGGAGCCGGGCATCGGCGCGCTCACCGCCAGGCCGCCAGGGCTTCGGTGGCTGCGCTGTCACCCGACGCGGCATCGACCGTGAGGTCCTCTCCCCTGTCGTCGGCGGCCCACACCAGCGGCGCGGCGACAGCCAGAGCCTCTGCGGCCATGACATCGACGTCACCGGTGGCACCGGACTCCACGATGACCGTGTCGCCGTCCTGTCGTGCGGTCCAGCCGTCAAGGTGGTCGCGCAGGTTCGCGGCGATCCAGGTCGGACGCCACGTGGTGTGCAGGATCTCGCGGTGTCCGGAGACCCCGGTGAGCACGCAGAGGGTGTCCATGCCGGCGGCGATTCCGCCGGCGATGTCGGTATCCAGCCGATCGCCGACGGCCAGTGGACGCTCGGCTCCGAGATGACGCGCCGCCACCTCGAACATCGCGGGACCGGGCTTGCCCGCGCTGTGGGGAGTCACACCGGTGGCGCTGACGACCGCGGCGACAAGTGAGCCGTTACCGATGAGCAGTCCCCGCTCACTCGGCAGAGTGGTGTCCAGGTTGGACGCCACGTAGACCGCACCTGCCCGCACTGCGAGTGCTGCCTCGGAAAGCATCGCCCAGTTGTTCTCCGGGCTGTGTCCGTGCAGCACGACATCGGGACGCTCGTCGGCCGAGTCCACGACCCGGAATCCCGCGTCGGTGGCGAGCCCCCGGAAGGACCCTGCACCGACCACATAGGCGGTGGGGCGCGTGCCCTGGACTGCCCCTTCACCGCTGTCCAGCAGGGACGCTGCGAGAGTGCAGGCTGCCTGGGCGGAGGTCAGCACATCGGCCGCTTCCACCTCGACACCGAGGGAGGTGAGGTGCTCCGCCACCTGTTGCGGCGACCGGGAGGCATTGTTGGTGACGTACACCGACGCGCGTCCGGACAGGCCGTCACGGGCTCCGTCGACGGGCGCTCCACCGCGGAAAACAGTGCCGTCGAGGTCGACGAGCAGGGCGTCATAGCGGTCGAGGATCCGGTGGGGCGTGGCGGCGAGGGAGGACAGCAACGTCATCGGCGGGTCACTCGCTGAGTTCGGCGAGCCGGTCGTCTGCGTCGAGGACACCGTGGACGTCGAGCTTCGAGGCCTTGGTGAACCAGGAGCGGGCGTCATCGGTGCGTCCGGCCAGTGCAAGAGCATCGGCGTAGGCGTAGGTGACACGCAGTGCGGTGACCTCGGGAAGGTCGGAGGCTGCGGTCTCCGGTTCGAGGACCAGCAGGGCGTCGTCCATCTGCTTCAGGTCGTGGTGGGCACCGGCGATAACGATCGCCAGTTCCGCACGCTGCTCCGGATCCAGCTCAGCGGCCTCCTCGGAGGTCCCGAGTTCAATGGCCTTGTCCGGGTGGTTCAGTCCACGCTCACAGTCAGCCATGACGGCGAGGAGGCCGGGGCCACCAGCCATACGGCGGGCGGCGCGGAGCTCGGTGAGAGCTTCCTTCCACTCACCGGCGTGGTAGGCGGCGATACCGAGGGTCTCGCGGGTGATAGAGACGCGGCCTCCGCGCTCCTTGGCTGCCCGGGCATGGGCCAGGGCCTTGGCGCTGTCCTCGTCCATGAGGGACGCCGCCATGATCAGGTGGCCGGCCACCTTGTCTGCATTGTCCTTGGACAGGCTGCGCAGCTCCTGGCGGATGGCCGGGTCCAGCTCCTTGGGGCTGATGTCCGCGGGAACTTCCGGCTCATTGGAGCGGTCGTTCACACGGTTTTCGCGGTAACCGGAGCGCTGCGGACCGTTGTGGTGGTCGCGGCGGCGACCGTCAGGACGCATGCCGTTGTCGTCGCGGCTGTTACCGCGATATCCGCGGTTACCGCCACGTCGGTCGTCACCGCGTCGGTCGTCACGACGGTCGTTGTTGCCCCGGTACCCACCGCGACGATCGTCCCGACCACCGTCACGGCGATCATCACGACGGTCACCGTTGTATCCGCCACGACGGTCATCACGACGGTCACTGTTTCCGCGGTAGCCTCCGCGGCGGTCGTCACGACGATCATCACCACGGTCACCGTTGTAGCCGCCACGACGGTCGTCCCGACGGTCACTGTTGCCACGGTAGCCTCCGCGGCGGTCGTCACGACGATCATCACCACGGTCACCGTTGTAGCCGCCACGACGGTCGTCCCGACGCTCGCTGTTGCCACGGTAGCCACCACGACGGTCATCATCACGGCGGTCGTCCCGCCGGTCGTTGCTTCCCCGGTATCCGCCGCGGCGGTCATCCCGACGGTCGTTGTTCCCGCGGTAACCGCCACGGCGGTCGTCTCCCCGGGAGTCATTGCGACCGCGGTAACCGCCGCGGTCCCCCTGCGGACGACGATCGCCGCCTCGCTGCTGTCGGTCGCGGTCACGACCGTTATTGTACGATCCGCTCGTGCCGGAAGACTCGCTCATCAGATACCTTTCTGGAATCAGCTCAACTGTCCCGATTCTAGAGGTCACTGGTGTCCTCGACAACCAGCGTCCGGGCCCACCGGGGAGGGACCCAGACCGTGTGCAGGTGCTGCACACGCAGAAGAGCGGGGAGGGAGGCACACCACCCTGGTATGCCTCCCTCCCCGCTTCATCACTTTCAAGTTAGA
>NZ_BJNT01000020.1 GCF_006539825.1 Corynebacterium variabile
AAGAGATTCCGACCGGGGGTTCTGTCATGCAGGGCACCTGCACTCAGTTGTACAGCGCGGCCCACGCCTCCCGTCGCCCGGCCTGCGGGTCAGCCTCCACGGCACAGCCGCCGTCAGCGGCCCCGTCGAGCACGAGGACGCGGCGGAGGTCCGTCGAGTACCCGGGCCACCCCTCCCCCGGCTCACCGGTCCGGGCGAATGCCAGCCAGCGGTCCATGACCTGCCCGGTGAAGACCACATCCGGGTCGTCCGCGGACGCACCCTCGCTCTGCAGCACCGCACCCATCCGACCGAAGACGACAGGTACCTCGGCACCGTGGGACGCACCGAGCGCACCGAACCGCGGATCCGGGGACACGTGGTCGAAGCGGTAGAACCAGGTCGGAGCGACCGTCGCATGGGCGTCCCCGACGACAGTGGCCGGGTACCAGAAGACCATGTCCCCGCCGGCCTGCGCCGAGGCCTCCGGTTCCGGGAAACCCGGGTACGCGGCGAACACGGCGTCGGCGGCAGCGGACTCCCCCAGGGTCGCCCGCATGGTGTCCGGCAGGACAGGCAGGATCTCGCTGCCGGTGGCCTGGGCGGAGAGCAGGAAGGACAGCCCTTCTGAGGCGTTCGTCCCGATGACAAGGGGGACCTGCGCCTGCCGCCCGGTGGCGAACGCCGCCAGCAGGGCCGCCGGCAGAGACTCCCCGTCCACGGTCGGACCGTAGATGAGCCGGCCCGGGTCCGTCGCCCCGGTCTCCGCAGCCAACCGGAGGGACGCGGCGAGCAGCACCTCGGCCGACATGTCGTGGAGGGCGGCAGCGGCGGCGGCAGGGTCAGAACTCCCGGCGTCCCCGGTGCCCCCGGTGCCCCCGGTGACGATCTGCGCGAGGTGGGCGGCGTCCTTCGCATGGACGGAGGCAGGCGTACCTGCCACCGCCGGGGACTGCGCGATGACGCGGTGGAACAGCCCGTCAGCCTCCGGCATGCACATCAGTGACAGGACCGAGGAGCCGCCGGCGGATTCCCCGAACAGGGTGATATTCGTCGGATCGCCACCGAAGGCCGAGATATTGTCCCGCACCCACCGCAGTGCGGCGATCTGGTCGTGGAGTCCGGTGTTCGACTCGAGGGTGTGCTCCGGCGTGGACAGCGAGGACAGGTCGAGGAACCCCCAGGGTCCCACCCGGTAGTTCACGGTGACGACGACCACGTCGCCACGGGCGGCGAGGTGGCGTCCGTCGTAGTTGCGGGACGCACCGACAGTGAACGCACCGCCGTAGATCCACACCATCACCGGCAGGTCAGTCGCGTCCCCGGCCGGTCGGACGATGTTGAGAGTCAGGCAGTCCTCGTCGGTGACGCCGTGGTCCCCGACCCCTCCCATGGTCTCCGGCGCCGGGGGCTGCATCGGCGACGGACCCCAGGTGGTGGTCTCCAGCGGCTCATCCCGGTGGGCGGCCGGCTGCGGCCGACGGAACCGGAGTTCGCCGACCGGTGGCGTCGCATAGGGGACGCCGTTCCAGGCGGTGGTCGCGCCCTGGCTCACGCCGGTGACCGGCCCTTCGGTGGTCTGGACGGTCAACTTGTCTGGCTGCGCGGTGCTGCTCACGGGGTCTCCTGTCGACTCTGACGATTACCTCACCAAAACTAGCAGCGATTGAACGCGGTTTCAGTCTATTCGCCCGGATCCGCCGGAAGGTCCACGGTGAACACCGCGCCTGCACCGTCACCGGTACTGACCGACACCGTGCCGCCGTGCGCCTCCACCACGTCCCGGACGATGGCCAACCCCAGTCCACTGCCACCGGCATCCCGGGCACGCCCCTCATCCAGTCTGGTGAAGCGGTCGAAGATCCTCTCCCGGTCCTCCGGCGGCACACCCGCACCGTCGTCCGCGACAGTGAACTGCACCCGCTGACCCCGCTCGCTCGATTCACTGCGCACCCGCAGTGTGATGCGTCCTTCCGCATGTCGGGCGGCGTTATCGACGAGGTTGCGGACCACCCGGGCCAGCAGTCGGTCATTGCCCTCGACACGCCCCGGTCCGACGCCGGAGGTGTCGACCTCCACGGCGGCACCCGTCCCGCCACCCGACCGACGCAGCCGGTCGGCGTCCCGCAGGACCAGGTCATCGAGGTCCACCGGGGCGGTGGGAGGACGCTGCCCCTCATCGAGCCGGGCGAGCAGCAGCAGCCCCTCGACAAGGTCCTGCATCCGCTCCCCTTCGGCGACGACGACCTCGCCGAGTTCGCCGGTGCTGACCGCCTCGGGGTGGGCGACGGCGAGTTCAGCGTACTGCCGCATCGTCGCCAGGGGCGAGCGCAGTTCATGGGAGGCGTCACTGACGAAGCGGTGCTGCACCGCCTGGGACTGTTCCAGCCGGCCGAGCATCCGGTTCATCGTCGCGGCCAGGGCACCGAGTTCGTCATCGCCGGCATCCACCCGACGGGACAGGTCCGAAGCCCCGATGCTGTCGACCTGCCGACGCAGCCGCTCCACCGGACGCAGGGCGCGACCGGTGACGACCCACACCACCAGCCCGACGAGGACAACCATCAGCGGCACAGCCACGACCAGCAGCACCGTCGTCGCCGAGACCGTGTCATCGACATGCTCCATCGGACGGGCGACGGTCAGCGTCCCGGCGTCCGTGTCCTCCGTCGCGGCGAGCCAGGACTCGTCGTCGACGGTGACGGTCGTGGCGTCCTCCCCGTCGGTGCCGGCCAGTTCTGCCGCGTCCTCGTCGTTGACGACCTCCGTCCCGTCCCGGGTCTGCAGCCGGACGAGCAGATCATCGTCGATCCCGGCGACCACCGCCTCCGCCCGGTCGGGGGCCGCCTCCAGCTGCGATTCCAGGGAGTCCAGATCCTGGTCCACGGATTCGGCGACCGAGTCGGTGAGTACCCGGCCGAGCACCGGCACCGCGATGACCGCGGCGACAATGAGGATGACGGCGACGAAGAGTGTCGCTCCGGCGGTGACGCGGGCACGGATCGAGCGCATCGGACGGATTCCCCGGAGAAGCCTGCCCATGTCAGCCTCCGTTCCGGTCGAGTCGGTAGCCGGCGCCACGGACGGTTCCGATCGCGGCACGACCGAAAGGCCGGTCGACCTTGGCCCGCAGATGGCCGATGTAGACCTCGACGATATTGGTGTCCCCGTCGAAGGAGCCGCCCCAGACATTGGCGAGCACCTCCTGTTTGGTGACGACCTCGCCGGCGTGGCGCAGCAGGAAGTCGAGCACGGCGAGTTCCCGGGCGGTCAGCGGGATCTCGGTGTCTCCGCGGAAGGCCTGACGGGCAGCCGGGTCGAGCCGTAGGTCTCCGGCGGTGAGGATCTCAGGGCGTCCGCGGGTGCCGCGGCGGACCATCGCCCGCAGCCGGGCGACGAGGACCGGGTAGGAGAAGGGCTTGGTGAGCCAGTCGTCGCCACCGGTGTCGAGCCCCTCGACCTCGTCCCATTCGCCGTCCTTGGCGGTGAGGAAGAGGACCGGGGTCCAGTTGCCGTCCTCGCGCAGCGCCTCGCAGACGCGGCAGCCGTTCATGCCGGGCATCATCACGTCGAGGACGATGGCGTCATAGTCGGCGTCGGAGGCCATGGCCAGGCCGGTCTCCCCGTCGTTGGCGACGTCGACGACCATGCCCTCAGCCTCAAGACCGCGTCGCACGCCGTCGGCGAGCCGCACCTCATCGTCCACCACCAGAATCCGCATGACGATCAGTCTCTCACTTTCTGACCTGCTCATTTGGCAGGACACCACGGGGTGTTGTACCTTATCCCACGTTCGCAACGCGGTCTTCACGGGCCATCGTTACGGGGCTATGGCGCAGCTGGTAGCGCACCACACTGGCAGTGTGGGGGTCAGGGGTTCGAGTCCCCTTAGCTCCACAGAATCGGGAACCCCCGGTCGGAGGAGATTCCGACCGGGGGTTCTGTCGTATCAGTCGTCCTGGTTCGCGCGCAGGATGTCTCCGGAGGACGCGTCGATGACGATGTCCCACTCCCGGGTGCCGTCGATGACGGTCGCATCCCACACGATGGTCCCGTTGTCCTGGTCCAGGTCGAGGGAGTCCAGGGTGCCGGGCTTCTCGGCGAGCGCGGCGTCGACGGCCTCGGCGGCGGTGACGGAGGGTGCCTCGCGCTGCTCGGCGTCCAGGTCAGTCGACTGCTCGCCGGTGACCTCACCGGTGGCATTGTCGACGGTCACCTCCACACCCTTGCCGTCGGCGACGAGTGTGATCTCCCAGGCGCGACCGTCCTCCTCGTCGACTTCCACGGCGTAGGAGCCCGGCTTCGCGTCCAGTGCGGCCTCGAGGGCGCCGGCGGCGTCCACGGAGGAGCCGGTCGAATCGGTGCCGCCTGTGCTGCCCGCAGTATCCGAGCTGCCGGTGCCGTCGGACTGCGAGGTGGTCGTGGCGGCGGTAGAGTCCGACCCCGAGGCGTTGTCCGCGGGGGCCGACTGGGTCACGGTGACGGTCGATTTTGCGTCATCCGAATCGTCGCCGCAGGCGGCGAGCGCGCCGACGCTGAGGACGGATGCGGTCAGCGCCGCGAGGGTGGTGCGGATGTATCGGCTGTTCATGGGGGTTACCTCCGGTGATCTGAGTGGGTGAATGCTGTTGTCCGTCATGCTACGGACGCCCCGCTGAACGCCACCTGAACGTGTCACTCCCGGCCAGACCCCCTGACGACAGACTGACGGCCCCTCCCCCGGTCAGCGGGGAAGGGGCCGTCAGCCTGCGTGCCTGGACCGGCGTCGGTTACTTCACGACATCGGGGACCCAGTCTGCCATCTGGGTCTGGGTGTCCATCTCCGGATCCTTCTGGAGCTGGAACTTCTCTCCGTCGACGTACAGGGAGGGAGTGCCCGTGTCATCGCCTTCCTTCTCCTTCAGCCTGTCCATGTTGGACTCCAGTACCGACTGGTACTTGTCGCCGACGGACTCGTCACGGATGGAGGCGACAGTGTCTTCGTCCACGCCGAGGTTCTCGGCAGCGTCCGCGAAATCACCGTAGTCATAACCGGAGATGTCCGTGCGGTTCATGAAGGCCCAGTCGTGGAACGCCCAGAACGCCTCGGCGTTGCCGGAGTCTGCGATGGCCATGGCCACTGCACCCGCGACGGTCGAATGTCCGCCCTCGCCGCCGTCCAGGAAGTTCACCGTGTTGTAGCGCATGGTGATCTTGCCGTCGTTGAGGGCGGCCTTCAGGGACTCGTGGTCAGCAGTGACCAGGTCAGAACAGAAGTGGCAGCTGTAGTCCTCGTAGAGGTCTGCGACCGGTGCATCATCTGCGACAGCGTCGGAGGCGAGCACGATGTTGCCGTCTTCGACACCGACGGAGAAGTTGACGTTCTCAGCCGGGGCGAGCCCCTCATTGCCGGACTTGCTGTCGCGGCCCTGGATGACCACCACGGCGATGACGACGACGGCGATCACGACGATCGCCACGAGTCCCCAGAGGAAGCCGTTGCTCTTCTCGTTCGGGGCCTTGATCTTCTGGCTCACCTGAATCCTGCTCTTTCTTCGAATGCATGTGCCCGGTCAGCACTGCTGTACCAGCGTCCACCCTATCCCCCGGGACACGTCAACCACCAGACATGCGGGTCCTGTGAGCACAGTTGACAGGAAACCGTCAGCGGCAACCCCCCTCGGGGAGACCTCGCCCGCGCTATTCCCCTCGAAAGGATGTGAAAAGGAATGGAACTGAACCATACTTCAGGGATGACCTTCTCCACCCTGACTGTCGAGACCACCGATACCCACACGCTCGTCCGTCTCAACCGCCCCGAGATCCGCAACGCCGTCGACAAGGCCATGGTCGATGACCTGCACGCCGTCTGTGACGAGCTGGAAGACGATCCCCGCGTCCTCGTCATCACCGGTTGCGAGGTCGAGGGACGCAACAGTCCCAAGGGAATCTTCGCTTCCGGCGCGGACATCACCCAGCTGCGCGATCGGCGCCGGGCGAACGCACTGGCCGGCATCAGCTCCCGGATCATCGACCGCATCGCCACGCTCGCCATGCCGGTCATCGCCGCCGTCGACGACCTCGCCCAGGCTGTCGGTGAGGTCACCGGACACCCGGAGCGGATCTGCGGTCTGCACTTCTTCAACCCGGTGCCCGCATCGAAACTCATCGAGGTCATCATCGCGGACGCCTCCGCCAGGGAACTGCGTGAGCTGGCCCCGCAGTGGGTCACCGCGCTGGGCAAGACCCCGGTCGTGGTGAAGAACCGGCCCGGGTTCGCGTCCTCCCGACTGGGACTCGCCCTCGGACTCGAGGCGATGCGCATGGTCGAGGAGGGTGTCGCCTCTGCCGAGGACATCGACAACGCGATGACGCTGGGCTACAAGCACCCGGTGGGCCCGCTCGCGCTCACAGACATCGTCGGGCTGGACGTCCGCCTCGGTATCGCCGAATACCTCTCGGAGGAGCTGGGTGACCGCTTCACCCCGCCGCAGATCCTGCGCGACAAGGTCGCCGTCGGGGAGCTGGGCCACAAGTCCGGCAAGGGCTTCTACGACTACAACTGACGGCCGGGCGGAGTGAGCAGTCCCGGCATCCGCCGGGCGACAACCGGGGTCAGCCGCGGCACGAGCACAAGCACCGTCGCGGTGGTGACCACGAGTCCCAGTGCCAGCCCGGACAGCGCGTCGTGGACGTAATGCACGCCTGAGGCGACCCTGCTGAACGCCTCCACCGCCGCCAGCCCGCCGGACCGGGCCGACGAGCCGCCGCGCCCGCAGCAGCGCCTTACCGAGTCCGACAGGGGACGCCGACGGGACCGTGGTCACGGTGGAGACGACTGTGCCGCCGGGATGGAGGGGGGTGTGGTCCGTACTGAAGCGACCCGTGTGTGAACCCGTGGCGGGACAGGCCAGGCGGCGTCCTCCGATGAGACGAACCGACCTCCGCAGGCAGCTCAGTCGACTGTCCGGTCACGTCCGGCGAGAAGACCCGCCACCACCAGGCATCCGGACAGCACGAGCAGGACGGCCATCGGCGGCGTCCACGATCCGGTCGCATCGTGCAGGGCACCGACGGCGACCGGTCCCACCGCCGCGAGGATGTAGCCGAGGCTCTGCGCCATACCGGACAGGGATGCTGCGGTCCGGTGTGACCGGGCGCGCATCCCGAACAGCGACAGGGCGAAGACTATCGAAGATCCGCCACCGATACCGGCGACACACGCCCACACCACCGTGGCACCCGGCGCGAGCATGATCCCCAGGTTCGCTACCACCAGGACCAGCGCGATGCATGCACCGAGCACCTGCTGGTTGCGCAGCCGGGCCAGCAGTGCCGAGCAGCCGAGACTGCCGCCGATGCCGAAGATGCTGAACAGCACAAGGTGCAGGCCGGCAGTGGTGTCGCTGATGCCGGCGTCCTGTTCGATCGAGGGAAGCCAGGTGATGAGCACGTAGTAGTTGGTGGACTGCAGGCCCATGAACGCGGCGACCTGCCAGGCCAGCAGGGAGCGCCACAGCGGAGGACCGGGATGGACAGCGTGCCCGGTGTCCGTCGGCACGAGGCCAGGAGCGTCCGTGGCCTCCTCCGTCGTCTCTCCAGCCTCCCGCCACATCAGCGGCAGCAGGACGCCGACCGCGATCAGGGCCATCCCAGCCCACATGGCGGCCGGGAGCCGCCAGCCCAGCCCGGAGAGTCCGGCGACCGGCACCGCAACACCGGAGGCCACGGCGGCGAATCCGGACTGCGCCGCGGAATAGGCGCCGGTGACCTGGCCGATCTTCGTCGGGAAGTCGCGCTTCACCCAGGAGGGCAGCACCACGTTGAGCACCGCGATCGCAACACCGATGAGCAGCGTGCCGACCCACAGCAGCACGGTCGGCGGGGTGGAGCGGACAACGAGTCCGACGGCGAGGACACCCAGTGCCGCGGCGATGGTGCGCTCCAGGCCCAGTCGGAGTGCGACCCGCGGCACGAACGGGGATACCACGGCGAACGCCAACAGCGGAAGGCTGACCAGGAAGGACGCAGCGGAGGATGAGAGTCCCAGGTCGTCACGGAGGTTGTTGAGGACCGGACCGACAGTGGTGAGGGCGGCGCGGAGGTTCCCGGCGACGAGCAGGATGCCGGCGATGATCAGGGTGGTGGGCGCGTGGCGGCGGATGGTCGGAACCGTCGTGTCGGCAGTCACGACAGGGCCTCCACCAGTGCGATGAGGTGGTCGGCGGCAGCGGCGGCGGCACCCGGGTCGTGGGCCGCGACCTCGGTGACGACCGCCTCATGGGCCGCGGTCATCTCGGCGGTCTCCCGGGACATCCCGACGTTGTGCAGGGCGAGTTCGTTTCCACCGACTCCCCGGTAGAGCTCGGCGAGCAGAGCATTGCCCGAGGCCGCCATGAGCATGCGGTGGAAGTCGATGTCGGCGGCGGTGAAGGCATCCTCGTCCCCGTCGGCGAGAGCGTCAGAGCGGACGGCCAGAGCAGATCGCAGCGCGTCGATCTGCTCTGGGGTCGCACGCAGTGCCGCGAGCCGGGCGCCCTCACGTTCCAGGATCACACGGACTTCGGCGACGTCCTGCTCCCGGTCGCGGTCGATGTGCCGGGCGAGCGTGGGAGCGAGATCGCTGGTGTCCGTGACATAGGTGCCGTAGCCGGCGCGGGAGGCGAGCATCCCGGCGTGGACGAGTGCGCGGACGGCTTCACGGACACTGTTGCGGCTCACGCCGGTCTCTTCGGCCAGGTCCTTCTCGGTCGGGATGAGGGACCCGACGGGGAACTCCCCGGCGGCGATCCGGTCACGGAGCTGGTCAGCGACCTGTTCCGACCTGGTCTGTACTGGTTCGATCCTGGGCATGGCCGCCATCCTACGCGATAGTGCCAAATGTCCTACATTTGAGTCCGCCACTGCGGATCAGGCGACGCCCAGCGCTACCGCGACCACGAGGAACCACAGCGGCGTGACCACGAGGAAGACCCGCTCGGCGAGACCGGGCCAGCGGCGGCGGAGCTTCGGAAGGATCAGGGCGGCGACAAAGACGTGGAAACTGACGCGCACCGCCCACCGCATCGCCTCCTGCAGGCCCGCCGGCAGCACCGGGGTGAAATCGAGGTTCACCGTCGCCACGAAGATGCCGGTGAACTGCACGACGGCGAGAATCAGGTGGATGCGACCTGACCGGGTCCGTCCGGTACCGGTGAGATCGGTCGGGAAGCCGAGCATGACGATCATGTCGGCGATGGCGGCAGCGAGGATGACGAGCTGGACGCCCGGGCCTGTCCCCTGACCCTGGCAGGCCAGGAGGACGAGGACATACGCCACGGCAGTGAGCGCTCCCATGACGGTGAACTCCCGGCGGGACCGGCCCGTACCGAGGTCACTGACGGTGTTGCGCACCGGACTGAGATCGCGGCGCACGAGGTGGAGGTGGAGGAAGAAACTGAAGCGGATGACGATCAGACAGGCCGCGAGAACAGCGGCGACAGTGGCGAGGACAGTGTCTGTGGTGGACGCCGTACGTGATCCCGAGATGCCCCCGGCACAGCTCATGGGCGTCGTGCAGTCGACGGTGCTCGGCCTGCCGACTGCGGCGGGCCCGGCGACATCCACGACATCACCCGCAACCCCGACCGGAACCCATGGATCCCCCGTCACCGCGTCCGACATCGTCACCACCATGGAATGGAATCCGGGCGCGGAGGATGCGACGGCCGCACTCGACATTGAACTGGACCGCATGGCCTGGTGGGGTCTCGCCCCGGACATGGAGACCGCACTTGTCTACGCCCGCGCCGCGGACCAGGTCGCACAGTTCGAGATGGAACTGCCACCGCCGCACAATCTCACCCGTGACCGCCTCGCGCTCTTCGTCGCCCGGGGCGCATTCGGATACTCGCAGTTCCTGCAGCGCCTGCTCGCCGTGGCACAGGGGTCGGCGGCCCTGAATGCAGCCCGGTCGCCCGACAACTGACCACGCCACCCACACAACCCCGCTCCCCACAACCCCTGCACCGCTAGAGTGGCACACACCACACCTTTCGTCCCGACAAGGAGATCATCCCCGTGGCACGTTCAGCACAGTCCTCCCTCACCCCGTTGCGCTTCCTCGACCGCTCGGCCCAGGTGCACCCCGGCAAGACCGCCTGCATCGACGGACCTCGCCGCATCACCTTCGCCACCATGCGGGCGGACGCCGTGCTCATGGCCCGTGCACTGCGCCGCCGCGGAGTGCGCGAGGGTGACCGGGTCGGCATGCTGGCGTCCAACAGCTACGAGGCCCTGCTCGCCCAGTTCGCCGTCCCCCTGGCCGGCGGCGTCCTCGTGGCGATCAACACCCGCCTCGCCCCTGCCGAGGTCCGCTACATCTGCGACCACTCCGACATCCACATCCTCTTCGGTGAGCAGGACCTCATCCTCAACTCGCGTCGCACTCTCGGCTCCGCCGGACTGGTCGACACCTTCGTGCTCATCCACAACGCCGACGGATCCCAGCCGCAGCCGAAGCACCCGGACGCCGGCACCGTGACCACCTGGGACGAGTTCCTCGATGAGGGTGTCCATCATGAGGAGGACGCGGACGACGACACGACCTTCCCCTTCACCGTCGATGACGAGGACGCCGCCATCGCCATCAACTACACCTCCGGCACCACGGGGCGACCCAAGGGCGTGGTCTACACCCACCGCGGCGCCTACCTCAACGCCCTCGGCGAGGTCACCACCCAGGACTTCACCCGCGACACGGTCTACCTGTGGACCCTGCCGATGTTCCACTGCTCCGGCTGGTGCACGGGCTGGGCGGCCATGGCGGTCTCCGCCACCCAGGTCGCGCTGCGTGCTGTGCGGGGACCCGAGATGTGGGACCTCATCGACACCGAGGGCGTAACCGCCATGTGCGGCGCCCCGGCGGTACTCTCCACACTCGTCGGAGCGGACGCCGCGCATCAGGCCGAGGGACTGTCCGTCGTCACCGCCGGCGCCCCGCCGAGCCCGACGGTCATCGAGGCCTGCGAGAACCTCGGCATCGTCGTCACCCACGTCTACGGCCTCACCGAGAGCTACGGCCCCTACACCGTCTGCGAACCGCAGCCTGACTGGACTGACCTGCCCGTCGCCGGCCGGGCGAAACTCAAGGCCCGCCAGGGCGTCCCCATGATCACCAACGCGGACGCCCGCGTCGTCGAGGCGGTCCCTGCCGGAGCCCCGGCGGACACCGTCCTCATCGACGTCCCCGCCGACGGGGTGACCATGGGTGAGATCGTGCTCGGCGGCAACGGCGTCATGAAGGAGTACTTCCACAATCCGGACGCCACGGCGGAGGCCTTCGTCGGCGGCTGGTTCCACTCCGGGGACCTCGCGGTGAAGCATCCCGACGGCTACATCCAGATCCTCGACCGGGCCAAGGACGTCGTCATCTCCGGCGGTGAGAACATCTCCACCATCGAGGTCGAGCAGGCCGTGATCAGCCACCCGGCGGTCGACGATGTCGCGGTCATCGGTGTCCCCGACGAGAAGTGGGGCGAGCGGCTGCGCGCCTATGTCGTCCTCACCCCCGGGACAGACATCTCCGGGGACGCCGCGGCGAAGGTCGAACAGTCCGTCATCGACCACTGCCGCGGCCAGATCGCCGGGTACAAGGTGCCCCGCGACTACCGCGTCATCGATGAACTCCCCCGCACCTCCACCGGTAAGGTCCGCAAGAACGCACTGCGCGACGACGCCTGGGCCGAGCACGAGGCGGAGAACGGGCAACGTGTGAACTGACGCGGGTATGTCGGCGGAGTGAACCGAACCTGTGAGTGTTCACCCCCGCCGGTGCCGCCTCACCGGATACACTGCAGCGCACTGGTAATTGTGGGAGATATGTCCCTGACCGAAACACCGGACGGCGCCCCTCAGCCCGTCGCGCCGACCTCGCCACCGTCCGCCCGTCGCCCCCGTGCAGCACTCTGGGTGATTCTCCTCGTCCTGGCGCTCATCGTCCTCAAACGGGACACCAACCCCTTCATCTTCGGGGAACGTGGACTCAACCTCTTCCGGCTCTCCCCGGATTTCATGGTCTACTACACCGCCGGTGAGCACCTGAGCAACGGCCAGGGCGTCTACGAGGGCGGACTCTGGGGCCCCCTGCCGTTCACCTACCCGCCCTTCTCCGCCGCCGTGTTCCGCGTCCTGCCGCTGTTCCCCCCTCAGGACGCGGCGATCCTCTGGGCGATGGTCTGTGCCGGATGCCTCGTCGCCGTCACCATCGGGGTACTCGTGCAGCGCGGCTGGCGACCGGACGCCGGCACCGCGGCCCTCGGCGTCCTCGCGGCCTGGGGTGCGATGTCCCTGGCTCCGGTCCGGGAAAGCTTCTTCTACGGGCAGATCAACCTGGTCCTCATGCTGCTGGTCTCCCTGGACTTCCTGCGACGCCGGGACCAGTTGAGCGGCATCGGCGTCGGTCTGGCCGCCGGACTGAAACTCACCCCCGCGATCTTCATCGGGGTGATGCTGCTGCAACGTCGCTTCCGGGACGCCGCAGTCGCCACCGGCACTTTCCTGGCCACCGTGGTCATCGGCCTGGTCATGGTGCCGGACGCCACGAAGTTCTGGACCTCCGCCCTCTTCGACGACTCCCGCATCGGTGCCCTCGACAACCCGGGTGCCCAGTCCCTGAAGTCGACGGCGGTGCGCTGGATCGGTCACGAGGGCACCGGCGCGACCCTGCTGTGGCTGGTGCTGGCGGTGGTCATCCTCGCGGCGGCGACGGTGGCGGTCATCGCCGCCACCCGTCGCGGCAACGACGCCCTGGTCATGGCGCTGGGCGGGATCACCGCCTGCCTGATCTCCCCCTTCTCCTGGCACCACCACTGGGTCTGGCTGGTGCCGCTGGCACTGTGCCTGATCGACCTCGCGGTCCGGGCCACCGAGAAGACGGCCGCGCGCGCCGGTGTCGGGGGGTGGTGGGTGCCCCAGGTCGGCGTCCTTATCGGAGCAGCGGCCGTGGCGCTGGTCATGCTGCCGTATGTCAGCACGACCTTCTACTTCAACCTCACCTACTGGGTCATGATGGGCAAGGGTGCCTGGGGAGCGACCTGGTACACGTGGCAGGGCGCGCTGGTCGTCCTCATCGCCGGAGCGGTGTCGCTGTGGCTGCTGCGCGGCGACAGTCGCGACGGTCAGCCCATGTGGCCGCGGAGGAAGCCCTCACCGCGGGAGAAACTGCCGGTCGCGGAATAGCTGTTGGTGTGCAGCCAGGTTCCGGGGAGGACGCCGATCAGCGTCTCGAAGGCAAGGGACCTGCGCTGATCACCCGGGATAGTGGTCAGTCCCTGGTAGCCCTCGCGGGCGGAGACGCCGAGGAAGGCCTCACGGTTGGCACGGACCTCGCCTGTCCAGGTGTCGGAGTCGCAGGTGAAGTCACCACGGTCGCAGACGTCCATGATCCGGTCGCTCACTGAGCCGTAGCTGTCGGAGAGGTCGCCGAGGATGCCGGTGCCGGGGGTGGCCGTCCCACCCTGGGCGGTTGCCGCGCCCCGGTAGGGGTTGGCCTGGAAGACGCCGGAGCCGAAACGCTCCGCGGAGACCGGGCCGTTGCCCCGGCCGATCTCGGCGGCGACATGGGCCGCGGCATCCGCGCCGAGGGAGTAGCCGTAGAGACTGATCTTCGCGCCCGGGCACTCGGCGGCGGTGCGTCGGACGAGGTCACGGGTCTGGTTGGTGGCGTCCGCGGCGGCATCGAGGTAGTCGCGGGCGACGAAAGCGCCGGAGTTGTAGGAGACCGTGCGGCTGGTGGAGCGGCCGATCTGGTCGACCCGTGCACCCATGTCCGCGGTGTAGCCGCCGACCGGGAGGTTCTCCGGGGTGCCGTCCACGGAGTTGCCGCCGCCGGGGACGATGATGACGATGCTCGGCTCGCACCGCGGGAGGACCGGGGTGGCGACCGGGCCGAGCGAGACGCTGAACGCTCCGGCGGTGGGGGCGGTCAGCAGGCTGACACCGGCGGCGAGGACGGCAGTTGCGGCAGCAGCTGTGGTCACTGCGGTCGCTGCGGTCGCACGACCGCGGTTCGGGAAAAGGCGCATAAGTGATGAATCTATGGGGTGAGGGGTCTCTCCACAACCGGTGACGACAACGTGCAGGGGTGATGTCGGCGACACCTTTCCTCCCCCACCACATAGCTGCCGGCCAGGGTTTTCATCAACGGAGGTAACTTTTCCCTGCGAATGTGCGATGGTATGACAGTTGTACTGACGTTTAGAGAAAGGCATCCATGCACGCGCGCCACAAGACCGACAAGCCTGCTTCCCGTCTCCGGCGGCGGATCGCCGGGACGGTGGCCGCCACCGTCTCCGCGGCGGCCCTGATCGCCGGAGGCCTGGCAGTGTCCGGCAACGACACTCCGGCCGCCGAGGCGAACCCGGGTTCGCTGACCGTCTTCGGTGACTCCTACGCCTCCAACCCGGACTTCTGGGTGACCTACGGCCTTGCCCCGGACGACAACTACCCCCGCACCGGCGGCTGCGTGCAGTCCCCGAACAACTGGCCGCGGAAGCTGGCGGCCCAGACCGGTCGCGCACTCAACGACTGGTCCTGCAACGGCCACACCACCGGTGACGTGATCAACCGCATCGAGGCCGCCCGCAAGGCCGGCGCACTCAACGCCGGTACCGGCACCGTGGCGGTCGCCGTGGGCATGAACAACTACGGCCCGTGGGGCTACTTCCACGACGGAAACAACTTCCTCGACCCGGGTGTGGTGCGCTCCACCTACATCCGGGACATGCACACCATCGCGAACAAGATCCGCAGCTACGCCCCGAACGCGAATATCGTGATGCCGGGCATGCTGCAGATCAGCGGCAACAGCATGGTCTGCCCGCTCAACGTCATCCCCGAGTTTCCGCTGGGCATTCCGGTGCCGGTGCTCGGCGATGTGGAGCGGTGGCTGCAGGCCACCCAGCGCGACGCCGCCCGTGAGATCGGCGCGGCTTTCGTCGATGTCCGTGCCGCCTCGGCCGGCCACGACACCTGCTCCACCCCGGACGTTGAGCGGTACGTGGCCGGCGTGGTGGACACCACCACCCCGAACTACAACTTCCTCTTCCACCCCTCGGACAAGGGAAGCCAGCTCATCGCCGACCTGATCAAGCCGCACATGTAGTTCTCCCCTCCCCGGGTACTGCTCTCCGCAGCTGACGCTGCACCTGTCCGACGCCCGCGTCATCTCCTTCTTCCGGAGAGGACGCGGGCATCGATGTATCTGTGCCGACCTGCACAGGCCGACAATTAGTCAGGTACCTGTTGATATTGTCAGGTACCTGCGTATCATGGTGATGGTCAGGTACCTACACAACTCAAGGAGAGCTCATGACTGACATCAACAACGACAACACCACCGGAAGCACCGGAGAGAACACCGCCGAGCTCGCCGCCCGCCTGTTCGTGCTCATGCGTGCCGCCGACCGGGAGCAACGCCGCGGCGACAGCCCCCGGGGGGAACACGAGGGGCTCCGCGGACGCGGCGGTCGCGGCGGTTTCCGTGGGGAGATCCGCTCCGGCCAGGGCCGGGTGCTCGGCATCCTCGCGCTGCAGTCCCCGCTCCCCCAGAAGAACCTCGCCTTCATGCTCGGCGTCCGCCCCCAGTCTCTCAGCGAACTGATCGTCAAGCTGGAGACTGCGGGCCTGGTCACCCGGGAGCGCGACGAGAACGACCGCCGGTCTTTCCTCATCGAGCTCACTGACGCCGGCCGTGAGGCAGCGTCCGAGATCGACGCGTCCACCGGAGAGGATCCCTTCGATGTGCTCACCGATGAGGAGCGGGAGACGTGGTGCGCGCTGACCACCAAGGTGACCGACGCTCTGGAGGAGAAGTACCCGGAGATCGGCGAGCGCGCCAGGCACTTCCGCGAGGCGGGCCGGGAGTTCGGTCGCGGCCCCGGGTTCGGCCCCGGGTTCGGACCCGGGTTCGGACCAGGTCCGCACGGCGGGCCGCACCCCCACAGTGGGCCCCACGGTGCGCCTCACGGCGGGCCCCACGGCGGCCCTCACGGAGGTCCCCACGGTGGGCCGGACTGCGTCCCCGAGGACGTCCCCCGTCGAGGTCGACATGGCCACGGTCGACCTCACGAGGCGGAGTTCCGGGAGTACCGCGAGACCCGCGAGTCCCGGGTCGGACATGGGCACCGTGGACTCCGGGACGACTGTGACGGTCGTGGCCACGAAGGCTCCGGGGGATTCGGGGGATTCGGGGGATTCGGAGGCTTCCGCGGCTTCGGTCGCGGCATGAACCCCGGCTTCGCCTGACTCCCTTCGCCCCCCACACAGACAGAGAAAGACCCCCTGACCATCAGGTCAGGGGGTCTTGATCGTGGAGCCGCCGGGAATTGAACCCGGCCAGGCCTGCAGTACAGGAGGGCCCACCGATCACGACCAGGGGTTTAGTGCCCTCGTCAGTTGCCCGGAATACCCCCGAGTGATCGGAGAGTGTGGGCAAAATGTGGGCACCACTCCCCCGCCCCACCGAGCACCCGGAGGACGCCACCGCCCGCACCGCCGGGCACGCCGCCCGTGACGGTCGAGCAGGGGCCCGCCGAGCCCCCGCGCGGGCGCGATAGGGGGCCCGTCGCCCGTGGGGAGAGAGGACAGAACACCCCCCCGAAGGTGTCCGTGATCGGGGATCGTAGTGATTTCGACCCCCCTACCCCGGAGAGGGCCGGGGGCTAGTCGCCGGCGGGCGCGGCGAGGTCCGAGAGGACCAGGCCCTGGGGGCGGCGGATGACGGGCTTGAAGCGGCCCTCGGCGCGGATCTTCATCTGGTTGTGGGTGAAGAGGTCGCCGGAGGTGTCGGAGGCCATGGCGACCATGCCGTCAGTGGCGAGTGCCACGGCGTCGGTCGCGGTGGTGATTGCCTTCCCCGCGGGGACGCTGGTGGAGACGACGACCGGGACGCCGTACAGGGTCCGATCGACGGGGTTCACGGGCGTGGAGCCGAAGACGAACTGGCCGGAGCCGTCGGCGCGGGACAGTTCGATCTGCTCCCAGGTGTCGGGGTTGACGATGACGAGGCCGGGCTCGAGCTCCTGGTTGTGCAGGGCGGTGAGTGAGTGGCGGAGGGTGTCGAGGACGCCGCCGGTGTAGGCGTTGACGACGGCACCGGATGCGTTCATGACGGCGGTGGTGAACTGCTGCTCGACGGCGAGGTAGACGCCGTAGCGGAGTTCATTCGTCAGCAGGGTTCGGGCTTCCGCGCTGTCCTGCATGGTGTACACATCGACGGCGCCGGAGATGTGGGCCACGCGGTCGAGCGTGTCGTTGACGGTCTCCATGGTGATGTTCGAGGTGGGCTTCTCGGTGCCGATCGGGACGACGGCGGCGTTCAGGTCGCGGGTGGCCTGGCGCAGGTAGGTGAAGGCCTCCCCGCCGGTGACGGTGACGAGCTGGACGTTGCCGAGGAGACCGAAGACGCGCTCGGGCTCCACGGTGGTCAGCGCGGTCAGCGGAACCGGCGGGTTCTCGTCGATGATGGAGACCGTGGCCTCGGCCTTCATGCCGCCGGCGGCGAGGGCGCGGACGGCGGGGGTGATAGCGGAGCGGAGGGCAGACGGGGTGACGGCGAGGCGTGCCGGGCGGTCGCCGTTGCCGTGGCCGTCTACGCGGTGGGCGGTGCCGTTGGCGTCCTTGCGGTAGGTTCCGCCGTTGTTGCCGCCGATTCCGAGGGCGGCGTAGACGGCCTGGCCTTCGGCGACCTGGCGGCGGGTGCGGTCGAGGTCAGCCTTCCAGTTGCCGGCCTTGGTGTGCAGGGTGTCCATTGTTCGGTTCACGTCCTTCATGTCGTGTTCGGTGAGGCGTCCGGCGGCGGATCCGCTACGGGCCTTGAGTAGTGCGAGGACCGGGGCGGCGGCGGTGGTCGCAGCCTTCCGGTGTTCGAGGGCGGCGCCCTTTTCGGCGGCGGAGGTGGCGCCTTCCGCGGCGGCGTCGAGTGAGTCGAGCAGGGAGCCGACATAGGCCTGCACGTCCTCGAGAACGTCAGCGGCGCTGGGCCCGTCGTCCGGGTTGTCGTCGTCCGGGTCGCCGGTGGTGTCGCCGGTGGTGTCGTCGTCGGCCTTCACGGAGAGGACGCTGGCCTTGGGGTTCGCGCCGATCGGGACGACGGAGACCTCGTAGAGCTTCACGCGGGTGAGCAGGTTCACGGGGGTTCCGTTGACCTCGCCGGGTTCAGCGTCGAGCACGTCGAAAGCGAACGACATTTCGTTGACGCGTCGCCCCTTCATGAGTCGGTAGACCTTCGCGGCCTTCTCGTCGTCCATGTCGAGACGGCAGCGGACCAGGAGCCCGTGATCGTCCTCGGTGGCGTCCAGCACCTCGCCGATGTTCGAGGTGGGATCCGTGAAGTCGTGGCCGTACAGGACGGGGAGGACCCGCCCGGAGGCTTTCAGCTCGGCCAGGGTGTCGGTGAAGGCGCCGGGGGCGACCACATCACCGTAGGAGTCGATGTTTCCGAAGACGGAGGCGTAGCCGGTGAACTCGCCGTCAGAGAGGCCGTCGGAGGCCCCTACTGCGCGTACGCGAAGATCACCGGACCAGTTCATGCGTCGCATGATGTTGATCCTTCTGTAAATGGTTGATTCTGTTTCGCGTAGCGGCGGGGGCTTGCGACCCCGCAGGGCGGGGCGGCAGTCCGTAGCGGCTGCAGGATCCGCGGCCACCCCAGGGGGGTTAGCGGCGAAACCGGTTAGCGAAACAGCGTAGCAGGGTTGAGGGGGTCAGTTGTCGGCCCTGGGGCGTTCGAGGGCGTCCACGAGAGCGTTAGCGAGGGCGTAGGCCTGCCCCTTGCGGAGCGTGACGCGGAGGGGCCCGAAGTCCACCCGTACGCCCTTGGCTCGGCCCTTCCCGCGACTGGCGAGCCTGACGGTGAACCGGGCGCGGTGGGGTGAGTGCCCGTCGATCTGATACGCCAGAGATTGGGGGTTCGGGCGGTTGGTCATGGTGGCCTCCTAGGCGCCGATTTGGGGGTGGTTGCGGGTGGTTCGGGCGTCGCGGGCGGCGCGGCGTTGTGCGCGTTCTTCGGCGCGTTTCCGGGCGCGTGCGCGGTCGTGTGGGGTGGCGTCCGGGTCGTCGAGCGCGGCCAGGTTCCGGGTGGCGAGTTCGTCCATGAAGGCGCGGGCGCGTGCCCGTCCGTTGCCCTGATGTGCCGAGATAGCCGCCGTGCGGGCGTCCGGCGGGTTTACAGGCGTTGTGCCTACCGGGAGTGCCCCGGCGGCTTCCCGACGGCTTAGATACGCGTTCCGGTGACGGTCGAGGAACGCCGCCTTTTCAGGGTCACCCTCCCAGACCGCGACAACTTCACGAGCGGCGTTCAGGATTTCCCGCGGGGCCACCATGCGTTCGCCTACGGAGCGTGCAGCCCACGAGCGCACGGCGGGCGCCCATACTTCGGGTGGGTAATTCGCGCCGGCGTCAGCGAACACGTCAGCCCACGCGGCTAGGGTCCGTTCCCCGGCTTCCCCGCGGGTGGCGGGGAAACGGTCAGGGACGATTGCCTTACCGGTGTCGAGGATCCGGGCGGCAATGTCGAGTGCTTCGGCAGTGGCTAGTGCCATGAGTTGATCTCCTTCGGTTCGATGTCGAGGCGTTCACAGTCGATGTGGGAAGGGGATGGGGCAGTGTCGCCGTTGAGTTTCGCGAGCAGGCGGCGGTGGGCGCCGGCGAAACCGGTATCCGTGTCGGGGGAGTCGGCACGGTCAGGTTCGGGTGATTTCACAGGGTCGTCGTAGCGCCCGCCGTTGAGCCATGTCGCCGGCATGGGCCGGTATCGGGGCTCACGGGCGTTGAGTTCGGGCAGTCGGTCGAGCAGGCGGGCGTGGAGCTCGTCGGCGGTGATCGTCTTCACGGCTTTAGTCCACGCGCGGTAGGCGTCCTTCTTCGCGTCCTTGCGTGGGTAGTCGGACCACCACCGCTCGAACGCTTCCGAGTACCCGGCAGGCTTCCGAGCGGGTGCCGGATCCGCCGCGGCGCCCGAGCCGTCGTGACCACCGGCGGTCGCGTCCCCCGGCGGGGGACTACAGGGGGTTCGGTTCAATGACGGTTCTACTGACGGTTCAATGACGGTTTGTGGGTCACCATGACCGGGGTCGCCTGTCACAGTGACCGGGGTCCGCGGGTCACCATGACCGGGGTCGCCTGTCACAGTGACCGGGGTCGTGGTGACAGGGGTGTCACCATGACCGGGGGTGTCCGTCACAGTGACGGAGCGGTCAGGATCGCGGAGGGCTAGATTCAGCTCCCACACAGTCGGTCGCTGTCCCTTCGGCAGGTGAGCCACGACAGCCGGGTTACCCCGCCGGATCCACCCGCCGGCTTCCAGTTCCCGGAGACACCGCCGGACGTTGCTCGCGTCCATCGCCGCCTTCACGGCGAGAGTCTTTGACGAGGGGTAAGCACCCCGTCCGTCATGCCCCGCGTAGTCGGCTAGGGCGTACAGCACCGCACGGGCGGCGAGCCCCGGCGGCGGAGCGTCATGCGTCACCCACGCATAGGCTTCTATGCTCACGGGTTTTCCTTCCAGTAGTTCGGCTGTCATAGAGGTGTGGGGACGGGGTAATGTGGGCGCCGCCTCTAGTTGAGAAGGCAGTTGAGCGACCAGGCCCCGGCGGATTAACGCACGCCGGGGTTTTCGCATGTTTCAGGTGCGCGGACGGGGACGGGCTTCGATGTAGGCCAGGACGCCGATGAGCAGCCACACGGGCCAGCAGGCGAGCAGAGCGAGGATGAACACGGTCACCACCCCTTGCAGACGGTGAACCCGCGGGAGTCCGGCGCGGTAGCGGCGAGACGGGCCGCGGGCAGGTTCCCCTCGGCGACAGCGTTGAGATACACGCCAGACACGCGGGTATAACGCCCGTCGTCGTGCTCCTTCCAGAAGGTGAAGCCGTCGCGGAGGTCATCCACCACATCACGGAGCGTCAGAGCGGCGTGAACCGGGTCGTGGAACTTCACGGCGGGGCGCCCGTCCACGGACAGCACCCACCAGCCGACGGAACCGGGCTGCAGACACACGCGGGCGGACGGGGTAGGGTCATTGGTCGAGCAGGCCGTTGCAAGCAGCTCGTTACCCGTCGTCGTGATTGCACTCACGGCGGCGGTTTGCTTTGTCGAGGTCATGGTTAGTTCTCCTTGGTTCGGGCCGGGTGGGGCCCGTCGAATAGGTAGTGAGCGGCGTAGGCGTCAGCGGTACGGCGCAGGGCGTCCGGGTCCGGCGGGCCGTAGTAGGCGAGGTAGCCCCACGCGTTGTGGCAGGCGCTGCAGGCGCCCGTGGCGTTGCGGTTGTTGCCGGCGACGAGGTGGCCGCGGCGGCAGTACGTCCCGTCAGACATGGTCACCGCCGGGGTAGGTGGCGTTCCGGCGGATAGAGTCGTCGATCACGCACACGTCGAGTCCGCAGCCGACGAGGGTGTTCACGCCCAGATCGAACATGTCGAACACCACCGCGTCAGCGTCGAGCATGTAGCCGGGGCGGAGGATCACCGCGGCCCGGTCGCGGACCTCGAGCCAGCGACGGTGCCACCCGATCGGGTCGAGAATCTTCGCGTCAAGCGGCATGTCACGCCTCCCCGTCGTCGAGGGCGCCGAGGGCGTCGAGCAGGCGCTCGTGTTCCTCCATCGAGAACACGCGGGCCGTGTCGAGCGCGGCGGTGACCGCGTTCTCGTCGGCGACACGGGGCGCCAGGGCCGCGAGGAACGCCGTAGAGCCGTGAACCTGGGCCGTTCGGTTCAACAGCACGGCGAGAGTGTTCTCCATGTCGGTCATGCGGGCGTGGAGGGCGACGACCATCGTCGGGAGGTCAGGGGCGTCCGCAGCGGACGTAGCCGGGGTGTCTTCGTCGTCCTCGTCGTCGGTGAAGAAGTACGCGCAGGACCGCAGGACGGTACGCACGGTCTCGTTGTCGTCGAGGCCGATAGCGTCGGTGATCCCGTGCTCGTCGGCGAGAATGTGCGCGGCGTCGAACGCGTAGAGCTCGTATCCGCCGCGGTGGGCGAACAGGCGGGCAGCGACGGCGCGGAGTTCAGCCGCGAGGATCCCGTAATCGGTGGTGTCGGTCATGCGGGCACCTCGTCGGTGCGGTTGCGGACGCCGGCGGCTTCCCACGCGGCCACGTCTTCCGGGCGGTAGAACACGCTGCGTCCGACCTTGAAGTACGCGGGGCCGTCGCCGCGGTAGCGCATTTGGGCCCAGCCCTGGCGCGAGGTACCGGGGTACCGGTCCATCATGTCGTCGATCGAGAGTGGGGCGGTCATTTTGTCCTCCGTGATCTGGCAATAGGTGCCATGTGTTCTGGTAACCACACCGTCTGGCGTGATGATGGAGATAGTAACTCGACGCCTTTTGGATAGCAAGAACCGGTGCTACGGTCTCGTTATGCCACCGACACCCAACCCCCCGAAGGCCACTACCTTCATGGTCGGCCAGAACATCGCCCACTACCGGAAAAAGGCAGGCCACACCATCCGCAGCCTCGCCGCCGAGATGACCCGCAGCGGACACCACATGTCGCACAGCGTCATATCCCAGATGGAGAACGGCCAACGCCGAATCGACGTTGACGAGCTCGTCACAGTCGCCGCCTACATCGACGCGTCCGCCGCCGCCCTACTAGCCCCCACCGTCTTCACCGACGAGGACGGCACCCGCCCCGTCGAGCCCGAAGACACCCTCGGCGACGCCTTCAACCCGGACGCCACCGCCGGCGAGATAGTCGCCCGGAACTTCACCCTTCCCCCCGGCCAACCCGACTGGATCCCGGAGGCGATCGGCAACAGGACCGGCCTACGGTGGCGCTACGAGCACCAGGCGTTGCAGACCATCGACCAACTACGCGCCGCCATGGGAACCGACGACGTGGAACTACTCCTGAACGTCGCCGCCGGCACCATCACCCGCGAACAGCAGCGCCACGAGAGCCCGGCCCGTGGCAACGATTGAGCCGTACACCACGAAGGCCGGCGAACGCCGCTACCGGGTCCGCTACCGCACCCCAGACCGCCGCCAGACCGACAAGCGCGGCTTCCGCACCCGCCGAGACGCCAACACGTTCGCCGCCACCGTCGAGGTAGACAAGATCACCGGCGGGTACATTCCACCGACCGCAGGACGCGCCACCATCGACACGATCGGCGAACAGTGGCAGGCCGGGCTCGTTGACGTGTCCGAGTCATGGCGCCGCCGGCAGGAATCGCTCTGGCGTGTCCACGTACAGCCGAAGTGGGGCCCGTGGCAGGTCGCCAAGATCGAGCCCGGAGACGTACAACGGTGGATCAACAGCCTGCACGCCCCCACCCGCGAGCCCCGCCCGCTGGCACCGAAGACCATCCGGCACGTTCACGGCGTCCTAGCGTCCATCCTCGACGTTGCCGTGAACGACCGGCGCCTGGTCACCAACCCGGCCCGGCAGGGGATCCGCCTACCGCGCACCATGCAGGCCGAGAAACAGGCGCTGACCGCCGAGCAGGTACGAGCACTAGCCGCAGCCGCCCCGGAGTTCTACAGGCCCGTCGTGTGGTTCCTAGCGACCGCCGGCGCCCGGTGGGGCGAAATGTCCGCCCTACGCCCGAAGGACATGCAGGGGCGGGGACGCGTCCGACTATCCCGCGCGTACTCCAAGGTCGATAACGGCGTGGCGTTGACCGACTTGAAGGGACACGAGGCGCGAACCGTCGTAGTGCCCCCGCCGGTCGAGGACATGCTCACGGAGGTCGCCGCGGGCAAGGACCGGGACGCGCTCCTATGGGAGGCACCGAGGACCGGAGGCCCACTGAAACCACCGCGGGCCGGCCACTGGTTGGGCCTTGCAGTCGCCGAGTGTCACGCGGCAGACGAGACGTTTCCGGAGCACCTGACCGCGCACGAGCTCCGACACACCGCGGCGTCGATCATGATTTCTTCCGGGGCGCACGTGAAGACGATCCAGCGGCAGTTGGGGCACAAGGACGCGGCCATGACGTTGAACCAGTACGGGCACCTCTTCGAGGACGACCTCGACGTAATCGCGGACGCCATGGGGACGGCCTTGTTTCCGCCGGAGTGTGGGCAAAGTGTGGGCACGGCAGGGGTACAGCCCCTTCCGGAGGAATGAGAAAGACCCCCTGACCTGCAATAGGTCAGGGGGTCTAGTCGTGGAGCCGCCGGGAATTGAACCCGGGTCCTTCGCGACCTCGCCAGGGCTTCTCCGTGCGCAGTCCGCTCTATCCCTGCTCGGCTCTCCGGGTCACGCAGACCTGCCCGGACGATGAGCCCAGTCACCCTGAAATGTCCCTGACGGTCCGGATGACGGGGCCGTCAGGTAAGTTCCCGGAACGATGCCGGTGACCGGAGGGGGAACAGACCCCGGGCCGACAGACACGCTTCGCTGGATTAGGCAGCGAGAGCGTAGTCGCGCTGAGTGTTCTCGGCGCTTAATTGGTTGCTGCGACGCTTGCGGTGGTCTCTAGCCTGCACCGGCACGCTTCCCCTGGCTCAATGCACGAAGTCGAAACCTGATCGACCCCTCTGTACATCCCCTGCCGCCGGAAAGCTCGGTCAACGGCAGGATCTACAGACTATAACGCGGCACCCACTCAGACAATTCCCGTCAGGCGTTGATGCCCTTGACGCGGCGTCCCAGTTCGCGGGTGACCTCGCGCTCCTCGGTGCGGCGCTTGATGTCCTGCCGCTTGTCGTAGTCCTGCTTACCGGTGGCCAGCGCGAGTTCGACCTTGGCGCGTCCTCCGGAGAAGTAGATCTGCAGGGGCACGAGGGTGTTCTTGCCGTCGCGGACCTTACCCATGACCGAGTCGATCTCACCGCGGTGCATGAGCAGCTTGCGGGTCCGCCGCGGCGCGTGGTTGGTCCACGTGCCGTGGGTGTATTCGGGGATGTGCAGGCCGCGCAGCCAGATCTCGCCGTCGTCGACGGTGGCGAAGGCGTCCACCAGGGATGCCTTGCCCTCACGCAGCGACTTCACCTCGGTACCCACCAGGGCCAGACCCGCCTCGTAGGTCTCGAGGATCTTGAAGTTGTGCCGCGCCTTGCGGTTGGTCGCGACGACCAGCGGGCCGCCGCCCTTGCGCCCCGGCGTCCCCTTCGCCTTGGCGGCCTTCTTGCCCGCACCCTTGCCGGAATCCACCGGCGTACTCTTCTTCACCATAACCCGGGTAATACTACCCGGTCACCGCTATTTCTTCACGTACCAGCGCAGCGTCACCTGTGCGGTCACCGCCGCGATGAGGACGCCGACAATGACGACCACCGGCGCGATCACCCAGATGTCCGAGGTGTCGATGCGTGCGATGAGGTGCGAGTCATAGAGAGACTTCAGCGCCTTGTCGAGGATGAACTGCTTGCCGGCGAACATGCCGACCACGGCCAGCACCGACCCCAGCAGGGCGGCGAGAACCGCCTCGATGACGAACGGGGCCTGGGTGTACCAGCGGGTCGCGCCGACCATACGCATGATGGAGACTTCGGTCCGTCGCTGGAAGGCGGCCATCTGCACCATGTTCATGATCAGCAGGATCGCGGCGATGCCCTGCACCACGGCGAGGATGAAGCTGGCGTTCCTGATGGCGTCGAGGTTGCGGGTCGCGCCGCGCAGGTCATCACCCTGGTCGACGATGGTGGCCACGCCGGGCATCTCACGGATCTCGTCGATGGCGGAGGTGTCCAGCGGGTCCGCGAGCCGCACGTGCAGGGCCGCGGGGAAGGCGTCCGGACTGGTCTGTGCGACGAGCTGCGGGTCCGAGTCCTTGAACAGCTCCACGAAGCGCTCGAAGCTCTGGTCCTTGTTGCGGAAAGTGACCGCCTCGACCTCGTCATTGGCGTCGAGCTTGTCCTTGACCGCCGCGCACTCGGCGCCGGAGCAGTCAGTGTCGGTGCCGGAGGTGTCGTCGTCGAGCTGGACCATGACCTCGATGCGGTCGAGGTAGATCTCCTTGGTATCGGAGGTCATATTGGTCAGCAGGATGCCCGTCGCGACCAGGGCCAGGGAGATCGCCGTGGTGATGACCATGGCGACAGTGATCGTGATATTGCGCCGGAAGCCGTCGAAGGCCTCCCTGAGAATGAATCCGAGCTTCATCGTTCGTTTCTCCCCTAGCGTCCCACACCGTAGACGCCGTGGGCGTCATCGCGGACGAGCTTTCCCTTGGACAGTTCGAGAACGCGACGACGCATCGAATCCACCGCCGTGTTGTCATGCGTGGACATGACCACGGTGGTGCCGTCGCGGTTGATGCGGCTGAGCAGCCCCATGAGCTCGGTGGAGGTGTCCGGGTCGAGGTTGCCGGTCGGCTCGTCGGCGAGCAGAACCAGCGGGCGGTTGACCACGGCACGGGCGATGGCGACGCGCTGCTGCTCACCACCGGAGAGCTCGTTGGGCAGGCGGTTCTCCTTGCCGGACAGTCCGACGAGCTCGAGGGCCCGCGACACGGCGGTGGCAGTCTCCTCCTTGTCCTTGCCGATGACCTGCATGGCGAAGGCGACGTTGTCGAAGACGTTCTTCTTCGGCAGCAGCCGGAAGTCCTGGAAGACGTAGCCGATGCGCTGGCGGAGTTTCGGGACGTCCCGGGGCTTGAGCGTGTTGACCTGGTAATCGGCGACACTGATCGTGCCGCTGTCCGCGACCTCCTCGCGGATCATGAGTTCCAGGAACGTCGATTTGCCCGAGCCGGACGGACCGATGAGGAAGACGAACTCCCCCTTGTCGATGTTGACCGAGACATCCTTCAGCGCGGGCCGACCTGACCCGCGGTACGTCTTGCTGACCTTCTCGAAAGTGATCACGACGGCTACCCTACCTGGTCGGGTGGGGCTGATGAAACAGATGTGACTGATGTTGTTCATGGTGTCTGCAGGTCCCGTCGGGAGAATCCGAGGACGCCAACCCCGGTGAACACCACCGCCATGAGCACCACCAGCCCGACCACGTCCGCTTCCCCGCCCGGGACCCGGCCGACATGCTCGTACGGGGACAACTGAAGCACGTCGTCACCCAGCCTCATCATCCCGCCGGAGAGAGGACGTCGGCAACGACGAAAGCCACCCACACCAGTCGCCAGATCTCCGGGCGCAGGCCGTGCAGTGCCGCTGCAGCGGCACCGAACACCTACACCGCCGGCGTGAGCAGTACATGACCGGCCAGACAGGACACAACGTCGCCGCCGCGACCGGTGACCAGCGCTGCTCCGACCCCCTCCCCCAGGCTGGCGAGCCCGAGCAGCAGCACCACCGTCACCGCCCGTACTCCGGCCCAGAACAGATACCAGCGCATCCGCCCTACCCCGGTGGCCAGTACGGTCGCAGTGAACCCCTGCTCCTCGTGTCCTGCAAGGTCCTGCACCTCCAGCAGTGCATACGCGGTGACGGCGAGCCCGAAGAAGAGCCCCATGAACCCGAGGTAGCCGTCGACGAGGCCGTCACGTCCGCCGAGCAGGTCGGTGAGCGTGCTCGGCAGGTCGTCCGCACCTCCGCCGATCGTGCCCGCGAAGAGGCCGAAGACAAGTCCTCCGATCGCCAGGGACACCGCCCACCCCATCACCCCGGTCCGCTGCAACCGCCAGACCAGGGCCGGGACGGTGCGGACCCACCCCGGTGCCACCGCGGATCCGGGACGGTCGGGCAGCAGGCTCGCCCGACCGGTCCGCTCGTCGACGCGGGTATGCCGGATGACGGTCGTCATACCGAGGACCGCGGCGGCGAGCATGAGGTAGAGAAGGTAGACGCCGGCGATCATCCGCGGCACGGTGATGTGGTCGTAGCCGTAGCCGGGCCCGCCGACGAGCATGGTCACCGGGTTGCCGAGGATCGGAGCGAAGGATCCGAGCTCGGTGCCGTGGTCGGTGACGACCGTGATCGCCACGGAGAAGTACAGGGCGAACATCGGCACGCCCGCCACCCACAGTGGCAGGCGGAGCCGGTCACGGCGCAGCTGGAACCGCAGGGCGGCACCGGTGCCGGTGACCGTGGTCATGCGTCCGCCCGCCCGTCGTCCGCCCGCCCGTAGTGCCGGAGCAGGAGCTGCTCGAGACTCGGCGGTGCCGCGGAGATACTGCGGACGTCGTGCTCGCCGAGCGCGCGGATCACCGCAGCGAGGTCGGCACTGTCGACGTCGAAATGGACATGGCAGGCGTCCTCCCCGAGCACCTCAGGGTCGTGGACACCGGGCAGGTCGGCAAGGTCGGTGACGGGTTCCCCGGCCCGCACGGTGACCGTGGTGCGGGACAGGTGCCGCATCTCCTCCGGGGTGCCGGTCTCGACGATGCGGCCGTCACGGATCACGGAGATCCGGTCGGCCAGTGCCTCCACTTCGGCGAGAATGTGGCTGGACAGCAGGACCGTCGCGCCACGGCGGGTCAGTTAGTGGACACAGTGCCGGAACTCCGACTCCATCAGCGGGTCGAGTCCGGAGGTCGGTTCATCGAAGTGGAACAGGTCCGCATCGGTGGACATGGCCGCGACGAGGGCGCCCTTCTGCCGGTTCCCCTTGGAGTACTGCCGTCCTTTTCTCGTGAGGTCGAGGCCGAACCGGTCGACCAAGGCGTCCCGACGTGCCCGGTCAGTGCCGCCGTGGAGCCTGCCGAGGACGTCGAGGATCTCCCCGCCCGTGAGGTTCGGCCAGAGTTCGACGTCCCCGGGGACGTAGGCGGTGCGCCGGTGCAGGGCGACGGCGTCCGTCCACGGGTCGAATCCGAGGACGCTGACCTCCCCGGCGTCGCAGCGCAACTCCCCCATGAGGATCCGGACTGTGGTGGATTTGCCCGCACCGTTGGGGCCGAGGAAACCGTGGACCTCGCCGGCGCGGACGTCGAGGTCGAGATCGTCGAGAACGGTGGTGTCCCCGTAGCGTTTGACGAGGCCACGGAGGTGCACCGCGGGTGCCAGACTGCTCTTCCACTGTGACATGACTCCGATGCTAGTACCACATCACTGCAGGTCGACTGGTGTATGAGGATCACTTCCGCCGCCCAGACCCGCATTCTGCGTGCGACCCTCGAACACCGTTGATACTGTGCAGAAATGTGTGACAGTGATACACCGACCCCCTCAGAAATCTAGCAGGATGCAGTAGAAACCCTCAGCAACGATGCGGGGCCACCGGAATCCCCGAGCCCACCAGAGAACACCTCCTCCGGGGAGACGAGGACGCCGGGTCTGCTCGGCGTCGTCGAACGGATGGGCAACCTGCTGCCCAACCCCTTCTGGCTCTTCGTCGGCCTCGCCGGAATCGTCCTGGTCCTCAGCTGGCTCGGCTCGCTGATCGGGATGTCCGCGACGGACCCGGAGACCGGCGACAAGGTCGAGGTCGTCAACCTGCTCAGCAGTGACGGACTGACCGACATCGTCTCCGGGGCGGTCACCAACTTCACCGGGTTCCCGCCGCTCGGGGTCATCATCACCGTCATGCTGGGCGTCTCCGTCACCGAGCATTCGGGCCTCATCTCCGCCGCCGTCCGGGCCGTTGTCGCCCGGACCGGACCGAAGACCCTGACCTTCGTCGTCGCCCTGACCGCCGTCACCGGCTCCATCGCCTCCGACGCGATCTTCGTCATCATGATCCCGCTGGGTGCCATGGCGTTCAACGCCCTGGGACGCTCGCCCATCGTCGGTGCGGTCGTCGCCTTCGCCGCGTCCGCCACCGGATTCAACGCCTCACTGCTGCTCAACATCACCGACGTGCTGCTGTCCGGTATCTCGACTTCCGCGGCGCACATCGTCGACCCGGACTACGAGGTCAACCCGCTCTCCAACTACTACTTCGTCATCGGCTCGTCCATCGTCCTGGCGATCATCATCACCCTGCTCACCGAGCTGTACATGGACCGGAAGATCCACCAGATCGTCGATCACGACCAGGTCGACTACAGCGAGGTGAGCTTCACCGACGACGAGGGCCGGGAGATCACCGGTCTCACCCTCAAGCCGAACGAGTCACGGGGCCTGAAGCTCGCGGGTCTCGCGCTCGTGGTCTGCCTGGCGCTCTACTTCGCCCCTCTCTTCGTCGGAGGTTCCCCGCTGCAGGGCGAAGGTGGCGCCGTGATGGAGAGCCCGCTGATCACCAACATCGCCGTACCGATCGCCGTGATCTTCTTCATCCTCGGTCTGGTCTACGGCCTGGCGGTGAAGACCATCACGACCGCCACCGACGTGTCCGACTTCATGGCCCGCGGACTGCAGACCATGCTGCCGATCCTCGTGCTGTTCTTCGTGGTGGCCCAGTTCGTCTCCTGGTTCTCGGCGTCCAACATCGGCATCTGGGTCTCGATCAAGGGCTCTGACCTGCTGCAGAGCTGGGATCTCCCCGCGCCCGTGCTCTTCTTCGGTGTGGTCGTCATGGTCGCCGTGCTCAATATGCTGGTCACCTCCGGCTCAGCACAGTGGGCACTGATGGCACCGGTCATCGTGCCGATGCTGATGTACATCGGTGTCACCCCCGAGGTCTCCCAGATGCTCTTCCGCATCGGAGACTCCGCTACCGCCGTCGTCACCCCGCTGAACCCCTACTTCGCCATGGCCTTCGCCTTCCTCATGCGCTACTACCGGAAGGCCGGACTCGGCACGGTGATGTCGATGATGCTCCCCTACTGCATCGTCGTCATCATCGGCTGGTACCTCTTCTTCCTCGGCTGGTGGGCGCTGGACATCCCGCTGGGTCCGGGCACCCCGATGGAGTACCCGGCATAGGGAGGACGCTCCGGGTCACACCAGCCGGTACTGCTGGCGCCCCTTCCGGTCCCGCACGGCGACACCGGCAGCTCGGAGCTTCTCCAGCGCAGCCTCCGCTTCCCCGTCCTTCTTGTCCGCCAGGGCCCGCTTGCGTGCACGGAGCAGATCATCGACCGCGGCGTCCTTGCGTCCGTCCCCGTCGATCCAGTCGGTGAAGTCGGCGGCGAAGGGGTCGGCGTCCGCCAGAGGCGGATAGTCGTGCTCCTCCAGCGCGGCACGCAGCCCCGGGACCATCTCGTCCTCGATGCCACCGCGGTAGACCTCGGCGTCCCCGTCGAGGACCACAAACTCCTTCTCGGACGCCACCAGCAGCGTCATCCTGTCCTTGGAGAGGAACCTGTCATCGGTCTTGTGGTGGAGGGTGATACCCCAGTCGGCGACCTCGATCGCCCCCGAATCATCCATCCACGCGGTGCAGATCACGAAGCCGGCGATGCCGCCGAAGGCGACGAGGATCGGCAGAACCCAGGCGAGGGAGAGCTGGTCGAGAGCGCGCAGAATCACCGGGGCCTCGCCGAACAGGTCGACAAGCCAGCCGACCAACGGCCCGACGAGGAAGGCGAGCACCAGCCCGAGGACGGCACCGACGACGGTGAAGATCGGCCGGTACCAGGCGGGAATGGTGACGGTGGTGGGATCGAACTTCTCAGGCCGTTCAGACATGGTCGGATTCTTTCAGGTAGCCCGGTCGCAGGTAGCCCTGCGCGGTGCGTCGCACCTCGGGTGACGGATCGTGGCCGGGTTCGGCGTTGAGGTAGCAGGCGTCGACGACGGTCATCAGCCAGCCTGCGGTGTGGTCCGGGTCGAGAATTGCATCGACCTGACCTGCATTGATGGATCGTCGGATGAGATCAGTGAGCCCCTTGCGCTGGACGGCGGCGACCTTTTCTGACGCGGCGACCAGTTCCGGGTCGTGCCCCATCCGGCGCAGCGACTCGACGAGCATCCCCTGGGCATAGGGGTACGCGGCGTCCTTCGAGAGTTCGCTGAGGATGTCGAGGATGGACGCCAGGGGGTTGTCGGTGTTCCGGTGCTGCTCGATGAGCTTTTCCGCCGCCGGCAGGTCGGCCTCGAACGGGGCCCGGAACAGCGACGCCTTGTCAGGGAAGTAGTAGAAGATACTGGCCGGGCTGGTGCCGACCTCGCGGGCGACTTGAGCGACGGAGGTGGACTCGAACCCGTTGGTCGCGAAAAGTCGGGCGGCGACCTCGGCGATCTCCGCCTTCTTCTGCGCGATCTTCTCCGGGTCGACCTTCCTGGCCACTGCTTGCCTCCACTGACTCAGATAGTTTCTTTGACTGACCAGTCAGACATTAGCAGAGGGGTGGCCGCTTACCTACCTCCCCCACGACGACTGTCATGAGCTGACCCGGATCTGCACGATCCGTCGGACAGATTCTTCCGATCCGGGTCAGCTCATGACACGGGCACGTAGGAGCACGGACCCGCGGACAACCTCGCGGCACGATGGGAGCCGATCCCGAGGTCACCGCAGTTCTCCTGCAGGCCTCTGACGAGACCACCGGAGGACGCCTCGCCCAGCGCGAGCACGGCGACAGCCTCACGGACCACATGCGACGCAGCACAAGGGCCCTGCCGTACACGACAGAACCCGACAGTCCGGGTTGACCGCCCTAGGGGTAGGTTAACCCGGGTCAACCTGGGAGCGAGACGCGAACCCCTACGCGTCCTCGCCCTGCTGCTGGGCCATGCGCCAGCGGATGCCGGCCTCGAGCAGCCCGTCGATGCCACCGTCGAGCACCTTGGACGGGTCGTTGACCTCGTAGTTCGTCCGCAGATCCTTGACCATCTGGTACGGGTGCAGCACATAGGACCGCATCTGGTTACCCCAGGAGTTGGAGCCGTCGCCACGCAGCGCGTCCATCTCCGCGGCCTCTTCCTGTCGCTTGCGCTCCAGCAGTTTCGCCGCCAGCACCCGCATGGCCGAGGCCTTGTTCTGGATCTGCGACTTCTCGTTCTGACAGGTCACGACGATGCCCGTCGGGATGTGCGTCAGTCGCACGGCGGAGTCGGTCGTGTTCACCGACTGACCACCGGGGCCGGAGGAGCGGTAGACGTCCACGCGCACGTCGTTCTCGTCGATGTCGACGTGGTCGGAGGTCTCCACCACGGGCAGCACCTCGACCTCGGCGAAGGAGGTCTGGCGGCGTCCCTGGTTGTCGAAGGGGCTGATGCGCACCAGGCGGTGCGTCCCCTGCTCGACCGAGAGGGTGCCGTACATGTAGTCGCCGTGGACGACGAAGGTCGCGGACTTGATGCCCGCCTCCTCGGCGTAGGAGATGTCGTAGACCTCGACCTTGTGGCCGTTCTTCTCGGCCCAGCGGGTGTACATGCGCATGAGCATCTCGGCCCAGTCCGCGGCATCCACGCCACCGGCGGCGGAACGGATGTTCACCACGGCCTCGCGGTCGTCGTATTCACCGGAGAGCATGGTCGTGACTTCGAGGGACTCGATGTCGGCCCGGAGATCAGCCAGCTCGGCGTCCGCCAGTTCCTTGGCCTCGGCGCCCTCGGCGGCGTCCTCCACGGCGGCCTCGTCGGCCATCTCGTACATCACCGGCAGATCATCGAGCCGCGAGCGCAGCCCACGGACTTTCTTCAGCCGCGACTGCACATGGCTCAGCTGCGAGGTGACCTGCTGGGCGTGGTCGGGGTCGTCCCACAGCGACGGGTCGGCGGCCTGCGCCTCGAGCTCGCGGACACGGTCATCGAGTTCGTCGAGGTCCAGCACCTTCTCAATGGTGGTGAGGGTGCTGTCGAGGTGGTCGAGCGCTTGGGTGACATCCGGCTGCATGGTCGCCTACTCTACCGCCCCACACCCCACCCCATCGCGCGGACCCCGACCCGCCACGGCACAATGGGCAGCATGAGTTCGCAGACCTCACCGATCCCTGCCGAAGCACTCCAGGCCATCACCAAGACCTTCATCATCGCCCACGACCGCGATGACGACGCCGCCCTTGCGCAGGCCCTCGTCTACAACGCCGGCCGTCTCGCGTGGCGGATGCGTGAAGCCGGACTGACCACCGAGTACAAGACCTCGGTCTCCGATGTCGTCACCGTCGCCGACAAGGCCGCCGAGGAGTTCATCGCCACCACACTGCGTACCCTGCGTCCCGAGGACGGTCTGCTCGGCGAGGAGGGTACCTCCGCCCCCTCGCACTCCGGACGCACCTGGGTCATCGACCCGGTCGACGGCACCTACAACTTCACCACCGGCTCGGACTACTGGTGCTCCGCACTCGCCCTGGTCGAGGGCGATCCGGAGGACCCCGACCTGCTCCACTTCGGTGCGGTCCACCGCCCGGCGATGGGCTACACCTGGTTCGGCGGCGCGGACTTTCCCACCACCGTCGACGGCCGCCCGGTCGGACGCCTCGATGACTCCCCGCTCAACGTCACCCCGGACCGGACCTGCCTCGGCGGTTACCTGCACCCCACCGACATCGCTGACCCGGCAGTCGGCGCGGCCTACACCGCAGTCGTCAAGGAGTTCGCGACGGTCCGCTGGAACGGCTCGGCCTCGGTGGACCTGGGCAATGTGGCGCAGGGCAACACCGGCTGCTGGATGCAGCACAGCGTCCTGCCGTGGGACCTGCTGCCCGGCCGTGCGCTGGTCGAGGGTGCGGGCGGACGCGTCGAGCGTGTCGAGGCCGCCGGCAGGCTCTGGTCGGTCGCCGGTGCTCCGGCCTCGGTCGCCAAGGTCGTCGAGATTTTCGGCGCCCAGGACTGAGCGCCACCTTCACACCGACGCCTCAGCCGGGATCGACCCGACCGGTTGGTTTCCGGCAGCGTCACCACCCTGCCGGGTCGTCCCTGACCACGTAGGGTGGCGCCATGAGCCACACACCCACCGACTGGTGGCGCCGCGCCGTGATCTACCAGGTCTATCCCCGTTCCTTCGCGGACTCCGACGGCGACGGCCTCGGTGATCTCCCCGGCATCACCGCGCACCTGCCCTACCTGCGCGATCTCGGGGTGGACGCCGTGTGGATCTCGCCGTTCTACCCTTCCCCGCAGAAGGACGCCGGCTACGACGTCGCCGACTACTGCGATGTCGACCCCCTCTTCGGCTCCCTCGACGACGCCGACACCCTCATCGCCACTGCCCATGACCTCGGTCTACGCGTCATCGTCGACCTGGTTCCGAACCACACCAGTGAGCGGCACGAGTGGTTCCAGGCCGCCCTGGCCTCCGCTCCCGGGAGCCTGGAACGCGACCGGTACATGTTCCGCGACATCGACGAGAATGACCCGGACACCCCGCCGAACAACTGGGAGTCCAACTTCGGCGGCGCAGCGTGGTCGAAGACCGAGGGAGCGACCGGCGGCGACCAGTGGTACCTGCACCTCTTCGACTCCTCCCAGCCCGACCTGAACTGGGGGAACCAGGAGGTCAGGGACACCTTCGACGGTGTCCTGCGGTTCTGGCTGGACCGGGGTGTCGACGGCTTCCGGGTCGATGTGGCCCACGGGATGATCAAGGAGCCTGGCCTGCCGGACGTGGAGATCCGCGACGCCGAGGCAGGCACCGACGACGCGGCCATGGCGTCCACCTCCACGCCCTACTGGGACCGGGACGGCGTCCACGACATCTACCGCCGGTGGCGGAAGATCCTGGACAGTTACAGCACAGACACCGCCGAGCGGATCATGGTCGCCGAGGCGTGGGTGCAGCCGATCGACCGGATCGCCCGGTACGTCCGCCCTGACGAGCACCACCAGGCCTTCAACTTCTCCTTCCTCGATACCCGGTGGGACGCCGCCGCGCTGCGCGAGGTCATCGGTGAGTCCTACCGGGTCAATGACGCCGTCGGCGCGCCGACGACCTGGGTGCTCTCCAACCACGACGTCATCCGGCACGCCACCCGCCTGGCACTCGCTCCGGAGGAGGCGGTCACCCAGCTCGCAGGCCCGGTGACAGAGCCGGACCGCACAGTCGGCCTGGACCGGGCCCGCGCCGCGACCACCCTCATGCTCGGCCTTCCTGGCTCGGCGTACCTCTACCAGGGCGAGGAGCTGGGACTTCCCGAGGTCCTCGACATCCCGGACGACAGGCGCCAGGACCCGACCTTCTTCCGCACCCGTGGCACGGACACACCGGAACTGGGACGCGACGGCTGCCGCGTCCCGGTTCCCTGGTCCGCCGACGAGGTGCGGAACCCGGCAGCGGACAAGGCAGCGCCGTGGCTCCCGCAACCGGAGATCTTTGCCGACCTGGCGGTCGACCGGCAGACCGGGGACGCGGCGTCCACCCTGGAGCTGTACCGCTCGCTGCTGCACCTGCGGAAGGAGCTCGGGATCGCCGACGGCACGGCGCGGGTCCTCGAGACCCGGACAGACACCGTCACAGACACCGTCGCTGTGGAGGTCACACCGACAGAAGAGGCCGACGGGAGCGTTCTCATCGTCGCCAACCTGGGCACCGACGACTGGCTGGTTCCGGCGGACAGACAGGTCATCGCCGCAAGTCGCCCGGGTGTCACCACCTCGGTCCCGGTGGACTGCACCGTCTGGCTGGCTGGCCTAGGATCGCATGTAGAGTGACGAAACCATCCGGTCGGGACGCCGGGCCCCGCCGAACGTGACGCCGGTGTCCCCTGAGGACAACCTGGAGCCCCATGTCCGAGAGAATCCCCGTCCGTGGCGTTGACCGTGACGATCTCACGCTGCCCGAGCCGACCGCCGACACGTTCCGCTGGTGGCTGCTGCACCACCTCCAGTTCACCGTCGGCAAGGATCCTGACAACGCCTCGAAGACCGACTGGCGACTCGCCCTGACCCACACGATCCGCGACCGGGCGGTGACCCCCTGGTTCGAATCGACCCGCAGGACCTGGACCGATGACCGCAAGCGCGTCCACTACCTGTCCATGGAGTTCCTCATCGGACGTCTCCTCGAGGACGCCACGATCAATCTCGGGCTGCGCGACGTCGCCGAAGAGGCACTCGACCAGCTGGGCCTCAGTTTCGCCGAGCTCACCGACGATGAGCCGGACGCCGCCCTCGGTAACGGCGGTCTGGGCCGGCTGGCGGCCTGCTACATGGAGTCCATGGCCACACTCGGCTGCCCCGGTTTCGGCTACGGCCTGCGCTACGAGCACGGCCTGTTCAAGCAGAGTTTCGACCACGGACGCCAGATCGAGACCCCGGAGGACTGGCTGGCTACGCCGAACCCGTGGGACTTCGTCCGGCCGGAGTCCGCCTACGACGTCGGCTTCGGTGGACATGTCGAGGACGGCGGGGACGGACACCGCGTCTGGCACCCCCGCGCCCGGGTGCAGGCCGCCGCCCATGACACGCCCGTCATCGGTTACGGCGGCAACTGGGCGAACACGCTGCGACTGTGGGCCGCACTGCCCACCGCCGACCTCTTCGACCTGGACCGCTTCAATGCCGGAGAGTTCGTCGCGGCGTCCAACCACGAGGCCATGGCACGGGCCCTGTCGAAGGTGCTGTACCCCAACGACTCGACCGAGGGCGGCAAGGAACTGCGCCTGTCCCAGGAGTTCTTCCTCACCTCGGCCTCCGTCCAGGACATCCTGCGGCGCTACCTGACCTCGCACTCCGACCTGTCGCGTCTGCCGGAGTTCGTGGCGATCCAGATGAACGACACCCACCCGGCGATCGCCGGCCCGGAACTGATCCGCCTGCTCGTCGACGAGCACGGCTTCGACTTCGACTCCGCCGCCGACATCACCACACAGGTCCTCGGGTACACCAACCACACCCTGCTGCCGGAGGCCCTGGAACGCTGGTCGATCGGGCTGATGGGCAAGACCCTGCCCCGCCACCTGGAGATCATCGAGCGCCTCGACCACCGCGAGATCGAACTGTGCGGACCACGCCCCTACGGGGTCGGACTGATCGGTGACGGACACGTGAAGATGGGTGAGCTGGCCTTCGTCACCAGCCACAAGGTCAACGGTGTCTCCGCCCTGCACTCCGACCTGGTCAAGCGGGACCTGTTCCCCGTGATGGACCGGCGGCATCCGGGCCGAATCCTCAACGTCACCAACGGCGTGACGCCCCGGCGCTGGATGAAGCTGGCGAACCCCCCGTTGGCGGAGCTGGTCACCGACACCATCGGCGAGGGGTGGGAGACCCACCTTGACCGGCTCGCCGAGATCGAGGACCATCTCGACGACCCGGGTCTGTTCGACGCCTTCGGCGAGACCAAGCGGCTGGCCAAGGAACGGCTGGTCGCCTGGCTGAAGGAGCATCACGACATCGAGGTGCCGGTGGACGCCCTCTACGACATCCAGATCAAGCGTCAGCACGAGTACAAGCGCCAGCTGCTCAACATTCTCTGGACCATCGCCCGGTGGCAGCGCATCAAGCGCGACCCGACCAACGGCGGGAAGGGCTGGGTGCCCCGGGTGAAGATCTTCGGCGGCAAGGCCGCCGCCAGCTACGAGGCCGCCAAGGACATCATCCGGCTGATCAACGACGTCGCCGAGATCGTCAACAACGACCCCGACACCCGCGACCACCTGCGCGTGATCTACCCGCCGAACTACGACGTCTCCATGGCGGAGGAGCTCATCCCCGCGGCGGACCTCTCCGAGCAGATCTCGACCGCCGGCATGGAGGCGTCCGGCACCGGCAACATGAAGTTCGCCCTCAACGGTGCGCTGACGATCGGCACCCTCGACGGCGCGAACGTGGAGATCCGCGAGCAGGTCGGCGCCGACAACTTCTTCCTCTTCGGTCTCACCACCGACGAGGTCGCCGAGCGGCGTCAGATGCCGGACCACTCCCGTGCGGCCATCGACCAGAGTCAGGCGCTGCGCGATGTGCTGCAGGCCGTCGCCGAGGGCACCTTCAGCCCCGGCGAGATGTACCGCTACGGCGGGCTGGTCGACAACATGTGGAACAGTGACTGGTTCCTCGTCGCCTCCGACTTCGACTCCTACGATGCCGCCCAGGACCGGGTCGACGAGATCTACCGCGATACCGCACAGTGGCAGCGCAAGGCCCTGATCAACGTGGCGCGGATGGGATTTTTCTCCTCGGACCGGTCGATCCGCGAGTACATGGAGAAGATCTGGGACGTCAGGAGCGCGCTGTGACCGGCCGCCCTCCCCCTGGTGGCGTCCTCACCGCCGAGGATGCCGCGCACATCGTCGCCGGCACCCTGCGCGACCCCTTCGCCGTGCTCGGCCCGACCTCCGACGGACGCCACGTCGTGGTGTACATCCCCGGCGCGTCCGCGGTCGCGGTGGTCAACGACACCGACGAGGTGGACCTGACCCCGTTCCCGGACGCCCCCGGCGTCTTCACCGGGGTCATCCTGCCCTACTACCGGCTGCGGGTGACCTGGCCGGGGATCGGCTACGGCGAAGGGGCCACCGAGCTCCGCGAGGACCCGTACCGCTTCGGCCCGGTCATCGGCCCGGCTGACGAGGAGCTGCTGAGAAAAGGCACACATCGTCGGCTGTGGGAAGTCCTCGGGGCGCATGTGACGACGCACGAGGGGGTCGACGGCGTCCACTTCGCAGTGTGGGCCCCGGAGGCGTCACGGGTAAGTGTGGTCGGTGACCACGACGCCTGGAACGCGTCGGCCCATCCGATGCGGCTGCGTGGCTCGACCGGGGTGTGGGAACTGTTCCTGCCCGGCCTGGGCGAGGGGGCGGTGTACAAGTACGACCTGCTGGACGCGCACGGGGGGCAGCTGCCGCAGAAGGCCGATCCGGTGGGGTTCGGCGCCGAGCCCGCCCCGGCGACCGGGTCGGTCGTGCGTCGTCTCGGCGTCCACGACTGGCAGGACGCCGCGTGGATCACCCGCCGTACAGACCCGACCACACCGGGGGTCGGCAACCGCGACCGGCCGGTGAGCATCTTCGAGGTCCATCTGGGGTCCTGGCGCCGGCACGCCGACGGCACCCCACTGACCTACCGGGAACTGGCCGTGGACCTCGTCGACTATGTCGCCGACCTGGGCTTCACCCATATCGAGATGCTTCCGGTCTCGGAGTATCCCTTCCCCGGATCCTGGGGCTACCAGCCGATCGGGCTGTACGCGCCGACGAACCGCTACGGCACGCCGGAGGACTTCGCCTTCTTCGTGGACGCCGCCCATGCCAGGGGTCTGGCGGTGCTCGCCGACTGGGTACCCGGCCACTTCCCCACCGACGCCCACGGCCTCGGCCGGTTCGATGGCTCCGCCCTCTACGAGCACCTCGACCCGCGCCGCGGCTTCCACCCGGACTGGACGACCTGGATCTTCAACTACGGGCGCCCGGAGGTGGCGAACTACCTCACCGCCAACGCCCTCTACTGGCTCGACGAGTACCACCTCGACGGGCTGCGGGTGGACGCCGTCTCCTCGGTCGTCTGGCGGGACTACTCCCGTCGCGTCGGCGAGTGGGTGCCCAATGACGAGGGCGGACGCGAGAACTACGAGGGCATCGACATGCTGCGGGACACGACCGCGGAGACTGCCGCAGAGTTCCCGGGCACCACGATGATCGCCGAGGAATCCACCACCTTCCCCGGCGTCACCGGGCCACCGGACGCTGACGGACGCCCCGCCGGGCTGGGCTTCGACTACAAGTGGAACCTCGGCTGGATGAATGACTCGCTGACCTACTTCGGCCGCGACCCGCTGTACCGGAGGTTCCACCACAACCAGGTGACCTTCGGGCTGACCTACGCCTTCACCGAGGCGTTCGTCCTTCCGGTCAGCCATGACGAGGTGGTGCACGGCAAGGGGTCGATGTACGGCCGGATGCCCGGCGGCCCCGACCATGCGGCACGGCTGGCGAACATGCGGGCCTTCTACGGCTACATGTGGGGGCATCCGGGCAAGAAGCTGCTGTTCATGGGCACCGAGTTCGGCCAGGTCGCCGAGTGGGACTTCGCCGGTGAGCTGGAGTGGAACTGCCTGGACGACGCCGGCCACACTGGGGTGCAGTCCCTGGTCCGGGACCTCAACCGGCTCTACCGCACCACACCGGCCCTGTACCGGCGTGACGGTGACCCGGGCGGGTTCCACTGGCTCATCGTCGACGCCGACGGGTCCGGTTCCCCGGACACCCCGGAGGCCGCCGACGAGGTCTTCGCCTGGGTACGCCACGGTGATCCGGGTGATCCGCGGGTCGTCGTGGTCCTCAACCTGACCCCGGTGGAGCGCTCCGGCTACCGCCTGCCCTTCCCCGCCGCCGGCACCTGGGCCGAGGCGCTCAACACCGACTCGTCCTTCTACGGCGGCGGTGACGTCGGCAACTGCGGCGCCGTGACCACCGACGCCGTGCCCTGTGGTGGTGAGAGACACTCCGCCCTGGTCACCCTGCCGCCCCTGTCCGCCATCTTCTTCGTCGAGAAACCTGACACCGCACCAGACTCCACACCTGACTCCACACCTGACATCACGGAGGAAACACCATGACCACAGCAGACCTTCCTCGACCGGAATCCGGTGGCATGCCCGTCGGCGCGCAGCCACGGCTCACGGCCCAGACCATGGCCTTCGTCCTCGCCGGTGGACGCGGCTCCCGGCTCCAGGAGCTCACGGACCGGCGCGCCAAGCCGGCGGTGTACTTCGGAGGTAAGTCACGGATCATCGACTTCGCCCTGTCGAATGCGCTGAACTCCGGTATCCGCAAGATCGCCGTCGCCACCCAGTACAAGGCCCATTCACTGATCCGGCACATGCAGCGCGGCTGGAGCTTCTTCCGCGCCGAGCGCAATGAGTTCCTCGACATCCTCCCGGCGTCCCAACGCGTCGCCGGGGAGAAGTGGTACGCGGGTACCGCGGACGCCGTCACCCAGAACATCGACATCGTCGACGACTACGGCGTGAAGTACGTCATCGTCCTGGCCGGCGACCACATCTACAAGATGGACTACGAGCTGATGCTGCGTCAGCACGTCGACACCGGTGCGAAGGTGACCGTCGGCTGCCTCACCGTGCCACGGGAGGAGGCGTCCGGCTTCGGCGTCATGCACACCGACGTCACCGGCCGCATCGTCGACTTCCTTGAGAAGCCGGCCGACCCGCCGTCGATGCCCGGGCACCCGGACATGTCCCTGGCGTCCATGGGCATCTACGTCTTCGAGTGGTCCTTCCTGCGCGAACTGCTCCGGGAGGACGCCGACGACCCGACCTCCGCCCACGACTTCGGCCACAACATCATCCCGAAGATCGTCAAGGACGGCTCCGCCTACGCCCACCGGTTCAGCGAGTCCTGCGTGATGACCGGGCATGAGACCCGACCCTACTGGCGTGACGTCGGTACCGTCGACGCATTCTGGCAGGCCAATATCGACCTCACCGCCTTCATCCCCGACCTGGATCTCTACGACAACTCCTGGCCGATCTGGACCTACTCCGAGCTGGTGCCGCCGGCGAAGTTCGTCCATGACGAGGACGGACGCCGCGGCTCCGCGGTCCAGTCGATGGTCTCCGGCGGCTGCATCATCTCCGGTGCCGAGGTGAAGAACTCCATGCTGTTCACCAACACGCGCCTGCGGTCCTACTCCGAACTCGACCATGCGATACTGCTGCCCGGCGCGCACGTCGAACGCAGCGCCCGGCTGACGAACTGCGTCGTCGACAGCGGTGTGGTCGTCCCCGAGGGGCTGGTCATCGGCGAGGATCCGGAGGAGGACGCCAGATGGTTCCGCCGGACCGAGTCCGGCATCACCCTGGTGACCCAGCCGATGCTCGACCGTCGCGGTGAGCTGGGGCAGTGACCGGCATGTCTCCCTGTCCCCGCACCCGGCGCGTCCTCTCCGTCGCCTCCGAATGCGCACCGCTGATCAAGACCGGTGGTCTCGCCGACGTCGTCGGCGCCCTGCCCGCCGCCCTCGAACCCCTGGGATGGCACACCCGTGTCCTGCTGCCCGGTTACCCGGGCGTCCTCGCCCAACTGGCCGAGGCCGGGACGACGCTGCGCCGGGTGTGGGCCACCGAAGACCTCTTCGGTGGTCCGGCGACGGTGCGGCGCGGCGTGTACCGGACCACCGGCGGTACCGGCGGCACCGAACTCGATCTCATGGTGCTGGATGCCCCGCACCTGTTCGACCGACCCGGCGGCCCCTACTCCGTCGACGGCCACGACCACCATGACAACCATGTGCGCTTCGCCGCCCTGTCCTGGGTCGGGGCACGGCTGGCGGTGGAGGGCACGGCCGACCGGTGGCGTCCGGATCTGGTGCACGCCCATGACTGGCAGGCCGGGCTGGTGCCCTCCTACCTGAAGTACGCCGGCTGTGACGTCCCCACGGTGGTGACCGTGCACAACATCGCCTTCCAGGGCATCTTCGGCCCCGACCAGCTCGACCGGCTGAAACTGCCGACCTGGGACTTCCACCCGGAGTCCCTGGAGTACCACGGTCTGGTCTCCACGCTGAAGGCCGGGATGGTGCACGCCTCGCGGGTCACCACCGTCTCCCCCAGCTACGCCACGGAACTCGCCACCCCGGAGTTCGGCTTCGGGTTGGAGGGCGTCGCGGCGATGCGCCTGGACCGTGGCGAGATGACCGGCATCCTCAACGGCATCGACACCGCAGCCTGGGATCCCTCCACCGATCCCGCGGTGACGCCGTTCTCGGCGTCCGACCTCGCAGGGAAGGACGCCAACCGCGGGGCACTGCTCGCCGAGTTCGGGCTGGACCCTGCCGGTGACCGCCCCGGGCCACTGGCGGTCGTCGTCACCAGGCTGACCCACCAGAAGGGTGTCGACCTGCTGTGTGACGCACTGCCCGGTTTCCTCGATGCCGGCGGGACCGTCGCCGTGCTCGGTTCAGGCGATCCCGGCTATGAGTTCGCCCTCGGTGAGCTGGCCGCCCGCTACCCCGGGGCGATGGGTGTGTGGATCGGCTACGACGAGGCCCTGAGCCACCGCATGTACGCGGGCGGGGACCTGGTGCTCGTGCCCTCACGGTTCGAACCGTGCGGGCTGACCCAGCTCTACGGGCAGCGCTACGGTGCCCTGCCGCTCGTCGCCGCGACCGGTGGGCTGCGCGACACCGTCACCGACGCCACCCCGGAGAATCTCGATGCCGGGACCGCCACCGGGTTCAGCTTCAGTGACGTGCGCCTCGGCGGGACGATCGACGCCGGTGGTCTCGGCTTCGCCCTCGGTCGGGCCGCCGACCTGTACCGCGATACGGACGCCTGGGACCGACTGCGACGTACCGCGATGACCACCCCGGTGGACTGGGGCACCTCGGCGTCCCGCTACGCCGACCTCTTCGGGGAGCTGGTCGGGTGAGCAGACTGACCGTCTCACGGGGCACACCTGCACCGCTCGGGGTGACCGTCGACGGGGACGCCGTGAATGTCGCGGTGTGGGCTCCGGAGGCGACCACCGTGGAGTTCTGCCTGTTCACGGCGCGGGACGACGGGACAGACACCGAGCTGCGCGTCCCCCTGCCCTGGCGTTCCGGCGGAATCCGCCACGCCCGCATCACCGGCCCCGGGCCCGGCGACCGCTACGGCCTGCGGGTCGACGGTGTGTGGGACCCGGACACCGGCCGCTACGCCAACCACGCCAAGCTGCTCATCGACCCGTACGCGCGGATCATCGAAACCCCGCTGACCTGGCATCCGCTGATGTCCGGCTTCACCGATGACGGGGACGCCGACCCACGGGACAGTGCGCCGGTCGTGCCGAAATGTGTGATCCCCGGGGTGTCCTCCCTGTCCTCCCTGTCATCCCGGCCGGAACGCCCCCGGCATGACGCTGCCGACCTCATCATCTACGAGTCCCACCTCAGAGGTCTTTCTGCCGCGCACCCGGAGGTGCCCGAGGACCTGCGCGGCACCTATGCGGGCATGACTCATCCGGCGATCATCGACCATCTCACCGGCCTGGGCGTCACCGCGGTGGAACTGCTGCCGCTGCAGACCTTCATCGACGACCGATTCCTCGTCAACCGCGGGCTGACGAACTACTGGGGCTACCAGCCGGTGAACTGGTTCGCTCCCGAACCCCGCTACGCCACGGACCGGAGCGGCGTCACCGCGGACCGGGAACTGCGGGAACTCGTCGACACCCTCCACACCGCAAGGATCGAGGTCATCCTCGACGTCGTCTACAACCATTCCGGTGAAGGTGACGAACTGGGTCCCACCTTGTCGCTGCGCGGCCTGGACAACAACGGCTACCACCTCATGGACGGACCCGAGTTCGTCGACGACACCGGCACCGGCAACACTCTCGCCGTCGACCGTCCACCGATGCTCCGCCTGGTCACCGACAGTCTGCGGTACTGGGTGACGGACATCGGCGTCGACGGTTTCCGCTTCGATCTCGGCGCCACCCTCGGACGTGTCGGGGTGGGATCCTCCGCCGGATTCACCCCGGATGCCGCGTTCTTCCGCGCCGTCGCCCAGGACCCGGTGCTCTCGCAGGTCCGGTTCATCGCCGAGCCCTGGGACATCGGGCCGGACGGCTACCGGCTCGGCCAGTTCCCTTGGCCGTGGGCCGAATGGAACGACCGGTTCCGCGACGGGATACGCCGGCTGTGGCGTGGGGACAGTCCCGGCGTGACCGACCTGGGGTCTCTGCTGCTCGGCTCGGCGGGGCTGTTCGACGGTCCGACACGCTGGCCGGCGGCACCGGCGACCACCTCCGTGAACTTCCTCACCGCCCACGACGGCTTCACCCTCACCGACGTGGTCTCCTACAACGACCGGCACAACGAGGCCAACGGCGAGCACGGCAATGACGGCCACGGCGAGAACTTCTCCGACAATCTCGGGGCCGAGGGGCCCACCGACGACCCGGGCGTGGTCGAGGCCCGGGCACGGCGCGTCCGCGGGATGCTCGCCACGCTGCTGCTGTCCCAGGGGACGCCGATGCTGCTCGCCGGTGATGAACTGGGCAACGGCCAGGGCGGGAACAACAACGCCTATGTGCAGGACAACCCCACCGGCTGGGTCGACTGGTCGGGGGTCCACGGTGACCTGCTGGCCTTCACCCGTGAACTCATTGCTCTTCGTCGACGGCTGCCGGTGCTACGTCAGTCGGCGTACCGCCACGGGCGGCTCCGCGCCGACGGGCACCGGGACGTGGAGTGGTTCCGCGTCGACGGCACCCCGATGACCGACACCGACTGGCACGCGACCGACGGCCGCCCGGTCGGGGTGATCCTGCGGGGCACGGCGGGGGACACCGACGGCGAGGCGAACTGCGGTGCCGTGGCTCTGGTGGTGAACACCGGCTGTGGTGCCGAGGTGTCCCTGCCCTCAGGTGGAAGTGGAGGCGAGGGCGGCAGTGCTGAGGAGGGTGTCGGCGGCCCGGTCGGTGGTGACGACAACAGTCGTACCTGGACGCTCGAACTCGACTCTGCGCGTCCCGGCGTCCTCAACGAGTCACGGAAGCGACCCGACAGGGTGGTTCAGGATGCTGAGACCACCCCCTCGGGTCGTACCGGGGACAGCACCGGAGAAGGAACCTGGGACGGCACCGGCCCCTACCCCGTCCTCGGACAGTCCGTGGTGGTGTTCTCGGCCGGGTGAGCGTCACCGACGATGTGCCCGGGCCGACTCCACGCCATCACCCGGACGGACCGGCTGCTCCCGCACCCCCTCCGCCTCACCGTGGATCCGCCCGGTGCCCATCCCGGCGCAGGGGGCCACGGCGACGGAAGACCGGGGACGCCGCACGGACCCCAGATTCCGCCGGGCTCACACTGCAGGCATTTCGGCCCCCGCCTATTCTGTAGGCCATGAGTCAGCCTCCGGCCGCGAGCCCGAACCACACGTACGCCGACGACCTCAATCTGGCACTGAACATCGCCAACGCCGCCGACGCCATCACCATGGACCGGTTCGGCGCCGGCGATCTGGAGGTCCATGCCAAGCCGGACCTCACCCCGGTCACCGACGCGGACACCGCCACCGAGCAGAAGGTGCGCGACCTCATTTCCACCCATCGTCCCGAGGACGCCGTCCTGGGCGAGGAGTTCGGCGGCGATGCCGGAAAGGCCGGACGCCAGTGGGTGGTGGACCCCATCGACGGCACCAAGAACTACGTCCGCGGCGTTCCGGTGTGGGCCACACTGATCTCCCTGCTCGTTGACGGCGTCCCCGTCGTGGGTGTGGTCTCCGCCCCCGCTCTGGCACGGCGCTGGTGGGCGGCCGAGGGTATGGGTGCCTGGCGTACCTTCAGCGCCGGCGGAACCGACACCGCACGTCGGATGCACGTCTCCAAGGTCGCCGACGTGGCGGACGCCTCGGTCTCCCTGTCCTCCCTGACCGGGTGGCGGGACGCCGGCCTGCGAGACGAGTTGATCACCCTCACTGACTCGGCCTGGCGGCTTCGCGGCTACGGCGACTTCTGGTCCTACTGCATGGTCGCCGAGGGAACCGTGGACGTCGCCGCGGAGCCCGAGGTCAACCTGTGGGACCTCGCCGCACTCGACATCATCGTGAGGGAGGCCGGGGGGACCTTCACCTCGCTGTCCGGGGTCCCCGGCCCTGACCAGGGTTCGGCGGTCGGCTCCAACGGGCTGCTGCACGATGACGTCCTCGCCGCGCTCGGCGGCGGCGTCGGCGGCGGGGCCCACGGCGAGACCGGGGCAGAGTAGGTTACCGTGGAAAACATGACGCCACTCACGTCCCTCCCTGAATGGAACGCTCTGGTCGACGAGACTGCGCGGATCCGCAACACCACGCTGCGGGACATGTTCCGCGACGACCCCGGCCGGTCCGGAGACCTTTCGTTCGACTGCGGACCACTGCATGTCGACCTGTCGAAGAACCTGGTGGATTTCCCGCTGCTGCGGAAGCTCACCGGTCTTGCCCAGGCCTCGGGGCTGGAGAAGCGCCGCGCGGCGATGTTCGCCGGCGAGCACATCAACGTCACCGAGGACCGGGCGGTGCTGCACACTGCGCTGCGCATCCCGGTGGACCAGGACCTGTCGGTCGACGGTCAGGATGTCGCCGCGGACGTCCACGACGTCCTCGGCCGGATGCGTGACTTCGCCAAGGCACTGCGCTCCGGTTCCTGGCGCGGCTCGACGAACCACACCGTCAAGGAGGTCGTCAACATCGGCATCGGCGGGTCCGACCTGGGCCCGATGATGGCGGCCAAGGCACTGCGCCCCTATCTGACGGCGGGGATCACCCCGCACTTCGTGTCCAATGTGGACCCGACAGACCTGATGGAGACGCTCGACGGACTGGACGCCGAATCCACCCTCTTCGTCATCTCCTCGAAGACCTTCACCACCTCGGAGACCCTGGCGAACGCCCACGCCGCGCGTCGCTGGCTGCTGGGCAGGCTCGGCACCGACACCTCCGACGAGGACGCCGTGCGTGCCGTGGTGTCCAGGCACTTCGTGGCCGTGTCGACGAACGCCGACGAGGTCTCGAAGTTCGGAATCGACACCCGGCACATGTTCGGCTTCTGGGACTGGGTGGGCGGACGCTACTCGGTGGACTCCGCCATCGGACTGTCCCTCATGGCCGCGATCGGACCCCGGGACTTCATGGAGTTCGTCGCCGGGTTCCGCGAGGTCGACGACCACTTCTCGTCCGAACCGCTCGAGATGAACGTGCCCGTGCTCATGGGCATGCTCGGGGTCTGGTACACCAGCGTGCTCGGCGCGCAGTCCCATGCGGTGCTCCCCTACTCCCATGACCTGGGGCGTTTCCCCGCCTACCTGCAGCAGCTGACGATGGAGTCCAACGGTAAGTCGGTCTGCCTCGACGGCTCGCAGGTGACCACGGAAACCGGCGAGATCTACTGGGGTGAGCCGGGCACCAACGGCCAGCACGCCTTCTTCCAGCTGCTGCACCAGGGCACCCACCTGATCCCCGCCGACTTCATCGGTTTCGTCAACCCGCAGGACGACCTGGTCGCCGCCGACGGGTCGACCAGCATGCACGACATGCTGCTGGCCAACTTCCTGGCGCAGACCAAGGTCCTGGCCTTCGGCCGGTCCGAGGAGGAACTGCGTGAGGCCGGGGTCGAGGAGTCGCTGATCCCGCACAAGGTCATGCCGGGTAACCGGCCGTCGACGACGATCCTCGCCGACAAGCTCACCCCGCGGGTGCTGGGTGCGCTGATCGCCCTCTACGAGCACATCACCTTCGTCCAGGGCCTGGTGTGGGGTGTGAACAGCTTCGACCAGTGGGGCGTGGAACTCGGCAAGAAGCGGGCCTCTGACCTGCTCCCCCTGCTGACCGAGGGCAGCTCCCTGTCCGTGGACACCGGCGACGCCTCCACCGATGACCTGGTGGAGCACATCAGGTCCCGCCGGGTGCGGTAGCGGCGTCCCCCTCCCCTCCTACCTGCTCCCTGCCGGGTGCGTTAGGTCACTTTTTCTCCCTCTCCCCGCCAGGTGCGCGTCGACTGGTTGGTTTCAGCCTCGCTGACCACCCTCTCGGCGCGCACCTGGCGTCGTCAGTCCTGCATCGGATCCGGCATGGCGTCATCCACAAGGGGTGCGACGAACTGAAAGTGAGTTATCCACAGGGCCGGACCCGATTCTCGACAGTTCCGGGATTCCGTGATGTGCTGCGCTGCACACATACCGATGCGGGCACCGAACGGAGACACCACATGCGGAACTCAGGGCGTCAAGAGGGACAGGGCAGATCACCGGGACGGGGCCCCGACCACACACGACGGACCATGCCGAGCGTCATACCGGTGAAGCGCACGGCACTCGCGGCGCAGGGCGCGGTCACCGACTGGAAGCTCCGACACGACTTCACTGCCGTCGCGCGAGGCGTTGTCATCCCCACCCCCGAGGACCATGACCCTTCCGCCTTCGGGGGCTTCGCGGTCGACGGCGTCACCCGGGCCTGGGCGAACCATCTCAACCATCCGGACGCCGTGATCGGCGGCTGGCAGGCCGCAGACATCCACGGTCTGGGACCCGACTGGGGCGATTCCGCTCCCGTGCTGCTGCTCGCCGGCCACCGTCGCAACGGATCACTGATCTCGACGTCAGCAGCGAAAACACCGCTACGTCCGGTTTTCCGCCCTCTCCCTCCGGGATTGGAGACATGCACACCGTGTCCTCTTTTTCCACAGATGAAAGTGGTGACACCGCCGGTGGCAGCCGTCCAGTGTTTGTGGACCATCCTCAACGGTCGCCACAGCTGGTGGGTCCATGACATCCCCGACATGTCCAGGGAAGGCCGATGCGCTGTGCAGTTCCTGGACGCTCTCGCGCAGGCCACCTGGATCACCCGGGCGGAGATCCTCGCGGCGTCGAAGGGGCTCGTCCCGCGCGACATCCTGGCTCCGCTTCTGGATCTCGCCGATGACGGCGCCCAGTCCCCGATGGAGACGGCGATGCGCCTGATCGTCCGGGACCTCCTGCCGGAACCGTACCGGTGGCAGTCACAGGTCCGGGTCGATCTCCTTCCGGACGCACACCGCGGATGGACCCCGAGAACTCTGCCCGACCTGGGATGCCCGGAGCTGAAGATCGCCCTGTACTACGACGGGGGTCACCACTCAGAGGGAGCGCAGACCGAGGTCGACTTCAACCAGTTCCATGCCCTGCGTGACCTGGGGTGGGAGGTGATCCGGTTCACCAAGTCCCATCTGCGCTGCCCGGGAGACATGCGGGAACTCGTCGTAAAGGCGATCAGGAGAGCACTGCAGAACCGTTGACCCCGGGCGCCACGCGCTTCACCTCTCCCCACGCCCCGCTCCGCACCTCCCGGCGCCACAGGTGCGCGTCGACAGGGTGGTTTCAGCGTCGTCGACCGCCCTCTCGACGCGCACCTCATCCGGGAAGGGGGCGAGGGCGATGTGGGTGGGGCAACCGATCTGGCGAAATCACTCCGCCTGGCAGACCGGGCACCACCAGATGACGCGTTCGAGCTCGCCCTCGTCACCGTCGGCGTCCACCCCGCCGAGGAAGCTCTTCATGATCGGGGATCCACAGCGTCGGCAGGCCTTCTCCGCGCGTCCGAAGACGTAGTTGCCCATGCCGGGGCGTCGGTCGCCGGTGAACAGGCGCCGCGGTTCCAGGCGGTTCTCCCACATCACCCGACGTGAGAGGTCGAGCAGGTGCGCGGCGGTGGTCGTGGCGACCTCCCCCGTTCCGACGGGACGCCGTGGGTCGACGCCGCCGAGGAAGCAGACCTCCGCCCGGTACTCGTTGCCGATGCCGGCGACATTGCGCTGGTCAAGCAGCGCAGCGCCGATGGACCGTTCTGGCCGGTCGAGAATGCGTCGCAGTGCCTCGTCGCGTCCCGAGATGCCGTCCGGCGGAGTGGACGCCCAGTCCGGGGCAAGGATGTCAGGACCGAGATGGGCGACGACTTCCCCGTACCGGTCTCGGTCGAAGAGACGCACGAAACCCAGTGAATGCCCGACGACCTCGATCTCCGGGCCGCCGGCATGCTGCGGTGCGAAGCCGAGCACGACGCGGGCGGTGTGGCCGGGGCGCCTCCACCGGGTGCCGGCGGTGTGGATCGACCAGACGCCCTCCATTTTCAGGTGGGTGTGCAGGACGCGCCCGCCGATGTCCATGAACAGGTGTTTCCCGTAGGGCCACACCTCGGTGACGGTGCGTCCGGTGAGGTCCTCGGTGGCGAAACGGGGGACGCGGATATCGGAGCGGGTGAGTGTGCGGCCGCCCATCCACTGCATGCGGTTGGACAGCTGCAGGACGGAATCGCCTTCGGGCATGGGTGGCTCCTCTCTGACCTCCGTCGGTTCAGTCATCCGTCGGTTCCTGCGGTGACCATGTCACCGGGGAGACTACTCCACCGCCACCGACGACGACTGCGGGTTATAGGCTTGACGTGGAGGGTCGGTCCGCGGTCATCGCCTATGTGCACTGCAACCTGACGCAGGCGTTCTCCGGTCAGCATGGGCTCCAGCAGGCCCTGCCCGACTCAGAGCTGCCCCCGACGCCCCGGTCGGCCCCGTCTGAGAATGGCGTCCTCCGGCCCGGGGGGGGGCGACTGCGCCATGCATAGCGACAGAATGTCACAAGAGTGAGATGTCAGTGTTCATCGCCCTACGGGAACTGCGCTCCGCCTGGGGCCGGTTCACCATGATCGGGGTTGTCGTCGCCCTCGTCGCAGCACTGGTGGGAATGGTCTCCGGCTTCACCATCGGTCTCGGCAACGACACGGTCTCGGCCCTGAGACCGTTCGACGCGCACTCCGTGGCCTTCGCCACCGGAACCTCGGACTTCAACCGGAGCACCGTGTCCGGACACCTGGACCTGACGGAGTTGTAGGACGCCGCGACCGACGTACAGGAGTGGGCCGCCGCTGTTCAGGTCCCGCAGCACCCGACCGCACACGGTGAGCCGTTGACGGCACCGCCGTAATTGGGCACTGTTCCGCAACGGTCGCCTGCACCTGCGGTGTTCGATACATCGTCAGAAACCACAACCTCATCGATGAGATCGCAGACGAGTTGTGCGAAGGACCGCGTCGGCCCGGGAGTAGCGGCCCGTCGGAAGCCGATCCCCAGCTCATCGGCAACCTCCTTCGCCTCGGTGTCCAGATCCCACAGCACTTCGACATGGTCCGAAACGAATCCCACGGGGCACAGCACCACCGGGCGGCGGTTGCCGTGGCTCACCCGGTCCCGCAGATGGTCGCAGATGTCCGGATCCAACCACGGCACCGACGGCGGACCGGAACGGGACTGCCATACCAGTTCCACATCCGCGTCCGTGGCATCTCCGAACGAGGACGCCGCCCGGATCAACCGTGCGGACTCCCGGACCTGACCTGAGTAGAGGTGGCCATCACCCTGGGCCGGACCTGATTCCCGGTCTGCACGAACCGGCACGGAATGGGCGGTGAAGACAAGATCGGCGTCCACGACCCTGTCGCTGAGGTCACCCGGGTCACCGAGGGAGCGCCGGGCGTCATCGACAGCGGAGGCGAAAGTGTTGATCAACAGCGGATGATCATGGAACTGCCGCAGCCGTTGAAGCCGGGGCGGAGTCTTGCCGAGCTCCAGGACCGCCCGGCGGGCTCTGGCTATGTCCTCGTGATACTGGCGGCACCCGGAATATCCACCCCAGGCCGAGGTCGCGAAGACGAGCGCGTTACGGATACCGTCGTCGGCCATCCGTTCCACGGTGTCCTCGACCATCGGATGCCAGTTCCGGTTGCCGAAGTAGACCGGCAGGTCACGGTGACGTGAGGCGAGTTCGGTCTCGACATGGGCGATGATCTCGCGGTTGAGGTCATTGAGGGGGCTACGTCCGCCGAGCGCGAAGTAGTGCTCACCGACCACCTCCAACCGGGCGCGGGGTATACCCCGGCCGCGGGTGACATTTTCCAGAAAAGGGACGACGTCCTCGGCCCGCTCCGGACCACCGAAGGAAAGGAACAGCAGGGCATCGACGGGGTGCGTGTTGACGAGGGTATTCACAGATCTTCCTGACGGTAACGGACACAGTTGAACAGGTCACGGGGCGTTGAGACACTCGTAGGCGGCCAAGGCGCGTTGCCTCGACTCTCTGAGGTCGACCATCGGCGGCGGGTACGGCCCCGCGTGCGCCGCTTCCGGGCCTGCGAACTCGGGGACCCACCGGTTGACGTACCCGAGTTCCGGATCGAACTTCTTGCGCTGGGTCTCCGGGTTGAAGATCCGGAAGTAGGGGGAGGCGTCGTCGCCGCATCCGGCGATCCACTGCCAGTTGAACGGGTTGGACGCAGGGTCTGCGTCGACGAGGGTGTCCCAGAACCACTGCTCACCGTGGCGCCAGTCGATGAGCAGATTCTTCGTGAGGAAGCTGCCCACCACCATCCGCACCCGGTTGTGCATCCAGCCTGTGGTCCAGAGTTCCCGCATGCCTGCGTCCACCAGTGGAATGCCGGTGGTCCCGGAACGCCACGCCGACAGGTCCTGCGCCAGGGCTGTGGCATCACCGAGGTGCTTCACGTCCCCGGGCAGAGAATTGTCCCACCGCCACGGAAACTGTGTGAACTGTTCACGGACACACCGGGCTGCGAGATCGGGCCTATGGTAGAGGCGCTGCCACGCGAAGTCCCGCCACAACAGCTCGCTGTGCAGTGACGTGCCGTCTGCGACAGGCAGGTCACCGGCAGCCACGGCACGGGCCACCGCGAACCACACCCGGTGCGGGCTGACCTCACCGAAACGCAGGTGCGGAGAGAGCCTGGTGGTCGCGTCGGAATCCGGGATGTCACGCCCGTCGGCGTAACCGGGGCTACCGGTCGCCGTCGTCCTCCGGTCACCTGTCACGAACGCAGCGAGGGTCGCCTGCCCCGCTTCCTCACCCGGTGTCCAGTGGGCTGCCAGAGTCGCGGTCCACGACGCAGCGGCCGACGACCGGACCGAGTGGAACGGAACCTCGGGAAGATCCCCCTCGGGACCGTGCAGTGCATCGGGCGCCTGCGCCGTGGCTTCCACCAACCGCTCCACCGCGTCCTGGGCGACCGGCGCCGCGGCACGGGAGTACGGGGTGAAGACCCGGTAGGGTCGGCCCTCCCCGGTGGTGATCTGCCAGGGTTCCGTGAGCAGGTGGCCGGGGAAGCTGTGGACTTCGTTGCCACCGCCCTGCAGAATGTCCTTGACGCGACGGTCGACGGCCCGAAGCGGTTCCTCATACCGCCGGTTCCACACGACCGCGTCCACGTCGAGGATGCCGGGAAGGGTCGTCATGATCTCCACCGGGTCCCCCGCCAGGTGGAGCAACCGGACACCGTGGTCGAGCAGACGCCCGGAGAGCTGTGAGAGACTCCGGTCGCGCCACCAGGATGCCGCGGCACCGCGCGGGCGGGCCCCGGTGGCAGCGGCATCCTCGTCGATGACGACCGCAATGACCTGACCCCGTTGCGCAGCCCACTGAAGTGCAGCGTTGTCGGCGAGGCGGAGATCGTCGCGGAACCAGACGAGCGTGGTGGCGGGCCCGGTGGTCATAGGGTGTCTCCTTCCGGTCAACATAGCCTCTCGATAACGCTAACCAAGTTAGCATAATGGCGAAGCGCATACCTCAATACCCTCCCCACCTCCCCCGTGGGCTTATCCTGGGCCTTGTATATTGGGAAACCTGTGACACATCTGGCGCGGAAGGACCCGTGAATGCCCCGGGAATACTGGTACGACGAAGAGGCACCGCCGGTCGCACTGCTTGCCGCAGTACGCCGGTTCCGCACCGCGGACCAGGAGATGCGGCGTCGGCTGGGCGCGGACATGCGGATGAACGGCACCGACCTGGAGGCCCTGCGCCGTGTGATCGCCGCCGAGCGGTCCGGTCACCCCCTGACCGCGAGGGAGCTCGCTGATCAGCTCAGGATCAGCACCGCTGCCACAGCGAAGCTCATCACCCGGCTCACCGGGTCCGGCCATATGGCCCGCAACAGCCATCCCGAGGACCGCAGGGCCGTCCTCCTGGGCGCGACTGAGCGCTCCCACCGGGAACTTGCCGCGTGGGCCGGCCCGATGCACGAAGCCATGTTCGAGGTGGCGCGCGGCGTCCCCGCCGAGGCGCGCGAGGCGGTCATCGGTTTCCTCGATGCGATGACCGCACTGTTCAACGAGGACACGCACCGGAAGCGCCCGTCCCGGGACTGAGACGGACGCCTTCTCCACTCGAGGATCCGACCGTCAGAGTGCGGAGTGGGTCAGCGCGGGAGTCAGCGCACGACCAGTCCCTTCGGGGTGAACCGGGCACCCGCCTCGGTCCACGCCCGGGTCGCCGTACCCAGCGCCATGACCTCTGTGCCGTTGATCTTCTCCACGGTCACCGGGGACAGGCGTCCGGCCGAGATGAGAGCCGTCAACCCCGTCACCACGGCCTGCACATCCGCCGGATCAGCGGCAACGGCAGCACTGCCGGCACCTACACCACTGGCACCATCACCCTCACCAAGCGTCGGTCGAGAGAACAGCAGCACACTGCGTCCTCCCCGGGTGAGATGGGCGAGCAGGCGGCCGTCCTGTACCACGACCAACGCTCCGGCGCCACGGGTCGGTCGCCCGGCACCACCGGGAGAGTCACCACCTGCCCCGTAAACCTCCGGCCACGGCACCGCCGCGCCGAAGGGGTTCGCCGGGTCCGAGGCGGCCAGCACAACCGGAACGCCCGGGTCAGTTACCGCGTCCTCCTCGATCTCGCGGAGCCGGTCGATGACCTCCCGTGATGCGAACTGTGCACCACCGAGACCGTCGACGACATACCCGCGCAGTACCGTGCCGTTGTCCTCCCAGGCTGTGAGCATCCGGTACGCCGCAGCAAAGCCTCCCTCGGTGTGCTCCGCCATAACGGAGCCCCTGGTCACCACCGCGTACCGGTCGAGCCAGGCTTCGCCACGGGCGATTGCGCGGTCGGCCGCTGCACCACCGGGCGCGGGCGCCAGGGACCAACGTCCCGGTACCCCGGCATGGGCGTTCATCGCCGCCCGGCGCGAACGGACCTCCTCCGACCTCACGGTCTGGGCGAAGGTGGTGCGACCCATGCGCAGCCGCGCGGTGGAACCCCGACCGCGTCCGCGCCGCGGCGCCTTGTGCGCGCCCTTCGATACTGCCCCACCCCGGTGACCAGCCACGTCAGTGATCCCGGTACCGGCCAGCCGGGCCCGGACCGCAGCGAAGGAATCGGGCATGAGGACGCCCGCGTCGAAGAGCTCACGGATCGCGGCGTCCACCGCATCATGCGACGGACTGTCGGGAGAGTCCTCGGCCTCCCCGAGCGCACGCCCGATCTCCGCGGCGAGGAAGGCCCCTCCCCCTGCGACCCGGTCACGGATCAGCTGCGCGACCGGCCCGAGCGGCACATCGGATCCCTCGGTCGCGGCGACCAGCAGCGGCGCCAGGTCCGCGGGCAGCAGCATGACCAGCGGATCCGTCGGCGACGCCGCACCGGCACCGACGACCACGACCTCACCTGAGGTCATGAGATCGTCGAGATCCGCAGGCGCATACCCGGGGATCCTCGCAGGCAGCACCACGGTCTCCCAGGCACTCGCCGGCAGCGCGACACCCGCCAACTGCTCGATGACGCTAGCCAGGTCCTCGCGTTCCCCCTCGCCCAACCCGTGCCAGGACTGCAGGAAGGACGCATAGGTCTGCCGGCTCACCGGTTCGAGTGCACCACGGGCCTTCGCCAGGGTCGCGGCGCGCAGCCTGCGCAGGACGCCGGTGTCGACGTACCGTTCCCCGTCTGTCCCGCTGACGGACACGGTATCCAGCCGTCGGCCACTCACCCAGCGCTTCGCCAGAGCGTCCGCGGTCGCCGCACCGAGTCCGAACTCGGTGGCGACCTCGGCGGCGGTGAACGGCCCGTGCGTTCTCGCCCACCGCAGCAGGAGCTGGTCGACGGCATCGGGGACCGTCTCCAGCGGTGCCCCCACTCCCGGGGGCACCGGGATACCGAGCCCGTCGCGGAGCAGCGGGGCGTCCTCGACGACGGCCCAGCGCAGCACGCCACCGACCTTCACCCCGCAGATCCGGCGCGGGATCATCGCCCGGACCTCGTCGCACACCGCGTCCACCCCGCCGGGCACCGCAGGATCGACCCGCCGGGCGACCTCGTCGACGGCCAGGGGCCCGAGGGCACGCAGCATGTCCACGACCTGCTCGGCCGAGCGGGCCTGCCGCCCGGACGCGAGCCACTGCAGCCCCGCGACAATCTCGGCGACCACTGCCTCATCAAGTTCCAGGCCCTCGCCACGGGCACCCAGGACCGCGGCGAGCAACGCCGGGTCGACTGACAGGGCGGCAGCGCGTTCGGCGGAGTCCCCCTCGTAGAGGAAGGCACCGGTGTAGCTGAACAGCAGGGATTCGGCGAACGCGGACGGCGTGTCCGTGGTGATCTCGGCGACGCGCACCCGCCGCGATCCGACCGCCCCGACGATCTTCTCGAGTGCCGGCAGGTCGTAGACATCGCGCAGGCACTCGCGCATCGTCTCGACCATCACCGGGAACTCCGGGTGCGGCCGGGCCACATCCAGCAGCTGGGAGGCCCGCTGGCGCTGCTGCCACAACGGCTGACGTTTGCCGGGGTTGCGCCGCGGCAGCAGCAGGGCGCGGGCGGCGCACTCACGGAACCGCCCGGCGAACAGGGCCGAGGAGCCCACCGCGTCCGTCACCTCGGCGACGACGGGGGCGGCGTCCCCACCGGACGCGTCGGCACCGCCGGTGAGCAGTTCCACCCCGGGCGGGTCCTCGGTGTACGGCAGGCGCAGGACGATCCCGTCGTCCCCGGCGACCGCCATGGCGTCGATCCCCGACCGCCGCGAGAGCGCCGCACCGATCGCCAACGCCCACGGCGCGTTCACCGACCGGCCCCAGGGGGTGTGCACGACTACGCGCCAGTCGCCGACCTCGTCATGGAAACGTTCGATGAGCAGTGTCTTCTCGTCCGGGATGACCTGTGTCGCCTCCCGCTGCTCCGTGTAGAACATGTCCAGGTTGGCCCGGGTGTTCTCGTCGAGGAAGGACGCCGCCCGCAGGTCACCGTGGCCACCGGTCCCCCACGACCGCCGCGATGCGCCGATCACCGGTGCAAGTTCCGCCGGCCGGCCCTCGGCGTCCCCCACCCAGAACGGCAGGCGTCCGGTGTGCCCGGCCGCCGGTGTGACGATGACCTGGTCACGGGTGATCTCATTGATCCGCCAGGAGGACGCGCCGAGCGTGAACACGTCCCCGACCCGGGACTCGTAGACCATCTCCTCGTCGAGTTCACCGACGCGGCGTCCTCCGGCGTTGTCCCCGTCGGCGGGCAGGTACACGCCGAACAGTCCGCGGTCCGGTATGGTTCCGCCGCTGGTCACGGCGACACGCCTGGTCCCGGGACGGGCGACGAGCGTGCCGGCGGTGGCGTCGTAGACCACGCGGGGACGCAGCTCCGCGAAGTCGGTCGAGGGGTACCGGCCGCTGACCAGTTCGATGACGCCGTCGAAGGCCTCCCTCGGCAGGGCGGCGTAGGGGTGGGCGCGGCGCACGGTGCGGAACCACTCCTCCACGTCCACCGGGTCACCACCGGTCGATTCGGACTGGGCGGCGCGGGCGACGGTCTGCTGGGCGAGCACGTCGAGGGCGTTGGTGACCACGTGCAGCGGTTCCAGGTCACCGGCGAGCATCCGGTCGACGATGACGGTCGCGGCCTCGGCGTCCTGCCGGTGCAGGGGGTAGACGGTGGCGCGGGAGACCGCGCCGACGGCGTGCCCGGCGCGTCCTGCCCGCTGCACCGCCGAGGACACGCTCGGTGGCGCACCGACCTGCACGACGTGGTCGACCAGACCCATGTCGATGCCGAGTTCCAGTGAGGAGGTCGCCACCACGCACCGCAGCGAGCCCTCCTTGAGCGCCTGCTCGATGTCCGCACGCTCGTCCTTGGACACCGACCCGTGGTGGGCCCGGGCGATAACCTGCGGGGCGGCGGCGACTGTCCCGGACTGCGCCATGAGCTGGGCGGGGTCGCGGCGGGTGGGTGCGGCCAGGGACTCCGGGTCATGTTCCTCTGCCCAGAGTTCGTTGAGTGCGCCGGTGAGGCGTTCGGCGGTGCGGCGGGCGTTGACGAAGACGAGGGTGGAGCGGTTGGCCATGACCTGCTCGTAGATCGCCCGCTGCACGTGCGGCCACACGGACTTCTGCTGCGGCAGGGCGGATTCCCGGTCCACGCCCGAGGCGACGCGGCGTCCCGATCCGGCGTCGGTGATGCCACCGACGCCCTCGCCGATGAGGCTGGGACCGATGAGGGCGTCGTCGACAGGGCTGTCGCTGAGCGGGGCGTCCTCAGAGTCCTCACCGTCGACGACCAGCGGCTCGACCTCCGGCGGTTCGCGGAAGTCCGGCACCACCGAGCGGACCTTCACATCCCACAGCTTGTGCGCCGGCGGGTTGACCACGGTCACAGGCCGGTCACCGCCGAGGAAGGACGCCACGGTGTCCACCGGATTCACCGTCGCCGACAGGCCGATACGCTGCACGGATCCCCCGTGGTCGGCGACCAGCGCATCGAGGCGTTCCAGGCTCAGCGCCAGGTGCGCGCCACGTTTCGTACCGGCGACAGCGTGGACCTCGTCGACGATGACGGTGTCCACGTCCACCAGCGTGCCCGCGGCCTTCGAGGTGAGCATGAGATAGAGGGACTCGGGCGTGGTGATGAGCACGTCCGGTGGGGTACGCAGCAGTTTCGCCCGTTCGGACTGCGGGGTGTCGCCACTGCGGACCCCCACGGTGACCGGGGCGATGTCGGTGCCGGTGGCCGCAGCGGTGCGTGCGATCCCGGCCAGCGGGACGCGCAGGTTGCGCTCCACATCCACACCGAGGGCCTTGAGCGGGGAGATATAGAGGACGCGGGTCCCCTTGCGCGCGGTCTCTCCTGCCCCGTCCTGCATGAGTCCGGCGGAGGTCAACCGCGACAGCGCCCAGAGGAAGGCGGCGAGCGTCTTACCGGAACCGGTCGGGGCGACGACGAGGGCATGCTCGCCGCGACTCACCGCGTCCCACGCCTGCGACTGCACCACCGTGGGCTCGACGAAGACCTCGCGGAACCAGGACGCCACGGGCGCGAAAAATCGGTCGAGGGGGTCCGTGGTTCCAGCACTGTCGGTCATGCCCACCAGTCAACCACGCAGACCGGACAGCTTCGTGCGCCTCAGCGGCCGGGCACCGCTACCCGGTGACGCCGGTGAGCTCGTTCGGAGCCTCGGGCAGCTCCGCCGAGGCCAGGACCTCACCGTTGGACAGGTCCACGACGTGCAGTTCCTTCGTGTCAGGGTCACTGACGTAGGCGCGGTCACCCTGGACGAACAGCGTCGGGCGGGCGTCCTGCCACTCGATGGGCTCCTCCCACTCGTCGATGACGTCCCAGGCAGCGGTCTCCTCACCGGACGCCGGGTCGAGGACGTGCAGCTTACCGTCGGTGCCGAGCACCAGGGCCTCACCGGCCGGGCCGCGTCCCAGAGAACGGAAACTGTAGGAGGTGCCCAGGTCGACGACCTTCGTGGTATTCGCCACCGAGTCCGTCAGAGTGATCTTCGTGGGACGCTCCAGCTCGGCGTCCTCATCGGTCTTGTAGTCACCGAGGACGACGGTGGACTCCTCCGATCCTGCCTGGTTTCCGGTGCGGGCGTACCTCTCGGTCGCCTGGATCTTGGTGAACCCGCCGTCCTTGAAGACCAGCAGGCCGTCCTCGCAGCCGAACGCCGCAGCCTCCCCCTGGGCTGCCGCCTCCCCGTGGACGCCGGGACACTCGGTGTTCCTGGCGATCTCCTCACCGTCCGCGCCGACGGCGACGACGGTGTCGCGGTACTCTTCGGTCCCCTCGGTGTGCACCAGGGTGCCGTCAGACAGGTCGATGGCGACGCCGTGGTGCGGCTCGGTCTCGGTCACGGTCGGTTCGGGGGCGTCGTCCTCACCGGTCGTCTCGAGGAAGGACGCGCTGTCGAAGACCTGGATCTTGCCGTCGCCGTCGCTGAACAGGATGGTCTTCCCGTCGTGGCGGACGACGTGACCGGGGGTGTCCACGCTGTAGACGACATCGGCGAACTCTGGGGCGGTGGCGTAACTGTGGGAGTGGTCGCCGTGGGGCTCGGTCCACACACCGGCGTCGAACAGCTGGAATCCCTTGGAGGTGGAGACCAGGGCGTGGCGTCCGTCGCCGACCGGGTTGAGTCGGTTGAAACCCTCGATCTTCTCGTCGGCGATGACGTCAAGGGTGTCGGCATCCAGGGTCAGGATGCCACCGTCGTAGGTGGTGAGGATGCGGGGCTGCGCGGCCTCGACGACCTCGGGCTCGGCGGCGTGGTCGTGTTCCCCGGTGGCGGAGGCTGCGGTGGAGGTGCCGGCGGCGGTGCTGTCGTCGCTGTCACCGCAGCCGGCGAGCAGGAGGACCGTGGCGGTGAGCGCCGCGGGCACGGCCGCGATCTGACGACGGCGGATACGGGTGGAACGGTTCATGGAGGTATCTCCTTGAGAACGTCAGTGGATGAAGTGGGGATGTCTACCGCGGCATGAGCGCGTCGGCGATGCGCTCGGCGTTGGTGCGTTGCATGTAGATGTAGTTCCCGGCCTCACCGTCGGGTTCGGTGAGGGACTCCGAGAACAGCGGCACGACCTCGACGTCCACCCCGGCCTCCTGAGCCAGTACCTCGGCGAGGCGTTGCGGCTGGGAGGAGTCGGCGAAGACCGCCGGGACGTGGTTGTCCCGGATGGTCGTGGACAGGTCCCGCAGGTCGGCGGCGGACGGGGAGGCCAGGGTGGTGCCGCCGGGGATGACCGCGCCGATGACCCGGTAGTTGAAGCGGTCGGCGAGGTAGCCGAAGACGTGGTGGTTGGTCACGAGCTTCCGGTTGTCCTCCGGCACCGACCCGAGCAGTTCGGCGACCTCGGCGTCGAGCTGTTCCAGCTCACTGCGGTAGGACGCCGCAGCCTCCCGCACCCGGTCCGCCTCATCACCGTCGAGTTCGTCGGTGAGCTTCTCCTCGATGATCCCGGTGGCCTCCACCATCCGCGCCGGATCAGTCCAGAAATGCGGGTCCTTCGCTGCCTCGGCGCTGTCGGCACCGTTGTCGGCACCGTTGTCGGCACCGGCGGTGTAGTCGAGCGGGTCGACCAGCTCGCCGACCTCGAGGACCTCGACGCCCTCACCGCGGGCACTGTCGAGGATGGAGCCGAGCCCCTCCTCCAGACCGAGTCCGTTGGCGACGACCAGGTCGGCGTTCTCCACCTCCCCGGCCTCCCGGGCGGAGATGCCGAAAGAGTGGGGGTCGGCGTTCGGTTTCATGAGCACCCGGACCTCGGCGGTGTCGCCGACCAACCGGGTGACCACGTCACCGAGGATGTTGGTGGTGACGACGATGTCCGGTTTCCCGTCATCGCCGGTGCAGGCGACCGCACCGGAGGCACCGAGCACCAGAGCCAGGACGGCGCCGGGTACGCGGAGGCTGAATGGTCGGCGCATCATTTACCTCCCGTGACGGCCAGGGCACCGGGCGCTCCGCCGAGATCGAACTCGCGGGTCTCACGCAGTCCGTCGGCCACGTCGAGTTCGGTGACAGTGCCGGAGGTCGGGTCCGAGACGTAACCGCGTTCGGTACCGAGTACCACTGCGGCGCTGTCGGCACTGTCGGCACTGTCCGCACTGTCGGTCCTGTTCCCATCTGCCTCGACGCCGCCGCCAACAAGTTCAGAGTCGGCGAGGACCTGCCCGGTATCCGGGTCTACCGCATAGCCGGTGCCGTCCTCGTCGAGGGCGAGCACCGAACCGTCGTCTGGGGACACGGCGGCGGTCGTCACGGGCGCATCAGTGGGGGGCGACGGTCCAGGTTCCGGTCTCCGGGTCGAGCAGTCCCAGTCCACTGTCCTCGAAGGGCACGCCGACCAGGTCGCGACCGGCGGCCAGGGACCAGGCACGGCCGTCGGCGTCCCGCGGGTAGGGGATCAGGGTCGACGTGAGAGTGTCCGGGGCGCCCTTCTCCGTGACCGTGAGGACACCGTCGGCGCAGGCGAACAGGACGGCATCGCGGACAGTGGCCGCGCCGTGGATGTCGGTGCAGGTGGCGTCGCCGGCCAGGTCGGACTTCTCCCCCGTCTCATCGAAGACCGCCAGGGTGTCCGGGAATTCGGCGCTGTCCTTCTCCGGGGCGATGGTGCTGACCACCTGATCCGCGAATGGCACGGCGACACCGTGGTGCGCTCCGGCGCTGAACTCGGTGACCGGCTCAAGAACGTCATCGTCCATGTCGGCGCGCGGGTAGACCCTCACGTCGCCGGTGGCGTCATCGAAGAAGGCGACGCGGGTGTCCGCTGACATGACGTGGCCGGGCTCTTCGGCGGGCACCTCGCCCACCGTGCCTGGCTCCGAGCGGTAGTAGTGGAAGTGGTCGCCGTGGTCGACGGTCCAGACGCCGGAGTCGGTCACCGTGGTGGTGTCCTCCCCCGTGGTGAACAGGTAGCGGTTGTCGGACCCGTGCAGTTCTGCGGCGTCCTCGGTCTGGACCGTATCACCGGTGAGCAGGTCCACCAGGGTGAGTGTGCCGGAGTCCGCATCCGAGACGGCGAGCCGCAGCTGCGGTTCGGTGGCTTCCTCAGCGCCCTCGACATAGCCGTGCGGGGATGCCTCAGCAGTGTCCTGGCCTGCGTCCTGCCCGGTGCCGTCATCTCCGGATCCACAGGCGGCGAGGCCGGTAGCGAGTCCGAGAGCAAGTGCGGCGGCGGTGACGGCACCGGACCGCGCGGTGATGGCCGTACGTCTCATATCTTCTCTTACTGAACATGATTGTCATTTGCGTGAGCGGGATGAACTCTACACACCACTTCCCTGACCGCCAAGACCGCGAGGAACGTCAGACCTCCGAGCAGCGTGATCGTCGCCCCCGCCGCCGTCTCCGCGTACCAGCTGACCAGCAGCCCGACATACACCTGGGCCACACCCAGCACCGCAGCGAGCACCATCACCCGCCCGATCCCCCGGACCAGCAGCACCGCCGTCGCCGGCGGACCGATGAGCAGCCCGAAGACCAGCAGGGTCCCGACGATCTGGAAGGACGCGACCGTCGCCAGCGCCACAAGGATGAGCATCGCGACATGGGCGAATCCGGGTCGCAGTCCGAGTGTCTGCGACTTGCGGGGATCGAAGGTCAACGCCGTGAACGGCCGGTACATCACCACACAGGCGACGATTCCGACCAGCGCCGCAATGCCGACAGTCAGCACATCAGTGGATCCGACCCCCAGCACGTCACCGAAGAGGAACGAGGTGAGGTCGACCGCGAACGACCCGGAGTGCGACACGATCGCCACACCCAGCGACAGCATGACGATGAACTGGAGACCGATACTCACATCCCTGGACAGCCGCGTCGCACGACTTACGACCACCACCCCGAAAGACATGACCACCGCACTGACGGCGGCACCGAGCATGAGATTCACCCCGAGCAGGGACGCTACAGCCACCCCCGGAAGCATGCCGTGACTCATGGCGTCACCGAAGAAGGACAGGCCGCGCAGCACCACCCAGGTGCCGACGCAGGCGCAGAGCACCGCGGTGAAACTGCCGGCCAGCAGGGCCCGGAACACGAAGGAGACCTCGAAAGGGTCGGTCAGGATTTCCATGTAGTAATGATTATCATTACCATCAAGATATGCGCGAGACTGTCTCCCTCCACGACGTCTGTCGCAATTACGGCCGGAACCCCGGTTCCGGCCACGGGCACAGCCTCTCCCTCGACCACGTCACCGTGGCCTTCCCGGTCGGATCCGTCACCGCACTGACCGGACCCAACGGCTGCGGAAAGTCAACATTGCTCGGCCTGCTCGCCGACACGCTGCACCCCACACACGGCCGGATCACCGGCCGACCGGACAACATCTGCATCGTCCCCCAGCACAGTCAGACCCCCGAACTCTTCCCGGTCACCGTCCGTGACACCGTCGCCATGGGACGGTGGCACCGGGCCGCTGGACGCAGCAGGCACAGCATCCTGCGGTATCTGCCGTATGTGCGCCGTCTCAGCCGCTCCGACCACACCGCAGTACACCGGGCGATGGAGCGTACCGGGATCACGGACCTCGCCGACCGCACCCTCGCCGACCTCTCCGGCGGTCAGCATCAGCGCACGCTCATCGCCCAGGGGCTGGCGCAGGAAGCGCCCCTGCTCCTGCTCGATGAACCTCTGTCGGCAGTGGATGCCGCCACCGCGGACCTCATCAGCCGAGCCATCGCCGAGGAGAAGGACGCCGGGGTCACCGTCATCATCGCGACCCACGACCGCGACCAGGCGACGGCCACTGACCGGGTCGTGACACTCGACAGAGGTCGGATCGTGGCGGTCGGGTGAGCTGGGACGCGGCCGGGTCCCGACCGTCAGACAAGAGTGCAGGGCGGCAGACGAGAATGTCGGGATCTCCTGGTCGATGCGACACTCTTGTCTGCCACCGCGCCCGCTCGCAGGCCCACGCAACGGTCACGACCGCCCGCGGCGCATTCTCGCAGGCCCACTCGACCGACTTCTCTACCCGAGTCTCCAGCCAACTGCCCCACCACAGCCACTCCGCTCAGATCCCCAGCGCGTCCGCGACAAGGTTCCGTAGCGCCACCACTTCCTCCACTGTCTTCAGCTGGCCGGCGGTGATCCGGAACACGCGTCCACCATGGCTCTGCAGCGTCGCCAGCACTTTCGAGTCATGGTCCCGTTGCGTCTGCTCCCGGTGGTGCAGCCCGTCGTAGAAGAGATACACCCCGTGCTCCTCCCAACCCATGTCGGCCGAGGTCAGCAGCCGTCCGTTGTCACGGAACACCGGGATCTGGGTACGCAGTCCGGGTGCCAGGTCCGCGACAATCAGGCGCAGCAGGGTCTCGGGTGTCGATTCCGCTCCGACGTCCGTTGCCCCGAGAACAGCCGCCGCCCGGTCGGACCGCACGGTCCGGGTCCGCACCAACTTCTCCAGCGAGCCCACTGTCCCCTTCCCCAGCCCCTGATGGAAAGCATCACTGACCTGCACCTGGCGGATGAACTCCCGTACCAGGTGGGGACGCACGGAAGACAGGTCCGGGACTTTCCAACGCTGATTGCGTGTCTCATCCACCCGGTCCAGGATGTCGAGCATCCGCCCGAGGGTGAATCCGTGCGGAGTCGCGAGAAGCCCGGGATTCGACACGTCGGGCGCGACGGCATCTGCCCCCAGCGCCTCGAGTTTCCTGGTCCTGGTGAGCAGGAGATGCGGGGGTTGGTGTCCGATCCGGTCACCACGGGCGACGAAGAACTCGAGCAGTTCCTCGGTCGCGAAGTACTCCATGCCGCTCATGGCCGCGGCGCCGAATCCCGTGACAATGTGCCCGGGACAGGCCTTGTGGTGCGCCCGGACGAGCGTCGCGGGGTGGACTCGACGAGCCCTGGTGAATCCGGAGTCCGTGGTCTCAGGGAGGAGCTGGTCGACGGGGATGTAGAGGCCGTACTCGATCCGGTGATAGTGCTTCCTTAGGGATGCCCTGGTCACGCCTGCCGTACGCAACTGTCCTGCAGTGAGCGGCAGGTTGTTCGGCAGCACGCTTCCCTTCACCCGTCGTCGCCGCACGAGCCGGTCGAGGTACCACTCTGTCGGTTCGGACTCACGGCACGTCGGCAGCAGATGGTCCGTCGCCGGTGGCTGGTTCTGTCGGATGCCACCTGCGAGTTCCCCACCGTATTCCCCAATACGCATTCCCCGAGTGAATCACACGGGTGCCGCAGTGCCCAGGGATTCGGGGACAGAGCCGCCGGAGCAGGGGCTCCAGGACCGGGACTCCAGGACTGGGACTCCAGGACTGGGACTCCAGAGCAGTCCACCGGGACAACGACTCCAGGGGCAGGGAGTCGCACACTGCTGAGGGACTCTTCACCGGTAGCCCGGCCCTTCCCCAATGGATCAGTCTCACCCGTGGCAGACAAGAGTGCGGGATGGCAGACAAGAGTGTCGAGGTCTCCCGGTCGAGGCGACATTCTTGTCTGACATTGCGACCGCTTGCAGGCCCAGGCGACGCTCCGGGCCACCCGCGGAACACACTCGCAGGCATAGGTGACGCCGTCGAAGGCCCAGGTAACTCTCCTGCCTGGCGGCTGCAGCAGGCGAAACATCACACGAGCGGTAGAAGACCCGCACCAGGCATGCCCGATCCCCCCGCACGGCCAACACCCGTACCAGTTACACACACCCACACACCCACTCACCCACACACTCACCCTTCGGGAGTCTCCCGCACGCGGTAGAGCCGGAAATCCGGCTGCCCCGATCCGTCGTTGGGCACCGTCAGGTCCAGTGTCCCGACACCTGCACCGTTGTCCCAGATCGTCGGGTAGCGCAGATTCACGGCGTCCTGCGCGCCACGACCGGTCGGCGGCACCGCAAGAATGTAGCGCACGCCGTGGTCCCCGGGACTGCTCAGTGTGGTGACGAAATCCGGGTCGGAGGGGACCACGAAGGTCTCCGGCCGGGAGGAGAACAGCACCACCGGGAACCCGAAAGTGGTGTCCAGCAGAACGGAACCTTCCGGGAGATCCCGGGCGTCGAGGTACTCGGCGAGGCGGCGTTCCGTCGTCCAGGTCCGCAGCACAGTCCGACGGTCCTCCAGGTCACCGGCGTCCATGCGGGACGCCAGGGGTGTCTCCGCCGCCAACGCGTACTCCTGCGGTGCCCACTCCCGCGAGGTCATCGCCACCGTGGTTGACACCGCACCCACCGCCAGCAGCATCAGGCTCGCGACACCCGTCACCACCGGTCGGTCCAGTGCAGCCACGGTACCCCGGGGTTGCGGAACGGGACCGGGACGTCGTGCGGGGAGTTCGCCCCGGGGCGTCGGCACCGTGAGCGCGAGCACGGTGACGAATAAAACCGCGACCAGGAAGAAGCGGAGCAGTCCGAAAGTGGAACCGATGACCGCGGAAAGCACCTGGAACCCGAGGATCCCGCCGAACAGCAGGAACGGCGCGGTACTGTCCACGGACCGTCGGCGGACAGCGAGCACGAGCACCACCACTGCGAGCACCGGCAGGCCCGGGGCGAGCAGCAGGACTCGGACGACCGAGTCTCGGGCCGCAGGCATCCCCGAGATCGACCCACCACTGGATTCGAGGATGGACGCATTGCCGTAGCTGCCGTTGACCTGGGCGCTGAGGATGCCGGTGGTCAGCCACGAGGTGGCGAACCAGACGAGGGCGGCGACCGTGACAGGGAACAGGAACACCACGGTATCCGTCACCGCCCGCCCCAGGCGGTGACGCGGGGACGGCAGTGCGCCGGCACCTGCCCCTGCACCGGGGCCGGTGTCCCGCCGGGTGAAGGTGATGACGGCAACGAGGACCGCTCCGGCGGCCGCCGCGACGAGTGCGTCATAGCGGGCGAGGAAGCCGAGGGCCACGGCGATGCCCGCGGCCATGAGGTCGTGGACGTCATCGGTGCGCAGGAATCTCATGAGCCGCCGGACCGCCCAGGCCATGGCGAAGAGGAACGGTCCCTCGCTCATGCCGGTGCCTGCGTAGATGACCACCATCGGATTCAGGGCGAACAGCAGGGTGACGGCCACCAGGTATGGGGTGCGCAGGCCACGGTCGGTGCCGGTCAGCCAGACCTGCAGTACCGCGCCCGCGGTGAACAGGGCGGAGACGGTCACCGCGGCCAGGGCCCGGTCGGTCATCGCCGGAATCCAGTGGTCGAGAGCGACCAGCGGCAGTTCGCACAGGGTGTTCAGCGGAGTGAAGACGAAACCGATGTCGACGAGTGCGGGCGAACGGCTGAAGAGGACCGACTGCGCGGACTGCAGCCGCGAGAGGGAGTCGCCGAGGTAGAAGCCCCGACCGGTCAGCAGGACACCGGCACAGAGGTAGAACAGGGACGCCAGGCCGAAGACGGTGGCTGGTCGCTTCAGGATGCTGCCCATCATTCCTCCAGCCCGTGGGCGGTCTTCTCCCAGTAGGAGGGGCGGAACAACAGCTGCCACATGCCCTTGGCCGCGGCGATGCTCATCAACAGCCAGTACGCCGGGTAGGTCAGCACCGCCAGGATCAGCAGCGGGTCACGTCCTTCCCTGACGCCGACGAGGTTCATGTAGACGGTCAGCGCGTTACCGGCGACGAGACAGACCAGTGACGGGTAGAAGACGGCCGGCGGGAAGAGTTCGGCGACGAAGTCCGGCTGCCCCATGATCCAGAGGAGGAAGAGGTACCAGAACACGAGGTTCACCACCGCGATGATCGGGGTGGACGCCATGAGCAGCGTGAACCGGAGCGCCGGGATGAACCCGATCTCCCGGAGCAGTCGGTCAGGGCGGCGCATGTAGACGAGCCAGGTCTGCAGGTAGCCCTTGTACCAGCGGGACCGTTGGCGCAGCCAGTTGATGGTGTCGCTGTTGGCCTCCTCCAGTGTCTCGGAGTCGAGCACGGCGGTGCGGTATCCGTGGGCGGCGATGCGGACGCCGAGATCGGCGTCCTCGGTGACGTTGTAAGGGTCCCACGCTCCGAGTTCCCGGAGGACGCCGCGTCGGAAATGGTTGGAGGTACCGCCGAGCGGCACGGGTGCCCGCATCCGCATGATGCCGGGGAGCATGAGTTTGAACCACACGTCGTACTCGATGGTGAACCAGGCGGTGAGCATGTTCTGGCGGGCATTGCGGTAACTCAGCCGGGCCTGGATGCACACTGTCCGGGCTTCGGACGCAGCCCCTGACGCAGCTCCGGTCTCCGCGTCGAGCCGTCGGAAGGCGGCGACGACCCGACGCAGCTGCAGGGGGTCGGGGGTGTCCTCGGCGTCGTAGATGGTGACGATCTCACCGGTCGCGTAGTGCAGACCGTAGTTGCAGGCCTTCGGCTTGGTGCGGGGTTCAGCAGGTGGGACATGTAGGACGGTGACGACCTCTGCGCCTTCGGGATCCCTGGCCAGGGACTCCTCCGCTGCGGCGATGGTGGGGGTGTCATCCTGCTCCAACAGCAGCAGGACCTGGAGTTTCTCCGCCGGGTAGTCGATGGAGCGCACCGCGCCGATGAGTTGGCCGACGACCTCCGGTTCACCGTAGGCGGGCACCAGGACAGTGTACGGGGGCAGCTCGTCGGCGGACAGTGCGTGGGCGTCGGCGTCGGAGACCTGCAGGATGGCGTCGGCGTTCAGGCCTCGGCGGAACATGATGAAACGGTCGGCGAGGGTGGCGGCGTACCAGGTGACGAAGAAGCCGCTGATCAGGACAAGTGTCGTGGATCGGGCGAGGACGACGCCGGCGACGACGATACCGAGCAGGGTGAGGAAGGCGATCTTCTGGGGACGGGTGAACGCCACTGCGGCGGAGTATTCGGGGGTCCGCTCGTAGAGGCCGTGGACGGCGTCATGCAGGGCAGCGGCGGAGCGTTCGTCGGGGGTGGTCACTGTCCCTCCTCCCACCGGGCGTCGACGATGCCGGTGGCCACTGCGGTCACCACGTCAAGGTCCTTGTAGTCGGCGTCCGGGTCCTCGGTGACTGCACCACCGCGCAACAGGACGGTGACGATGCGGCCGGCCAGGCCGGTCAGGCTGCCGGTGACAGCAGGGAAGACAGCACTGTCACGGTGGTCGTCGACGGCGATGACGGAGATGTCGTGGATCCGGCCACCGTCGTCGCGCCAGCTGACGCGGAGGCGCGTGTAGGTGAGGTAGGCCTCGTCGTCGAGAACGGTGTAGACCCGTCCCGTGACACCGTGCCCGAGGCCCACGTCGAGTTTCGGGGAGCGACGACCGTTGACACTGCTGTAGAAGCCCTCGTCGCCGAAGCGGCTGGCGTTCACCGGGCCGTCGGAGGTGAGGGTGTCGACCACGACAGTGCGGTGCCGGTTGTCCGTGTCCCAGTCATCGACCACGGCGTCCGCCCGGAGCACCTGGCGTCGGAAGTCGGCGCCCGCCCCGAAATAGTCGGCGGTCCATGCGAACCGTTCTGAGCCGGTCACGCTCCACCCGGCCGGGGCAGGGGTGCCGGTGGGCTGGGTGCCCGGCGCGTCCGCTGTCGCGGACGTCGTCGGACGTTCCGGCAACGGGACGAGTAGGAGGACCGCGACGGCGGCGGTGAGCGGGACCAGGGCCGCCCGCGTGTGCCGTACCGACGGGTCCCGGTGTCGGATCGTCGGCAGAGTGTGGCGGACGGCGGCGTCGACCGCGAGGGCGGTGAGGACACCGGCAAGGGCCGGGAGGACGCTCGTGATGCCGGCGGCCCCGGAGAGTGCCTCACGCAACCGGTCCTGCCCGACCACCGCTCCGGTGAGGAGCGTGAGCATTACCCCGACCACGAGTGTGACTCCTGCGGCGGCCGCGCGGTGCCTGACCCGGTTTCCGGCGGCGGCTGCGGCGACCGCCAGTCCGACACTCGCGGCACAGGCCGTGCCGGTCCAGCCGCCGCCGCAGAGCAGGGAGACGATCAGGAAGACCGGACTGTTGAACAGCAGCAGAGTCGCCCATGCCGAGCCGAAGCGGAGGGTCGCCCGGCTACCGAAGACGAGGGCACTGACACCGAAGGCGAAGATGATGAGGCTGAGCATGTCCAGTCGCAGCAGGTCGAACCACTCGACGAGCCTGGGCGCGAGCTGGGCACGCGCACTGACGGCAAGGACCAGGGCGATGGTCCCGATGATCCAGTCGACTTCCCGGTCATGTATCGGCAGGACGGTGCGGTTCTGCATCTCGATGCCGAAGAACATCACGAGTCCCATGGCGACGGCCGTGACGGTGTACGGCAGTCCCCCCTGCGGCACCGTCGGTGAGGGACCGTTCCAGTGAACTCCAGTACCCCAGGGCGCACACGAGGACGAGTGTCAGCCAGCGCCACAGGTACCGGTTCACCGCTCGTCCTGGTCAGAGCCGGGGTTGCCGCGTCTGCTGACGGTGCCGAGCACGGTGAAAAGGAGCGCGACGGCCGCGACGACCGCGGCGAGGACCGCGAGCACGGCGGTGGTCCCCGGACCGCTGTCTGCACTGCCGGTACTGCTGGTACTGCCGACGTCGGATCCGTCGTCGACCGGAACCCCGACTTCCCGGGGTGTACCGGACTCCTGCTGCAGCACGGCGGTGCCGCGCAGGTCAGCCCATCCGGTGCCGTCACCGGATGCCGTGGCCCGGTCGAGTGAGACCAGAAGAGTGTCGAGCAGCTGCGGCTCACCGGTGGAGGTGGCGATGACCTGCATTCGCCGGTGGTCGGTGTCCCACCTGGTCTGGACGGCACCGTAGGAGGTGTCGGTCTCCGCGTCGCGCCCGTCGACGCTGAGGACGCCGTCCCGGTAGGTCACGGGCAGCGGGTCGCCACCGGTGGCCTCGTCGGTGTGGTCGCCGTCGGCGTCGACGACGAGGACAGGTCGGTCGGACTCCACCGTCTCCTCGAGCTCGGCAGGCACCGGGCGGACGCGTGCCGCGGTGGTCTCCTGGAGGCCGGCGAGGATGCGGGCGGCCCGGTCGAGGTCGGTGACACCGCCGTCGGCGAGGACGACGTCCACCTCCGGGAGGAAGGCCTGGGGCAGGCCCTGGAAACCGGCGGTGAGCGGAGTCGGCTCGGTGGCGTCGGTGGAGCTCACCACACTGGATCCGTCGATCCGCAGTTCGACGGGCGCGGTGGTGCCGCAGTCTGCCTGCTGCCCACCCATGGCGAAGGTCACGGTGACCGTGTTGTAGCGCTGGGCGAGGTCGTCGGGCAGGTCGATCTGCCGGTCGAGGACACCGTCGCCTGCCGCGGTGGTCCGGTCGACGACGGTACCGTTGACGGCGACCGTGACCTCACCGGAGGTGATGCCGTCGACGAGCGGGGTGTGGTTCCCCGTCAGGTGCAGGGAGGTTGCCCCGGCGAGTCGTCCGAGGTCACCCTGGTCGATGCCGAAGGTGACCTGTGCACTGCCGACCCCTGAGGCGGTGAGGTCTGCGGCGCCGAGATCGGTGAGGGTCCGGGCCTGCGGGGCGAGGACCACGTCCGCGGCCCCGGCGTCGGCGGAGGTGCTGTCGAGAAGTCCCGAGAGGTCGGCTGCGGTGGCATCGGTGGAGCGGTCGGCGGTGAGCAGTCGCGCCTGGTCGAGGAGTTCGTCTCCGGTGCCGTGGAGGACGATGCGGGCGTCATCGGTTCCGGGCTGTTCAAGGGTCATGCCGTCGTCGGAGGTGTCGCCGGGGATGACCACGGTGCGCGTGTAGGCGGCGTCGGTTCGGGTGGTTGTCCCGGCGTCCGCGACCTGTGACAGCGGGATCACCCGGACGGTCGGATGCTGACTGCGGTATTGCGCTGTGACGGCGGTGACGGTCTCCAGGACAGCTGCCTGCACCGACTCGTCCGGGTTGTCGGGGACCGCTACAGTCAGGCTCCTGAGGACCGACGGCAGGGCGTCCGCGAGGTTCCGTGGGGCGGAGGGGGTGCCGGAGAAGGCGACGGCGGCATCCCGCAGGGTGCTGGTGACGGTGTCCAGCGGGTCGTGGCACCATCCGTCGTCGACGGGGGTGAGTGTGGTGCGCAGCTGGACGGTGACGGCGCCGTCGGTGACGGTGGCGTCGGCCAGCGGGATGCGCAGGTCTGTGCCGTCATCATCGGTGGAACCGGTGACGGTGCCGCGACCGATGACACGGTTGTCCTGACTGACCTCGACCACGCCGCGGGAGAAGGACGCGGGCACCTGGAGGGTGCCGGTGAGTTCGGTCGGGATGAGACCGTCGGGAACGGGCAGGGTGAGTGTGGTCGTGGCGGTGCGTCCGGGCATTGACTGGTCTACCGGAGCGCCGAGGTCCCGGAAGGTGAGGGTGGTGTCGGCGACGGCGGGGGTCGCGGTAGCCAGGAGCGCAGTGACGGACAGGGAGCCGACGAGGACGGCGGCATGTCGGGACAGTCGGGGCAAGGTCTTCTCTCCGGGACGGGGCGGCGCGCGGGAACCCGGCGGAGAACACACGCAGGAAACGCCCTAGGTAGTATCCTGTAACTTACCGCTGTCCAGCGCCGTTCACCTATTTCCGGCCTGCTGACCGGAGGTGGTTGCGCCGAATTCTCTTCAGGCTACACGCCGCGGGGCGCGACAGGACAGGGTCCCGGGACGCTCAGCCGCTACACTGTCCCCATGACGTCTACGATTGACGACGAGACCCTCGCCCGCCGCCTCGCCCAGGGAACCGGCGAGATCCTCAAGGGTGTCCGCAATGTCGGACTGCTGCGTGACGGTGAACTCGGGGACGCCGGGGACTCCATCGCCCAGGAGTGGATCGCCCGTGCACTGGCCATTCACCGTCCGGAAGACTCGGTCCTCTCCGAGGAAGCCGCTGACGACCTGATCCGTCTCAAGAAGGAGCGGGTGTGGATCATCGACCCGCTCGACGGCACCCGCGAGTACGCGGGCGTGCGCCAGGACTGGGCGGTGCACATCGCACTCGCGATCAACGGCTCCGTCACCACGGCGGCGGTGGGGATGCCGGATCTGGGCCAGGTGTTCACCACCGGGGAATCCAGGGCGGTGACGGGACATCCCACGAACCGTCTGGTGATCTCACGGAACTCCACTCCCCAGGTCGCGGTGCATGTCGCGGAGCAGACCGGCATGGAACTGGTGACGATGGGATCCTGCGGCGCGAAGGCGATCAGCGTACTGCTGGGCGACAATGACGCCTATCTTCACGCCGGTGGCCAGTACGAGTGGGACAATGCCGCGCCGGTGGGGGTGTGCGCGGCCGCCGGCCTGCACTGCAGTCGACTGGACGGGTCCCCGCTGGTCTACAACAACGAGAACACCTACCTGCCGGACGTGCTGATCTGCCGTCCCGAGCTGGCCGACGGGATCCTGGCGCAGGCCGCAGCCTTCTTCGGCGAGCACGGCAGCTACCAGCCGGAGGACTGATGGCCGGGCGCCGGGCGAAGCTCACGGCCGAGGACGCGGTCGGTACACCGACCCGGCTCCGCCGCCATAGTGCGAACCTGAAGGTTCATCTCATTCACCGCAGAACGGTATAAGAGTACAACATGTTTTAGTTTCACTCCGGGGCGGCTTTGTCCAGCCGGAGGCCCCGACACCCTTTATGAAGGGCATTCAATACCCCCGGTGAAAGGCCATAAGTTTCTCCACGGCACCAAAAAGCGCGCAGAATCCCCTGGCAGCGTAGCGTTTGACCCATGACGTTCACCGCACACGCCACCCCCACACCTCGCATCACCCCCACCCACACCGCCGCCACTGCCGCCCACCGCCGCCAGGCAGGTCGCCGCCCCCGGTTCTCTGCCGATGACGTCGGTCAAGTCCTTTTGAGTGGTGTATCCGCCAGCGGCTGACTCCGCGAAGTACTGACCGCTGACGGAACAAGATTCCCTACGCCACAAGAGCCTCCTGACCGTCACCGACGACGACGCCTGCATCATCGGTCGCCCGGGCCTTCACCAGCATCCCCGCCGTGGCCGACAACACCGCCAGAGGCATGTACCGACGCTGCTGCATCCAGTCCTCATGCTGCTCAGCCAGCACCGCACCGACCAACCGGACCACCGAGTCACGGTCAGGGAAGATCCTCACGACATTGGTCGGCCAGCGGATCTCCTTGTTCAACCGCTCCGTCGGATTGTTGGACCACACCTTCGTCCACGCCGGCTTCGGAAAACGCGGTGAACGCCAGGATCTCATCCAGAGCCTCCTCCAGATGCGACGCAGCCTTCGGCAGCTTGTCATCGAGCATGTCGACCACCGCCCTGGCCTGCGCCCACACCCGGTCAGGGGTCTCCTGGTCGAAAACCGACTGGAACATGGTGCGCACCCACTTCCGCTCGGACTTCGGAACGACCTCCGACAGGTTCTTCGCGTAACGGGTCCGGCATCGTTACCAGGAGGCGTCGGGGAACACGTCACCGATGGCGTGCTGGATCCCGCAGTGCGCGTCACTGGTGATCGACCCGACGATGTCCAGCCCCCCGGGCCTTCAGATCGGTAGAAGAACCCGGTCCACGACGCCGTGGACTCGGCGGTGGCGACCTGCATGCCGAGGATCTCCCGGACCCCTTCAGCGTTGATGCCGGTCGCCAGCAGGACCGAGGTTTTCACCACCCGGGGCGCCTTCGCGGACCTTGATTGTCAACGCGTCGGCTGACATGTACAGGTAGGGGTCGGCGTCCAGGGGTCGGGTTCGGAAGTCGGCGACCATGGAGTCGAGGTCTTTGGCCATAGTCGACACCTGGGACTTGGACATGCCGGTGATGCCGAGGGATTTGACCAGGTCATCCATCCGTCGGGTGGTCACGCCTTTAGGTAGGCGGTGGCCACGGCACTGGTCAGGGCGGATTCGACGCGGGTGCGGTGTTCCGGCAGCCAGTCGGGGAAGTAGGAGCCCTGCCGCAGCTTCGGCACGGCGACGTCGATGGTGCCCACGCGGGTGTCGAGGTCGCGGTGGCGGTAGCCGTTACGGCGGTTGGTGCGTGTGTCGCTGGTGATGCCGTATTCGGCGCCGCAGACCTGGTCGGCTTGGGCGGACAGTAGGAGGTTGATGGTGTTCTGGAGCATCTGGCGCATCAGGTCTGGTGAGGTTTGGGCCAGCAGATCGTCGAGGTATCCGGTGGGGTCGATATGATTGGGCGCGGAGGCCATCGTTGGTGTCCTTTCGAGGATGTGTAGGAGCTGAGTCGAAAGGTACCGCGGTGGTCTCCTTGCTGGTCGGCAAGGGGTTCACCGGGCGGTAGCTGTACACCACGCTAAAGGACGCAACCGGGACCGGAGCAAAGAGCTCTACGG
>NZ_BJNT01000021.1 GCF_006539825.1 Corynebacterium variabile
GGGGGGGGGGAGCAGACGACCGGTAGGGGACCGGGCGCCCGCCGGTCGCAGTGGACAACATCGACCGGTATCCACATTCTCCACAGGGTTATCCACACCGATGTAATTACATGAGTGCGATTAGGCCCCGGCCTGCACTGTTCAGACACCCCGGCCACGATCCGGGGCTCCGGCGTCCACTGCCCGTGGATAACTCCACCTCTCCTGTGGACAAATCACAAGAATGTGTTCCCGCAGACCGACCTGACCGGCACCCGAAGACAGGAAACCGCGTTTCCGCAGGTCACAGAGGTGAACTAGATGTGGATAAATCACCGTTTCCCCGTGCACCACCCGGTGGACACGCGGTGTGCACCGGAACCTGCACCGGAGTTATCCACAGTTCCGCGAAGTTATCCACAATACCGGCCACCACCTGCTCCACACGGCCGCAACCACTCCGAACTGCCCGGATTCCCGGTTATCCACAGCGTCCACACCCCCTACTGCTACGACTATCGATCTACATGAAGTTCTTCAAGAGAAAAAGGCGGTGGGGACAAGTCAGCTCGATCGTCCGGGCCCGGACACACCACGGCCCACAACGGAAGGCAGGCACAGGAGAAGAGTGGACGGGCCTCGCGGGGGTCCACCACTGTGGACTACTCTGGGGGCACACAACGGGCCCGTGAACCCGTGCCGGGAGCGCCGGGAGATCCCCGACGGCGCCGGTGTTCGAATGATGTTCGAATGGATGACCTGCAGAAAGGTACGAACGAGTGACCACCGATCAGCTGGGGGACCAGCAGTCCGTCAGCTTCACCGTGGCCAAGGACGACTTCTCCTCGGCACTCGCCTGGGTGGCACGTAGCCTCCCGAGCAAGGCCTCGCAGCCGATCCTGCGTGGTGTGCTCATCGAAGCCACCGAGGACGGGCTCCAGCTCTCCGGCTTCGACCGGGAGGTCTCCACCAAAGTCCGCGTGTCCGCGGATGTCGCCGAGCCCGGTCGGATCCTCGTGGCCGGCCGCCTGGCGTCCAACATCATCGGTGCCCTCCCCGACAAGCCGGTGCGCATCGACTACGACGGCACCAAGGTGCTCGTCAACTGCGGCAGCTCCCACTTCGAACTGCCGGCGATGACCATCGACGACTACCCGGTCCTCCCGGAGTTCCCCGCGACCGCCGGTTCCCTGGACCCGAACCTCTTCGCGGAGGTCATCAGCCAGGTCGCCGTCGCCGCCGGCCGGGACGACACCCTGCCGATGCTCACCGGTATCCGTATGGAGATCGACGGTGAGCATGTCGTTCTCGCCGCCACCGACCGCTTCCGCCTCGCGGTGCGCACCGTCGACTGGGCCCCCGCCCGTGCCGACATCTCCGCCGAGCTGCTCATCCCGGCCCGCACCCTGGCAGACACGGCCCGCTCGTTGGACTCCAACGGTGAGCCGGTCGAGATCGCCCTCGACACGGACGCCGCGTCCGGCGGTAGCCGTCTGCTCGGTATCGCCACCGACGACCGACGGTCCACGACCAGGCTCATCGACGCGGACTTCCCGAAGTTCCGTCCGCTGCTGCCGAAGCAGAACACCGCCCTGGCCACCGTGGAGATCACCCCGCTGCTCGACGCGATCCGCCGTGTCTCCCTGGTCACCGAAGGTAATTCCCAGATCCGGATGGCCTTCGAGGAAGGTGGGCTGACCATCTCCGGCGGTGGCAGCGACATCGGCGTCGCTGAGGAGCAGCTGCCCTGCGCCTTCGTCGGCGAGCCCCTGGTCATCGCCTTCAACCCCGGCTACCTCAAGGACGGCCTCGGCGCGATCCACACCGACCGGGTCGTCTTCGGTTTCACCCAGCCGTCCCGCCCGGCGATCCTGTTCCCCGAGCCCGAGGATCTGCCCGAGGCAGGCCCGGACGGTGCCTTCCCGACCCCGGAGACCCCGTTCACCTACCTGCTGATGCCGGTCCGCCTCCCGGGCTAGGTCCGTCACCTGCATGTATCTGCGTTCCCTGCACCTCGGCGACTTCCGGTCGTGGGCGTCCCTCGACCTGGAACTCACCCCCGGCGTCACCGTCTTCGCCGGCCCGAACGGCAACGGGAAGACGAATATCGTCGAGGCGGTGGGCTACCTCGCCCACCTCAGCTCACACCGGGTCAGCGGGGACGCAGCCCTCGTCCGCGAGGGTTGTGATTCCGCCCGTGTCTCGGCCACCGCCGTGAACCACGGTCGTGAACTCACCGCACACCTGGTCATCAACGCCCGTGGTTCGAACAAGGCCGCGGTGAACCGGACCTCCCTGCGTAACCAGCGTGGTCTCGCCGGCATTGTCCGGACCACCATGTTCGCCCCGGAGGACCTCGCCCTGGTCCGCGGTGAACCGGAACAGCGTCGGCACTTCCTCGACCAGGTCGTCGCCGCGCGCTACCCGCGACTCGCCGGCGTCCGGGCCGACTACGACAAGGTTCTCCGGCAGCGCAATGCCCTGCTGAAGTCTGCGTCGTCCCCGGTGGCGGTGGCCGACACCCTCGACGTGTGGGACGCCCAGCTCGCCCACCTCGGCGGCGAGATCATGTCGGCACGGGTGCAGGTCGTGCACGATCTCGCGCCACATGTCGAGGAGTCCTACGCCCGACTCGCCCCCGGCTCGCGGCCCGCGCTGATCAGCTACACCTCCACGGTGGACGCCGAGCTCGCCGACGTCGGCGTCGACCCCGGCGGCACCTACCTGGTCGACCCGGATGTCGCCGAGGCGGTGCTGCTCTCCCGTCTCGCCCAGCGACGCAACGCCGAGGTCGAACGAGGAACCACACTCACCGGTCCGCACCGTGACGACCTGCAGCTGATCCTCGGTACCCAGCCGGCCAAGGGATTCGCCAGCCACGGCGAGTCCTGGTCCTTCGCGCTGACGCTGCGCCTGGCGTCCCACCGGATGCAACGCGCCGACGGCACCGAGCCGCTGGTGATCCTCGACGACGTCTTCGCCGAACTCGACCGGGCCCGCCGCCGTGCGCTCGTCGATCTGGCGGGGGAGGCTGAACAGGTGCTCATCACCGCCGCCGTCGACGAAGACATCCCCGCCGATCTCCGCGAGATCGCGCAGGTCCATGCGGTGCGCGCCCACATGACCGATGACGGACGCGTCTCAGAGCTGGACCCCGCCGATGACTGACCCCCACGATCCCGTCGCCGCCCAGTGGGAGAAGCTGCGTGGTCTGTCCGGGCCGGCGAAGAAGACCGGCGACGACCTCTCGGCGTCCCCCGTCCCGCTGCGCCAGCCGTTCAACCCGCGGCGTCGCGGGGCGAAGCCGAAACGCATGAAGACCCGCTACGACGGGCGGATGGACCGTAGTTACAGGGATCCCGGTCGGTTCGGTGACCTGGTGCAACGTGAGGTCCGGCGCAACGGGTGGAACCGGAACTTCGCGGTCGGCACGATCCGGGGCAACTGGGCGGGCATCGTCGGAGAGGATGTCGCCCGCCACACCAGGGTCGTCATGTACAAGGAGAAGGAGCGCCAGCTCCACATCGAATGCGACTCCACCGCCTGGGCCACAAACCTGCGCCTGATGCAGACCTTCATCCTGCAGACCATCGCGAAGAAGATCGGCGGCGACGTGGTTGCTGAGCTGCGCATCTACGGTCCGCGTCCGCCCAACTGGCGGAAGGGCCGGTACCACGTCAAGGGCCGCGGCCCGCGGGACACCTACGGATAGCGCCTGCTTACACCAGGGCGCCTCACCGGGTAGGATGGGGTGGTTCGACCTGTACCTATCAAGGAGTGGAAAAGGCTGTGGCTGAGGCTGAGATGAACGCTGGACCGGAATCCCACCACGGGTCCGGGGATTACGGTGCAGACCAGATCACCATCCTGGAAGGCCTCGAGGCAGTCCGGAAGCGCCCGGGCATGTACATCGGCTCCACCAGTGAGCGCGGTCTCCACCACCTCATCTGGGAGGTCGTGGACAACTCCGTCGATGAGGCGATGGCCGGTTTCGCCGACCATGTCGAGGTGACCCTCAAGGACGACGGTTCCGTCCAGGTCTCCGACAACGGCCGTGGCATCCCGGTGGAGATGCACCCGACGGGGCGTCCGACCGTCCAGGTCGTCATGACCGAGCTGCACGCCGGCGGTAAGTTCGACTCCCAGGCCTACGCGGTCTCCGGTGGTCTGCACGGTGTCGGTATCTCCGTGGTCAACGCCCTGTCGACCCGCGTCGAGACCGAGATCAGGCGTGACGGCTACCTCTGGCACCAGGTCTTCGACCACTCCATCCCCGAGGAACTGGAGCAGGTCAAGAAGGCCCGCGGATCCGGCACCACCCAGCGGTTCTGGGCGGACCCCGAGATCTTCGAGACCACGACCTACAACTTCGACACGGTCTCCCGCCGCCTCCAGGAGATGGCCTTCCTCAACAAGGGCCTGACCATCACGCTCACCGATGAGCGTAGGCAGGTCATCGAGCAGGTCGAGGACCTGGAGGACGCCGCCGCCGACGAGGCTGCCGCCCCGAAGACCGCGGACGAAGAGGCCGAGGAGCAGAAGAAGGACGCACCGAAGGTACGCACCAAGGTCTTCCACTACCCGGACGGCCTGAAGGACTACGTTGACCACCTCAACAAGTCGAAGACCCCGGTTCACCCCACCGTCATCGACCTGGAGGTCAAGGGTGACGACCACGAGGTCGAGATCGCCCTGCAGTGGAACTCCGGTTACTCGCAGTCGGTCCACACCTTCGCCAACACCATCAACACGGTCGAGGGCGGTACTCACGAGGAGGGTTTCCGCGCTGCGCTGACCTCCCTGATGAACCGCTACGCCCGCGACCACAAGATGCTCAAGGACAAGGAGCCGAACCTCACCGGTGACGACTGCCGTGAGGGCCTCGCCGCGGTGATCTCCGTGCGTGTCGGTGACCCGCAGTTCGAGGGCCAGACGAAGACCAAGCTCGGTAACTCCGAGATCAAGGGCTTCGTCCAGAAGGCCACCAACGAGCACGTCGCCGACTGGTTCGACGCCAACCCGGCCGAGGCGAAGGCGATCGTCAACAAGGCCGTCTCCTCTGCCCAGGCCCGCGTCGCCGCCCGTAAGGCCCGTGACCTGGTGCGACGCAAGTCCGCCACGGATCTCGGCGGCCTGCCCGGCAAGCTCGCCGACTGCCGTTCCAAGGATCCGGTGAAGTCCGAGATCTACATCGTGGAGGGCGACTCGGCCGGCGGTTCCGCCAAGTCCGGCCGTGACTCGATGTTCCAGGCGATCCTCCCGCTGCGCGGCAAGATCCTCAACGTGGAGAAGGCCCGCCTCGACAAGGTCCTGAAGAACGCCGAGGTCCAGGCGATCATCACCGCCCTGGGTACCGGTATCCACGACGAGTTCGACATCAACAAGCTCCGCTACCACAAGATCGTCCTCATGGCGGACGCCGACGTCGACGGCCAGCACATCGCGACCCTGCTGCTGACCCTGCTCTACCGCTTCATGCGTCCGCTCATCGAGGAGGGCCACGTCTACCTCGCGATGCCGCCGCTGTACAAGCTCAAGTGGGGCAAGGGCGAGCCGGGCTTCGCCTTCTCCGACGCCGAGCGTGACGCGCAGCTGGCCGAGGGCCTCGCCGCCGGCCGGAAGATCAACAAGGACGACGGCATCCAGCGCTACAAGGGCCTCGGCGAGATGAATGCCAAGGAGCTGTGGGAGACCACCATGGACCCGCAGGACCGCATCCTCAAGAAGGTCACCCTGGAGGACGCCGCGGACGCCGACGAGACCTTCGCCGTCCTCATGGGCGACGATGTGGTCGCCCGCCGCAGCTTCATCACCCGCAACGCCAAGGACGTCCGGTTCCTCGATGTCTGATGTGACGACGGTCCCGGCCAGCAGCATCCTGGTGGCCATGCCCGACGGCTCCGCCTCCCGTGTCCCGGTCTTCCCGGGGAGTGGCGCCACCCGGCCGCTGATCATGATCTGGCCCGGTTTCGGCGTCGGCGCATACTACTACCGTCCGATCGCCGAGGAGCTCTCGCGACGCGGTTTCCCGGTCGGTATCGGTGAGCTGCGTGGCCAGGGATCCAGTACCGCCGTGGCGTCCCTGACCGACCGGTGGGGCTACCACGACCTGGCGTCCGAGGACTATCCCCGCACCATCCGTGCGGTGAAGTCGCGTCTCGACCTCGCCGAGGACCACCCGGTCATCCTGCTCACCCACTCGATGGGTGGCCAGATCGGTTCACTGCTTCTGGCGCGTCCGGAGGCCCGTGAGCTGGGGCTCATCGGGCTGATGGGGGTCGGCACCGGCTCACCGTTCGCCCGCGCCTTCCCGAATCCGGAACGACGCCGCCTGCGAATCGGCGGCCTGATGATGGGCACTGTCGGACGCATCCTCGGGTACTGGCCCGGCGGTCCGCTCGATGTCTCCGGGTACGGACGTCAGTCCGGCGTCCAGCTGAAGGAATGGGCGCGGTTCGGTCGCACGAACTCCCTTGACCGGTTGCGCGGCCGAGACCTGGACTACATGGAGGCGCTGCAGGCCGTGCGGGTGCCGGTCCTGTTGACCCGGTACAGCAACGACGACTACTGCACCGTCGATTCCTGCCGTGCCCTGGCGAATCTCATGCCGAAGGCATATCCGCTCGTCGAGGAACTGCCCGGCACCCTGGGCCACAACCGCTGGGCCCGTGAACCGCAGGACATCTCCGACCGGCTCGAGGCCTTCGTCGAGCGGATCAGCTGAGCGGCTCAGCCCAGCGGATCCGTCCACAGCCGGTGCAGGGCCGTCACCGCGGCCGCCCGGGACAGGATCCCGTCGCCGGCCCGTTGGATGCTCAACCCCCGTCGTGGAGCACTGCGCTGCAGTCCACCGGCGATGATCTTCACGGCGTCCGGATCGGCGGTGAACGCGTCACCGGCGAAGACCACGGTCGCCGGGTCCACGACCTCCACCGCCAGCGTGATGATGTGTCCCAGCAGTTCGGCACGCTCGTCGAGCAGCGCCCGGGCCACCGCATTGGAGGACGCCAGTGCGACCAGTTCGGGGATGGACGACACACCCAGACCCTTGCGCCGTGCCGCGTCGAGCACGGCCGTGGTGCCCAGCGGATGCCCGGTTCCACCCCGTGAACTGCGGAAGGATCCGGACTCGGCGATGGTGGTGAAGGCGGTGGGGGAGGTCCCCGTGAACGGCTGGTGGACGGCGTCCCCGACGATCCAGGAGTGGGCGACCAGCTCCCGGGCGTAGACGTAGAGGGAGGAGCGCCCTCCGGGAATGTCGTTGTCGGCGCTCCGCAGGGGAGTGCTGGTCAGCTCGGCCCCGGCCATGGCACCGACACCTGTCGCCAGTGAGACCGGGATCCCGGTGTCCGCGCGTCCGAGAATGCCGGCGACATCCACGTCGTTCCACCCGTAGGCCTGCGAGGAGACGCGGCCGGCAGCATCCACCGGGGAGGAGAACGCGACACCGAGACTTACCGGGTCGGGGAGATCGCGTCCGAGGCTGGTGAGACCGTGACTGACCGCTTCCAGTGCGTCCTCGGGGGAGAGGTCGGCGAGCGGGAGCTTGAGGGTGCGGGAACGCAACGGCCGTCCGGAACCGTCGACGGCGACCAGTTGAGTACTGCGCAGGCCGACGTGTGCACCGAGGGCGGTGTGGTGGCGCCCTGCGGGCAGCAGTGTGGTGCCGGGACGGCCGACGGTGGTGGCCGAGGACTGGGAGGAGGACGCCTGCTCCACGAGTCCGGCATCGATCAGTGCTGCGACATGTCTGGTCACCGTGGGTTGTGAAAGCCCCAGATCCTCATGGAGCCGGGTGCGGGTGATCCCCGGTGTGGTCCTGATCTGGTGCAGGACCCGGGCAGGGCCGGTGACCGGCGTGGCGAAGTGGGCGGTGCCGGGTGTGGTTTCTGTTGCGGGGGCGTCAGCGACAGTGAGGGTCATGGGAGCCACCTTAGGTCACTCCGAATGAAAAGAACAGACTGCTCTGTCTGTTCCGATCACCGGGAATGGATCGGTGGGTTCAGTGCAGACCGACTGGTCTACTCGATGGCTATGACTCTTCCAACACCCTCCGATGTGACCCTCCACTGGTTCCTCCCCACCAACGGCGACTCCCGCGGAATCGTCGGAGGTGGGCACGGTGCCGACGCCCAGCTCGGCGACCGGTTCCCTGACCTGCGCTCTCTCACCCAGCTGGCCCAGGCTGCGGAGTACAACGGCTTCGAGTCTGTCCTCACCCCCACCGGTCGCTGGTGCCAGGACTCCTGGCTCGCCACCGCGGCCCTGCTCGGCGCGACCGAGCGTCTGAAGTTCCTTGTCGCCTACCGTCCCAGCCTTGTTCCTGCCACACTCCTCGCCCAGCAGGCACAGACCTACCAGGAGCTCTCCGGAAACCGGTTGCTGCTCAACGTCGTCGTCGGTGGTGAGGACGCCGAACAGCGTGCCTACGGTGACTACTCCACCAAGGAGCAGCGCTACGGTGCCGCTGACGAGTCGCTCGACCTGGTTCACCGGCTGTGGACGGAGTCTGACCCGGTGGACGTCCACGGTGACCACATCTCTGTCGACGGGGCTTCTCTGGCGCGGCGTCCCTCTGTTGTTCCGCCGGTCTTCTTCGGCGGATCCTCGCCGGACGGCATCGAGACCGCCGCGAAGCGTGCCGACGTCTACCTCACCTGGGGTGAGCACCCCGATGACGTCGCTGCGAAGCTGGAGACCGTCTCTGCCCGCGCCGCAGCCTACGGCAGGACGCTCGACTACGGCATCCGCCTCCATGTCATCTCCCGCGACACCGAGGAAGAGGCCTGGGCCGTCGCACAGAAGATCTACGACTCCATCGACCCCGACGATGTGGCCCGGGCCCAGGCAGGGCTCAAGACCTCCCAGTCGGTCGGGCAGCACCGGATGTCGGAGATCCACGGCCGTGGCGAGGGATTCGTCCCCGGCGGGGACGCCCGGGCGCTCGAATTCTCTCCGGTACTGTGGTCCGGCATCGGACTGCTCCGTGGCGGAGCGGGCACTGCGCTCGTCGGTTCCCACGATCAGGTTGCCGCGACCATCGATGCGTTCCGTCAGTCCGGCATCCGACACTTCATCCTTTCGGGCTATCCGCATCTGGAGGAGAGCTTCCAGGTGGGGGAGGGGACCGTTCCCGCACTCCAGCGACGAGGCGTCACAGTGACGAATCAAGAGGCACCCGTGGGTACCGCGGATTCAGTGCGGAATTCGGCATGAGTACGACCATCCGCGCCGATGCAACGGCGACAAAGACCACGACGCCACCCGTCGCTGTGAAGAGTGGGGGAGTGGGGTGGGGACGCCTGACTCATATCGGGCGCCATCTCGGCGTCCTCGCGGGAGTCATTGCCGTCTGGTGGGCGGTCGCCCGTTGGGCAGGACTGGATCCTGTCGTTCTTCCTGGACCGGGTGAGGTCGCCGACAAACTCGTCTCCACCAATCTCTGTGAGGCGCCGTCGGCGTCAAGCAACCGTCAGGAGTGCGGCGTCCAGGGGTACTTCCTCTGGCAGCATCTGCTTGCGACGATCGAGCGCATCTCTGTCGGCTTCGGCGCCGGCACTGTCGTCGGCATTCTCGTCGGGTGGGGGCTGGGTAGCAGCGCTGCCGTCCGGTCGATCGTCGAGCCCTACCTGTCCTTCCTCCGTGCCCTTCCTCCGCTGGGCTACATCGGTCTGCTCATCGTCTGGTTCGGTATCGGCGACCAGTCGAAGGTGGTTCTGCTCTTCCTCGCGTCCTTCCCGACCGTGGCTGTCGCGACACTGTCCGGTGTGACCGGAGTCCGTCGGGACTGGGTTCTGGCGACGCAGTCCCTCGGCGCGAACCGACGACAGGTCTTCCGGACCGTGCTACTTCCCGGTGCTCTCCCGGACATCATCAACGGCATCCGGCTGGCCTCCGGCCTGTGCTGGTCCGCCATTGTCGCGGCCGAGATGAACGACGGAATCCCTGGCATCGGCGGGCTCGCCTATATCTCGGGAACCCAGTTGGACACCGCCCTGGCGATCGCCTGCATCATCGTGATCGGTGTCGCCGCCCTGCTCCTCGATCAGCTGCTGCTGTGGGTGGAGCGTACCTATGCACCCTGGAGGACGAAGCAGTGATTCAGTCACGCACACGGTTTCACGTGAAACCACGGCGCTTTCTTCCCGTCGTCGGCATCCTCGCTGCGACCGGGCTCGGGACCACGGCCTGCGTCGGACCACCGGCCAATGATTGGGTCAACAGCTCTGAGGACATCGAGTGTCCGGTGACGCCGTCAGAAGCGGACGGCCGCATCCGTATCGGCTATCTCGGGGGACCCGCGGCCGATCTCTACACCCAGGATCAGCAACTCGCGGAGGCATGCCTGCCGAACGCAGAAGTCTCCTGGACCCGGTTCCCGACCGGGCAGGACATCGTCCAGGGCTTCGCCGCGGACTCCGTGGACATTGCCGCACTCGGATCGACGCCGACTACGAAGGCGCTCAGTGCACCGCTGGATCTGGGAGTGTCAGTTGTCTCCGTGAACTCCGTGATCGGGGAGACGGAGGCTCTGGTCGCCAAGGACGCCGACTCCATCAAGGATCTCAAGGGCTCCCGCATTGCTGTGCCGTTCTCCTCGACTTCCCACTACAGCCTTCTCAACGCACTCATCGACGCCGGCCTGGACCCGACGCGCGACGTGGAGATCGTCAACGTCTCCCCGGACAAGCTCCCGGCGGCGTGGAAGTCCGATCAGATCGACGCCGCCTACGTCTGGGATCCGACTCTGCAGCAACTCAAGGACGGCACCGGTGGATCCACGCCGGGGCAGGTCCTCACCGACTCGGCCCAGGAGGCGGAGGCGGGCCATCCGACCTACAACGTCACCCTGGCATCCAATCCCTGGATTGATCAGCACAGTGAGATTCTCGATACCTTCCTGTCGCTGGAGGCGTGGGTGGTCGACCACGCGGACGAGGATCCGGAGGAGTTCGGGCGGGTGAACGCCGGCGCCTCCGGCATGGATGAGAGCTCGGCGTCCCGGCAGATTGAGGGCCAGAAGTTCATCCACGGTTCCGAGGAGTCCCGCTATCTCGCGGAACTCGCCGAGGAGATTCATGCGACGGCTGAGTTCCTCGTGGAACAGGGAGAGATCCCGTCGGCCAAGAACGTGCAGGATTATGAGGCGGCCACTCAGCCGGAGCTCTGGAAGGACCACCAGTGATCACGATCGAGAATCTCAGCCAGGTCTACGAGACCACGTCCGCCGGCCGAGTCGAAGCATTGCGGGGAGTGGAGCTGGAGGTCCCGGAAGCGGAGATCGTCTGCCTGGTGGGACCGTCCGGGTGCGGTAAGTCAACACTCCTGCGGATCCTGGCCGGGTTCCTCGAGGCGTCCGACGGAACGATCCGGGTCGACGGACGACGGGTGCACGGTGCCGATCCCGAGAGGGGAGTGGTCTTCCAGCAACCCACACTGTTGCCGTGGTACTCGGTGCGTGACAATGTCCGTCTGGCCCACAGGTACTCCGGGAATGAGTCGCAGAAGGTGGCCGCGGACGAACTTATCGAGTTGGTGGGTCTTGCCGATGCCGCCGACCGGTTGCCCCATGAGCTTTCAGGAGGCATGCAGCAACGCACCCAGATCGCCAGGGTGCTCGCGGCCGGTCCCCGGTATGTCTTCATGGATGAGCCGTTCGGTGCGCTCGATCCGTTCACCCGGGAGCAGCTTCAGGCGGAACTCCTCCGGGTGTGGGCACGCTCGCGTCCGACGATCGTCTTTGTCACGCACAGTGTCGAGGAGGCTCTTCTTCTCGGCCACCGGGTTGTGGTGATGGCGGCCGGACCCGGGCGTGTGATCGAGGAGGTGCGCGTCCCGGATCATCTCCGGATCCCGGTCGGGGAGGGGGAGGTTTCACGTGAAACACTCCAGACGCGACTCCGCGATCTCACGGCGGAACCCGGGTTCGTTGCACTGCGACATGAGGTGACGGCGGCGATCAACGCCGCGCATGCGGTGATCTAGAACGGCACCTCCTCATGCCGTGCAGCGTCGAGAGCCTCAGCGAACTCATCGAGGCGCTCCAGTCTGAGACGGTTGTGTTCACGGAGAGTCGCCCGTCTCCGGTCTGACCGAATCCGGTGGGTGGACCTCGCGTACTTCGCCAGCGGGCCATGCGGTTCGGTCATGTAGATGTGTCCGTCATCGACACTGCTCCAGATCTCGGTGCCCTCGCCGGACAGGGTGACGTCGAACCATCCCATGGTCTTCATGATGTGGTGCCTGCGACACAGACAGTGGAGGTTCTCCGTTGATGTCGGACCGCCGGTATTGTCCGTGAGGAAGCGCTTCACATGGTCCAGGTCGCAGTCGAGTGCCGGAACATCACACCCGGGAAATCGACAGGTGCCGTCCCGACCGCGGACGAACGCCGTCATCGCCTCCGTCGGGGTATAGCTCTCCGTCGCACCATGGCCGATGACCCGCAGGGCACTGATCCGCTCCATGGAGTCTTCAGTGGCTACAGCGTCCAGCCAGGTGCCGTTCTCTGTGGCGGCGACGGGGGAGTCCGGGTCGCGGAAGAGGTTGAGAGTGACAGAGACGTCAGTCGTTCCGCGGGCGAGGTGCATCAGCCCGTCGGCACGGGAGCACGTGAGCTTCCGGCAGACGGCGTCGAGAATGGTCGTGAATTCCTCGGCCTCCGCATCCGTGAGGACAGCGGTAAGTGTGGTGACGGGTGAGTCGGGGAGGCTCTGTGAGTACACCCGGCGTTGCTCGGCCGGGCGCCCATCAGCAGGTCGGGTGGACGCCTGTTCGCCCTCGTCCAGGGGGCGGCCGAGAGGATCGCACTCGGCGATGATCTTCTGGACCTTGTTGTGCAGTGCCCGGACTCCGGGGAGGGCCTCACCGTTGCGACGCGGGACGAGTGCCCAGAACAGGCTCTTCTGGACGGCAGGGAGATGCGCGTCATCCACCCCCTCCAGGGCGCGGGTCAACATTGTCAGGTGTTCGAGACTGAAGGCGCCGTGGGCGAGCCGGGAGGCCACCGCGTAGAAGCGGGTGAGCATGAACCCGATATCGCAGTAGGTGGAGATGCGGTGTCGGGGAATGCCCGTACGCGCGGTGAGTGTGGATAGGTGTCGTTCGAGGTCCGTATCCGGGTCGGGGTGGCAGGCGCGCGCCAACGCGAGGTGGTTGAGGTTGAGCTCCCGGGTGGACGCGGCGAGTGGATCCTCGGCTACCTCGACAGCCCACAGCGGTGCGCCGCGTCCCCGTCTGTATCCGGCGAAGACGTTGACCGGGAGTGTGGCCACCTCGAACCGGGGTGGTGGTGGATCAGGGACAGTCGGTGGTGGCGCCTGTGGTGTGGTCATGGTGTCAGGGTAGGAGGCGGACGGACGGCGAACTGCCGGCTCGTTAATTAATGGAACATCCATTCTATGCAGTGAGAGGAGAGGGGCGGGAGACTGCCACTGCAGACCGCTTGGTCTACCTTATTTTCATGGTGTCACCTGCGAGAACATGAGAAGTAGACCGATCGGTACTTGCATTTGTCCAGACCGAGTGGTCTACTTGTCGTCATGACCACAGCACTGACGGCGGCCGCAGCCGTCACGAACACAGGAAATGTCGCCGACCAGGCCCGACTTCCGCTGGCCGTCCTGGCCGCGGAGGTCAACGGTCGGATGATGTGTGTGGTCATCGACTCGTTCTTCGATGAGAGCCTGGCCCCCGGACTCGTCTCCGTCAGCATCCCCGCCGACGACCCGGCCTGGCAGGAACTCCGCTCCGCGCCGGTGCTCGGCATCTCGGTGCTCAACCCTCTCCAGACCCTCGCTGCCGGCCGCTTCACCCGTGACCACCTGGCGACATCCCTCCATCCGGACCACAGTGGGGCAGGCGTCGTCGACGGTGCCTCGGTGCACCTCACCACCCGGCTCTACCAGGAGTTCGACGCCGGAAGCCACACCGTCGCCCTGCTCCACGTGAGCCAGCGGACCACCGGAGTGATCACGGACGCCGAGCGTCCGTACCTCTACCTCGCCGCCTGAGCCTCCCGCGCCTAACTCTCCAGCGCGGCGGCCTCAGCCGCCTCGATCTCCTCGGTGAACTCGCGCTTGGAGGCCTGCCACTCGTCCTCGACCATGCCGAGCCGCCAGTAGCCGGAGATCGAGACATCCTCCTTGGGGAGACCGTGGTCCACGAAGAGATGACTACGCATGTCGCGGATCATCTCGGCCACACCGTGGACGAACCACGACGCACGCCCCTCACCAGCCACACCGGATTCCACGACCGCGCGGACGAGCTCCGTGCCGTGCACGGTCCCGTGCCGAAGGACCCGGTGCAGGGTGACCTCCGCGGCGGCCTCCGGTGCCTCCAGCCCGTGGTCGGCGTCCTCCTCCTCGAGGAAGACCTCGGCGGTCGCACCTGCCGGGAGCGCCTCCAGGGCCGCGAAGATCGCGGGCGCTGCAGCTTCGTCGCCGGCGAACACGAAGCGGTCGACGTCGGGGGAGGGGCGCCAGGCGCCACCCGGGCCGGCGAAGCCGATGACCCCACCCGGCTGGACCGACGCGGCCCACGGGCCGGCGAGGCCGGTGTCACCGTGGACGACGAAGTCGATGTCGAGGGTGTTCGCCGCCGCGTCCCACGAACGCAGTGTGTAGGTGCGCATCACCGGCCACTCCTCGCGCGGGTACACGTCCCGCATTGTGGCGGGGTCGAGGTCGGCGTCATTCCAGGACCAGGACGCCCCGACAGGCGGAAAGAGCAGCTTCACGTAATGGTCGGTGTACTCCAGCCCCATGTCCGCGACCGACACGGACGGAGTGAGGGTCAGGCGGACCATCCCACCGGGGATGACGCTGGTCGCGGTCACTGTGGCGGTCTTCGGCACCGGGGGTCGGCGGCGGGCGGGTCGGTCGGATGTCTGTGTCGCGTCACTCATGCAGGCCAGCCTAACCGCGAAACCCGGCAGAGGTGGGGTGAGTCCCCGAAAATATATCCCCTGACATGCTAGAATGGTCGGGTCATATCCAGGCAGCCAGAAGGGATCGCACTACGTGAGCGACGACACCAACGGCGGCGGCGAGACGCTGTTCGACCGCATCACCCCCATCGACCTCACCGAGGAGATGCGGAACAGCTACATCGACTACGCCATGAGCGTGATCGTGGGTCGGGCCCTCCCCGAGGTCCGCGACGGCATGAAGCCGGTCCACCGGCGCGTCATCTACGCGATGTACGACAACGGCTTCCGCCACGACCGTGGCTACGTGAAGTCGGCCCGCCCGGTCGCCGAGACCATGGGCCACTACCACCCGCACGGCGACACGGCCATCTACGACACCCTGTGCCGTATGGCGCAGCCGTGGTCGATGCGGTACCCGCTCGTCGACGGACAGGGGAACTTCGGTTCCCGCGGCAACGACGGCCCCGCCGCCATGCGTTACACCGAGTGCCGGCTCACCCCGCTGGCCCTCGAAATGGTCCGCGATATCCGCGAGAACACCGTCAACTTCTCCCCGAACTACGACGGCAAGTCCCAGGAGCCGGACGTTCTCCCGTCACGCGTCCCGAACCTGCTGATGAACGGTTCCAGCGGTATCGCCGTCGGTATGGCGACGAACATCCCGCCGCACAACCTCAACGAGCTCGCCGAGGCCATCTTCTGGCTCCTGGAGAACCCGGAGTCGGACGAGCAGACCGCGCTCGAGGCCTGCATGCAGCGCGTGAAGGGCCCGGATTTCCCGACCGCCGGTCTCATCGTCGGCGACCAGGGCATCAAGGACGCCTACACCACCGGCCGTGGCTCGATCCGCATGCGCGGCAAGTCCACGATCGAGGAGGAGGGCAGCCGCCAGATTATCGTCATCACCGAGCTGCCCTACATGGTCAACCCGGACAACCTGGTCAGCTCCATCGCCGAGCAGGTCCGCGACGGCAAGATCGCCGGCATCGCCAAGATCGACGACGAGTCCTCCGACCGTGTCGGTATGCGCATCGTCGTCACGCTCAAGCGGGACGCCGTGCCGCGCGTCGTGCTGAACAACCTCTACAAGCACTCGCAGCTGCAGACCAGCTTCGGTGCGAACATGCTCTCCATCGTCGATTCCGTGCCGCGCACCCTGCGACTCGACCAGATGCTGCGCCTCTACGTGAAGCACCAGATCGAGGTCATCGTGCGGCGGACCCAGTTCCGCCTCGACGAGGCCGAGAAGCGTGCCCACATCCTGCGAGGACTGGTCAAGGCCCTCGATGCCCTCGACGAGGTCATCGCCCTGATCCGCCGGTCCGCGACCGTCGACATCGCCCGCGAGGGCCTCAAGGACCTCCTCGACATCGACGACATCCAGGCGGACGCCATCCTCGCGATGCAGCTGCGTCGTCTGGCCGCCCTGGAGCGTCAGAAGATCATCGACGAACTCGCCGAGATAGAAAAGACCATCGCGGACCTCAAGGCGATCCTGGCGTCCCCCGAGCGTCAGCGTGCCATCGTGCGCGACGAGCTCACCGAGATCGTCGAGAAGTTCGGCGATGAGCGCCGTACCGAGATCGTCGGTGCCACCGGTGACGTGTCCGAGGAGGACCTCATCGCCCGGGAGAACGTGGTCGTCACGATCACCTCGACCGGCTACGCGAAGCGCACGAAGGTGGACAACTACCGTTCGCAGCGTCGTGGCGGCAAGGGCGTCCGTGGTGCGGAACTGAAGCAGGACGATATCGTGCGTCACTTCTTCGTCTGCTCCACGCACGACATCATCATGTTCCTCACCAACTACGGCCGCGTGTACCGGCTCAAGGCGTACGAGCTGCCCGAGGCGTCCCGCACCGCCCGTGGCCAGCACGTCGCCAACCTGCTGGAGTTCCAGCCGGGGGAGCAGATCGCGGAGATCATCCAGATCCAGTCCTTCGAGGACGCCCCGTACCTGGTCCTGGCGACCCAGCAGGGACGCGTGAAGAAGTCGCGACTGACCGACTACGACACCGCCCGGTCCGGTGGCCTCATCGCCATCAACCTCAACGAGGGCGACAAGCTCATCGGTGCGCAGCTGTGCACCGGGGACGATGACCTGCTCCTCGTCTCCGAGGAGGGCCAGGCACTGCGGTTCACCGCCGACGACGACACACTGCGTCCGATGGGCCGTGCGACCGCCGGTGTGAAGGGTATGCGGTTCCGTGGCGAGGACCAGCTGCTGGCTCTCACCGTGGTCCACGATGACTCCTGCCTGCTCGTCGCCACCTCAGGCGGTTACGGCAAGCGCACCCCGATGGAGGAGTACCCGGTCAAGGGCCGCGGCACCATGGGTGTCGTCACCTTCAAGTACGACCCCAAGCGCGGCAAGCTCATCGGTGCGGTCACCGTCACCGAGGACGACGAGATCTTCGCCGTCACCAGTGCCGGCGGCATCATCCGTACCGAGGTCGGCCAGATCCGCAAGACCTCCCGAGCCACCATGGGCGTGCGCCTGGTCGATCTGGCCAAGGGCGTCGAACTGCTCGCCATCGACCGCAATGTCGAGGACGAGGGCGAAGAGTCCGCCCAGCAGGTCGCCGAGCACGAGGACCAGTAGGACCCGATGGGAGAGGACGCCGTGAGCGACGAGACCGTGCACGACGGGAGCAGCGCAGTCGGGGAGGGGCCGGCCCTGGTCCGGACCGCGCTTGCCGCGGTCGATCCCCGCAGTGCCGCAAGAATCGGTGTGGCCGTGGGGGTGTGCCTCTTCGTCGCGTGGATGGTCGCTGCGGTGCTCGTCTACATCATCCTCGGTGCCACCGGTGTGTGGGACCGGGTGAACAGCCTCGCCGGGGATCTGCTCGGTGCCGACGGCGTCAGTGCAGGCATGTACTTCGGTGTCGCTGCGCTCGTGGGCGTCCTGGAGGTCATCGTCGCGACGCTGTTCATTCCGCTGGGCGCGATGCTCTACAACGCCGTGGCGGGCTATGTGGGCGGCCTGCGGGTCACTCTCGGAGCCGGAGCGGTCGTGGAGACAGGCGAGGCGTCCGAGGACGCTGCTGAGGGCGCAGAGGGCGCTGTGGCGGACGCTCAGGAGGGCGCTGAGCCGGATGCTGGGACAGAGACCGATGCAGACGCGGTGACCACTGAGGTGGCCGCGGAAGCACCCTCTGCGGGCGGAGCAGCAGCGGCTGGCTGGGGCAGTGGCGCACATCGCGAGGAATGACACTGCATCATCGCCCGAAAGCATGGAAAAACACAGCGTGACCTGCCGGTTTGTGTGTTTCGGGAGAGTGTCGGTATAGTTTCCACTCGTTCGAGGGCCTATAGCTCAGGTGGTTAGAGCGCGTCACTGATAATGACGAGGTCGCAGGTTCAAATCCTGCTAGGCCCACCAACGGACTTTTGGGGCTGTAGCTCAATTGGTAGAGCATCTGCTTTGCAAGCAGAAGGTCAGGGGTTCGATTCCCCTCAGCTCCACAAGTAAGCACCCAGGGCGTCTTCCGGAAACGGGAGGCGCCCTTCTGCTGTGCCGGGATTTCCGGGGTCACCGCCCCTGTGCGGCTACCGGCGGCCGGTGAGCTCGCGCAGCAACATGTTCTGCTCTTCCTGGAGCCTCACCAGTTGGCGAGCTCTTCCCGGGGGCTTCTTCGTGTTGTTGAGGATGTTGTTGCCGTTGCCCGTGAACCGGGGGAGGTGACATACCGGAACACCCCGGGTGCTCCGTATCGGAGCTCCCGGGGTGTCGGTGTGCAGCGGCTGCTACGCGCGGCCGGCGAAGGCGCCGAGGACGCGGTGGCCTTCATCCGTCATGTGCAGCGGCAGGTTGCGGCGGGCGGAGGTGGTGTCGATGATGCCGGTGATGTACCGGTTGTTCGAGCACATCTCGTGGCCGTTGCTCGGACCCTTGAGGGAGACGAAGCGTCCGCCACCCTCGGCGGCGCCGTTCTGACCGGCACGCTCCATGGCCCACTCGACGTCGGAGATGTTGATGCCGAAGGTCGGGACCTGGACACCCGGGATGAGGTTGATGGCACAGACCTCACCGGCGGCGTTGGTGATGTGCGGCATGCCGAGGACCTTGACGTCGACGGCGCCTGCGTCCTTCGCGGCACGCACGGCCTTCGCGATCGCGTTCTTGAGGTTGTTCTCGATCTCCGGGACCGGCATGTGGTCGTTGAGAATGTAGGGGTAGGTGTCGTTGGCACCGGCGAGCAGGTAGACGGTCGCACCGGCGACATCACCGTTGCGGGCTGCCTGGTTCACCTGGTCGATGACGTGCGCGCCACCGGTGCGGTAGGACGCGCCGGCGCACGTGTAGTTCTGGACGTTCTGGCCGGAGCCGCTGGCGATGGCGTCACGGAACCGGTTGTCGGTGCCGCAGCCGGTGCGGGACAGAACCGGGTCCGGCAGCGGGACGCCCTTTCCGGCGAGGTAGTTGTAGATGTCCGGGTTGGCGACCAGGGAGTCGCCGGCCAGGACGGCGCGGCCACCGTCGGCCTCGGCTGCAGGGGCACCGTTACCGGTGACGGCGACCGCACCGGCGGCGATACCTGCGACAGCGAGCACTGCGGTCGCAGCGGTGGCGATGCGGTTACGCAGCCGGTGGCCGGAGGTCATGGTGTGGCGTGAGCTCATGGAGTCGAGCGTCCTCTCGTTGTGTCTGTCGTCGGCGATACGTCATGAAGACGCCGACGGCGCGCGGATTCACGGTGGTCCAACGCACAGGTCGTCAGGAACGTTACACATTCGTGACCAATAGTGCGAGCCTCCGTTTCACACTAATACCTTTGGCCCCACAAGCACCATAGGTCACGTTAAACTACGGGACTGTAATTTCGGGTGTGAGCAGCGAGGGTGGGGGTGGCGGGCAGTGAGGACACCCGTTAGCGTCTCTGTCCGGTAACGTTTGACGACCGAAGAACGCTGTTATCTCACGGGGGCTACCTGCTCCCGTTATAGTGATGGCCCTCATGGTGTCGACGGACACCCGCGTACGACCACCCCGACTGGAAGGCTCCTTTCCCCGTGATCAACCTGTTCGACAGCTCTGAACGTCAGCAGTTCCTTAGCGACACCCGCGGACTCCTGCGAGGTGGCAAGGCCGTTCTGGGCACCGGTCTACTCAAGGGAGGGACGCCGGGGGAGCACCTCGCCTCGGCCCGGAATCTCGCGCGCTACGGCGCGTCCATGACCGGCCTGCTCGAGGCCGGCACCGCCCGCTTCCCGGAGCGCATCGCCCTCGTCGACGACGAGGGTGAACTGACTTACCGCCAGCTGCGCACCCAGGCACGTCTGACCGCGCACGTCCTGGCCAGCCGGGGTATCACCGAGAAGAGCCGGGTCGGCATCCTCGCCCGCAACGGCCGCGGTTTCATGGTCCCGCTGTCTGCTAAGGGCTACCTCGGTTACACGGTCTTCCTGCTCAACGTCGGCGCCAGCAAGCAGCAGCTCCATGACATCGCCGTGGAGCACAATCTCGACATGATCTTCGCGGACTCCGAGTTCGACGAGAAGCTCCCGACCGACGTCGAGGGTCTGACCCTCGTCCACGCGTGGGCCGGCCCGGACCACCGCACCGACATCGACTTCCCGACGATCCAGGACCTGTGGGCTGCCCCCGGCGACCAGGATGACTCGCTGCCGAAGAAGGTCAACCAGGGCGGCGTCGTCCTCATGTCCTCCGGCACCTCCGGGACCCCGAAGGCCGTCAACCACAGTGAGCCGATGCTGCCGTTCGGTGTCATCGGCCCGCCGCTGGAGGCCTTCCCCGTCACCGCGGGCTGCACCTTGCAGATGACCGCGTCCATGTTCCACGTCCTGGGCTGGGGTGTGTCCGTCATCGCCCTGATGGCCGGCTGCCGGATCGTCACCCAGCGTGTCTTCGACCCTGAGAAGGTGCTGCAGCAGGTCGACGAGTACAAGTGCGACGGCATCATCAGTTCCGCTGTCTTCCTCAAGGACCAGCTGGCCGTCGATGTCGCGAACCCGGGCAAGTACGACCACTCCTCGGTGAAGTTCATCATGAACGCCGGCAACGCCATGAGCGAGGACCTTGTCCTCGGCCTGGAGGAGCAGTACGGCTACATCCTCGGTTCCGGTTACGGGTCCACCGAGGGGCTGCTCGTCGCCTTCGCCGGTCCGGAGGACCTCAAGGCGGACCCGAACACCGCCGGGTACCCGGTCTGGAACGGTCGCCTCGAGGTGCTCGGCGAGGACGGTAAGCCGGTGGCGCCGGGCGAAGTGGGCATCATCCACGCCCGCAACGTCATGTCGATGGAGGGCTACCTCGGCAACCGCGACGCGGCGGAGGAGACCGACGGCATGCTCAACCTCGGTGACAAGGGCGTCATCGACCCGGAGTCCGGGCGTCTGCGCGTGCTCGGCCGCGACAACGACATGATCATCGTCGGCGGGGAGAACATCTGGCCGAGCTCGGTCTCCGACCTCATCTGCAAGATGGACGGTGTGGATGACGCATACTGCGTCGGCGTCGAAGATGAGAAGACCTTCCAGCGCGTGAAGGCCTACGTGGTCCTCGACGGCACCACCGAGGTCTCCGGGGACGACGTGCGCTCGCACATCGAGCACAACCTCATCGTTCCCGCGATCCCGCGTGACGTGGTCCTGCAGACCGAGGCGCTGCCGCGCAACGCCATCGGCAAGGTCGTCAAGCGCGACCTGGTCGGTTAGGACGCTGCTTTCCGGTCCTTGAGTGTGGCCAGGCCGACGAAGCCCAGGCCGATGAGGACCCAGACGATGAGGGTGACCACGGAATGCGTGGCACCTGCGCCGTCGAAGAAGCCGACGGAGCGGGCGGCGTTGCCGGCCGCACCGATCGGCAGGTACTGACCAATCATGCCCCAGGGGGAGGGGAGCCACTGCGAGCCGGTGGCGATGCCGGACAAGGGGTTGGAGACGAACAGCGTCAGCACTGCTCCGTGCCCCAGTCCGGCGTAGCCGATGAGGGACTCCAGTCCGAGGACGAACATCGATGTGCCACCGATACCCAGGGCCAGGATGAGGGAGAGTTCCCAAGTAGTTCGCGTCGAAGGTACCGAAGCCGAACTGGAGGATCGCGCCGACGAGGAAGCCTGCATGACGGAGAAGGACAGGGACCCGATGACGCGGAGGCTGTAGCGCTTCTTCATGGTGAGGGACAGGAGCGCGGCGGAGATCATGCCGCCGAAGGCGAGGGGGAGGGCCAGGACGCTGAGTCCGGAGGCGTTGGGGTCATCTTCGGTGGTGGGGGCGACCTCGTCACAGGTGACAGTCATACCCTGGTCCTCCAGACCGGATCCGAGATTGGTGAGCAGTGTCTTGTAGGACTGTCCGGCACCGGCGGCGGTGTAGATGGTCACACCGTCGGTGTCGACGGCGATGCCGCCGACCTCGTCCCGGTCGAGGACGGCGTTACAGGCGTCCTCCGGGGAAGCGTAGGTGGTGGTGTCGAAGGCGCCGGGCTGTTTCTCGTCGAGGGCGGAGGTGATCTGGCTGACGGCCGCCTCCGGGCCGGCGACAAGATCGGGAGGTCCTTCGCACCGGAGTTGTAGCTGGGGGTGAGGAAGGCGAGGAGCATCAGGCAGATGACCGCGGAGAGGGCGAGAACAATGCCGATGAGTTTGCCCCAGGGGGTTGCGGAGTCTGCCGGGGACTCTGTGGTCTGTGGTTCGGTGCTCGGTGTGGTCACGAGGTTCTCCTGTCGGACTGGAAACGGAACAACCTGTTCCGGTAGCTTGGAACGGAGCACAGTGTTCCGTTTCTTGCGATGCAAGCGAAATGCTGTGACAACACCGGAGGAAGGACGGCAGATGCGCGCAGATGTGCGGCAGAATCGGGCGGCGTTGGTGGACGCTGCGTGGCGGCTCGTGGCGGACAAGGGGCCCGGGGTATCGATGAGGTCTGTGGCTGCGGAGGCAGGGGTGGGGATCGCGACCCTCTACCGTCATTTCCCGACCCGTGACGACCTGATCACCGGCGTGGTCACGGAGATGGTGGACCGGGTGCTCGCGGTGATCGGCGCGCACGCCGACGAGTGGGGGACCGTGCAGGGTGCCGAACAGGCCTGGCATGCCGTCTCCCACGGGATCGCCGACCTGGGGCTCGGCGATGTGGCGCTGGGAACCATCGCTGTGGTCCCGGTGGACGGCAAGGTCTGGCGGGAGACGGCGGGGCTCCGGTCACGTCTGGATGCCGCCTACCGACAGTTGCTGCAGACTGCGGCGTCCTACGGACTGGTGTCGGAGGAACTGACGGTCCGGCAGTACCACCTGGGGCTCGGTGCCCTGTCCCGACCGCTGCCGACGCGGGCGGAGAAGTTCGCCGCGGGGCAGTCGGACTGGTTGGTGGAAGTCTTTCTGCGCGGGCTGCGACCGTAGTCCTGCGCGTGGCATTCTGCATCTGTTTCACGTGAAACCGATCTCCCTGAGCGGAACGGTCGGGCCAAAAACAGACAGCATGGTCTACTCGATGCATGCTGAACAGATACCGCCGACCGGCGCGGGCCACCGCCGTCCTGTCGTCCGTCCTCGCCGCCGCGCTGCTGGCGTCCTGCACCTCTGCGGTGGGGGAGCGCCGGGACGCCGCGGACGGCGCGCCGTCGACGGCGGCACCGTCCGGATCGGTGCCCTGACCGACCTGCGCCCCAAGACCCTCTACGCCGCGGCAACCACCGCCGAACAGTCAGTCTCCGGACTCGTCTTCGATGCGCTGACCAGCTACGGGACCGAGGACAGTACCGCAGCCCTCACCCCGCAGCCCGCGCTCGCCGAATCCTGGGACGTCAGCGGCGACGGACTCACCGTCACCCTCCACCTGCGGCCCGGCGTCCTCTTCCATGACAGCACCCCTTTCACCTCGGACGACGTGAGGGCCAGCCTGACAAACTACGCGGACCCCACCCACTCCGGGCAGCTCGCCCGCACCGCCGCACTGATCAGCGGGGTCGACACCTCCGACCCCGCCACCGCCGTGCTCCACCTGGACCGGAGGGTCAACAACCTCTTCGATCTCTCCGACATCGTTCCGGTCATCGACGACAAGGAGGTCGACGCCTTCAATGCCGGCACCGGGTTCAACGGCACCGGTGCCTTCCGGTTCGGGGAGCGGCACCCCGGTGCCAGTCTCGACCTGCCCGCCAACGAGCAGCACTGGGGCGGGGCGCCGCGCCTGGACGACGCGGAGATCGTCGTCGTCCCCGATGAGCGCACCCTCTACTCACAGCTCCGCTCCGGGCAGCTCGACGTGGTCTCGGACGCCGGTGCCCGTGACGCCGAAGCGCTCGAGGGCAACGACCTGTTCCGGGTGCTCGACCGGACCGGTGTCGACGGCAACATCTACGCCGGACTGAACACCCGCCACCCTGGGCTCACCGATGTGCGGGTCCGGCAGGCCATCGGTAGCGCCATCGACCGGGACCACATCCTCGAGGAGGTCTTCCGCGGTCGGGGACGCGCGACCTCCCTGCCCTGGCCCACCTACTCACGGGCCTACGACGAGGCGGCCAACGAGCACTACACCCGCTACACCGACCGGGCGAGGCAGCTTCTCGCCGAGGCCGGGGAAGCGGAGACCATCCCGGAGATCCCCGTCTCCTACACCGCGGGCAGCGACAGCGAACAGAACATCGCGCAGATCATCGCCGCGAACCTCGACGAAATCCGACTGCGCACCCGGTTGGACCCCCAGGAGAACGCCGTGATGATCGACAGGCTCCGCGGCGGCACCTTCGACGGCCTCTGGGTACTGGGCCACAGTTTCGCGCAGTACACCCCCTCGACACTGTCGGCCAGTGCCTTCCTCTTCAACTCCGAGAAGAACGCCTCCAACTTCCTCGACGACAACTACGCCACCGACGCCACCGACGCCTGGACCGTCGCCTGGACCGTCGCCGACCCGGACGGCCCCGAGGCCTCCACGATCTACCGGCGGCTCAACAAAGACCTGCTGGAGGACGCCTTCATCCTCGAACTCGTCGCCCCGGACTCCCCGCTGGTGACGACCTCCGCCCTGCACGGCGTCACCTGGTCGAAGCGGTCCGAACTCGACCTCGCCCACGCCTACCTCACGGAGTGACCGTGATGACCCGTTTCCTTCTCCGCCGTCTCCCGGCTGCCCTCGGCGTCATCGTCGCCTGCTCGATCGTCGTCTTCGCCCTGCTCCGACTCATCCCCGGTAACCCCGCCGCCTCACTGGCCGGACCAGGTACGACCGCCGACCGGAGCCCCGAACGTCATCGTGGTCCTCCTCGACGACATGGGCTACGCGGACATCGGCCCGTTCGGGTCCGAGATCCCCACCCCGGCGCTGCAACGGCTCGCCGATGAGGGGTTCGCCTTCACGAACTACCACACCACCCCGGTGTGCTCGCCGGCCTCAACCCGCACCGCGCCGGGTTCGCCACGGTCGCGAACTCCGATCACGGCTTCCCCCGGTGTCCGGCTGGAGCTCGGCGAGGACGTCTCCACGCTCGCCGAGGTGCTCCACGGTGCCGGCTACGCGACCGCGGCGGTGGGGAAGTGGCATCTGACCAGGGACTCCCTGATCCACGAGGGAGCCGACAACTCCTCCTGGCCGGTACAGCGGGGCGTCGACCACTACTACGGGTCGCTGGAGGGGCTGAACTCCTCCTTCCACCCGAACCAGATCGTCCGGGACAACACCGTGGTGCAGGTCGAGGAGACCCCGGAGGACTACTACATCACCGACGACTACACCGATGAGGCGCTCCGGTTCATCCAGGGGACGCGGGCATCCGCGCCGCAGGAACAGCGGCCGTTCTACCTCGATTTCGCGCACACCGCCATGCACGGGCCGTTGGGCGCGAAGGACACTGAACTGGCGAAGCACCGGGGCCGGTACTCGGAGGGGTGGGATGCACTGCGGCGTGAACGCCACGCCCGGCAGATCGAACTGGGTATCATCCCGCCGGAGACGCCCTTGCCTGAGGCGGTCGGACGGTTGGGGAAGGAGGTCATCGACTGGGACTCGCTGGACGGGCAGACGAAGGACCTCTACGCGCGGTACCAGGAGGTGTATGCTGCAATGGTCGATTCCGTTGACCAGTCACTCGCACGAATCATCGATCTTCTCGATGAATTGGGGGAGAAGGACAACACCCTCATCGTCTTCACCTCTGACAACGGCGGCTCAGCGGAAGGTGGTCCGGAAGGCACCCGCTCCTACTTCAGTCGCTTCGACCATGTGCCGAGGCTGCCGGAGGACTGGGCCGCGGACGTCGACCGGGACCCCGCGTTCATCGGTGGGCCACGGTCGATGGCGCACTATCCGGAGGGTTGGGGCATGGCGTCCAACACCCCGTTCCGCTTCTACAAGGGACAGACCTTCGCCGGGGGCGTCCGTGTGCCGCTGCTGCTGAGCTGGCCCGCGGGTGGACTGCGCGACCAGTACCAGTACGCCATGGACCTCACCCCGACGATCCTCGACCTGGTGGGCGTTCCCCATCCGTCGACGGTCAACGGGACCCGTCACGGTGTTCCGGTGAAGGACATTGACGGGGTGAGTTTCGCTCCGGTGCCCGGGGACGCGTCCCACCCGTCCACCAGGCCGGAGCAGTACGCCGAATTCGGCGGCAACCGTGGCCTGTACCGCGACGGGTGGAAGATCCTCACGAACCACCGCCCCGGTACGCCCTTCGAGGACGCCGAGTGGGAGCTCTACCACGTCGACGAGGACCCCAACGAGATCCACGACCTCGCCGGAGAGTTCCCTGACCTGGTGCGGGACCTCGCGGCCCGCTGGGAACGGCTGGCCTGGGAGAATACCGTCTTCCCGTTGAACGACCACTCCGATCCGCGGGCGGAACTGCGGCGTCCTGCCGACGGGGTCTACGGGGAGGCGGTGACTCTGCTGCCCGGCACACCGAAACTGGAACGGTGGCGGTCGTCGCGACTCACCCAGCTGCGCAGCTTCGAGGTGGTCATCGACGTGACCGTCGCGGAGGGAATTCCGGTGTCCTCGTCTCCCACGCTGACCAGGGTGGCGGCTACATGGTGTGGGTCGACGCCGGCCGGGTATGGCTCGCGGTCAACGAGTACGGCGAACTGCATGAGACATCCGTGCCGGTGCCGCCGGGGCGGCGGACCGTGCGACTGCACTCTGCGGCGCTCGCTGACTTCCGGACGACGTGGACCCTGGAGGTCGACGGGTCGTCGGCGGAGATCCCGGAGGTGTGGGCGCTACTCGGCATGGCACCGTTCAGCGGTATCGACGTCGGTGTGAACCGGGGTGGGCCGGTGCACTGGGACAACTATGTCGCCCACGGCTCCTGGCGCTACTCGGGCACGCTGCACTCGGTGTGCTATGAGCCGGGGGGGAGCGGGCACCGTACAGTCCAGAGGTCCTCGCCGAGAGCGCGAGGGATGCCGCCGAGGTCTTCGACTGAGACTCGCGACCATCACCGTTTCACGTGAAACAGGAGCCGCTCACGGGTGGGGATAGCTCCGGAACGTACGGATGATGTCCCGCTCGGCAGTGGCGCTCAACGGCCGGAAAGGGGAGAGGCTGAGGTTCCGTGAGACGCCGGTTTTCGGAGCCCGCCAGGTCGCCACGAACTTCCCGCCTCGCACCACCGTCTTGCGGAAGGCGCCGTTGTTGCCGGGGGCGACCTCGTCATGGTGGTTGTCGGCGAGGAAGGCCAGGCGGTCGCGGTAGCCGAGCATCAGCTCATCGAAGGCCGGTAGGAGGAAGGTGCCGTGCGCCGCCGTGGCCGCGGCGGTGATCTCGTCGACCAGCCCGGGGCGTACCCAGGCGTCCTCGCCCAGGGCGGGGGAGAAGGACGCGGCGGGTTCCATTTCGTCCCGGACCAGCGTGAAGGCGTTCCTGATGAGCTTCACCGGGAGTTTGGTCCACCACGCGAAGTCCCGTAACCCGGCTGGCCCGTGACCGTGCAGATACCGCAGCAGCAGTGCGGCGGTGGCGGCCGTGGCGTCTCCGTTGAAGCGTCCCTCCAGGCCCGAACCGGCCGGCAGCCAGGTCTCCGCGGGAACGACGAGCTGGTCGCCGGACCCGGTGACCGGACCGTAGACGGCCGTTCCGTGGAGCAGCATGTCGCGCACCAGAAGATAGAGGAAAGGGCGGGTCTCCGGCAGCCCGTGCGACGCCCACAGGGCGGCGAGATCCGCGCGGCTCAGTCCTCCAGGGTGCTCCAGCAGCAGGTCGTGGGCGGTGGCGATGTCGGTCGGGGTCAGACCGTCCTTCGCGAGGCGGCGTCGGGACTGTGTGCGCTGGGGCGCGGCGCAGAGCTCGGTGACCCACGCGGCGTCCTCCGCGGCCAGGGCGAAGACCGTGGCGCGCATGGGGTAGCCGCGGACGATCGAGCCGTCGGTGAAAGCCTCCTGCACAGTGGCGGCGTCCTGCCCGGTCAGTCGCAGGGCGATCGAGGAGGTGACGCCCGGCAGTTCCTGCCCCTGCATCGGCCCGAGGTCAGTCAGCACCTGTGCCGGGGTATCGCGTGAGGGGGCGGCGAGTCCGAGCGCGGTGAGACGGGCTTCGACGAGGGCGGGGTTGACCATGCGGGCCAGCCTAGTGGGCCGACGGACGGTTACGGTTCACGGTGACGCGAATGCGGGGGTGTGCCGACGAGGGACCGTAGGGTCGGTAACCACACCCGGAACAGACCGAGCGGTCTATTTGTCCGGAATCCTATTCGCCTCCCGCACCACCGAAAGGCACCACCATGACCAGCACGCTCTCCCGCCCGACCGACACCACTGACGCCACTGACACCGCCGGTTCCGCCACGACCCCGACCGTCACCCGCCTGGGCAAGAACATCGGCGCCGTCATCGAGGGGATCGACCTCTCCGGCGACATCACCGACGACGAGGTCGAGTTCATCCGCAGCGCGCTCGCCACCCACAAGGCCGTGGGTTTCCGCGGCCAGTTCCTCGACGACGAGAGTCAGTACGCTTTCGCCTCCCGGATCGGCACACCGACGCTCGCCCATCCCACCGTCCACTCCACCGGACTGGACCGCCTGGTCATCGAGGGCGCCGCGAACTCCTGGCACACCGATGTCTCCTTCGTGGACCGGGTGCCGAAGATCGGCGTCCTGCGGGCCGTGACTCTGCCGCCCTACGGCGGTTCGACGCTGTTCGCCAACACCGTCGCCGCCTACAACGCACTGCCCGAGCCGCTGCGCGTCCTCGCCGACAGTCTGTGGGCGACGCACTCCAACGAGTACGACTACGCCAACAGTCACGACAGTAACAAGGACAAGACCGAATACCGCCGCGAGTTCACCCGGGTGCCCTTCGAGACCGAGCACCCGGTGGTCCATCTGCACCCGGAGACGGGCGAGCGGTCCCTGCTGCTCGGCCACTTCGTCCAGGGTTTCCTCGGTCTGAAGACCCGTGAGTTCCACGACCTGTTCGACATCTTCCAGGACCGCATCACCCGCCCGGACAACGTCTTCAGCTGGGACTGGCAGGAGGGGGATGTGGTGCTGTGGGACAACCACGCCACCCAGCACTACGGCGTCAACGACTTCGGCGACCACACCCGCAACCTGCACCGGGTGACGCTGGCCGGTTCGGTGCCGACCGCCGTCGACGGTTCCCGGTCGCGCATCCTCACCGGCGACGCCTCGGAGTACTCCGTCACCGACGATGTCCGACCGCTGGTGGGCTACGTCGGGGACGCCGCCGAGATCTGACTATGAGTTCCGCCGACCGGGGTGTATGCTCTCTCGGTGTTGTCTTCGGAGTACTCCGGAGATGACCGTGACGGGGCTATAGCTCAGTTGGTAGAGCGTTGCGTTCGCAATGCAAAGGTCTGGGGTTCGATTCCCCATAGCTCCACTATCATGGAATCCGTTGGTCATTCAGACCAGCGGGTTTCTTGCTTTGTGCAGGTCATGGGCATGATCGTACTACGCCGGTGCACGGCAGGGGGCCGCAATGAGCGGCACTGTTGCCCAACAGTTGCCCAACACACCCAACACGTACCCAACGAGTGCCCAACAGTTTGGGTGGCCGTTGGGTGGGAGCGGAGAGCGGACACATGGCACGGAATGATCGTCGGGATTGGGGAGAGGTTCAGCGACGGAAGACGGCGAAGGGGTGGCGTTACTACCCGCGCTACCGGCTTCCGGGTACTGACCGGAGATTCACGCCGGGGGTTGCGTTTGAGACGCGGGGTGCTGCGGACGGTTGGCTGAAGGCTGAGCGGGAACGGTGGGAGGACGCTGTAGCAACCGGGACCATTGCACAGTGGTTGCCGCCACGGGAGTTCCGGGCCGCTGCGGTGGTAGAGCGTGAGCGGGCCGCTGTGACGGTTGCGGACATGATCGGTAGGTGGATTGCGTACAAGGCCGCTACGTCATGGGAGGAGTCCACTAGGCAGACTGTGGAACGTCAGTTGACGCTGCGGGTGCTGGACGTTGACGGGGACGCTGGCAGGTTCGCCACGCTGCCGCTGGTGGACGTGAAGCGTCGGGACGCTAACGAGTGGTGGTCTGCGGTGTGGGCACAGTTCCCGGATACGGCGGCGACGAATAATGCGGCGAAGAAGCATGTGACTGCTGCGTTCCGTTGGGCGGCGCGTGAGGAGTTGATTCCGGCTAGTCCTGTTGATCTTGAGTCGCGCCGGGCGAAGGTTGGGCAGGGCGCTACCCGGTCGGACCTGCCGACGATTGCGGATATTCGGATGATCCTTGCAGCAACACCGGAGCGGTACAGGTTCCCTACGGCTCTGGCACTGGTTCACGGTCTGAGGACTCAGGAGGTGTTGGGGCTACGCAGGTGGCAGGTGAAGTGTTCTGTGGACGCTGACGGGGCTGTGTCGTGGGTGGTGGACCTGTCTGACCGGGAGCGTGTTCGGGCTGCTGTGCGGCTCATGGTGGATGGGAAACAACAGATGGTGGATAAGGGGCTGAAGACGGAGGATTCCTACCGGGTGGTGCCGGTGTTCCCGGAGTTCAACGAGATGTGCGAGCGTCACATGCGCCTGTATGCCGCGCCGGGCGCTGACGGTGTGGTGGTGGTGACGCGCAACGGGACGCGGCTGCTGGATACGGGGTGGAACACAACCCTGTCTCGTGCGGCTGGTCGTGCTGCTGACGCTCTGGCGGAGGGGTTGCCGGAGGGTGAGGCTGCTGTGGTGCGTAAGCGGGTCACGGACGTGCGGAAGCATGATGGACGCCGCTTTGTCGCTACGGAGTTGCTTGAGGCTGGCATGACGCCGGTGGCGGCTGGTGCGTTCATTGGTGACCGGAATGCTGCGGTGATTCAGGAGCACTACCTACGGCAGACTGCGGAGCGGACGGCTGAGGGTTTGGCGCGGGTGGCGGAGCGGTTGCGGGGGTCGGGGGAGTAGTCGCGCCGGGTGTGGGGGTAGAGAGTGCAAAAGTGTGACATTTTACCTTTGTACCCGCTTAATGTACCCCTCGTTTTGCTGACCGTGCCTGACGTGCGGTTTTTCGGGAGGTTGAATAGTGTCCACCTGATACCATTAGGGGGCAGGGTGATTCAATTAGTGTGATCTTTTACGGATATTGGGGAGATAGGTACCCGTAAATCCGCTCACACCCTGTGACCTGCTGACTTGACTTGTGTCAAGAAGTATGAGTGTGGTACCATTGGGGGGAAGGCTAGTTCAAATGGACAGTCTCACCCCGTAATCGCCACCGCGAAAACGGAACAGTAAGACCCGCTTGGGGGCGGAGCCTTACCCATTCTCACCTGTGCCTACGCCGAATCCGGCTAGGTCATTTTGTCATACCCAAACGAAGGGAACTATCCATGTCCGAACCACATTACATCTCCGTCAAGAAGGCTCAGGAGGTCCTCGGTGTCTCCCGTCAGACCGTCATGCGCCGACTAGAAGACGGCACTTTCACCCGGTACGCCGTAGGTGGACTGCTACGGCTCGACCTCAACGAAATCCACGACGTTATGCGTGCAAGCGCGAACACCACCGACTAGGAGCGCCCATTGACTGACCTTGATTCACTGTCCGGCATTGATCTGGCCGGACGACACGTACTCAACCAGAAAGAGGCTGCACAATTCCTCGGTGTCTCCGTTGACACTATCCGCCGCCGCACCAATGACGGCACGCTGGACTGCTACCGGCTAGGGCCGTGCGGTAAAGAGCGCCTGTACCGTGTCTCTGACCTATTGGCCGCACTGGTCCTCATTCCGACCGCTGGCACAATCGCTGCCGGTCGATAACCACAACCGAAAGGGAACTACATGAACACCATTCCGAACACCCCACTACAAGCGAATCTGAGCGTCGCTGACGACCATCGTAGGGCTTATGCCAGGCCGACCGAGTTCACCCGTCCTACGGGCTATGAGAGCCGTCTAGAGGCCATTGCTGAGGCGTGGAACGTCGCACCGGAAGACCTACTGCACCCCGGCTATGTCGCGGCCCGTGCCGAGGTCGAGAAGATCGGCGGGGAGATTGCCGAATACGCCCCGGTCGCTTTGCCCGACGCTGCTGTCCTGCGAGAGAAGAATGACGCCGGTCGGCGGAAGATTATCAACGATACCCGCGCCGAGAATGAATACCGGGCACAGGTGAGGGCTGAACTACAGGGAATTCAGAAGGCCGCTGTGGAGACGCTAGAGGTGAACAAGGCCCCGGAACTTACGTTCGATCACGTCTTGTCGGTCCTGCCGGTCGCTGAGACGGTGGCGAAGGTTCGGGCAATGGCCGCGTATCTCGGTGCCTATTGCAATCACGACGTTCTGCCACTCACCCTAAAGACCGGTAACGATCTGCGGGACGCTATGGCCGCTAACGAGGTAATTCCTGAGTTCCGCGCCGGGCTGGTTCGTCTACTCATGCTTGATCTGCTGTTGCCGAATCCTGCGGAGGGCTACGCGCTATTCAGTGACCCGGGGATTAAGGGGATGCTGACGTACCGCCACAACGTTTCCAATTCTGGTCAGGCTATCGGCACCGTCTGTGACTGGTCGGACGCTGATCTTTCGGCACACAAGGTCGCGGAAGACTGGCGGGAAGCGTTTATCGGCGGCTTTACCGACGACATTACCGGTCGCCGTTTGAGCGATGATAATCAGTTCAGTGCGATTGGGTCTGGTGATAAGGCTGTAACGCCTTTGGCACGTGGCCTGATTGGTGACTTCGTGCTCGACGTGGCGCCTACTTGGGAGGTGTTGCAGGACCGACTACGGCGTTTCTCTGAGGCTAATCGGAAGGCTGAGGATTGGGAGGGCCGTTTCAGTGCTGACGTTTTCGAGGATTCCGAATCTCATGTCTTGAATCGCCAGACTGGTCAGTACGAGAAGGTGATCAGTCGCCGTAATCTTCGTGACAATTCCGTTGAGCGAATCACCGTTGGCTCGACTGTCCCGGAGCCGGATATGGTGCCGTTTGTTCAGCCGGTTCGGGATTAGGCTGGGTGACTGACTGTGACTTACTTTGAGGAATTAATGGCCGATATTGCCGCCAGGTTCGAAATGCTGGACCAGCGGTGCGCTGAGGTGGATGCAGCCATGTCTGACCTGCGGAAAGACCTCCTAAGCCCATTTGCGGGCCTAAACACCCCGTAGCCCTACAAATACCCGCTCAAGCCGTTAGAGAGCGTCTGAGCGGGCCTACAATCAACGAGAGAGAGTGAAATGACTGAATACGACGACAATACTACCGAGGACGTTTACCGGGGAGCGCAGAAGCGGGAAACGTTGGGGTCAATCCCGTGCGGGTTCCGTGACAATGGCGCACGCCGGGAATATGCTGACCTTGACTTGTTCCGGGTGACCGACGAGGTGCGCGACACCGCATACAACTACCTTTGCATCGGCAACACCGAGATTCGTTTGAACGATAAGCAGACCGCAACGCTGCTGACCATTCTGAAATAGGAGAAGCGAATGAATAAAGCGAGTGACGACTGGGTTCGCTGGGGCCTTAGTGTTTGGCGGAAGGCCGTTCGTGAGCATAACGGAATTAGCGCGGAAATGAAGTTGAGCATCCTCGATCTAGAATATCGAATGAAAGATTGTCGAGTTCGACTGTCTGCGCTCGAAGAGGAAGAAAAGGCTGCCGGTAACTGTTTGGTCAGCGCGGCGATTACCGCGTGTGAGCACGGGCTAATGGACCCCAGAAAGGCCCACGGCGACACGATTTTCTGGGCAGTTATGCCGCTCGCCGTTCCGCTCTGGGCGGCAGTAGTAGAGGATTACTGCAAGGCAAAACGGGAACAAAAAGGAGACGAGGAATGAGACATATCAGTTTTAAGGCGATGGACGATACCCGGACTCATTGCGTGCGTGGTCACCTGCTGACTTACTGGAATTGTGCGAAGGCTGACCTTTCGGGCGGATGGTTGGCTTGCAGGTCGTGCGATTCGGCGCGGGCGGATATTCGACGTGATCGGCTGCGTGGTGTTGATTCGGCTGCACTGTTGCAGAAGAAGGCGGATGAGCATTACAAGCGGCTTGCAGACCTGGCACAGGATGAGTTGAGAGCGGAATTGAGGAGGGCTAATGCGGCCTGAGTTTTCGGTTGAGAGATACCGTACGAAGGATGGAGTGTTGCTGTGGCGAATCGCTAATGGCAGGTACAACATGCTTTTGGACGATGAGAATATGAACACTTTGTTGGATAACGTCGAGAGGACGAAGAATCATGAGCGAGCAGAATCAAGATAGGGGCACTACGGTTGAGGGGGCGTACTACTTGGCGGCGATAAAGTTCGATCAGTTGCAGTCTAAGAATATGGACCTACCGGCGTGGTTGCGGGTCGCGCACTATGCGAGGGCTAATCAGGGTGTGCGGTCGTGTGAATCGCGGCAGTCACGGGCGGAACTGTGTCGAACTACGGGGGCGAAGAATCCCGCGAGGGCTGTAACTGAGGCCGTTAAGTACGGTTATCTCCGTGAGGGATCGTCGGCAGAGTGCTTGAAATTGGCTGCTGTTTTCGTTGATCGGAAGCGGAGCGCGAGGGGTTACTAGCTTGATTTTCGTCACTTTTGACGATTTTACGTTTCCGCAGGTCAGGGTGGGTGCTATACGAATATCGTATAGGGTGCTATACGAATATCGTATAGCGGCAATACGAATATCGTATAGCGAAATGGGGCTTGACCTGCTGATCGTTATTCCAGCTCTAGATTCTGTTCACCATTCCACCGAGACACCCTCACGCTGCGCCCTCTCACCCCTCACCTTGACCACCCACCGCTTGCGGTCGTCGCCACTCACCACCCTTTTCATGCTGGCCCATGATTTCATCAACGAAAGGACACACGATTGAACACACACAGATTGCCGGTAGTTCCGGCGCCGGGGGACGAGGGTAAGACAGGGGAACGCTGGACGACGTTCACGGTTGGGGCACACGATCACCGTTCTATCAGGTTCAGGTTCCCGCATCGGGTGGCCGTGATTGGCCGGGACGAAGTGCAGGCCTTGGCTGACTATTTGAACGATTGGTTGTTGGACACGGAGTAGGACCGGCCCCAACCCCCTCTAAAACTCACTGTAAGGCCCCTCTGACGGCTTTACAGGGCATGACCGTACATCGACCCACCCTAGGGAGATTCAACCGCTTAAAACCCTACAGATTGGATAACAGCAAAATGGACCTTTTAAGACACCCAAACATGAATGACGGATTTGAGTCCGACACATGGGCCGACGATCTGACCTTCACCGAGACGTTCGACAGGCCGGAACACGTCTCGTGGGCGAACCGGACCAGGCCGCAGACACCACCGAAAGACCCGTGGAACGGCCCGATTGACGAGTTCATTGATTACCTGACCGGAACCACGACGGCACCCGGTGTCTCGTCAATGCCGAGGGCGAACGGCGGAGAACAGTGGGTGTAGAGCACTTCGTCAACGAGACGGAGCATCTGACCCGCCTACGGGCACAACTGTTGACCGGTCAGGCACCGACGCCGCTGCAACTGCTCACAGCGTGGACCCGTAGCGGCCACCCTGAACTACTCATGCCACAAGAGCGGTGGATAGACCTGTTCAACAACGCTCACATGCCCACACCAGACCAGCCCGTGAACGTGTACCGAGGCGCACACGTGGATGAGTGGACCTATCAGCACTACGGCATGTCCTGGACTACCAGCCGTCAGGCCGCTGTGATCTTTGCCCGGCAACGGCACGAGGTTCGCACCGTCTTGACCGCTACAGCGCCTGTGGGTGCCATTCTTGTGGACTGTGAAGCGGTTTACGCACGCGCACGGGCACAGGGCCTACGACTGTCCACAGCGGAGCCGGAGGTCATCGTGGACCCGCTACTCATCACCGACGTGCGGCAGGTGCCGGAGCGCTCACGGACAGACAGACTAGGAATTGAATCAATAATTAATCGAAGGAGAATACTTTGAATACAAAAGCACTAGCCCGGGCGACCGGCTACACCGAAGAGGACCTGAACAGCCCCCACTTTATCGCTGGTAGCGGCTACCGAAGCGTACCGGGCTTCCCGCACATTCACATCCTTGCGGACGGCACGGAGGTCTGGAATGCGGAAACGAAGAAGGCCTACAAGATCGGGCTAGACCGCACCGGGTACCCGGTGGTCTGGTTCGGCAGACGACATTGGCGAGTACAACGGCTTGTCTTGGCTGCTTGGCACCCCGGTTGCCTTGACGACGGCTCAATGGCATTGCATAAGGTTCCGAAGCGGAATTATGTAGCCGTTTGGAATCTCCGGCCGGGATCGGCGGCAGAGAACAGCGCAGACATGGTGCGCCACGGGAACCACCACGGATCACGGAAGACGCTATGCGTCAACGGCCACCCTTTGATCGGTGAAAACCTCGTGAAGGCATATCTGTCCCGTGGTTGGCGCGTGTGCAGAGCGTGCAACAGTGCCCGGGCGAAGGTCAGCAACGCTAAGCGCCGTGGTGTTGATCTGACCGACCAGTTCCAGAGGTTCGCTGACGAGTACGCAGATCGTTTCCTCGCTGACACGTTTCTGCCTCTTCCCCTAACGCCTGTCGATGTGCTACAGCGCCGTGTTGACGCTGCTACGGGCGTGGAGTGGTGTGACTAATAGGCTGGTCAGGGGGTGTTTTCGGTGCAGGTCAGGATTATATTCGGATTTCCGAATCAAGTGGTGGCCGTGCCCGCAATGCTTCCCGACGCCGGGAACGTATGCGTGACCAGCAATGTTGAGGTCAACCTCGCAATGGTTCGCGGCATGTTCCGGGAAATCGGATCGTAGTCCCTGACCAGCGCATTTGAGGTCAACCTCGAAAAGGCACCTCCCAGAACCGGGAACTGTCCATGACCAGCGGAGATGATTACGCGGAGATTTCCGCGAAACGTCCCTGACCAGCGGAAAAAGGTTCACGATACTCCCCAGATTTTTCCGGGTGAGCAGTCTTGACCTATGCCAAAAGTTCAATACCTGGGATGAAACACCGTTGAATAGTGTGAAACCCGTACACGGAGAGGCTGATACCGTGTGACACCGTGTGCGTCGTGCGGCTTTCAATCATGTACGCTACCTTCGGCTCTATGACACCGGACTGGGGATCATTGCTGGTCTGGGGTCCCCCCCGGGGTGCTGTGCGGGGTTAGGTTTGCCTTACGAGACTACTGTTGTGGTGGGGGTTAGTTCGCCGGTCGGGGTGGGGTGGTTGTCGGTGGTGTCACCGAGAAGGTCTGGCCGGGGTGGTTGTCGGTGTCCTGTGCGTGCCGGGAGGGGATTGTGACGGCTACCCATAACAAGTCCTCGGGCGGTGTGGGGAGATCACCTGTGGGAATATTCTGGGAAAATCCAGAAAAGTCCTGACCTGCTATCCGTGCCTGTTCCCGGTCCTGCCGTCCTCGGTGACCCTTTTCACCATTGGTGGTGAATGCCCCGCTAGCGTCCCCTGTTTGTCCCCTGTACGGCGTTCTGCGGCCCTTGTAGGCTGTAGCCCCACCTGGACGTAGAAGTAGCCCCCACAAGGCCTGTAATGGGCCTGTGGGGGCTTTGTCGTGCCTGTGGTGGGTCTCTACCGTCCGGTGTTGTGCTCGTCGTCGGTGTAGAGGCGTCGTGCTTCGTCCATCGTCTCCGCGAGTGCGGTTGTGGTTCGGGCGACGTTGGCCGCGTTAGTGTCGTGGGTGTCCACGTCCATGCTCTCCGGGGTGGATGATGGTCGGCGTTGCGGTGGTGTTGTTAATGGCTAAGGGTTACCTTTCTTGGTGGTATACCCAATCAGTGCCCAACAAGACTGTCTCATTGGTGGTTGGGTAGGGCTGTGACCAGTGGCGATAGTGTGTTAGTGGTGGATTCCCCATAGCTCCACCGCACGTCAAGGGCACTTTCCGGGAAACCGGGGAGTGCCCTTTGTCATATTCCGCATCATCGCTCAGCGGGACCCTCCGGTCGGCTGCGGTGCATCCACAACCGGGCGATGGACCGGAAGAAGCGACCGATCCTGCCGGGCTCGCGGCGTTGGGAGGCTGAGCGGAACGGAGTGTTCGCGGAAGGGTCGGTCTTCTCGGGGGCCGAGGTATCTGCGATCCAGTACTGGCTCATACCTCCCCACCCAGGCACACACGCGCTCAGCGGACCCCTCAATTCGGGGGCAGCGCGAGGCGGCGTTCATGCCTAGGGTAGGGAACTCACCAACCCACGACATCACCGGAAGGGAATGAGCACGATGACCGATCAGGACAAGAAGACCGGTAAGCATCACGCCGAGGACGCCCCTGCGCCCGAGGACACCAAGAAGGATCCGAAGCACACCGCGGAAGACAAGGACAGCAAGGACACGGACTCCGGGCTTCCGCAGCAGGGACCCGGAACGATCGAGGAGACGATCGACGAGTGGGGCGAGGAGACCTTCCCCGCCAGTGACCCGCCCGCGAACTACTGACCTGCGAATGCGGGGCGACCTCGGTGCTGGGCCGATGTGAGATCAAGTACATTAGGCCAGGCTCACCGATACGACAGGAGAAAGTCGACGTGATGTGGGTACGCTACCCGCATGACGTTGAAGATGAGCCGCGTGTCGCGCGGCGCCGCCACCATGATCCTGGCCGCCGCCACCGCTGGCTCCGCGCTCGTTGTCGCACCCGCTGCGGCAGCGCAGGACTCCCCTGCCCCCACTGACGACACCACCTGCAAGGACGCCGGCACCATCTCCGTGCTCGCCGCCTTCGACCAGATGACCGCCGAGACCAAGGCCGGCATCCCGGCCCAGTTCGCGTCGATGTTCGACACCAACGTGAACAACCTGCGCGCCTCCCTGGTCAGCACGAATGTCGCCTATGTCGACGTCTCCCGCGACGCTTCCGAGATCAACGCCGAGGCCGAGGACAACGAGGACCCGTACGCGAACTTCGCGGTCGCCCGCCTCGACAAGATCCGCAACGGTGAGGCGGACGCCGTCGTCGCCTTCCAGGATCTCACCCTCTCCGAGGTCGTCGAGACCCTGGTGCTCGGCATGTACACCTTCACCGTGCCGCTGGACGTCGTCGCGGCGGGCATGCCGAGCATCGGCCCGACCCCGCTCACCCCGATCGCCCAGGGCGTTCCGCTGGTGGGCTCGATGCTCACCAGCTACACCACCATCGGCTTCTTCGCGAAGCTCCCCTTCCAGTACGGTTCCCGCGGTATCAAGCAGCTCGCCGTCGCCTGGCAGAACAATCTCACCGCCCGGTGCTGGGACGGGGAGGCGGCCCCCTCCGACGAGGAGCGGCTGTCCGACGGTGGCGCCCGCCCGGTCGTCCCGGTGCAGCCGCAGGAGCGCGCCAATGCGGAGTACATGACCCTGGATGACGGCGAGACCTGCGTCCCGGCCTCCGCCGAGACCCTCGGTGCGGCCCTGGACCGTGTCGCCGAGAGCATGCGTGGCCAGGTCCCGGCTGACAAACAGGGTGCCTTCGACGCCGAGCTCGCCCGCCTGCAGAACAACGCCCGCACCGCGCGGATCACGAACAACTTCATCATGAAGGAGCCGGAGGACCTCAACCCCGTCCTCGCCTACATCGATGACCCGATGATCACTTTCGCCTGGGGTGCGGTCCAGGGGGCCGTCGACGGCACCGCGTCCGGCACCACCGCCGTCGCCGACCTCACCGTCGGCAACGGTGTGGACTACACCTACGTCGCGGACTCCCTCGTCGGCATGATCGTCTCGAAGATCTGGGGAACTGTGGTGCCGGGTGTGGAACTGCCGGTGGGTACCGGAACCATGGAGTTCTCGGTGGTCCCGAACTTCCCGGCCGTCGCGTCCTACTTCTCCGGCCAGGCCCTGGACACCTACAACAACGTCCTCGACACCATGTGCCTCGTCCATCCGGAGGACGCGGAGACCGGCGAGTAGCCGTGCCACAATGGTCAGGTGACCGGACGACCTGACCTGCAGACACTCGTGCTCCTGCGGCGTGTCCGCGACCGCATGGACCTCGAGTACGACCGACCGCTCGACGTCACCTCCCTGGCGCGGGCGGTCCACCTGTCTCCGGGGCATTTCAGCCGCCAGTTCAAGGCCGCCTACCGGGAGACCCCGTACCAGTACCTCATGACCAGGCGTATCGAACGCGCGATGACGCTGCTGCGCACCACGGACATGAGCGTCACCGAGGTATGCTTCACCGTCGGCTGCGGCTCACTCGGCACCTTCAGCACCCGCTTCTCCGAGCTCGTCGGCGTGCCACCGAGCATGTACCGCGCACAGGGCGCGGACGTGGTTCCGGGGATGCTGCCGTGCATCGCCCGGCAGATCACCAGACCCCGCCGGGAGCGCCCCACCGCACCGGTCAGGAATCGAGAAGCGGGCACATCGGGGGCACCGTAGTCTCAGCGGTATGAGCGATCCACGTACCGGTCTCAGCATCCACACCAGCTTCCTGCCCCACCTCGACCCCGAGGCGTCCCTCGCGTTCTACCGCGACGTGCTCGGTTTCGAGGTCCGCCTCGACGTCGGCTACGAGGCCATACGGTGGATCACCGTCGGCCCCGTCGGTCAGCCGGACACCGCCATTGTGCTGCACCCCGTGGGTGTCGGATCCGACCTCTCTGACGAGGAGACCGCACTGCTCACCGATCTTGTCGCCAAGGGCACCTACTTCGGCGTCAACCTCGCCACCGCCGACCTGGACGCCACCTTCGACGCACTTGTCGCCGCCGGTGCCGACATCGTCCAGGAACCGGTCAACCAGGACTACGGACTGAGGGACGCCGCCGTCCGCGACCCCGCCGGAAACCTCCTGCGCATCCAGGAGACCCCGACCCAGGAAGGGAAGTAGCACCATGTCCGGATTCAGCGATGAAGAACGCGCTGCCATGGCCCAGCGCGCCGAGGAGATCCGCTCCACCAAGGGGCTCAAGGGGGCGGCGAAGACCGCCCGGGAGTTCGAGGCCTGCGTCGCCGCGATCAACGCCCTCGAAGGGAAGGACGCGGCCGTCGCGGCCCTGCTTCATCGCGTCGTCACCGAGGAGGCACCGCAGCTCGCCCCGAAGACCTGGTACGGCTTCCCCTCCTACGCCCTCGACGGCAAGGTCATCGTCTTCTACCAGCCGGCCTCGAAATTCGAGGTGCGCTTCGGCACCGTCGGATTCTCGGAGGACGCCACCCTCGACGACGGCCCCATGTGGGCCACCAGTTTCGCCGTGGTCGAGGTGACCCCGGCAGTGGAGGAGCGGCTGCGGGTCCTCGTGCGGAACTCTGTGGGAGGCTGAGCCGGATCAGGGCCGTTCCCGGCCCCGCCCACCCCGCCCGCGGAACAGCACCATCGCCACGGTGCGCAGTGACATGAGGAAGCCGCAGAACAGCACCACGTACCCCATCGCCGCATGCCAGGTCAGCTCGTCGACGAGGACGGGCCCGCCGTCACCGAAGGCGATGAGCATCACCCCGCCGAGGATGCAGAACCCCGCCACCATCGCCACCGTCACCTGCTGCAGCAGTCCGGTGAGGAAGGCCCGGTCACCGGGGTTGCGGAACATCCGCATACTCACCGACATGCGGCCGTCCTGCAGGTCACCGACGATCCCCGAGACCTGGCGCGGCAGGTCCCGCAGCAGCGGCAGGGACTCCATGAGGACGCTCTCCGCGGCGTCCTTCAGGCCCTCCGGACGGAACCGGTCGCGCACCAGGTCCGATCCTTCACGCCGTGCGGTCTCCACCAGGGGGTAGTCGGGGTCGAGGACGCGCAACGTGCCCTCCAGCTCGGCGAGACTGCGCAGGGCCACGGCGACCGTCTCCGGAACGACCAGCCTGTAGTCATTGAAGAGGCGGGTCAGCCGGCTGAACAGTGCGGATCCCTCGCCGTACTCGATCCCGCCGCCGTAGCGGGCCAGCAGCGCACTGACGGACCGCTGCAGGGCACGGACGTCCAGCTCCTCCGGACGGTCCATGAGGCCCAGCAGTGCATCGGTGAGGACCCTGGCATCCCCCAGATCGATGGCGGCGAAGACGGACGCCAATGCGGCGCGGTCCGTGGAGTCCAGGTGGCCCACCGCACCGAAGTCGAGCATGCCCAGCCCGGTCTCCCGCGTGATGACCGTCTCCTCGTCCGAGCCGGCGCTGACGTGCACCCGGCCGAGGCTGTGCTCATGCTCCGAGGAGGACGCCGACCGCACCGTCACATCGTGCATCACCAGCACATTGCCCGGGTGAGGGTCGGCCTGGAAGATGCCGTACTCCATCATCTGCCGCAGCGAGGCGCCCATGAGCAGGTCACCGAGCTCCCGGCGCAGTTCCGGGGTCATCGCCGCGATCTCCCCGTCCGGCCCGGTCGCCGAGCCCAGGGGAGTACCCACCAGCTCGTCCATCACCAGCAGTCGCTGCGAGGAGTACCGGTCGTAGACCTTCGGCATGACCATGCCCGTCGCCGCGAGCGGCTCCGCCATCTGACGCATGTTCATCGCCTCGGTGCGGTAGTCCAGCTCCTCGGCCAGCGTCGTGGTGAAGGAGGACGCCAGCTGCTTCAGCCGCATCTCCCGGGCCCACTGCGCGGAATTCTCCAGCCGGGTGCAGACCCGCAGCACGATGTCGGTGTCCCGCATGACCTCCTCGACCACACCCGGACGCTGCACCTTGAGCACCACCGCTGTCCCGTCCTCGAGCCGCGCCCGGTGCACCTGCGCCACCGACGCCGCCGCCATCGGCTCATGCTCCACCGAGGCGAAGACCTCCTCCGGATCCGCGCCGAGAGCCTCGGTGAGCGCCTCGCGGATCTCCGGCCAGGGTGCCGGGGATGCCGAGGTCTGCAGCCGGGACAGTTCGTGGACGAATTCCGGCGGCAGGGTGTTCTCCCGGGTCGACAGGTTCTGGCCGAGCTTCACGAAGGTCGTCCCGCACTCCTCAAGGGCTTCACGGAAGGACTGCGCGATCCGACGGGTCGCGTCGGCGTCCTTCCCGGAGAAGGAAGGACGCCCCGAGGTCAGCCCGTGACGGACGAACACCGCCGTGACCTGCCGGTAGCGCCGGTTGCGGCCGCGGGCGTCGCGCAGGCCGCTGAACCAGGACAGCGGGGAGCCGCCTGTCGGTCCGGTCGGGGCGATGAGTTCCAGGACAGTGAGCGCCGCCGCACCGAACCCGAGCATCCACAGCAGCGCGATCCCCCCGAGGATGACCGCCGGGCCGGCGTCCACCCCGGAATCCCAGAACTGGTCGACCGCCAGGTAGACCAGGCCGCCGGTCGCCAGAGAGACCACCAGGGCCACGGCGATCGACCGCGGCCACCCCACCGGTACGCCGAGGACCCGGCGCATCACGGTGGCCAGCAGCCAGGTGACGGCGGCGAGGGCCACGGCCCCGATGATGATCAACAGCGGCACGAGGACCCAGGTCGCCACCGAGGCGGTGCGGGTGCCCTCAGCCGCGGACAGGTACGGTGAAACTGTCGACACGTCAGGAAACATGCCGCCAAGGCTACCGACGTGGAGCAATGTCCCACCCCCGGAATTCACCACCTCGGAAAGGTTCCCATGACCGATAACGGCGAGCCCGACAACCCGGCACAGGTCCACCTCAGCCTCTTCGCCAGTGGCTGCGGTCACCATGCCGCGGCCTGGCGCGCGGCAGACTCCGACGTGGACCGGCTCGGCGAGATCTCCAGGTGGGAGTCCCTGGCACAGACCGCCGAACGCGGCAGGCTCGACGCCGTCTTCTTCCCCGACGGACAGGCGGCCCGCACCGAGGCGCTCACCGCCGGCCCGACCTGGTTCCTCGAGCCGATGACCACCCTCGCGGCGATCTCGCAGGTCACCGAACACATCGGCCTGGTCTCCTCGGTCTCCTCGACGTTCTGGGACCCGTTCCATGCGGCGCGCTTCATCGCCAGCCTCGACCACATCTCCGGTGGACGCGCCGGGCTGAACATCGTGACCTCCCAGCTGGACGCCGAGGCACGCAACCACGGGATGGACGCCCTGCCGAACCACGCGGTGCGCTACGCCCGCGCCGGGGAGTTCGCCGAGACGCTCAAGGAACTGTGGGGGTCCTGGCCGGCGGAGTCGATCGTCGCCGACCGCTCCGGCCGGTACACCGAGACCTCGCAGCTGAAGAAGATCAACCACGATGACCGGTGGTTCCGGGTCGACGGCCCGCTGAACATCCCCACCCCGCCGCAGAAGCAGCCGGTGATCTTCCAGGCCGGTGTCTCGGAGCCGGGCCGGGACCTCGCCGCGTCCCACGCCGAGGGCGTCTTCACCGTCGCCTGGGACTCCCAGGGCGCCCGCGGTTTCCGGAAGGACGTCCGCGCCCGCACCGCCGCCATGGGGCGCAACCCCGATCATGTGCGCGTCATGCCCGGCCTCGTGACCTACATCGGCTCCACCGAGGAGGAGGCCCGCCGCTACCAGCAGGAACTCAACGAGCTGCTGCCGGTCGAGGCGGCACTGCACGACCTCTCCGCCTTCCTCGGGGTGGACGCCACCTCCTGGGACCCGGACGCCGAGTTCCCCGAACTGCCGCCGGTCAGCGAGTGCGATGCGGCACCTGGTCGCTCTGCCCTGGTCCGCCACATCATCGCGCATACCGGACGCCGCGGCGGATCCAGCAGCGGCCCCGACGACCTGCGCCGGCCGACCGTCCGCGAGCTGCTCGGCTACCTCGCCGCCGGTGGTGGCCATGCGACCCTCGTGGGCACCCCGGAGCAGGCCGCGGACGAGATCATCCGGTGGATCGACTGCGGGGCGGCCGACGGGTTCAACATCATGCCGCCGTCCATGCCGCACGGGCTGGACACCTTCGTCGACCAGGTGGTCCCGGTGCTGCAGGAGCGCGGCCGGTTCCGCCGGGAGTACGAGGGCACGACCCTGCGCGAGAACCTGCTGGGGTAGTCCGGGGCTTCAGCCTGCCCGTGCGACAATCACAGGCATGACCTCCACCTCCGGGCAGACGACCGTCGCCGATGACACGACCACCGCAGACGCCGCCTACGCCCGGCTGCGCCGCGGAACCACACTGCTCTGGCAGGGGGACTTCCACAACGGACGCCAGCTCATCAGGGCCGTCGACCGGCGGCTGACGAAGCAGGCGGCGCGTAAGGGGAAGAAGAAGCAGAGCGCGGGGACCGCGGCAGACCTGTTCCTGCGGCAGCGTGAGGACCGGGCGCGCCGGGCGGAGATCCTCGGCCGCATCGTCGTCGACCTGGCGGAGCGGGACGGTCAATGGCTCCTGGACCTGCACCGCGCCCCGGACGTGGCCGGGGCCTGCGGGCACGCCTACGGTGCCCCTTCGCGGGGGGAGAGCCGGCGGACACCGTTCACCGCACTACAGGGTGTCCTCGGGGCATATCAGTGGCATCTCAACGGTGTGGAGGTACCGGCATTGGGGGAGAAGGTGTACCCCGACTACGGCGTTTTCTCGCCGACGCGCAGCGAGTACGTCGACCTGGTCGATGACGTCGCGGCGGCTTTCCTGCCCTCTCTCAAAGCGGGGGCGAGCGTCCTGGAACTGGGGACCGGAACCGGCGTCCTCGCCGCCGTGCTGGCCAGGAGAGGCGCCGTACGAGTGACGGCGACGGACGTGAACCCGCGTGCGGTGGCGTGTGCGCGGGCGAACCTGGACCGGCTCGGTGTGGGGGAGCGGTGCGAGGTCGTCGAGGCTGACCTGTGGCCGGCGGTGTCGGAGACCACGGAGACCACGGATGCCGCGGATGCCGCGGATGCCGCGGATATTGTCGTCTTCAACCCGCCGTGGCTACCGGGGACGCCGACCTCGGAACTGGAACTCGGGATCTACGACGCCTCCTCCGATGCCCTACGGCGCTTCCTCACTGAAGTCACCGACCACCTCACCGACGGTGGGGAGGGCTGGCTGGTGCTGTCTGACCTGGCGGAGCACCTCGGACTACGTACCAGGGAGCAGCTGGAGACCTGGATCTCCGACGGCGGCCTGCAGGTTCTCGGACGGTCGGACACCACGCCGCGTCATCCGAAGGTGCTGCGGGGGGACGATCCGCTGCATGTCGCCCGGTCCCGCGAGGTCACCTCGCTGTGGCGGCTGGGGCGGATGTAGGGGTGTTCCTGTGCGGGGCGGTGACCGCACTCCGCACCGGGTCCCCGCTTGCGGGTGTCCCCGGAGAACCCCCGACCGTACTGATGCTGACACCTGGATGAACTCTCCGTGTTCACCGTGAACACCAGGTGCACATAGCTGACAGGGAGCGTGGCCGGTCGTTAGCGTTCTCCCCATGACCCTCACCCGACGCCTCGCCGCCACAGTCCTCTCCAGCGCAGTGGCCCTGTCCACCCTCCTCGTCTCAGTTCCCGCAGCCACCGCCGCCGGTGCCCTGTCCGACAGGGCCCCGGGATCCGTCCCCGGATCACCCGGTGGCATCACCGGCAGCCTTCCGGGCATCCCGGGTGCGGACCCCGTCGACAACCTGCCGACCACCTTCGACCTGCAGGCACACCGTGGCGGCCGCGGTGAGCACACCGAGGAGTCCCGGACCGCCTTCGAGACCGCCATCGACCTCGGCGTCACCACCCTCGAGCTCGACATCCACATGACGGAGGACGGTATCCCGCTGGTCTGGCACGATCCGTCGATCCAGGACGACAAGTGCACGGATACCGCGCCGGTCACCGCCGATGACCCGGAGTTCCCCTATGTCGGCAAGGATGTCCACGACCTGACCTGGGACCAGATCCAGACGCTGACCTGCGACAAGGTGCTCGACGATTTCCCGGACGCCGCGCCCGCCAGCGGTAACCGGATCCTGCAGCTCAGCGATGTCTTCGATATCGCGGAGCGTGATCCGCAGGTGTACTTCAACATCGAGACCAAGGTCGAGGCCGAGGAGCCGGAGCGGTCCGCCGCGCCGCAGGAGTATGTGGACGCCATCCTCGATGCCGCGGACGCCGCCGGCACCACCGACCGGATCACCGTGCAGTCCTTCGACTGGTCGACACTGCCGCTGGTCCGCGACCGCGCCCCGCAGGTCCCACTCGCCGCACTGTGGGACAAGAGCACGTGGAGGTCGGACTCGCCGTACCTCGGGCCGGTGGACTACGACGCTGTCGACGGTGACGTCCTCGCCGGGGTGGGGGAGCTGGGTGTGGAAGTCGCGAGTCCCGCCTTCGACACCTCCTCGTCCTGGGTCGGAGGTGACCTCGCGGGGTTCATCGACCGGGCACATGAGGCCGGGGTGCGCGTCCTGCCGTGGACGGTCAACGAGACCGCCGACATGGCGGAGTACATCGACGCCGGAGCCGACGGCATCATCACCGACTACCCGTCGCGGCTCAAGGAGCTCCTCGATGAGCGGGGTATCGCCTACCGCCGTTGATCAGGTGGGGAAGAACACGCTGTAAACAATGATTCACCGCACTGTGAACCACACTATGAGGTGAGTCACTGGTAGCGTGTTCTTATGTTTACTAGGAAAACAAGTGCCGTTGCCGGGGGATTGCTTGCTTCCCTCGGTCTGTTGTTCGCCGCACCCAAGGCAGTTGCCGCGCCGGCTGTGCCTGAGATGCCTGAGATGCCCGCCCCTCCCGAGTATCCGGAGGTGCCCCATCCACACGAGACCACGACCGGGAACGGTCCCGGCGCCGTCGATTTCCGGGACGCCAGTGCACAGGCCCGGAATAACCCACGCATGGCTCCGCCCGGTGCCGACGACTGGGACTGCGTCCCCACGGCGGAGCACCCCGAGCCGGTCGTTCTCGTCCACGGGACATGGGGGAATACCTACAGTGCCTGGTCGGGTCTGGCACCGCAGCTCAAGGAGGACGGCTACTGCGTATTCGCCCCGAACCTCGGCGAAGCGGACATCACCACCAGGGGAGGGGTGCAGTCGCTCGGGCCCGGTGTCTTCGCCACCAAGGACATCGCCCTCACCGCCGGTGACCTCGCCGACTACGTGGACGCCGTCCTCCAGGCCACCGGAACGTCCCAGGTCGGCATGGTCGGCCATTCCCAGGGCGGACTGCTCGCCCGGCAGTACCTGAAGTTCAATGGCGGGGCGGAGAAGGTGGGTAGGCTCGTCACGCTCGGCGCGACGAACCACGGCACTACGTTGAACGGGCTGGGGACGCTCGACCGCACCATCGGTGACCTCGGACTCGATCTCGATCCGGCGCTGGACTACGTCATCGGCGAGGCAGGCATACAGCAGGTCTACGATTCCCCGTTGCTCACCGAGCTGAACGCGGACGGGGATACGGTGCCCGGCGTCAACTACATCGCCATCGGCTCCCGCTACGACACGACCACCACCCCCTACGAGAGCACCTTCCTCACCGCCGGCCCCGGGGCGACGGTGGAGAATATCGTGCTGCAGGACGGCTGCGAACGGGACATGTCGGGCCATGACATGACCTACTCGCCACGGGTGATCGACCTGGTGCGCAACGCCCTGTCCCCCGGGTCGGTGGAGCAGGTCCGGTGTGAACCGGTGGCGCCGTCTACATGACCTTTGCCTTGCCTCATGTCGTGTTTGTAGTCTGAATGACATCGCACACGACCTGAGGAGATCCCTTGTCCCTGACCGTGCGCCGCCCGTCCCGGAGCGTGGCAGCTGCGGTTCTCGCAGCCGTCACAGGGCTCACGCTCACCGCCTGCTCGTCGGATGACGACGACACCGGCAGTTCCTCGTCGTCAGAAGAGGTGGCAGACGGGACTGCAGTGGACTCGGCGTCCTACCCGCTCACCTTCGGGACCGCGTGGGGGAGTCCACCCTGGAGGAGAAGCCGACCCGCATTGCCGCAGTCGGGTGAAGGACGCGGACATCATGGCTTCACTCGGCGAGGTCCCGGTGATCATGTGGGAGAACATGCTCAAGCAGGAGGTCTGGACCGTCGACGCCTTCGACGGTCAAGAACCGGAGAACACCTCCGCCTCCGCCGAAGACGGCTCCATCGACCTGGAGAGTGTCGCCGCTGCGGAGCCGGATCTCATCCTCGCCAGCCAGATGGACCTCGGGGACCAGTACGACGACCTCTCGAAGATCGCCCCGGTCACCGGTGACACCGCTCAGGTGGCTGCCGACGTGAAGGCCGAGCATCCCGAGTTCGAGGGGAAGAGCATCTCGATGCTCAACTACTTCGGGCTGGACACCATCCGCTACCTCGACCCGGACGATTCGGATGCTGCCGACCTGATGGAGTCCATCGGGCTCACGACTATCGCGGAGTCCTCGAGTTTCGGCAGCGACGACATCTCCGCCGAGCGCCTCGACGACACCGCCGCCGATGTCATGGGCATCATGGACAACTCGAACGGCAGGATCGACGATCTGACGGACAACCCGACCTTCCAGGCGATCCCGGGAGTGAAGGAGGGGCGGGTCCTGATCCTCCACAACAAGGCCTTCGAATCCGGGAAGGCCGGGTACACGGTGAACGATGACACCGAGGAGCAGGAAGGCAATCTCCCCTGGGCCATCGCCTACCCCGGACCGCTGTCCACCCAGTGGGCGCTCGAGACCCTCGCGCCACTGCTGGCGGATGCCATCGGCGGCGACGAGGGATAGTGCGTTTCACGTGAAACCGCTCGCCCCGGAAGCTCCGGGGTCACCGCGGGGGATGAGCTGAGGCCAACTTTTCTTCTGGAAATATGCCCGAACCGTGGACGCTGCCGTCCGGGCGCCGGTAGTTTTGTTCCCCATGGGTAATAAGAGCATTTTCATCTCCGGCGGTGCTGCGGGCATCGGCCGTGAAGTCGCACTCAAGTTCCACAACGCCGGTTGGACCGTCGGCGCCTACGACATCGACGAGGAGGGCCTCGGCAAGCTCGCCGCCGAGGCTCCCGGCATCATCACCGGCAAGCTTGACGTCACCGATTTCACCAACTGGGAGGAGGCTCTGGCCGACTTCACCTCCCACACCAACGGCAAACTGGACGTCCTCGACAACAACGCCGGCATCATCGGTGACCTCGACATCGCCGAGCAGCCGGCCGGCCTGATCGCCAAGCAGATCGAGGTCAACTGCACCGGCATCACCCTCGGTGCCAAGGCCGCGTACCCCTACCTCAAGGCCACCAAGGGTGCGCACATGCTGTCCATGGGTTCTGCCTCCGGTATCTACGGGCAGCCGCACATCACCCCCTACTCCGCGTCCAAGTTCTACGTCCACGGTTTCACCCAGGCCATGAGCCTGGAGTGGCGCAAGGACGACATCCGCGTCGTCAGCATCATGCCGCTGTGGGCCAAGACCAGGCTGGCCGCTGTGGAGGCCAAGTCCACCAAACGTCTCGGCGTCCGGATCGAACCCAGCGACGTCGCGAACTCCGTCTGGAAGGCCGTCCACCCGAAGAACTTCATCGAGCGTCAGCGTCAGGACTACTCTGTGTCCTTCCCGGACCTTCCCCTCCGCTGGTCCGCCCGCTTTGCTCCGGCTCCGGTCGTCCGCCAGGTCAACAAGATCATCGCCGGCTAGATAAGTACCGGGGTATGGTCGCGCAGTTGTGCAGCCACCCCGAGAACGACACACCCCGTGTCGCCGCAGGATCACTGCAGCGACACGGGGTGTGCTGTATCCGGGGGAGTACCTACTACCCGTCGGCGTCCTTCTCTTTGGCGTCCTTTTCCGCTGCCTCCGCTGCCTCTGCTGCGGCGCGGTTCTCCTGGGTCCGCGAGTACGCGGCCCACGGGTCCGGAGTAGCGGCAGCCTCCTCCTCACGCTGCTTCCGCGCCTCCTCCGGATCTTCGGAGGTGGCGTCGGTGTACCAGTCGGTCAGCTCCGGATCCTCGCTGTCGAAGTGCGCGCCGGCGCCTTCCTCAGCAGGGACGGGGTCCACCCCGAACACGAAGTCGTCACCGTGCTCGTCGATTCCCTTGGCGACGCCCTTGTAGACCGCCGAACGGGCGTACCGGCGACGGATCGTCGCAGGGTCATTGGACAGGTCCTTCCACCAGGAGACCATCATGCCGATGATGATCAGGGCGAACGGAACGGAACAGGAGACCATGATCGACTGCAGTCCGGACAGTGCATTGCGTCCGCCGGCGAGCAGCAGGAAGATCGCGATGAGGCCGAGGGCCGCGCCCCAGATGATCGTCACCGGCTTCGAGGGGAACGCGCGTCCCGACTGAGACATCGACCCCATCACCACCGTTGCCGAGTCGGCTGCCGTGACGAAGAAGATCACCACGGCGATGAGCACCACGATGGACGTCACCCCGGTGAAAGGGAGGTTGTCCATGGTATCGAACATGACGTTCTCTCCGGACTCCTTGATCTCCAGGCCCAGACCGTCCAGGTTCATCCTGATGGACGTGCCTCCGAAGATCACGAACCAGGCGATGGAGATCGCAGACGGGACGAGCACGACAACCGTGGCGAACTCACGGATCGTCCGGCCGCGGGAGATCTTCGTGATGAACATGCCCACGAACGGGGACCACGAGATCCACCAGGCCCACAGCAGGGTGGTCCACGAGGTGAGGAACTCCTCTTCCACCTTGCCCTCGCTCGCACTGACCTGGAACATGGCCAGGAGATTCTCGGCGAGGTTGTAAACCGTCGACGGAAGCAGGTCGAGCAGGAACACGGTCGACCCGGTGACCAGCACGAACAGCCCCAGTGCAATGACCAGTCCCATGTTGATGTTGCTCAGCAGGGCGATACCCCGCTTCACACCGGACACCGCGGAGATGATGAAGACGACGGTGAGAACCGACATGGCCACCACGACGAACCCGTTGCCCTCCAGTGGCTTGCCGGTGAGGATCGAGGTACCGGTCCGGATCTGGAGTGCGCCGATACCCAGCGAGGTCGCGGTACCGAACAGGGTCACCAGCACAGCGGCGACATCGATGATCTTGCCGAGAACGCGGTTCGAGCCGTCCGGGAAGATCGGCTCGAAGACCGCGGAGATCAGCGGGACGCGGCCGCGTCGGTGGGTGGTGTACGCCAGTGAGCCACCGACCATGGCGTAGATGCCCCAGGCGAAGCTCGCCTGGTGCAGGACCGCCTGGGAGAGTGCCGACCGGACAGCCTCCATGGTGCCGCTTTCGGCGTCCGTCGTCGGCGGCGGATTGAGGAAGTGCTGCAGCGGTTCCATCGGGTCGTAGAAGATCGGGCCGATGCCCAGGCCGGCGGCGAAGAGCATGGAAATCCACGTCACAGTGGAGAAGTCCGGCTCGGCGTCATCCGGGCCGAGTTTGATGCGTCCGGTCGACCGGCAGGCGATGACGATCATGAACACCGCGCAGGCGACGGTGATCGCCCCGTACATCCACCCCAGGTTGCGGACCACCCAGGACTGCATGGTGGAGCCGACCTCGGCGATACTGTCCGGCGCGACCGCTGCCCAGACGATGAAGCACAGGGCGACCGTCAACGCGGTGGCGAACACTCCGATCCGGGTCGGGAGCTTCGTGTTCGTGTTCTCGACACTGATGCCGGGGTCCAGGGCCGGGTGGATGGACTGCTCACCGCTGGCGGCCTTCTTCAGGACGGTACTCAGTCGACCGGACGGTCACCTGGGCTGTTCGCCCGGACTGGTTCTCTTCTCGGATGCGGGTGGCATCTGAACACTCTCCTCACGTCGGTGTGTCACGTCAGTGAACAACGTTACGTCAGGCCTGACCACCGGAAAGGCCTGGACACAAAGGTGAGGAGGTGTCAGTTTCGGAGTCGGCTACTCCGCGCCGGCGAGGGCGGCCCGGATGCCCTCGGCGAAGGTGGTCGGCTCGTGGCCGATGAGCTCGGCGAGTGCAGGGCTCTCGATGTCCAGGCCGCCGGTGGCGATGCCGTCGGCCAGCCCGGCGAGGAACCCGATGGTGCCCTCGTCAAGGCCCGCGACCTCAAGTCCGGCACGGTACCGCTCGGCCGGAAGATCCTGGTAGACGACTTCGCGGCCGACGGCCTCACCGAGGGCCGCGGCGATCTCCGGGTAGGTCAGTGCCTTACCGGAGAGCTCGAAGGTCTGCCCGGCGTAGGTCGGCGTCCCGTCCTCCTCGGAAGCCAGCAGGACGACAGCGGCGGCGTCCGCGTAATCCTCGCGGGTCGCGGCGGCCACGCGTCCGGCGCCTGCCGCACCGAGCAGGACGCCGGTCTCCTTCACCTGGGCGGCGTTGGGCAGATAGTTCTCGATGTACCAGACATTGCGCAGGACGGTGAAGGGCACACCGGAGGCGTGGATGGCCTCCTCGGTGGCCTTGTGCTCCGGGGCGAGCATGAAGTCCGTGGTCAGGGCCTCACCGCAGCTGGTGTAGGCCAGCAGCTGCACGCCGGCGGCCGCGGCGGCGTCCACGACGGCGGTGTGCTGCGGGACGCGGCTGCCGATCTCCGGGCTGGAGATCAGCAGGACGCGGTCGATGCCCTCGAGAGCGGCGGGGATGGAGGCGGGCTTGTCGTAGTCGAGGTTCCGGACCTGCACGCCCTTCTCCGCCAGGTCGGCGGCCTTGGCGGGGGTGCGGACACCGGCGACGATGTCGGAGGCGTCTGCTCCACGGGCGATGAGGCGGTCGATGACGAGGCGGCCGAGGTGGCCGGTGGCGGCGGTGACGAGAATGGTCATGGTTACTCCTGGTTACTCCTGGTTGGTTCGGGTGTCGGTTGAGGTGATCCGGTCGAGGCAGGCGCGGGCGGCGGTGACCGGGCAGGGGACAGAGGACGCCGTGTTCAGTGCACCCCAGCGCACCACCCCGGCCAGCAGGCAGGCGACCATGGCGGCGTCCTGCTCCTGTTCACCGGTGGTGCCGGAGTGCCCACTGCACAGTCGCAGCAGCACCAGGTCACGGATCTCGTCCTCCACGGCGTCCATCCGTGCGACATGGGCGGCGAGGAGTTCCGGGCACGAGGTGACGATGCGCATGCGGGCGATGTCCTCGGCGCCGGGCAGGGTGATCATGGCGAGGGCGTCATCGAGCAGGGGGCCGGTGCCGACGAGGAACTCCCTCGTCGCCTTCTCGTCGAGACACGGTGTTCCGTGGTCGAGGAAAGCGTCCTGCTTGGTGGGGAAGTGGTTGAAGAAGGTGCGTTGGCTGACGCCGGCACGCTCACAGATCCGGTCGACGGTGGTCTGCTGGTAACCGTTCTCGGCGGCCAGGTCCAGTGCTGCTGTCCTTATCGCCGCGACGGTGGTTGCTGTCCGTGTTCCTGCCATGGGGACGACAGTAACCCAATTCTGCAGTCACTGTAGAAAGGGATTGCAGTGACTGAAATTCAGGCCTACGGTGGCGACCATGAACAGTGACCGCACCCTTGCCCTGTCCGTCCTCGACCTCGTGCCCGTCCGCACCGGTCAGACCAGTGCCCAGGCCGTCGTCGCGACACTCGAGGTCGCCGCCACCGCCGATAAGCTCGGCTACCGCCGCTACTGGTTCGCCGAGCACCACAACATGCCCGCCGTGGCATCCACCACCCCGCCCGTCCTCGCCGCCGCCGTGGCGGCCAGGACCGAACAGATCCGGGTCGGCTCCGGTGGCGTCATGCTGCCCAACCACTCCACCCTCATCGTCGCCGAACAGTTCGCCGCCCTCGCCGCGATCGCGCCGGGACGTATCGACCTCGGTCTCGGGCGTGCGCCGGGCAGTGACCCGGTGATCAGTCAGCTGCTGCATCAGTCCGGCACCGCGCCCGGGGCGGAGTCTTTCCCGCAGCAGGTCCGAGAGATCATGGCCCTGCTCGACCCGGCCGGTGCCGGCGTCCGCCTGCGTGGTGGCGAGGGCTACGCCGTTCGCTCTACCCCGGTCGCCGTGGCTGGGGAGATCCCGCAAGTCTGGTTGCTCGGCTCCTCCGACTTCTCCGCGAAGCTCGCCGCCGAGCTCGGCCTGCCCTACGTCTTCGCCAACCACTTCGGCGGCCCCGGGCTGTCTGACGCCTTGGCGACCTACCGCGACACCTACCAGCCTTCCGAGGCGTTCCCCGAGCCCCGGACCATTCTCACGGTCAACGCGTCGGTCGCCCCGACCGCGGAGGAGGCGGCCGAGCGGATGCTCCCGCAGCGTCGGACCATGGCGCGGCTGCGCACCGGCCTGCCGATGACCGCCCAGGAGACGGTCGAGGAGGCGCAGACGACGCCGCTGCCCGGACCGGCGGAGAGCTACGCCTCGAAGACCGGCAGCACCGATCCCGACCGGCTGAAGGAGGTCGTCGACACCCCGGACAACGCCCTGGAGCAGTTGACCGCCTTCGCCGGACGCTACGGGGTCGACGAGGTCATGATCGCCCCGGTCGCCGGGGCCTACGACGGCGAACCGATCGACCGCGCGCCGGGTGCCGAGCAGACTGTCCGGCTGCTCGGGGAGGCGCTGGGATAGATCACCGCAGCCAGTAAGTGACGTCCGGTCCCCAGCCGGCGATGACGGAGGCGGCGTCCTGCCCATCGTCGCCGGGGACGGGGATGGAGCGGGTCGCCGCGTTGAGGTAGCCGGCGACGGTGAGGTGCACGGCGTCCCACCTGTCGGCGACCGCGGACCAGTCGGGGATCAGCCACGGGCCGGCGTCCCGGGAGTCCCGACCGGTGACCTCCCACCACTCGCGGCGACGGGACCAGGTGACCTCGAGGGGGAACTCACGGCATAGGGCGGACCAGTCGTCGGCACCGGTGATCTCCCGGATGCGGGCATGCTCCGGCGGGGTGAACCGGGTGGCGCAGAAGGCGTCCTCCCACCGGTCCTCGACGAACAGGGCTCCGACCGGGTCTCCGCCGCCGGTACCGTCCGGCCAAGCCCGGGTGGACGCCGGGACCTCCCACAGTGGTACGGACCACCAGTCACCGCCGGCCGCGGCCGTCACTGACCGCCGACGGTCCAGGAAACCCGAGTCGCGCTGTTCGCTCTCCCTGGTGCGGGTGCACCAGGCGAGGAGGTTCGAGATCTTCTTCTCCGCCGTCATTGCGGGGCACGGGGCGGCGTCCTCCCCCCAGGCCACCGTCCACTGGTCGGCGGGGTCCGGGGCGGACCACCACCAGTCGGTGAGCGGGGACGCCGCGAGGTGTTCCGCCCATGGCGTCAGCGCGGCGCGGACCGCAGGATCAGCGGTGAGGACGTCGGCTCCGTCTGAGGGGCACCAGTACCTGGCGGCGTCGACGGAGGTGCCCAGGGCGTCCCGGAGCTGTCCGGCTGTGGGGTCCGGGAGGGGAATGCGACCGGCCGCGACGGTGAGCAGCCGGGCGACGGTGTCCGGGGTGGCCGGAGCGGAGGCACCGGCGGTGTCTCCGGGGTCGTCGGTGTACCGGACGTACCGGGCGATCCTGTCGCGTTGCGGATCGAGGTCCGCGCTGACCTCATGCACCGCGGAACCCAGGGCGTTGTCTGCCACGTCGCACCCGAACTCCAGCAGCAGGCGGCGTCCGCGGGGGCCGGCAAGCAGGTCAGCAGCGCGGAGTGAGATATCCGGGGCATCCATGACACCAGGGTAGCGGGGCGTCAGGACGCGGTGACGTGTTCCTTGACAGCGGTGGCGTCGACCGGTGTCTCCGCGGCCCCTGCGGCGTAGGACGGGGCCAGATCGTCAATCGTGACTTCGCCGACCGCGGCATCGTGGTCCGAGGCGTCGAGCCCGGCCTCGACCGCGGCGCCCGGCCACCGGTCCCAGGTGGCGTCCCACTCCGTGTAGTCGGTGCGGTCACGGCGACGCAGGTGCAGAGACCGGCGCATCCGCTCCAGCGTGCGGGCCACCCCGGCGGCGTGCTCGGGGGACTCGACCTGCGGGCTGTTGCCCACCAGCGGCTGGCGCGCGGACTCCGGCAGGAAGCGCACGGACACCAGGCCGACGACACCGAAGATGACCAGCCAGATCGCGGGCCACCAGGTACCGAGGATCGGGATCAGGGCGGAGCTGATCATCGGCGTCGTCCCGGCGAAGACCGCGCCCGACAGGTTGTAGCCGATGCCCAGCGCGGCCATGCGGGTGTGGGTCGGGAAGATCGCCGGCAGTGTCGCGGCGACCGGACCGGCGAAGCCGCCGAGGTTCACGGCGAGAACCGCGCAGCCCAGGAAGATCAGCACCATGTTGCCGGACTGCAGCAGGGCGAATACCGGGAAGGAGAAGACCAGCAGGGAGACGGACGCGGCGATGAGCACCGGGCGGCGTCCGATCCGGTCGGACAGGATGCCGATCGGGTGAGCGGTGACCACCGTGATGACGATCGCCACGAGCACCAGCATGTCGGACTCGAAGACCGTGGTGGTGTGTGCCGCGAACTCGGTGAGGTAGGTGTTCATGAACGACGTCAGCGTGTAGCCGAGGACGTTGTACGCGGCGACGATGCCGAGCAGGACCAGCATCTCGCGCTTGTGGTTGCGCAGCAGGAAGACCAGACCGGTCTTCTGGCCCTTGGTGAGGTCCTCCTCGCGGGCCTCCGCGGCGTCCATCGCCTCCTGGAAAGCGGGGGAGTCCTCCAGCTTCAGGCGCAGATACATGCCGACGACGCCGAGGATGCCGGCGCACCAGAACGGCAGACGCCAACCCCAGGCCTCCATCGTGTCGGCGCCGAGTGTCGCATTGAGCAGGGCGACAAGGCCGGCGCCCAGGGCGAAGCCCAGGTAGGAGCCGGCATCGAGGAAGGAACCCCAGTGCCCGCGGCGGTTGTCCGGGGCGTACTCGGCGGTGAAGGTCATCGCGCCGGCGTACTCGCCACCGGCGGAGAAGCCCTGCACGAGGCGGGCGGCGACGAGCATGAGCAGTGCGACCCAGCCGGGCACAAGTCCGACCGGGATCAGACCGATGGACACGGTACCGATCGCCATCATGATCATGGTGGTGGCCAGCACCTTCTGGCGTCCGATACGGTCGCCGAGGGGGCCGAAGAAGATACCGCCGAGGGGGCGGATGAGGATGCTGATGGCGAAGGTGGCGAAGGTGGCGACCAGGGCCAGGGAGTCCGACAGGGTGTCGAAGAAGACGGCGGACATGGTCACCGCGAGGTAGCCGTAGACGCCGTAGTCGAACCACTCCATCATGTTGCCGAGTGAGGCTCCGCCGGCGGCACGTTTCAGCGTCGGGCCGTCGACGACGGTGACCCTGTCGGCGGTGTACGGCCCGGTGAGGGCGGACGCTTCACGGCGGTAGCGGCGCAGTCGGGCGGCACCGACTTTCCGTGAACGTATCGAGGCGAATTTCAAGTTGTTCCGGGGCACATCGGCTCCTCGTGGTCGTCGTCCCGTCGCGGGAGAATACCGACGCGGCGAGCCTGCACGTGAACGTCGTGACACCATGTTCTGTGACTGCACGGTGGCGTCGTCTGCTGCGGAGACCCTTTCCATCCCTACCGCCGCTTCGGAGGTACTGCAAATGCAGCAGACAGGTGAATACCGGATGAATATTGTTCACAATGTGGATTGACCTGTGGAAATGTGCATAACCTGTATATTTTGTCGCCCAACCGTGATTCCGGCACCGTGAACCTGTCCACAATGTGCATAACTGCGGTCCTGGACACCCTTGCCGAATGTCACGGTGGGATCATGACACCGGGGGATTTCGGGGACGCCTCGCCCCGGGGTTTCGGCTCGGGTGGACGGACCGTCCGCGCACTGCGCAGTTGTGACCTCACCGTCGAGCGCGGGGAAATCGTCGCTCTCCTCGGCCCCAACGGCGCCGGAAAGTCGACACTTATCGATCTCGTCCTCGGGTTCACCATGGCCACCACGGGCACCGTCGAGGTCTTCGGCACCACTCCCCGTGCCGCGATCGACGCCCAGCGCGTCGGTGCGGTGATGCAGACCGGTGGCCTGCTGCCCGACCTCACTGTCGCCATGACCCTGCGGACCATCGCCGCCTTCCCCACCCCACTACCTCGAGGAAGCGCAGAACTTCGCCCGGCACATCCTCATGCTCGACCGTGGCGGGACCATCGCCGACGGCACCCTGAGAGGAACTCGGGGACAACGGCCGCGTCCTCACCTGAACCGGGGAGGGCGCCACACGCACCGCCACCGCAGGGGACGCCGCGGCGTCCGACGCGATGGCCCGTGAACTTCTCGCGGATCCGGCGGTCAGCGCCGCGCGGGAGAACGGGTGGTTGTAGAACGGTCTCTATGACTGCTTCCGTTCTCGCCGATGCCACACCACCCGACGGCTGGGGCGCCGCCCTGGCCCGCACGCTCGGCATCGACGCCTGGCGCATCCCCGTGGTGATGATCAGCGCGGTGGGCGTCTACCTGGCTTTCCTGGTGTTGGTGCGGGTGTTCGGCTCCCGGATCCTCACCGCCTGGTCCACCTTCGACGCCGTGGTCATCATCATGTTCGGTGCCGTCGCCGGCCGTGTGATCATCGGCCATCCACCGACCCTGTCCGCCGGGCTGATCGGACTGCTCACCCTCATGGCCATGGAGGCCCTGTTCGGCGCGGTCCGTCGGGTGCGATCGGCACGGTTGGCGATCACGGCGTCCCCCGTGGTGATCATGGCCCACGGTCAACGGGTGGAGGACGCCATGCGTAGGCAGCACGTCACCGGGGCCGACCTCGCCAGCGCGCTGCGTCGGGCCGGGGTGACCGCACTCGACCAGGTGCAGTGCGTCATCGTGGAGCCTACCGGGGCACTGTCGATCCTGCGCGAAGGGGAGGAGATCGCTCCGGAATTGCTACGTGGGGTCGTCGGGGCGGAGCTCATCGGGGGCGTCAACCGCGACGCGTGACGGACAGGACCAGGGGGACGGACACCACGGTCACCACCGCACCGACGATGAACACCGGGATGTGGCCGGTGTGCGGGGCGATCAGCGAGATGACGAACGGGGCGAAGAAGCCGATGTAGGTCAGCGAGTAGAACACGCCGGTCAGTGCACCGAGCTCGTCGCGCGGGGCGATGCGCTGCACTTCCCGCAGGCCGGAGACCATCATGATGCCATAGGCGGTGCCCAGCACCATGGCGGTGGGGACCATGAGCCATGCGGCACCCGCGCCGGGAGCTGCGGCGGTGACGGCGATGGCGAGCAGCATGCCGACCGTGGCGGTGGCCAGGCCGAGCACTGCGGGGTGGGGTGACGCGCCGAGGTCGGCGTGGCGTCCTACGCGGGGCTGGATGACGGCACCGGTGAGCATGGTGATGCCGGCGATGAGGCCGGTGTAGGCGACCACCGGGCCAATGGACTCCCCGGCGACCGGGGCGAGGGCGGCGAAGGAGGTCGTTGCGCAGCCGAATGCCCAGGGCGCCCAGGAGGCGACGGCGAACAGGAAGTGTCGGCTGCGGGCCGAGGGTGGGATGAGTGGTGTTCTGTGCCGGTGCGTCTGCGGGGTGTGGGCCGGTCGTGGTGGTGCGGGCGTGGTCCAGACCAGCGGGGTGAGCACGAGGATCATCACCAGGTGCAGGGCCAGACCGGTGGTGTCCGGCCCGGGCAGCCACTCGGCGACAGGGCCGGTGACCAGGGGGCCGATGCCGAAACCGGCGGAGGTGGCGACCGTGGCGCGCCGGGCGGCGGTACCTGCGCCGTCCTCTGGCGGGGTGACCTCCTTGAGCCAGGACGCCCCGGCGGCCAGCACGAGTCCGACGGCGGCTCCGGTGAGCATCCGGCCGGCGACGAGGATGAGGGGGCTGACCGGTTCGGCGAAGAAGTGCGCGGTGAGGGTGACGAGGGTGCCGATGATCGAGAAGATCAGGGCCGGACGCACCACGGCGCGGCGCCCCCGTCGGTCGGAAGCGGGACCGCCGATGAGCAGGGCGGGGACCAGGCCGACGATGTAGATGGCGAGGAGGAAGTTCACCTGTGCCTGGTTGAGGTCGTGGACCTCGCGCATGACCGGGAGCAGCGGGGCGAAGAGGTTCGCGCCGAAGCAGATGGTGAACATGCCCAGGGCGACGCGGAGCCACGGGGCGACGGTGGTGCTGCTTGTGGTTCTGGCGCCGGGTGTCTCTGCGCCAGTGGTCGGACCGGCGTGGGGGTGGTGATCCCGTGGTGAATGTGACATGGGTCACCATTATGGCACGGAAACTACCGTGGTGACGGTGTGGGGGTGGGGAAAAAACTCCGGAACAGGCGCTCCGGAGTTTGCACCGACATTTCCCGGGATCCGCGGCAACGTTTGTCGGATTTGTCGGTGCAAACTAGTGCTGGGAGAGTCCGGGGTTGAGTAGGAGTACTCTGCGCAGCTATGACGATGATTCGGCGGGGAGCCGCGGCGGTTGCGCTTCCGACGCTCACGCTACTGGCCGCGACAGTGTTGGCCGGCTGCGCCGATGACGGTGGCGACAGCGGAGACAGTGGCAGCACAGAGCAGACCACGGTCACGGTGACGAGCACGGCGTCCTCCCCGGCGCATCCGGAACCGACGACGGGGGAGGACGCCGTACCTGCCCCTGACCTGCCGGAACCTCCCCAATCCCCGGGGGAGATCGTGGGATCTTCGGACATCCCCACGGGCACGTCGACGGACTCTGCCACTGACGGCCCGGCGCTCGGGGACTTCTGCATCGGCGCGAACATCGGGCTGCGTGCGACGGCTGCCGACGGGACCGGCATCATCTGCGACAACTACTCCTGGCAGGTCGATGTCGGGCAGTCGCCGACCGATCCGTGGGTCGACGGGCAGATCGAGTGGAGCAACTGCATCGCGGAGAAGACCGTCGAGGAATGCCGGGATGAGTTGAACGGGTAAATGCTCAACGGGTGAAGGTCGGGGCATATAAAAACCCCGGCACCACACGCAGTCGGGGAAGACCTGCGCGGTGCCGGGGTCGGTCGGTGAGTGACTACCGTGGAGCGACTACTCCGAGATGGAGCTGACGACATCGCCGGCGGAACCGGTGACGGTGTCGAAGAGGGAGGTCACGAAATCGATGACGGCGTCGAAGATGCTGGAAGCGGAAGAGACGATGGTGTCCATTACTGGGCTCCTGTCAGATAGGGGTCTTGGTAGGGTCGCTCCGGTCGTGACCGGAACGTGACAATTACGTTATCTAACCGTGACCAAGGAGCGCCACCGAAAACCGGGGATCACAGGGAACTGACAGGGAGTCCCCAGCGCTGAGCTGCAGTTCTGTGTTTCTGTGGGCGTCCGCGGCCGTTCCCCGGGGTGCATCCCGGACCACTCCCGGTCACAAGAACCGATTCACGGATTGACCCTCACGTAACGTCAGGATCGAAAGTGGGGGTCATGAACAACAGAGACAACAACAAGAGCACCGGTACGCAGTCCCTCACCGTCGGTGAGGTCGCGGAGATCCTCGGCGTCACCGTGCGGACCCTCCACCACTGGGACCAGATCGGCCTGGCGTCCCCCTCGGAACGGACCTGGTCCGACTACCGTCTGTACACGGCCACGGACCTTGCGCGGCTCCAACGCATCGCGGTCTACCGCGAGCTCGACATGCCCCTGGCGGAGATCGCGGCATTGCTCGATGACCCGGACACCGACCCGGTCGCGTCCCTCACCGCGCAGAAGGAGCGGATCCTGGAGAAGGTTTCCCGGCTCGCGGACCTGGAACGTGGGGTGGACCGGATGATCGAGGCGCACCGCAACGGCATCCTGCTCACCGTTGAGCAGGAGCGGGAGATCTTCGGCGACGGGTGGGACCCGGACTGGACCCGGCAGGCCCGGGAGAAGTGGGGCGGCACCGCCCAGTGGTCCGAATACGCCGAGCGCGGCGCGAAGCGTTCGCCGGAACAGTGGGTGCAGCTTCAGAGTGCGATGGCTGACCTGGAAGGACGCCTCGGCGCCGCCGTCCGTGACGGTGTGCTCCCCGGGTCGGACGCGGCGGACGCCCTGGTCGACGAACATCGCGAGGTCTTCTCGAACTTCTTCACCCTGTCGGTGTCCATGCAGGTCTGCCTGGGCCGGATGTACGAGGCGAGCGCCGGCACCGGGGCGGACTTCGCCGAGCACTATGAGTCGGTCGCACCGGGGCTCACCTCCTGGCTGCGACAGGCTATCGACGCCCGGGCGCGGTCACTCGGTGTCGACCCGGACACGGCGGAGTGGGAGTGATGTGGGGCTTGAACCTCACACCCCGATCAGTCGGCGCAGCACCTGCACCACGCCCTCGTCGGTGTTGCGCGGGGCGATGAACTGCGCCGCCCGCTGCACCGCGCCGTGCCCGTTGTCCATCGCGAAGGACCAGTCGCCCTCCGCCATCATCTCCAGGTCATTGAGATAGTCGCCGAACACCGCGACGCCCGACCGGGGGATCCCCAGAGTCATCTCCAGCGCCCGCAGCGCCTTGCCCTTGTTCGCCGAGCCGTTCATGATGTCGATCCAGTTCTTGCCGGACACCACGACCTGGTGCCCCTCCCGCAGGTCCGCCACCCCCGGACCACCACCGGTGAAGAGCGCCGACGCCGCCTGGGCCGCCGAATCGAAGTCGAAGCAGGCGCACTTCAGCACGGTGCCCTCCTCGATGTCCGGCACCGCGTGCAGGTTCGGCACGACCTCCAGCGAGCGGTAGTAGCGGTGCGCCTCGGTGGCGAACACATCATCGTCCCGCTCGATGTAGGCCTTGCGCGGCCCGCAGACGACCAGACCCACGTTCCGGTCGGTCTCCGCGGTCCGCACGATGTCGATGATCCGGTCCACCGTCGTCGAATCCACCGGGGAGGTCGAGACCACCTCGTCGTCATGCACGACCAGCGTCCCGTTCTCGCAGATGAAGGTACGGATCCCGTGCTCGGCGAACATCCCCTTGAGCGTGGCGTACTGGCGTCCGGACGCCGGCACCACGGTGATGCCCCGGCGCCGCAGTTCCGGCAGCAGCTCCCAGAACGAATCGGGGACCGCATCCGACCCGTTGAGCAGGGTGCCGTCCATGTCCAGGATGACGAGTCTCAGATCAGGCACCGGACCGGTGATGTCGGTCCACGGGCGAGGGGTGGGAACAGCAGGGGGAACGGTGGTGGGAACAGCGGTGGTGTCCATGCTGTCCATCGTGGCACAGGGAACGGCACGGGGGAACGGGGTCAGTTCATGAACCGGTCATGAACTCAGTGCGGAACCGGCGGTGGCGTCCTCCCAGACGGGGTAGATGACCAGCGGATCGCCGGTCCAGCCGCCGTTCGCGTAGTCCAGCATGACCATCTCCTGCCAGTGTCCGTCCGGACGCAACTGCCAGCAGTCGGCGTAGGAGGCATGGAAGCTGTCGCACGTCGCGGTGGACCCGTACGGCGAGATCACGCCCTCGGTCACCTCGGAGCGGGAGAAGGCCTCCGGAACAGGGGAGAAGCTGGTCAACGGTGTCGGCGGCGGCGGACGGGCTGAGGGTGACGGCGGCACCGGTGGCAACCGCAGCGACGCCCGGCGCAGAGAGAAAGTTTCGGGTTCGCATGTTCCCGTTCTAGTCCACGACCCTCTACACTTCCACCCATGGGCATCTACTTCCGCAAGCGTCAGAAGACCGGCAAAGACTCCTGGATCAACTACTCAGGGTCCGGCGCATCCGCGTCCCGGCGCTTCGGCCCGTTCACCCTCAATTCCCGAGGCACCTACTCCATCAAACTCCCCGGCGGCATGAACATCCGCGGCAGCTTCAAGAAGAAGAAGTAGAACGCGCTATGACTGGTCTGACTGATCTGTCTTTCCTTGACCGCATCCCCCGGTGGGTCGACGGTGTGACGTCCTTCGTCATCTTCATGATCCTCGTGGTCTCCAGCGCGGGACCGCTGATCTCGATCCCGGTACTGGTCATCCTCAACCTGGCATTCGACGGTATCCGGAAGTACCACGCTCGCAGCAGGGACCGGGGCAGCCACACCCCGACCTCTCCGGCCACTCCGGTCTCTCCCGCCTAGGTCCGGTTCAGAACCTGCCCGGGGTCAGATTCCGGGGTCAGATCTCGACGGCGAGGTCGTCCTCGAGCGTGCGCCCCTGCTTCTGCAGCTCCGCGACTGCGGTGAGCCGGGCGACATCGGCGTCCGTCTCGGTCTTGCCGTGACGCCAATACCCGAAGACCTGCACCTGCGCCTTCGGCAGCCCGAGTTCCTTCAGACACCGGGCGCGCACCGCACGGATGTCCTCCCGCTCACCGCCGGCCCAGACGGTGTCTCCCTCGGCGATCTCCAGGGTCGTCATGGCGTGCGACAGGGGAGTGTCGGAGGACGCCGCGTACCGCAGCTCCGCCCCGGGAAAGTCCGCGTTGTAGGAGCCCGCCTGCGCAGCGTCCTCCGGCAGGGCGATGATCACCGTCACCACTCCGGGCAGGGCCCGGGCGATGGCGGACGCCGCAGGGTAGGCCGACCCGTCGGCCAGCAGGTGGTTCCGGCCGCCCGCAGCGGCGGCGTCCGTCGGTGCGGCATGGGGACGCGGCCCCACGAAAGACACCCGGTCCCCGGGAGTCAGCCCGTCGTGCCAGCGCATCATCGGGGAGCTCTCACCATGGACGACGATGTCGATGTCCAGCGTCGAGGTGTCGTAGTCGACCGCGGCGACGGTGTAGACGCGACGGCACACTCCGGCCTGGCCGATGAGCGGGCCGAGCGCATCGGCGGCATCCGGGATCGCCAGTCGCAGCGCCAGGTTCGGGTGCTCCCACTGCGTCCGGTCCGTGTCCGCCATCCCCGGCACCACGCCGGAGACGCGCGCCAGCCAGGGGTACCGACGGGTGACCGCGGTGACCTCGAGATGGAGGTCATTGAGCCCGGTCCGGTGTTGCGGGCTGTTGAGCAGGGCGTTGACGGTCGAGGCATCCGGGGTCTCACTCATCCGGGGTCTCACTCATCGTCGCCCTCCTGCAGTGCCGCGAAGTACGGGTCGAGCTGGTCGAGGACCCAGGGGATGCTCAGCACCGAGGGGGCGCCGAGGGCCGTGGAGGCGACCGTGTCCAGCTGCGGAGCCGAACCACGCTCCACCGCGTGCAGGTCGGACCAGCCCGGCAGGTCGTCCGGGGTTTCGCCGGAGATCCACAGGGCCAGAAGTCGACGTCGAGCATGTCGATGTTCTCCGCCGAGACCGCCCTGCCGCGGCCGGAGTCGGTCCCCTCGATCGCGTCCGCGGCGTCCTCTTCCTTGTCGACGATCTCTCCGGCGACGGTGGTGACCTCGCGCCAGTCGTCGACCATGCCCTCGCCGACGGTGGCGACGGTCGGGGCGATGGCGGCGAGCTTGTCGTAGGTCTCCTGTTCAGGGAGGTATCCGGCGAAGATCACGTCCGGGTTGCGGTCGGCGACGGCCTCCAGTCCGAGGGTGGAGACCAGGTCCGCGGAGGAGACGGTGACCGGGACGGTCTCCCCGGCGACGTCCTTCCCCTCGGGGGTCCGCGGCAGGCCGTCGGAGAGCTGGGAGTTCACCACCTGGGTGGAGTCCGCGGCACACCGTGTCGGACTGTCGTCGGCGTCCGCCCTGTGCCACCTGGTCCGGCGGAACACCGGGCTGACCCCCGCGCAACTAGGCGACCGGGTCCGCGAGGTGTCGGCGGACCCCGTCCAGTCTGCTCAGACTGCTCTGCCCGCGCAGCCGACCTTGCATACCTGGCCGCGCGTCAACCGTTTCCACGTCCTCCTCTGGGCCTGGCGCGGACGCTGCAATGTGACCCTCGGCGACACCACCACCGACCTGCAGGAAGGGGAACTGCTCCGGGTTCCCGCAGGAGTGCCGAACCACGTCGCCATGGAGCCCGGTGCCCTGGTGCTGCCGGTCGGCGCCCGCGCGGGGCGCCCGGCAGCGGTCGTGGCAGGTCAGGAAACGCAGCGCCCGCAGAGCACAGTAGTCACGGGGGAGAGCCCGGACACCCTGCTCGCCGCCGTCGGCCGGGAGTACGACCCCGTCGCCCCGGAACAGACCGCGCTGGTGGACCGGCTATTCTGCACCTTTCTCTCCGGTGCGGAGGATACCCACGGCTCCCGGCTGCTGCGCCGGCTCACCGAGGAGTACCGAGGAGTTCCACCGACACCCGGACATCGACCGAAGCCTCACCGACTGGGCGGACCGCCTCGACTGCACGATCGGGGACCTCACCGACGCCCTGGGCCTCGTCGGCACCGACAGTGTGCGCCGGTGGGCGTCGACCGTACGGATGATGATGGCCCGGCACCTCCTGGCGTCCGGCATCCCGGTCGGTGCGGTCGCCCGGCACCTCGGGTACAGCGGCACGGCGTCCTTCAGCCATGTCCTCCGTCGCGCACACGGGGTGTCACCCCGCGCCTGGCACGGATACGTGTGAGGCGCGGGGCGCAGGATCACAGGTCCGGCGACTCCCGCCGCGCGGCCGAGGCCAGTGCCGCCCGGAAGGCACGGACCGCTGGGTGCCCGGTCTGCCCGTCCCGCACCGCGGTGAACAGCCGCCGTACCGGTTCGCCTGGGAGCACCTGCGCCCGCGTCTGGTCGAGAAATGGCCCCATCAGCAGGGACGGAATCACCGCGACCGCATGACCGGTGCGCACCAGGTGCGCCTGGAGCAGCGGGTCATCGGTGTCGCACAGCACCTTCGGGACCACGCCGGCGTCCCCCAGCATCCGCCGCACCCACTGCCCGCCCGGCAGGTACTCCGGATCGACGGCCCACTGCGCGTCCGCCAGGTCGGCGAGGGACGCCGGCTCCGGCCAGTCCGCGGGCATCGCCAGCAGAAGCGGGTCACTGAACAGCTCCTGACGCTCCATCCCGGGACGCACCGGATCGGGCTCGTCCGGCCACTGGTCGCCGATGACGAGGTCGTAGAGGTGCGCGGCCAGGCCGTCGAACGCCGCCCCGATCTCCCGGTGGAAGACCTCCACCCGCAGGTCCGGGTGCCGCGCCGAGAGCAGGGTCAGCGCCGTGGGCAGGATGGACGCCAGCGCCGAATGGAAGGAGGTCACCCGCAACACCCCGGAGACCGTCGGGGTGGACGCCGCGAGTTCCGCCTCCGCCCGGTCGAGGACCGCGAGCACCTCGTCGGTCCGGGCGACGAGCTGCCGGGCGGCGTCCGTCAACTTCACCCCGCGGCCCACCGGCTCCAGCAGGGGGACGCCAGCCTCCTTCTCCAACTGACTGAGCTGGTGGGAGACTGCGGACGGGGAGTAGTTGAGTACCCGGGCCACTTCCGAGAGAGTGCCGCGCCGGGAGAGTTCGCGCAGCAAGGACAGACGGTGAACGTTCAACATACTTCACCATTATTGTCCGGATACCTGAGCTGGACCAGTGAATTGGTGCGGGCGCACAATACTGGGGTGAGAACCACGACATCTTCCGGTGCAGCGCCGTCGATGACGCTCCCTGTGCTGTGCATCCTCGGCTCCTGCGCCTCCCTGCAGTTCGGCGCGGCCACCGCCGTCCATCTCTTCGACGACCTCGGTACCTGGGGGGTGACCCTGCTGCGCCTCGGCATCGGCGGGCTGGTCCTGCTCGCCGTCTCCCGGCCCGCGGTGCGGTCGTGGAAGGCCGGCGACTGGCGGTCCGTCATCCTCTTCGCCGTGGCCATGGCACTGATGAACGGCTTCTACTACGCCGCGATCGGGCGCATCCCGCTGTCCGCGGCCGTCGCCCTGGAGTTCACCGGCCCCCTGGTCTTCTCCGCACTGACCTCCAGGAACCGACGCGACCTGGTGTGGGTCGGCTTCGCCACCGCCGGGATGGCCGTCCTCGGTGCCGAATCGGCGATCGGCGGGGCAGACCTGGACCCGCTGGGCATGCTGTACGCCCTGGTCGCCGGCGGCTTCTGGGTCGGGTACATCATCTACTCCGCGCAGGTCGGTCAGCGGATCCCCGGCACCGGCGGGCTGGCGGTGTCCATGGTCCTCGGCGCGGTGCTGCTCGCCCCGGTCGGCGCCCACGGGGCCTTCGGCGGCGTCTCCGGTGGAGACGGGGGACTGCTCGCCCAGCCCGGACTGTTCTGGTTCGCCGCGGGGACCTCGCTGCTGGCCTCTGTCCTGCCGTACACCCTCGAGCTCATCGCCCTGCGCCGCATCTCCGGCGCCGTGTTCAGCATTCTCGTCAGCCTCGAGCCGGCGTTCGCCGCCGCGGCCGGGCTGATCCTGCTGGACCAGCAGCTCACCGACTACCGGACGGTGACCATCGTGCTGGTGATCTGCGCTTCCGCGGGGATCACCTGGTCACAGAACCACTACAGGGAACCGGCCGGGGTGACCCCGACGCCCCTGACGCCCCCGGCATCCCCGGCGGACTCGGAGTCCCCGACGGACTCCAGCCGGGAGGCGACGACCGTGGCGTCCCCGTCGAAGACCATCTCCTCGGTGACGTCGCCCCGGGACAGCTCCGGCCACTCCGCCAGGTAGTCCTGCCGGTACAGCCAGGGGGAGCGGTCGCCCTGGCGGGGGGTGAGGTGCTGACCGCGCTTGATGTAGCCGGCGTCGAACTCCAGCAGCTCGCGACGGGTGACCTCCGGACCGGGGGTCACGGGGGCCGCGAGGGAGAGACCACGGTCGGCCATGTGCCGCCACAGGCGGACGACGTAACGGGCGGTGAGGTCGGCGCGGGTCGTCCAGGACTGGTTGAGATACCCGACCGTGAAGCTCACGTTCGGCAGCCCGGACAGCAGGACGCCCCGGTACGCCACCTGCTGCGACAGGTCGATCTCCGCACCGTCGACGGAGGCGGACGCACCGCCGAACATCTGCAGCTGCAGGCCCGTCGCGGAGATCACCGTGTCGGCCTCGAGGACGCGGCCGTCGGACAGTCGCACACCCTCCGGCACGAACCGGTCGATCGTCGCGGTGACGACATCGGCCGTCCCGTTCTTGATCGCCCGGAAGATGTCGCCGTTGGGGGCCTTGCACACACGCTGGTCCCACGGGTTGTACGGCGGGGTGAAGTCGCGCTTGATCTGCTCCGGGGTGAGCCAGAGCCGCTGCACCCGGTGCAGGGCACCGCGGACGATGAAGGGGGTGCGGCGGGCGAGGTACCACTGCGTCATGTCGCGGATAATGTGGTTGGCGCGGGCGACCTTGTGGGCGAGGGACTTCTTCGGGATGATGCGGGTCCACACTGCGGAGATATTGTCCCGGTCCGGCAGTGCGGCGATCCAGGTGGGCGTGCGCTGCAGCATGGTCACGTGGGCGCCGGCCTTCGCCAGTGCCGGGAGCAGGGTGACCGCCGTCGCCCCGGAGCCGATGATGATGATCTTCTTGCCGGTGACGTCCCCCTGCTCCTCGGGCTTCCATGCCTGGGCGTGGATGAGGGTGCCGCCGTTGCCGGTGAAGTCCTCCTGGCCGGGGTAGTGGGGGAGGTGGCCGTCGCGGTGGTTGTAGTACCCGCAGGCGAGGTGGATCCGCCGCGCCCGGACGACGGTCTCGACGAGGTTCTCCGCGGGGGCGTCCGCGCGGTCGTCAGGACCGTGGTCATGGGCGTGCACCGTGGTGACCTCCCACAGGCCGGACGCCGTGTCGAAATTCACCGACTTCACCCAGGTGTTGAGCCGAATACGGTCGAGGAAGCCGTCCTCGCGGGCGGCGTCCCTGAGGTACTCCCGGATGTCCGCACCGTCGCCAAGGGTGGTCTTCCCCTTCCACGGCTTCCAGGGCAGGGAGAAGGTCGCCATGTCCGAGTCCGAGCGGATGCCCGGATAGGTGAAGGTGGTCCAGGTGCCGCCGAGGTCGGTGTTCGAGTCGACGATCTCCCAGTTCCAGTCCGGGAAGTTCGTGACGACGTGGTGGCCCATGTCGATGCCGCCGATGCCGGCGCCGACGATGAGGAGGTCGAGTGGTGCAAGGGTCTGGGTCATGGGCACACAGTAACCCGGATTCAGGTCTGTAGTGAGCATTACAAAAAGAAAAGTGGGACCTACCGGGCCGCCGGTGGGTGACCGCAGACGAGAACCCCCGTCCCGGGCGGCGTGCCTGGGGCGGGGGTTGTCGGAAGGTCGGGGATGACCGGGGAATCAGAGGCGGTGCTTGCCGCCGTCGTCCTCGTCGTCCTCAGAACCGGCAGCCTTCGGCGCAGCGGGCGCGCCGGGCGCGGCTGGGGCACCCGGGGCAGCGGGCGCTGCGGGGGCGGCCGGTGCATCGGCGGCCTCCTCGGTCCCAGCCTCGTCGGTGGCGTCCTCGGCGATCTCCTCAGCAGGCGCCTCGGCCTTCTCTGTGGCCTTCGCTGCAGCCTTCTCCTCGACCGGGGCGGCCTTCGGAGCCTCGGTCTTCGGTGCGTCGTTGCGCGGGGCGGCCTTCGGGGCGGGGGATTCCTGCTTGCGGAACTTCGAGGCGACGACGGCCACGGCCACCGCGACCAGCGCGATGACCAGCACGGAGCCGAAGACGCCCTTCTTCTTCCTGCCCGCCTTGTCCGCCTTCTTCAGGTGCTTGGAGCGGACCTTGTCGGCCTTCTTCTTCGCACTCTTCTCGATCTCGGCGGTGGACTTCTTCAGCTGATTCTCGGCGGTCGCGGCATTCTTCTTCGCGGACTTCTTCGCCTGCTTGGCGAGCTTCCGGGTCTTCTTGGCGGCCTTCTTCTGGGCCTTCTTCGCCTTGGTGCCGACCCCGGAGGCGAACTTCGGCGCCTCTTCGGTGACGGTGTCCAGGGCGTCGGAACCGGCGTCCTTCAGCTCGGAGAACTTGGAGCCCAGGGTGGAGGCGGCAGTGGATGCGGCGGCGGAGATCTGCTTCTTCGCCAGAACGCGGGCCTTCTTCGCGGACCTGGTCAGCTTCTCCGCCTCCTCCTTGCCGGCCTCACGTGCCTCGCCCGCCTTGGCGGACAGGGCGGAATTCACGGCGATCTTCGCGGACTTCTTCGCCACCTTCTTCTCCTTCTTCTCGGCCTTGGCCTGAGCCTTTTCAGCCTTGTGGGTCTTCTTCTCGGCCTTGGAGGCGATCTTCTCCGCCTTGTTCCGGGCCTTCTCCGCCTTCGCGGTGAGCTTCGCGACCTTGGCGTCCGCCTCGATCTTCGCGTCGGTGGCCGCGGCGTCCTCCTCAGAGAGGATCTCGCGGACGACGGCACGGGTGTGGCCCGGAGCGTCAGCGAGGAACTTCTCGCGCTCCTCCGGCGAGGTCACCTGGCGTCGGAGAACGGCGAGCTCCTCATGGCGCGCAGATTCATTGCGGGACTTGCGGTCCTTGTTCCAGGCCCGCGCGCGCTGGGCGGCGAGTAGAGCGATTCGTGCGTTTGTGAGGGCCATGGCCCGGTACTCCTTCGCGGTGCGTGCTGACTTACGGTGGCTTTTAACGTCCGATCATAAACACTAACCAGGCTACGGTGTGGCGCTTTGTGCTGCACGGGGGCAGTCCGTGACACAGATGGCCTTTCAGTTGGGTACGCTGGGTCACCATGAGCGCCCAGAAGACTGCGACCGCGGTTCTGCACACGAACCTCGGCGACATCAGCATTGACCTCTTCGGAAACCACGCACCCCAGACCGTCGAGAACTTCGTCGGTCTGGCCACCGGTGACAAGGAGAAGGCCCCCTACACCCAGCCGAACGCCTCCGGTACCACCGAAGGTCCGTTCTACGACGGTGCGGTCTTCCACCGCATCATCGACAACTTCATGATCCAGGGCGGCGACCCGACCGGCACCGGTCGTGGCGGCCCCGGCTACCAGTTCGGCGACGAGTTCCACCCGGAGCTGCAGTTCGACCGTCCGTTCCTGCTGGCCATGGCCAACGCTGGCCCCGGCACCAACGGCTCCCAGTTCTTCATCACCACCACGATGACCCCGCACCTGAACAACCACCACACCATCTTCGGTGAGGTGACCGACAAGGAGTCCCAGAAGGTCGTCGCCAAGCTCGGCCGCGTCGCCACCGGTCGCATGGACCGCCCGGTCGACGATGTTGTCATCGAGTCCATCGACATCACCGAGTAAGAGGCCCGGTACCCGCACCGCCGCAACACACCATGGAATTCGTCCGCAGATTCGCCCGGGAAGCCCCGGCCTGCACCGTACTGATCCTGGTGTGTGTGGCGGTGTTCTGCGTTGAGGTGGTGCAGTCCGGGAGTCTCGAGGACCCGGTCGGCGGCTACACCGGGGGAAGTGACCTCGCGTGGTCACTGATGATGGTCGCCCCCGACATCACCGGGGGCCACGAGTGGTGGCGACTGGTGACCAGTGCGCTGGTGCACCTCAACATCGCCCATCTGCTGCTCAACATGCTGCTGGTGGTCCTGCTCGGCAGGGAGCTGGAGCGGGCCTACGGCACGCGGACCGTGGCGGCGTCCATGCTGCTCTGTGCGGTCGGCGGCAGCTTTGCCGCACTGTGGTTCGCACCGGACTACGCGGTCGGCGGGGCGTCCACCATCGGCTACGGCATGTTCGCCATGCTGGTGGGGCTGTCGATCACCCGTCAGACCGACGTGCGCGGCCCGCTGGTTCTGATCGGTGTGAATCTCGCCTTCACGGTGACGACCGGGGGTGTCTCGCTGGCGGGCCACCTCGGTGGCCTGGCCGCGGGCGCGGTCATCGCACTGCTGCTGTGGTGGCGTCACCGACCGGCGCTGCGGTGAGGGCTACTTCCAGCCCATGGTCATCAGCAGGCCCGCGATGAGCAGACCGAAACCGATGAGGTAGTTCCAGGCGTTGAGGTCACGCATCAGGGGGATGTCGCCGCCGGCGATGTAGTTGACGACGATCCAGGCGAGACCGAGCAGCATCAGGCCGAGCATCACGACGATGTACCAGCGTGACGTACCGGTGGCGTTCAGTTTGACCGGGGTGCGGTGGTCGACCGGTGAGGCGCCGGCACCTTCCGGAGTGGAGGAGATCCTGGACTTGGGCATGGGGACACTCTCGCTGACTTCGTACTGCTTCTTCGGACCTCACCAGCGTAGCAGCAGGGTATATGGAGCGACGTCGCGCAGCGGGACAGATAGGATGACGCCATGCGCATCCTCGTCATCGACAACTACGACAGCTTCGTCTACAACCTCGTCCAGTACCTGGGGGAGCTCGGCGAGGACTGCACCGTGTGGCGCAACGACGCTCCTGAACTGGGCGATCCGGCGGACGGAGTGGCGGGTCTGGACGCTCCGCTCGGCGGGTTCGACGCCATCCTCCTCTCCCCGGGGCCGGGCGAACCTGCCACGGCAGGACGCATGCTCGATGTCATCACCTGGGCCGAGGCTCACCGGACGCCACTGTTCGGTGTCTGCCTGGGTCATCAGGCGATTGCCCTGCACTTCGGTGGGGATGTGGTGCGGGCCGGGGAGCTGTTCCACGGCAAGACGAGCCCCGTCTTCCACAACGGTGTCGGTGTACTCACCGACGTACCGTCACCCTTCACCGTGGCGCGGTACCACTCCCTGACCGTCGATCCGGAGACCGTGCCGGAGTGCCTCGAGGTCACCGCCAAGGTGGACTCCGGGATGATCATGGCGATGCGGCACAGGACGCTGCCCATCCATTCCGTCCAGTTCCACCCGGAGTCCGTCATGACGCAGCACGGTCACCGGATCCTCTCCAACTGGCTGGCGGACGCCGGGCGCCCAGTGGACGAGCGACAGCTGTCCGTGGTGGAGGCTCGGCATGCTGAGGCGCAGGAGGCCTCGGCGGCGGTCATCGAAGGGGCACACGGTTCTGTGCTGGCCTGAGTACCAGGGAAGACAGTGAATCTCAGCGTGCCCTCGGGAGAGGGACTCCGCGTGAGGGAGGCGGAGGTCACCGACATCCCGGGTATCCGGGATCTTGAGCGGCGTGCCGGTGCCCCGTTCCGGGAGGTCGGTCTGGATGCCGTGGCGGACGATGAACCGCCGACAGCGGAGACTCTCTGCATCGCTGTCCGGAAAGGGGAGGTCTTCGTCGTCGAGGACCACTCACCGTCGCGAGGACCGGGGCATGGGCCGGTCGCATGGATGTGGCTCTCCACTGCTGACGGCGACCTCCTCCTGGAGCAGGTGTCCGTGGATCCCGACTACCGGGGGAAGCGCATCGGTTCCGCTCTCATCCAAGGTGCCGTGGACCGTGGCCGCGCCGAGGGGTTTACGGGGGTCGTCCTGACAACATTCCGCGACATTTCATGGAACGGGCCCCTCTACCGCCGCCTGGGGTTCGAGACGATGCAGGACGCTGAGATCGGCCCGGAACTCAGGGCAATCCGACGTCGTGAGACTGAGGCCGGACTCGATGTCCTGGAACGGGAGTGCCTACGGAAGCGGATAACTCGTTGACCAGCTGGTTTGTGGGGAAACTGAGGGGTGTGTAGATTATGTCAGGTCGCCGCGACCGGCTGGGGGAAACAAACCTGGTTGAGCAGC
>NZ_BJNT01000022.1 GCF_006539825.1 Corynebacterium variabile
TCCCCACGGTCCCTATGGTCTACGACGACGGCTGAGCTGGTCGACTCGTCGCTGACAATCCCCTGTCCACAGGGACCGACAAAGAACACCACTCAAAGAGACTTGACCAGGACGGACAGTCCTCCCCACTGCGTGGGGGTTGAGCCTTTCATGGCCGAGCCCGATTCGGCCCTAGACCGTCCTCCCCACTGCGGGGGGTTGAGCCACGTACCCCGACGGGACCGCCAAGATCACCCGGTCCTCCCCACTGCGTGGGGGTTGAGCCATCACCAAGAATCGCTTTCTCCGACGCACCCGATCCCCGGCGCTTTCCTCTTCCGAATGCAGCTTCCACTCCCTGGCTCCACCGCGGTCGCCGGCCTCACTATCCGGGATCAGGCCCTGAGAATCAGGGCTTCCCTGGACAAACTCGGTGTCGTCGTCACTATCGAGTAGCTCGGCTCTGTGCCGGCCACTGCCTGCTGCTCTGTCTCACCCCCAACCACCTCAGTGATGAAACCCCCTCCCCTGCCCACAGTCAGCCGAGGACGGCAGTGGCGCGGCCAGCCCGTCGAGGTAATGGACGCAGGTGCGCAGGTCCCGGACGAACAGCGTCGCCAGGTCGTGGCTCATCCCGTTGCGCACGACGATGCGCTGCACCGTCACATCACTGAGGTCGTCCGGCATGGGGTACGCCGGCACCTGCCAGCCGTGCATCCGCAGCCGGTCGGACAGATCGTAGAGCGTCCACTTCCTCTCCCGGCGCGCGCCACCCGACGCGTCCTCCACCGCCAGCCGCCACGCAAACACCGGGATGTCGAGGTCCTCACTCCACAGCTCGAAGTCCGGCATCTTCCCGATCTCGCCGGCGAGGTACCGCGCCACCTCCATCGTGGTGCCCTGCACCCGCCGGTAGCCGTCCATTCCCAGCTGCAGGAACAGGTAGTACTGCAGCAGCACCTGAGCGCCCGGCCGGGAGAAGTTCAGGGCCAGCGTCGGCATGTCCCCGCCGAGGTAGCTGACGCGGAAGACCAGGTCCTCCGGCAGATCCTCCTGCGTGCGCCACACGATCCAACCCAGCCCCGGGTAGACCAGCCCGTACTTGTGCCCGGATGTGTTGATCGAGGCCACCCGCGGCAGCCGGAAGTCCCATTCCAGGTCCGGCTGCAGGAACGGGGCGATCATCCCGCCGGACGCGGCGTCCACGTGGATCCGGATGTCCAGGCCACGTCGGTCCTCGATGTCGTCGAGCGCGGCGGCGATCGCGGCCACCGGCTCATACATGCCGGTGTAGGTCACGCCCAGGATCGCGACCACGCCGATGGTGTTCTCGTCGACGTAGCTGTCCAGGTCATGACCGTCGAGGACGCGGTGCTCCTCACTGACCGGCACGTAGCGGGGCTCGACGTCGAAGTAGTTGCAGAACTTCTCCCAGCACACCTGCACCGCCGAGGACAGCACGATATTCGGCCGCTCGGTAGATTCCCCCGCCGCGCGACGCCGGTGCTGCCACCGCCGCTTCAGCGCCAGGCCACCGAACATGCACGCCTCCGAGGACCCGACGGTGGAGGTGCCCATAGTGTGGTCAGGATCGGGCGCGTTCCACAGCCGGGCGATCATCCGCCAGCAGCGGTCCTCGATCTCCGCGGTGGCGGGGTACTCGTCCTTGTCGATCATGTTCTTGTCGAAGGCCTCGCTGTACAGCCGGTTCGCGTGGTCGTCCATCCACGTGCCGACGAAGGTGGCGAGGTTCATCCGGGCGTTGCCGTCGAGCATCGCCTCATCATGGATGAGCTGGTAGGCGGTCTCCGGCAGACTGCCGGCCTCCGGGATGCGGTGACGCGGGAAACTGGTCGCCTCGTCGGTGCGGGCGAACAGCGGGTTGAGTTCGAGGTCGCTCATCGGTGGTCTCCGTTCGCGTGCGGTCCCGTCACGCCCTGCGGATCAGGACGCCGTGCCGGCCGGGACGCGGTGCCGCCGAGCGTACGCGCGAGAGGTGACGGCGATACCCCCTGAACTCTGCGCCCACCGGGACTACCCTCGCGCCCATGACCGACAACACCTCAGACACCACCGACATCAAGTCCATCCCCGCCACGTCCCTCACCGGCGACCCGCTCGACCTCCACGATTTCAACGGCCCGCTGCTCATCGTCAACGTCGCCTCCAAGTGCGGCCTGACCCCGCAGTACACCGCCCTCGAGCAGCTCCAGAAGACCTACAGCACCACCGACGGCACCGGCCTCACCGTCGTCGGCGTCCCCTGCAACCAGTTCGCCGGTCAGGAGCCCGGCAGCGCCGAGGAGATCCAGACCTTCTGCTCCACCACGTACGGCGTCACCTTCCCCCTGCTCGCCAAGACCGACGTCAACGGCGATGACCGCGACCCGCTCTACCAGGCCCTCACCACCACGAAGGACGCCGAGGGCGAGGCGGGCGACATCCAGTGGAACTTCGAGAAGTTCCTCGTCTCCGCCGACGGACGCGTCCTCAACCGTTTCCGCCCGCAGACCACCCCGGACGACCCGGCGGTCATCGACGCCATCGAAGCGGCACTGTAGGGAGTCTCCGCCGGAATCACCCCGCCAGAAACACCCCGCCAGAAATACCCCGCCGGACACTCGCCGCCAACCGCACTCTGCGCGGCCTCGGAAAGGTCCAGCTGCAGGCCGTGAAAGACGCGATCAGCCGGTAACTACCCCCGCACACCACTAAAATCATACTTTGATGGCACCGGTTACTTATGGCGTCTCAGTGACTGCCCGCAAGAAGCAGAACGGCTGGGATCTCGCACTCAACAACGGGGACGTTCTCTTCGTCCCTGTCCTCGACGACGCCGTAACAAGGGTCCGCACCCACCTCAACCTGCACCAACCCACCATCGACCACCACAGGGTCACGGTCACCCTGACGGTCGAACCGGACCCCTCCCCCACGCCGGAGCCGGTTGCTGAGCCCACCGTCGCCCCCTCCCGGCACAGCGAGACCTTCCACACTCCCCGGCCGGAACCGACACCGGATCCCGAGCCTGCATGGGTCCCCGACCCGCAGCCGGTCTGGACGCCACGGGCCGAATCTCCCCCGGAGTACACCCCCTCTCCGCCTCCCGATCCAACCCCGGCCCCCACCCCCGAAATGGTCGAGGACATCGACGGCATGTCCCTCACCCTCCGTTTCCTCGCCGCCCGTGGCGCCTCGACCGACTTCGCCGGTGCGGCGTCCCAGGTCCTCCACTGGGTCGATGACCTGCCCGAACTCTACCGCCGACAGTGCCTCTCCGATCTCTGGGTCGCACTCAAGGTGGCCAACGAGGACTTCCGCTACGGCCCCCTGGAGGACGCCGTCTCCCGCTGGCGTCCCGGCGCCGCACCGGCCCCGACCACGGCACCGGCACCGGCACCGGAGCCCACCTACACCGCCCCGGACCCCGAGCCGATCGATCTGCTCCCCCGGGTCAGCCCGCCGCCGGAGGCGCCACCGATGTCCTCCCCGGGCTACCTCAGCGGTTTCCCCGAGCACTCCTACGCTCCGCCCGAGCGTCCCACCTGGGCTGCCCGCCCGTCCCGCCCGGCGCGTGCCACGCAACAGCACGAGAGCGGGCGCCACCGCCTGTAGCTGCGTCCTCCCCTGTCCCTGCCGGTTCTCCTGCGCCACCGCACGGACCACGCTAGATTTCTTGTATGGCCTACAACAACGGTGAGGCCCGCACCGCACTGCTGGCCGCTGCCGTCACCTTCTTCCGCGACCGGGGCTACGACAACGTCTCCGTCGCGGAGATCGCCCGGGCCGCCGGTGCCTACCCGAACCAGGTGACCTACCACTTCGGCGGCAAGGAACCCCTGTTCATCCACGCGGCCTCCCACGCAGTCCTGCGCACCGCCCGCCTCGCCGAGCAACGCACGCGCGGCTCCGCCACCCCGGAGGCCCACGCCCGCGGCCTGGTCACCTACCTGCTCGGCCCGGGCGCGAAGACACTGACCATGTACGCCGAAGCCATGCTCGCCGCCCGGCGCGTCCCCGCACTGCAGCAGATCATCGTCACCACCCACGCCGCCCTGTACGACGCCGGCGAACGCGCGATGGCGGACACCTTCACCCGCACCGGTTGGACAGTCCGGGCCTCGCCAGGTGAGATCACCCGCGGCTTCTGGGCCGCCGTCCTCGGCCTCGCCCTGGAGAAGGCGGCCCTCGGGGCGTCCTTCAACGAGGCCGACGCGGACGCCGTCACCCTCATGCTTGTCCGGCTGAACACCGGCGACCTCACCCCTACCGACACCCCTACCGACCAGGAGCACCCATGACCAGTACAGACACCGTGACCCTCACCGCCGGCAACGGCGAGCCGATCGCCGTCACACGATTCGCCCCGGACGGGCAGCCCCGGGGAGCCGCCCTCATCTCCCCGGCGATGGCGACGAAGGCGAGCTACTACACGGCCGTCGCCACCTGGCTCGCTGACCGGGACATCGTGGCCTACACCTTCGACTACCAGGGCTACGGCGCCTCGGCCCGCACCCCGCTCAAGGACGTCACAGCCGACATCCTCACCTGGGCCGCGGACGCCGCCACCGTCGTCGACCATGTCCACGAGGATCTGGCGGAGCACTTCGGTGGCGTCCCGCTGACCTGGATCGGTCACAGCCTCGGCTGCCAGCTCCTCCCCTTCACCGACCACTCGAAGATCACCCGCGCCGTCATCAGCTGCGGCGGAACCGGCTGGTGGAAGAACGCGGACTACCCGGACAAGGCCATCGCCCCGCTGCTGTGGTGGGCACTCGCCCCGGCGCTGGTCAAGGTGTTCGGGTACTACCCCGGCAAGAGGATCAGACTGCTCCGGGACATCCCCGGCCCCGTCATGACGCAGTGGGCACGCTGGTGCCGGAACCCGGACTACCTGTTAGGCGTCCTCCCGGAGCACCGCACGACCTGCGCCGCGGTGACCATGCCCGTCACCGCCCTGACCTTCACCGATGACGCCACGATGTCGGCGAAGGCCAGCGCGCACCTGGAGAGCTTCTACACCGGGGCCGAGCTCACCCCGAAGCGCTACGCACCGTCGGAGGTCGGCCGGGAGAAGATCGGACACATGGGCCTCTACCGCCGCGGTAACGAGAACCTGTGGGAGAAGCTGCTGCTCCCCGAGGTCGCGACGGTGTAGCTTCTCCGCATGATGTCGGCAGCACGCAGTCTGAGGTCGTTGGCAGGGTGCTGAAAACAACCTCACGCTGCGTAATGCCGACATCGGCGAAGATCTACGCATTCACCTCAGCCCGGATGACATGCTTGAGCAGCTTGCCCGAGGGGTTACGCGGCAGGCCACGGGCCACGACGACTTCACGGGGGATCTTGTACTTCGCCAGCTTCCCGGCGAGGTGCGCCCGCACCTCGTCCACGCTGAGCAGCTGCCCTTCATCGGTGACGACCACGGCGACCACCGTCTCACCCCACTCCGGGTGGACGCGTCCGACCACGGCGACATCACGGACCTCCGGTATGTCCCGGATCGCCTCCTCTACTTCGGTGGAGTACACGTTCTCCCCGCCGGTGATGATGACGTCCTTCTTGCGGTCGGCGATGTAGATGTAGCCCTCGGCGTCCACCCGTCCGACGTCCCCGGTGCGGTACCAGCCGTCGATGAAGGCCTCCGCCGTGACCGAAGGGTCGGAGAGGTAGACGCTCATCATCGAGTCACACCGCATCCAGATCTCCCCCTCGCCGTCTGCGGTGACCTCGGCACCGTCGTCGGCGACGACCTTGAGGTCCACACCGAGCATCCCGCGGCCGATGGATCCGGCCTTGCGAACCTGGTCGGCGGGCTTCAGCAGCGATCCCGCCGGCCCGGTCTCGGTCATGCCGTAGACCTGGTAGAAGTTCTCCGTGCCGTAGGCGTCGATGAGCATCCGCGCCATCTCCTCGCCCAGCGGTGCGGCCCCGTAGATGAGCATCCGCATCGCCGACAGGTCGTAGGACGCCGGCTGCCGCGCACCCTGTTCCGCCCCCGCCTTCGCCAGCTGCACCGGGGCGATGAAGGCGACCGGTGCGCCGAAGACCGAGGTGATCCGCCGTTCCTCCAGCACGGACAGGAACTGCGCGGGGTCGTACTCGCGCATGAGCACCACGGTCCCGCCGATGAAGACGGTGGTCAGCACCCAGTTGTTCAACGGGGAGGCGTGCCACACGGGCATGCACACGAGCATCCGCTCATCGGCGGCGAAGGGCATGTTGGAGACCATGTTCGGTGCGATCGCGCTGACCGCCCGGTGGGTCAGGACGCATCCCTTGGGTGACCCGGTGGAACCGGAGGTGTAGAGCACCTGGGCGTAGTCGGTCTCGTCGACGAGACCGCCGGTGTACGGCTCAGCAGCAGAGACGGCGTCCTCGAAGGTGCCCGGCTCCCAGCCCGTGGTGAGCCACCCGATGCCCGGCGCGCCCTGCGCCGCAGTTTCCGCCAACCGGTCACTGACCACGCCGGCGACGGCACGGGAGTGCGTCGCAATCTGCTCGATCTCCGGCGGCGTCATCTTGTGGTTCACCGGGACGAGGACAGCCCCGCAGCGCCAGATGCCGTACATGGCGACGAGGAATCCGGGGTCGTTGAGCGTCATCACCATGACCCGGTCCCCGGGCAGGACGCCGCGCCCTGCGAACACCGAGGCAGCGCGGTCGGCGGCGTCCCGCAGTTCCCGGTAGGTCATGGATTCCCCACCCCACTCGACGGCGGTGTGGTCGGGGTTGCGTCGCACGCTGGCGTCGAGGACGTCGATGAGATTCATGGTGCAGCTCTCTTTCGTTCGGTAATGTAACCTGAACCACAGTGAACCACAGTTCACACTTTTGTGGAAGATGACGGACGACGACAACCGGAGGACGCCGTGCCCTACCGCCCCACCGAGAACACGCGGGCCCGCGCCGAGAGACGCCGTGCCGACATCCTCGATGCCGCCACGGTCCTCGTCGCCACCGGCGGTTTCGGCGCCGCCACCGTCCGCGCGATCGCGGACACCTCCGGCATCGCCACCGGGACCGTCTACCGCTACTTCGGCAACCGCGAGGAACTCCTCGCCGAGATCTTCCGCGAACTGGCCGACCGTGAGTACCGCGCCGTCGAGCACGCCGTACAGTCCGCCGACGCGCGGGTCAGCGACCGGATAACCGCCCTGCTCACGACCTTCTCCCGGCGCGCCCTGACCGGCCCCCGCACCGCCGAGGCCCTGCTCTTCGAGCCGGTGAACGCCCTGGTCGAAGGCGAACGGCTCATCTTCCGCCGCCGCTACCACGAGCTTCTCGTAGGCGTCATCGCCGCCGGGATCTCGGCCGGGGAAATCCCCGCACAGGACGCCGCCACCTCCGCACGCGCCGTCATCGGCGCCAATGCCGAGGCACTGATGGGCAGGCTCAGCAGCCGCCCCGACACCCCCGAGGAACTCATCAGTTCCGTGACCACCTTCTGTCTACGAGCCCTGGGAGCATCATGACCACGCACACCGTCTTCAACCAGTCCGCCCCGCGCGTCGACATCAACGAGTTCACCTGCGACCCCGCCCTCGTCGAGGCGGTCGACACCTTCGCCCCGGACGCCGACACCTACCGTCTCGGCCTCATCGGCGCGGAGGTCGGGACGGCGTCCTACCAGCATGACGCGGACCTGGCGAACCGCATCACGCCGGTGCACACCTCCCACGACCGGTGGGGCAACCGGGTCGACGAGGTGGAGTTCCACCCGTCCTACCACCGCATCATGGGGTTCTCGGTGAACCAGGGGCTGCACACCTCCGCCTGGGCACATCCGGGTCCCGGCGCGAATGTGGAGCGTGCCGCCGGGTTCATGCTGGTCAGCCAGGTCGAGGCCGGCCACGGGTGCCCGGTGTCGATGACCCATGCGGTGGTCCCCGCCCTGCGGAAGTCGCCGGAGATCGCGGAGTTCTGGGAGCCGAAGCTGCTGTCCACCTCCTACGACCCCGAACTGCGCGACCCGGCGACGAAGTCCTCCGCGATCTTCGGCATGGCCATGACGGAGAAGCAGGGCGGCTCGGATGTGCGGGCGAACACCACCCGCGCAACACCCAATGCCGACGGGACATGGTCCCTGACCGGCCACAAGTGGTTCTGCTCCGCCCCGCAGTCGGACGCCTTCCTCGTCCTCGCCCGGACCGGGGACGCCAGCGGCTCCGGTAACGCTGACCAGGCACTGTCCTGCTTCCTCGTGCCCCGGATCCTGCCCGGCGGCGGGCGCAACGCCTTCTTCATCCAGCGCCTCAAGGACAAGCTCGGCAACCGGTCGAACTCCTCCTCCGAGATCGAGCTCGACGGCACCGTCGGGTGGCTTGTCGGCGAGGAAGGACGCGGCGTCCCCACGATCATCGAGATGGTCAACCGCACCCGCCTGGACTGCATCTTCGGCTCGGCGGCGGGGATGCGCCAGGGTGTGGCGGAGGCGGCGTGGCACGCCCGGCACCGGGCGGCGTTCGGGGCCACGCTCATCGACCAGCCGGCGATGGCGAATGTCATCGCCGACCTGCAGGTGGAGAGTGAGGCCGCGACCTGGACCGCGATGCGTCTGGCCGCCGCCCACGACGACGACAGCCTCGAGGACTTCCGACGCCTCGCCACGGCGGTCGCGAAGTACTGGGTGTGCAAGCGGGGCACCCACCACGCCTATGAATCGCTGGAGTGCCTCGGCGGCAACGGCTACACGGAGCTCTTCCCCCTGGCGCGGCGACTGCGCGAGGCCCCCGTGAACGCGGTGTGGGAGGGCTCAGGCAATGTCATCGCCCTGGATGTGCTGCGGGCGCTGGCCCGTCAGCCGGAGGCCGGCGAGGCCTTCGTCGCGGAGATATCCCGGTCAGTCGGCGTCGACGAGCGGTACGACGCCCAGTTCAACCGCATGACCACGCTCCTGAAGGACGCCGCCTCCTCGCCGGCCGAGGCACCCGTTCTCGCCCGACGACTCATCGAGTCCCTCGCACTGACGTTGCAGGCCCAGACCCTGCTGACCCACGCCCCTGCCCCGGTGGCCTCGGCCTTCCTCGCCGGACGCGTGGACCCGATGACCCGCGGCATGGAGTACGGGACACTGCCGTCCGGGGTGGACCTGACCGCCCTGGTCGACCGGGCGTAGACCGAGCAGGAAAAAGTTTCGGAAGAAGTACGTGGTTTTGGCTACCCTTCCCCGAACAAACCTGCAGTGTGCGCTACAACACAGTCTGAGGGGCCGCCCCGACGGACTGTCACCGGAGACCACACACCCCACCACGGAAGGTTCGCCCATCATGACCGCTTCGCTCACCGACACCACCGTCGGCAACTCGCTGGCCCCGGCCAATTCCCGAGCGATCCCGCCCCCTTCACCACGACCCGCCCGGCAGTCTCCCTGCCCGCGTCCCGGACCGCACGACGTTCCTCCCGGGCCCACCACCCGAACCGTGATTCTCGTACCGACATCCTCGACGCGGCGTCCTCCCTCATCGCCGACGGCGGATTCGTCGCCGCGACAACGCGCGATATCGCCGAGCTCACCGGCATGGCGTCGGGTGCCGTGGAACGGCAGTTCGGCAGCTATGATGACCTGCTCGCCGCGGTATTCCAACGGCTCGCCGCCACGGAACTCGCCGCCGTGGACCACGCCTCACGCACCCACGGCTCCACCGCCACCGGGCGGCTCACCGCGCTGGTCGGCGCCTTCGCCACCCGTGCCCTGCACGGTCGGCACACCGCCGAAGCGCTGCTGTTCGAGCCGGTCGGCGCGCGGGTGAACCAGGAGCGGTTGACCTGCCGGCGTCAGTACCACGCCCTGATTGTCGGCATCATCGCCGACGGTGTCGGCTCCGGTGAACTCCCCACCCGGAACCCCACAACCTCGGCGCGGGCCGTCACCGGCACCGTCGTCGAGTCCCTCCTCGGGCATCTCTCCCCCACGGTCCCCGTCTCCGGCGACGGCCGGGACGGGAAAGACGCCACCCCCCTGATCGACGAGGTCACGGAACTGGTCCTGCGCCTCGTCGGAGCGCGCTGCTGATCAGCGCACGCCGATGTCAACGCTGCTGTCAGGCGTTTGCCTCGACGTCGGAGTCTTCGCGGATGACCTCGACCGGGCCACGCTTGACGTCGACCTTCAGCACGAGGGTCATGATGAACACGACCACGGCGATGCAGACACCCATCCAGAAGGACATGGTCACACCGTCGATCATCGGGCCCATCGGAGCCGGGACCATCTGACCGTCAACCTCGACCGGGATGATCGGCTCGACCGAATTGGAGTGGGACTCACCGATACCCATGACCGCCACGAACAGGGCGGTGCCGGCGGCACCGGCCAGCTGCTGCAGGGTGTTGAGGATCGAGGAACCGTGCGCTGAGAGGTGGGTCGGCACGGCGGCCAGGGCATTCGCCATCAGCGGGGTCATCAGGCAGGCCAGGCCGATGTTCAGCACGACCGCGCAGCCGATGAGGAACCAGACGTTCTTGTCCTCGTCGAGCCGGGTCATGAGGAACATCGCGATGATCATCATCACGGCACCGGGGATGATCAGCGGGCGGGTGCCCTTGGCGTCGAAGATACGGCCGGCGACGGGCCCGAGCACACCCATGATGATGCCGCCGGGCAGGGTGACGAGGCCGGTCTGCAGGGCGGAGAGTCCCAGGACGGTCTGCGCGAAGATCGGCATGAGGATGATGAAGCCGAACAGGGTGCAGAAGCTGATGAGCAGCATCGCCAGGGAGAGCACGTACTCGCGGATCTTCAGCGGGGCGGTGTTCATCAGCGGGGTGACATGCTCGCCGCGGGCCTCGGCGTCGATGAGGGAGCTCTGGCGGCGGAAGAAGACAGTCAGAACGACGATACCGATGACCAGGAAGATCACGGACTGGGTCGGGAAGCCGTCGGCCAGGTCGGAGAGCTTGGACAGGCCGTAGACCGTGGCGGCGAAGCCGATCGCGGAGAGGAACGCGGAGAACACGTCGAACGGGGGCTTCGAGGTCGGCTGGAAGCTGCGCATCTGCATGCCACCGATGACGAGGGCGATGACGCCGAGGACGATCATCGTGCCGAAGATCCAGCGCCAGGACGCGATCTCGAGGACGACACCGGCGTAGGTCGGGCCGATAGCCGGGCCGACGGCCATGACGATGCCGACGAGGCCCATCATCGCGCCACGACGCTCGGCCGGGACGAGGACCATGATGGTGGTCATCAGCATCGGCATGATCAGTGCGGTACCGGCGGCCTGCACGACGCGGGCGACGAGCAGCACCCAGAATGCGGGCGCGAAGGTCGCGATGACGCTGCCGACCGCGAAGAGCGCGACGGCGATGATGTACAGCGCACGGCCGGGGATCCTGGCCATGAGGTAGCCGGTCATCGGGATGACGACGGCCATGGTCAGCATGAAGGCGGTGGTCAGCCACTGTGCGGTGTCTGCGCCGACGCTGAACTCGATCATGAGATCGGGCAGGGCGTTCGAGAGCGTCGTCTCGTTGAGGATCATCACGAAGGCGGCCATGACGAGGATGCCGATGAGGAGGCCGGGGCGGGCCGGCTGCTCCGCGGCCGTTACCGCCGCGGTGGGGTTCTGGGGTTCAGACATGGTCTGGGAGGGTCACGCTTTCCTTGCTCGGTCTGGGGCCGTGAACTGCGGCTCTTCAGTGTGGACAGGTCGGGAGGTCGTCACCGGTGACTGTCTTCAGTGCCCGCTCCGGACCGGACGGAGGGGCAGCGACGAGGTAACAGCATACACCCGTTTTCACCGGATGCAAACTTGCACGAGAAATGCAAAGACAGACAAAAGCACAGGTAAACGCTGGTTTACCTGTGCTCGTCCGGGTGATGTCGGCCACCCGGCGGCCGTGTCGGAGGGGTCTGTCTCAGGAGCGGCCGAAGGGGTTCTCCGGGGAGGACGCCGCGGCGTCCTCAGGTGTCCCGGTGGCCTCGGCGGCATCCGCGTCCGCCTCGGCGGCCCCGTCCCCTGCCTCGATCGCGGCGTCCCCACCCGACGCGGACTCCACAGCCGGCTGAGCGGCACCGCCGGCGCCGCCCATGGACGCGCGGATCTGCTCGAGCCTGCTGGCCGCGGCCATGTCACGACCGGCCTGCCCGATCTCCGCCATCCGACCGGCGACACTGCTCTCGGTGAGCTCCTGGGCACCGAGGGCGTTGGCGTAGCGGGCCTCGATCTTCGCGCGCACCCCGTCAAGAGTCGGCACGGAATCATCGGCCTGGATGCCCTGCATGGACTCCATCGCCTGGTTGGAGGCCTCCTGCATCTTCGCCTGGTCGACCTGCGCGCGCAGCTGGTCGATCTGGGAGAGCTGCTCCTCCAGCTTCGCGGCAGACTGAGCCTGCTGCTGCTGTGCCTGCTCAGCAGCCTGGCTGGCCTGCGCGTGAAGCTGCTTGGTCTGCTCGATCTGCTGCTCGACGGTGACCAGCTGGGTGGCGAAGATCTCCGCGGTGGACGCCAGGTCGTTGGCCTTCACCTGATCCCCCGAGGCGGTGGCGGCGTCCGCCTGCTGGATGGCGGTGCGCGTGTTGGCCTCCAGCGACTCACGGTCCTTCGCGAGACGGTTGAGCTGCATCTCGAGCTGGTTCCGGTTACCGATGACCTTCGCGGCGGACTCTGTGATCTGCCGGTGCTGCTTCTTCGCGGCCTCGGTCGCCTGCTGGATCTGGACTTTCGGATCGGCGTTCTCGTCGATCTTCATGTCCAGAGACTGCATGAGGTACTTCCAGCCCTTGGAAAAAGGATTCGCCATGGTGACTCCCGGTGGTCGATGGTGAGGTCAGTGCTGTCCAGCATAAACACTTCCTGCACCTCGCGTCAGCGACGTTCAGCGGCAGTCACCGGGACCGGCCGGTCATCCCGGCCGGGAGATCAGCCCTCCTGGGACTGCTGCTCGGCGACCTTCTGGCGGACCTCGTCCATGTCCAGGCCTTCGACCTGCGTGATCAGGTCCTTGAGCGCCTTGGGCGGCAGAGCGCCGGCATCGCGGTAGACGAGGATGCCGTCACGGAAGGCCATGAGGGTCGGGATGGACTGGATCTGCAGACCGGCGGCGAGCTCCTGGTTGGCCTCGGTGTCGATCTTGCCGAACACGTGGTCCGGGTACTCCTCGGAGACCTGCTCGTAGACCGGGCTGAAGCGCTTGCAGGGGCCACACCACTCGGCCCAGAAGTCGAGGAGGACAATGCCCTCCTTGTCGATGGTGTCCTTGAAATTGTCGTTGGTGATCGTCTGGGTGCTCATGTCTGGTCCTTTCGGGAGAAGCTGTTCAGGTCGTGCAACGCGCGGGTCCGGCGCCCTATTCCGCAGGCGGGGTACGGGTACTCCCGCCCACCGTACCGGCACTTTCCACCGAACGTCGGCGGAGTACGGCCCCACCCACTAGGCTGACCGCACATGAGCGACTCCACACCTCCCCTGCTGAAACTCTGGAAGAAGTTCAACGGCTCCGCCCCGCAGCGCGGCCTGTTCTCCCTGGGTTACGCCCTCAAGGCCCCTTACTTCCGCACCGTCGCCCCGCGTGTCCGCGAGGTCGAGCCCGGCCGCGCCGTACTCCGCCTCGGGAAGTGGTGGGGCGTGCAGAACCACATCGGCACCTTCCACGTCATCGCCGCCCTCAACGGCGCCGAGGCCGCGATGGGCCTGGTCTGCGAGGCGACCGTGCCGACGACCCACCGCTGGATCCCCCGCGGTATGCGCGCCGACTACCCGGCGAAGTCCACCGGCGGCCTGACCATCACCGCGACCCTCGACGACGTCGACTTCTCCGCCATCACCCGCGAGTCCGGCGGTGAACTGCACACCATCAGGTTCCAGATGCTCGACGACGCCGGCGTGGAGCCGGTCACCGCCGAGATCGACGTGTGGATCACCGCGAAGAAGCCCCGCTGACGGCAGCCCCGGCTGCGCCCACCCCCGTCCGGGACCGACCCCGCGGCGTCCCCCGGTCCGGCACGTACTCTCGGCGGTGATCGACCACACCACTTCACCGAGAGGAAAACACCATGTCAGCCACAGATTTCAGCGGTAGGGTCGCCGTCGTCACCGGCGGCGGTTCCGGCATCGGCGAGGCCTGCGCCGTCGAGCTCGCCGCCCGCGGCGCGTCCGTCGTCGTCACCGACATCAACGAGGACGCTGCGACGCGCGTCGCCGAGTCCATCACCGCCGACGGCGGTACCGCCTCCGCCTTCCGGGCGGACTCCTCCTCGGCCGAGGACAACAAGGCCATCGTCGACTTCGCCGTGACCACCTACGGCAAGCTCAACTACGCCGTGAACAACGCCGGCATCGCCGGGGCCAGCGCCCCGGTCGGTGCGCTGGAGACCGACAACTGGGACAGGGTCATCGGGATCAACCTCAACGGCGTCCTCTACGGCAACCGCTACCAGATCCCCGCCATGCTCGAGGCCGGCGCCGACCAGTCCGCGATCGTGAACATGGCGTCCATCCACGGCAGCGTCGCCGCCCCGGGCAATGCCGCCTACACCGCGGCGAAGCACGGTGTCGTGGGCCTGACGAAGAACGCCGCCACCGAGTACGGCCCCGCGGGCCTGCGCGTCAACGCCGTGGGCCCCGGCTACATCGACACTCCCCTGCTCGCCCACATGCCCGACGAACAGAAGGAGGCGCTGGTCGCCGAACACCCGCTGGGACGCCTCGGCCGCGCCGACGAGATCGCGAAGCTCGTCGCCTTCCTGCTCTCCGACGACGCCTCCTTCATCACCGGCTCCTACCACCTCATCGACGGCGGTTACACCGCGGTGTAGCCGGCACGGTCGTAGGATGACCGTGTGCCTGACGTCCCCGCCCGACCCGTCCATCTGCAGCTGCGGTTCATCATCCCGGTGATCCTCGGCGGCATGGCCGGCGTCGCCGCGCGCGAGGGGCTTGTCCTCGCGTTCCCCTACGATGAGGTGCCCTGGATCATCGGTGCGATCAATATCGGCGGCGCGTTTCTCCTGGGCTTCCTGCTCGGTCTGCTCCCCCGGCTCGGCCCGGATACGGGAGGACGCCGCGTCCTGCGCCTGTTCGCCGGCACCGGCGTGCTCGGCGGATTCACCACCTACAGTGCCCTGGCGACGGACGCCGCATCCCTCACCTCGGACGGGCTGCCGCTCGCGGGACTGGGGTATGCCCTGGTCTCGGTGATCGTCGGCGTCCTTGCGGCGGCAGCGGGTATGCGGATGGCCGCGGCGGTGCGCGTCACCCCGCGGGTCGAGCTGACCGGGGAGGAGGACGCCTGATGACTCCCCTGCTCTTCTGCATCCTCTGCCTCGCCGGTGGCCTGGGCGCCGGATGCCGTTTCGTGCTCGACGGGGTGGTGAAGGCCCGGCTCGCCGCCACGTCCGGTGGCAGTTCCACGGCAGGTCTGCCGTGGGCGACCTTTCTCATCAATGCCACCGGTTCACTGGCCCTGGGCCTGCTCACCGGCCTGGTCACCGCCGGGGCCCTGCCGGAGGACTGGCAGGCGGTCGTCGGCACCGGGTTCCTCGGCGGCTACACGACCTTCTCCACGGCGATGGTGGAGACCATGAACCTGATACGGCAGAACCGCCACCGGGCAGCGGCGCTCAACGGGGTGGGCGTGCTGGTGGTGACGGTTCTGCTCGCGGGTCTCGGCCTGTGGGCCGGGACGCAGCTGGCCGGTTAGGGGCCTACCGACTACGCCTCGTTCTTCGTGGCGGAGATGTCGAAGTTCAGCTTGATCTTCTCGGAGACCAGGACGCCGTCGGTCTTCAGCGGGGCGTTCCAGGTCAGGCCGAAGTCGGTGCGGTTGATCTCGAGCCCACCCTCGAAGCCTGCGCGGGTGGCGCCGAAGGAGTCCACGACCTCGCCCTCGAACTCGAAGTCGATGGTGACGGTCTTGGTGACGTCCTTGATGGTCAGCTCGCCGGTGACCTCGAGCTCGTCATCGCCCTTGGCGGTGACGGAGGTGGAGGTGAAGGTGATCTTCGGGAAGTTCTCGACGTCGAAGAAGTCGGCAGACTTCACGTGGCCGTCGCGACCCTCGTTGCGGGTGTTGATGGAGGCGGCGTCGATGTCGACGGAGATGGCCGCACCCTCGAGGTTCTTGCCGGAGGTGGCGGTGCCGGTGAAGGTGTCGAAGGTGCCGCGCACCTTGGTGACCATCGCGTGGCGGGCGGTGAAACCGATCTCGGAGTGGGCGGGGTCGATGGTGTAGGTGCCGGCGTAGTCGTTGACGGAGCTCATGGTGTGAACCTTTCAGGTGGTCTTCTGTGATGTCCTGCAATGCCCACGGTATCCCGTGGCGATGGATTCCACTATAGACAGATGTAGTTGACGTGTCAACCATCTCCTCACTGTGATTGAATGGGGAGCATGACCCGCACTGATAACCAGGACCCCCAGGAACCCCGCTGGCTCTCCGCGGAGGAGCAGCAGCTCTGGCGTCAGTGGCTGGTGGCCGGTCCCCGGATCCAGGCCAACCTGGCACGTCAGATGCAACGCGACAGCGGAATCTCGCTCCCGGACTACGAGGTACTCGTCAACCTCTCCGAGGCACCCGACCACCGCATGCGCATCGCGGCCCTGGCCGACCGGCTCCAGTGGGACCGTTCCCGGCTCTCCCACCAGATCACCCGGATGCGCAACCGTGACCTCCTCGACCGCGAGGCCTGCGGAGACGACCGCCGTGGCGCCTACATCGTGCTCACCCGGACCGGCCTCGAGGTCGTGACCGCGGCAGCCCCCGGCCACGTGAACGCCGTCCGGGAACTGTTCACCGACCGGCTCTCCCCCACCCAGGCGTCGCAGCTCTCCGCCATCCTGGACGACCTGCTCGCCCAGTTCGACCTTCCCTCCGGGTGCCCCGGCGGGAAGTGAGCCCCCACCCCGCCCTGGCGGATCACGCCCCCGGCGAGAGCTCCGAGAACCGCGAGTAGTGCAGCTGGTGGGCCACCCGCACCGTGCCGATCGGACCACCACGGTGCTTCGCCAGGATCAGGTCCGCCTCGCCTGCCCGCTCGTGGTCACGGTTCTGCGAGTCAGGTCGGTTGATGAGGATGACGATGTCGGCGTCCTGCTCCAGCGAGCCGGACTCACGCAGGTCGGACACGCGCGGCAGCGCGTCGTCGCCACGGGCCTCCACACCACGGTTGAGCTGAGAGATCGCCACCAGCGGGACGTCGACCTCCTTGGCCAGCAGCTTGAGCTGACGGGAGAACTCCGAGACCTCCTGCTGACGCGACTCGACCTTCTTGCCCGAGCTCATCAGCTGCAGGTAGTCGACCACGATAAGGCCCAGGTTGTGCTTCTGCGCCAGACGTCGGGCCTTCGCCCGGATCTCCGTCATCGTGAGGTTAGGCGAGTCGTCGATGAAGATCGGCGCATTCTCGATCTGGGTGACGCGACGGGTGAGCTTGTCCCACTGACCGTCATCCATCTTGCCGCCGCGCATCGCCGACAGCGGCACCGCCGCCTCCGCGGAGAAGACGCGCATCATCACCTCAGACTTGCTCATCTCCAGGGAGAACAGCACGGAGGCCTTGTTCTGCTGGACCGAGACCGAGCGCATGAAGTCCAGGGCCAGCGTCGACTTACCGACACCGGGACGCGCCGCCACGATGATCATCTGTCCACCGCGGAACCCGTTGGTCATCTCGTCGAGGTCGTGGAACCCCGACATCACACCTCCCTCGCCACCGGCGCCGGACGCCAGGTCGTCGAGCTCGTCCATGGTGGATTCCAGCAGGTCCGCCAGGACCATGTAGTCCTCGCTGGCGGACTCGTTGGTGATGTTGAACATCTCCTGCTGGGCGCGGTCGACCACGCTCTCCAGCTCCGCGCCCTCCAGCCCCGAGTAGCCGTACTGGACGATACGGGTGCCCGCCCCCACCAGCCGACGCAGCACCGCCTTCTCGGCGACCAGGTCGGCGTAGTAGCCGGCATTGGCGGACGTCGGCACCTTGCTCGACAGCTCGTGCAGGTACGGCAGACCCCCGACCTCGTCGATGAGGCCGTTGTTGTCAAGCCGGCCACCCAGGATGACCGGGTCGACCTCCATGCCTTCGCCGTAGAGCTCGAGCATGGTCTCGTAGATGGTGCGGTGGGCCGGGCGGTAGAAGTCCTCCGGCTTGAGCCGCTCGACGACATCGGCGATGGCGTCCTTGCTCAGCATCATGCCACCGAGGACGCCCTGCTCGGCCTCCACGTTCTGCGGCATCTGCCGCATCGGCTCGCCGAGGCCGGAGAAGTCCACGTTGTCACTGCCCCGGCCACGCCCCTTCCCCTTGCCGCGGAAACTTCCGCCGGACCGGCCGGAAGTGCTGCCGCCACCGCCACCGAAACTGTCGCCGGGCCCCTCGTCCCAGGCCGACGGTTCGGGCGGCAGCGGGGCATCCCCGAAGCTGGTCGCGAAACCGTCCCCGGAGCTTCCCCCCGGCACGTCGGTCCCCGTGTTCTCCTGTGCACTCATGAGCCCACTGTAGACGCGGGCGCGGGGGTGGACCAAAGGGCCGCAGAAGCCCACTGTGCCGCAGCTCTCCACAGAGTTGTCCACAAGCTGTTGTGGACAACTTGTGGACACGGCGTGCATAGCTGGCAATGCCGCAGGTCGGCTTGTGGACAACCTGTGGACAACTTCCGCCGATTACCCGAGGTGACCACCGTTAACGCAGGTCAGAGAGCTTTACAGCTGTGGACTGTATGGAACACGTGCGTGGACAACTTCCTGTCCACCCACCGAACAGCAGGTGGACGTAGGTCTGTTTCCATCACCGCAGGTCGAATATGCGCATATTTTCCGATCTCTATGCATCGTGGGTTGCGGGAGTTGTCCACAGGTACAGAAACGGGGCCCGATCGCACCCCGGAACACACAGGGTGTCCTCCCGGAAAGCCCCCGGTCGCCACCTTCTCCGGACGCACCGAAAACACGACACGGACCTGCCCCGGTGTCTGGCCGGGAAGGTCCGTGTCGTGTGCTGTTGTCGAAGTATGTTCTTCGGGGTCGCCCGCCCCTGGGCGCGATGGTTGACGGAGACCGGGTGTCTGGGCCGGGGCCGTCCCACGCCGTGGTTCACCGTGACGGTGTCCCGCGGGGAGAGCGGATAACGGTGGTGACGCCAGTTACTTGGCGACGACCTTGAAGTTCAGGGAAGCGACAACCTGCGGGTGCAGCTTGACGTCCACGTTGTAGGAGCCGGTCGCCTTGATGTCGCCCTGGTTCAGGACGATGGTGCGCTTGTCCAGCTCGCGACCGCCGGCAGCCTTGACGGCGGCGGCGATATCGGCGGCGTTGATGGAGCCGAAGAGCTTGCCCTTGTCAGAGGTGCGGACCTTGACGGACACACCCTGCAGGTGGTCGATCTCGGCCTTGACCTCGTGGGCGTGGTCCAGGTCGCGGATGACCTTGTCAGCCTGCGCGCGACGGATGTTCTCGACCTGTGCCTCAGCACCCTTGGTGGCGGTGATCGCCAGGCCGCGGGGGAGCAGGTAGTTACGGCCGTAGCCGGCCTTGACCTCGACGATGTCGCCCGGGACACCGAGGTTGTCAACGGCAGCGGTGAGGATCAGCTTCATTGATCCGGTGCCTTTCGTTGTTCTGGGGGTTTGCGGAAATGTCTGTGAACGCGATCACACGACAGATCAGAACGGGGGCTCGTCGCCACCGTCGAAACCGGAGGACTGCGGAGCGGAGCTCCAGGGATCGTCGTCGTTGGACGCGTTGCGTCCGCCGAAGCCGCCCTGGTTACCCTGCTGCGGGGCAGCGGAGCGGTTCTGGTTTCCACCGAAACCGTCCTGGTTGCCCTGGTTTCCCTGGCCACCCTGGTTGCCACCGGAGTAGCCGCCCTGGTTGCCCTGGTTTCCGCCCTGGTTCCCACCGTTCCAGTTACCCTGACCACCCTGACGGGGGGTCTTGGTGACCTGGGACGTCGCATACCGCAGAGACGGGCCGACCTCGTCGACCTCGATCTCGTACACGGTGCGCTTCTCACCTTCGCGCGTGTCGTAGCTGCGCTGCCGCAGACGGCCTTGGACGATCACCCGGTCACCCTTGGTGAGCGAGTTCGCCACATTCTCGGCCGCCTGGCGCCAGATGTTGCAGGCCAGGAAGAGAGCTTCACCGTCCACCCACTGGTTCGACTGCGAGTCGAACCGGCGTGGGGTGGAGGCGACACGGAAGTTCGCCACGGCAGCGCCCGAGGGCGTGTACCGGAGTTCAGGATCAGCAACGAGGTTGCCGACCAAAGTGATCGGGGTGTCTCCCTGTGCCATGTGGTGTCTTTCCTGTCTTCGCTGGCGATGGTGAATCAGTGGAACCGGGAATCCGGTTGACCTGCGCCGTGAGGAGCCTTACTTGGCGTCCTTGCGCAGCACCTTGGTGCGCATGATGATCTCGTTCAGGTTCAGCAGACGGTCAAGCTCCTGGACGGTAGCCGACTCGCAGTGCATGTCGACGACGGCGTAGATGCCCTCGGCCTGCTTGTTGATCGGGTACTCCAGGCGACGCTTGCCCCAGATGTCAACGTTGTCGACCGTACCGTTTTCCTTGCGAACCGTCTCGAGGAACTTATCCAGGGACGGGGCAACGGTGCGCTCGTCCTGGGACGGGTCGATGATGATCATCATCTCGTATTGACGCACGGACCTCATCACCTCCTGTGGTCTAGTGTTTCGGCCGTGCCCCTGTTGGGCGCGGCAGGAGGGTTCGTTGCGTCAGCAACCGGTCCAGTATACTCTACGAGGCCCAGAAGACCGCAATCCCCACCGGCACGAATGTGATGAACACGACCGCGACGGTGAACAGCCCCCACGTCACCGCCGGCCGTCGCCGCACCATGAAGCTCTTGAAGGATGCCCCGAAGAGCAGGAATCCGAGGAACACGCTCACCATCGTGACGATGAGCCCGGCGTCCGACACAGCTAGTTGCCTCCGTTGAGGAAGTCCTCGATCATCTGCCCGACGTCCGGCAGCTCGCCGCCGCCCTCTCCGGTTCCGCCACCGTTGTCCTGCGGCGCCGGGGCCTCTTCCGCCGGTCCTTCCTGCGTGTCCTCCTGCGGCGTGCTCTCGTAGCCGCCGGTCCAGCCGCCGCCACCGCCACCGGTGGAGGTGTCGGCGGCCACGCCGCCCTCGAAGTTCTCCGCGGGTTCATTGACCAGCGCGGCATCCATGAAGTTCTTCCAGATGTCCGCCGGGGACATCGAGCCGTACATCGATCCGCCGTAGGTCATGTCGACCAGCGGCTGACCGTTGACGTTGCCCATCCAGACCGCCGTGGCGAGCTGCGGGGTGGAGCCGATCATCCAGGCGTCCTTGTTCTGACCCGTGTCACCCAGCTGGGCGGTACCGGTCTTCGCGGCGGACTGGCGTCCGGCCAGGTCGTGGTTGTTGGAGTAGCCGGCGATCGGGCCCATGGCCGAGATCACGGCGTCTGCGGTGTCCGGGTTGATGACCTGGGTACCCTCCATCTCCGAGTTGTCCAGGAGTACTTCACCGGACTGGGTCTCGACCTTCTCGACGAAGTGCGGGGGGATGTACTTACCGCGGTTGGACAGGGTCGCCAGGATGGACGCCATGTCCAGCGGGCGGGACTGGTACTGACCCAGGGTGATGCCCTCGTAGGGGGTTTCACCGTTCTCGGTGAGTGTCTGGTCGATGCCCGGGATGGACTCGGCGGCACCCAGCTTGTGTGCCATGTCCGCGACGTCCTGGGCACCGTTGTCGAGGCTCTGGGTCAGGCGGATGAAGGAGGTGTTCAGCGACATCTTCAGCGCCTGGGCCAGGGAGCAGGTGCCGCAGGTCTCGCCCGAGTCATTGGTGACCGTGTTGTCACCGGAGGTGACAGGGGAGGAGTCGTACATCGCACTGGTGGGGATTCCCTGCTCCACGGCGGCGGCCAGGGTGACGATCTTGAAGGTCGATCCGGTCTGCAGACCGGCGTTCGCCCAGTCGAAGCCGTTCGGGTCGTCGCCGCCGTAGTAGGCCTCGACGCCACCGGTCTTCGGGTTGACGGAGACGCCGGCGGAGCGGACGTCGTCGCCGTAGGAGTCCAGTCGGGAGTGGACCGCGTCCACCATGGACTGCTGCTTCGCGGAGTCGATGGTGGTGGTGATCTTCAGTCCACCGGTGTTGACCGCCTCCTCCGAGATGCCGTTCGCGGCGAGCTCGGCGAGGACCTGTGACTTGATCAGGCCGTTCGTGCCCTCGGCGATCGAACTCTGGTCGACGGTCGCCGGGTCGATGGTCTCCGGGTAGACCGCCGCCGACCGCTGGTTGCGGTCGATGCTGTCCAGACCGACGAGCCCGTCCATCACGTAGTTCCACCGGTCCTCGGCCTCGGGACGGTTGGTCCACGGGTCAAGCTGGCTGGGCCGCTGGATGGACGCGGCGAGCACCGCGCCCTCCTCGACGGTGAGCTCCTGGACGGGCTTGTTGAAGTAGGCCTTCGCCGCGGCGCTGATGCCGTAGGCGTTACGTCCGAAGTAGATGGTGTTGAGGTAGGCCTCGAGGATCTCGTCCTTGGACCACTCACGCGTCATCTTCGCGGAGACGACCAGCTCCTTGCCCTTTCGGACCAGGGACCGCTCGTCACCGACCACGGCGTTCTTCACGTACTGCTGGGTGATGGTGGAACCACCACCGGCAGAGTCGTTGCCGGTGAGCTGACCGATCGCCGCACGCCCGAAGCCGGTGACCGAGAAGCCGCTGTTCGAGTAGAAGTCGCGGTCCTCGGCGGAGAGCACGGCACTACGCACGTGCTCGGGCACCTCGTTGATGTCGATGTTCTCGCGGTTGCCCTCCGGGGGCACGATGCGGGCGAGCTCCGAGGAGCCGTCCGCCGCGTAGATGTTCGAGATCTGGTTGTTCTGGAGCTCTTCAGGCTGCGGAACCTTCGTCACCGCGTAGGCGGCGAAGAAGGCGACGAGCGGCACGATGATGAGGACCGCGATAACCGAGCAGACGGTCGTGATGACCCTCCGCCACCGCGGACGGCGACGCCGTGTCCGGACGCGGAGATTGTCTCCCGCGTCACCCGACGACGCCGCCGCGCCGTTCACGTCCTCGTTCGAACTGTTGTCGTTAGTCACCTAGCTGGTCTTCCCGTCGATGGCCGGGCCCGTCGTCGTACGTTGTGGGATACTCCACGGACCCGGATTCTGGCAGAACTTTCCCGGCAACTCCCCGGTACCCGTCCTCGCGGAGGAGATGGTTCCACCCGCACCGCAGGCAGACCTCCACCGTGTGGACGGTGAGTTCCTCACCGCCCCGGAGGACAGACAGAAGCTGTCGTATCTCCGCAAGACTACGCGCTGTGCCTGACTTTTCCCCTATTGCTGTGCCATGGATCCACTGAGTTTCCCGCAGGTCGGCACCACACACCGGACATGCCCGACCAGCGGGGACGCCGAGCACCTCCGCGCTGGCCCGCACTTCACGGGTCGCGTCACAGACCTCGGCCCGGGACATCCCGCCGCGCGACAGGGCCCGCAGGGTGCGGCGCCGGTCCAGTTCGTGGTCCACCGAACGGTAGGGGACAGGGGAGTGGGTCATGCCGACCAGTCTAGGGGTGCTGCAGGCACGCCGTCCGACACCTGAACTTGATCGGTCAAGCACTCCGGTGAACCGGTCAAGAGGCGTTCAGACCCCTTTCGACGTGCAGATTCTCGCCGAAACGGGTCTATGGTCCAGAACCATGACCGAGAACACCTCTTCCAACATCAAGCTCGCCATCGTGGGCCTGGGCAACTGTGCCACCTCTCTCGTCCAGGGCCTCGAGTATTACAAGGACGCCGCGGACGGCGACACCGTGCCCGGCCTCATGCATGTCCGCTTCGGTGACTACCACGTCCGCGACATCGATCTCGTCGCCGCCTTCGACGTGGATGCCGACAAGGTCGGCAAGGACGTCTCCGTCGCCATCGAATCGGGCCAGAACTGCACCATCAAGATCTGCGACGTCCCGGAGACCGGCGTGACCGTCCAGCGTGGACGCACCCTCGACGGCCTGGGCAAGTACTACCGCGAGTCCATCGAGGAATCCGCCGAGGCCGAGCCGACCCACGACGACGTCGTCGCCGCTCTCAAGGAGTCCGGTACCGATGTGCTGGTCTGCTACCTCCCGGTGGGTTCCGAGGACGCCGACAAGTTCTACGCGCAGTGCTGCATCGACGCCGGTGTGGCCTTCGTCAACGCCCTGCCCGTCTTCATCGCCTCCGACCCCGAGTGGGAGAAGAAGTTCGCCGACGCCGGCGTCCCCATCGTCGGTGACGACATCAAGAGCCAGGTCGGCGCGACCATCACCCACCGCGTCCTCGCCCGTCTCTTCGAGGAGCGCGGCGTGACCGTCGACCGCACCTACCAGCTCAACGTCGGCGGCAACATGGACTTCAAGAACATGCTCGAGCGTGAGCGTCTCGAGTCCAAGAAGGTCTCCAAGACCCAGGCCGTGACCTCCAACCTCCACGGTGAGCTGGCCGGCAAGATCTCCGACCGCAACGTCCACATCGGCCCGTCCGACCACGTCGAGTGGCTCGACGACCGCAAGTGGGCCTTCATCCGCCTCGAAGGCCGCGCCTTCGGTGATGTCCCGCTGAACCTGGAGTACAAGCTCGAGGTCTGGGACTCCCCGAACTCCGCCGGCGTCATCATCGACGCGGTGCGTGCCGCGAAGATCGCCAAGGACCGCGGCATCGGCGGCTCCGTCGACCCCGCCTCCACCTACCTCATGAAGTCCCCGCGCCGCCAGGTCAACGACGACCAGGGCCGCAAGGACCTCGAGGTCTTCATCGCCGGTGAAGACGGTGCCGACCTGCAGCAGGACGTCACCGAGTCCCTCGCGCGTCTCTGAGCCTCCCGCTCCACCCGCTGGCCGTCACACTGTGACGGCCAGCATATTCTTCCAGAACATTCCTCCCGGGTGAACAATTCCTCCGTAGAACAGGTAAGTTAGTCGGCATGACCGTCTCTTCCCTCGGCGTCGCGAAGCAGCTCCGTCCGGTACTCACCCGTCTGTACCTGCTCTACTTCCGCCAGACCGCCACCTCCGCCATCAGCATGGCCCAGCTCTCGATCATGATGAACCTGCAGGACAACGGCCCTCTGCGCATCAGCCAGATCGCCGACCTCGAGGCCATCCGGATGCCCACCGCCTCCAACGCGGTGAACCACCTGGAGCAGATGGGGCTCGTCTCCCGCGTCCGCGACGTCAGCGACCGTCGCGGTGTGCGCGTCCGTCTCACGGACGAAGGCACCCGTCAGCTCGAGAAGATCACCGAGGAGCGCGTCGAGCAGCTCGCCACACTGCTCAACGGCCTCACCGACGAGGAGCTGCAGCAGGTCGAGAATGCCCTGCCGCTGTTCGACCGCGTTCTCTCCACCTTCGGCCCCCACGTCACCGGCACCTCGACCGAGGCCGACGCGGAGACCACCGACGGGGACGCCGCGAAGTAACCCGTGGCCGCTGTGAGCACCACCCGGATTCTCCTGGCCTGGCGTCCCGGCGACGGGGCCCCCGGCTCAGCCGGTGCGGACACCGCCGCCGTCGCGGCCTGGATGTCCCGTAGCGGCCCCCTGTCGATCCGCCCCGTGTGCGTCATCCCGCGCATCTGGCCGGAGAGCTCCGGTGGCGGCGGTGCCGCCGACCCGGACATCCTGGACAGGGTCACCGACTGGGCACACGCCGAGACCGCCGCCTGCCTGGAGGACGCCCGCACCGCGCTCCGCGACGCCGGCGTCCCCGAGGGATACATCGACACCGGCGCCTCCGGCTCCGACGGGACGGACGCACCGCTGGTCAACCATTCCGAGACCACGGCCCTGATCACCGCCGCCACCGACTTCGGCGCCGAAGTGATCCTCATCGGTTCCCGTGACGACGCCCCCGAGGGGCACTTCCGGGCCGGTGCTACGGCAGATGCCCTGCTGCACTGCTCTCCACTGCCGGTGCTCGTCGCACCGCACCTGCCGACCCTGTCGAGCCATGGTGTCACCCGGGTGAGCTGTGCCTACGTGGATACCGAACAGTCCCAGCAGGCGCTGCGCCATGCCGCGGACCTCGCCACCCGTTGTTCGGTGCCGCTGCGTCTCGTGGCCTTCAGCCCGGTCGGCGCGACGATGTACCCGACCCGCGTCCCCCTGCCCGACAGCGCTGATGCGCTGGAGCGGTGGCGGAGCCAGGCGGAGGCCATCCTCGACCGCGGCCGGAACCGGGCGCTGGAGCGTCATCCCGGGCTGGAGGTCCAGACCGGGGTCGGTGTCGGCGACGACTGGGCCGGAGCCATCGGTGACCTGCGGTGGAAGAAGGGCGACCTGCTGGTCGTCGGTTCCTCCGTCCTCGGTTCCTTCAACCGGGTCTTCATCGGCCCGTCCACGAACCAGATCCTGCGGCATTCGCCCGCGCCGGTGTTCGTCAGTGCCGTCTGACCGCAGTCTGACCGCTGTCTGACGTCCACTGACCGCCTGTGATCGCTGCAGTCGCCTGCGTTACGCTGGAACCATGGATTCGATGGACAGTTCCGAGGACCTGATCTCCCATCTGGAGCAGGAGGACCACCGCGCCACCGTCCGGTTGGCGTGGCGGTTGGGTCTCGGCGTGCCTGTCCTCACTCTGCTGACGCTGCTCGTCTTCTGGCTGATCACCGGCGATTCTGCGGCGACCCACATCGCCCCGATCGTCGTGGCTTTCGTGGGTGCGGTGGGGACCTGTGTGATCACCAGCCGCAAGTGGAGCCGCTACCACGCCTGGGCGCCGCTGATGGGCGCCGTGTGGGCGCTGGTGCCGTGGTTCCTCCTGGTCGCCACAAGCCTGCTGCCGAAGCTCATCCTGGGGGACTGACGGGCAGGGCCCTACGCGCCACCCAGTACAAATGTTCACCTCTGAGGGACACGCGCCCTGAAGTTGTGCGTGACGCCCCGGGATCGTGTCGAATGAATGTCGTTCACCCGACAAGACCCCAGGGCACCGGACCCGAACCGAGGGCGGCGGGGACGGTAGACCTCTCGTCAGACCGCGTGTCAGATCAACCCAGCCGGTCAAGCGCCTTCCTGATCCACCCCGGAGCTCCAGCACCTTGTCAGCGTCCTTCAGATTCCCGGCGGTCACCCGGAATACCGTGTCACCGCGGTGCTGCAGGCCAGCGAACACCTCCGAATCATGGTCCCGCTGCTCTTTCTGCAGATGATGCGCCCCGTCGTAGAAGAGGTAGATCCCGTGCTCCTCCCACCCCAGATCGACCGTGGTCAACAGTTTCCCGTTCTCGCGGAACACCGGGATCTGACTGCGGAGCCCGGGTGCGAGGTCCCCCACCACCAACCGGTGAAGGGTCTCCGGCGGCGATTCAGCCCCCACATCCGTGAAGCCGAGCACAGCAGCTGCGGTCTCCGCCGACAGTCCCGCCGCCACCAGCGGTCCCGCACTTCCCACTGCCACGGCGCCCCAGGCCTGATGGAAATGGTCACTGACCTGTACTGATCTGATGAACGTCGGCGTGAGATGCAATCTCACCGTGATGAGGTCGGGTATTCTCCAGCGTCTGCTGCGGTCAGCATCCGTCTCTGCCGTCGCCATGAGCATCCTGGCCAGAGTGGTGGCAGGGTCCGTGGCCCGATGATCCGGGCACGTCGGGTCCAGTGACAGTGCCGCCCGACGGTAGGTTTCGAGTTTCCGTGTCCTCGTCAGCCTGACGTGCGGAGGAGCCGAGGTTGTGTCCGCACCGTTCGGCACCAGGAACTCCAGGGACTCTTCCTCGACAAAGTGGGTCATCCCGTACTGGAGCCCGGCGGGGATGCGTCTCTCCCCGCGGTAACCGGTGGCTGTCATTTCCGGCAGCAGTGTGTCCACATGGACGAACACCCCATGCTCTGCGTTGACGAAGAACTTCCGGATCCGGGCCCGGGTGACGCCGGCTGCCTTCAGGTCAGACCTGGTCACAGGCCGGTATCCGGGGAGCTCCCTTGCGTGTGTCGCCCGCTTCCGTATGCGCTCCCGGTACCGGTCCGTCACCTCGCATTCCCGCTCCGGCATCAGACATGCATATGAGTCGACGTTCCCGTTCTCGCCGGCGGTTCCCCCACCGTATCCCCCGATACTCATAGGAGAAGTGTGCCACAGGTTCGCCGGCCGGAACAGAGCGGACGCCCGACCGCCCTGGGAACATGCCCAGCGCCCTGGGTTTGTGTCGCTCACAGACGGTGAAAACGACACAAACCCAGGGCAGAGAGACCGAACCCAGGGCGGCGCAACAGCTGTGTCGGGGAGGGGCCCGGCGAACAGGACTGCGGGGAACAACGTGGGGCCGACAGGGGCACCCCAGGACCCCCGCGGACTACTTGGCGACGATATTGACCATCTTGCCGGGGACCACGATGATCTTCACGATGTTCCTGCCCTCGGTGTGGGCGACAACGTTCGGCTCGGCCAGGGCGGCCGCCTCGATGGCGTCACGCGTAGCGTCCACCGCGACGGTGATGCGGCCACGGACCTTGCCCATGACCTGCACCGGCAGCTCGACCGAGTCGTCGACCAGCCACTTCTCCCCGAAGGTCGGGAAGTCGGCGTGGGCCAGCGATCCCTCGTGGCCCAGTCGGGTCCACATCTCCTCGGCGATGTGCGGGGCGACCGGGGCCAGCATGAGCGCCAGCGGCTCGACCGCGTCACGCGGCACGGACGCACCGGCGTAGGCCTTGGTGAGGTAGTTGACGTACTCGATGAGCTTGGCGACGGCGGTGTTGTCCCGTAGGTTCGCGTAGTCGTCACGCACGCCGGCGACGGTACGGTGCAGGGCACGGTTGTCGTCGTCGGTGAGAGCGGTATCGGCGACCGCAGCGTCCCCGGTCGCCTCGTCGACGGCCAGACGCCAGGCACGCTGCAGGAAACGCTGCGCACCGACGACGTCCTTCGTCGCCCAGGGGCGGGAGGTGTCCAGCGGACCCATCGACATCTCGTAGACACGCAGGGTGTCTGCACCGTAGTTGTCGCAGATCTCGTCGGGGGAGACGGCGTTCTTCAGGGACTTGCCCATCTTGCCGTACTCCTGGTTGACCTCCTCTCCGTTGTAGAAGAACCTGCCGTCCTTCTCCTCGACCTCGGCGGCAGGCACGTAGACGCCACGGGCGTCCGTGTAGGCGTAGGCCTGGATGTAGCCCTGGTTGTAGAGGCGGTGGTACGGCTCGTAGGAGCTGACGTGGCCCAGGTCGAAGAGGACCTTGTGCCAGAAGCGGCTGTACAGCAGGTGCAGCACGGCGTGCTCCACGCCACCGACGTAGAGGTCCACGCCGCCGGAGGGCATGCCCTCCCGCGGGCCGGTCCAGTACTTCTCGTTCTCGATGTCGACCAGCGCATCCGAGTTCGTCGGGTCGATGTAGCGCAGCTGGTACCAGGAGGAACCGGCCCACTGCGGCATGACGTTCGTGTCGCGCCAGTAGGTCTGCTCGCCGTCGCCCAGGTCGAGGCGCACCTCGACCCACTCCTTCGCCTTCGCCAGCGGCGGCTGGGGCTCGGTGGAGGCGTCGTCCGGGTCGAAGCTGACCGGCTTGTAGTCCTCGACCTCGGGCAGCTCGACCGGCAGCATGGACTCGGGCAGCGCGTGGGCCACACCGTCGGCGTCGTAGACGATGGGGAAGGGCTCGCCCCAGTAGCGCTGGCGGGCGAAGAGCCAGTCGCGCAGCTTGTACTGGATCTTCTCCTCGCCGACGCCCTGCTCCGCGAGCCAGGCGATGGTCGCCTCGATGGCCTCGGCCTTGGTCTTCCCGTCGAGGGACAGACCGCGGTCGTTGGTGGAGTTCACGAGGACGCCGTCGCCGGTGTACGCGGCGTTCTGCACGTCATCCCCGCCGGACACGACCTCGTGGATCGGCAGGCCGAAGACGGTGGCGAACTCGTGGTCACGGTCGTCGTGGGCGGGCACGGCCATGATCGCGCCGGTGCCGTAGCCGGTCAGCACGTAGTCGGCGATGAAGACGGGGACCTGCGCGCCGTTGACCGGGTTGGTCGCGTACGCGCCGGTGAAGACGCCGGTCTTCTCCTTGTTCTCCTGACGCTCCAGGTCGGACTTCGCGGCGATGGCCGTCCGGTAGGACGCCACGGCGTCCTTCGGGGAGGCCTGACCGTAGGTCCAGGCCGGGTTGGTGCCCTCGGCGTAGGGGGCGTCGGTGACCAGGGCGTCCACCAGCTCGTGCTCGGGGGCCAGGACCATGTAGGACGCACCGAACAGGGTGTCCGGGCGGGTGGTGAACACCCGGATCCGGGCCTCGGACTTGGGTGCGGCGAGTTCGACGGCGAAGTCGACCTCGGCACCGCGGGACCGGCCGATCCAGTTGCGCTGCATGGACTTGACCTTCTCCGGCCAGTCCAGGTCGGCGAGGTCGTCGATGAGACGGTCGGAGTAGGCGGTGATGCGCATCATCCACTGCGACAGGCGCTTGCGGAAGACGGGGAAGTTGCCGCGCTCGGAGCGTCCGTCCGCGGTGACCTCCTCGTTCGCGAGCACGGTACCCAGGCCCGGGCACCAGTTCACGGTGGAGTTCGAGCGGTAGACCAGGCGGTGCTCGTCGAGCGCCTCCTGCTGCTGCTTCGGGGTGAGGTCGGCCCAGGCGGTGCCGTCGACGCCCTCGGCGATGAACTTCTCCTCGAGTTCGGCGATGGGACGGGCCTTCTGGGCGTCCGTGTCGAACCAGGAGTTGTAGATGCGCAGGAAGATCCACTGCGTCCACCGGTAGAAGTCGGTGTCGGTGGTGGCGATGACGCGGCGACGGTCGTGGCCCAGGCCGAGGCGGCCGAGCTGACGCTCCATGTTGTCGATGTTCGCCTGGGTGGTGGTGCGCGGGTGGGTACCCGTCTGCACGGCGTACTGCTCGGCGGGCAGGCCGAAGGCGTCGTAGCCGAGCGTGTGCAGGACGTTGCGGCCCAGCATGCGGTTGTACCGGGCGTAGACGTCCGTGGCGATGTACCCCAGGGGGTGGCCGACGTGCAGGCCGACACCCGAGGGGTAGGGGAACATGTCCTGGACGAAGAGCTTGTCGTCCGGCAGCGTCTGATCCGGGTCAGCGAGGTCCCCGACGGGGTTGGGGGCGTTGAAGGTGCCCTGCTCCCGCCAGGTGTTCTGCCAGCGGGCCTCGATGTCGCCGGCGAGCTCCGGGGTGTAACGGAAGGGGGTGGACTCGCTGGAATTACTCATGGCTGCTCATTGTAATAGACTGCTGGTCATGATCGTTCTCTCTGTCCTGCTGTTCGTCCTCGGTATTGCGGTGCTGGTCACCGGTCTGATGGGGCTGACGGGGACGCTGCCGGGCAACAGGTGGGTGGGTCTGCGCATCCCGGAGGTCCGCAAGTCGAAGGACATGTGGGTCACCGGCCACCGCATCGCCGGACCGTTCTGGACCGGTGCGGGTGTCGCCCTGCTGCTCAGTGGGCTGGTCAGCCTGCAGGGTGGCTGGCTGTGGGTCGTCGCCGGTGTGCTGGCCATCGGCGCTCTGGCACTGATCGGCATCGGTGCGGCGAATGGGGCGCACATCATGGCGCAGATCGACCTGCGCAAGGGCCAGGAGGCCGAGCAGCAGCGTGCTGCGGCCGGCTGCTGCTCCTCGGGGAACAACGCTCCTGCCGCGTCTGAGGACGCCAGCCTGGTCATCCCGCCGGCGAATGGCGCCACCGGAGTGGTCTCCCCGGCCGGTGACTCCTGTGGCGGATCCTGCGGGGACTGCGGCGCCTGCGACCACGGTGACGACGACCTCTCCGGGACCACCACCTCTCTGAGCGCCCCGAAGCTCGACCTGGACGCCGCCCGGCGCGCCATGGCCGCCCGGGACGGGAAGTAGGGCGCAGCCCCGGCACTGCCTGCAAATCCACGGTCGAGGTGCCTGCAAATCCACGGCAGTGAGCTGGGAAAGCCGCCGAACTCCGGGACCCCCGCTACGCCAACGCGGTCACCCGGAGCCGGAGGGCGTTGAGGATGACGCTCACCGAGGACAGCGCCATCGCGGCGGCGGCGAGCATGGGGGAGAGCAGGATGCCGGAGAAGGGGTAGAGCACACCGGCGGCCACCGGAATCCCGATGGCGTTGTAGATGAACGCGAATACCAGGTTCTCCCGGATATTGCGCATCGTGGCGTGCGACAGACTCCGGGCCCGGGCGATGCCGCCGAGGTCACCCGAGAGCAGGGTGATCCCCGCACTCTCCATTGCGACATCGGTGCCGGTGCCCATGGCGAGGCCGACCCGTGCGGCAGCGAGGGCGGGCGCGTCATTGACACCGTCGCCGGCCATGGCGACGGTGCGCCCCTGATCGGTGAGGTCATTGACCACGGACGCCTTGTCCTCGGGCTGGACATCGGCGTGCACCTCGTCGATGCCGAGCTTCCGTGCGACAGCCTCGGCGGTGGTGCGGTTGTCACCGGTGAGCATGACGACGCGCACCCCCTGGTCATGCAGTGCCGCGAGAGCGCCGGGCGTGGTCTCCTTGACCGGGTCGGCGATGGCGAGGATCGCCTCGACCTCCCCGTCGACGGCGAGAAAGACCGCGGTGGCACCGTCGGCTCGCAGCTCATCGGCACGGGACTGGAGCTCATCTGCACCGCCTGCGGAGGCACCGACGAAAGTGAGGTTGCCGACCTTCGCCTCATGTCCGTCGACGGTCCCGCTGACACCACCGCCGGCGTCAGAGGTGAAGTCCGTGATCTCGGGGACGGTCAGGTCAGCGTCCTTCGCGGCAGCGACGACCGCGACACCCAACGGATGCTCGGAGGAGGACTCCACCGCCGCGGCAACACGCAGGGCGTCCTCCCTGGTCAGGGAACCGGTGAGCACCACATCGGTGACCGCGGGACTGCCCTCGGTGAGGGTGCCGGTCTTGTCGACGACGACGGTGTCCACCTTCTCCATCGCCTCCAGGGCCTGCGCGTCCCGGATGAGGACGCCTTCCCTGGCACCGCGTCCCACCCCGACCATGATCGACATGGGTGTGGCCAGGCCCAGGGCACACGGGCAGGCGATGATCAGCACGGACACTCCCGCGACCAGCGCGTGGGTCAGGCGGGGGTCGGGACCGACGAGCAGCCAGACGACGACCGCGACCAGGGCGATGGCGATGACTGTGGGCACGAAGACCGCGGAGACCTTGTCCACCACCGACTGGATCGGGGCGCGGGACCGCTGGGCGTCCGCGACCATGTCGACGATCCGGGAGAGCATGGACTCCGCACCGAGCTTGTCCGCACGGACCAGCAGCGTCCCGGAACCGGCGACGGTACCGCCGACGACCTCGTCACCCTGTGCCTTGGTGACCGGCAGCGATTCGCCGGTGACCATGGACTCGTCGACCGCGCAGCGTCCCTCGAGCACGGTGCCGTCCACCGGGATCTTCTCTCCGGGACGCACCCGGACCGCGTCGCCGACCTGCAGGTCGTCGAGATGGACCTCGGTCTCGGTGCCGTCGTCGGCGACGCGTCGCGCGGTCGCCGGCGCCAGGTCCATGAGGGAACGGATGGCTCCGGAGGTGGATTCGCGGGCCCGCAGTTCCAGGACCTGCCCCAGCGCCACGAGGGCGACGATGACCGCGGACGCCTCGAAGTACACCTCGGGGCGGCCGTGCATGTACATGGTCTCCGGGAAGATGCCGGGGAACAGCAGCGCAAAGACGGAGTAGAGGTACGCCGCCCCGGTGCCCATCGAGACCAGGGTGAACATGTTCAGCGAGCGGTGGCGCAGTGAGTCCCACCCGCGGCGGAAGAACGGGGCGGCGGCCCAGAAGACCACCGGGGTCGCCAGCGCGAACTGGATCCACTGGGATACAGCCATCGGGATGAGGTCCTCTAAAGCGGACACGATCGGGAAGAGCATGGACAGGACCATGACCGGCACGGCGAGAGCCGCGGCGATCCAGAACCGGCGGGTCATGTCCGCCAGCTCAGGGTCGGGGCCGGTGGCGTCGCTGGCCTTCACCGGTTCCAGGGCCATCCCGCACTTCGGACAGGTGCCGGGGCCGATCTGCCGGACCTCCGGGTGCGTCGGGCAGGTGTATTCCACGCCGTCGGATGCAGAGGTCTGCGTGGTGGGGGTGCTGTCGTGGTGCGCGTGCCCGTCGTGCCCGTGGGCATGATCGGCGCCGTCACCACCCGCCGGTTCCAGGGCCATCCCGCACGTCGGACAGGTGCCCGGGCCGTCCTGCCGGACCTCCGGGTGCATGGGGCAGGTGTACTCCGTCGTGGACATCATCTCCTCCTTCTGCCTGCCACCATAGGCCGCACAGACGGGGACCGGCAGCGGGTCCGACGCCGCGGGTACCGTCGCGGGTACGACAACCACACCGGATGAGGAAGAGGCTGCCCCATGCGAACCATGACGATCACGAGGACCGGCACCCTGCTGGCCGTGGCGGGTATAGGCGTCGCAGCCCTGACGGGCCTGGCCGCCTGCTCCGGCGAGGAGCGCAGCGAGGAGAGCTTCTGCTCGACCGTCAACGACCACCGCGACCAGTTCACCGCCGCGATGGACACCGTCACCTCCAGCGCCAACATCGGCGACGGCCTGAACCAGGCCGGGGACGCCTTCAACAGTCTCGGTGACATGTGGTCCGAACTGGCGGACGTCGCCCCCGAGGACATCCAGGACGATGCCGAGACCATGAACCGCGCCTTCGGCTCCGACTCCGATGAGGCCGAGGAGACCGAGCGCTCCGGTGGACCTCTCGCCGGACTCTCGGACGCCCTGGGCACCGCCCAGTCCGCGGTGAACATCAACACCTACGTCAACGAGCACTGCAGCTGATGTCCACCGGCCCCGTCGTCCTCGTCTGCGGCACCGTCAACATCGACACCTTCGTCCGCGTCGACGCCTTCCCGACCGCCGGGGAGACGGTCATCGCCACACCCGGCGCGCTGTCCGACGGTGGCAACCAGGCGCTCGGCGGCAAGGGCGCGAACCAGGCCGTCGCCGCCGCGAGGTTCGCGGAGGACAGGGGGTCTGACCCGGCCGCCACCGTCCGGCTCATCGCCACAGTGGGGGAGGACGCCGCCGGCGACACCGCACTCGGCGTCCTCCAGGATGCGGGTGTCGACGTCTCCGGTGTGGCACGCACCGCGGGCGCCCCGACCGGCCAGGCGTTCATCATGAATGACACGGCGGGGGAGAACATCATCATCGTGACCTCCGGAGCGAACACGGTGACCGACCCTTCGTCCTGTGCCGGTGAGGAGTCCGCGGACGTCCTGCTCGCGCAGGGGGAGCTCACCCCGGAGCATTCCGCGGCGCTGCCCGCTCTCGCCGAGCGGACCGGTGCCCGATTCGTCCTCAACCTCGCACCGGTCACCACCCGTGACCGGGCGCTTATCGCCGCTGCCGACCCGTTGATCGTCAACGAGACCGAGGCGGCGGACGTCCTCGGCGTCCCCCGGGATCTCGGACTGGACGAGGTCCTCGACGGGCTCGCCGTGGCGGTCGGACGCGGACTTGCGACAAGTGCCGTGGTGACGCTCGGGGCGCAGGGAGCGCTGGTCATCGAGGGTGACGGGGAGGATGAGCGCACGATGGTGGCGTCCCCTGCCGTCTCGGAGGCGGTGGACACCACCGGGGCCGGCGACGCTTTCGCCGGCACCCTGGCCACCGCTCTGGCACAGGGGATGGCCCTGGTGGACGCCGCGCGGTACGCCGCTGCGGCCGGGTCACTGGCGGTGCGTGCGGCAGGGGCGGCGTCCTCGTATGCGCCGGGGGACGCTGTGCGGAATCTCGCAGAAAACTGTGCTGACCGATAAGGTGTCTCACCATGAGGAACTTCATTGACCGCATCCTGGGATACCGGCCCGATCTGCTGATCGTTCTCATCGTCCTCGGCGTCATCCTGGCGCTGATCTTCCCGGCCGACGGCACCTTCGCCGACGTCATGGACTGGGTCGTGAAGATCGTCATCGGCGTGCTGTTCTTCCTCTACGGTGCGCGACTGTCCACGCGTGAGGCGCTCAACGGACTCATGCACTGGCGGCTCCACCTGCTCATCCTGGCCTTCACGTTCCTGCTCTTCCCGCTCATCGGCCTGGCGCTGATGCCGCTGCAGCACGCCATCGGCGAGGACCTCTACCAGGGCATTCTCTTCCTGTGTCTGGTCCCGTCGACGGTGCAGTCGTCCGTGAACTTCACCTCCATCGCCAAGGGCAATGTGCCCGGCGCGATCATCAGTGCCTCGGCGTCCAACCTCATCGGCGTGTTCGTCACCCCGGTGCTGGTGCTGCTGCTGATGAGCTCGGCAGGTGGCGGTCTGACCATCGACACCTCGGTCTTCCTCGACATCGCCCTGCAGCTGCTCGCACCGTTCATCGTCGGGCAGATCGCCCGTGCCGTCGTCCCGGCGGTGCAGACGTTCGCCAAGGCCAAGCCGACGAGCTACGTCGACAAGATCTCCATCGGGCTGGTGGTCTACGTCGCGTTCTCCGAGGGCATCGTCATGGGGGTGTGGTCCTCGGTGAGCTGGGTCGCGATCGTCGGCATCATCATCGGCTCGGTGGTGCTGGTGTGGATCATGCTGACGGTGACCTCGTGGGTCGCCAGGAAGCTCGGCTTCAACTACGCCGACCAGGTCGCGATCCAGTTCTGCGGCACGAAGAAGTCCCTGGCCTCGGGCCTGCCGATGGCCACGGTGATGTTCAGCGGTGGGGCCGGCCTCATCATCGTGCCGCTGATGATCTTCCACCAGGTGCAGCTGATGATGTGCTCGGTCCGCGCGGCGAAGTACGAGGCGACACGCCCGGAGAACACCTGGTAGGACACGGGATTCTCCGCCCGCTCACCCCACCACCACAGCCAGCGTCCTGTCCGACAACCGCCACTCGTCCCGGCGCTTCGACGTGCGGTGCAGCAGCTCCCGCTGGGCCAGCCAGGTCATCAGCGTCCTGGCGTCCGCCTCGGTGGACTGCTGCAGGGACGCCGCCCGCGCCAGCGTGATCACCGCCGTTCCCGCATCTGAACCGCCCAGCAGGTAACGCAGCACGACCAGCGTCGCGGCGTCCCGCGTGATGCCCCGGCCGAACTCCTCCCGGATCGCCGAGAGCGCCGCGACAAAGCCCCGGTCGGCGACCCCGTCGAAGAGCACCACATCCACCGAGTCCGCCCGGACATCCACCGTCGGCGGCTCGAACCCGGACGCGAGCATCGACACCCACATCCGGTCGAAGCCCCGCGAGGACCACTCCACCAACCCGAGGATCTGCATCGCATTGACCAGCGACGGATTCCTCGGCTGCGACGGCCCCGACAGCAGCCGTTCCGCCGCCACACCCGGCGCGAGGCCACCCGGGGATGACACACGCAGCATGTCCGTCGACTGGTACACCACCACCGGATCCGGCCGCGACCAGTCCCGGTGCAGTAGCGCATTATTCAGCGCCTCAGCCTGCGCCGGCACCGGCATCACCGTATCCGCATGGGACCTGACCAGGCGTTGCAGCGCCGGCGCGGCGAGAATCAGCGGGTCGTGGATCTCCGTCTCCGCGACCATGTCCCCGCCCGAGTCCCGGAACAGATGCCGGGCCACCGGACGCTCAGTGTCCGGCCTCCCGAACAGGATCCGCGCCGCCAGGGTCGGGGAGCCGTCAGTGGTCAGCAGGTCGAGGGCATGCAGCACCGATTCCGGCGAGCCGTCACCCACCGCCTCAGCGAACCAGCCGCCCCGCTCCTGGAGGACGCCGCACGCCACCGACAGTCCGTGAGGATCCAGAGCGGACGCCGGCAGTGCGACCGGCCGCGCCGTCGGATCCGGGTTGTGGCGCACCCGCCCCAAAGCCACGCGTTCCTCACCGTCGAGCGGCAGGCAGGCGTCCCCCACCCGGTGCTTCACCACCTCGTCGAAGCCGGTGTAGACGGCCATACCGGCGGCGACGCGGATGATGACCAGGCGCGCGTCATGGATCTCGGCGGTCCAGGCGTCCACGGTGAGGTGGGGTCGGGTGTTGGCGAAGATGGTGTGGGCGATGTCCGCCGGATCCCGCTCGGTGCCGTTGAAGGCGTCCGGGCCGGGGGTGCGGTCGGCGATGCCGAAGACGATGAAGGCGCGCCCCGCCGAGCCGTTGGCGAAACAGGTCGCCGTCTTGACCAGCATGTCCACGACCTTGGCCGTGGCATTGCGGGTGGGGGTGTGCGCCGGGTCCTCCTTGAAGTCGAGGACGGCGGACTCCAGGTCGTCAGCGGTCGCACCCTCCCAGATGCGCTCCAGCGCATCGGCGACGACATTGGGCAGCGCCCGCTTCCGACTCATGTCTCAGTGCCAGGCCGGCCGGTCGCGCTTGACGTAACCCATCCGCGGACGGAACCCGCCCGGATGTTTGAGCTGGGCGACGGCGTCCGCGATGACCAGGCGGAACCGCGGGTCCAGGGGAGGGAGCTGAGCGATCTGGAACCAGCCGACCTCGGTGGATTCCTCGTCGTTGACCCGCGGCGTCCAATCCTCCTCCGTCTCCCCGATGACGACGCAGCGCAGCGTGGTGTCCATGTACCGGCAGACGTCGCCGTTGGGGTAGGTGACCGGGCCGACGGCGCCGACGCCGATCAGCGCGTCCACTTCGACGGTCAGGCCGGTCTCCTCACGGACCTCCCGGACGGCGGCGGCATGGGGCTCCTCACCCGGGTCGACGATGCCGCAGACCGGCGTCCACCGGCCGTCGTCGGACCGGCGGACCAGCAGGACCTCCGGGGTGGCGAAGGCGGGCGCGTCCGGGGCGACGTCCTTGACGACGATCGCGGTGACGCCCGGGAGCCACAGTTCGGTGTGGCCGATGTGCTCGCGGAGTTCGGTGATGAACTGAGGTGTTCCCATGGGCTCCGAGTCTAACGCGGTCTGCGCCTCTGGGCTGTTCAGTTCGTCGGGCTAACGGTAGGCTCACCTGCATGACTTCCGGGATGATGCGCATCAGCGCGGCCGCCATGGCCCTGACCACCGCAGTCGCTCTCGCGGCCTGCTCCTCCGACGACGATGACGACACTTCCTCATCATCGTCCTTCTCCGACTCCACCGCCACCGACTCCTTCCCGGTCTCCGTCGACACCAAGTTCGGCGAGGTCGAGGTCAAGGAGCAGCCGCAGAAGGTCGTCGCCCTGGGCTGGGGCGATGCCGAGATCGCGACCGAGCTGGGCGTCCAGCCCGTCGGTGCCGTCGACTGGCTGGGCTTCGGTGGCGACGGCCTGAGCCCGTGGGCCGAGGCATCCTACGACGAGGCCCCGGAGATCATCGACAGCCAGGAGCTGGACTTCGAGAAGATCGCCGCACTGGACCCGGACCTCATCCTCGACGTCCGCGACACCGGCGACGAAGACACCTACAACAAGCTCTCCGCCGTCGCCCCGACCGTCGCCGTCCCTGAAGACGCCGACGGATTCACCACGACCTGGGACAAGCAGGTCGAGATGATCTCCACCGCACTCGGTGAGAGCCAGAAGGGCGAGGACCTGGTCACCGAGGTCAACGACAGGATCACCGAGGTCAAGGACGCGCACCCGGAGTGGTCGGAGAAGACCGGCACCGTCCTGGCCAAGACCAGCGTCGAGTGGGCCGCCTACTCCGCCGGCGACGCCCGCGCTGACCTGCTCCAGGGCCTCGGCTTCCAGCCGAACAAGGAGATCTCCGACCTGACCAAGCCGGGCGAGTTCTATGTCTCACTGTCCGAGGAGAACGCCGACAAGGCCGACTCCGACGTCGTCGTCGGCTTCCCGATCATGCTCACCGCCGACGAACTGACCAACGACAAGACCTGGAAGCGTCTCACCGCGGTGAAGGACGGCCACGCCGTCGTCGCCGACGAGGATCTCGCCAACGCGATCTCCCTGGGCACTCCGGCCTCCATGCTTCACGCACTCGACCTGTTGGTCCCGCAGCTGGAGGACGCCACGGAGTAGTCCTCCGTGGAGGTCTCGTGCAGTAGTGGAACGGCCGCCGTTCCCTCCGCTGCCTCTGAGCCACCCGTCGCACGCACCCACCCTCACGCAGGTACGCGTCGACCGGGTGGTTTTCCGCGTTCTGGCCACCCAGTCGACGCACACCTGACGCGCACCCGGGTCTGGCACGAAACAGCGGCCTCATCGGATCCTCCGGTCGACTTTGCGCCCCCGGGTCCTCCGGTCCATGGCAGCGAAACCCGAAAACGGCGGCGCACACTCGGCAGGCGTGGAATGGCCACGCCCCACCACGGGCTCAGAACACCCAGTTCACCAGGACCACGTACAGCGCCGTACCGAGCAGGATCGACCACGTCGCCGAACGTTTCCACAGGTGCAGCCCCACGGTGAATGCCACGGCAATGAGCGCCGCCCCCACTCCGCCGGGCTTGTCGGTGCTGTCGACCAGCGTGTACATGACCAGCACGATCATCACGCCGAGCGGCATGGCGATGCCCAGCCACGCCACCAGCGCAGACTCCCGGAAGAACTTCATCGCCGCGAACGGCAGGGCACGCAGCACCACGGTCACCACGCAGATCCCGCCGAGGATGAGCAGGGTGTTCGACAGGTCCACGCCCTCGGGCAGACCGGCGGACGCCAGAATCATGCCTCCTCCTTCCGCCGGTCCCACAGGAACCGTCCGATGAGGAAGACGAAGTACAGCGTCAACCCGATGAGCAGCATCTGGTCCCGGCTGATGAGCAGCCCCACCACACCGGTCACCACGGCGACGACCGGCAGCAGCACGTCACGGCGGGCAGACATCGCCTCGATCGCCAGCACCACGAACAGGGCGGTCAGGGCGAAGTCGAGCCCCTCTATGTCCATCGGCAGGGCCGCTCCGACCAGTGCCCCGACGATGCCGGGCACCACCCAGGACGCCTGGCAGAACACCTGCACCGCCATGATCTTCGGCTGTGTCCACGCAGTCCACGAGGACCCACGGTGCGCGGAGAGGATCGCATAGGTCTCGTCGGTCAGGGCGTAGACGCCGTAGGCCTTCGCCACCGGCGACGTGAGAGCCTTCACCGGGTAGCTCAGCCCGTAGAAGATGTGCCGGAAGTTCACCAGGAACCCGGTCACCGCCGCCGACAGCGGGGCGACGCCACCGGTGACCAGGGAGATCGCCAGGAACTCCATGGAACCGGCGTAGATGACGAAGCTGAAGACGGGCGTCCACCACCAGGCGAAGCCGGACTGGCTGACGAGCAGGCCGAAGGCCAGGCCCAGCGGCAGCAGCCCCAGTGCCACCGTCCAGGACGCCCGGACACCGGCCGTCACCTCGGAGCGGATAGTCGGGGACACTAGAGGTCCTGGTCCTTCCACCAGTCCTTGAGCGCGGCGACGGCCTCGTCGTGTTCCATCGGCCCACGGTCCAGCCGCAGTTCCTTGAGGTACGCCCAGGCCTTGCCGACCTCCGGTCCCGGCGCGAGGCCGAGGATCTCCATGATCTCGTTTCCGTCCAGTTCAGGACGCACCGCCGCGAGGTCCTCCTTCTCCTTCAGCTCGACGATCCGGGCGTCCAGGTCGTCGCAGACCCGCTGCAGCCGGGCGGCCTTGCGCTTGTTCCGCGTGGTGCAGTCGGCCCGGACGATGAGCTGGAGCTGGGGGAGCAGGTCTCCGGCGTCGGTGACGTACCGGCGCACCGCCGAATCGGTCCACGCGCCCTCGCCGTAGCCGTGGAAGCGCATGTGGAGGAAGACGAGCTGACCGATCTCCTCGGTGGTCTTCTTCGGGAACTTCAGTGCCTTGAGCCGCTTGCGCGTCATCCGCGCACCGACGACCTCGTGGTGGTGGAAGGTCACCGCACCGGACTCGGTGAAGGCACGCGTGGCGGGCTTGCCGCAGTCGTGCATGAGCGCGGCCCAGCGCAGCACCAGCCGTCGGTGGTCCAGCGCCTCAGCGTCCTCAGCCTCCTCGGGATCACCGGCCAGCCGCCCCTCCAGCTCCGTGACATTGCGCAGCACCTGCAGGGAGTGGGCGTAGACGTCCTTGTGCTGCCGGTGCTCGTCCTGGGTGAGCTGCAGGGCCGGCAGCTCGGGCAGGACATGCGCGGCGATACCGGTGGCGACCATGAGGTCCAGGCCGGTCCACGGCTCAGCACCGAGCATGAGCTTGTCGAGTTCGGCGGCGACGCGCTCAACGGTGATCCGGTCGATCTCGGCGGCCATCCGTGTCATCGCGTCCTGCACCCGGGGTGCGACCTCGAAGCCGAGCTGGGAGGCGAAACGGCAGGCGCGGAGCATGCGCAGCGGGTCGTCGTGGAAGGACTGCTCGGGGGCGGCCGGCGTGTCGAGCACACCGTTGACCAGGTCCTCGAGACCGTTCAGCGGGTCCCGCAGCTCGTGCGCACCGTCGGCCGACAGCTCCAGGGCGATGGCGTTGCCGCGGAAGTCCCGGCGCACCAGGTCCTCGTCCAGCGAGGTGCCGTAGGTGACCTCCGGATTACGCGAAGAACCGTCGTACTGGTCAGCCCGGAAGGTGGTGATCTCCACGGTCATCCCGTGGATGAGACCGGAGACGGTGCCGAAGGCGATGCCGGTGTCCCAGACGGTGGATGCCACCTCGTCGAGGATCCCGGTCACCACCTCCGGACGTGCGTCGGTGGTGAAGTCGAGGTCATGGGAGAGGCGTCCGAGGAGGGCGTCCCGGACGGAACCGCCGACGAGGAACAGGGAATGTCCACGGGTGGCGAAGGCGCCGGCGAGGGCGGTGAGTGTCCTGTCGTGGACTTTCACGGCGTCCTGCGCGGTCGCGAGCATGGTTCCGGCATCTCGTTGCATTCCCACAATGGTACAGCCGGGTCCCCCTTTCACAGTCGCAGGCACTACGCTGGTCAACCATGAGTCAGAGGCGTCGTCGAAGCATCCCGGACCCCCGGCGGTCCCCGGCGCGCCCGGTTCACCAGCGTGACCACCATGAACTGCCGACATCGGTCGAGACCAGCGCCGGTGGCCTGGTGCTCTCGGGCATGCCGGAGGCCGTCCGCGGCGACGGTTCCGTGGACCTGTCGAAGATGTACGTCGCCCTCATCGGGCGCCTTGACCGGCGTGGACGCCTCCTCTGGTCGATCCCCAAGGGACATATCGAGGACGCCGAGGACGCCCACACCACCGCCGAGCGCGAGGTGTGGGAGGAGACCGGTGTGCACGGCCAGGTCTTCTCCGAGCTGGGCACCATCGACTACTGGTTCGTCACCGAGGGCAAGCGGATCCACAAGACGGTGCACCACCATCTGCTGCGCGTGGTCGACGGTGAACTCAATGACGAAGACCCGGAGGTCACCGAGGTGGCCTGGCTGCCGGTGAGTCATCTCGTGGAGAAGCTGGCGTACGCCGATGAACGCAAGCTCGCCCGACAGGCCCTCGACCGGCTGCCCGACCTGGCCCGCGCCGAGGCGAAGGCCGGGCGTCGGACGCTGCGGTAGGAGGTCGAGTGCGCCTGCCCCGTCCGCTCTCCAGACTGATCCCCCTCGCCGTCAGTGCGGCGCTGGGGGCGTGTCTGATGTCCCCGGTCTCTCCCGCGGCCGCGCAGGACGCCCAGGAGGCCCCTGCCCCGACCACCTCTGACCTGCTGTGGGCGAACCCGGACGCCCGCTCGGCCGAGCCCGGGGCCGGGGTGACTGCGCAGGTCACCTCCCAGTCGGCGGCACGGGCCGCCGAGGATGACGAGCTCGAGGTCACCGTCTCGGTCACCAATGGTTCGGACCAGACACTCACCGGCCTGGAGCTGCGCGCCCAGCACGCGGAGACGGTCGCCGAGCCGGACGGTGTGGCGACCTCACTGCTGGCCAACCAGGGGGAGTACCCGTGGGCCGGCCCGTTCCAGACGCTCGACGCGACGGTCGGTCCCGGGGAGTCCCTCGACATCACCGTCCGGGTGCCGGTGGGACACTCTGACGACTGGTACCAGACGGACGCCGACGCCACCGGCGCCACCGCCGACGATGTGACCCTGCCCGGCCTCGGGCTCAGCGGGGCGGGCGTCCACCCGCTGCTGTTCAACCTCAACGGCAGTCTCGGCGATGCCGACATCTCCTATCTCGCCGGGGCGCGCACGACCCTCACCGTCACCGAAGACACCGACACCGACACCGACACCGACAACCAGGTAGACGAGGACTCCGGAGACTCAGCACCCGGCCTCACGGTCCTGTGGCCGCTGTCCTCGGCCTCCGTCGCCGTCGCCGGTCAGGTCGGCGACGCCCCGGACCCCTCCGAGCTCTACCTCCCCGACGAGACCCTCGCCGGTGAGCTCTCCGAGGGCGGACGCCTCCGCGGTCTGCTCGACACCTGGCGTGACGCCACCGACGGCGACACCACGGTCAAGGCGTCCACCTGCCTCGCCATCGACCCTGACCTGCTCGAGACCGTCGACCGGATGACCGACGGCTACCGGGTGGGCGCCACTGTGCCTTCCCCGGTCCAGGAGCCCACCCGGCTGCGCGACCGCTGGAACCGCCACGACGATGACGCCCCTTCGGAGTCCGGCACCGGGGCGGACGCCGCGTCCGCCTGGCTCAGTGACCTGCGCGACGTGGTGAAGGACGCCTGTGTGGTGCCGCTGCCCTACGCGAACGCGGACATCAACGCCGTCGCCACCGGCAATGACCCGTGGCTCGCCGAGGAGATGACCGACCGTGGCGTCTCCGTGGTGGAGGACGTCCTCGACATCACCCCCGCCACCGGAATCCAGATCCCCGGTTCGGGCTACATCGAACCCGCCGCCCGGTCCCACCTCAGCGGTAAGGACGGGAATTCCCCCTCGACGGCCGTCATCGCCGACGCGACCCTCGACCGGGGCACGGTCGAGAGTGGGGGAGACGAGATCACCCGCAGCGCCACCGGCACCCTCCCGGACAGCCCCATGCGCACCCTGCAGTTCCCCGCGGCACTCGGCTCGGCCCTCGCCGCGACCGGTGTGCGTCCCGAGACCGCCGCCTACTCCGACACCTCCTCGCGCCGGGATCTCGCGGCGGACGGGGCGGCGTCCCGCATGGCGGCGGCGGTGGGCGTCCTCGACCGGGAGCTGAACGCCGCACGCACCACGACCGGCCAGGTCCTCGCCGTGCCACCCGCCGCGTGGTCGGTGGATCCGCAGGACGCCACGACCTTCCTCGACGCGGTCCGGGACCACTTCGCCGACGGGTCGGCCGAACCGGTGAGCTTCGGTGACGCACTCTCGGCCCCCGCCGCCCCCGTGACCCTCGATGACTCGACCGAGAACATCGACCCGTCCCCGGTCGACGACGGTGCGGCACGCAATGTCGCCCAGGTCGCCGGCCACCTGCGCAATCTGACCAACATCATGGAGGATGTCCCGAACATCGCCCTGACCCGCCGGATCTTCACCCGGCCGATGTTCGATGATCTGCTGCGCGCGGTGAGCGACACCGGGCGCCGGTTCCGGGAGGACGCCGCGGCGGTCCGCAACCGTGGTTCGGAGCGCACCGGGCAGGTCACCGGTCTGGCCTACGCCCTGCGCACCTCGGTCTCCCTGCTGCCGCCGGGCAATGTCTTCACCCGCACCAGTGACTCCTCCCCGCTCATCGTCGTGGCCCGCAACGGTCTCCCGCTGCCGGTCTCGGTGCGGGTGCACTACGCCGGAGCTCCCGGGGTGACCCTGAACACGCCGGGCGTTCAGCAGATCCCCGCCCAGGGCAGTGTGACCCTGCAGATGACCTCCGAGATCCCCACGGAGGCCGAGCAGTCTGACCTGACAATGTACCTGTCCACCCCCGATGACGTGCGGATCTCCGATGAGGTGACGATCAGGCTGGCGTCCGTCCCCGGACTGAACTGGCGTCTGGTCGGCATCGTCGCGGCCTGCCTCGTGCTGATCTTCGTCGCCGCGAGAACACTACGGAAGCGACGACGCGCCGTGGACGGTTCGCCAGACAGCCGCCGAGTAAAGAATGATGGTGCACGTGACTGATTCCAACGAGGACCCTGAGCAAAAGCCCGGGCAGCGCCACCGGTTCCGCGCATCCGGTGGGCCGTCGAAGCCGACCCGGCGTGCGGCGTCCGCGGATGCGGCGTCCACCGGGGCGTCCCGTGCTGCCCCGGGTTCCGCCGCCGAGGCGGACGCCGCGGTCTCGGCCGAGTCTGCCCTCTCGGGGCGTGCGAAGGCTGCCACCGGCACGACCGTCACCGCTGACGCCGACGGTGCAGCGGACGGGAAGCCGAGCGACGCCGATGTCGTGCGTACGACCGGCTCCATGGCCTTTGCCACGCTGCTGAGCCGTATCACCGGCTTCCTGCGTACCGTGCTCATCGGCTCGGCGCTGGGTGTGGAGGTCGGTTCGGCCTTCAACACGGCCAACACCCTGCCGAACCTCATCACCGAGCTGGTGCTCGGTGCGGTGCTCACCAGTCTTGTCATCCCGCTGCTGGTCCGCGCGGAGAAAGAGGACCCCGACCGGGGTGAGGCGTTCATCAGACGCCTGATCACCCTGACCTTCACCCTGATGATCACGGTGACGGTCCTCGCCGTCTTCGCCGCGCCGTTGCTGACCCGGATGTCGCTGGACTCCGACGGCAAGGTCAATGTGGGCATGTCCACGGCCTTCGCCTACCTGGTGCTGCCGCAGATCGTCTTCTACGCGATGTTCGCGGTGATGATGGCGATCCTCAACACGAAGGGGTACTTCAAACCCGGTGCCTGGGCCCCGGTCGTCAACAACGTCGTGACGATCGGGGTACTGAGTCTCTACTGGCTGCTGCCGCAGGACTCGAAGCTCTCCCCGACGGACAGCGTGACCATCACCGACCCGCACATCATGCTGCTGGGTCTGGGTACGACCGCCGGTGTCGTGGTGCAGGCACTGATCATGGTGCCGTACCTGAAGAAGGCCGGGATCAACCTCCGCCCGCTGTGGGGGCTGGATGACCGGCTCAAGCAGTTCGGTGGCATGGCCCTGGCCATCGTCGTGTACGTGGCGATCTCCCAGGTCGGCTTCGTGCTCAACAACCGCATCGCGTCCTCCGCGGACGGCGGCGCCCCGACGATCTACACACAGGCGTGGCAGCTGCTGCAGATGCCCTACGGCATCATCGGCGTCACCCTGCTCACCGCGTTCATGCCGCGACTGTCGCGCAATGCCGCAGACGGCGACGACAAGGCCGTGGTGAAGGACCTGACGACGGCATCCCGGCTGACGATGCTGGCCATGGTGCCGGTGATCATCTACTTCACCGCCTTCGGCACGGTCATCGGCCCCGCCCTCTTCGCCTACGGCGACTACTCCGCGGACGCGGCGAACGTCCTGGGCTGGACGATCAGCTTCTCGGCGTTCACGCTGATCCCCTACTCCCTTGTGCTGCTGCACCTGCGTGTCTTCTACGCCCGCGAGGAGGTGTGGACGCCGACCTTCATCATCGGCGGAATCACGGTGACCAAGCTGGTGCTGGCCTACCTCGCTCCGCACATCGCCAGTGAGCCGCGGCTTGTCGTGGTGCTGCTGGGTGCGGCGAACGGCATGGGTTTCGTCACCGGTGCGATCATCGGCCACCGGCTGCTCAAACGGTCCCTGGGGCACCTGGGCATGCGCAGCGTGGCGAAGACGGCACTGTGGGCCCTGGGCGCGTCCGTCATCGCGGCCCTCATCGCCTGGCGGGTGGACGCCCTGCTCACCGCCTTCGTGGTCAGTGACTCCTCCTCCATCGGCTACATCGTCCGCCTGTTGGTCACCGGCGTCCTCTTCCTGGTCCTCGCCGGGGTCATGCTGTCGTTCTCGAAGCTGCCGGAGGTGCTCACCATCGGTGCGGCCCTGGCGAAACTCCCCCTGGTCGGCCGGTTCTTCCGCAAGGCCGCGGTCGCCGCCGCCGACCTGGAGGAGAACGCCCCTGCCACCGGCTACACCACGAGGATCACCGACATGTCCTTCGGCGACAACTCCGGCATGGGCACCGGCCTCGTCGGTGCGCTGCCGCCGCTGTCCGCCGGCCGCGTCCGCGGGCCGCGCCTGGTACCGGGTGCCCCGATCCTGCAGGGCCGGTTCCGGCTGCTCGCCGACCACGGTGGCTCGCCGACCGCCCGGCTGTGGCAGGCCCGCGACAACGCCGACGGTGACCTGGTCGCCCTGACCGTCATCGACACGCTGAAGTCGGGCCGGTCGGCCTCCGAGATCGTGTCGGCGTCCGCCCGGCTCGCCGATGCGACGGCGACCTCGCCGGCGGTCGCGCTGGTCCGGGAGATCTGCAACGCGGGTTCCGTGGTGGTCATCGTCTCGGACTGGACCCAGGGCTCCCCGCTGACCCGTGCCGCGGAGTCCGGTCCGGATCCGCTGGCCGCGGGCTACGCCATGGCAGATCTGGCGGACGCCGCGGGCAACGGCTGTTCCCTCGGCATCGACCACCGCAACCGGCTGCGGATCAGCACCGACGGCCGTGCCGTCCTCGCCTTCCCCGGCCTGGTCCCGACCGATGCGGGCACGGATGCCGGTCCCGGCGACGTGCACGCCATCGGTGTCTCCCTCGACCTGCTGCTCTCCGGGGTGCCCGGTGCGCCCGAGACCGTCCCTGCCGAGCTCACCTCGATCGTGGAGGCCGCCCGGTCCGGCGGGATCGCCGACGGGCATGAGCTGGCGCGACGACTGCGCAGTGCCACCCGCCCCTCGGACGACCCGCACACCGGCCCGCATCTGGCGGCCGCTGCGGATGTCACCCCGGAGGTCACCGATCGGGCCGGTTTCGGTGCCGCCCCGGAGAACCGTGGCCGCCTGGCGGTCATCGGTGTCGCGACGGTCGCCGGCGTTATCGCGGTGGTCGCGGTGATCGTCATCGCCCTCGCCGTCTTCGGCGGCGGCCGGAAGGACTCGCCGCTCACCACCGACTCGATCCTCGGCGGCTCGGGGCTGGGCACCGTCGGTGTGCAGCAGCCGACGGAGGCCACGGAGTGGTCCCCGGTCGACGGCCGAGGCACCCCGGACAATCCGGAGGACGCCCCGCTCGCGATCGACGGGAACCCGGAGACCGCCTGGGCGAGTGCCCAGTACCAGGTGCAGTTCGGTCCGACGGACGCCGCCGTCAAGGAGGGCATCGGCCTGCTACTGACCCTTCCGCAGGCCACGGCCCTGACCGAGGTCGAGCTGTCCGGGCTGAACCCCGGGATGACCGTCGAGCTGCGCACCGGATCCGGTGACGTCACCTCACTGGACCAGACCACACTGCTGGCCACCGGCACCTCGGAGGGCGACACGCTGAGCCTGGCGCCGGACGCGAAGAGTGTGCCGACCGACGGTCAGGAGGGGACGAAGGATCTGCCGGATCCGCAGGACCGGGTGCTGCTGTGGATCACCGGCCTGCCAATGCCGGACGCGGCGCAGGTCGCGGAGATCACCGTGCACGGCGCGCCGAAGGTGGCGAAGGAGGACGAGAGCACTGAGGCTCCGTCGGCCGGTGAGACCGTCCCGGCGCAGTAGGGGAAGCCGGGGGAGCAGGTCCGGCTACAGCCGGGCCTGCGTCCAGGCCTCGATCTCGTCGGTGCCGAAGGGCATGAGGTCGGCCGAGAGGTTCTCGTGGCCGTCGGCGGTGATGACGAGGTCATCCTCGATACGCACGCCGATGCCGCGGAACTCCGGCGGCACGGACAGGTCGTTGACGTGGAAGTACAGGCCGGGCTCGAGGGTGTGGACCATGCCCGGTTCGAGCATGGCGTCCTGGTAGTCCTCGTAGGGGGAGTGGCTGCAGTCGTGGACGTCGAGGCCGAGGTGGTGGCCGACGCCGCAGACGATGTAGCGGCGGTGGTGCTGACCGTCGGCCGACAGTGCCTCGTCGACGGAGACGGGCAGCAGGCCGAGATCGTCGAGACCTTCGGCGAGGACCTGCATCGAGGCGAAGTGGAAATCACTGTAGCGGTGGCCGGGGGTGCAGACCGCCAGGCCCGCCCGCTGGGAGGCGACGACGATGTCGTACACGGCGCGCTGTGCGTCGGTGAACGTTCCGGAGACCGGGATGGTGCGGGTGACGTCCGCGGTGTAGCGGGACTCCATCTCGATACCCATGTCCAGCAGCGCCAGATCACCGTCGCGGACGGGTCCGTCATTGCGGGTCCAGTGCAGGTGGGCGGCATGGCCCGCGGCGGCGACGATGGTGGCGTAGCCGACGTCGACACCGTAGGTGCGTGCCGCCCGGTCGAAGGTTCCCTGCAGCCAGCGCTCGCCGCGGTCCATGGTCTTCGCCGTGGCGATCTGTCCGACGGTCTGCTCGAAGCCGAGGACGGTGGCGGAGACCGCGGCCCGCATCTGGTCGATCTCCCAGGCGTCCTTGGTCTGACGGAGCCGGTCGGCGACGCGGCGGGCGTCCGCGTCGGCACGGATGTCGAAGCGGTGGGCCAAGGCGTCGGGGATCCGGCCGAGACCACGGAACGGGCCGCCGAGGGTGGTGAGGTCATCGTCGAGCTCGCTGAGCGGTCGGACGTCGATACCGAGTGCCGCCGACCAGTCGGCCGGTCCGGTCATCGCCCCGACCCACAGTTCGCCGTAGGCGGCGTTGCCGAAGAAGTCGGGGTCGCCGGGGCCGGCGGGCCGCTGGGTGTAGAGGGTGGAGCTGGTGTCCGTGAGGACCAGGAAGGACTCGTCGATCCCCATGCCGGTGAACCAGAGGAAGGTGGAGCTGGCGCGAAAGGCGTGGTCGTTGTCGTCGTTGCGCACACTCGGCAGGCCGGAACCGATGACGAAGACGCCGTCACCTGGACGGTCCACGGCGGCGAGGAAGCGCTCACGGTGGGCCTGTGCGGCCTCGGCCGTTCCCGGGACCAGGGTGGGGGTGCGGTCGAGCGGCCCCCAGTTCTCCGAGATGACGGCGTTGAATCCGGACGCCTCGCGAATCTTCGGGATCCGGCGCTGTGCTTCCATGGGGTGCTCTCCTGTCGCTCGCGGTGTTTTCGCGGCTCTCACTCTACGAGACCGCGTCTGTTCACAGCACTGCGCAGTCCCTGAGGAAGCCGACGAGCTCGGCCGGATCACCGCGGTCGAGTGTCGCCAGGGCGTGGTCCAGCTCGATCCGCCGCGACCGGGGGACGAGCGGGACGCGGTGACCACCGACCAGCAGGTCCGTGGCGAGCCCGATCTGGGCGGACGCCAGGTCGCGGCGTCCCTCCCCGTCAGCGGCGACGTTCTCCACGTAGCGGGCGAGAGCCTCCTGCACCGTGGGCGGTGCGCTCTCCCTGGCCTCCGCCGTCCCGGCCGCGCGGGCGCACCGGGTGCAGCGGGACGCGAGATCGAGGACACGGTGCTCCTCGTCGAGCAGGTGCCCGCCGACGGTCACGCCACCGAGCAGCGTGTGGACCTCCGGGAGAGTCATGGAGCCGTGCTCGAGGGCGGTCATGTTCCACACCAGGAGGGGGAGTGCCCGAGTGAAGGAGGCCACCGCCTCGGAGACTCCGACCTGACGGATGCGCTCGCGTGCCGTGGCAGGCGGCACCAGGGGCGTCCCGAGGAGTTCACGGGCAGTCGGCGCCGTTCGCAGAGATGTTCGTGTCATTCCCACCACGACCTGGCAACATCGAGTGCCGTGCGCTCCGCCGCGGCACCGAGGCCGCAGACGTCGACCACCTGTCGGACCGGTGCGACGACGCAGACACCGTCATGTTCTGAGAGGTCACGGAAGAGACACTCGTCGCCGGGTGCGACGATGACCTCGGCACGGGCCGGGTCCCGGGTGCTGCGGTGGGTGTCGGAGAGGGCGGCGACGGTTGCCGCAACATCACTGACCCAGAGGATGCCCGGCAGTCCTGTCGTATCGGAGAATGCGGGGGCGGCACCGCCCGACACCGCCCATTGGCCGTCTGCCGCGTCCCCGGCGGAGGCCAGACGCAGGGCATCCGACCGTCCTCTCAGGTAGGCGGCACCGGCCCGGTGCCGGAGATCCGAGGCCCGGCCAGCGGCACTGAGCACCTGCAGTGTCGCCACGGTGACCTGCTGGTCGGAATCGCTCTTCACCCCTGCGGCGATACGTTCCAGTCGGTCCATCCACGACAGCACGCCGGTGGGGAGGTCATCCGTCGACTCCGCCGTGGCGGACAGCAGGAGGGTGGCGGCGGTGGCGGCGTCCGGGTCGCTGAGCGGCCTGAGCTGCACCGTCATGTCCATGCCGTGGACGATGGCGAGCTCCCGGAGCGTGGTGAGGGTGGGCTCGACGGCACCGTTACTGATCCGGTGGAGCGTGGACCGGTTGATCCCGGCACGACGCGAGACATCGGTGGCGGTCCATCCCTCGGGAATGGACGCCACCTCCGTCACGACATCGTCCAGCGTCTGTTGCATCGATGCAATACTACAGGCATAGTGGTGCATCAATGCATCACCACTTCTCCGAACCGACGGGATTCCCGGCAATACCCCGGGAACGACCGTTCAGAGATATAGTGGAGATGTTCGAATATGTGCCGTTGCACGTCCGCCTGGATGACAGACTGGGCGCGTTCCGCATCCGGCACGAGAGGAGCCCCCGTGACAGACACCACCACCCCTACCGACCGTTACCGCTACGCATTCCCCGATGCCTTCGCCGGCCTCACCGCGCGACAGGCCGACATCCTGGCCGACACCCTCACTCTCGGGACACAGCGGGGCACGTCGGTGTCCACGGCAACCGCCCGGGACATCGCCGCGAAAATCCGCGGTCTACTCGCCGATTGATGTCACGTACAGATGATCGGTTAGGTGACACTGACCGGTGTCGCACACATCGGCCGACTGTCAGCTCCTGATGCCGGGGAAGGATCCGGAGCTGCCCCCGATAGATACGACAGCCACCCGGAACGGTGGCTTTTTCTGTTGCGAATTCCGGGAAGACGCAGGTCATCACCTTCTGCATCCGGCGGAAACAGTGCCGGTTTCACGTGAAACCGGGGAGTTTCCGGGGTGCAATGACGAGCTCCGCACCGCCACGACATCACATCGCAGCGCCCGTTTCACGTGAAACGGCCGGCTCTTCGATACCGTCCGGCACCGATTCGAACACATATCCCAAACATGTAATTACATCGATAGTATGCGTAGGGCTACACAACTGTAGGTGACAGGACCCTCGCGGACATCCGACGGACCGTTCGCGACCCCCTCACCACATCACTGCAGGCCAACCAGGCCGCTGTGGACAACTCATCCACAGGGCCGGGCACCCGGAGAACGGTTTCCACCCTGAAGGCGGGGAATCCCGCTACACTGCGACTCACGGATACTCCACCAGCTTGATCACGAGCACGGGGCGGTGGAGACGGGGATATCACGAGGGGATAGCCACAGTGACCGCTGTACTTCCGGCACCGATGCCGGCAACTGACCAGACCACCACCGACCACGACGACCTCACCGACGCACAGCTCCTGCAACGTCACTGTGACGGTTGTCGCCGGGCCTACCGCGTCCTCATCACACGTCATGAACGACTACTGACATGGACTCTCCACCACCTGCGGATAGCACCGGAGCAACACGCCGACATCCTGCAGGACGCATTACTGAAGGTTCACCGCCAGGCGGCGTCCTTCCGGGGGAACGGGGGAGCGGGGCCCTGGCTGCGCACCATCCTCACCAACACCGCACTGACCCACCTCCGCGATGCGGGACGCCGCCGCGAGGACGTCGACGGTGGGGCCGACGGACTGCTCGACCGACTCCGCCACACCCCGGACCCCCGTGTCGTGGACGCCGCCCGCACCGTCCAACGTCTCGTCCTCATCGAGGCGGTCAACAACCTGCACCCGGGACTGCGGGAAGCTGTCGTGCTCTCCGATCTGCACGGCCTGTCGATGGAGGACGTGTCGTCCCGGACCGGTGTCCCGGTCGGCACCGTGAAGTCACGCCTCAGCCGTGCGCGCCGCCAGTTGCGTGCCCATCTCACCACCGCCGGGCTGGTTCCGACCGTCCGTAGTACGCCGTCAGCGGACACGGTCACGCTCTGACTCCCCGGGGTCTAAGATCGGACCTCATGAGCGAGCAGAACCCCACCCTCCACGACGTCATCATCATCGGCTCCGGCCCCGCCGGCTACACCGCCGCCGTCTACGCGGCCCGCGCCGAACTCAAGCCCCTCGTCTTCGAGGGCATGGACTTCGGCGGCCTGCTGATGCAGACCACCGAGGTGGAGAACTTCCCGGGGTTCCCGGCGGGCATCATGGGCCCGGATCTCATGGAGAACATGCGCAACCAGGCCGAGCGCTTCGGTGCCGACCTGCGTATGGAGGATGTCGTTCGCGTCGAGCTCGACGGTGACGTCAAGAAGGTCTTCACCGAGGACGAGGAGTTCCACGCGAAGTCCGTCATCCTCGTCACCGGCGCCGCTCCGCGCTACCTCGGCGTCCCCGGTGAGGAGGAACTGCTCGGCCACGGTGTCTCCGCCTGCGCCACCTGCGACGGCTTCTTCTTCAAGGGCAAGCAGATCGCCGTCATCGGCGGTGGTGACTCCGCCATGGAGGAGGCCGACTTCCTCACCAAGTTCGGCGAGAAGGTCACCCTGATCCACCGCCGCAATGAGTTCCGGGCGTCCGCGATCATGGAGGAGCGGGCCCGCAACAACCCGAAGATCGACATGATCATGAACGCCACCGTCGACGAGGTGCTGGGAGAGGGGACCGTCCAGGCCCTCAGGCTCCGGGACACCGTCACCGGTGAGACCCGTGAGATCCCGATGGACGCCATGTTCGTCGCCATCGGCCACGACCCGCGCACCACGGTGTTCGAGGGCCAGGTCGAGCTCCAGGACAACGGCTACGTCAAGGTCGCGGAGCCCTCCACCGCCACCTCGCTGCCGGGCGTCTTCGCCGCCGGCGACCTGGTGGACCACCACTACCAGCAGGCCATCACCGCGGCCGGTTCCGGCTGCCGTGCCGCGCTCGATGCGGAAGCCTACCTCGCCGCACTCTGACGCTGCCGTCGGTTCCCCCGGTGACCGCGTCAATGCCCGGATAGCACCCTTTCCCGGGTATCCTCGGGGTATCGTCTGTCACTCCCACAACCCCAGGAGGATCTCCCATGACAGAAGCCGTCACCGTCACCCAGGACTCGTTCCGTTCGTCCGTCATCGACGCTGATCAGCCGGTCATCGTCGACTTCTGGGCCAGCTGGTGCGGGCCCTGCAAGCAGATGGAGCCGGTCCTCCGGGACATTGCCGAGGAGTATGACGGACGGGCCACGGTGGCCAAGGTCAACGTGGAAGAGGAGCGACTTCTCGCCTCGATGTACCAGATCATGTCCATCCCGGCACTGCTCGTCTTCAACGAGGGCAAGAAGGTCGCGGAGTTCCACGGTAAGCAGTCGAAGGCGCAGCTCACCGACGCGCTCGACTCCCTGGTCTGAGCGGCAGGATATCGCAGCAGTGTACGACGAAGTGTACAAACTGGGTGACCGCGGCCCCCGGGTCGCCGAGGTCCGGGGCACTCTGGCGCGCCTGGGGTTCATCGACGGGTTCGCCGGTGACGCCACCGGTGAGGCGAACCAGCGGTGGCGCCCCGAGGACGAGACCTTCGACGAGGGGCTGGACTCTGCCCTCCGCGGCTTCCAGCAGCACCGGGGCATCATCGCGGACGGCCACATCACCGAAGGCACTCTCCGGGCACTGCGCGAGGCGTCCTACTCGCTGGGTGCCCGCGTCCTGTCCCTGCAGGGCCCCGGCCACTACCTGGTCGGCGACGATGTGGCCGAACTCCAGGGACACCTTCATGACCTGGGTTTCTTCACCTCCCGGATTGACGGCCACTTCGGCCCGATGACCCACGATGCGGTGGCGGCCTACCAGCTCAACGCCGGGCTGAACCCTGACGGTATCGTCGGCCCGGCGACGCTGCGCGCACTGTCCTACCTGGGTCGCCGCATCACCGGTGGATCACCCCAGGCTATCCGGGAGCGCGAGCAGATCCGTGCCGCCGGCCCCCAGCTCACCGGCAAGCGGGTCGTCCTCGACCCCGGCTTCGGCGGCAGCGACACCGGCAGCATCGTCCGCGGCCCCTACGGGGACATCGCGGAGGAGGAGATCCTCTGGGACCTCGCGACCCGCACGGAGGGACGCATGATCGCCGCGGGCATGGAGACCATCCTCTCCCGGCCGCGGACCGACAACCCGTCGAACCTGGAGCGCACGTCGATGGCCAACGCCTTCGGCGCTGACCTCATGATCTCACTGCGCTGTGACTGGTACCCCAATGACAAGGCCAGCGGCGCGGCGACGTTCTACTACGGCTCGGAGGCCGGGGCGTCCTCGATGACCGGCGAGCGCCTGGCAGGCATCATCCAGCGTGAGGTGACCGCGCGTACCGCACTGGGCGACAACCGCCCCCACGGTCGCACCTGGGACGTACTGCGCACGACGAAGATGCCGACCGTCCAGCTGGATGCCGGGTACATCACCAACCCCGGTGACGTCGCCCAGCTGACCAACCCGGACACCCGCGACGCGATCGCCGAGGCCATCGTCGTCGCCGTCAAGCGGCTCTACATGTTCGACAAGGACGTCGCGGAGACCGGCCAGTACTCCTTCTCCGAGCTGCTGGCCGAGGAAGGGCGCCTCTAGCGTCCACCACCGAGCACCGTGGACAGGGGACCTCGGTCATTGAGCGTCTCATGGGCGTCCTCCCCGAAGGCGGAGAACAGGTTGGACCCGGCGTTGAGGTCCTTGCGGTACCGGGGGAAGCGTCGGTGGGGGCCGATGACGTAGAACCCCTCCTGCTCGAGGATGTCCGCCGAGAGCACCGGGGCAGCTTCCAACGCGTCATCCGCGCCCTCGGGACGCTCCTCCCAGCCGTGGTAGCCCTCCGGGATGTACATGTCCATGGCCTCGCCCGAGTCATTGCGTCCGAAGGCCTCCACGGCCTTCACCCCGCGGCGTTCGGCCTCGGTGAGGACCGTCTCGATGAGACTGTGCTCCAGGTAGAGGCCCATGTAGGGCTGGTCGACGAAGACGGTGGAGATGAGCACCGCATCGGAGGACGCCGGTCCCGAGGGAAGCGCGGCAGCACCCGGGAAGTACCCCGAGGGTGCGAAGAAGACGGTGGCGGCGGGACGCTCCACCGAGCCGGCGTCCCCGGTGGCGACATAGGCCGTGTAGCCGCAGATGCCCCACCGGTAGAGGACGGACTGCATCCACATCTGCTTGTCGAACTCCGGGTCGTCCGGGTGGGTTCCGGCCGGCAGCTCCCAGAAGATGCTGCGGGACGCCTGCTCCTCGAGCTGCGCGCCCCCGTCATGGCTCACTGCGCTGTACCTGATATCCACCCATACTCCTCGCCGACCGTCCGATTCAGCCGAAGTCTACCGTCTGGGACTAGTCCCGGGGCAGCTTCAGCAGGTCAGTGATCCTTTCGAAGTCGTCAGAGTCACCGAACTCGACCACGATCTTCCCCTTCTTCGCGCCCATCTGCACGGTGACGCGGGTGTCGAGCGCGTCGGCCGCGGAGGTGGCCCATTCGCGCACTGCCTCGGGCTGCTCACGGGGCTCGCGCTTCTTCGGCTTCTCCTCGGCCCCGTCACCACGGTTGAGCAGCACCACGGCCTCCTCGGTGGCGCGGACGCTGAGCCCCTCAGCGACGATCCTGCCGGCGAGGGCCTCCTGCGCCTCCACCCCGGCCTTCACGCCGAGAATGGCGCGCGCGTGGCCGGCGCTGAGGACGCCGGCGGCGACCTTGCGCTGCACCGGGACCGGCAGCTGGAGCAGACGGATCATGTTGGTGATCAGCGGTCGGGACCGCCCGATCCGGCGGGCCAGTTCGGCCTGGGAGACGTCGAACTCCTCCAGCAACTGCTGGTAGGCGCTCGCCTCCTCCAACGGGTTGAGCTGGACGCGGTGGATGTTCTCCAGCAGAGCGTCCCGCAGCATGTCCTGGTCGTCGGTCTCCCTCACGATGGCGGGGATGACCTCCAGGCCGGCGAGCTCGGTGGCGCGCAGACGACGCTCACCCATGATGAGCTCGAAGGCGACCTCGGAGCCCTGGGGGAGGGGGCGGACGACAATCGGCTGCAGAAGTCCGAACTCGCGGATGGAGTGGACCAGTTCGCCGAGCGCCTCCTCCTCGAAGACCTGGCGCGGGTTCTTCGGGTTGGTCCGGATATCCGTCAGCGGGATCTCGCGGTAGGTCGCACCGAACTCGTTGACGGCGTCCGTGTCCGCGGTGACGGCGGCATCAGCCGTCGCAGTCTCGGCAGCCTGGGCGGCGTCCACGACAGCCTTCTCGACCTCGGGGGACCCGGCGGTTGTCACCGCCGTGGATACCGGGGCGTCCCGGGTGACGCCGAGGGCGCCGAGCGCGCCGCCGGCGGCGGCCTTCTCCGACATCGTGGACCGCGTGGACGGCCCGAGGATCACGTCGGCGGCACTGTCGCCGAGTCGCGGACCTGACGGTGCGGTGGGGATCAGTGCGGAGAGGCCACGTCCGAGGCCACCACGGTGGGTGTCCATCTTCGGCAGCTGCGGGTGTGCAGGCTTCTTCGTCTTCTTCTTGTCGGTCATGACCGCTCAGCCTCCAGTCGCAGCTCCGGCGCCACGCCGATCGGCGCGGTGCTTTCCGTAGGAAGATAGTCACCCCGGGCCGCGAACTCCACCGCGGCGTCGAAGTAGGCCATCGCACCACGGGATCCCGGGTCATACTGCAGCACCGTCTGGCCGTAGCCCGGCGCCTCGGAGACTTTCACACTGCGGGGGATGAGGTTGTCCAGGACCACGGACCCGAAGTGGGTCCTGACCTCGTCAGCGACCTGCTCGGCGAGCTTGGTGCGCGCATCGTACATGGTCAACAGCACGGCAGAGACGTGGATCTGCGGGTTGAGGTGCATCCGGATCATGTTGATGTTGCTCAGCAGCTGTCCCACACCCTCCAGCGCGTAGTACTCGCACTGGATGGGGATGAGCACCTCGGTGGCGGTGTTCATCGCGTTGATGGTGAGCAGACCGAGGGACGGCGGACAGTCGATGAAGACGTAGTCGAAGCCGTGCTCCTCGAGGAAGTCCTCGTTGAGGGCGTCATGCAGCCGGTACTCGCGACGCACCATGGAGACCAGTTCAATCTCGGCACCGGCGAGGTCGATCGTGGCCGGGATGCAGTAGAGGTTGGGGTTGGCCTCGCTCTGCTGGATCGTCTCCTCTGCCTTGTTCTGCCCGATGAGCAGTTCGTAGCTGGACGGGGTGCCCATCCGGTGCTCGGCACTGCAGGCGGTGGAGGCGTTGCCCTGGGGATCGAGATCGACCACGAGCACCTTCATCCCGTGCAGGGCGAGGGTCCAGGCGAAGTTCACGGTCGAGGTGGTCTTGCCGACGCCACCCTTCTGGTTCGACACCGTGATGAGGCGGGTGCGCTCAGGCCGGGGGAGGGACAGCTTCGAGGGATTCCGGATGATCGATGCACGGCGTGCAGCCTCGGCGATCGGGGTCTCGTCCCACTCAACTGGACTCATGGAGTTCCTATCTCTTACGTCTGCGTCGCGTCTGCTGCCCACCGGCGACGTGTTTCACGTGAAACAAGGGCAGCGGTCCCCTCGGTTACCGCCACCAGCCTAGTCCGCCTCCGTCGCAGCGACAACGGCGGACAGGGCCGACCGTCCCACGACATCCCCCGCCGTTTCACGTGAAACGGGTGAGCAGACCGGTCGGCCCCCCAGTCAGCGCAGTCGCTCGACCTCGGCGACAAATGTCGGCTGGTCGAGGACGCCGTCACCCACGGTGAGGACGCGCCCTTCGGCACCGCCGGCCTTGCGGATCTCCACCGCGTCCCGCTGGAACTCCTCGGCGACGCTGGAGCCCTTGAGGGCGCGGACGAACCCGCCCTTGCGTGCCAACGGCAGGGACCATCCCATGAGACGGCCCACCGGGGCCACGGCGCGGGAGGTGACCACGTCCGCACCGCCGACCGCCGTGACGATGGACTTCTCCTCGGCACGCCCCCGGTGCACCTCGACATTATCCAGTCCCAGATCCTCCACGACCTCACTGAGGAAGGTCGCCCGACGCAGCAGCGGCTCGACAAGCTGGACGCGCAGATCCGGACGCGCGATGGCCAGCGGGATGCCGGGCAGGCCTGCACCGGATCCGATGTCCACCACGCGCGCACCCTCGTCGATGACCTCACCGATCACCGCGCTGTTGAGGATGTGGCGGTCCCAGAGCCGGTCGACCTCGCGGGGCCCGATGAGCCCCCGGACCACCCCGGCGTCCGCCAGCCAGCCGGCGTAGCGCACGGCGAGGTCGAGGCGGTCGCCGAAGATGCGGGCGGCGGCCTCAGGGGCGTCGGGGGGAGTGGGAGAGGAAGGCTCAGTCACGCCGTCCATCCTAGCCGGTGCCCCCTCCGGACAGACGACACCCCCGGCGGCGACCTGGGTGTGGTCGCCGGCCGGGGGTGCCGGTGCGGTGGGGGAACTACCGCTGCTCGTCGCGGTACTGCCTGAGCACCGCGAGACGCTTCTGCTTCTTCGCCCGCTTCTTCGTCGCCGGGTCCTTCAGCTGGGTCTCGATCTCGTCGATCGTGGCGTCCAACTTCTCTGGACTCATGGCGGCAGCCTCGGAGCGGTAGGTCTTCACCTGCTCCTCGGACAGCGGCGGGCCGGCCGGGGACTCCTGGGACTCTGCTCCGGTGAAGGGGTTCGCCGGCGTGGCACTCTTGGCGTCCTTGGCGCCCTTCTCATCCTCGGTGTGCTCGAGAACAACGGTGGAGGTCGCCTGGGCCTGGCCGTCATCCTTGGGTTTCTTGCCGGGCTTCGGGGCGTTGGTCCGCTTCGCGGCGAGCTTGGCCTCCTTCTCCTCGGCCTCCTCGCGGTCCATCTTGCGGTAGACGAGAACCTGCTGGACGAAGGTCCAGGAGGTGTTGGTCAGCATGTAGACCGCAAGGCCGACGTGCCAGAAGTAGGCACCGACCAGGGACAGCACCGGCATGACCCAGACCATGAGCTTCTGCATCATGGCCATCTGGTTCTCCATCATGTCCTGCTGAGGAGTGGTGGCGCCCTTTTTCTTCGACTTCGCCTGCTCTGCCTTCCTCCTGGCCTGGCGGACCAGCGAGTGCTTCGCGTTGAAGTGCATGATGACCGCGGCGACGAGCATCATCGGGATGACCACGAAAGCGATGTTCGCACGGGTGAAGTCGACCGAACCGTCATCGGTGAAGGCGCCGAAGGAATCCGTCGGCATGGAGATGTAGGAGGACAGCGGAGCCCCGAAGAGACGGGCGTCCAGGAAGGACTGGACCTCGTCGATGCCGAAACCGTAGTTCGCGGTGTTACGGGTCTCCTCGATGGACATCCCCAGCTGACCGGTGCCGGTACCGGTGCGGTTGAAGGACCGCAGCACGTGGAACAGACCGATGAAGATCGGGATCTGGACCAGCATCGGCAGACAGGAGGCGAGCGGGTTGACGCCCATCTCCTTCTGCAGCTTGCGCATCTCCAGGGCCTGCTGCTGCTGGTCCTTGGCGTATTTGCGCTTGATCTCCTGCATCCGCGGCTGCATCTCCTGCATCTTGCGGCCGGAGCGGAGCTGCTTGATCATCGGCCTCAGCAGCAGCAGACGCAGCGTGACCACCAGGAAGATGATCGACAGCGCCCACGTGATGCCGGAGTCCGGGTCGAGGATGAGGCCCCAGGCCTTATGCCAGAACCAGAGCACCCATGAGATGGGGTAGTAGATGAAATTGAGCACTGCTTGTGGACTCTCCTTGCGTGGACGAGCTGGTTGTCTGCGGACGCCGGAAGTGCGGCGGAAGGTGTGGTGCTACCGCCGGTGACGCCGACTCCCCGCAGGCGGGACGGGGTCCCATCCGCCGGGGTGCCAGGGGCCGCATTTCGCCAGCCGCGCGACGCTCAGGAAGAAACCCCTCACCGCTCCGAACCGGGCGAAGGCGGTGAGGGCGTAGGCGCTGCACGACGGCGTGAAACGGCACGACGGCCCCAGTTTAAGGGGTGAAAGGTAGTTCTGGTAACCGAGGATCATCCTCCGTAGGACGCGGGCCCGCCCGGTGGACAGGTCGCCGGGGGCGGGACCGTCAGCCCGACCGTCAGCCGAGGAGTCGGCGGAGTGCGTGTCGCACATCCCGCTCCAGCTCCCCGGAGGTCGCGGTCGCGGCGGCCGGCAGGGCGCGCAGCACGATCGACAGGTCAGGACGCAGCGTCCCCGCCATCTCCGCGTCATCGAGGACGCGGCCGGCGGTGTGGCGCAGGCGTCGGGAGACGGCATGCCTGGTGACGGCGTTACCCACCGCCTTGGAGACGACCAGGCCGACGCGCGGTCCCCCCACGGTCACGGGCGCTGCGGACGGTCGTCCGGCGCCGGGCCCCTCGAACTGCCCCTCATACACGTACACCACCGCAGTGCGACTTCCCTTTTTCCTGCCCCGGCGGACCGTCTCCCCGAACAGGGAGGTGGACCGGAGGCGGTGTTCTTCAGGAAGCACTGCGGTGGTGTGACGTCAGTACCGCGCGGTGACTACGCGGTGAGGGACTTGCGGCCCTTGCTGCGGCGCGCGGAGACGATGGCGCGACCGGCGCGGGTACGCATACGTGTACGGAAGCCGTGCTTGTGGGCACGACGGCGGTTGTTCGGCTGGAAAGTACGCTTGCCCTTGGCCACGGTACTCACTCCTTATTCTGTCGTCCGCGCTCGACGTGCCAGTGCGGGTGACCGTCCCCGTGTGGGGAGGACGCCGCGTTCCGGTCGCCGACCGCGGTTCATGCGGTCATTGTTGGTGTGGCCGACGGCGACGGGGGACCCGTGCAGTGCCGACCGTCCGCCCCAGTGGTTCCGGGCGGGGGAGTATCGGGAACGTCGGACAGGGTCCGTCGTTCAGTGACACTCAGAGACGATGGCCAATTTACAGGCATGACCTCGCTGTGCAAAATCTGACACGCATCACAACCTTGTGATTTATCCACCGGGACAGGGGGACGGTCCGGACGCCGGTGGGGAAGACCCGGGGAAGGCTCACAGCCGGTTGGCAGACTTCTCCGTGCAGGTCAGCGTTTTATGTCACCGGGTCACATCCGTGGAACCCACAACCTGTGGACAACTTTTTCCGCCCCCGAACCGTAAAGGTGTAGTTTAGGGGAGATCATTGCAGGTCAGAGAGTTATCCACAGTCGCCTTGGGTTTGTCCACAACGGTGGAGTAGCCTGTTGACAACGAAGCCGGAAAAGTTATCCACAGGTGTGCACAAACCTGTGGATGCGCAGGCCACACCAGTGCCGGGTTATCCACATCCCGGTGAGTTTCTTTCCGGTGAACCTCTGGTGTCCCCTGTGTATCAATATGGCGTCCGGGGCGTGTTCCACGCTCCGGGTACTCTTGCATTCTCTGCTCTCCACTCTCCCGATCTGTTCTCCCGATCTGTACGCCCTGCAATGAAAGGACCCGCCCACGATGACCACAGCCGAGGACTTTCCCACCGTCTGGGCGAACCTCGTCACACGGTGGGTCACGTCGGACGCCGCGTCCGCCGAGTTCCCCGAGGTCACACCGCGCTCCAGGTCTCTGCTCCAGCAGCTCGACCCGGTCGTCCTGGTCAACGGCATCGCCGTCCTCACCGCACCGTCGAAGTGGGTACGTACGGAAACAGAGAAGAAGCTCAGCGCACACATCAGTGAGGTCCTCGAGCGCGAGATCGGTATGCCGGTCACCCTCTCCCTCAGTGTGAAGGAGCTCGCCGCCGAGGCTCCCGCGGAGAATGCGCCGGCCGCCGCGACAGCGAAACCGGTGGAGCCGCCGGTCCAGGCGGTCGACGCGGACGAAGCCTTCGAGGAGCCGCGCCGGTCCTCCCAGTTCGGTGATCTGCCGTCGGTTCCCCCGGGGCCCGTCCACACCCCTGATCTCTGGGAGAACATGGACGACGCCGCGTTCCCGCACCCGGAGTTCACGGAAAACACCCAGGCCAACCAGCCTGCCGTGTCCTCCGCCGCCCCCGCTACCGCGGCCTACGCGGAACCCGCCCAGGTCGCCGAGCCGGTCACCGTGACCGCCGGTGTCCCGGTAACGACCGCCGCCACCGCGCCGGCCGCCGCCGCGACCCATGCCGACGACGAGAACCGACTCAATCCGAAGTACACCTTCGACACCTTCGTCACCGGCCCGTCGAACCAGTTCCCCGCCGCGGCCTGCCGGGCCGTCGCCGAGAACCCTGGCAAGGCCTACAATCCGCTGTTCATCTACGGTCAGCCGGGTCTGGGCAAGACCCACCTACTGCACGCCATCGGGCACTACGCCCGGGAGCTCAAGCCGGAGATCCGGGTGCGGTACGTCTCCAGTGAAGAGATGACCAACGAGTTCATCAACGCGATTCAGGGTGGCCCGCTCGCGCTCGACCAGTTCAAGCGGAACTACCGGAACCTCGACCTCCTCATCGTCGACGACATCCAGTTCCTCCAGGGCAAGGAGTCGACCCAGGAGGAGTTCTTCCACACCTTCAATGCCCTCTACCAGGCGAATCACCAGATCGTGCTGTCCTCTGACCGTCCGCCGTCACAGCTGACGACGCTGGAGGACCGGCTGCGTACCCGCTTCGAGGGCGGGCTCACCACCGACGTGAAGACACCGGACCTGGAGACGAGGATGGCGATTCTCGCCAAGAAGTCCCTGCTCAACGGGGCGGCAGTACCGCGTGATGTGCTGGAGTTCATCGCCAGCCGCAACGAGTCCTCCATCCGTGAGCTCGAGGGTGCGCTGACCCGGGTGGTGGCCTACTGTTCCATGACCGGTGAGCCGATCACCATCGCCGCAGCGGAGGTGGTGGTCAAGGACATCCTGCCGCAGGACGTCAAGATCACCCCGGAGATGGTCATCGAGGTCATCGCCGACCACTTCACCGTCTCGATCGACCAGCTCACCGGTCCGTCGAAGGTCCGCAAGATCGTCACCGCCCGACAGTTCGGCATGTTCCTCACCCGTGAGTACTGCGAGATGTCGACGACGAAGATCGGTGAAGTCTACGGCGGACGCGACCACACCACGGTGATGCACGCGGAGAAGAAGATGCGCACCGCCATCCAGGAGAACACCGCCATCTTCGAGCAGTTCCAGGAACTGACCCAGAAGATCAAGTCCCGCGCGCGTCAGCGCTGACGGAGTTTCCGGGGCAAGGGGAGAAGGGACCCGGGGGGGT
>NZ_BJNT01000023.1 GCF_006539825.1 Corynebacterium variabile
GCGCCTTCAACGACTTGATGTTCGTCGCCAGCATCGGGATCGCCACCTCTGCCGCCGCGGTGCCGGGCACCGTGACGGTCTGTGCATCCAGGGCATTGAAGATGTCGTCGACCAGCCGGTCCGGATTCTTCTTGGCATGGTTGCGCGCCCAGGTCAGCACCCGATTCTTGCCTGACTTCTTCAGCTTCGTCGGCCCGCCGTAGTGGATCAGCAGTTCCAGGACGAACGGGCGCTGGATCACATCCCCGGGCAGGACCCGTTCCAGCGAGGGGTAGATCTGCACCAGGATGCTGCGCAGTCGATTGATGGTTCGGGTGCAGTCGCGGGCGATGTCATCATCGAGCCCGGAGAGCATCTTGAGTGCCGACAGGACCTCGTCATTGCGGTCGACCGCCCTCAGTGTGTGAGGCATCGTGCGGGCGGTGTTGGCGATGATGAACGCATCGCGGGGGTCAGTCTTCGACTGTCCGGGGTACAGGTCGGCGGCTTTTCGCATCGCCAGGCCGGGCAGGTAGGCGACCCCGCAGTCGGTGGCACGGGCCACCGCGACCGGCAGGGCGCCGATGGTGTTGGGCTGATCGACGATCAGCAGGACCCGTCCATGGGTCTTGAGCTGGTCGAACAGCGCGGTGAGCTGCGCTTCGTCCTGCGGCAGAGGTTTGTCGTGCACCTTGGAGCCGTCGGTGAGTAGCGCGCAGCCGTGATGGGCGGTCTTTCCGACGTCCAGTCCGAGGTAGACGTCGTAGCTGGTGGTGTCTTCCATGATCGTTCCCCTCCTTCAGTCGGGGGAGGTCGTGGTGGATTGTGGTGGAAGATCGCTGGTCTAGACACTCGTCGCGGGCACCCACGTTACGAAGAGACTTCACCGG
>NZ_BJNT01000024.1 GCF_006539825.1 Corynebacterium variabile
GGGGGCAGCGGAGTGAGATAGTTCCACGCAGTGTCGGGTTCAATGGTGCCGGTATAGACCCGACTGTCGGAGAAGATGCACTCCACAAGTTCCAGAACTTCCTCGCGGCCTGCACAGTTCGCGTTATAGTCATTCGCCCCGGGTGCTCCTGTCAGGGGTATCCAGTCCCGCATCTCATGAATCTCGTCCAGTACGTTTCGCACCGTGCCCCGGTTCGGCGCCATGACCTCAACGCCTCCTTTGATCGACAGCCATGTCTGACCGTACCCCGAAAGTATTACCGGCCTTCGTCCTGGCGAACTGACAAAACCCCAGGTCGCGGAAAGTTCAACCGGCAGAAACCGGTAACACTTTCACCGACCCGGGGTTTCCCCCGTGATTGGAAGCCGCCCAGGCCCCTACAGCACCCCGATGAGGTACAGCACGATCAACGGGATGAGGATGACCAGGAAGATCGTGATCGCCCACGTCGAGGAGATCACCCGCGACTCCATCATGTGCCGTGCCACCCAGGAGATGAAGACCTGCGCGTCCAGGGGCAGGGACTGCCCCGCACCCTCGAACTGCACGTGGATGTTCTTCAGCGCCCCGGACTCTGACTGGAACTGACCGATCTTCGTCGCCGCGGCGAGATCCAGCTCCTCCTGCCCCGGACCACCCTTACCGGAGGCGTCGAGGATGATGAACTCCTTGCGCGACTCCTGGTGCACCACCACCTGGTGACGGTCGACCGTGCAGAGCACGTTCTTCGACCGGCCGAAGGACTCGGCGTCCCCGGTGGCGGTGAAGACCTGGGAGCCGGTGTCCGGCGAGGTGGTCGCCCGCATCACCGGCTGCTTACCCGCCTCCAGCTGCCAGGTGTCCCCGGCGAAGCGGAGGGTGGCCGTGTCGCGCTCGACGCAGAACTCACCGACCCGCTCCATGTCGGCGACAGCGCCGGCGTAGATCGGGAAGGTGTGACCGTCTGACGGCGCGGTCCAGCGGATGTCCGGATTCGGCATGTCGTGTCCGGACTAGCAGCCGGCGAGCTCGGCGGCGAGGTAGCTCTGCAGCTTGTCCAGGCTGACGCGCTCCTGGTTCATCGTGTCGCGCTCGCGCACGGTCACCGCGTTGTCCTCGAGGGTGTCGAAGTCGACGGTCACGCAGAACGGGGTGCCGATCTCGTCCTGGCGACGGTAGCGGCGTCCGATGGCACCGGAGGTGTCGTAGTCGACGTTCCACAGCGCGCGGAGGTCATCGGCGATCTTCTCGGCGGTCGGGGTCAACGTCTCCTTCTTGGACAGCGGGAGCACGGCGACCTTCACCGGGGAGAGGCGACGGTCCAGGCGCAGGACGACACGCTTGTCGACGCCACCCTTGGTGTTCGGGGCCTCGTCCTCGGAGTAGGCGTCCACCAGGAAGGCCATCATGGCGCGACCCAGGCCCGCCGCCGGCTCGATCACGTAGGGGATCCAGCGCTCGCCGGTGGCCTGGTCGAAGAACGACAGGTCCTCACCGGAGTGCTCCATGTGGGTCTTCAGATCGTAGTCGGTGCGGTTGGCGATGCCCTCCAGCTCGCCCCACTTGGAGCCGGTGAAGCCGAAGGCGTACTCCACGTCCACGGTGCGCTTGGAGTAGTGGGACAGCTTCTCCTGCGGGTGCTCGAACAGACGCAGGTTCTCCGGGTCGATACCCAGGTTGACGTACCAGTTGTACCGGTCGTCGATCCACTTCTGGTGCCATTCCTCGTCCTCACCCGGCTTGACGAAGAACTCCATCTCCATCTGCTCGAACTCGCGTGTACGGAAGATGAAGTTGCCCGGGGTGATCTCGTTGCGGAAAGACTTGCCGGTGTTCGCGATACCGAACGGCGGCTTCGACCGGGACGCACCCATGACGTTCTTGAAGTTGATGAAGATGCCCTGGGCGGTCTCCGGACGCAGGTAGTGCAGACCCTCCTTGTCGTCCACCGGACCCAGGTAGGTCTTCATCAGACCGGAGAAGGCCTTCGGCTCGGTCCACTTGCCGGGCTGGCCGGTGTCCGGGTCGTTGATGTCCGCCAGGCCGTTGGGGGCCTCGTGGCCGTGCTTCTCCTCGTAGGCCTCGAGGAGGTGGTCGGCACGGTAACGCTTGTGGGTGTAGAGGGACTCGACCAGGGGGTCGGTGAAGACCTTGACGTGGCCGGAGGCCTCCCAGACCTGACGCGGCTGGATGACCGAGGTGTCCACACCGACGACATCCTTGCGGGAGGTCACCATGTGACGCCACCACTGGCGCTTGATGTTCTCCTTGAGCTCCACGCCCAGGGGACCGTAGTCCCAGGCGGAGCGGGTACCGCCGTAGATCTCGCCGGCCGGGAAGACCAGGCCCCTGCGCTTACAGAGGTTGACGACGGTATCGATGCTGCTGGACGTCATGTGTTTCGGCACGCTCCTCGAGAGGCTCACGGTGGATAATCAGGACCATCCTACCGGGGTTCCACGCCGAAGCCACTTCCCGGGGTACCCACCGGAAAAAGGCATTAAAAAAGGGCCCGCGAAGTTGGGGGGGATTATCGCGGGCCCCGGCCACGCTGTCCTCGAAAGGATGGGGCCTTGTCCCCCGTAAAGTGGCCGCGGGCGTTGGGGGGGGGTTAACGCCCGCGACCGGGGAACTGCCACTAATCTACGTTCCGTCGGAAGGTCTGTCAAATACTTCGTCCGGGGATTAGGGTGGGGTCATCATGGACACTGCACGAGACACATCAGGAGCCCTCCCCCGCATCGGTCAGCGCACCACGAAGCAACGCACCGCGGTGGTCGCGGCACTCGGTGAACTGACCAGTTTCACCAGTGCCCAGGACATCCACTCCGCCCTCACCGCCGACGGCCGGAAAGTTGGCCTGACCACGGTGTACCGCACCCTCCAGCAGCTCACTGCCGCGGGCATGGTCGACACTCTCCAGGACGATTCCGGGGAGATGCTCTACCGCAGCTGCACCACCGACCATCACCATCACCACCTGGTCTGCACCTCGTGCCGGAAGACCGTCGAGATCGACGGTGGACCGGTCGAATCCTGGGCCGCCACAGTCGCCGCCGCGCACGGGTTCACCGTCACCGGGCACACTGCCGACGTCTTCGGTCTGTGCCCGGACTGCGCGGCCTCCGCTAGCCGGTAGCTACGTCGAAGACGTTACCCAACGCGAAGGTCACGGCGGCCGCCCCCAGGCCGATCGCCAGCTGACGCAGCGCACGCATCAGCGGCGGCTTGCCGGACAGCAGCCCCACCAGGGCACCGGTGCACAGCAGGGCGACGCCCACGAGCACCGCAGCCACCACCATCGAACTGAGTCCGGTCATGCCGAAGATCAGCGGCAGCACCGGGATGACCGATCCTGCGGCGAAGCACAGGAAGCTCGACAGTGCCGCGGACAGCCCCGACCCGCCCTGCTCGACCTCGGCCTGCGCGCCGTCAGCCACGGGCTCCCCGTCGGTCTCCACGGCAAGGGCGTCGTTGACGTCACTCATCCGTTCGAAGACGAGGTGCGCCTTCTCCTGCGCGGCCTCGGGCTCCATGCCGCGGGCACGGTAGACGAGTTCCAGCTCATTGCGTTCCACGTCGAGCTTCGGCAGCGCCTCCTTCGTCCCCGGATCCGGGATGGACGCGTCCAGCAGTTCCTTCTGGGAGGTCACCGACACATACTCGCCGGCCGCCATCGACAGCGCGCCGGAGAGCAGGCCGGCGATACCGGCGGCGAGCATGGTCGACTGCCCGGCACCGGCACCGTACATGCCCAGCACGAGGGCGAAGTTGGAGACCAGCCCGTCATTCGCGCCGAAGATCGCCGCCCGGAAGTCGCCGGACATCCGCGAGCGGCCCCGGGTCGCCAGGCCACGGACGATCTCTGCGTGGATCTTCTCGTCGGCGGCCATCGTCGCCAGATCGTCACTGCGCTCGGAGTCGGTGAGGTAGTTGTTCCGGTCCTCGGCGGACTGCATGAGTGCCAGGACGAACACCGACCCGAACCGTCGGGCCATCCACGCGGTCAATCGGGTACTCAGGCTGGCACGCAGCGGCAGCCCGACCTCGTCGCCCAGGCGGTCACGCCAGTACTGCTCGTGGCGGGACTCCGCCTCCGCGATCCCCAGCAGGATCTCGCGCTCCTCACCGGTCTTCTTCCGGGCGAGTTCGCGGTACACCGCCCCCTCGGCACGTTCGTCGGCGAGGTAGCGGCGCCACCGCCTGAGCTCCTGTCGCGTGGGCTGCTTCTCCGGCTCCGTCATTTCACACCTCCGAAGCGCCGGTCGCGCCGCGCGTACTCGTACACGGCGTCCTTCAGGTCCGCCCGCGTGTAGTCCGGGAACAGCACGTCCTGGTACACCATCTCGGCGTAGGCGGACTGCCACAGCAGAAAGTTCGAGATCCGCTGCTCCCCGGAGGGACGCAGGAACAGGTCGACATCCGGCAGCCCCGGCTCATCGAGATAACTCTCGACGACGTTCTCGTTGACCTCGCGGGGTTTCAGCTTCCCGGCGGCGACATCACCGGCGATCGCCCGGGCGGCGTCCGTCAGTTCCGCGCGCCCACCGTAGTTCACGCACATCACGAGGGTCATCCTCGTGTTGTCCTTCGTCTGTACCTCGGCCTTCTCCAGCTCGGAGATCACCGAGCGCCACAGCCGGGGTCGCCGCCCGGCCCAGCGCACGCGCACGCCCTTGGCGTCCAGTTCGTCCCGGCGTCGCCGCAGCACGTCCCGGTTGAAGCCCATGAGGAAGCGCACCTCATCGGCGCTGCGACGCCAGTTCTCCGTGGAGAAGGCGTAGGCGCTGAGCACGTCCACCCCCAGCTCCAGGCACTCGTCGACCATGTCCATGAGTACGGCCTCGCCCCGCTTGTGCCCCTCGGTGCGCGGCAGCCCCTGTTGGGTGGCCCACCTGCCGTTACCGTCCATCACCAGGGCGATGTGGCGGGGGATCAGTTCGGCAGGGATCTCGGGGCGCGACTCGGAGGCATTCACGGCACCTGAGTCTACAGGGCCGCGTAGGCCGGACAGCCGCTCTCCGTCTGGTACCTTGTGTGCGCCAGCAGCAGCCGGTGGGAGGACGCCAGGGTCTGCGTCCCCCCGGGCGAGGCCGCCAGTTCAGCCACCGCCGCCTCTCGCCCGTGCGCCAACCACCACAGGGCACGCACCGCCGCGGGATCAGGCTCCACCGCACCCGGCGGCCGGCAGCGCACACACACCGCTCCCCCGGCGTGCGGGTGGAAGGCCCGGTGTGGCCCCCGCGCCCCGCACTGGGCACAGTCCACCAGGGAGGACGCCCAACCGGCGACCTCCAGTACCTGCAGTACGAGACGGTCCGCCTGCGTTCGGGGGGGCAGCGGCGAGACCCCGAGATCCCGCAGTGCGGCGTCCAGCAGGTCGAAGATCCGGGTGGCGTCCTCCCCCTCCCCGTAGTCCCCGCGGACCGTCAGTTCGGCGATCTCCAGCATTGCCACCGCAGCGTAGTACCGGTCGACGTCGGCGACGATCGGCGGGGCGTAGGTCCGCACCGCGGCGGTGTCCGACAGAGTCGCCAGTCCACCGTCGATCTTCGCCCGGTTGCGGCCCGGGTAGATGAGCACATCCACCCGGCAGAACCGGTCGAGCCGGGCGCCGAACCGCGACTTCGTCCGGCGCACCCCCTTGGCCACGCCACGGACGATGCCGTGGTGGCGGGTGAGCAGGACGATGATCTGGTCGGCCTCGCCCAGGTCGTGGGTGCGGACGACGAAGGCCTCGTCCCGGTAGTTGGGACGGGCCATCTCTCAGAACCCGAGCTTGCCGAGCTGCTTCGGGTCGGACTGCCAGTTCTTCGCGACCTTCATCCGCAGGTCGAGGAAGACGTTCTGGCCCAGCAGGTCAATGAGCGATTTCCGGGAGTTGTGGATGATCCGGCCCCAACGACGGTTGTCCTTACCGCGCAGGATCCTCTTCTGGCCCTCACGCTCGAGGAAGATCACGGCGTGGATCTCGAGGACGCCCTCGCGCTCCTCGGAGGGGAAGACCTCGTCGATCTGCACGGCCACCGAGTGCGGCAGCTCGTCGTGCAGGCCGGACAGGGCGGCCTCACGGATCAGCTCGGACATGCGGGTGTCGCGGTCGTCGTCGGTGATGTGGTCGTCGGGGTAGAACTTCGGGCCCTCCGGCAGTTGCTCGGTGATGACGTCCAGCAGGACGTCCAGCTGCACCTGCTCCTTGGCGGAGACCGGGATCACCTCGCCACCGTCCAGCAGATCGTGCAGCTCCATGAGCTGCGCACCGACCTGGTCCTTGGACGTCTTGTCGAGCTTGGTGACGATGCCGATGACCGGGGTCTTCGGTGCCGAGGCCCGCACCGCGTCGAGGATCCACCGGTCACCGGGGCCGATCTTCTCGTCGGCGGGGATACACAGGCCGATGACGTCGACGTCGGCGTAGGTCTCCTTGACGACCTCGTTGAGCCGCTCGCCGAGCAGGGTGCGCGGCCGGTGCAGACCAGGGGTGTCGACGACGATGACCTGGGAGTCCCGCCGGTGGACGATACCGCGGATCGGGTGGCGGGTCGTCTCCGGCTGATCGGCGGTGATCGCGATCTTCTCCCCGACCAGGGCGTTGGTCAGCGTGGACTTGCCGGTGTTCGGCCGACCCACGAAGCTCACGAAGCCACTGCGGAAGCCGTCCGGCGTGCTGAAGTCGACCGGTGCCGCGGCAGCGTCGGGCAGGTCCTCCGGGATATCGGGGAAGTCGAAACTGTCACTGCTCATCGGTTGCTCCGTTGTCTGTGTCTGGCGCGCTGTTCACGCGGTTGTCTTCGCTCTGCTCGGGCCGTACCGGCCCGGTCACCACGATGGTGCGTACCTTGATCCTGCCACGTCGGTCCCGTCCGCCCTCACACACGAGGTGCAGTCCGGCGACATCGACCTCCGCGCCCGGCAGCGGGACACGGTCGAGTTCGAAGGCGACGAGGCCGGCGACGGTCTCGACATCCTCGTACTCTTCCTCGTCGAACTCCACGCCGGTGTCCTCGTAGAGTTCCCTCAGGTCGTCGAGGCTAAGCCAGGACACGACCCGGAACTCGCCGGGGCCGAGAGCCTCGACATCGCCGACGTCGCCGTGATCGTACTCGTCGCTGATCTCACCGACGATCTCCTCCAGGATGTCCTCGATACTCACCAGCCCGGAGGTGCCGCCGTACTCGTCGATGAGGACGGCGATGTGGATCTGGTCGCGTTGCATGTCCTCCAGCAGATCGGCCAGCATCCGGGAGTCCGGGACGAAGAAGGGTTCGCGCATGAGATCGCTGACCGGGACCGAGCGCTGCTCCGCCGGGGCGTCGAAGGTGGCGGTGACGAGGTCCTTGAGGTAGACCACGCCGACGACGTCGTCGACGCTTTCCCCGACCACCGGCACACGCGACAGTCCGGACCGGATGCACAGCCGTGTCGCCTGGTCGGCGGTCTTGTGCTGTTCGATCCACACCATTTCCGGCCGCGGCACCATCACCGTGCGCACGGTCGTGGTCCCGAGGTCGAAGACGGACTGGATCATCTTCTGCTCGTCGACCTCCACGACGCCGCGCTCCGAGGCGATGTCCACGGCCTCGCGCAGCTCGATCTCGGAGGCGAACGGGCCGGCCTTCAATGCACCGCCACCGGCGAACAGGCCGCCGACGCGGATGAGCAGCCGGGAGATCGGCGACAGGATCTTCGCCGATACCAGCAGCACCGGTGCCGCCTTCAGCGACAGCGAGTAAGGGTTGCGGCGTCCTGCGGTCCGCGAGATGACGCCGACGATGACGTAGATCAGCAGGGACGCCACGACCACCGCCACGGCGACGGCCCATCCCGTGGGTTCGATGAGGTCCTCGGCGACGATGGTCACCAGGACTGCGGCGCCGGCCTCCAGCACGGTGCGGATGAGCACCAGGAGGTTGATGTGGTCGGGTCGGTTGTCGATGACCCGCTGCAGCCGGGCGGCCCCGGGGCGTTCATCCTTGACGAGCGACTCGACGCGGGCGACCGAGAGCTGCGCGAGCGCGGTCTCCACCGAGGAGACCACACCGGCCACCGGCACCACCACGGCGGCGACGGCGAGCAGGACGACAAGGGTGAGTCCGGTCATGAGTCGGCGGAGTCGTCCCTGTCAGCGGCGGTCGGGAACGCCCCGGCGCCGGTGGGCTTCGGGGCGAAGCTCACGCCCCGCTCCTCCTGCGAGTCGTACCAGTTGGCGAGGATCTCGTTCTGCAGCGCGAACATGCGCTGCTCCTCCTCCGGCACGACATGGTCGAAACCGAGGAGATGGAGGACGCCGTGCACGGTGAGCAGGTCGAGCTCATGGGCCAGCGGGTGGCCTGCCTTGTCCGCCTGCCCCTGGGCGAAATCGGGGCACAGCATGATGTCGCCGAGCACACCGGGCCCCGGCGGCGGGCCGTCCTTGCGTCCCCAGCCGGGGGTGAGCTCGTCCATCGGGAAACTCATCACATCGGTCGGTCCCGGCAGGTCGAGCCAGCGGACGTGGAGGTCGGCGATCGTCTCCAGGTCCACGATGTGGATCGACAGTTCCGCACTGGAGTGGACGTCCAGGCTCCACAGGGCGAAGCGGGCGACGTCGATGAGCTCCTCCTCGTTCACCTCGCCCATGCCGGACTCGTTGTAGACCTCGATACTCATGCCTTGTCTCCTTCCTGTTCCGCCTCGAACAGGTCATAGGCCTCGATGATGCGTCCGACCAGGTGGTGGCGGACCACGTCGGAACTGTCGAACCGGGTGACGGTGACCCCGTCGATGCCCGACAGCACCTGCCGGGCCACGGTCAGGCCGCTGACCTGGTGGCGGGGCAGGTCGACCTGGGACAGGTCACCAGTCACGACGATCTTCGACCCGAAGCCCAGCCGGGTGAGGAACATCTTCATCTGCGCCGGGGTGGTGTTCTGTGCCTCGTCGAGGATGACGAACGCACCGTTGAGGGTGCGGCCGCGCATGTACGCCAGCGGGGCGATCTCGATGACACCGGACTCGATGAGCTTGGGCACGGCCTCCGGGTCGAGCATGTCCCCCAGGGCGTCGTACAGCGGGCGCAGGTAGGGGTCGATCTTCTCACCGAGGGTGCCCGGCAGGAAGCCGAGCTTCTCGCCGGCCTCCACCGCGGGCCGGGTGAGGATGATACGGGTGACCTCGCGCTTCTGCAGGGCCTGGACGGCCTTGGCGACGGCGAGGTAGGTCTTGCCGGTACCGGCCGGGCCGACACCGACGACGACGGTCGACCGGTCGATGGCGTCGACGTAGTCGCGCTGGCCCTGGGACTTCGGGCGCACGGACTTCCCCCGACGGGTGACAATGGCGTCTCCGGCGATGCTGGTCAGGGTCGTGGCCGCGGTCACCGGCGTGGTCTCGGCGTCATCGTCGTCGACGAGGTCGACGGCGCGTCGCGTGAGATCGGGGGTGATGACGTGCCCACGGGAGGCCATGGACTCGAGTTCCCGCAGGACGCGGCGGGCGCGGGAGACCTGGGCGGCCTCGCCGCGCAGGGTGACGTGGTTGCCGCGGCTCAGCAGGTCGGCGGCGACATGGTCCTCGATGATGCGCAGGTTCTCGTCGGCGGTGCCGGCGACGGCCTGTGCGGTGGCCGGGTCGAGTTCGACCGTGGTGGAGGCGATGCGCCTCGGTGGTTGCTTCACATTTCTCCTGTGTACTTCTTCCGACCGTTGCAGTCTATCGCGCCCACCGCGAGGTGAGCACTCCGATCGCACCGAGGGCGACGGCGGCGGCGCTGGCGGTCCGGTACACTTCCGGTCCCAGCACGACCGGCTGCCCGGCCTCCACCTCACGCGGCGAGACCCCGCCCTCTGGTCCGATGACGAGGACGATCTCGTCGACGTCGAGGTCGAGCTGCACCAGCGGGGTCGCAGCCTCCTCGTGCAGCACCAGGATCAGGACGCTGTCGACGGGCTCCGCCCACGGCCGGTCGGCGAGGGCGTCCGCCAGGTCGTCGATGTCGGTGAGCAGGTCACCGACATGGGCCCCGTCGAGCCGACGGGACTGCTTCATCGCGGAGACCGCCGCGGCCTCCCACTTCGCCCGGGCCTTCTCGGCCTTACCGGGCTTCCCGTCCCACTTCGCGATACAGCGGTCGGACTGCCACGGGATGATCCGGTCTGCCCCGGCCTGCACGGCCAGATCGACGGCGAGCTCGGAACGCTCGGACTTCGGGATCGCCTGCACCACCGTGACCCGCGGACGCGGCGACCGGGCCGGCAGCACACCGGAACCTGTCACCGTGTCCGCGGTGCCGAACGCGGCACTGACCCCCCGCCCGGAACCGTCGGTGAGCACCACCGGTTCCCCGGTGCGGATCCGCTTGACGGCGGCGTGCTTCGCCTCGGCGGCGGGCAGTGTGAACTGACCGACCTCCCCGACCCGTTCCAGCTGGTCGGCGAGGTCCGGGACGAGAAAGACGGGATCAGTCACCGGTTACCTGCTGAACTTCCCGCGCAGCCGCGAGAACAGGCCGCCGGAGCGCTCGTTCTCGGTGGTGCGCACACCGGCGGTCTCGCCGGACCTGTTCTGCAGTTCCTCGAGGAGCTCACGGGAACGCTTGTCGAGGTCGGTAGGCACGGTGACATCGACATGCGCGATGAGGTGGCCGGCGCCCTCGCGGCGCAGGTGCGGCATACCGGCACCCTTGACGCGCACCACGGCCTCCGGCTGGGTGCCGGGATCCACGGCGACGGTGGTGGTCGAGCCGTCGAGCATCCCCACGTCGACACTGGTACCCAGGGCGGCGTCCACCATCGGGACGTGGACGGTCACGTGCAGGTCGTCGTCCTCCCGCACGAAGCACGGGTGCTCGGCGACATTGACCTCGACGTAGAGGTCACCGGCAGGTCCACCGCCGGGGCCGACCTCACCCTTGCCGGACATGCGGATACGCATACCGTCGCGGATACCGGCGGGGATGTTCACCGGGATGTCACGGCGGGCCTTGACCCGGCCGTCACCGGCGCACTCCTCACAGGGATCCGGGATGATCTCGCCGGTGCCCTGGCACCGCGGGCAGGCCCGGGCGACCTGGACACGGCCGAGGATGGACTGCTGGATCTCCATGACCTGGCCCTGACCCTGACAGGTCGGGCAGGTGTCCGGATCGGCCTTCGTCTTCGAGCCGGTGCCGTCGCAGACGTCACAGAGCACGGCGGTGTCCACCGTCACCTCACGCTGGACACCGCTGAAGCACTCCTCCAGCGTGAGCTCCATGCGCAGCAGTGCGTCATTGCCGGGACGCACCCGGGAGGCCCGCGGGCCGCCACCGGTTGCTCCGCCACCGAAGAAGGCGTCGAAGATGTCACCGAATCCGCCGCCGCCGAAGCCGCCGGGGGCACCTCGGCCGTAGCCGGGATCCTGGGGGTCTCCGCCGGCGTCGACGATGCGTCGCTTCTCGGGGTCGGTCAGGACCTCCTGCGCGACGGACGCCTCGCGGAACTTTTCCGCGGCTTCCTCGGAGGGGTTCACGTCCGGGTGGTACTTGCGGGCGAGTCGACGGTAGGCCTTCTTGATCTCGGCGTCCGTCGCGTCATGCTCGACGCCGAGGGTGGCGTAGTAGTCACGAGCCAAGGGAATACTGCTTCCTTTACGTTCTAGGAGTGGTTCCAGAGCATTCTACTCCCCCGCCAGTATCCTGCTCACATAGTGGGCGACCGCATGCACCGAACTGATTGTCCCAGGGTAGTCGAGGTACGTCGGACCCAGCACACCCATGCCGCCGAGCACCGCCTCGCGCGAGCCGTACCCGGTCGACACCACCGTCGCGGACTGCAGCTCGGCGGTCGAGTTCTCCTCGCCGATGGTGACGTTGACGCTGAGGTCACCGAGGTCGCGGACACCGGACAACAGTCGCAGCACCACGACCTGCTCCTCCAGTGCATCGAGGACGCCCTCGAGCTCCCCGACCCGCACGATATTCGGCGTGCCGGCGATGACCAGCCGGTCGTTCGGCCGGTTGAGCAGGGTGTCGACCAGGACAGTGGCGCAGGTCAGGGCGGCGTCCTGCAGTTCGGCGGGGACGCGCGGATCATCACCGGCGGCCATCGCGGCGATCTCCGCCGACGCGTCGTCGAGGGTGTGGCCGACGAGTGTGTCGTTGATGAGGTCCCGTAGCCGCGGCAGGTCCTCGGCGGGCAGGGCCGTCATCAGGTCCACGTTGCGCTGGTCGACCTGGCCGGTGTCCGTGATGAGCACGAGCAGCAGGCGGGTGTCCGCGAGCTGCACGACCTCACAGTGCTTGACCCGACCACGCCGCAGGTCGGGCAGCTGGGCGACGGCGACCTGGCGGGTGAGCTGGGCGAGCAGCTGCACACTGCGGCGCAGCACGTCCTCCATGTCCACCCCGTCCTCGAGGAAACTGAGCACCGCCCGGCGTTCCGGCGGGCTCAGCGGCTTGATCCGGTGGATGCCGTCGACGAAGACCCGGTAGGCCTTCTCGGTCGGGATCCGCCCGGAGCTGGCGTGCTGCTGGATGATGAATCCCTCGGACTCCAGCACCGCCATGTCATTGCGCACCGTCGCCGAGGACACCCCGAGACTGTGCCTGTCGACGAGCGCCTTCGACCCCACCGGTTCCTGCGTGGAGATGAAGTCGGCGACGATGGCCCGCAGGACTTCACTGCGCCGCTGATCCGCCGTACTCACTTTCGCCATGCCCGACAGTCTAGTCGTCTCAGTCGTCCTCTTCGACGAGGATGTCGGTGATGATGCCGTCGGCCAGCAGGCGTCCTGCGTCGGTCAGCCGCGTCCGTCCGTCGACCTGCTCCAGCAGGCCGAGCCCGACGTGCCGGGCGACAGCCTGCGGTGCGTGGGCGACCATGTCGTCCGGCAGTCCCTCGGCCAGTCGCAGACCCGTCATGATGCGTTCGGTGTGCACGTCGGCGTCACTGAGCGGCTCGGTGGTGACCACCGGAGAGTCGCCCGACGCCAGGGCCTCGGCATAGCGGCGCGGCAGTTTCGCGTTGACCAGGCGGGTGATGCCGGTGCTGCTGCCGTCACCGTGCAGCCGGACACAGCCGTGGGCGCCGGGGCCGGCACCCCACCACTGCCCGCCACGCCAGTAGACGAGGTTGTGGCGGCACTCCCCGCCCTGCCTCGACCAGTTGGAGACCTCGTACCAGCCCATGCCGGCGTCCTGCAGGGCCGCGTCGATCATCTCGTATCGGTCGGCGTAGACGTCCTCGTCCGGGGCAGGCAGCTGCCCCTTGCGCACCTTGCGGGCCATCGCGGTGCCGTCCTCGACGATGAGCGAGTAGGCCGAGATGTGGTCCACCCCGGTCGACAGCGCGGCGTCGATACTTCGTCGCAGGTCATCGTCGGTTTCCGTCGGCGTTCCGTAGATGAGGTCGAGGTTGACGTGGTCGAAGCCGGCAGCGAGTGCCTCCTGCGCCGCGGCGGTCGCCCGCCCCGGGGTGTGGTTGCGTTCCAGCACCTTGAGGACATGGGCGGACGCCGACTGCATGCCCAACGAGATCCGGGTGTACCCCGCCTCGAGCAGGGCGCTGAAGAACTCCGGGGAGGTCGATTCCGGGTTCGACTCCGTGGTGACCTCCGCACCGGGGGCGAGTCCCAGGCTGCGTCGGACCGCGCCCAGGACGCGGGTCAGGCCGTCCGCCCCCAGCAGCGAGGGCGTCCCTCCCCCGAGGAAGACGGTGGACGGCGGTCCCGGCCGGTCCCACTCGGCCGCGGCCCGGTCGAGCTCGGCCTCCAGCGCGTTGAGGTACGTCCCGACCGACGAGGTGCCGTCCTCGCCGGGGGTGTAGGTGTTGAAGTCACAGTATCCGCAGCGGGTGGTGCAGAACGGGACGTGAATGTACAGGCCGGTGTCCACGGGGTCGAGGGTACTCACCCGGCCGCTGAACGCCGACGCCGGGCCCGGACCCTGGCCAGGACCCGCTCGACCCGGGCACGTTCGGCGAGGAACTCCGGCGGTGCCTCACCACGCATCTCGGCAACGAGAACGGGATGGTCGCCGACCACCTCACGTTTCCAGGCGGCGACGGTCTCCCGGGTCTGCGTCCACGACCGGGCGAAGGACTGGGGCAGCAGCACACTCTGGTGCTCGACCGCCTCCCCGGTCTGCGCGACAACCCACTCCGCGAGCTCTGTGAGATCGGCGGCAAGTTCGGTGTTCCGCCGGCGCAGCGACATCCGCAGCGTGGCGGTGCTGACCACCGGGCTGGTGGGTACGGCGGCCGGCACGGTCACCGGCGGCGGGTCCTGGTGCGGATGGAGAAAGGAGAGGGTGCGACCCGGGTGGAAGTAGTTCCCTTCAGAGGCCGACAGCGTGCCGGAGTTCACGCCGGAGACGAAGGCCTGGCGCAGACCGTTGATCTCCGCGAGGTACTGCCGCACCTCGCCGCGTCCCTGCTCGACAGCGTCGGAGAGTTCGTGCATGCAGTCGTCGACGAGTCCGGTGTCCCAGTCCGCCATGGACGCCGCGACATTGTCGATGCCTTCCGCGATCTCGTCGCCGATGTCGTAGACCCCCTGGGTGAGATCGCGGAGACGCAGGCGCGCGGCATCGTGCACGTCGGTCTCCTCTCGTCAGGGGGTCTTGCCGGTGTGGAACGTGACAACCATAAGACAGCGGACACCCCGGCACCGGGAGGCGGGGCCGGGGTGGGACGGGTGTGAAAGGTGTGTCAGTGGGAGTTGTAGATCCAGGCGATGTCGTCAGCGAAGTGCTGGGAGACGACGAAGCGCTTGACCTTCATCGACGGGGTCATCTCGCCGTCCTCCTCGGTGAAGTCGCGGGCGCAGATGCGGAACTTCTTTATCCCCTCGGCGTGGGACACGGTCTCGTTCGCCTCGTTGATCGCGTCCTGGATCTCGGCGCGCAGCACCGGGTTCTTCGCCAGCTCGAGGACGCCGGTGTGCTCCGGGACGTTGTTGCGCTTCTTCCAGGCGGGGAGGGCGTCCTCGTCGAGGGTGATGAGGCTGCCGATGAACTTCTGGTCGTCGCCGACGACCATGGCCTGGGAGATCAGCGGCGCAGAACGGAGGATGTCCTCCAACGGCCCCGGGGAGACATTCTTGCCGCCGGCGGTGACGATGATCTCCTTCTTGCGGCCGGTGATCTTGAGGTGACCGGTGGGCAGCAGCGCGCCGAGGTCACCGGATCTGAGGAAGCCGTCCCCGTCGAAGGTGTCCTTCGTGGCCTCCTCGTTGTTCCAGTAGCCGTCGAAGACGACGGTGCCCTTCATGAGGATCTCGCCGTCCTCGGCGATGCGGACGGTGTTGCCCCCGACCGGCTTGCCGACGGTGCCGATGATGTTGTCCGGTTCGAAGTTCACCGCAATAGCCGCGGTAGTCTCGGTCATGCCGTAACCCTCGTAGATCCGGACGCCGATGCCACGGAAGAAGTGCATGAGTTCCGGGTTCAGCGCGGAACCGCCGGAGATGCAGTACTGCAGGGAACCACCCATGGCGGCGCGGACCTTGCCGTAGACGAGCTTGTCGAAGACGGCACGCTTCGCCTTGAGCAACGCACCGGGGCCCTGCTTCGTGTCGAGAGCCTTGGAGTACTCCACGGCGGTCTTCTCGGCGAGCGGGAAGATCTTCGCACCGATGCCGCCACCGTCGACGGCCTTGGACTTCACACCGGCGTGGACCTTCTCGAAGACGCGGGGGACGCCGAGGATGAGGTGCGGCTGAGCACGGGCGAACTCCGGGACCAGGGTGGCCATCTCGGACCAGTGGGACTGGGTCGCGCCACCGAGGGTCGAGGCCAGGGACACGGCACGGGAGAGGACGTGCGCCAGCGGCAGGAAGGTCAACGCACGGTTGCCCTCGACGGCGATGCCGCCGATGGGGTGGGTGAGGATGGCACGTGCCTCACCGAGCCAGTTGGAGTGCAGCAGGCGACAGCCCTTGGGCCGACCGGTGGTCCCGGAGGTGTACACCAGCGAGGCGACATCGGAGGACTTCGTCGCGGCGATACGGGCCTCGACCTCGTCGTCGGAGATGTCCTTACCCTCGGCGGTGAGGGTCTCGACGGCACCGTCGGTGATCGACAACACCCGGTCCAGGTGCGCACCCTCGGCAGGGGCGGTCGCGTGGACGAAGGTGTTCAGGCGGGTGGCGTGCCCGGACTTCTCGGCGATTCCGATGACGGCACCGGAATCCTCGACGATCCACTCGCACTGGGAGGTGGAGGAGGAGGGGTAGACCGGCACGGAGACGGCACCGGCGGCCATGATGGCGAAGTCGAAGAGGTTCCACTCGTAGCGGGTGTCCGACATGAGGACGACGCGGTCCCCCTGGCCGACACCGTTGGCGATGAGACCCTTGGCCACGTCGTACACCTCGCGGAGGAACTCGTCGGCGCGGACGTCGACCCACTCGAATTTCCGGGGCCGGCTGTACAGGACCGTCTGCGGGCGACGACGGGTGTTCTCCCGCAGCACGGTCAGACAGGTCTCGTTCTCACCGATCGTGTACAAGGCCTCCGAGGAGTACTCCTGCATGTCTCTCCTTACATTCAGTGTCTGAGTGTGGCTCGTGACACATTATTAATCCAACGACATGTGAACTTACCGGTCGGACACCGGTCGCGGGCAAAAACGCCGAATCCGGAATCAGAAAAATGCAGTTGCCGCCCAAACTATTACAAGGAAAATAATAAGGAGAACAAGAGCTTGCCGCACCCGTGAATGATGTTTCACTGCGCGTCACCTCCTCCCTTCTTTTCCCCGAACACCTCTCGCTCGGATTCGTCCCGTGGCAGCACACGGAACAGGACCCACAGCAGAGCCGTGGCAACCGCCACCGCCGCCAGGGCCAACGCGGCCAGGACCAGCGGAGTCTGGAACCACACCGGCAGGCCGACCACCCACTGCTCGAATCCGTCCGTCACCCGGCTGATACTACCCGGTCGGGATCAGGAACCGGCCAGCCCCCGACGGCGCAGCAGCGGCTCCACACTGCGCTGCTGACCACGGAACATCCAGAAGGCGTCGTCGTAGTCGATCGTCGCTCCCCGGGACAGGATCATCCGACGGAACCGGTCTCCGGCGAAGCGGACATCATCGGCGTCCGGGTGCTGTGTCCCCGCTGCATCCGTGTCGACGAAACCCTGGAAACCGTCGGCGTCGAGCACCTCCGCCCACAGGTAGCTCCAGTAGTCCGCGGAGTAACCGCCCGCGAAGATGTGGTTGAAATACGTCGACGAATAGCGGGGGGCCAGTCCCGGTACGGCGAGCCCGGAGTCCTCCAGTGCCTGCCGTTCGAACGCCGCCACATCGGTGACCTGCTCCGCCTGCGCGGTGGTCAGCCGGTGCCAGGCCAGATCGACCCGGCAGGCCGCGAGGTACTCCGTCGTCGCGAAGCCCTGCCCCCACCGCGCCTCGGCGGTCACCGCGGCAACGAGGTCCGGCGGCAGCTGCTCACCGGTCTCCACGTGCCGCGCGTAGTTCGCCAGAACCTCCGGCTCCAGGGCCCAGTTCTCGTTGATCTGACTGGGGAACTCCACGAAATCCCGCGGGACATTCGTGCCCGACAGGCTCGGGTACCGCACATCGGAGAGCAGCCCGTGCAGCCCGTGGCCGAATTCATGGAACAGGGTGGTGACCTCGTCCAGGCTGAGCAGCGCCTCCTCCCCTTCCGCCGGCTTGGCGATGTTGAGTACGTTGACCACGACCGGGGACTGCCCGATGAGGTTGTTCTGGTCGACGAAGCTGCTCATCCACGCTCCGCCGCGCTTCGTGGACCGGGCGAAGAGGTCCGTGAGCAGCAGGCCGATCGCCGTGCCGTCCGCGTCAGTCACCTCCCAGACCTGCACGTCAGGGTGGTAGCCGACGAGATCGGTCCGCAGCGTCACCCGGATGCCGTAGAGCCGTTCCGCGGCGAAGAAGACACCGTCGCGCAGCACGCGCGTGAGTGGGAAGTACTTCTTCAGCTCAGTGGTGTCCACTGCCAGATCCTCGGCGCGGAGCTTCCCCGCCCAGTACGGCCAGTCCGACTCCCCCAGGTCTTCGGCAACCACACCGTTGACGTGTGCGAGATCCAGGGCACGCTTGTACTCGCCGTGGGCGTTGTCCACCGCGGCGGGAGTGACAGTCTCCAGTAGCTCGTCGACAGCCGCGACGGTGCGCGCGGTCTCCTCTGCGGCGACGAAGTCCGCATGACTCCCGAATCCGAGCAGCTCCGCGCGTCGTGCCCGCAACCGGGCTGTCTCCAGCACGATGTCGCTGTTGTTTCCGGCACCGCGCGCACGCGATGCCTCGGAGACCTCACGGCGCAGGTCGGCGTCCGCCAGATCCTCAAGGATCGGCTGCACGCTGGGCAGACCGAGGCGGATCAACCAGCCGTCCTCACCTTCGGACGCCGCGTCCTCCCGGAGCTGGGCCTTCCTCGCCGCGCTGAGTCCGGCGAGCCGCTGCTCGTCGGTGACGAGTACAGCGTGGTCGGCGGTGGAGGTCATGAGGTTGCGGCCGAAACTGGTGGACAGTTCGGCGAGCCGGGTGTCGATACCGGAAAGTTCCTCACGTCCGGCGTCGTCGAGGTCCGCGCCGCCGCGGCGGAAGGTCCGCAGCCAGTGCGCCAGCAGGGCCTCGTTCTCACTGCCCTCCGGCTGCGCGGGCATGGCCTGCACGCGCGCGTAGAGGTCCCGGTTGAGCAGGATGCGGGTCCAGTGCGCGGAGAGCTCCGGAGCGACGGTCTCCTCGACGGCGACGACCTCGTCGGTGGCGTCCGTACCGGCGTAGTTGAAGATGATCGCCAGGACGCGCTGCAGCATCTGGCCGGACAACTCGAGAGCGTCCATCGTGTTCTCCCAGCTAGGAGCGTCAGCGAGGGCGGTGATCGCGGCGATCTCCGCGTCATGGTCATCAAGCGCGGTCCGGAAGGTGGGGACCAGGTCGGCGACGTCGATCGCGGCGAAATCAGGGAGTTCATGGTCAAGCGCGGAGGGTTCGAGCAGCGGATTCATGCCCCCAGCGTAACCGGGGGCCTTACAGTGGTCGCCATGGCGCAGCCCCGTTTCCCTCTGTTCACCACTCCGTACGGCCCCGTGTCCGGGTCATCGCGTGACGGGGTGGCCGTGTTCCGCGCCGTGCCGGTGGCGCACACCCACCATTTCGGGGAGCCGGAGCCGCCGCAACCGTGGAAGGAAATGCTGTCCTGCGCGGACACCCACGAGCGCCGTGAGCTACGGCTTCCCACGACCGTCTCCGTGTACGCCCCGGAGGACGCCTCGCCGGACGATCATCTGCCGGTGATCGCGTGGATCCACGGTGGACGCTACGAGGAGGGCCACGGCGACGACGGCTGGTACGACGGCACCACTCTCGCCGCGTCCGGCTGCGTCGTCGTGACACTGAACTACCGCATGTGTCTGGAGGGCTTCCTGCCGCTCGACGAAGACGAGCCCGGGTCCTTCCGCGGCGTCGATGACCTGGTCCATCAGCTGCAGTGGATCCAGGACGCCGTGTCGCAGGTCGGCGGGGATGTCGCGAATGTCACCCTCGTCGGACAGTCCGCCGGTGGTGGTCTGGTGATGAAACTGCTCACCGACCGGCGGGCGGACGACCTGTTCCACCGCGCGATGGTCCTCTCCCCCGGTCTGCCCCGGATTCTTCCGCGGATCGGCTGGTCGGCGCGCCGTACGGTGGCACGCCTGAGCCTGGGATCGCGGTTGACGCGGGAAAAGGTGAGCCGACTGAGTACGGCACGGTGCACGCGGGCGTACCGGAGGATGGCGCTGATCTATTCCTCGGACTGTGCGCTCGGGCCGGGACCCGTGGACCTCGACAGGCTGAGGGAGGTGCCGCTCATCGTCTCGACGATGGAGGATGAGTTCATCCGCTTCCCCGGGGTGAGAAAACTCGACCGGGTGGTGGCGCGGGCGGGTCTGCCGTCGTGGGTGATGGTGCCGGGGATGCGTCTGCTCGGGGTACCGCGGCGGATGCTGGCGGGGTGGTGCCGGTATGTCGATGATGACCGCCCGATGGGCCGGACCGTCGGCGACACGATGATCCGCCGCTGGGCCTCGACGCTGCTGGAGACGATGCCCGGTGACCGGGTGTGGTCGTGCGAGTTCCGTGGCGGGACGTGGCGGGGTTCGCGCGTGGACGCACAACACTGCGGCGAACTCCCGATGCTCTTCGGGACGCTGGATGTGGGGCGCAGGCTGGTGGAGTCCACCTGTGGTCCGGACGCACAGGAGCGGCTCGCCGGCCCCGGTGCACACTTCCGCGCCTCGGTGCTGTCTTTCGCCCGTGGTGTAGAGCCAGGGTGGGAACCGTTCGGCGATCAGCGGACGTCGCGGGTATTCAGCCTCCTCGGTGATGCTGGCGGTGAAGACCGGGATGTCTACCGGTCGATCCGGACAATGCTGCCGGCCTAGAAAGGAATGTCGCGGACGCCTCGTTTTCCGTCGTAGGTGCGGGCGAGGGTCAGGGCCATGCTGGTGATCGCCTTCCATGTCTGCCGGGCTTCTTCATGTTCGGCCCGAGCGGCGACCCTTCTCGCCAGGGACTCGTCGAAGGTGGTGATCGCCCTGCCCATCGGGCCGGTCGGCACCGTGGTGACGGTATGCCCGTCATCGATGCTGGTGACCGAGGTGGTGCCGTCGGGATGCCGGGTGTAGTCCAGCAGGCCTCGGGTCTTGGCGTTGTGGCAGCCCCGGCACAGGGACTGCATCTTCTCGGTGTCGGTGCGATCGGTGTCCTGGTTGTCGGGGTGGTCACTGTCGAACCGGTGGACGTGGTCGGCGTCGGCGGTGGCGGCGGGGTTCTCACACCCCGGCGCCCGGCAGGTGCCGTCAATACCGGCGAGCAGGGCGCGCTGGTTGTCGGTGATGAACCGGGAATCATGGGCGGAGTGCGACGGCACGGTCAGGTGGGTGACCCGTCGGATCCACCGTTCCTCGGCGATCCCGGCCAGCCACCGGTTTTCCAGGTAGGTCTGCCCGGTGTCGATGTTGCGGTAACAGTTCAGTGTCACCTGCACGTCCCCGACGGCCCCGTGGCACAGTTCGGTGAACGCGGTGGCCCGCGAGCAGTCGTGGGCGTCGGCGACGGCGTCGACGATGCGGGTGACGCCGGTGCCTTCGTCGGCGGGGACGGCGATGTGGAAGACGGTGTAGTCGTCGTTGCGGGTGTCGATGCTGAAGTCAGTCTGCAGTGCCGGTGGTGGCACGTCCTGGTCGTCGGGGTCGACCGGTAGGGCGGTGGGTTGACAGGTGCCGACAATGGCGGTGACACTCCGGCGCAGGATCACGGGCCCGGGGATGACCTGGTCGGGTCGGGTGGGGGTGAGCAGGGCGGCGATGCCGGTGTCGACGGCATCCAGGTAGGTGGCGGCGACACAGCAGGTCACGTCGGCGATGATGCGCAGCAGGTCGAGGCTGAACGCGCCGCCGGCTACGGCGTCGGCGGTGGCGGGCAGGCGGGTGAGCATCGTGCCGATCTCGCAGTAGGTCAGTGCTTTACCGCGGGTGATGCCCAGGCGGCGGGCGATGGTGGCGGTGGTGCGGCGGATCTCGTCGGTCCCGTCGGGGGTCACGGCGGCGGCCAGGGACAGGTCGAGCAGGTTCGCCGTGGTTTTCGCCGTGGACAGTGGGTCGGGGTTGGTCAGGATCGCCCAGCCGGCGGGTGCGTCGGGGTCCTGGCGGTGGTCGGGGGTGGGGCGGTGTGTGGTCAGTTCGCCGTCGGGGTCGGCGATGTAGTTGAGGGTCAGGTCGAGGAGTGCGCCCTCGCCGAGGTCGATGTCGGTGGTGATCTGGTCGAACAGGGCGTTGAATGCCATCTCCTGGATGGCGTGGCGTTTGGTGGTGGTGACGGTAGTGGTGACGGTGGTCATGGTGTCCCCCTGGGGAGCATGAGCAGAGCGTGGATGGTGTGGTGGAGAGAGGTGCGGTGAGGTGTCGGGCGTCTGCTGCCGATAATACATCGAAGTCGGAAACAATACAAGTGTTCGTACGAACAAATTTTCTGGTACCGTCGTCGATACCCGCTCCTCTCCCCCGCCCCCACTGCACATAGACTGGTCAACATGGCTCTCACCTTCCCTTCCCTGGACACCCTCCGCACCCGTGGCACGATGAAATGGACAAAGTACGACCCCGACGTCCTGCCCTTGTGGGTCGCCGAAACCGACTTCGAGACCTGCCCTGCCGTCGCCGCGGCCGTGAAGGACGCTGTCGACCGTGAGTACTTCGGCTATCCGGAGATGGGTGCGGCGTCCCGCGAGCTCGCCGAGGCGCTGGCGTCCTTCTCCCGGGCTCGCCACGGCTGGACGATCGACCCCGCAAACGTCACCTACTGCCCCGACGTCGTCAAGGGCGTCATGGTGGCGATCGAGGCACTCACAGAGGAGGGATCGACCATCGTCATCCCAATGCCCGCCTATCCCCCGTTCCAGAAAGTGCCGCAGGCCACCCGCCGGCCGGCCGTGTACGTCCCGATGGGCGGGAACGGTTTCGACCTCGAGGCACTTGAGCAGGCCTTCTCCTCGGAATCCAACCCGCACGGTGTCGGCTCGATGATCCTGTGCAACCCCTTCAACCCGCTCGGCCGTGCGTTCACCGCCGAGGAACTGAGCGCAGTCGTCGATCTCGCCGCCACCCACCACGTGCGCGTCATCTCCGACGAGATCCACGCCCCGCTGGTCTACTCCGGCAACCACGTCCCCACCGCCACCGTCTCGGAGACCGCCGCAGCGAACACCGTCACGGTCACCGCCACCTCCAAGGGCTGGAACACCGCCGGCCTGAAGTGCGCACAGATCATCGCGTCGAATGCGGAGGACGCCAAGATCATCGGCCGACTGTCCAACCTGCTCACCGGTGAAGCCTCCACCATCGGCCTGAAGGCGGCGACCGCCGCCTACACCGAGGGGTACGACTGGCTCGTCGAGGAGGTCGACCACCTGGCGGCCAACTGGGCCCACCTGGAGAAGCGGCTGCCCGAGGTCCTCCCCGGCATCCGGCTGCCACAGCAGGAGGCGACGTTCCTCGCCTGGCTGGACCTCTCCGGGGTCGACCGGCTGCGCGACGGGGACGGCACCGTCACCCGTCCGGCCGAGAGACTGCGGACGCTGGCCAAGGTCGCCTTCAACGAGGGCACCGACTTCAGCCCGGTCGGGGCAGGGCACGCTCGGTTGAACTTCGGGACATCAAGGGCCATTCTCGACGAAGCACTTGACCGCATCGCCGCCGCCGACCTCCGTGGCGGCGAGCCCGTCCCCGGAGACCTGTGAACAGTCTGACCCGAATACTCCGCTCGACCCGCCAGCTGTGGCCGTACTACGTCATGATCATCGTGGCGTCCACGGCAACCGCACTGCTGAATCTGGCGGCACCCTTCCTCATCAAGGCGGCGACCGACGTCATCGTCGACGCCATCAACGGCCTGCGTGATGTCGATGACGCCGCCACCGTCGTCATCTTCATCGCGCTGGCACTGTTCGCCGCCGAGCTGGCCTACACCGTCGTGCACAATATCGGCGGCTGGTTCGGCGACGTCATGGCGCTGAAGATGCGCCAGCTGCTGTCCGACCGGTACTTCGCCAAACTGCTGTCCCTGCCGCAGTCCTACTTCGACAAGCAGGTCACCGGCACCGTCATCTCACGGCTCGACCGCTCCATCCTGGGCCTCACCCAGTTCATCCAGAGCTTCGCGAACAACTTCTTCTCGATGATGCTCACCGTGATCCTCGTGCTGGCGGTGACCTCCTGGTACTACTGGCCGCTCACCCTGCTGCTCCTCATCGTCTTCCCGCTGTACCTGTGGCTCACCGCCCTGACCAGTAAGCGCTGGATGGTGTGGGAGAAGGACAAGAACCACCACATCGACACCGCCCAGGGTCGCTTCGCCGAGGTCATCGGCCAGGTCAAGGTCGTGAAATCCTTCGTCACCGAACGTCGCGAACTCCGCGGATTCCAGGAGCATTTCGCCGAAACTGTCGACCTGACGAAGTCACAGTCACGCTGGTGGCACCTTATGGACGCCATCCGCACCGGCGGCATGAACCTCATCTTCCTGGCCATCTACCTGGTGCTGTTCATCCGTACCCTGCACGGGCACTTCAGTCTCGGCGACATGGTCCTGCTCGTCCAGCTGGTCGCCACCATCCGTGGCCCCGCGTCCATGATGAGTTGGATGGTCGATTCGGCGCAGAAGGCCGCCGGCGGATCCCGCGACTACTTCGCCGCGATGGACGAGATCCCCGAGCCCACCGCCGACGCCGCCCTGCTGGACGCCGCGTCCCCGCACGGTGCCGCCCTCGTCGAGCCCCTGCCGGCCATCGAGCCTCTTCCCGCGACGTCACCGGACGCCTCGGTCATCGACTTTGACAAGGTGTCTTTCGGCTACGATTCGGACGCCCCGGAGGATGAGGTCATCCACAAGATGTCGTTCACCGCCCACCACAACGAGAAGGTCGCACTGGTCGGCGAGTCCGGTGGCGGAAAGTCCACCCTGGTCAACCTGCTGCTCGGGTTGTACCGGCCGACCGCCGGTACCCTGCGTATCAACGGTCATGACAGCGAGGACCTCACTGCCGCACAGCTGCGCAGCATGGTCGGCGTGGTCTTCCAGGAGCCGTCGCTGTTCTCCGGCACCATCCGCGAGAACATCGCCTACGGACGCCCCGATGCCTCCGAGGAGGAGATCCTCGACGTCGCCCGACGGGCCAACGCCGACGTCTTCATCAGCAGGTTCAGCGGCGGCTACGACACGGTCATCGGCGAGCGTGGCCTCCGACTGTCCGGCGGGCAGAAGCAGCGCATCGCCGTCGCCCGCGCGATGCTGAAGGACGCCCCCATCCTCGTCCTCGACGAGGCGACCTCTGCCCTCGACACCCGCGCCGAGCAGGCAGTCCAGGCAGGTCTGGAGGAACTGATGGTGGGACGCACCACGCTGGTCATCGCCCACCGCCTGTCGACTATCGCCACGGTGGACACGATCGTCACCCTCGACGGCGGGCATGTCGGGGAGATCGGCTCCCCTGCCGAACTGGCGACCTCCGGTGGCATCTACGCGGAACTGCTGCGACTGACCGCCAGCACCTCGGCCGCAGACCGGAAGCGACTGCGCAGCTTCGGTTTCCATGACGGAACCCCCGTCGACGACGAGGAGGAACCTGTCGTCGACGGGGGTCCGGCGAAAGCCGCGGACTAGTCGGGGCTAGTCGTCCTTGCCGCTGCCGATGATCTTGTTGGCGGCGTCGGTGGACTTGTCCTTGAGCTCCTCGCCCTTCTGCTTGGCATCGGACTTGACCTGGTCGGCCTTGCCTTCGTCCTTGAGGGACTCGTTGTCGGAGGCGTTACCGAGAGCCTCCTTGGCCTTACCAGCCAGACCCTCGGCCTTGTTCTTCAGATCGTCGATTCCGGACATGCTGACCAACTCCTTGGGTTCGGGGATGTACCCTTCCAGTTGTACCGGAGAAAATCGCGGCCTGCATCGGATTCCGGGGTCGGAACAGAAGTGAACGGGGCCAACTTCTGGACTAGGCGCTGTAGTCGTAGAAACCCTTGCCGGACTTGCGGCCGAGCTGACCGGCCTGCACCATACGGCGCAGCAGCGGCGGGCAGGCGTAGGACGGGTCGCCGTACTCCTCGTGCATGACGTCGGCGATGAAGGCGCAGGTGTCCAGGCCGACCATGTCGGCGAGGGTCAGCGGGCCCATCGGGTGGGATGCACCGAGCTTCATACCGGTGTCGATGTCCTCCTTGGTGGCCACACCCTGCTCGACCATGCGGATGGCGGAGAGCAGGTAGGGCACCAGGAGGAAGTTGACGATGAAGCCGGAACGGTCCTTGGCTAGGATGGCGGTCTTGCCGAGCACCTCGGCGGCGTAGGTACGGGCGGTCTCGACCGTCTCCCCGGTGGTGGTGAGGGCCGGGATGACCTCCACGAGCTTGAGGACCGGCACCGGGTTGAAGAAGTGCAGGCCGATGACGCGGCCCGGGTTCTCGGTGGCCGAGGCGATGGTCTGGATCGGCAGCGAGGAGGTGTTGGAGCACAGCGGGGCGGTCTTGTCCGTCACGATGGCGTCGAGCTTGGCGAAGACGTCCTTCTTGATGTCCTCGTTCTCGATGATCGCCTCCATGACCAGCTCACGGTCGGCGAAGTCCTCGAGGTCGGTGGTGAAGGTGAGGCGTCCGAGGGCGGCGTCCCGGTCCTCCTCGGAGAGCTTGCCGCGCTCGACAGCCTTGGCGAGGGACTTCTCGATCTTGGCCTTGCCGAAGTCCAGGAACTCCTGCTTGGCCTCCCACACCAGGACGTCGCTGCCGGACTTGGCGGCCACCTCGGCGATGCCGCCGCCCATCTGGCCGGCTCCGATGACACCTACACGCTGAACCATGTTGTTCTCCTTGTCGCAAGACGGATTGTTATATCTGCATAGTGTAACCGGGGTCACTGCTCCCCGTGACATCAGACTCTAACGGAGGTCCTCGTAGTCCTCGGGGTCGGCGTCCTCAACCTCCCCGACCACGCCCAGGTCGCCGGCGACGATGATGTTGCCGGGAACGATGAGGTTGCCGTCGGCGTCGTAGGACGCGGTAGGCAGCTCCTGGCCGGCGTTGTCGTAGCCGGGAGCGGGCTTGCGCTCATTCTCCTCCAGCGCCTCCGGGGTGTGCGTCTTCTCCCACTGCCGCGTCCGCGGTTCGGGACGGGCGTGGTAGTCGGCGTTCATGCCCTTGAGGATCGAGTACATCATCACGAAGAACATGAGGAAGAACGGCAGACCGATGATGATGGACACTTCCTGCAGGGCGTCGATGCCGGCATCCGGTGACATGATGAGGATCGCCGCGGCGACCGCGCCGATGGAGACCGCCCACAGGACGCGCTGCCAGGTCGGGGTCACGTTCTCCTCACCGACGGCGAACATGTCGGTGACCAGGGCTGCGGAGTCGATCGAGGTGACGAAGAAGATTGCCACGATCACCAGGGCGAAACCGCTGACCACCGTCGTCCAGGGCATGGTGTCGAGCAGGATGAACAGTGAGGACGCCGCGTCCCCGTCCTCCACCACGGGCCCGGAGACGCTGCCGGGGTTGTTGCGCTCGGCGTTGATGCCGGCGAACCCGAAGACGGAGAACCAGACGAGAATGAACAGGGCTGGTAGGGCCAGCACACCGCCGACGAACTCGCGGACCGTGCGTCCCTTGGAGATGCGGGCGACGAACATGCCGATGAAGGGCGACCAGCAGATCGTCCAGGCCCAGTAGAAGACGGTCCAGGTGCCCTGCCAGCCTTCGGTGGTGATCTCGTCGGCGTCCGACCAGAACATCAGCCGGGGCAGCCACTCGGCGTAGAGCGAGGCGGTGTCCAGGGTGCCGCGAAGCAGCAGGAGCGTCGGGCCGGCGATGAGGACGAAGACCATGAGGACCACGGCCATGATGATGTTGATATTCGAGAGGTTCTTGATGCCCTTGTCCAGGCCCGCGACGACCGACCAGCAGGACGCCGCGACGATAACCACGATGATCCCCACCAGCAGCAGCGTGGAGCTTTCGATACCGAAGACGGTCCCCAGACCGGACTCGATCTGGAGGACGCCGAGCCCCAGGGACACGGCGATACCGAAGACCGTGCCGATGATGGCGAGGGCGTCGATGAGTTTGCCGGGCCAGGCGTAGATCGCACCGCCGAGGACCGGTGCGAACGCCGAGGAGACGCGCGGCGGCAGGTTGCGCTTGTAGATGAAGTACCCGAGCGCGAGCCCCGGCAGGGCGAAGATCACCCACATGTGGACACCGAAGTGGTACATCGTGAAGCCCATGGCCTGGTTGACGGCCTCGTGGGACATCGGCTCCTCGTTCTGCATGGGCACGTTGACCGCGTGGTTGATCGGCTCGGCCACCCCCCAGAACATCAGGACGCTACCCAGACCACCGGCGAAGAGCATCGCGAACCAGCTCTTGAGCGAGTACTCGGGGCCCTCGCCGTCCGGCCCCAGGCGCATCCGGCCGAAGTGACTGACCGCCAGGACAAGCAGGAAGATCAGCGCGAGCGTGACGCCACCGATGTACATCCAGTTGAGGTTGGTCATCAACCAGTCGGAGATCGTGCCGAAGACGTCACGGGCGCCTTCGCTGAAGAGGATGCACACGGCCACGAAGGCGACGATGAATCCTGCCGAGGTCCACAGGATGAGCGGATCAGGGCCCCTCTTCGCGTCCTTCACCTCCTCCCCCGTGGACGGGGTCGTTCCGGTGTCAGGTGAAGTGGTCACAACGTGTCCGGTTCCTCCGGGTCACCCCGGATGGTAGAGGTCAGGTGAACTGGTGACACCGGAGTCTACATGGACACACAGAACACCCCCGGCACCTGACATGGCCGGGGGTGTTCTGCTGACGTTTCAAGAGGAGAATGCGCAGCTGCCGTATAGAAAGTTCCTTCCGATTCCGTTTCACCCCGTCTCTCTCGGGGACACCACTGAATTTACGACCCGTCCCTGGCAGCTAGCTGGCAGGGCGCTGCAGTGTCGCTATGACATTCTGTACCCTCTCAGGCACCCACGCGGTGCAGGTGGTTCTGCGTTCCGTCGAAGACGTTGAACAGCACCGGAGAGCCGTTCGAGAGGGCGCCGACGACATGGGTCTTACCGTCCGGGCCGAGGACGTAGAGCGGGCTGCCCGAGTCACCGGCGATGGCCGGGATGGCCGCGAAGACCTCCTGGCTGTTCGTGTTGACGGAGATCACCGGACCACAGGTCCGTCCGGTCTTGGCGCCGTCCTTGCAGACGATGCCGCCGACGAGGTTCTGGGTCACCGGGACCGGGGCACCGGTCTCGATGCGCTGACCGGTGAGCAGCGGGTCGAGCAGCGGGATGCCGGTGTCCGCGGTGCTGGAGATGCCGTTGAGGTCCGGGTCGACCGAGTCGTCGAGACGGAACCAGCCGAAGTCGTTGAGGCCGGCATTCGGCTGAAGGTAGTTCGCACCGCCGTCGAGGAGGTGACCGCCGGCGGCGATGTCCTCGGCGTCCGCGAGGAGCTCACCGCTCTCGGTGGTGACCTTGACCGGCTGGCCGCCGAACTCCTCCGGGTCGAGGCAGTGACCGGCGGTGACGCCGTAGACGTCGTCCCCGCTCTTGACGACCGAGTTCAGGGTGCACATACCCTCGGCACCGTTGTCGGCGGCGATGACGATGGGCGCTCCGCCGTGGGTGGTGGTGGCACCGGCGGCTGCCGGGGAAACGGCGGTCGCGGTGAGTGCCAGCGCACCAAGGACAGTGGTTTTACGGAGAAAGCTCATGACTCCGCAGTCTAGACTGTCCTCGCCACAGGAGGTACCGATGCACGGAAAAGCCGGAGTTCACATGTACAGCACATTCAACCACCGTCGCGTCGTCGGACACGGGGAGGACGCCTACGCCCGATGCGTCTCCGCACTGCTGTCAGGACGCGCCCACCGGGCGGCCGGTGCCCCACTCACCGGGCCGTTCACCGTCGGCAGGGTGGTGACCATCCGTCCGCTCGGCCTACGGTCACTCAGCTCACCCTGCCGCATCCTCGTCCGGGAGTCGGGACCGGAGAGCACTCTCCTGGTCTACGGCACACTGCCCGGGCACCTGGAGGAGGGTGAGGAGACCTTCCGGGTGGAGCTGACGGACGCCGACGAGGTGGTCGTCACCGTCTCTGCGTTTTCCCGGCCCGCGCACTGGCTCACCCGACTCGGCGGGCCGGTCGCCCTGGCCGCCCAACGGCTCATGGCGCGCCGGTACGCCACCGCGATCGGACGTCAGTAGGCGGCGTCCACATCGAGCTCGGTGGGCATCCGCTCCCCCGCCAGGAAGGCGCGGTAGTTCTCCACGACCGGGCCCGCGAGCTGGGGGTCCATCGAGGAGACGGTGTTCGCCGAGTGTGTCGTGACGGTGACGTTGTCCATGTCCCACAGCGGGTGGCCGTCCGGCAGCGGCTCCGGATCCGTGACATCCAGCCCCGCCCCGGAGACCTGACCGGAGTTCAAGGCGTCCACCAGGTCATCGGTGACGACGAGCGGACCGCGCGCCACGTTGACCAGCGTCACACCGCGACGGCAGGACGCCAGGGCATCGGCGTCGATGAGACCACGGGTGTCGTCGGTGAGTGGGGCGGAGACGATGATGTGGTCGGCGTCCGGGAGGACCTCCCCCAGCCGGTCGAAGGCGACGGTCTGTCGGGCGCCGTCGACCGGGCGTCCTGAATGGTTGACGGCGATGAACTCCACGCCGAAGGGGGTGAGCATGTCGATGAGGTGGCGCCCGATACCGCCGGCACCGACGATGAGCACCGTGGAGCCGGCCAGCCATCGGGTGCCCTTGTCCACCTCACGCCAGACACTCCAGGTCTTCTGGCGGGCGATGCGGACATGCATGTGCGTCACCGAGAGGAGCAGACCGACTGCAGCTTCCGCGACCTGGCGCCCGTAGATGCCCGAGGCGTTCGACCAGCGGCGGTCACCGGAGGGACCGGCGGTGACGACGCCTGCGTCGAGGAATCCCTCGATCCCCGCCTGACAGAGCTGCACCCACTTCACCCGTTCGGGCAGGTCGGGGAACTTGTCCGGCGACATCGCGACGCAGAGGAAGGCGTCCGCGTCCGCGATGTCGTCGACGATCTCCGCCCCAGCCGCCTCCAGGGCTGCGGCGGTCTCGGGCAGGGGGATGGCTGCGATGTTGATTTTCATGCCACCCCTTTGTACCCGGTCAGTTGTTGAGCCGGTCGTTGAGATCGTTGAGGAAGTTGTCGACATCGTCGCCGAGCTGGTTCCCCCAGTCCTCGAGATCCTCCTGGCTGGGCAACTCACTGGGTAGCTCACTGGGGAGCTGGATTCCGGAGTCGTCATTGCCGGTGTCGTCACCCTCGTCCGGTTCCGGGGCGGGGGCCGGGGTGGTCTCGGGCGCGGTCGTGGTCTCCTCGACCGTGTGCGTCACCGTGGCCCCGGAGGAGTCGTCATCTTCGCGGTTATTGAGCCAGAGGACGAAGAAGAGCAGGGCGATCAGCGCGGCGAGGAGCAGGATCACCGAGATCCACACACCGGTGCTGCTGCGGCGCGGCGTCTGCTGGTACTGAGGCTGGTACTGAGGCTGGTAACCGAACTGCTCCGTCGGTGCGTCCTCCGGCAGACGCCGGTAGTCCGGTGGCTGCGGTCGGTCGCGGTCGGGGTAGTTGTCACGTGAATCCATCGTTCGAGTGTAACCGGCCCCGCAACCCCGAACGGGTATGCGCGTTCTGTTCCCAGGCACCGACCATTTAAGATGGGGCGCGAAGTGACGAGACGTTCCACGACTGCACCGATGAACCAGGAGACGTTCAGATGACCCGCATCAGCCGTACCGCTGCCCTTTCCGCCGCCGCCGTTCTGGCACTGGGGATCACGGCGTGCTCCCCGCCGCACCAGAAGAACAGCGACTCCACCCACGTCACCGACGTCACCCCGGAGTCCGGCTACACCGGTGGCGGCGTCCCGGAGACCTCCGCCAGCGAGTCCGCTGAGGCCACCGGGGCTGAGCTGGAGACCGGTGTCGAGTCCGGCTTCGTCACGACCGAAGAGCCGGTCGCACAGTAGCCAACGGCAGGTCGCGCTCGGCGGCCCACTGTTCCCACGCGTCCTGACCGCGTCGGAGGAACGCCCCCTCCAGGGAGTCACGGTCCATCGGATCGACACCGAGCTCCTCCCCCAGCCGCATGATGAAGTGCGGCTCGATCGCCGCCAGAGCGATCCACCCGTCGTCCGCGGTGCGGTAGATGCCGTAGGTCGGCAGCCCGCCACCCAGCGGCGTCCCCGGACCGCACAGGCCCGACCTCACCGAGGCCGCGGCGTCCTCCACCACCTGCGCCAGCGCAACCTCACGGTAGCCGCCGGTACCGCTGCGGGACGCATGGAACAGCAGCGCCGTGGCGTCCCCCACCACCCGTTCGGCACCGGCCAGGTCGGCAACCGGGATCACCGGCATCATCGGCGGGCTCAGCGTCCCCGCCTCCGCCTGGTAGGTCAGGTCATGGCCGGGGCGGTCGGCATCCGTGTCGGCATGACCGACCACCGCGACCTGACTCAGCCGTGGGTGCCGGGGATGAAGATCTGCCCAGGCCAGCCCCAGTTTCTCCAGGGCGCGGGGACGCGACGAGGTGATCAGCAGATCGGCGTCTTCCAGCAGAGACTCCAACGCCTCACGCCCCGCGGCATCCTTGAGATCGAGCGTCCGCACCTCCTGCCCTTCGGCGAGGAGACGGTAGTAGTCGGGGGACGCGACGGCCAGCGGATCACCCGCCGGCGGTTCGACCTTGGTGACGGTCGCCCCCAGCGTGACCAGACGGTTTGCGGCCACCGGGCCGGGGAGATTCGGTGCGAGGGTGACGACGCGGACGCCGGACAGCGGAGATTCAGCGGTAGAAACAGACACCTGTCTGATCCTAATGACGGCACCGGTTATTCTGGTCCGCATGCGAGTCTTCGGTTTCGGCAGTTACGGCGGACCTGAGGTCGCCGGTTTCCTCGACGTCCCGGCCCCCGACCCCGCCACCGTGCCCGACGGCAGCGTACTCGTCGCGACCACGGTCACCTCGGTGAACCCCGCGGACATCAAGGTCCGTTCCGGGGAGAGGCAGGGCAGTTTCCCGGTGCGTTTCCCCATGGCGATGGGTCGTGAGGCCGCCGGTATCGTGCTCGCGGCTGATCCGGTGACCGGTATCGCCCCGGGCATGGCGGTGTTCGGGAACACCGTCTCCCGTACCGGTTCCTTCGCCGAGAAGGTCTACCTCGACGGCGTCGGAGCCACCCCGGTTCCCGAAGGCGTCACCCCGGCGCAGGCAGCCTGCATCCCGGTGTCCGCCGGAACAGCCTGGGACATACTCAACGAACTGCGCCACGACGGACTGGAGACCGGTGGCACGGTGCTGGTCCTCGGCGCCGGCGGCGGAGTCGGACACTGTGCGGTGCAGCTCGCCCGGGCCCTCGGCATGGAAGTCACCGGTGTGGCCGGCGCGGACAAGCACGACTTCGTCGAGTCGCTCGGTGCGACCCACGTCGCCGCCGGTGACGACTGGATGTCGACGGTGAACGAGATCGGACCGGTGGACGCCGTCATCGACCTCGTCGGTGGTGAAGTCCTCGTCGACGCACTCGGGATGACCGCCGGTCCGGTGCGCAGCGTCGCCGCCCCGTCCGTCGGTGGCGGCGTGACCCGCCGCCGCAGCCGCACCGTGTTCTCCGAACTCGCCGGGCTGATCGCCGACGGAACGTTCACGCCGCACATCTCGGCGTCCTTCCCCTTCCCCCGTGCCGCCGACGCGGTCGCCGCGGTGGAGAACGGGCATGCACTGGGGAAGACCGTCGTCAGGTTCTGACCACCCCCGCCTGAATCCTGATTCACGGGTACTCTCGCGGGCATGAGCGAAATTCAGAATGTCACCGTACTGGGGGCCGGCGTCCTCGGCTCCCAGATCGTCATGCAGGCCGCCTACGCAGGGAAGAAAGTCGTCGCCTACGACATCAAGCAGGAGTTCCTCGACAAGCTCCCCGCCCGTTGGGAGTGGATGCGCGGCCACTACGCCAAAGACCTGTCCGACTTCACCGCCGAGAAGTTCGATGACGCCGTCGGCCGCATCACCACCTCCACCGACATCGCCGAGGCCGTCGGCGATGCAGACGTCGTCATCGAAGCCGTTCCCGAGAACCTCGACCTCAAGAAGGAGGTCTGGGGCAACGTGGGTAAGGCGGTGAAGGACTCGGCCATCCTGCTGACCAACTCCTCCTCGCTGCGTCCCTCCGACTTCGCGGACGCCACCGGGCGCGCCGACCGCTTCCTCGCCCTGCACTTCGCGAACATGGTGTGGCGCTCCAACACCGGTGAGGTCATGGCGACCCCGAAGACCGATCCGGCGGTCTTCGACCGCACCGTGGAGTTCGCCCGCGAGATCAACCTGCAGCCCTTCCCGGTCCACAAGGAGACCCCGGGCTACCTGCTCAACAGCCTGCTCATCCCGTGGCTGGACGCCGCCGGTGATCTCTATGCCAACGAGGTCGCCAACCCGCACGTCATCGACGAGGACTGGAAGGTCTCCACCGGTGCCCCGAAGGGTCCGTTCGAGACCTACGACATCGTCGGGTTCAATGTCGCCGTGAACATCGGCCGTAACCGGCCGGATGCCACGGAGTCCCAGAAGAAGTTCAACAACCTCCTCCAGGAGCGCGGTATCGACCAGGGCAAGGCCGGCCTCGGCGACGGCTGCGGCTTCTACGAGTACGACGGGAACGGCAGGATCGTCCGGCCGAACCCGGACTGGATCATCTACGAGGACTGACCGGCCACTACGATCAGGCACCATGCCCAAGAAAGTCGACCATGACCTGAGACGCCACGAGATCATCGGCTCGGTCTGGCGACTGATCGCCGACGAGGGGATCGACGCGGTGACCACCCGACGCATCGCAGAGGTCACCGGCTACTCCAACGGGTTGCTGCGCTACTACTTCCCCGGCAAGGACTCGGTCATCACCGAGGCCTACCGGTACGTCGTCGAGGCCACCGACATCCGCGCCGCCCTGTCCAGCACCGAGCGGGGGCTCGTCGGACTGCGGACGCTCGCCCTCGAGATCATGCCGCTCGACGATGTCCGACGGGCGGAGGCCCGGGTCGCCCTGGCCTTCTGGCAACGGGCGCTGAACCACTCGGATGAAGCCGCCCTGTTCGCCACGAGTTTCAGTTCCTGGCGGGACTTCTTCACCGCCCGCTTCACGGAGGCGGTGGCCGACGGGGAGGTCGCGGCGGACACGGACACCGCTGCGGCAGTGGATGATCTGCAGAATCTGCTGATGGGGACGCAGATCACCGCAGCTTTCGGCGCGCCGGAGGGGGACGTCGACCGGCTCACCGCACTGCTCGACCGTTTCATTGCCCGTTTTTCTCCGTCCGTACAATAACGTCACCGCGCAGCAACCGGCCAGAAACACGGCGGCTGTTGACTGTCCACCATGACAGCAACGATCAGCACCGCACTCCAGACCCGCTACTTCTCCGAGCCCGACATGATCGCCGCCGGAGTCACCGACATGCCGGCCTGCGTCGACACCATGGAGAAGACCTTCGCCCTGCTGGGCGTCGACGACTACCGGATGGGCGGAGCCAACCACAACTCCCACGGCTCCGAGGTCCTCTTCCCCGACGACTCCCCGCACCCGCGGATGCCCGTCAACGGCCCCGACCGCCGCTTCATGGCGATGCCCGCCTACCTCGGCGGCGAGTTCCACACCGCCGGTGTGAAGTGGTACGGCTCCAACATCGACAACCGTCGCTCCGGACTGCCCCGGTCGATCCACACCTTCATCCTCAACGACGCCGACACCGGCGCCCCGCTGGCCATCATGAACGCCAACCTCCTCTCCTCCTACCGCACCGGCGCGGTCTCCGGGGTCGGCGCCCGACACCTCACCACACCCGGCGCGACCGTCGCCGCAGTCATCGGCCCGGGTGTGATGGGCAAGACCGCGCTCGAGGCCTTCGCCGCCGGCGTCCCCACCCTGCACACGGTCCGCGTCAAGGGCCGCAGTCAGGCCGGCATCGAGAACTTCGTGACCTGGGTACACGAGACCCTGCCGCAGTTCACCACCGTCGAGATCTGTCAGACCGCCGAGGAGGCCGTCCGCGGCGCCGAGGTCATCGCCTACGCCACCACCGCGCCGACCGGCGCGGCGAACTACCCGGCCATCGACCCGGCATGGCTCTCCCCCGGCGCCTTCGTCTCCGCCCCGGCCTGCATCAACCTGCCGGACGAGTGGCTGGCCGGCGGCGCAGGACGCCTCGTGCTCGACAACCGCAGCCTCTACGAGGCCTGGCACGAGGAGTTCGGCGACGACGCCTACGAGACCGTCGGCATCATCGGCAACAAGTTCCTCTCCCTGGAGAAGAACGGGGCGATCCCCGAGGGCACCGTCGTCGATATCGCCGATATCATCAACGGTGAAGTCGTGGGCCGGCGCAGCGACGACGACATCGTCATCTACTCCGTCGGCGGCATGCCGGTCGAGGACGTGGCCTGGGCGACGACGCTGTACCGCCGCGCCTGCGAGGAGAACATCGGCACCGTGCTTCCGGTGTGGGATACCCCGGAGATGGCATGATGACCACTCCCGCACACTACGACTACGTCGTCATCGGCTGCGGCTCCATCGGTTCGATGGCGCTGTGGCAGCTCACCGAACTCGCGCCCGGGGCCAGCGTCCTCGGTATCGAACGCTTCGACCGCGTCCACACGAAGGGCTCCTACTCCGGCGAGTCGCGGCTGTTCCGCGTCGCGCTGAAGGAGGGCGGCATCTACATCCCCCTGGTGCAGCAGGCCCGTGGGATGTGGCTGGAGATGAACGAACGTTCCGGCCGCGACATCTTCCTGCCGGTCGGCGCGATCTCCGTCGGCCCGGCCGACTTCCCCACCATGGTGCAGACCATGGAGGTCATCGAGGAATTCGGCCTCGACCACGAGGTACTGGACGCCGCGGAGCTCGCCGAACGCTTCCCGGTCTTCGCCGCGTCCTCCCCCGGTGCCGTGCCGGACGCCGCGATCATCGACCCGGCAGGCGGCGGGATCCGCCCCGAACTGTCCGTCGCCTACGCCCAGCAGTTCGCGATCGACGCCGGTGCGCAGCTGTGGGACAACACCCGCGTCCTGGCCGTGGAGCCCGGCGCGGAGAGCACGCTGATCCGCACGGAGAGGGGTGAGATCACCGCCGGCAAGGTGATCGTGGCCAACGGGTCCTGGACCGCCGACCTCTACCCGGACCTCGCCGGGCACATCAGTGTCCAGAGCATCCCCCTGACCTGGTACCTGCCGCTGGACATCACCGGCTTCCTCCCGGAGAACCTGCCGATCTTCATGCGCGACATCGTCCGCGACAACGGCGAGATCTGGCACTGCTACGGCGCTCCGACCATCGACGGCTACTCCGTGAAGATCTCCCACGGGGACTTCGTCGGTGAGGGCACGACCCCCGACGATCTCGAAGTGCTGCGTACCGGTGAGATCCCGGCGGAGGTACTGCAGGTCTTCTCCGAACGTGCCTCCACCTTCTTCACCGGCATGCTCGACGCCCCGGTACGGATCTCCCTGCACCACGACGGCTTCACCACCGACCACGCCCCGGTACTCGGCCACGCACCGGGCACCGACGGAGCCGTCACCGTCGCCACCGGCATGAGCGGCAACGGCATGAAGTTCGCCCCGGTCTACGGCCGGATCGCCGCCGAGCTGGCGGTGACCGGAGACTCCCCGCTGCGTCCTGCCGCCTTCGACTACCCGGTGACCGCCCGCGAGCCCTCTGCCACCATCATCCCCGCCGCGATCCACTAGGAGCTTCCCGTGAGCACCACGACAGCAACCACCGCACCCGCGACCCCCGGACAGGGCCTGAAATCCGGGTCGCTGACCACCGCGTCCATCGTCTTCATGGTCATCGCCGCTGCCGCGCCACTGACCGTCATCGGCGGCGCACTGCCGATCGGCATGTCCATCGGCAACGGCCCCGGCTACCCCGCGATGTACGCCCTCGGCGCCGTCATCCTCATCCTCTTCTCGGTGGGCCTGACCACCATGTCGAGGTTCATCGACGAGCCGGGCGCCTTCTACTCCTACGTCGAGACCGCGTTCGGACGCCGCCTCGGGATGGGTACCGCCTACCTCGCCCTGCTGACCTACACCGCCATCCAGTTCGCGGTCTACGGCTTCCTCGGCGCACAACTGTCCTCCCTCATCGCCCCGCTGGTCGACATCCCCTGGTGGGTGTACTCGCTGGCCGTCGCCGGCGTGGTCGGCTACCTCGGCTACCGCAACATCGAGCTGAGCTCGAAGGCCCTGGGCATCCTGCTCATCGCCGAGATCGCCATCGTCGTGCTCATCGATGTCTTCGTCACCGGCAAGGGCGGTGCCGAGGGGCTCAACGCCGACCCCTTCCTGCCGGAGAACATGTTCTCCGGGTCGATGGGCATCGGCCTGATGATGGCGATGGCCGGCTTCATCGGTTTCGAGGCCACCACCGTCTTCCGCTCCGAGGCGAAGGACCCGGACAGGACCATCCCGCGGGCGACCTACATCTCCGTCGCCGTCATCGGCATCTTCTACACCGTCTCCGGCTGGGCCGTGGTCCAGGCCTGGGGCACCGACAACGTGCTGGCCGAGGCCACGAAAGACCCGGACAACATGATCGCGAACACCGCGGAGAACTACCTCGGGTCCTGGGCCGGTCCGGTAGTCGATGTCCTGCTGCTGACCAGCCTGTTCGCCTGCGTCCTGTCCTTCCACAATGTGCTCACCCGCTACCAGCACGCCATCTCGCACAAGCGCGGCCTGCCCCGGGCGCTGCGTGCGGTCCACCTGACGCACCGCTCGCCGCACATGTCCTCCATCGTCCAGACCTCGACGATCCTGCTGCTCACCGTGGTCTGCGCGGTCATCGGACTGGATCCGGTGGCAGAGATCTTCACCTGGTTCTCCGGCCTGGCGACCTTCACCATCGTCATCCTCATGCTGCTGGTGTCGGTGGCCGTGGTGGCCTGGTTCCGAACCCGGTCTGACCTGCCGGTGTCCGCATGGAAGCGGCTCATCGCCCCGGTGCTGTCCTTCCTCGGACTCGGCACCGCCCTGTTCTTCATCATGACGAACTTCACCGTGCTCTTCGGCAGCGCGTCCGTCGCCTGGGTCATGGCGGTCTCCGCACCGGTGGTCTTCCTCCTCGGCACGGTCTTCGCCACCTTCGTCCCCGAGTACGACGACAAGGTCATCACCCGCAACATGGCGAGGCGGATGGCTCGTGATGAGCGCGCGGATCAGTCCTGACGGGCCACCATCTCGGTGATCCACACCGGGGCGAACGGCGAGACACAGTTCTTCGCCGTCGGATAGTCCCGGAACACCCCGAGCTTCTCACCGACCGCCAGTGCGCGGTCGCGGAGCTCGGGGTGGCGTATGCCGATCTGTGCCAGGACCTCGTTCTGGGACCACTGCAGCACCTCCGGGGAGGACGCCATCTCCGCCTCGATCAGGTCGAGGAGCGCTGTGAGGTCATGCGGTCCGGCGTCCCTGCCTGCTGTGATGTCGCGGGCGGTGAGTGACCATCCGGCAGCGGCGATGACCGGGTCGGCGTCCCCGAACCAGCGGTCGCGCAGTGCGGCGGCGTGCCCGGACTTCACGACGACATAGCTGAGCAGCCAGGCGCGTTCCTTGGGGGTGGACGCCTCACGGTACATCCGGTCCAGGTCATCGGCGGCGCAGCTCTTCGGCCGCAGTAGCAGGGTCGCGGCGAGACTCGCGGCGGAGTCGCCGTTCTGCCACAGGGCGAGACCGACCTCATGCCGGGCGGCGGGTTTCATGCCCGTCGTGGCGTCCTTCACGGCGTTCCGCAGTGCAGTGAGATTCACGGCGTGCTCGTCGCCGTGCCGACGGTTGACGGCGAGAATACCGGGATCAGCCAGCGCGGTGAGATCGGCGCGGATCCGATCGGCGGTGTCAGTCACAGCTGCTGGTATCCGTCCGTCGTGAGCTGCACCGCGGCACCGGTGGAATTGTCCGTGACAGTGAGGGAGTCTCCGGCGGTGGCGTCCACGGTGTAGCGCTCACCGACGTTGGTCACCCCGTCGGCGGGCAGGCGGTCGGCCGGGCTGATGCCGGAGTTGCCGAGCAGAGCGTAGACCTCGGGATCACCGCCCGGACGGTATGCCACGGCATTGGCTTCGCCGCCGTCGGTCGCACCCCAGCCGAGGTGGGCAGGTGCCTCGCAGGCCCAGGCGTAGCCCTCGGTCTCAGGCTGGTCGACGAAGTCGCAGAGCAGGGTGTACTCCCCCATCGGTACCTGGTAGCTGCCGGCGGCGACCGTGGTGGTGGTCGGGGCCTGCGCGGTGTCCGGCTGGGACGGGGTGGGCTGCGGGGCGACGTCCCGGCCCTCGGTCGGTTGCGGGGCAGCCTCGTCCTCGGGGGATTCAGCGGGGGTCGAGGAGCTCAGTGCCGTGTCGACATGGTTGTCGTCGCTGCCGGCGTCCTCCACCCCTTTCCCGTCGTTGTCGCACCCGCCGAGCAGCAGGGCGCCGCCGAGCACGCCGATAGCGGCGACGGCGGACAGACGGACGGTGCGGCGTTCACGGTGTGACACGGCGGGACTCCTCGTTGACTGTTTCTTTACCCCACCACCGTGCCACAACTGTGGGGTGGGCGGTGGCGGTGGGTGTCTGTCGCAGAAGACGTCACAGAAGAAGAGGCGGTCACGACCGAGAAGTCTGATGCCCTGGTAAGTTTCCCACCGGAACTACCGCGAGAGGGCCTCATGATGATCCGAAGAAGCCTCGGCACCGTCGGAGGCGTCCTCCTGCTCGCGTCGACGTCGCCGACTACACCACCGGTTCCCTCGTCAGCTCGACGCTCGAGGGACCGGGCCTGAACTGCTACATCAACAAGTATTCAAGTTCGGACTCGATGGGCTGCACCCTCGACTTCACCGAGGACGTGCGTGACACTTCCAACGGGGAGGCCGCCGGCGCGGTCGACTGGGGCTCCGACAGCCGCTTCGAGCCGAAGATGCAGACCGGTGGCGGTGACAGCTCCGCCTCCGTGAAGTCCCTGCGTCCCGCCCAGCGGATCAGTGCGGCGGGAGCGACCTGCGTGGCCTCGGGCGACCGCGCGATGGCATGCGAGCGTGACGGTAAGCAGTTCACCTACGACGGCGGCGACTTCAGTGCCACGGACCGGACGCTGGACGAGCGCAATCTCGTCGAGGGCAGCCATGACGCCGGCAGCTTCTGCGGGGAGGCGAACAACGGACTCTACGCCGACAAGTGGATCACGCGCGTGTTCGTCACCGAGGGCACGGTGGACTGCCGGGAGGCGGTCGACACCCTCGACGGCTACCTCTCGACCTGGCAGGACGGCTCGCGGAGCGACCCCCTGCTGACCACGCTGTCCAACGGGTGGACCTGTTCCATGCCCACGGCTGCGACGTCCCGGGCGGAGAACATCAAGGTGAGCTGCGGGAAGGGGTCGATGACGGTGAAGATCCCGGCCTCCACGCCGGGCATTATATCCAACTGAACTGTCTATTCGAACGGGTGATTGACTCTGTACGGTCACCTGTGTATCCTTTGTGTCACTGAAGCAAAGGAGGGTCCCGACCATGACCACCACCCTCGAAGACCGTCACCGCCAGATCTCCGACCACATCTCGAAGTCCATCATCCCCCTGATAAACACCATGGACATGAGCCTGGTTGCCGCACTCACCACCACCGACAGAGCCGCCCGCACCACCACGGCACTCGCCTGGCGCGGACGCACCCGCGCCGACGCCGTCCGCTTCACCCACGCCGCCGATATTGCCGAACGTATGGGCGACCTGTTCACCACCGCGTCTGAGCGCACCCGTCTGACCGTCGATCACCTCGACCTCATCTGGTCGCGTATCCACCGGCACCTGGTGACCGTGCCCGCCTCTCTCGTGAGCGACGTGCGGACGAGCCTCGACACCGCCGTCGAACCCGCCGTCTCCGACTGGCTTGACGACCACCCCGGCACCGGCACCGTCAACCTCGCCGACCTCCGCGACCATCTCGACCTCATCCTCGCCGACATCGCACCCGGTCTGACCAACGCCACCGCCCGCGCCGAACGCGAAGCCGCCAATCTCACCCGCCGCGGCAACGTCCTCACCCTGACCTGCGGCGACACCATCATGGCCGCGGGCATCGACAATGCCCTCACCGATCGTGCGAAGAACATCCTCACCGATCTCCGCAAGATCAGGGACAACAATCCCGAGAGCACACCGGAGCTGCCGACCCGGGCCGAGGTCAAGGCCCAGGTCCTCCTCGACCTGCTCGGCGACAATCCCGACAGCCTCGCCGTGACCGTCAATCTCTTCCGCACCACCACGGACGGCGTGCACGGCGCCGGCACCGCCTACAGCCCGGACATCGGCTGGCTCGATGTCGACACCGCCGACCGCCTCGAGTCCGCCGCCCGCACCTCCCCCAACGGCCGCATCCGTACTCTGCCGGACAGCCCCGATGACCTCACCGTCACCGAGGCCTACAAGTTCCCCGTTCTCGTCCAGATCGCCGCCGAAGCACGCGACGGCCACTGCCGCTTCCCCGGTTGCACCGTCCCCGCCACCCGCTGTGAAAAGGACCATATCGAAAACTCACCGCACACCGACCCCACCAGCGACGGGGCGACCAGTATCGACAACCTCGAGAACCTCTGCCCCGAACACCACCGGGCCAAGACCCTCGGCATCTGGAAAGCCGCCTCACCCGACAGAGGGCTCACCATCCACTGGACCGGCCCGCTCGGCGAGAAGTACACGACCTACGCTTCCGGGCCTACCGCCCCGTACATCCGCCTACGCGCAGAGACGCAATCCGAGGAACCTGAACCGGAGGATCCTCCCCGACAGGAGTAGATGTCACCACCCCGGTTTCCCGGACCTCGCGTAGAGGTGCTCGGGCCGTCCGGACTGCCCGTACTTCAGCCGCACCGTGACCACGCCACGGCCAGCCATGGCCGCCAGGCGTCTCTGGGCAGTGGCCCGGGACACCCCGGACAGTTCAGCCACCTCAGCGGCGGACCGTTCGCCGTCCCCCAGCGCATCGAGGACGAGCTGCTCCGTCGCTGAACCTCCCGCACTCGCCGGCCGGGTACTCCCGTGCATCAGCGACAGTGCCTTGTCGATGTCCTTCTGGTTGAGCGCGTGCGGGGTGTCCACGATCCGTCGGTACCGGGCGAAGCGGTCCAGCCGTTCCGTCAGGGACTGCCTGGTGAAAGGCTTGACCAGGTACGCATGCACCCCGGCAGCCAGAGCACAACGGACCGTTGCCGGCTCCGTGGCCGCGGACAGGACAAAAGCGTCCATCCCCGACGCCCGGACCAGGTCGATGCCGTTCCCGTCGGGCAGGTACACGTCCGCGAGCAGCAGGTCAGGCTGGCGCGTTGCGATGAGTTCGCGGGCCTCCGCTACTGTCCGCGCGGTGTCCACCACCTCGAACCCCCTGGTCGCGGTGACGACATCAGCGTGAATCTGCGCCACCCGGAAATCGTCGTCGACCACGAGCACCTGTAGTAGCCGTCCGGCCTTCTTCGCTGTCATTCGTCCGCTCCTTCCGCTGGATCACCTGTACTCACGATGTGCGGCAACCGCACCCCGAACACCGCTCCGGAGCTCTCGCCACCGGCATCGATGACCCAGAGTTCGCCACCACGGCGATTCACGAGGTCCCGGGACAACGTCATGCCGATCCCGTGACCGTGGACCGGGTCGGATCCAGGGTCAGGGCCAGTATTCAATCCCGCTGACCGCAACCCCGCCCCGGAATCCGCGACGACGAAGGTCAGACCGTCGGCGTCCTGCAGGGCAGTGACCTCGACCCAGGCATCGCCACCTGTCTCAGAGCCACCTACCGCAGCGGTCACCGCGTTGTCGACCAGATTACCGAGCACCGTGGCGACATCCTCCACGGCGGAGACCGGCGCAATGGTGCCGAGGACCAGGGTCTCCTCGCCGATGCGCAGCACTACACCACGTTCAGCGGCCTCGGTGGACTTCGCCCCGAGGAAGGACTGCAGGAAAGGTTCGGTGAGCAGGCCTGCATTCTCCAGGGGGAAGTCCACCGGCCCGCGCTCGGTCATCTCCCCGAGGAACTCACGGGCGTCGTCGGTGCGTCCTGCATCGAGCAGGCCGGTGGCGACGTGGATCCGGTTGGCGAATTCATGACGCTGCACCCGCAGTGCACCACCCAGTGCCTGGACCGACCCGAGGCGTCGACTGAGGGTCAGCAGGTCGGTCCGGTCACGCACGACGATGACCGTGCCGAGCAGCCGGCCGTCCCGCAGCACCGGGTGTGCGTCCAGGTAGAGCACCCGTTCGCCGACGACAACCTGGTCACAGGGCTCGCCTGCACGGAGTCGCTGCAGCACATCCGGAGGAAGACCGAGGTCGGCGAAAGGTCTTCCCGCGGCGTCCTTCACCTGCAGCAGGGTTTCCGCCGCCGGGTTGAGGACCCGCACCACCTCGTCGGTGTCAAGGGAGAGGACGCCGTCATCCACACCGTCCAGCACCGCGGACTGTGCACGGACCAGTTCCGTGAGCTCCTCCGGCTGGAGCCCGAGGGTGACCCGCTCCCACCGGCGTCGCATGATCACCGAAGCGACGAGACCGAGAACGACCGCTCCCACTGCCGCGCCGCCGACGCCGGCGAGCAGGCGGGGCAGGTCGTCGAAGACCTGTTCCTGCCGGAATCCCACGCTGACCTCGCCGACGGGTTCGTCACTGCCCGGCGCGTACACCGGGACCTTCGCCCGGGCGGACCGGCCGAGCGTGCCTGACTCCCAGGCGGTCACCTCGTCCCCGCGCAGTGCGGCCTCGTGGTCGGTGCTGACCTCCTCACCGATGCGGTCGGGGTCCGGGTGCGCCAGCCGTATGCCGTCCCGGTCGGTGACCACGACGAAGAGCGCGCCGGTGCGGTCGCTGGTGTCGCGCGCGAACGACTGGAGGGCACTGTCCGCCGACGGCGCGTCACCGGACGCCACCTCCTCCCTGACCTGCGGGGAGGACGCCACGCTGCGGGCGATACCGACGGCGGACGTCGCCGCCTCGTCCCTCAGACGGTCGTAGGTGATCCAGGAGAACACCCCGGCACACACGGCCACGACGGCGACGACGGTCGCCAGCTGCAGCAGCAGGACCCGGGTGGAGTATCGCATTCCGGAGATTTTAGCCCCCACACCATTGCTGCACACAATGCGCAGAAGTACCAGTGTGCGCAGAACTCCGACTAATGCGCACAACCGCCGTCCTGTGTGGCGGATCACTTTAGAGTGCCAACGCTCCCGACAACACACATTGACACACTCAAGGAGGAGAAGAGATGTCCGCCACCGGCCTTCTCACACTCGCCGCCGACGCCTCGGACGCCGGCTACGACCTGAGCCACACCCTCTCCGACGGCATTCTCGTCGCCCTCGGATTCCTCATGATCCTCACCTTCATGGCGCTGATCATGACCGGTCGGATGACCCCGATACTGGCGCTGATCCTGGTACCCACTGTCTTCGGACTCATCGGCGGCGCCGGGCTCGGCCTCGGCGACATGGTCATCGACGCAGTGAAGGACATGGCCCCCACCGCGGCACTCCTGATGTTCGCGATCATGTACTTCGGGATCATGATCGACGTCGGACTCTTCGACCCGTTGATCAGGATGATCACCCGCATCCTCGGTAACGACCCGGCGAAGATCGTGCTCGGTACCGCCGTGCTCGCCGGTGTGGTCTCCCTCGACGGCGACGGTTCCACCACCTACATCATCACCACCTCCGCCATGCTGCCGCTCTACCTTCGCCTCGGCATGAGCCCCGTTGTCCTGACCTGTGTCGCCGGCCTCATCAACGGCACCGTGAACATCCTCCCCTGGGGCGGTCCGACGGTCCGTGCCGCCGCCGCCCTCGGCCTGGAGCCCTCTGAGGTCTTCGTGCCGATGATCCCCTCCCTCATCGCCGGTGTCGTCGTCTGTCTCGGCTTCGCCTGGATGCTGGGCCTCGCCGAGCGCAGGCGTCTCGGCACCGTCGGTGTCCCGGTCGCCGCAGGTGACTCAGACACCGACCAGACCTCCATGTCCGGCACCATGCTGAACCCCGACCGCGAGACACTGCGTCCGCAGCTGATCTGGTTCAACCTGATCCTCACGGTTGCGGTGATGGTCCTGCTGGTCATCGACATCTTTCCCCTCGCCTACGTCTTCATGGTCGGTGCGGCGATCGCCCTGGTCGTCAACTTCCCGAAGGTCAAGGATCAGGCCCATGAGATGGTCGCCCACTCCAGCTCGATCGTCGCCGTCTCCGGCATGGTCTTCGCCGCGGCTTGCCTCGTCGGCGTCCTGTCCGGTACCGGCATGGTGGACGCCATGGCCGAGTGGATCACCACGGTGATCCCGGACTCCCTCGGCGGCTACCTCGCGCCGATCACCGGCCTGCTGTCGATGCCCTTCACGTTCTTCATGTCGAACGACGCCTTCTACTTCGGCGTCCTGCCGGTGCTCTCCGAGAGTGCCGCGCACTACGGCATCGAGCCGGTGCAGATGGCCCAGGCCTCCATCACCGGCCAGCCGGTCCACATGCAGTCCCCCCTGGTCCCCGCCATCCTCCTGCTGGTCTCCCTGGCCAATGTCGGCCTGGGTGCCCACCACCGCAAGGTGCTGTGGCGTGCCGTGGTGGTCTCACTGGTGATGCTCGCCGTCGGGATCCTGTTCGGCGTCATCCCCTTCCACGCGGGGTAGGAACCGGGTCTGAGGATCGCAGCAGTTCCATGATCTGTTCCACCACCTCCGCGGGAAGCTCCGAGACCGGCACGGCGTCCCCGTCGTAGGCCTGTTCGGCGTGCTCCGCAGAGTCGATGCCGATGCTCTCGTCCTTCGCGGTGATGCGGATCGGGCTGACCTTGTCCATCAGCCAGGCGATCGCATAGGTCGCACAGAACGAGAACCCGACGGTGACCAGGATCGCGACAAGTTCGCGCCACAGCATGTCCCAGCCACCACCGAAGAAGATGCCGGTGTGGTGCGCGGGGGCGTCCGGCGAGCCGACGAACACCACGAGCATCGCCGCGGCCATGCCGGCCACACCGTGGACGGCGAAGACGTCCGCCGAATCGTCGATTCCGAACCTGTGTGCCAGCCGGACCGCGCCGAACGCGGCTGCGGCGCCGACCACGCCGACGAGGATCGCGAAGACCGGGTCCACCGCATCCGCCGTCGGGGTGATCGCCACCAGACCGGCGATCGCACCGGTACCCAGGCCCATCAGGGTGTAGGAGCCGTCGACGATGCGCTGCATGACGATGTAGCCGATCATGCCGCCGGCCAGGGCGAGCAGCGTGGTCATCACGGTGTACTCGGCGACGAAGTTGGCCCCGCCGGCCGAACCGCCGTTGAAGCCCATCCAGCCCATCGCGAGCATGCCCACGCCGATGAGTGTCAGCGGCAGGTTGTGCGGACGCTGGTCGTGCTCGGCGCGGCGTCCCAGGAAGATCGCCAGGGCCAGGCCCGCGGCACCGGCGTTCATGTGCACCGGGGTACCGCCGGCGTAGTCGTGGACCTCGAGGACGGTGCGGAACCAGCCGTCGTCGGCGAAGGCCCAGTGGGCGACCGGGGCGTAGACCACGAGCACCCAGATCACCGCGAAGCCCATCCAGGCGTCGAACTTCATACGCCCCGCCGCGCCGGAGGAGACCAGTGCCACCGAGATCGCGGCGAACAGGGTGTAGAAGGCCGTGGTGACGGTTGTCCCCGCCCCGTCGTCACTGGTCAGTGTGCTGAAGAAGGTGAAGCTCGTCGGGTCACCGATGACCCCCACCCCACCGGCGGACTCGCCGAGCACCAGCCCGTGCCCGATGAGAACGTAGACGATGACGGTGACGGCCAGTGAGGTCATCACCATCATCATCATGTTGAGGACGCTGCGACCGTTGAGCATTCCTCCGTAGAGCATCGCCAGCCCCGGGAACATCAGGAGCATCAGGGCGAAAGCGGTACACATCCACGCAATGTCAGCTGCACTCATGGAGTTAAACAGTAGGAAACACGCATTTCGGGCAGGTCTGCCGCAGATTACCCGGAGGTTACGGCGTTCATTTCACGGTGTAGTCTGCACCGGCACTGATCTCCCGGTCGGCGGCGTCGCTGCCGGCCTCGTTCTCATCGCTGCCGGAGCGGTCGTAGGCGACCTCCTCGTGGACGGCGGCGTCGATGCCGATGCTCTCGTCCTTGGCGGTGATGCGGATCGGGTGGACCTTGTTCATCAGCCAGGCGATGGCGAAGGTGGCACAGAAGCTGTAGCCGACGGTGACGATGATGGCCACCGGCTCACGCCAGAGCATGTCCAGGTCGCCGCCGAAGAAGATGCCTGCGTGCTCGGCGGGGGCGTCCGGGTCGCCGACGAAGACGACGAACATCGCACCGACCATACCGGCGACGCCGTGGACGGCGAAGACATCGGCGGAGTCGTCGATCCCGAACCTGTGGGCCAGCCTGATCGCACCGAAGGCACCGGCGGAGCCGAGGGCACCGACGATGATCGAGCAGACCGGGTTGAGCGCGTCCGCACTGGGCGTGATGGCGACGAGGCCGGCGATCGCACCGGTACCCAGGCCCATGAGGGTGTAGGCGCCGTCGAAGATGCGCTGCATGATGATGAATCCGAGCATGCCGCCGGCCAGGGCCAGGATGGAGGTCATGACCACGTACTGGGCGAGGAAGTCGGCCGCTCCGGCGGTGCCGCCGTTGAACCCGAGCCAGCCCATCGCCAGCATGCCGACGCCGATCAGCATGATCGGCAGGTTGTGCGGCTTCTCCTTCTTGGCCATGTTGCGGCGGCCCAGGAAGATGGCGAGTGCCAGGCCCGCGGCGCCGGCGTTCATGTGGACCGCGGTACCACCGGCGTAGTCGTGCAGGCCGAGGTCGGCGAGCATCCAGCCGTCCGGGTTGAAGACCCAGTGGGCGACCGGACCGTAGACGACGATGACCCAGATCGCGGCAAAGCCCATCCAGGCGTCGAACTTCATACGGCCGGCGGCACCGGAGGAGACCAGGGCGACGGAGATCGCGGCGAAGAGGATGAAGAAGGCCGCGGAGATCGTGGTCCCTTCCCCGTCGTCGGCGACGAGGTCACTGAAGAACGAGAAGCCGAGCGGGTCACCGATGATCCCGCTCTTCGACTCCCCCATCACCAGGCCGTGGCCGATGATGACGTAGACGACGGTGGTGATCGCCAGTGAACTCATCACCATCATCATCATGTTGATGACGCTCCGGCCGGACAGCATTCCGCCGTAGAGCATGGCGACTCCGGGGAACATCAGCAGGACCAGCGCGGTGGCGGTCAGGATCCATGCAACGGAAGCAGCATCCATGGTCAGCTCCTTTGTAGTTTCTCTGTAGGTTCGTTGAAACGGTCAGTTATCAAGGTAAAAGGCGTTCATTTCCGGACAGTGCAGCCGATGTTTCCTGTGGGTGACAAGAGTTAAGTATCAGTTACCGGTGTCGGGACGCGTCGCCGCGTCCACTGCCCCGTAGGTCTCCAACCACTCCACCGCCGGCCAGCGAGTGCGGTCGACACCCTTGTATTCGGCCATGTCCTCGGGCAGTTCGGCGAGCACGTCGCGCACCCGCAGCGCCCATTCCGGGATCTGGGCGATCGCACTCAGCGGCTCCAGGTAGGTACGGATGAGGAACATCACCGCACCCGACCACTGCAGCCGTATGAGGTGCTGGACCTCGACCCGCAGGAAGACCCGGTCGCCGACCTCGGTCAGCGGACCGTTGACCACGCTGAGCCGGTCGGGGCCCCACTCCGGGTAGGACTCGGTGCCGGTGTCCAGTCGACCGTCGATGGTCAGCGTCCAGTTGGTGCGCCGGAACCGTTGGCCGGGTTGCAGGCCCATGATGAATTCCTGGGCCCGCTCGACGATCCCGGCCTCGTGCACCCGCGGTACCGGGCCATGGATCTCCGGGAAACTCATCCCCGCGTCAAAAGCCGGCGACCAGTCCGCGGCGAAGGTCACGACCATCGAGTCACCCCACAGCATGCCGTCGCGTTCAGCGAGCAGGGCGATGTCCTCCTGCACCTGGCGTCCGGCGAACTCCAGCGGGGCACACGGCAGGGTCGAGGTGTCTCCGACGGTGAAGTCCTGCTCCACCGGCGGGTCGGACAGCCGGTTCGACCAGTGCCGGTCATCGCCGGTGCCCGAGAGGGTGAAGTGGTCCGGGTAGACGGTCGCCAGTTCGTTGAGGATCGCGAGCAGCGCGTCCCATTCGGCGGAGATCATCCGCGGCAGCGCGACATAGCGCTGCGGGTCGACGGTGAGGACGCGGTCCTTCTCCCGCAGCTCAGCGGTATAGTGACGGTCGATGTCGATGACCGTTTCACCCCACTGACCTGCGGCGGACCGTCGGACCTGTTCGGCTGGCTCCACATTGGCGCTGTAACGGTAGGTCTCGTGCGGGAAGGGGAAGGGGAAGCCGGCGAGCGAGGACAGGGCGTCCTCGCGGGACGCCGGCAGCGGCTGACGGTAGACACCGTCGGTGATGGTGGTCATGGCAGTGCAACCTCCAGGGTCTCGCCCTCACAACGGGAGACGCACGGCAGCCAGGAGGTACCTGCGGAGCGCTCGTCGTCGGTGAGGACCGTGTCACGGTGGACGGGGACGCCGGCGGTGACGGAGAGGCGGCATTCGCCGCACACCCCCTGCCGGCACATGTTGGGGACGCGGTAGCCGGCGTCCTCCAGTGCGCTCAGTGCGCTGACGCCGGCGGGGACGTTGATACTGCGACCGGACGCCGTGTCGATGACGTCGAAGGGCTCGCCGGCGTCGAGTTCCGGGGCGGCGAAGGCCTCGAAGTGCACCCGGGACGCCGGCCACCGGTAGTCGGCGGCGCGGGCCCGGAAGGCCTCGATCATCGGGCCGGGGCCGCAGATGTAGGCGTGGGTACCGATCGGACTGGACGACAGGACGCGGTCGAGTGCGGCCTGTGTCTGCTCCGGCCCGCCGACCTCGGTGAAGGTGGAGCCGGGCCGGTCGCACAGCGCACGCAGTTCCTCGGCGTGGGCGGCAGCATCGGGGCGGTGGGAGTAGATGACGTCGACGGGGCGTCCCCACCGGGCGGCGTCGCGGGCATGCGACAGGACCGGGGTGACGCCGATGCCGCCGGCGACCAGAACCTCGCGGGTGGCGGTGTTCGCCCGGCGGAAGAGACTGCGCGGACGGGTCACGGTGACCCGGTCACCGACGGACAGCCGGTGGACCCACTGCGAGCCGCCGGCACCCCCGGGGTCACGACGGACCGAGATCTCGTAGGTGGTGGGACCTGCGCCGTCATTGGTCAGGGAGTAGGCGTTGGCGCCGGTGGTGCCGTCCTCGCCGGTCCAGTGGACGGCGATATGGCTGCCGGCGTCGAAGGGCGGGAGCGGCCCGTCTCCGACGAAGACGACGTGACGGATGTCCCCGGTGAGCGGTTCGACGGCGGCGACGGTCATCGGGAGTGTCATGACTCCTCCTCGGGCTGGTAGGCGAGGTAACTGGCGGTACGGCGGGAGAAGTGGTGGTAGACGACGATGCCGCGTCCGCAGTCCGGGCACTCCACCCCGTCACCGACGGCGACAGCGTGCGTCGAGACCGTGTGGCAGTGGCAGCAGGTCACGCGGCGCAGGTCCGGGTCCGTGAACGGGCTGCCCGGGGTGGTGCAGGTGAGGGTGAGTTCGGCGTCGTCGAAGCCGAGTTCCCGCAGCAGGGCCGCGGCCCGGAGCAGTTCCTCCTCCGGGCCGGTGAGATGCACCCTGTCCCCGACGACGGCCACCGCACACAGCGCCCGGAGCTCCACGGCGGTGGTGTCGAAGTCCCCGGCGGGAACCTCGACCTCGTGGTCGCGGAAGCGGGCGTCGGCGGGACGCTCCGGCACATCGGTCGCAGGACCTGTGGCGGTGAACCGCGGGACGGTCGTCGTCGACATCTGGACAGGCACGGTGGTGGTCTCCTATTCCGGCAGGTCTTCGCAACGGGCGTAGAACGCCAGGGCGAAGGGGTCCTCGGTGGAGAAGAGGATGCGGGAGCCCTTGGGGAAGAAGATGGCGTCGGTCGGGCCGGCGTACTCGACCTGACCGGTGTCCGCGTTCTCGAGGCGGAAGGTGCCCTGCAGGACGACCTTCATCTCGTTGTAGGTGTAGAGGTAGTCCAGCGGGGCGTCGGTGTGGTTCAGCTTGAAGTAGCCGGACCACAGCGAGGAGTCGGAGGGGTCACGGTAGACATCGTCGATGAAGCCCTCGGTGCCGGGGTACTCCTCGACGGGCATCTGCGGCAGGGTCTCGTGGAAGCCCTTGGTGACGAGGAACGGGTCGACGGTGGTGGCGGTGGGTTCAGACATTGGATCTCTCCTTGGTGGATTGGGTTGAACACTAAGAAACCTATGGCGCTACTTTTACCCCGCGGTCTCCGGCCAGTTTCCGGATGGTAAACGTTGAATCAGTTCGTGCAACCCGCGGCCCTGGCGCGGAGCCACGCCATCGCCTCGTCCCGCCAGTCCACGAAGCCCTTGTAGGTCGCGATGTCCGCCGGCAGTTCCTCGACGATGTCCGCGAGCTGCTCCGCCCATTCCGGGACCGTCGCGATCTCCGCCAGGGAGATCATGCAGGTGCGGATACTGAACAGGTGTGCGCCGGTGACGGGCAGACGGACGAAGTGCTCCAGCTCGATGCGCAGCTGGACCCGGCCCCAGTCCTTGTCCGCCACGATCCGGGCCGGTTCCCAGCCCCAGCGGTCGTAGGTCTCCAGGGACGCGTCCATCCGCTTCGAACCGATCCCGGAGAAGGTCCAGTTCACCCGGCGGAAGGTCTGCTCCCCGGTCATCATCATCATGAACTTCTCCGCGCGGGAGGTGATCCCCTCGCCGGTGAACCGCGGGATCGGCCCGTGGATCTCAGCGAAGCTCATGCCGACGTCGAACTTCACCGACCAGTCGTTGGCGAAGGTCACCAGGCCGGCGTCGAGGAAGATCTGCCCCTCCCGTTCGGTGGCGAGCAGCAGATCCTCGGGGACCTGGCGTCCGATGAACAGCAGCGGATTCTCGCCGAGGGACGACTCGTCTCCGACGGAGAAGGTCCGGTCGATGTCGAGCAGGTCGTTGCGCCAGCGGTACTCCCCCGCCCCGACACCCACGCCGAGCCGGTCGAGGTGCATGATCTCCGGATGGTCGGCGGCGAGCTGCGTCATGAGCCAGAGCATGACGTCCCAGCACGCCGGCCCCATATGGTCGGCGACAGCGAGCCGACCCGGATCGGCGCGCAGCACATTCTCCCGCGCGGCGATCAGTGCGGGATAGTCCTCGTCGACGGCGACGATGTGGCGTCCCCATTCGCCGGCGGCGGTGGGTTGGGGCAGGCGTGCCTCGCCGACGTTGACGGAGTAGCGGAAGGTGCGTTCACCGTCGCTGAAGGGCCAGGGGAAGCCGGCGAGCCGGTCGGTGAGTCGGGTGGTCTGTTGCGTGGTCACGGCAGTGTTACCTCCAGGATTCCGTTCCCGGTTCCCCGGGAGACACAGGTGAGAATGCAGTCGCCGGCCTCGCGCTCGGTGTCGTCGAGGACATGGTCGCGGTGGTCGAGGTCCTCGGCGGACGCGGCGACCTCCAGCCGGCACTGCCCGCACACGCCCTGACGGCACAGGTACGGTGCGGGACGCCCCTCCCCGAGCAGGGCGTCGAGCAGGCTGACCCCCGGTTCCACCCGGCGCGTCCGCACGTCGGGGTCCCCGGCGACGCGGTACTCGAAGGCACTGCCGGGTGGCAGGTCAGCGACGCCGAAGTGCTCCCAGTGCAGCCGCTCATCAGGCCAGCCCTGACTCGCGGCGACGCTGCGGTAGAGCTCGATCATCCCCTCGGGGCCGCAGGCGTAGGCACGGGTACCCAGCGGCTGGCGCTGGAGCCGGTCGGTGAGCACGGCGGTGAGTTCGTCGCGGTGGCCGACCTCGGTGAAACGTCCTCCGGCGGTGGTGGTGAGTTCGCGGAGTTCGGCGGCGAAGGCGTCCTCCGGAGCGGAGTGGCTGTAGACGACCTCCAGGTCCCAGCCGTGGAAGACGGCGGCGCGGGCGTAGGCGACGATCGGGGTGACGCCGATGCCGCCGGCGACGAGGAAGACCCGGCGTCCGCTGAGGTCGGGGGCGAAGGCGTTCTCCGGGCCACGGACCTCGACCTCGCTGCCGACGGCGAGATTCCCGTGGATCCACCGGGACCCGCCACCCTGGTCGAGCACCCCGACGGAGTACTCCGAGGGCGCGATCCCCAGGCCGGTCAGGGAATAGGAGTTCCACTTCCCGCCGGCGTTGATCTGCAGGTTCGCACCCGGGGAATAGCCGGGGAGGACGCCGCCGTCCGGTGCGGCGAGGTGGAGGACGCGGACCCGGTCGGTGGGCTGTTCCACGGCGGTGACGACGAGGGTGCTGACGCGGGAGGTGGGGACAGTGGCAGTCATGTGAGCGCCCCTGCCGTCGCATCGGAGCCGAGATACCGGGCCTGCGAACTGTTGACGTGCGGGTGGATGTCGAGCAGTCGGGCGCAGCCGGCGCAACGGACCGTGGTGCCGGGTGTCGCCGCCGGTGACAGGGTCTCGGCCTCGCAGTGGGCACAGAAGACGATGAGCGGGACGGCGTCCCCGGAGATGCCCGGGGCGGTGGCGACGGCCCGGATCTCCGAGCGCAGCATCCCGGCCTCCAGGGCGGCGGCGATGACGGTGAGGACCTGCCATTCGGTGCCGGTGACCAGCAGGCGCAGACCGACGGTGGCGGTGTCGAGCATGCGGCGCAGCTGGGGCAGTCCGGTGAGGCCGCGGTCGGTGCCGGGGCGCAGCAGTGCAGGGGTGGTGACCCGTGGTGCGCGGACCCGGACCTGGAGCGGTTCGATGCCGCGGGCGCGGAGGTCGCGGAGCCAGTGGTCTCCGGCGCCGTCGTCCCCGTCGCCGAGGACGAGCATCTGCTCGCTGGAGGTGTCGTCGACGGGTGGGGGTGTCTCGGACCAGCGCGGCAGGCTGGTGGCCGGTGGTGCGGGGGCAGTGTCTGCTGTGGTCGCTGTCATGAGTTCATTGTCATGACCTCCCGTTTCACAGCGTGAGCCGCCCGGTTAAAGGACGGTGACGTCCCCGGGCGGCTCGCGAAACACGGTGGCAATCTACGCCAGTTCAGGCTTCTCCCACAGGTTGAGCACCTGGCCGATGTTCTTCTCCTCGGCGGTGGCGTAGAGGTCGGTCGCCCAGGCGACGTCCTCGACCGGCATGCCGCCGACGGAGTAGATCGTCACCGTCTCGGGGTCCCAGCCCGGGGCCTTGCCCTCGGCGACATCGGCGACGACCTCGATCTTGGACTTGTCGAGCTTGCCCTCGCGGGCCAGGTCGTACCACTTGGTGCCCGGGATGCCGAGCAGGACGAAGGCCTGGTCGCCGTACTCCTCCTCCCAGGCCTCGTAAAGACCGTAGGCGTCGAGCACCAGGCGGGCGTTGCCCGAGAGGAACTCGTCGTCGAAGCGGGCGGCGGCCGGGGCGGCGACGAGGCAGCCCGGCTTGAGCCACTCCTCCTTGAAGTAGGGGAAGGCGGACGGGCCGGCGGCATCGGTGGTGGTGGACGCCATGACGATGTCCGCGTCCTTCACGGCTTCCTCGATGGAGTCGCAGCCGACGACCGTCACGTCCGGGTACTTCTCGTTGATGTAGGCGGCGAAGTTGTCGATGCCGCGCTGGGACCGGCCCTTGACCTTGATGGTCTCGATGCCGGGTCGCAGAGCGATGATGGCGTCGGTGTTGGTCTTGGCCATGACGCCCGGGCCGACGACGGCGAGGATCTTGGAGTCCGGGTTGGACAGGTACTTCACACCGACGCCGGGGACGGCACCGGTGCGCACGGCGGAGAGGATGTTGGCGCTCATGATCGCCTTCGGGGCACCGGTGACGGTGTCGTTGAGGACGAAGACGTGGATGGAGCGCGGCAGGCCGTCCTTCTTGTTCTCAGCGTTGGAGCCGTACCACTTCACACCGGTGTTGTTGAAGCGACCGCCGAGGTAGGCCGGCATCGCCATGAAGCGGCGGTCCGGACCGTCGGCGGGCATGCCCTCGAACTCGGGCTTCTCCGGGAAGGAGATCATCGCACCGTGGGAGTTGTGGTTGAGACCGGCCATCATGTAGTCGCCCTTGTTGAGCAGGATGAGGGTCTCCTCCATGACGTCGACACAGCGGGCGATGTCCTGCACACCTGCGGCGATCATGTCGGGTTCGCTGAGGTAGCGGAAGTTGATGGTCGTGTCTGCGGTGATGGCGGTAGTCATGTGCGGGCGCTCCTTGCGATTCCCTTGAGTGGCGGACGTTGAATAATATGAAACTTACGGAGGGCGCTTTTCCGTCCCGTCAACGAGTTGTTTCGCGTCGGTTAATCATTTCCGGCGAGTGCGGCCAGCGACCGCGTCAGCGCGCGGAGACCTGCGATGACGTCATCGTCCGCGGCATCCTCCAGCGGAGAGTGGGAGATGCCGTGCGGCGAGCGGACGAAGAGCATCGAGGTCGGCATGACCGGCGCGAGAATGCCGGAATCATGGCCGGCCTGGGTCGGCACCTCCGGCAGGTACTCCCCCGCCTCGGCGGCGAGCTTGCCGTGCAGGTCCCGCAACTCCTCGTCGAACTCGACGACCGGGGCATGCGAGATCTTCGCCACCGTCACCTCCACCCCGTGACCCTCTCCCGCTTCACGGGCGGCGGACGCGATCCGGTCGACCATCTCGACGAGCACCTCATCGGTCGCAGCGCGGGCATCGAGCAGTGCCACCACCCGTGCCGGAACGACGTTCGGCCCGCCGGGCTCGACATGGAAGCGTCCGAACGTGGCGCGGGCGTCCAGCTCCTCAGCGACCGCCCGGGCGGCGAGAACAGTGGACGCGAAGGGCAGGGCGGCGTCCTTCCGGTCGAACAGACGGGCGGTGCCGGCATGGTCGGCGACACCGTCGAAGGTGAACGACCAGCGACCGTGCGGCCAGATCGCCGAGGCCACGCCGACCGGCGCCTCCAGGCCGACGAGCTGCTTCCCCTGCTCGATGTGCACCTCGACCTGGGCCCCGGAGCGGGTGATCTCGGCGTCGTCCCGGCCGATGCGGTCCGGGTCCGCTCCGGCGGCACGCATCGCCTCGGCGAGACTCACCCCGTCGGCATCGGTGAGCGCGCGGGCCTTCTCCGGATCCAACACACCGGACATGAGCTTGGAACCGAGGCAGGCCACGCCGAAACGGGTGCCTTCCTCATCCATGTAGTCGACGACGCCGACCGGCCGGGCACGGACGAACTCCCCGCGCGCCTCGGCGGCGGCGAGGGCGTCGACGGCGAGGAAACCGAGCAGGACGCCGAGCGGACCGTCCCACTTCCCGCCGTCGGCGACCGAGTCGAGGTGCGATCCGGTGACGACCCCGGCATCCCCGTCGGCAGGGCGCCCACCCCACCAGGCGCGGATATTGCCGTTGGCGTCGGCGTGGACCTCCATCCCGCGGGCGGACGCCTGAGCGGTGAACCACCTGCGCAGGGCGGCGTCCTCCGCGGTCCAGGAGTAGCGGCGGGTGCCGGTGGGGTGGACCCCGATCCGGTCGAGCTCCGCCCACATGGCGCGGAAGGTGGTCAGGGCGGTGTCTGGCACATCAATTAGCATGCGTTCTTCCTGTCGTTACATTCCGGAAACACGGAAAGTGTTTCATCTCAGTTGTCTCCGATTCACAGCAAGAATCTTCGTCCAGCATACGCTTCACCCACAGACAGGACAACAGCACATGAGCACCGGAAGCACCACCACCAGCACAGACACCTACGACTACGTCATCGTCGGCGGCGGCCTCGAAGGCCTCGCGATCGCCTGGGGACTGACCTCCCGCGGCGAGAAGAGCGTCCTCGTCATCGAACGCGACCAGCTCTGCGGCGGCATGACCGGCAAGTCCTCCGGCGTCGTCCGCGCCCACTACGGCACCCCCTCGGTGGCGAAGATGGGCTGGAAGGGCACGAAGTTCTTCCACGACGCCCCCGAGATCCTCGGCGACGACTGCGGCTTCCGTAACTGCGGCTACATGGTCGCCGTCGGTGAGGAGAACGTCGGCAACCTCGAGGCCACCATCGCCATGCAACAGGGCCTCGGCGTGGATGTCGAGTTCATCGGCGGCGACAAGGCCCGCGAGCTCTGGCCCGGCCTGCACGTCGACGACTTCGCGAAGATCGCCTACGAGCCCCTCGGCGGACGCGGCGACGCCCCGATGCTCGGCATGGCCTTCTCCGTCGTCGCCCGTCAGCAGGGCGCGAAGATCCGTCAGGGCACCACCGTCACCGGCTTCACCCGTGAATCCGAGGCCGACGGGGCCCGGGTCACCGGCGTCACCCTCGGCGACGGCTCCACCGTCGGTGCGGGCCAGGTCATCCTCGCCACCGGTGCCTGGGCCGCCCAACTGGGCGAGACTATCGGCCTGGACATCCCGGTCCGCGCCCAGCGCGCCCAGCTCATGCTCGTCGACCCCGGCGAGCCGCTCCCCCACGTCCCGGTACTCTCCGACCTCGTCAGCCTGCAGTACCTCGCCGGCGAGCCCAACGGCGACATCCTCTGCGGCAACTCCGACCACCACGACGTCCACTGGGCCGACCCGGACAACTACCCCAACAAGGCCGACGACGACTTCATCGAGTGGACCATCGGCAAGCTCATGCACCGCCTGCCGGACATGCCGAACCCCGGACTGACCAGCACCTACGCCGGCTGCTACGACACGACCCCCGACTACAACCCGATCATGGGCCCCTCCGGGATCGACGGACTCTTCCTCGCCGTCGGCTTCTCCGGCCACGGCTTCAAGATCGCCCCGGCCGTCGCGGAGTTCGTCGCCGACCTGCTGCTCGACGGGGACTCCTCCGACCCGGACATCCCGGCCTCTGACTTCCGGCTGTCCCGCTTCGCCGAGGGCGACCTCACCCGCAGCCTGCACCCCTACATCGGTGCCGGCGAGATGCGCTGACCTTCTTACCCTGTGGTTTCCCGCGGTTACAGCTACGATCATTGCCATGACACCCCAGCCTGGCATCCCGGACCACGAGCTCGACGATCCGCAGTCCCCGGTCGAGGACCACTCCATCGAGGTCGGCCTCGGCCACCGGGTACGCGCCCTGCGCACCTCCCGGGGCATGTCGGTCGCCGCACTCTCGGAACGGGCGGGCCTGTCCAAGGCGATGCTCTCGAAGATCGAGAACGCCCAGACCTCCTGCTCCCTGACCTCGGTGGCTCACCTCGCCGCCGCCCTGGACGTCCCGGTCGCCACGCTTTTCCAGGACTCCTCGGTGGAGCGTCCGGTCGCCTACACCCCGGCCGGCAAGGGAACACTCATCGACGGTCGCGGCACCCGCCACAACCACATCTACGAACTGCTCGGCTCCTTCCGGGGCCGCGGCGGTTCCGCCTCCGGTCCGCACCTGGAACCCGTCCTCGTCACCCTCAACAACCGTTCGGAGACCTACCCACGTTTCCAGCACCCGGGCACCGAACTGCTCTACATGCTCGACGGTGACATGACCTACCGGTACCAGGAAACCGACTACCGCATGCAGCCCGGCGACGCCCTCCTCCTCGACGGCGAAGGCGTCCACGGCCCCACCGAGCTCACCGAACTGCCCATCCGTTTCCTGGCGATCACCGCCTACCCGACCGACACCACCGGCGCACCCGCCGACTGATCCAGCAAGGAGCACCGACCGTGACAGCTCTCCCCTCCGTGACCACTGTCGAGGTGTTCCACCCCCTGACCTCCCGACCAGACGCACCCGAATTCCACGACCTCCTCGGCGTCCTCAATGACGGTGTGCGTGCCGCCGTCGACGCGCTGGGCTGGAGCGTCCACTTCACCGCCTCCGGCGAGGTCGGCGCCGATGCCGCCCTCGCCGCCGCCCGGGACGCCGATCTGCTCATCGTCATGGGCGGGGAGGATGTCACCCCCACCCTCTACGGAGCCACCGCCGACTACGAGGACGCCGGCCTGCACCGTCCTGCCGCCGACATCGCCGAAATCGCCGTCATCCGGGACGCCGTGGCCCGTCGCGCCCCGCTACTCGGCATCTGCCGCGGACTGCAGCTGATCAACGTCGCCTTCGGCGGCACGCTGGTCCAGCACCTCCCGCCGGACTGCCTGCACCGGGACCCCGGCGCCGACCCCTTCGTCACCACCACGGTGGCGCCGGTCCCCGGGACCGACGCCGACGGCCTCGACCTGGCGTCCCCCGTGCGTTGCACCCACCACCAGGCCGTCGGGGAGCTCGGTGCCGGCCTCACCGTCGTTGCCCGCGCCGGCGACGGGGTGGTTGAGGCGGTCCTGCACGAGGACGCCCCGCTGACCGGTGTCCAGTGGCACCCCGAGCATCCCGACGTCGCCGTGGACCAGCTGACCACGCTCCTCGAGCGGATGCGCAGGCAGCTGGAACGGGTCAGTCGGTCTGATGCTGCCGCATCCTGACCTCGGACATCCTGGACTGTACCTCGACGGTCAGCGTGTGCTCGGGGTCTGAACTGTCGTCCTTGTCCCTGCCGGAGGGGATGACGGTACCGTCGAGCTGCTCACAATCCCCGTCACTGGCCGCAACCTCGGAGCAGTCCACCTGCAGCAGGTAGGACGGGCCGTCCGCCTCAGTCGGCACCAGGACATCGACACCGCTCAGGCGGCTGTCGATGATGACCCGCGCGTCCTTCCTGTCGGTCGGGAAGTCCAGGTTCCGCAGATCGACGTCGACGTCGGCGAGCAGGGCCTTCACCGTGTGGTCCCGCTCGAGGGACTCCACCGTGACCGTCGACCCGGTGAACCGTCGCGAACTCATGGTGTCCGTGTCCTCGTTCTTGACGTTGCCGGCCCCGAACCCGAGTGCGGCGACCAGGGCGACAAACGCCAGCACCAGCGCCAGCACCACGCCGAGCACCACGCAGCCGAGTCGACGCCAGGCGCTGCGACGCGGACGGGTCGGGGGGTGGGCTCCGGCGGCACGGGCAGGTCCCAGGCGAAGGGGGCGGTACCCAGCGGATCCCAGGACGGCGGGGTGGTGCGCGGCGGGGTGAACCCCTCCGCCGGAGTCAGCGTGCCCAGGTCGACGCCTCGGTAGGTGGCGTCCTGCTCAGTGGTGACCGGGGTGGTGAGCCTTGCGGGTGGAACGGGAAGTCGCTGGTGCAGCAGCCACCATGCCACCGCGGTGACCACCACGCCGCCGACGACGCCGCCGAGCGTGACACCGCCGCGACCGGTACCTCCGAGGACCAGCAGGATGATGCCGACGATGAGGGTGCGCGTACCGACCTCACGGTCAGGGGTCTAGCGCGGGTCCCGCTCGTTCTTCAGCAGCACCTCCACCGGCGACAGCGGGACGCCGGTAGCGCGGCATGACCAGCAGGGCCACCAGGTAGAACCACAGCCCCCGGCCACCGAGGGTGACGCTGAGACCCACCACGAGGCGGACCAGGACCGGGGAGACCTGGTAGCGGACGGCGATGCCCTCACACACACCGAAGAACCAGGTGTTCGGGGACTGGGAGCGGGGAAGCCGGACCGGCCGGGTCGTCCACATCCGGCGGACCTGGGGTCTCGAAGCTCTCCGTCTTGTTGTCTGTCGTTCAGGCACTCTGGAGTCCATGACCACCACCAGTGTGCCTGAACGACAGGCTCCCCCGGCGCCCGAACTGTACCGGGTCCGGGAGGGACGCGTCCTCTCTGGCGTCTGCGCGGGGCTGGGGCGCACCTCGGCGTCGCAGCGACGACAGTGCGACTCGTCTTCGTCCTTGAAGGATTCACCCGAGCGGCCCCGATTCCTGGGGCTGAGTGTCTCGGACGACCCGGTGGACGTCATCGCGCTCATCCGCGGTGGAGCACGTGGGTACGTGGCCAAGAACATCGACATCGCCGAACTGGCGGAAGCGGTGCGCCGGGTGGGTGACGGGGACGCCGTCCTCTCCCCCAGGCTCGCAGGCTATGTACTGGATGCCTTTGCCGCCGGTGGAGCCTCGGCAGGTACCGGAACTCCCGGTCACGGTGCCGGCACAACGTCCGGCGACAACCATGACGAGGACGCCGGGTCCCCACTGATCGACGACCTCACCCCACGCGAGGTCGAGGTCATGCGGCTGCTGGCCCGCGGTTACACCTACCGGGAGATGGCGGAACGGCTCTTCATCTCGGTGAAGACGGTCGAGACGCATGTCTCCCACGTATTGCGGAAAACCCAGCAGACGAACCGTCAGCAGCTCTCCCGCTGGGTCTCGGACAACCGGCTGGGGTAACGGTCTTCCCCGTGCCGGTCCTTCCACCCCCAAACTGACCGGGACCCGCATGAACCGCACGAAACTGAGCACACAGCGCGCGAAGCCGCCACTTCGCCGGATCCCTGCTCACTTCCGTGCGCCCCGGGGCGCCGGTCCCACCACCACCCACCACAACGGAGTGCCCAGCACCCGTCCTCCGGGTACGCGAAAAAGAGGTCAGGCCCGGCTGATCATCCGAAGATGACCAACCAGG
>NZ_BJNT01000025.1 GCF_006539825.1 Corynebacterium variabile
CCCCTCTGTCCGTCCGCACCGCGACAGACGTGTGTAGCGTCCTCCAGAATGCACCGGTCTCGGTGCGCACCACCCCGGGCACCTACATCGGGGACGGGGCCTCAGGACTCCGGCGGTACACTCCTCCGTCCGGCCCCGACGTGATCAGCCAGCATCTCGCCGCATGGGAACGGTTCATCTACTCACCCCACGACCTTGATCCACTGGTCCTCATGGCGCTGCTGCACTACCAGTTCGAGGCCATCCACCCTTTCCCCGACGGAAACGGTCGCACCGGACGAATCCTCAATATCCTGCTTCTCATCCAGCAGGAGCTCCTGGATCTTCCTGTTCTCTACCTGTCCGGCGTCATCGTCAGCAGGAAGAACGAGTACTACGACCGACTACTCGCCGTCACCACCCACCAGGACTGGGAGGGGTGGGTCCTCTTCATGCTCAAGGCCGTCGAGGACGCTGCCCGCGACACTGCCGAACTGATCAATGACCTCCGCGCCATGCAGGAAATGACCTCCCTGCACATCCGGGATGCCCTCCCCGCCGCCCCGGCCATGGAACTGGCCGAACTCCTCTTCACCGTGCCCTATGTCCGAATCAGAGACATCGAAGCCCGGGGACTGGCCAAGCGGCAGACTGCCTCGAACTGGCTGAGCGCCCTCGCTGACGCCGGGATTCTGGAGGAGTCCAGGGCCGATGGACGGCAGAAGGTCTTCATCAACCGTCCCGCGCTGGAGATCCTCACCCGTTCCTGATGGCGTAAGCAACGAACCGCAATCGTGAAACCCCCGTTCAGGCCCGTGCTCGGGAATGCCACGAAGAACTTGGTGTCGACGTAGAGGTCACCCGACCCCGTATCGCCGCTCGGCTGACTGCGACATGGCGTGCTGCCCGTGATGGAGAGGTTGCCGAACCGGGAGCGTCCTGGCGTTAAACCACTCCTGCAGAACATGCTGCGCCATCGGGTTGTGCGTGGCGCCATCCGGCCGTGTCAGTTTCCCCGGCGAACTTACACAGCCGGGTGGCGCTGAACGAAGTGGATGGCGCTTGTGTGGGTTGCGCCCCGCCAGGTCAGCGCGAGGTGACGTCTGCGGTAACGGTGGCGCCGTCAGAGGTGGAGGGGGTGGACGCGACGACCGTGGTGGCGTCCTCATCGGAGGCAACAGCCTCATCGTCGGCCTCAAGGTCGAAGCCGTGCTCGCCGGCGGAGTCCCACACGTCTTTCTCCCAGATCCCGGCGCGCTTGGCGACGACCGTGGCCACCAGGGACTGGCCGGTGACGTTGACCGCGGTGCGCCCCATGTCGATGATTGGCTCGATGGCCAGCAGGAGGCCCACACCGGCCAGCGGCAGGCCCAGGGTGGACAGCGTCAGGGTGAGCATCACGGTCGCGCCGGTGGTGCCGGCCGTCGCCGCAGAGCCGATCACCGAGACAAAGATGATGAGCAGGTAGTCGGTGAAGCCGAGGTCGAGGCCGTAGAACTGGGCCACGAACAGGGCGGCGATCGCCGGGTAGATCGAGGCGCAGCCGTCCATCTTCGTCGTCGCGCCCAGCGGCACGGCGAAGGACGCGTAGGCGCTCGGCACGCCCATGGACTGCTCGGTGACGCGCTGGGTGACCGGCATGACACCCATCGAGGACCGCGTGACGAAGCCCAGCGAGGTCACCGGCCAGACGCGGCGGTAGAACCCGGTGACGGACAGGCCGTTGAACATCAGCACGGCCGGGTAGATGACCAGCAGGACGATCGCGAGACCGACGTAGATCGCCAGGACGAACTTACCGAGGGAGCCCAGGGCGTCCCACCCGTAGTCGGCGACGGCGTGGCCGATGAGGGCACCGGTGCCGATCGGGGCAAGGCGGATGATCCACCACAGGACCTTCTGCACCACGGTGAGCAGGGACTCGGTGATGTTGAGGAAAGGCTCGGCGGACTTACCGGCCTTCACCGCGGCGATGCCGAGGGCCAGGGAGATGATGAGCAGCTGGAGAACGTTGAAGCTCACCGAGATATCGCCGTCGGAGCTCGCCGAAGCACCGAGGCCGAGGAAGTTGGTGGGCACGACCGAGTCGATGAAGCCCATCCAGGAGCCGGTGTTGGACGGCTCGGCGGCGGAGGACGCTTCGATGTCCGTGCCGGAACCCGGCTTCATGATGACGCCGACGAGGATGCCGACGATCACGGAGAAGAACGCCGTGATGACAAACCAGATCAGGGTGCTGATCGCCAGGCGGGCGGCGTTGGCGACCTTGCGCAGGTTCGCCACCGAGGTGATGACTGCGGTGATGATCAGCGGCGGGACCATGGTCTTCAGCAGGGAGACGTAGATCGAGCCGGTCTTGTCGAGGAACTGGGCGAGCCAGGGGGAGTCGGCGTCGGGGACGTCGGACGCCTGGGCGCGGGCGATGAAGCCGAGGATGAGGCCGACCACGAGGCCGGCGATGACCTGCGCGCCGAAGCCGGTGAGCCAGGCGGGCAGGTGCCGACGCGGCGCGGCGGTACCGGTGGAGGCCGCGGGCGGGGCGTCGATGGTGTCCTGGTGGGACATGGGATTCTCCTAGTGAACAGATCTGTCTATATCGGCCCGTCACTCTACGCCTCCACCTGCACAGAGACAATGCTGCCGGTCTGGTGTTCCCGAGATCACTCCAGTACCGGGCGATGACGCACATCATCCCAGGTCAGTGGGTTCGAGAAGCAGTATGCTGGCAGCAACCTGTCAGTTCCGGACGAAGACCGTGATTCGACCCATATTCGTTAGGCGTGCAGGTCGCCGGGCCCGTAACGTCAGAAGGCAATGACCACCACCACTGCACACACCACAGCGGCCACCGGTGCTGACTCCACCGACGCCGCCCCCGACTCCATGGCCGCCACCATGTCCCTGGGAGGACGCTTCCGTGTCCGACGCGCCGACCTCATCAGCGTCGTCGCCGTCATCATGGGCCTGGCCACCATCAACGTCACCGCGCACCTGACCTCGCTGTCCACGGTCGCGGCGATCGTCCCGGTCGGCGTGGCCTGTCTGCTCGTCATCGCCAAGGCACGCGGTATGAGCTGGACCGATCTCGGCCTCGGCCGGGCCCACATCGGCAAGGGCCTGAAATACGGCATCGGCGCGGTCGTCCTCGTCGCCGCCGTCATCGCCCTGGCCCTGGCGATCCCGATGACCAGGGGTTTCTTCTTCAATGAGTCCTACGCCTCGCTGCGCACCGCGCTGATTGCCGCGCTGGTGATCATCCCGCTGCAGACCGTGCTGCCGGAGGAGCTGGCCTTCCGTGGCCTGCTCCACGGCCGGCTCCGTCGCCTCGGCGGCACCAAGGCCGTTTTCATCGGCGGCTCGATCCTCTTCGGCCTGTGGCACGTCGCCAGCTCGCTGAGCCTCACCGCCACCAACGTGGGCCTGACCGCGTTCCTCGGCTCGGGTACCGCCGCCCAGTGGGCCGGCGTCGGCCTGGCCGTCGTCGCCACCGCGGGTGCGGGCGCGGGCCTGACCTGGCTGCGTCACCACACCGGTAGCGTGCTCGCCCCCATCGGCCTGCACTGGGCCCTCAACGCCGTCGGCGCGCTGGCCGCTGCCGCCGCGTGGACCTTCCTGTGACCGCTGCATCCAGGTAGGATGCCCGGACGCCGGGGAAGCCCGGAGCAGTTACTCGCAGGCGACGCCGTCGTTGTCGCCGTCCATGCCCGAGCGGTAGCCGGGCTCGCCGCGGTACAGCGGGGTCACTCCCGCAGCACGGGCTGCGGAGCAGTTCGCGTAGTAGACACCGGCCGGGTCGGCCGGCACATCCTCCGCGGCGGGAGCAGCCGGCGCGGCAGGTTCCTCCACCGGAACCTCGGCCGGGGCACCGGCATTGTCCCCGGCCACCGGGGAACCACCCGCGGCGATCCCGTCGGCGCCACAGCCCGAGAGGATACGCACCATGGCGTCCTTCTCCGCCTGCGTGACCCACAGCGCATAGGCGGCCTTCACGTCGATCTGCATCGACACATAGGTGCAGCGGAAGGACTTGTTGGCCGGCAGCCAGGTGGCGGCGTCCCCGTCGCTCTTCTGCATATTCGCCGGACCGTCGACAGCGAGCAGGTTCGCCGGGTCATTCGCCAGCTGCTCGCGGCGCTCCGGGGAGAGCTGCTGTGCACCCTTCTGCCAGGCGTCCGACAGGGCGACGAGGTGGTCGATCTGCACGGCCGTGGAGGTGTCCTGACCACGGACGAAGTTGATGGTCCGGCCGGTGTACGGGTCGTCCAGGGTGCCGGTGAGCACCCGGCAGGTCCCGTCCTTGTAGGTGATGTCGGTGAGGTCGCGGGCGAGGATGTCATTGCGGGTGTCGCAGCCGTTGCGGTCCACGTCCGCCCACGCCTGACCGAACAGTGCCCGGTCATAGCCGGTTTTCGGGGCGCGACCCTTGACCTCGAGGGTGTCCAGGGTGGCCAGTGCCGGGGCGTCGGCGTCATCGGCGGAGGACGCGGCGTCCCCCTCATCCCCTGGATCTTCCGCATCCTCGGTGGGCTCCGACGACGGGGGCCCGGCCGGGGACGTCACCACCTCAGAGGTGGAGGTGACGGTGACGACGGTGGCGTCCTCATCCGTCGAACAGCTGACGAGGGCGGACGAAGCGAGAACGGCCGCCGAGAGACCGGCGACCGTCCGGAGGGTGTTACGCATCAGTGGTGTGGGGTTCCTTGACTTCAGCGGGTCCAGCATCTTCCGCAGGCCGGGCCCGCCACGCGGCGAGGCACAGCAACGCCAGGCAGATGATGCCTGAGATGCCCTGGATGTTTCCGTAGAGGAAGTCTACAATCCCGATGTCGCTGAACGACCACGGGCCGTTCTCCGGGAACACCTGGTAGTGGTGGTTCGCGCTCGTCTGGTAGTCCTCGTCGCTGAGCCGCCCGAAGGACAGGTTCGCGACCACGAGCAGCAGGGTCCCGGTCAGCGTCGGCCAGTCCCACCCGTCCCGGCGTCCGGTGACCAGGGCAGAGAGCTGGGCCGCGAGGAGCACGATCGCGACGATGATGCCGGTCCAGTGGTGTGTCACCGCGATCGGCGCCGAGATGCTCACCGCGAGTACCAGGGTCAGCAGGACGCTCACGGGGCGTCCGGCCGCCGACAGCCGCCACACCGCCCAGCCGGAGATCACGGCGATGACCAGCAGACCGGGGATCATAAGGGTCTGGGCGGTGTCGCCGTCCATGCCCGCGCGGGTCAGAATGCCGGTGAGCGCCTGGTTCGCCGCGTAGCCGGGTCCACCACCGCGCTCGCCGTTGAAGAACTCCTCGGTCCAGAAGAACGTCGAGTCCGAGGCTCGGAAGATCCAGCCGAGGCCCGCGGTCACGAGGAAAGCGACGAAAGAGCGGGCGAGGTCACCCCACTTCCTCGTCACGAGGAAGACCAGGGCGTAGGCCGCCGGGGTGATCTTGATGCCGGCGGCGATGCCCACGCCCGCACCGCGCAGCCACTTCGGTGTGTAACCCAGCAGGTCAGCGGCAACGAGCAGGACAAGGAAGACGTTGATCTGCCCGTACATCAGATGCACCTGCAGCGGCTCGATCAGCAGGGCGAAGCCCAGGGCAGCGAGCCCGGTGAGCGGGGCGAGACGACGCCAGAGAGTGGACACACCGGCCAGCACCGTGATCCGGTGGACCGCCATGGTCAGCACGGCCCAGGCGGCGGCCAGTGAGGCCAGCGTCCACACCATCTCCATCGTCTCCTCACCCATCCAGGTCAGCGGCACGAAAAGCACCGCGGCCAGTGGCGGGTAGATGAAGGCGAAGCCCGAGCGGGAGGGGAAATCGTCACCGTAGAGGGCGTTACCGTCGAGGATCGCCTGACCGGCGTCCACGAAGACACCGACGTCGAGCAGGTAGTTCTCCCGGACATGGGAGAAGATGCCGTCCAGCTGCCAGACGAGGCAGACAAGGCCGACGATTGTGATGACAGCGAAAAGCCCCCGCACCAGCGGTCGGGACGCTGTGCGCGGGGTATCTGCGGTTGTGGTCGGGGATGCGGTCGGGGCAGTCATTGACGGGAGAGTTTACCTGCCCTGACTCCCGTTCCGGGCACCCGCCGAGCCCCGAGGACCTACTGACCGTCGGGCAGGTCGCCGGAGGCGTTCTCCAGGTGGGCGCGGATGAACCACTGGAACTGCTCCATGGCACCGATCTGGCCGATGAACATGTCCTCACTGACCGGGTCGAGCTGGTCGAGGGCGGCATCCGCCTCACGGGAGTCGATGATGACCTTGTCGTAGATCTCGTTGAGAGCGGTGAGGTGCTGGACCGTGCTGCCCTTGTTGACCGGGTACTGGAGCGGCTCGCGGCCCGGCGAGTGGGAGTCCGGGGTACCGATCGGCTCGCCACCGAGGGCGGCGATGCGCTCGGCGACGGCGTCCGCGTTGGCACGGATCGCCTCGACCTCCGGGTCGAGCATCTCGTGGACACCGATGAAGTTCGGGCCGACAACGTTCCAGTGCGCGTGCTTGAGGATGAGGTGGAGGTCGTTGTAGGCGGTGAGGCGCTCCTGCAGGATGTCGATGACCTGCTTGGCATCGCCCTCTGACAGGCCCGGGACAGTGAAGTTACTCATGGTGTCTATCGCTCCTTCGTATGACGTGTGGTGATCTGCCGTGTCCGCTGTTCTCAACGGATCACGGCCCAGCCTATTCCAGATCACCGGGGAGCCGGTGGTTGTTCCACCCCCGAACAGGTCCATAAAAGGTAACGTGAACAGAACTATGTTGACTGTGCCGAAGAAGTTGAAGAAGCCGCTCCGCAAGCCGCTGAAGAAGATCGAGAAGACCGTCATGAAGAGGGTCTTCGGGTCCCCCCGTGCTTTCGAGCGTGGCCTGGCGATCTGGCCCCCACTGGCGGGCGACGGCGTGCGCGTCCACAACATCTCCGACGACTGGTCCTACGGCGAGGTCGTGCTGCATTCGGGGCCGTTGACACAGAACATGCACGGTGCAGCCTTCGGCGGAACCCTGTTCTCCATGACCGACTTCCTCTTCGGGACGCTGGTCATGAAACGTCTCGGCCGCGACTACGAGGCCTGGACCCGCACCGGCCAGTTCCAGTTCCTCGCCCCGGGTCGCGACGGTGCCCGGATGACGGTGCGCGTCACCGACGAGCTCTGCGAGGAGATCCTCGCCGGCATCGAGGACGACGGCTACTACAACGTCGCCTTCACCTGCGTCATCACCAACCGGGACGGAACGGTCGTCGGCGTCGGCCAGCAGGACCTGCACGTGCGTCCCCGCAAGGGCCGTGAAGCGTCGAGGACGCCCGGGGCGGCGCGCGAGACCGACGAGTCCATGGCGCCCCGGGAACCGAAGGGGATGACACTGGAGCACCTGGTCACCGCGGCCGCCTGGCGAGCCTGGGGACCGACCGGCAGCGGCGAGCACGGCCTGCTGACCTCGGTGCTCTCCGCGGCACGACGCATCCCCGAGCCCGAGGAGCAGGCCCGCTACGTGTGCGGCGAGATCCTGTCCCGCGACGCGCTGACCACCGGTGAACTGCTGGAGCTGGCGATCCCCCGGCGTCTGCTGGGATAGCGTGGGTCCGGCGTGGCACTCTCCGAGAGACCTTCTCAACCGGGTCTTACGCAACCAGGCCAACCCCGGGACCGTGTGGAGGAACGCCTGTCGGAGATCTGACGGTACGGTCTTCTGAGAACCGTGGTCGGTGGTCAGGCCCGGTCCGTTGTGACCGGTGACCTCAGGAGTCGGCGAGACAGTGCCCTGTCACCGGAGGTGGCGGGGTCACATGGCCGCGCCGACTGCGAGCAGCACGACCGCTGCCACGGGGAGCAGTCCCTGCTTCAGGGCCGCGCCACGCTTGTCCGGTGACGTCAACCAGAGCACTGCGGCGGCGCCGGACATGCTCACCGTGCCGGCCAGGGTCAGGGCCAGCCCGATACCTCCGGCAGTGGTGGTCACGGTCACGATGACGCCGACGAGGACCTCGACAGCCAGGAAAAGGTTGTAGAATCCCTGGTTGAAAGCCATCTCCCTGGTGCTGTCCGCCTCCTGCTCCGTGAGACCGAAGATCGCGCGTGCGCGGGGGGTGGTCCAGGCCATGGACTCCAGGTAGAAGATGAACACGTGGAGTAGTGCGGCCAGTGCTGCCAGTACGGCACCTGTGATGATCATTGCTGTTCGCCTCTGCTGTTCTTCCGGTGCTCTACGTTGTTGGTGGGGTCAGCTAGAACCGGAGCAGGACCTTGCCGGTGCGTCCGGAAGACATGCTGGAGATCATCGCCTCGCGGAAATCAGAGGCGTCGAAGATACCCTCGACGGGGAGGGTGACACTCCCTTCCGAGATCCGTGTGATGAGTTCTCCGAAGAGCTCAGACTTCTTCCCGGGGTTCATCTCCTGGCTGATCTTGCTGCCCCAGAAACCTCGCACGGTGATGTCTTTGAAGATCACCGGGCCGGAAGGGATCGTCATAGTCGGGTCACCCATCGCGCCGAAGCACACGAGGGTGGCGCCCTCTCCGAGTACGGAGACGAGATCGGCGGTCGCCTGGCCACCGACTGAGTCCAGTCCGGTCGCTACCCGCGCACCTCCGGTGATCTCCTGCAGCTTCTCTCGCCAGGCAGGGTCCTCGGTGGAGAGCACGTCAGTGATACCTTCCGCCGCGAGGTCGGCGACCGCTGCGTCACGGCGGACCAGTCCGATGACGTGGATGCCCCGTGCCTTGGCGAGCTGGGCGAGGATCCTTCCGACGGCTCCGTTGGCGGAGTTCTGGATCAGCCAGTCACCCTCATGCAGGTCTAGGAAGTCCAGCAGGCTGATCGCGCTGAAAGGCATCGACACCAGCTGCGCCGCACTGTCGTCGGACAACTGATCGGGAACGGGGATTGCCCCGGCGGCATCGATCAGCGCGTACTCAGACCATGTGCCGAAGGAGGTTCCACTGACCACCCGCTGTCCGGGCACGAGACCCGAGACGTCGGGGCCGAGGGCGTCGACGGTGCCGAGGACCTCCGTTCCGGCATGTGCGGGGAGGTCGGGAACGAATCCGTAGGTTCCTCGGATCGTCCAGATGTCGTGGTTGTGAACGGGGGACAGGACCACCCGGATCCTGACCTGCCCCTCTGAGGGCTCGGGTACGTTCTCTTCGGTGAGGCGCAGGACATCTTCGGGTTCACCGAAGCTGTCGTGGATGAGGCTACGCATTGACGTCTCCTTTGTGTGCTGTTGACGGTTGTCGTTCAGGTTGGTCGTTGAGGGTGAGGTCAGTCGTCGACGACGGAGACCGTCACGTCGATGTTTCCGCGGGTGGCGTTGGAGTAGGGGCAGACCTGGTGCGCGGCATCGGCCAGGGTCTGTGCTTCCTGGGTCGGCATGCCGGGGATCGTGACCTCGAGGTGCACGCTGAGCTCGAATCCGCCGTTGCCGTCGGATCCGATGCCGACCCGGGTGCCCACCGAGCTGTCGGCCACGGAGACCTTCTTCGTTCGGGCGACCATCTGGAGAGCGGAATGGAAGCAGGCCGCATAGCCGGCAGCGAAGAGGAGCTCCGGGTTGGCACCGTCACCACTGCCCCCCATTTCGATGGGGACGGCGAGATCCAGGTCCAGGCGTCCGTCGGATGTTACGACGTGGCCGTCGCGGCCGGCACCTGTGGCCAGTGCCTCTGCGGTGTAGAGCGGGGTCATGTCAGTCCTTTCGGGTAGGTGTGTGTGGAGGGGCCGGTTCCTGACGGCCGAGTTGCCGCAGGCTCCGGATGAGCCTGCCGGCGGTGTCGTCATCAGGGACTCCCATCGCCGCCGCGACCTCGCGGGGAATCCCGGACAGGGGTTCCCGGAGTCCCTCACCCGCGTCCGTGAGCTCGATGTTGACCACCCGTTCGTCTTCCGGGGCGCGGTGCCGGCTGACGTAGCCCGCCTGTTCCAGACGCTTCACCAGGGGGGAGAGGGTGCCGGAATCCAGCTGCATCTCCTCCCCGAGTTCGCGGATGGTCCGGGGCCCCTGGTTCCAGAGGACGTAGAGCACCAGGTACTGGGGGTACGTGAGGTTCCAGGGCTCGAGCAACTCCCGGTACGTGCGTGTGGTCTTACGGCTTGCGGAGTAGAGGGCGAAGCACAGCATGCGGTCGGTAGCTCCCATGCCCATAACTATTGCACACATCTTAATTGTGCACAATCCTCTGAAGGGATTTCGGTCCCTCGAGGTCGACCCGCGCGCGATGCGGCAACCGCGCCACCCCGGAATCAGCCTTGTACGGGCCAGGTACATGTCCCCGGACCGCAATGGGAACCGACACGCCCCTGACCCCACCGGACCGGGGCCCTCACGGCAGGGGCATGACCTAACCGACCGAGCCCGGAAGGACGACCGCGAGAACCCCGGACAGGACCACGACGCGTGGCGAACTGCCGCTCACCCCGATGATCTGCTCGCCTTTCTCCCGCATCCGCCGGAGCACCTCGTGCACCTGCAGCTCCGGGTCAAGGACCAGCAACGGGCGGATAATACCCGCCTCACTGACCAGGGACGTCCGGTCCAGCGTGAGAGTGTCGCGGACATGGACGAAAGCGCCCGCGCCCACGAGGACGCGCATCTGACCCGAGGCGCGGGCGGCGTCCTGCACCTCACCGACCGTCGCCGCAGCCGGCAGGACCGGAACAGACGCCCCGGGCAGCTCGCCCAGCGTCCGACGGGTCAGATCCAGTGCACCGATCACCCGGTCACGGTCCGCGGCATCCAGTGCACCGGTCTGCGCGGAGTGCTCCACGAGGTGACGCAGTGAATCGGCATCGTGCCCACCGGCGGCGGCACGGTCCACCGGTTCCACGCCTGACCAGCGCACCAGCCGGTTCGCCGCCCGGTTCATGGCGATCAGCAACGGTCGCAGCAACCACGCCAGCCCACGGGCGGGCACGGCGATCAGGCGCACCGCACGCTCCGGGAAGGCGATCGCCCAGGACTTCGGCGCCATCTCGCCGATGACCAGGTGCAGGAAGGTCACGACGAGCAGGGCGAGGATGAAGGAGACGGGGTAGGCGGCGGACGACGGCAGTCCCACCGCCTCGACCAGTGGCTTGATCCACGAGGAGACCGCCGGCTTGGTCACCGCACCGAGGGCGAAGGTCACCGCGGTGATGCCCAGCTGGGCGGCGGCGAGCATGACGGTGAGTTCGTCCATGCCGCGCAGGGCGGCGCGGGCGGAGAGCCGGATGGACGCCTGCTCCTCCAGCCGGTGCCGCTTCGCCCCCAGCAGGGCGAATTCGATCATGACGAAAAAGGCACTTGCCAGCAACAGTGCCAGGGTGACGAGGATGACGGTCACGGTGGTCATCACAGCTCCTCCGCGGGATCGACGGTCTCCACGGACTCCACGGACAGGGCCACCTCAGCGGGGACATGGCGCTCCACCGACCGGACCTCGGCGACGAGCACACGGACCGGAACCTCGTCCAGGACGTCGCGGGGGTCGGCGGGCAGGGCGATACGCACCACGTCACCGACCTCCGGGAGGTCACCGGTGTGCTCGATGACCAGACCTGCGAGTGTCTCGGCGTCCGACTCCGGCAGCAGGATCCCCAGCAGGCGGGCGACTTCGTCAAGGTGCTCGTCACCGGGTAGGACGCCGGGCACCTCACCCTGCGTCCAGGCGACGGCGACCTTCTCGTCATGTTCGTCGGTGAGTTCACCGACGATCTCCTCGGCGAGATCCTCGGCGGTGAGGACGCCGGATACACCGCCGTACTCGTCGACGACGCACGCCAGCCGGTCATCACTTTCCACCAGCGCGACGAGGGCGTCCGGCAGGCTCATCGCCTCCGGCAGGACCACCGCATCCCGGACCAGGTCCACGACCGGGGACGCCGGATCCAGCCCTTCGGCCAGGACATCCTCCAGGTGCAGCACTCCGTGGAGGACCTCGGCGTCCCCGGTACCGGAGACCACCGGGTAGCGGGTGTGCTCGACCGCCATACGTGCGCGGGCCCGGGCGACGGAGTCCGTGGCCGACAACTCACCGGTCTTCGACCTCGGCACCATCGCATGCTCGACCGTGCGCTCCGGGAAGTCCAGGATGCGCTCGACGACGCCGGAGACGTCGGCGGGGAGGTCGCCGGAGGTGCGGGCGTCCGCCACGATGCGTTCAAGCTCCCGTGGGGAGGCTGTCGAGTCGACGTCCTCCACCGGAGTGACGCCCACCAACTTCAACAGGGCGTTGGACGACCAGTCGAAGAAGGCGATGAGCGGGCCGAAGAGCTTCAGGTAGAGCGAGGTCGACCGGGCCAGGCCCAGCGCGAGGGGTTCCGGGGCGGCGATAGCCAGGTTCTTCGGGTAGAGCTCGGCGGCGATCATCTGCACGACCGTGGCGACGAGGAGGACCAGCAGGGCGATCGTCGCCGCGGAGACCCCGGTGAGGTCCGCGACCACGCCGCCGATCAGCGGCTCAGCGAGTTCACCGACGAGCAGGCCGGTGACAGTGATGCCCAGCTGTGCGCCGGAGAGCATGAAGCTGGTGCGCCGGGTGACGGTCAGGGCGCGTGCGGCCCTGCGGTCCCCGGCGTCCGCCCGGGCGGCGAGGCGTGACCGGTCGACGGACATGTACGCGAATTCCTGGGCGACGAACCAGGCGTTCAGTGCGATGAGAATGAGAACGGCGAGGATGCCGGCGGTGAGTGCCGCAACTGCGGTGGCGGTACTCACCTGGGTTCACCATCGTCCATGGTGGACGATCAACTCCTTGTGTAGGCGACGGTAGTGGTGAACGAAGTTTACACGATCTTTCCGCGTAGCCTCGGGTGCCATGAGCGATCCTGTGCACCCCGACATCTACCGCGCCGCCGACACCCGCTACACGGGCACCGACGAGCACCCCGCTGTCCCCTACCGGCGCAGCGGCATCTCCGGTCTGAAACTGCCGGCCATCACCCTGGGCCTGTGGCACAACTTCGGCTCGGACCGTCCGCTGCAGAACCAGCGGGAGATCCTGCGCCACGCCTTCGACCGCGGTGTCACCCACTTCGACCTGGCCAACAACTACGGACCCGTCCCGGGTGCCGCGGAGGAGAACTTCGGGCGGATCATGGCGTCCGACTTCCGGCCCTACCGCGATGAACTGCTGATCTCCTCCAAGGCCGGCTGGATCATGCAGGACGGCCCCTACGGTTTTGGCGGGTCGCGGAAGTACCTCGTGGCCAGCTGTGACGCGTCACTGAAGCGCATGGGCCTGGACTACGTCGACATCTTCTACCACCACCGACCGGACCCGGAGACCCCGGTGGAGGAGACCGTCGCCGCCCTGGACCACATCGTGCGGTCCGGCCGGGCCCTCTACGTCGGCATCAGCTCCTACTCCCCCGAGCTCACCCGGCAGGCCCAGGCGATCGCGAAAGACCTGGGGACGCCGCTGCTCATCCACCAGCCGAGCTACTCGATGTTCAACCGGTGGATCGAGGACGAGCTGCTGGCGACCTGCGCCGACCAGGGCATGGGCGTGATCGCCTTCTCCGCTCTGGCACAGGGACTGCTCACCGACCGGTACCTCAACGGGGTGCCGGAGGATTCCCGCCTGGGACGCCACAACATGGACACCGGGTTCCTCACCGACGACACCCTGCTCGCCATCCGCGCGCTCAACGACATCGCCGCCGGTCGCGGGCAGACGCTCGCCCAGATGGCGATCGCCTGGGTGCTGCGCCGCCCGGAGGTCACCAGTGCGCTGATCGGGGCGTCCTCCGTGGAGCAGCTCGATGACTCCCTGGACGCGCTGAAGAACCTCGACTTCACGGATACTGAGCTCACGGAGATCGACCGGTACGCGGTCGACCGTGGCATCAACCAGTGGGCGAAGGCGACGGACTCGACGCGGTAGTCGACGACGCAGGGCTGGTGATTCTCAGGGAGAGTGGGGCACTATTACTCCCATGCGTAGAATCCTCCTGTCCCTGACCGTCGCCGTCGGCATCGCCGCCGGCACAGCGGCCCCCGCCGTCGCCCAGGGAGCGACCTCGTCGAGCACTGACCTGCCGGGGATCATCGGCAGCTCCGACCCGATCTTCACGGAGGGGCCTCTCGGCTCCCTCTTCACGGACGCCGACTACTCCCCGTTCCTTGTCGCCACGCTGGCTGCCGGTGCCGGTGCGGCAGGGGTCACCTGGGCTGTCCAGCAGCGCCTCATCGCGAATCCGCTGCCCGGCATCATCCCGGGCCCGCCGGCCCGGTAGCCGCGGCAGACCCGACAAGCACAGACCTACCGGCCGAAGTTCTCCACGATCGCGGCATTGAAGGCGTCGACATCGGCCTTGGTGCGCGAAGTGATGAGCAGACCCGCTCCCCCGTCGTCGATGCAGACCTCCTCGTCGACCCAGGTCGCGCCGGCATTGACCAGGTCGGTGCGCAGGGTCGGTGACGAGGTGAGGGTGCGGCCGGTCACGGCGTCCGCGTCGGTGAGAATCCAGGCGCCGTGACAGATGGCGGCGATCGGCTTACCCGCCGTCGCCATGCCGCGGACCAGCTCGACGGCATGCTCATCGAGGCGCAGCTGGTCGGCGTTGCTGACACCGCCGGGCAGGATGAGCCCGCCGAAAGACGCGGCGTCCGCGTCGGCGGTGATCATGTCCGGGGTGAAAGCGGTTCCGCGCTTACCGGTGATGATGCTGTCCTGAGGCGCGACAATGAGGACGCGGCCGCCAGCCTGTTCCACGGCGTGCTTCGCCTGGCTGACTTCCGTGTCCTCGAAGCCGGTGGTGGCCAGGATCGCGATGGTCCACTTACTGAGATCGCTCATGCCACCTGATGGTACGCCCGAGTCCCGTGATTCCCATCACCAGACTCCGTAACCGTCGCCCCGGACACACCCGCACACGGGGGCCGGGGCAGGAACAGGCGGGGACCGGGCAGTTGATCAGAAGAGACCGTTGGGGTTCTCGTCGTAGGACCAGAGCAGGTTCTTCGTCTGCTGGTAGTGGTCCAGCATCATCAGGTGGGTCTCGCGACCGATACCGGACTTCTTGTAGCCGCCGAAAGCCGCGTGCGCCGGGTAGGAGTGGTAGTTGTTCACCCACACACGACCGGACTGGATGGCGCGTCCCGCCTGGTAGGCGGTCCGGCCGTCACGGGCCCAGACGCCGGCGCCGAGGCCGTAGTCGGTGTCGTTGGCGATCGCGATGGCGTCGTCGAAGTCCTGGAAGGTGGTGACGGCGAGGACCGGGCCGAAGATCTCCTCCTGGAAGCAACGCATGTTGTTGCTGCCTTTGAGGACGGTCGGCTCGACGTAGAAGCCGTTCTCCAGGCCGTCGACGGTACGGACGCTGCCGCCGATGAGCACCTCGGCACCCTCCTCAGGGCCGGACTTGAGGTAGCTGGAGATCTTGTCCATCTGCTCCAGGGAGGCCTGGGCACCGATCATGGTCTCGGGATCCAGCGGGTTACCGACCTTGACCTGGCGGACGCGCTCGACGGCGAGCTCGAGGAACTCGTCGGCGATGGACTCCTGGACCAGTGCGCGGGACGGGCAGGTGCAGACCTCACCCTGGTTGAGGGCGAACATCGAGAAGCCCTCGAGGGTCTTCTGACGGAAAGAGTCGTCGGCGTCCATGACGTCACCGAAGAAGATGTTCGGGGACTTGCCGCCGAGCTCCAGGGTGACCGGGATGAGCTTCTCGGCGACAGCCTTGTTGATGATCTTGCCGACCTCTGTGGAACCGGTGAAGGCGATCTTGTCGATGCGGTCCGAGGCGGTCAGAGCCGCGCCGGTCTCCTCGCCGAGGCCATTGACGATGTTGAGGACGCCGTCGGGAAGCAGGTCGGCGATGAGCTCGGCGACCACGAGGATGGACGCCGGGGTCTGCTCGGCCGGCTTGAGGACGATCGCGTTACCGGCGGCCAGTGCGGGGCAGATCTTCCACGCCGCCATGAGGATCGGGAAGTTCCAGGGGATGATCTGGGCAACGACACCCAGCGGCTCGTGGAAGTGGTAGGCGACGGTGTTCTCGTCGATCTGGGAGAGGTGGCCTTCCTGGGCGCGGAGCGCACCGGCGTAGTACCGGAAGTGGTCCACGGCCAGGGGCAGGTCGGCGGCGAGGGTCTCACGGACCGGCTTGCCGTTGTCCCAGGTCTCCGCGACGGCGAGCATCTCGAGGTTCTCCTCGAGGGCATCGGCGATCTTCAGCAGGATGCGGGACCGCTCCTGGACGCTGGTCTTCCCCCAGGCGGGTGCGGCGGCGTGGGCGGCGTCGAGGGCCTTCTCCACGTCCGCGGCCTTCGAGCGGGGGACCTCGCAGAAGACCTTGCCGTCGACGGGGCTGATGTTCTCCATGTACTGGCCGTCAGCGGGCTCGACCCACTGGCCGCCGATGAAGTTGCCGTAGCGGGGCTTGAACGAGATGAGGGATCCCTCGGTGCCGGGTGCTGCGTAGACGTTGCTGCCCTGTGCGGTGATGGTCATGAGACTGGCTACCTCCGTGGTGGACCGGGCTTCTCCCGGGTCGACTGATGATGGATTGCGTGACCCAACCTATCGGGAGTTGTGTGTGATGGCGACCACTATAAGTTCATATACTCGCCGCCGTCACACAGCTTCACCTATCGCCGCAGGACGCCGCCCCTTAACTGTCAAGTTGGCAAAAGAACACCCCGTCAGGCCTTCCCGGAACGGGGGCGACTTGCGGGGGTGAGGCAGGGGTTGCGCAGCAGAGACCTACGCAGCCTTCCGCCGGGCGAGGATGAGGTGGTCCAGGCTGTAGCGACCGCCGGCCACCGCGCCGACCAGGGCGGCACCTGCAGCAAGGACGAGGACCAGCTCGTAACCGCCGGCGTCGACGAAGATGGTGCCAGCGTCGGAGTGGACGAACCACCAGGCACCGATCATGTCGATGACCACCAGCACCGCGACCACCGGAGTGAACAGGCCGACGATGAGGAGGATGCCGCCGACCAGCTCCACGGTCGCCGCGAAGATCGCGGCCGCGGTAGCCGCCGGAACGTCCATCGACTCGAAGAAGGTCGAGGTGCCGTCAATGGTGTTGGTGAAGAACTTCTGCCAACCGTGGGCCAGGAGGGTCACACCCACGGCAACCCGGGCAATGAGGATGACGATGTCAGAGGTGGTACGGGAGAAGGTGTCGGTCCCGGTGGCGGAAGCCATGGCGTCCTTTCAGAAAGTAAGTAATGAACGGAGACCACCCTAGGGCCGCAATTGTTGACGTGTCAACTATGTGTCTGTCGTGTCACACCCCGGAACTTCCGGTCAGAGTTTTCCGACGCGCACCGTCACCGGCCACGACACCTGCCGCGGGCGCCCGTTGTCACCCCAGATCCGCACGATGTCGGCGCTGAAGTTCTGGAAGAGGTCCGCCCTGCCCGCCTCCTCGGCCTTACGCACCGCCGACCACGTGCCGATGTACCCGAGGAATCCCTCCGGATCGAGGTCACGGTCGATGCTGAGCTCCGGTGCATCCAGCTCCTCGAAGGGGAAGTCGATGGTGCGGTAGCCCTCGTCGACGTAGCGTCGTTCCGGATCCCAGAACGGGCCGATCTCGTCGTAGTAGAACCGGCCGAACCGCTCCTGGAGTTCCGCGTCCGCGATGCGCAGCACGCCGTAGCTGACCAGGGCGATCAGCGCTCCCGGCGCGGCGATGCGGCGGGCCTCGGCGTAGAACTCCGGCAGATTGAACCAGTGCGCCGACTGCGCCGCAGTGACCAGGTCCACCGTGCCGTCGGCCACCGGGAGGTTCTCGGCGCGTCCGACCTCGTAGGTCACATTGGGCTTCGCCGTGGCCGCCCCGATCTGCGACTCACTGGGGTCGAAGGCCAGCACCCTGTCGAAATTGTCCGCGAGCTGGGTGGACAGCTGACCGGTGCCGCAGCCCACGTCCACCGCGGTACCGGTCGAGGGAGCGAGACCGGCGAGGAAGGCCGAGACCTGCGTCGGGTACTCCGGGCGGTAGGTCGCGTACTCGGCGCCGCCGGTGAACCAGTTGCTGGGGACGTTCGCGGCGCCCGAGGTCTCCGAGGCGTTGCCGGAGGTGGGACCGTTGGCGGGTGAGTCAGTCATGCCGCCAGCGTACCGGTGGCTTCGACGAGGTGAGCACCGCACGCGGTGTCACCGTGCCGACCCAGTCAACCGGCCCTGTCCGCAGGGGCTGATTCCACGTCCGGGTCACGCGTAGCCTCGGAACTATGACACACAGTGAGCTGCAGGCAACCTACGATCACATCATCGTCGGCGGCGGCGTGGCCGCCGACAAGGCCGCCCGTGCCATCCACGGGCGCACACCGGACGCCGCCGTCCTCATCCTCACCAGGGATCCCGAAGGCCCCGTGTCCCGACCGGACCTCACCAAGACCCTCTGGCTCGACGAATCGACCGGCCTCGAAGACATCGACCTGGGCACCGCCGGGGACACCGGCGCCCAGCTGGTCACCGGTGTGACGGTCACCGCGGTCGACCCGTCCACCCACACCGTCACCACCGACGGTGGGAACACCGTCACCTACGGGACGCTGCTGCTGGCGACCGGTGCGTCCGCCCGCACACTGGAGGACGCCAAGGGTGGCGACGACAGCCGGGTCACCTACATCCGCAGCGTCAGCGACTACCGTGACCTGCGGAGCAAAGTCTCGGAGGGGACCCGGGTCGCCGTCGTCGGCGGCGGTTACATCGGTTCCGAGATCGCCGTCGCACTCAACGCCATCGGCGCCACCGTGGACGTCTACACCCCGGACGACCGGTTGCTCGGGCACATGTTCCCGGCCTCGGTCACCGACCATCTCGAGGAGGTTTACGCCGACAAAGGCGTCACCGTGCACCACGGGTTCCTCCTCGACCACCTCGACGCCTCCGGCGAGACGCTGAAACTCGTCCCGGAACACGGGTCCGCCGCGTCCGCCGATCTGGTGGTCATCGGCTTCGGCGCGGTGTTGGAGACCGGCCTCGCCCAGGACGCCGGGCTCACGGTCGAGGACGGTGCCGTCGCCGTCGATGCCTCCCTGCGCACGAGCGACCCCGATATCTTCGCCGCCGGCGACATCATCGGATTCACCGATCCACTGCTCGGACGTCGTCATGTCGAGCACGTGGACAATGCCGAGCAGTCCGGTGAGATCGCCGGAAAGAACATGGCCGGCGACACGGCCACCTACGACTACACGCCGCTGTTCTTCTCCGACATCTTCGACGACGGCTATGAGGCGGTCGGCACGCTGAGCACGGACCTCGACACCCTCGAGGACTGGAACGACGACCACACCGCCGCCGTCATCTACTACCTGGACGGCGGGATCGCCCGGGGCGTCCTGCTGTGGAACACCTGGGACAGCGTGCCGAAGGCCCGCGAGGTCATGACCGCCTCCGCCGCCGGGATGCTCACCGGCGAGGACCTGCGCGGCGCCATCGCCGTCGGGTAGGTGGAACCTATTCCGCAGGCAGCTCCGGCAGCTCCGGCAGCGCGGTGCTGTGCAACCACGCCTGCCAGATGCCGTCGAGCGGTTCGGTGCTCACCGAGTCGGCCAGTGCCGTGAACTCGTCGGTTGTCGCCAGGCTGTGCTTCCTGGTCTCCGCCCAGGTGCGCAGCAGGGCCCGGAACGACAGGTCACCGAGGGTGCGTCGGAGCGTCTCGAGAAGAAGCGCACCCCGCTTGTAGACACGGTCGTCGAACAGGTCGGCGGCGCCGGGGTCCAGAAGCTGTAGATCCTGCGGCAGTTCCGCCAGCCGCGCATGGTGGAAGCCGGCGCACTCCGCGATCGACGGCCCGTCCGACTCCTGCGACCAGATCCACTCGGAGAAGCAGGCGAAGCCCTCGTTGAGCCAGATGTCCTCCCAGCGGGCGAGGCCGACACTGTTGCCGAACCACTGGTGGGCGAGCTCGTGCGCGATGAGTCGCTGCTCGGACTCCTCGCAGTGGTTCAGGCCGAAGGTCGTCATGCCCTGTGCCTCCAGCGGAATCTCCAGGTCCTCGTCAACGACGACGACAGTCAGATCCTCCTGCGGGTAGTCGCCGAACCAGTCCTCGAAGACCGCCACCATGTCGGGTACCGGGGAGAAGGCCTCGCGCACGAGGCCTGAGTGGGCAGGCGGGGCGATGAGCCTGGCGGATCCGGCGCCTTGCGGGGCGTGTCCGGTGAGCGACCGTGCCCCTGCACGCACCGCGCCGACGACGACATCGCCCACGGTCGTGAGGCGGAACGCGTACTCCGTGTACTCCCCCACGTGCGCGGCGAGCAGGTACGTCGCGGTCGGGACATGGCTCTCGAAGTGCCAGGCCTTCTTGCGTCCCGCGGAGGTCACGCGACCCGGCACACCGGTCACCGCGACGAAGAACTCCGGGTCACAGGTGAACTCGATGTCGTAGGTGCCTCGGTCGTCGACCCGGTCGTTGCAGGGGAACCACGTGGGCGCACCGCACGGCTGCGAGGCGACGAGCGCACCGTCGGTGATTTCCTCCCAGCCGACCTCGCCCCAGTGCGACCGGCGCGGCGCCGGCTTGCCGGCGTAGTCGATGACGACGGTCAGCGAGGTTCCCGGCTGCAGAGACGGACCGAAGCGCACATGCAGCGCGTCCTTCCCGTGCTTGAGCTGCTTGTGCACCTTCCCGTCGACACGCACCTTGCCTACGCGCAGCCCGACGAGATCGAAGCGCAGGTCCCGGGTCTCCTCGAGCACCCGCACGTCGAACTCGGCACGTCCCTCGAGGCGGTTGGTGCGCGGGGTGTAGTCGATGGCGAGCGTCGTATGAGCGACGGAGAACCGCTGGTCACCGGAGTGCGGGAGGTAGGGGTGTGGAGCAGAGGTGTGGGGCATCGGACCGATCCTATGTCGTTGACTGGTAGGCGCGCACCTTCACGGCCTTCCAGGGGCCGATCGGGTTGCCGCTCCACCGGGAGCCGACGGGCACGCCCTCACCGCGCATCACCAGCGAGGCCGGACCGACCGTCGCATGCGCACCGATCGACGCGGCGGGCAGGATCACACTGTGCGGGCCGAGCGTCGCCCCGTCCTCGAGCTCGACACGGTCCATGCTCATGATGCGGTCGTGGAACAGGTGCGTCTGCACCACACAGCCCCGGTTGACAGTGGAACCGTCACCGAGGGTCACCAGATCGGGTTCGGGCAGCCAGTACGAGTCGCACCACACGCCCTTGCCGATGTGCGCACCGAGCGAGCGCAGCCAGACCGCCATCGCGGGCGTCCCTACGGCGGCACGGGCGAACCAGGGTGCGGCGAGCATCTCGGTGAAGGTGTCACTGACCTCGGTGCGCCACACGAAACTCGACCACAACGGCTTCTCCCCGGCCCGGATCGGCCCCACGATCGTCCACTTCACGACAGTGGTGACCGCTGCGGCGACAGCGCCGGCGGCGAGCATCACGATGCCGGACAGCAGGAGCGTCCACCACGGCCCGACCGAGGACCAGAGCCAGGTGAAGACGCAGAGCACCGCTACACCGAGCAGGCAGGAGACGATCACCGGCACGATGCGGCACAGTTCCCACAAGGTGCGCGCGACCTTCAGCCGCGTCCCGGGGTTGTAGGTGCGCTCGTCGTCACCGGTCTGCGCCGCGCGGCGCAGGCGGGTCGGCGGGGAGCCGAGCCATGACGAACCCGACTTCGACTTGTCCGGGGCAACAGACAGCACGGCGACCAGCGAACGCTTGGCGACCTTGTGCCCGGGGCCGGCCATGCCCGAGTTGCCGAGGAACGCCCGTTTACCGATGCGCACCGGGGCGATCCGCAGCCATCCGCGATGCAGTTCATAGGATGCGACCATCGTGTCGTCGGCGAGGAACGCGCCCTCGTCGATGCGGGTCATCGTCGGCAGCAGCAGGACGGTGGACGCCTCGACGTTCTTCCCGACCCGGGCGCCCAGCATGCGCAGCCACACCGGGGTGAACAGGCTCGAGTAGATCGGGAAAAGGAAGTTGCGGGAGGCATCGAGCAGGCGCTCCGTGGTCCACACCTGCCACCCGATGCGGCTGTGCACCGGAAATGTCCCCTCCGTCAGACCGACCGCGCACAGACGGACGAACACCAGGACGATCCCCGCGTACACGAGGCCGACGGCGAGCACCGCCGGCACCAACCAGACAAGCGAGCCGAGCAACGCCTGCCAGGGGGTGTCTGCACCGGCGATCCCGATCGAGAGGACGGCGGCTCCCGCCGTGAACGCCACGAACGGCTGCAGGGCCAGACCGACCGACGAGACACCGTAGGCGATCTTCCACGCCGACGACTGCATCGCCTTCTTCTCCGGCCATCTGCCGGCGATGCGCTTCGCACCACCGGTACGCACGGCGGGCGATCCGCTCCACCGCTGGCCCGACTTCACACGGCCGAACACCGCGGAACCGGGCGAGATCTCCGCCCCGTCGTCGATCCGGGTGCCGGGAGCGAGCGTCGACCGGGCGCCGACGGTGACATTGCGTCCGATGCGCACCGGGCCGACGCGCAGCAGGTCACCGTCGATCCAGTACCCGCTGAGGTCGGTCTCGGGCTCGATCGCCGAGTTCCGGCCGATCTCCAGCATCCCGGTGATCGGCGGCAACGTATGCAGTGACACATCGCGCTCGACCTTCGCGCCGAGCATGCGGGCGTACACCGTGATCCACGGTGCCCCGGCAAGACCGACGGCGTCGATCTGGGCCGCGAACTGCTCGGCGAGCCAGAGTCGCATGTGGGTGACACCGCCACGCGGGTAGTCCCCCGGGACGAGTCCGCCCAGCAGCAGACGGGCCGCGGCCGCAGCGATACCCATGCGACCGAAGGGCGTCGCCACGACGACGATCATGACGATGAGCAGCCACCAGGGCACACTCGGCAGGACGCTGAAGGCGTCGCCGTCGACCGAGGTGAGGATCGTTCCCGCGGTGAGGAGGTAGACGAGCCACCTCACCCCGCCCACGATGAACAGCGGGACGCCGGCGAGCGTCTGCAGCCACTGGGTACGACGCGGTGTCGGAACCGGGCGGTGGTAGGTGTCAGAGGTGGTCTGCGCGTCCGTCGCGGCGACCGCTGCCGCCATCGCCGCCAACCGCGGCACATCATAGACGTCAGCGACGGCGAACTCGGGCACCCTGGTGCGGATCCGGCTGACGAGCTGGGCGGCGGCGAGGGACCCGCCGCCGAGGTCGAAGAAGTTGGCGTCGGTGCCCGGGACGGGCATGCCGAGGACAGCCTCCCACTGTTCCACCAGCCACTGCTCGGCCTCTGTCCGGGATGCGTCACCCTCGCCCGTACTGTCGTGTCCCGCGCCGCCGGTCGCCGAGGGCGGCAGCGGCCACGGGAGTGCCGCACGGTCCACCTTGCCGGAGGTCCGCGTGGGCAGTTCCTCGACGACGGCGAGCAACGGCATCACCCCCGCCGCGAGACGGGAGGCGAGATGTTCGCGGGCCGCGGCGCGGTCGAGGTCACGGTCGCCCTCGACGACGAGGTAGCCGACCAGCAACGGCACCCCCGCCTCACTCTTCCGGACCGCAGCAGTCGCGGCCGTCACACCGGGCAGGTCCTGCAGCGCATTCTCCACCTCGCCGAGTTCGACACGGCGTCCACCGACCTTGACCTGGTCGTCGGCACGACCGACGAAGATCAGGCCGTCCTCCTCGTAGCGCACGAGATCGCCGGAGCGGTAGGCACGCTCCCAGCCGAGAGAGGGCATCGGTGCGTATTTCTCCGCGTCCTTCGCGGGGTCGAGGTAGCGGGCGAGTCCGACGCCGCCGATGATGAGTTCGCCCTGCTCCCCGGGCGCGACCCTCCCGCCCTCGGCGTCGACGACGGCGAGGTCCCAGCCGTCGAGGGGAAGACCGATGCTCACCGGCCCTTTCTCGTCGAGTCGGCAACCGCAGGCGACGACGGTCGCCTCTGTCGGGCCGTAGGTGTTCCACACCTCACGCCCCTCCTCCACCAGGCGCGCGGCAAGTTCGGGCGGGCAGGCCTCGCCACCGAAGATGAGCAGCCGGACGTTCTCGATCGCCTCGGCGGGCCACATCGCGGCCAGCGTCGGCACAGTCGAGACAGCCGTGACGTTCTGGCGGACGAGCCAGCCCGCGAGATCCACTCCGCTGCGTACCAGCGAGCGTGGCGCCGGCACCAGGCACGCGCCGTGCCGCCAGGCGAGCCACATCTCCTCGCAGGACGCATCGAAGGCGACCGAGAGCCCGGCGAGCACCCGGTCACCGGGGCCGAGCGGGTCGTCCTGCAGGAAGAGAATTGCCTCCGCGTCGACAAATGCCGCGGCCGAGCGGTGTGTGACCGCGACCCCCTTCGGCACCCCGGTGGATCCGGAGGTGAAGATGATCCAGGCGTCGTCATCCGGGGTCGGGTCGTGGGACGCCTCGGCGTCCTGCGTGCCCTGCACGTCCCCGTTCTCACGCGGCACATAGCCGCCGTTACCGACGATGCCGACGGCCTGTGCCTCCCCGAAGACGAGACGGGCCCGCTCATCGGTGTCGTCGACATCGACCGGAACGTAGGCAGCCCGGGCGAGCATCACGGCGAGAATCGAGATGTAGAGTTCCTTCGATCCGGAGTCGACGCGGATACCGACCCTGTCCCCCGGTCGCACCCCCGCCGAGCGGAGCACCGCTGCCTTCGCCTCGACGGCGTCGAGCAGTTCGGTGTAGCTCAACGCCCCCGATCCGTCATCGATGGCGGATGCCTCGGGATGGTCCTGTGCTGTCGCCCGGAGAATGTCGATGAGCGTCCGGGGTGGCGCCGCGAGGGCACCGCGAGTCAGGGGAGATTGAGAATCACCGGTGAGTTTCACGACGTCAGTCAAGCACACGCAGGTGAACTTCTGATGACGTGCACGCCAACTACAGTTCCAGCCGCGCCCCCGACCACCGCTCACGCAGCCACCGGTCGTGGGAGGCGACGACAACCGCCCCCGGGTACTCCGGAATCGCCTCCTCCAGTGCAGTGACCAGGGACAACGAGAGGTGATTGTCCGGCTCGTCGAGCAGCAGGACCTCCGGTGGATCCGCGAGCAGCACCGCCAGGGCCACCCTGCGCTGCTGGCCGAGGCTGAGTTCCACCAGCGGTCGGTTCTCGTCGCGCGGGTGGATCAGCCCGAACGTGGACAGTGGCACCTCCTCGGCCAGCTCCTCACCGACAAGGTCACGGTAGGCGCGCTCGACTGTGCGGTCGTCGCCGCGGTCGTGCGGATCCGGCAGGTCGACGTCCTGGGTCAGGTAGCCGGTGCGTACCCCGGTGACCGTGAGAGACCCGGCGTCCGGAGTGAGTTGTCCGGCGAGGACCGAGAGCAGCGTGGACTTCCCCGACCCGTTCGGTCCGGTGACCAGGAGCTTCTCGGTGCCGTTGAGGGTCAGCGATGGCCCCGGGAGGCGTCCTTCCACGGAAATGCAGGACGCCACGACGACCGGCCCCTCGGCAGGTTCACGGGTGGTACCGGCCGATGCCGCCGTGAGACCGGCGAAGGCCAGCTCCTTCGGGGGCTTGCGGACCTGCTCCTCCTCGAGTTTCTCCAGGCGCGAGCGGGAATCGTTGACGCGGCGCGAGACGACCTTCGCGTTGCGGTCGGCGTAGAACTTCTTCGCCAACTTCCCCTCGGTCCGGGGCGGGGCGCCGACGTGCCCGACGGTGTGGTTGTCGCGCACACCGGCACGCAGGCGCTTCAGTTCCGCCTGCTCATCGCGGTACCGGCGTTCCCAACGAACGCGGACGTCTTCGCGGGCGGCCAGATAGTCGCTGTAGTTGCCGGTGTAGCGGGTCACCCCGCCGTCCTGGCCGACCATGCTCGGCGCGGGGTCCAGATCCACGATGCCGGACGCCGCGATGTCCAGGAACGCACGGTCGTGACTGGCGAAGAGTACCGGCCCCTTCCACGCGGAAAGGACGCTGACCAGGTAAGTCGTCGCGGCGTCGTCGAGATGGTTGGTGGGCTCGTCGAGCAGGAGGATGTCCGGCCGGTTGAGCAGCAGCCACGCCAGGGACAGGCGCGCCTGCTGACCTCCGGAGAGTTCCCCGGTGGGACGGTCGGTCGGGATGTGCGACAGGCCGAGGCCGGCGAGCGTGGCCGAGATCCGGGCGTCGGTCTCCCAGATGTCGAGGCGTTCGGCCAGGTCAATGGCTTTTGTGTAGGCCTGCTCGTCGTAAGGGTCGGCGGCGGACTCCAGGTCACGGGCGACCTGACGCTCGACGGCGACGGCGGACTCCAGAGCCTGCTCGATCGTGTCGGCCGGGGCGAAGGGCGCCTGCTGGTGCAGCAGACCGACGCGGGCCCGGTGACTGCCGGAACCGGTGTCGATGGTCCCGGCGGTCGTCGCACCGCGCGGCAGTGAACCGTGGACGGCGTGCAGCAGGGTGGACTTGCCCGAGCCGTTCTCACCGATCAGACCGATGCGCTGACCTGGGGCGACGGTGAAGCTGAGGTTTGTGAGGATGTGCGTCCCCGCGATCTGGGCAGACAGGCCGTCGATACGCAGGACGGCGTCCGGGGTGGCGGTGTGCACGGAGGTGGCGGACAACATGGCGGAACTCCCTGAGTGGAGAAAAGGTGTGCCCCGCCGGGCTGTGCTCACCGGCGCCCGGAGCTGTTCGCTCGACGGGGATCCGGGGGCGCCTCAGGCGCGGGACGGTTCAGGGATTCTACTTCCGCATGTGACTCACGCTAGCAGCGGTTGTCCGCACCGCGCAACGGCAGGTCGGTCGCATGCCTGCTGAGACGGCCTCATGGTGCGTGATGCGGACGTCACTCAGTCGCGCGGCCGCTCAGCCCTCGACGAGTGACCGGAGAGTGTGGAGCGTCTCGGTGATGCCGTAGGTGGCGGCGTCCCGCCGGTCGGCTTCCTGGGCGGCGGCGTCCTCCCCGTACTTCTCGACGAAGAATGCCTCACCCTGCTCGGTGAAACGGGTGAACTCGGTGAGGACGGTGGCGTCGTCGCGGCGGTTCACCGGCTCCAGGCGGTAACCCCACACCGTGCCGGACGAGGTGACCCGCCAGGAGAACTCGCGGCCGGGCTCGCAGACCACGACCTCGGACACCGTGCTCCACTCCCGGTCCTCGGTCCGGTTGTGGCCGGTGAACGTCGCTCCGACGCCCCGGGCGGCCGGATCGATGGCGGCGGCGTCGTTCCACTCCGCGTTGTAGCACTGGGCGCTCCATTCGCCGGTGCGGGTGATGTCGCTGACCAGGTCGAAGACCTCGGCCGGGGACGCGGCGATGGTGATGGAGTCGCTGAGTTCGTATGCCATGGCGTCGAGGGTAGTCGGGGCCTGTCCGGCCGGGCGCTTCCCCGCTACCGTGGACGCCATGACCACCACATCACGCCGTCGGCGACTTACCACCACAGCACTCGCCACCGGCCTTACCGGCGTGCTCGCCGTCACCACCGCCGGAACCGCCGGTGCTGCAGACCTCCCGTCCAGCTCGGAGGTGCAGTCACAGGTCAACGGCGCAGTCGAGGACTCGGTCGAGTACGGCGGCTACGTCGCCGGCAGTGTAGGGGCCTTCTTCCGACTGCCTGTCGAGCAGGCCATCTACGGCAGTGCGGCCGCCGGAGCGCTCGCGCTGTGCCTGGTTCTCCCCTCCTCTGACGGCAACTGCGTGATCTGAGGCCGAAGAGAACACAGAAGGACGCCATGTACATCAAGATGATGAACGAGTACTCGGTCGACTGGCCGTTCTGGAACCCGGCTGGCAGCAATCCCGACCTTGACCTGCCCTATCTGCTCTCCGACATGGATGATCCCCTCCCCCACCTTCCGGATGATCTCGCAGCGCACGTCCGATCCTGGACCAGGCAGTTCGCAGAGAACTATGAGCGGCACTTCCGGTGGCCGTCGCAGGAGATGGCCCGGGCTCACGGGGAGGAGGGACGCCGCCTCCAGGCGGAAGTCACGGCAGCTCTCCCCGTGGACACAGTGGTGCTCGACTACTGGGAGACCGGCTACGCCGACGATGCCGAAGACACCGGTGATTTCTCCGCGGGCACCTACACACACTGACGCCACCACCCCCGGGCTCCAGGTCGGGTGCCTCAGGGTGGATCAGGCGGCAGGTGTCGAGTTAGCACCCTCACCGGCAGAAAAACGGGCGGTTCAGCTGCCTGTGAGGGGGCAGAGTCGACATCGGGAGACAACGGGGGCGACGGGAAGTGACGGGGCAGCGCGGGGACAGGTCTACTCCGCGCCCCCTGTACCGGCCGCGTCAGCCGGGTCGACAATGTCCACGTCATCCCCGGCACCACCGGCGGCGAACTGGCTGCGGTACAGGTCCGCATAGGCGCCGTCGAGTTCCAGCAGCTCCTCATGGGAACCCTGCTCCACGATCGCACCCTCGACCATCACGAGGATCCGGTCGGCGTCCCGGATCGTGGACAGCCGGTGCGCGATGACGAATGAGGTCCGGTCCGCCCGGATCGCGTTCATCGCCTGCTGCACCAGAACCTCGGTGCGGGTGTCCACCGACGATGTCGCCTCATCGAGGATCAGCAGCTCAGGGGCACGCAGGAAGGCGCGGGCAATGGTGATCAGCTGCCGCTCTCCGGCAGAGACCGAGCCACCGTCCTGGTCGATGACCGTGTCATAGCCCTCCGGCAGCGCATGGACGAACCGGTCGACATAGGCCGCCTTCGCCGCGTCGATCACTTCCGGGTCCGTGGCCTCCAGCCGGCCGTAGCGGATGTTCTCCATGATCGTGCCCTCGAACAGCACCGCGTCCTGCAGCACCATGCCGGTGCGCGAGCGCAGGTCAGCGCGGGTCATGGCGCGGGTATCCGCACCGTCGAGCCGGATGGAACCACCGGTGACCTCGTAGAACCGCATGATGAGGTTCACCAGTGTCGTCTTACCGGCACCGGTCGGACCGACGATCGCGATCGTCTGCCCCGGCTCCACGGTGAGGTCAAGGTCCGTGATCAGGGGCTCGGTGTCCGCCCCGCCGTAGCCGAAGGAGACGTCCCGGAACTCCACCCGGCCCGGCTTCTGACCGGTGGTGAGCTCCGGCGTCACCGGATCGGCCGGGTCGGCGTCCTCCTCGTCGGCGTCGAGCAGCTCGAAGACACGCTCGGTGGAGGCGAGCCCGGACTGCAGCATCGTCATCATCCCGGCGACCTCCGACAGCGGCTGGTTGAACTCGCGCGAGTAGGTGATGAACGCCGTCGCCGCACCCAGGGTCATCGACCCGCCGGCGACCCTCAGCCCGCCGGCCACCGCGATGACCACGTAGGACAACCAGGTGAGGAACTGCATCAGCGGCATCATCGACCCGGACAGGAACTGCGCCTTCGCGCTCGCCCGGTACATCGACTCATTGCGGCGGGTGAATTCCTCGGCCATCTCCTCCTGCCGACCGTAGGCGACGACGAGGTCGTGCCCGGTGAAGGACTCCTCGACATGACCGTTGACCCGACCGGTCTCACGCCACTGGGAGCCGTACTCCTTCTGGGCCCGACCACCGATCACGCCGACGATCACGGCGGTCAGTGGCAGCACGAGCAGCGACAGCAACGTGAGCTGCCAGGACACGGTGAACATCATGACCAGCACACCGATGATCATCATCACCGAGTACACCAGCTGGCTGATCGCCTGCTGGAGCGCCTGCTGGATGTTGTCGACGTCATTGGTGGTGCGCGAGAGGATGTCGCCACGCTGGCGGGTGTCGTAGTAGTTCAGCGGCAGGTGGTGGATCTTGCGCTCCACCCGCGCGCGCAGCTCGATGACGACCGCCACGACCACCCGGTTGAGCACGAACCCCTGCAGCCAGTTGAACACCCCGGCCACGACGTACATGCCCAGCACGATGCCGATGAGCTCACCGAGCCGACCGTAGTCGATCCCGGCACCGGGCTCGCCGCTCCACATCGTCCTGACACCGTCGTAGATGACGTCCACGGCGTAGCCGAGCACCTTCGGCGCCCACACCGACAGGACCACACACACGGTGAGCAGGAAGAACACCCACGCCATCGCGGCCTTGCGTGCGCCCAGCAGACCGAGCATGCGCTTCGTCGCCGACCAGAACGACCGGATCTTCTGGGGCTGCTGCATCTCGTCCATTACTCGTCACCTCCGTTCACGGCACCGGTCAACTGCGACTCGACGATCTCCCGGTAGGTGCCGCTGGATTCCAGCAGCTCCTCATGGGTACCGCGGGCGACGATACGGCCGGCCTCCAGCACGAGGATCTGGTCGGCCTCCCGGACGGTCGAGACGCGCTGGGCGACGGTCACCACCGCCGCGTCCGTGGTGCGCGGGGCCAGGGCCTCACGCAACGCCGCATCGGTGCGGACGTCGAGGGCGGAGAAGGAGTCGTCGAAGACGTAGATCTTCGGGGACGCCACGAGGGCGCGCGCGATACACAGGCGCTGGCGCTGACCACCGGAGACGTCCGTTCCACCCTGGGAGATGGAGGACGCCAGGCCCGTCGCGGCGACCGCGTCCTCTGTACCGTCGGCGTCCTCTCCTTCCCCGGTGGAGCGCTCGGCGACGAAGCGGTCGGCCTGGGCGATGCGCAGGGCGTCCCACAGCTCGTCATCGGTGGCGTCCGGAGCGCCGAAACGCAGGTTGGAGGCCACCGTCCCGGAGAACAGGAAGGCCTTCTGCGGCACCAGGCCGACGCGCTCCACGATCGCGGCACGCGACATCCGGTCAACCGGTGCGCCGTCGAGGAGCACTTGACCGGCGGTCGGCTCCAGCAGCCGCGGAACAAGGTTGACCAGGGTTGTCTTGCCCGACCCGGTCGCCCCGATCACCGCGGTGGTCTGGCCGGGACGGACCGTGAAGGAGACGTCGGAGAGCACCGGCTTGTCCGCACCCGGGTAGGTGAAGGAGACATTGCGGAACTCCAGCTCGCCGCGCAGTTCCCCGGGATCCTGCGCCGTGGCCGGCTCCGCCACGGTCGGCTCATGGCCCAGGACCTTGCTGATACGCCCGGCGCAGACGATGGCGCGCGGCAGCATCATCGCCATGAACGCGCCCATCATCACCGCCATGAGAATCTGCAGCAGATACTGCATGAACGCGGTCAGCGACCCGACCTCCATATTGCCGTCGCCGACGCGGTGCCCGCCGAACCACAGCACCGCCGCGGTCGCGACGTGCAGCAGGATCATGATCACCGGGAACATCAGTACGAAGACCTGGCCGACCTTCTCGGAGACGCGGCCGATGTCCAGGTTCGCGTCCCGGAACCGGTCGGTCTCGTGCTTCTCGCGGACGAAGGCGCGGACGACACGGATGCCGGTGATCTGTTCACGCAGGACCCCGTTGATCCGGTCGACCTTGTCCTGCATGACTTTGAACAGCGGCACCAGCTGGGCGATGAGCAGGGCCACGACGGCGAGCAGCACCGGCACGGAGACCCACACCAGCCATGACAGGGCGGCGTCCTCCCGCAGGGCCATGACGATGCCGCCGATACACATGATCGGCATGGTGACCATGAAACTCAGCGCCATCGAGGTGACCTGCTGGACCTGCTGGACGTCATTGGTACCGCGGGTGATCAGCGTCGGCACACCGAATTCGCCCATGTCACGGGCGGAGAACCGGTCGACACTGCGGTAGACGTCCCGCCGGATGTCGCGTCCGATCCCCATCGCCACACGGGCTGCGCACCAGGTCGCGCCGACGGCGGCGATGACCTGACCGAAGGCGACGGCGAGCATGACACCACCGGTGGACCAGATGTAGCCGATGTCTCCGGTGGAGACACCCTTGTCGATGATCCGCCCGTTGAGATTGGGTAGGTAGAGGGTGGCCAGGGCGGAGATGCCCTGGAGGATGAGGACCGCGGTCAGCAGTCCCAGATAGGGCCGCGAGTAGGCGCGGAGAAGGCGTAGCAGCTGCACATCTTCGATCATAGAGTCGGGACCGGACAGGTACGACACGGTAACGGGTGGCAGCTACGCATCACCGCCGGTCAGAGACTCCAACTGTCGTCTGGTAATCCTCGCGTGCCTGCACACCTCCCGTCACCGCCCAGTCACCACACCAGACCCCCGCACCAGTCACCGCACCAGTCACCGCACCAGTCACTGAGGAACCCCATGGCCCCGTCCGCACAGTCCCGTCACCGCACCGCGTCCCGCACCCCGCGCTCCGTCCGCATCGCCGCCACCGTCGTCGCCGCAGCCCTGCCCGTCACCGCGGTCGCGGTCAGCCTCGACGGTGGGACGCCGGGCGCCACGGCGTCCCCTGCCCCGGCCGCCCCGGCGACCGGCCCTGCCGTGATCAACGACGCCTTCCCCACCCGCGACGCCGCGGACACCGACACCTACGTCCCCTCCGACGAGTCGGTCTGGCGCGACGCGGTCTACGACGATGCCGGCAACCGCCTGCCCAATGTCGAGGAACTCGAGGTCCACTCCCCCGCCATGGACCGCGACATCCCGGTCGTGACGATCCGGGCGAAGGAGGACGCCGCCAACGCCCCGACGATCTACCTGCTCAACGGCGCCGACGGCGGGTCCGGCAAGGCGAACTGGCTGTCCCAGACCACGGCGATCGACTTCTACGGCAACCGGATCGGTAACGTCAACGTGGTCATCCCGATGTCCGGCGGCTTCTCCTACTACACCGACTGGCAGCAGGAGTCCGTGCTCGACGGCGACGGCAACGGCAACGGCAACGGCGGCGTCCAGAAGTGGGAGACCTTCCTCACCTCGGAGCTTCCCGGCGCGATGGAGCAGGGCCACCTCGGGACCAGCAGCGACAAGCGGGCGATCGTCGGCATGTCGATGACCGGGTCGACGTCCCTGGTCTACGCCGAGCACAACCCCGGCATGTACGACGCGGTCGGCTCCTACTCCGGCTGCCCGGCGACCAGTGGTGCCGGCGCGACGGCGGTGGACGCCACGCTGGCCATGAAGGGCACCGGTGTCACCTACGAGCAGATGTGGCGTGACCGCAACGGTGCGACCGCCCGCTACAACGACGCACAGGTCAACGTCGCCGAACTGGGTGATCAGCAGAACATCTACGTCTCCTCCGGTACCGGACTGCTCGGTGAGCACGACGTGTGGTCCTCCCCCGACGTGAACCGGAACCTCATCAACGAGTCAACTGTCGCCGGACAGGGTAGCCCGATCGAAGCAGTGACCAACGGCTGCACCCATATGTTCAAGGCGGCGGCGGACAAGGCCGGCGTCTCCGACAACATCACCTGGAACTTCCACAACACCGGCACCCACCAGTGGGCCTACTGGCGCGAGGACATGTACCAGTCCTGGCCCACCCTCTCCGCCGGCCTGTTCGGCCCGGAGTCTGTCGCGTATGCCCAGGCGGTCGGAGACCAGGCGTACGACGACTACCACGCCTCGCTCTGATCAGGAGTTGATCAGTCGCCGATTCTCTCCAGGACCACGGATTCCCGGGGTTCCGGTTCTTCACCGGTGACCGTCCAGGCGTCCTCGAGGGACGCCAGTGCCCGGTCGAACCGGGCGGGATCGTCGGTGTGCAGCGAGAACAGGGGCTGCCCGGCGCGGACCCACTCGCCCACCACAGTGTGCAGCTCGATACCCGCCCCGGCCTGCACCGGGTCCTCCTTGCGCGCCCGGCCCGCCCCGAGTCGCCAGGACGCCACCCCGAATGCCAGTGCATCGGTGTGAGTCAGCCACCCGTCCCGGTCAGCAGTGACCTCGTGGGTGTGCGTGGCGGTGGGCAGGTCGGAGTCCGGATCCCCGCCCTGGGCGGTGACCATGGCCCGCCAGGAGTCCATGGCCCGACCGTCACACAGTGCGTCGGCCGGGTCAGCGTCCACGCGCACGGCAGTGAGCATCTCCCGCGCCAGCGCCACGGTCAGCTCCACCACATCCTCCGGCCCACCACCGGCGAGCACCTCGACGGCCTCACGGACCTCCAGGGCATTTCCGACGGTGCGGCCCAGCGGCCGGAACATGTCGGTGAGCAGCGCGGTGGTCGTGACCCCGGCGTCCTGCCCGATCTCCACCATCGTGGAGGCGAGCAGGCGGGCGCTCTCCCGATCCTTCATGAACGCACCGGAGCCGACCTTCACATCGAGGACCAGCGCGCCGGTGCCCTCGGCGATCTTCTTGCTCATGACCGAGGACGCGATGAGCGGGATGCAGTCGACGGTGCCGGTGACGTCGCGCAGGGCGTAGAGCCGTCGGTCAGCCGGGGCGAGGTCCTCCCCCGCCGCGCAGACCACGCCGCCGACATCACGCATGATCTCCCGCATCCGTTGTGTGCTGATCTGCGCCTGCCAGCCTGGGATCGACTCCAGCTTGTCGAGGGTGCCGCCGGTATGACCGAGGCCGCGCCCGGACAGCTGCGGTACCGCCACCCCGTAGGACGCCACGAGCGGCGTGAGCGCGAGGGTGATCTTGTCGCCGACGCCACCGGTGGAGTGCTTGTCTGCGGTGGGCTTACCCAGGTCATCGAAGTTCAGCCGGGTGCCGGAGTTCACCATGGCGGTGGTCCAGCGGGCGGTCTCCGCCCGGTCCAGGCCGTTGAGGTAGACCGCCATGGCCAGTGCCGCCATCTGCTCCTCGGCGACGACGCCACGGGTGTACGCGTCGATGACCCAGTCGATCTGCGCGTCGGCGAGCCGGTGGCGGTCACGCTTGGCGGCGATGATGTCGACGGCGTCGAAGGGCTCCGGGTGATGGTCGGGCGTGGTCATGCCACGATGGTGCCATGTCTGCTGCCTCGACTGCCCCCTCCGATACCGCGCTGCTGGGCTTCGCCCGCGATGCCGCCACCCGCGCCTACGCCCCGTACTCGCAGTTCAGTGTGGGGGCTGCTCTGCTGCTGTCCGACGGGTCAGTGGTGACCGGCTGCAATGTGGAGAACGCCTCCTACGGGCTGGCGGTGTGTGCCGAGCGGGTCGCGGTGGGCCGGGCGGTGGCGGACGGGTTGCTGGGGACGGGACGTGCTGCGGGCACCACGATCGAAGCCGCCGCGGTGGTGGGCCCCGGGGCGGCGCCGTGTTTCCCCTGCGGGGCATGCCGGCAAGTGCTCCACGAGTTCGGGTGCGCGCGGGTGGTGGTGGAGGGTGAGGATCCGAAGGCCGACACCCCCGCCACTCCCCTGTCGCTGCACTTCTCTGAGCTTCTGCCGCGCGCTTTCGGCCCCGGGGATCTGTGATGCTGCCGTCGGCGTCCGGACCTTGTGCATTGCGTCCTGAGGTTGTGCGCCCGGAGGCTGGAAAATCGACACAACCTCCGGACGCTGAACAGAAGATCCGGACGGCACCGGTGCCCTGACAAGGTATGGGGGGGACGGGCCAACTGCGTCGCTTTAATGTCGGTGCCGAGAGGACTAGATTTGGCACTTCAGTCACACCACATATCCCACGTACCCAACGGAAGTCTTCGCTCGTCAGATGGCCCAGAAAACGCCGCCCGTCATCGTCCTGTCCGCCCAGGTCAGCGCACCGCCGGCACCCCGGTGGACCCCGCCGCCGACCGCCGGGGCGAAGGATGAGACGACCCCCACCCCTGCCATCGTGCTGGCAGCTCCGACAGGCGCACCACTGCCTCCGGGGGTGACGCCGCCAACCGCGGCACCCGAGGCGGCCGCTGAGGAGATGGTGGAGGACGCCCGGAACGCCGAGGCCGGTGAGGACGCAGCAGACGCAACGGATGCCGACGCCACCGACGCCTCTGACGCGCCGACGGTCCTCTTCGCGATCCCGCAGGCTGCGGTCCCCGGGCCGCCGGTCGCCCCGGTGTTCGCCGACGAGAAGTCCGAAGACGGGTCCGGGGACGATGCGGACGCGGAAGTGGACACCGCAGACGCCGACAACCAGCCGACAGAGCACTTCGCCGCGCAGTCTCCTGCCCAGCAAACAACGCAGAAACCTGCTCCATCGGTCGAGCACGCCCCGTCGGGCATGTGGCCCGCGCAGAACCCGGCGGCCGCAGCCGCAGTCGTCGGAGCTGCCACGACAGGAGCCGCCGCTGCCGCCACAACCACGGAAGCAGAAACCACCGAGACCACCGAGCCGCCCGAGGACGAGTACGCCTCACAGGCCGAACCCGCCTACACCGCCGAGGACCCGGCACCGGTCAAGCCGCTGAAGCCGGGCCGCATCCGCCGCGTCCCCGGTCTCGACGGACTGCGCGGCATCGCCGTGCTCGCCGTGGTCATCTACCACTTCTTCGGCGACGCCCTGCCCGGCGGCTTCCTCGGTGTGGACATCTTCTTCGTCCTCTCCGGCTTCCTCATCACCGCCCTGCTCGTCCGCGAACTCGGCGCGACCGGCCGGATAAGTCTCAAGGAGTTCTGGCGCAGGCGTGCCAGGCGCATCATCCCCGCGTCCGTCACCGTCCTCGTTCTCGCCACCGCCATCGCCGGATTCATCGGCGGAGATGTGCAGGTCGGGCTGGTCCCGCAGTTCCTCGGTTCACTGTTCTTCGCCAACAACTGGGTGCAGATCTCGCAGTCGCACAGTTACTTCGCGGACACGACGCCGCAGATCTTCATGCACTACTGGTCACTGGCCATTGAGGAGCAGTTCTACGTCCTCTGGCCGCTGATCTTCCTCGGGCTGCTCTGGGCCGCCCGCCGCTTCGGCCGCAGCGTCTCCTCCGGTGACCGGACCTTCCGCCTGCCGGCCCTGTTCGCGACAGTCGCGGGCCTCGCCTCGCTGCTGGTGATGATCCTGCTGTACAACCCGGACGAGGATCCGAGCCGCGTCTACTTCGGCACAGACACCCACGCCTTCGGGCTGCTCGCCGGTGTGGTCCTCGCACTGCTGGTCACCACCGCGTCCCCCAAGGCCGTGGACTCGTGGCCGCTACTCAGCCCGACCGGCGCGTCCGGCATGCCGACGACGCGCTCCCGGCTGACCGGTGCGGCCGGGTGGACGCTCGGCTCGCTGGCCTTCCTCGGCCTCATCGCGATGCTCGTCCTGCTGCCGGACACCTCCCCGGTGACCTACCGCGGTGGCCTGTTCGGGGCGTCCCTGCTGACCGTCGCCGTGATGATGACGGTCCTGCGGGACGCCGGCCCCGTCGCCTGGATGATGCGGATCCGCCCGCTGCGGTACTTCGGCGAGCGCTCGTTCAGCCTCTACCTGTGGCACTGGCCGGTCATCGTCTTCCTCGAGGCGAAGATGCAGCAGCCCGGTTCGGACACCCCGGACTGGCTCGTCGGCCTCATCGCCGTCGTCATTTCCCTGGTGCTCTCTGAGGCGTCCTACCGGTTCGTGGAGAACCCGCTGCGCCGTCAGGGCTACCGCCGCGTCGTCGCCGCGATGGGTTCGACGAAACTGCTGGTCGTGCCGATCGCCATCCTCGTCATCGCCCTGTTCGCCGGCTCCGCGCTGGGCGGTTCGCCGTCGAAGTCGGAGCTGGAGCGCCAGCTCGATGAGATCGCCGACCTGCAGAATTCCCCGGCTCCGCCGCCCCCGCCGGGTGCCTCGACCCCGCCCGGGCTGCCGGACGGCACCGAGATCACCGGTATCGGTGACTCGGTGATGCTGGCTTCCACCGTGGCACTGCAGCAGCGGTTCCCCGGCATGACGATCGACGCCGAGGTCTCCCGCCACTACTCCGGTGGTGAGGGCTCCATCCAGGCGATGGTCGACGACGGGTCCATGGGCGAGTACGTCGTCCTCGGCTTCGGGACGAACGGCCAGGCCTTCGACGGCGAGCTGGACCAGATCCGGGACATGCTCGGCCCGGACCGGAAGATGATTCTCGTGGTGCCCTTCGGCTACGTCGACGGGATCCAGGACGCCGCGGACCAGGTCATCGCCTATGCGGCGGAGAATCCGGACGTCTACCTGGCACCGTGGTGCCAGCAGGCCGTCGACCACCCGGAGGACCTCATCGGCGACGGTGTGCACCCCGACGAGCAGGGGCAGCAGCTCTACGCCGATGCGGTGGAGGACGCCCTGCGCCAGGCAGTGGCCGGTAAGCAGGACACCTCGATCAGCTGCCCGATGTAGCCGGGCAGCGCAGGTTACAGCTGCGCGGCGAGCTGCGGCGCAGCGGTGACCGGGTCGATACCGGCACCGCGCAGGGCCTCGATCGCACCCTGGGGGTTGGTGCGGAACTGGTCGGCGGTCGCCTGGGGGATACCCATCTCCACGGCAGCGGCGACGGTGGCGTCCGGGTTCGCGGCCAGCTTGTCGGCGGTCGCCTGGTCCACACCGGCACCCAGCAGTGCACTGCGGATGCCCTCGTCACCGGCCGGGGCCGGGGCAGCTTCCGGAGCGGGCTCAGGTGCCGGGGCAGGGGCCGGAGCCTCCTCCACGGGTGCAGGGTTCTCGGCCGGGACCTCTTCCGGGGCGGGTGCGGGGGCGGGATCGCCACCACAGAACACCGGGAGGTTCTCTTCCCCACCCTCGGCGACCTGGCCGACCAGGGTGCAGGCCCAGGCACGGGAGATCTTCCACTCGCCGTCCTGCTTGACGAACTCGGCGTTGTCCACGGTGATCGGATCCTGCTCAGGCAGGGTCAGGGTGGCCGTGGCCAGGGCGATCTCGGGGGTGTCGCCGGGCAGCACCGGGTCGACGACCGCGAAGGTCGCGCCGGAATCCTGGGCGGCACGGGTCATCTGGTCGAAGAGCTCGCCGGCCTCGGCACCGTCCTGGACGGTACCGGCCTTCTCCTCCACCGGCAGCGCGGGATCGAGCGCACGGTTGAGCAGGTCACCGAGTTCCGCGGCGGTCGGCAGGGGGGCCTGCGCCTGCGTCGTGGTCGGGGCGGACGTCGCCGAACTGGCCGGGGCGTCCTCGTCCCCGTCAGAGGAACAGGCGGTGACCACCAGTGCGGCGGACACGGCGAGGGCAGCGGCAATGGTGCGGGTGCGGTGACCCGCCGGCGAGGAAAACTTCATCTGGCGAGTGTAACTTAGTCAGCCAGCTTCTCGCGGACGACCGCGAAACCCTCCGCCCAGGCGAGCAGGTCGGTGAGCAGGGCGCCGAAAGTGCCCGCGGAGACGTCCTGCGGGGTGAACTTCCCCTCGGTGAAGTCCGTGAACAGGGAGAACGATGCGGTGGCCCGCACCGTCGCCGCCCGGAAGTTGGCGAAGGCAAGACGCCACGCCTCGACGGCGCGCACGCCCTTGTCCGCACCGTAGGACGCGAAGGCGACCGGCTTGTTGGCGAACTCGGAGCCGATGAAGTCGATGGCGTTCTTCAGCGGGCCGGGCACGGAGTGGTTGTACTCCGGGGTGACGACGATGTAGCCGTCGAAGGGCTCCACGGCCGCACCCCAGGCCTTCGTGTGCTCGTTGGCGTACATGTGCGCGCCACCCGGGATCTCCTCGTCGAGGACCGGGAGGTCGTAGTCGCCGAAGTTGACGACCCCGTTCTCCACACCCGCCTCATCGAGCTGCGCCTTCACCCAGGCGACGACCTGGGGGTTGAGGGCGCCGGGGCGGGTCGATCCTGCGATGATGCCGATACGGGTCATGGAAAGCTCCTTGAAGCTGGGCGTGCAACGGTGGTTGAAACATCAACCACGCTAGTCAACTACGCGTCAACCTGCACCCGCCGCTGCGACCAGCGGTAGACGAGCACGATGATCAGCGCGAAGATCACCGCACCGGCCCACTGGGAAGCGTCTGCCCAGCCGTCGGGCATGATGCCGAGCGCCTCGGAGTCGCCGGTGGCGGCGATGATACCGGCGTTGACCACGCCGAACAGGGACTCACCGACGATCAGACCGGTCGCACCGAGGACGCCGACCCGCTTGGCGTTGGTGGCGTCCTTCACCTTCCCGGACATCGCCGCACGGTCGGCCCAGCGGTTGTACAGCCAGCCGATGAGCGCACCGAGCGGGATGATCAGGGTGAGCGAAACAGGCAGGTACATGCCCATCCCGACAGCCAACGGCGGCAGGGCGAGGCGGCGCGGGCGGGCCTTCGTGGTGCGCGAGAGGACCTCGTCGACGATGATGACGACGATGCCGATCAGCACCCCGAGACTGATCTTGGACCAGTCGAGGGAGTCGCCGAAGATGCCCTGGGCGATGGCGGACAGCAGGCCCGCCTGCGGGGCGGCCAGCGCGTCCTCCCCGGCGCCGGGGCACCGACGAAACCGAAGGCGGACGCCATCAGCCCCATGATCGGCGGGATGATCAGCGAGCCGAAGAAGACACCGATGACCAGGCCGACCTGCTGCTTCCACGGCGTCGCTCCGACAAGCTGACCGGTCTTGAGGTCCTGGAGGTTGTCGTTGGAGATCGTGGCGACGCCGAAGACCACCGCGGCGGTGAACAGTGTGTAGGCGACCAGGGAGGTCGGGTCACCGCCGTTGTCGTTGCCGGTGACGGCCTTGATGAGCAGGGCGGCGAGCAGCACGATGATGACGCCGATACCGGAGATCGGGCTGTTCGAGGAACCGATGAGGCCGGCCATGTAACCGCAGACCGCGGCGATGACCAGGCCGAGGACCAGCACGAACAGGACCGAGAGGGTGATCAGTGAGCCGGTGTGGTGGCTGATTCCGGTGCCGTCGAGGAAGACCCACAGCAGCAGGCCGATCGGGATCATCAGGGCGACGATGACGCCGACGACGGTCTTCACCGGGATGTCGCGCTCGGTGATGTCGACCTCCTGGCCGGCGCTGCGGGCACGGGAGGACGCCAGGGACTCGCGGATGCCGCGGATCACCGGGCCGAGGATCTTCGCCAGGGTCCACACCGCGGCGACGGCCATGGTGCCGGCACCGACGAAGCGGACGTCGTCGGCGAAGGTGCCGGAGACGACCTCGGAGATGTCACCGGTGCTCGGCAGGTCACCGCTGGTGAAGACCGGCAGCAGGACGCCGAAGGAGATGAGCAGGCCGACGATCATCGCGATACCGACGGTGATGCCGACGAGATGGCCCACGCCGATGAGGGCGAGTGAGAGACTGGAACCGACCATGGTCCCGCCCGCGCCGAGCTTGAAGGTGGTGGACAGTTCCGCGGCACTGACCTTGAGGGCCGCGAGCAGCGCCATCACGGCACTGCCGATGCCGCCGACGACGAGGGCGAGGAAGCCGTCGCGGTTGGACTTCGCGGCCTCGGAGTTGGCGTGATCGCCGCCCTCGTTGTTCGCCGGGTCGCCGACCTTGAGCACCTCGGCGGCGGCGACACCCTCAGGGAAGGGCAGGTCGGAGCCGGTGACCAACGCCCGACGCAGCGGGATGGAGTACATGACGCCGAGGATTCCGCCGATGAGGCAGATGAGCATCGTGGTCCAGTAGGGGAAGCCGGTCCACCAGCCGATCATGATCAGTCCGGGGAGGACGAAGATGATCGCGGAGAGGGTGCCGGCCGCCGAGGCGATGGTCTGGACGATGTTGTTCTCGGCGATGGTGTGGTTGCGGACCTTGCGCAGGATCGCCATGGAGATGACCGCGGCGGGGATCGAGGTGGCGAAGGTCAGGCCGACCTTGAGTCCGAGGTACACGTTCGCCGCGGTGAACACCAGGGTGATCAGACCGCCGATGATGATCGCGCGGGTCGTGAGTTCCCGGACCGGTGAGGGCGGGGTCGGGGACGCCGGGGTGGCGTCGGTTCGTGAAGTCATTGCTGTGACCTTAGTGGTCCACCTGGTGAGATGCATCACCCCGACCCTGTCACCGTCAGTCGGCGATGGCCTCCAGCGGTGGCGTCCTCGCCGCCTTCACCGCAGGCCACGCCGCCGCGACGACGCCGATCACACCGGAGGCGACGATCATGCCGACGACCTGACCCCAGGGCACCGCGATGGTGTCGAGTCCTTCACCGGCGAGCACCTTGAGGAAGGCCCAGCCCAGTGCCAGTCCGACGACCACGCCGACCACCGCACCGTAGAGCGAGATCTGCACGGCCTCCAGGGTGATCATCCGGCGCACCTGACCCCGCGAGGTGCCGACCGCGCGGAGCATGCCGATCTCCTGGCGTCGTTCGATGACATTGAGCGCCAGCGTGTTGACGATGCCGAGCACCGCGACGATCACCGCCAGGGCGAGCAGCGCGTAGAGCACGTTGAGCATCTGGTCGACGAACACGGCCTGCGTCCCGGCGAACTCGGACGGGGTGAGCACCTGCACCACGATGAACTGGTCGGTGGCGTCCTCCAGGCGGTCACGCAAGTCGTCCAGGGGGATATCGCCGTCGACGAAGGCGGCGAAGAGCATCGGCTGGGAGTACATCCCCGAGCCGAACTCGCCGGCGTCCATGTGGGGTGCGATGGATGCCCAGGAGATGACCTGGTCGCCGAGGAGGTCGTTGTCCTCGTAGGTGCCCAGCAGCGCGACGGTGCCGATCTCACGGGCATCCGCCCCGGGCACGGCGGTGTCCAGCGGAACCTCCTCACCGATCGTCCAGCCGTTGCGCTGTGCGGCGGACTCGGAGGCGATGAAGCCCTCGCCGGTGAGATCCACCGAGCCCTGCACCTCGGTGACCTCGCCGGTGACACGCGGGTCGCCGACGAAGTAGCCGGAGCCGAAGCCGGAGCTGACGATGGAGTCGCTGGCCGTGCCGCCGAGGGTCACCGGCGCCAGACCGAAGCCGGAGACCTCGGTGACGCCGTCGACGTCGCGGGCGGCGTCCAGCGCCTGAGTCGGGATGGGGAAGGACCCGTCGGAGGGGCCGTAGAGCACCAGGTCGGAGCTGACGGTGTTGTCGACGAGGCCGCTGATCGAGGCCTTCATCGAGGCACCGAGCATCCCGAACACCGCCACCAGGGCGATGCCGAGGGTCAGCGCGAAGGCGGTGGTCGCGGTGCGGCGCGGGTTGCGGGAGGAACTGGTGGACGCCAGGCGTCCCACCGAGCGGAACGGTGCGCCGATGACCCGGCCGATCGCGGGGACGACCGGCACGGCCATCGCCGCGGAGACCAGGAAGGTCCCCAGCAGGACGCCGAGTGCGCCGAGCCCCACCAGTACCGCGCGGTTACCGGTACCGGAGTCATCGAACAGAACGCCGGCCAGTGCGGCGACTACACCGAGGACCAGCAGAACTGCGCCGGTGACGGTGCGTCCACGCAGGGAGGACGCCGAGGACATGTCACCGGAACGCATCGCCTCCACCGGGCGGACCGCACCGGCACGCCGGGCCGGGGCCCACGCGGAGACGACGGTGACGAGGACGCCGAGGATCAGCGGGGTGACCACGGAACCGGCGGTGGCCTGCACTCCTGTGTCCGGCAGCCCGGCGCCGGTGGAGCCGATGACCGTGTAGATGAGCTTCGTCAGGCCGGCTCCAGCGGCGACGCCGACGAGTGCGCCGATCACGCCGACGACCACCGCCTCGCCGACGACCGAGGTGGTCAGCTGTCGGGAGGAGACACCCAGTGACCGCAGCAGCGCGAACTCGCGGGTGCGCTGGGCGACGATCATCGAGAAGGTGTTGGCGATGATGAAGGTGCCGACGACCAGGGCGACAAGGCCGAAGGCGATGAGGAAGTAGTTGACGAAGCTGAGGGCCTCGTCGATGGCGTCCGACTGCTCGTCGGCGGACTGCTGGCCGGTCTTCACCTCGACACCGTTGACGCCGGCGTCCGCGAGATCCGTGGTGACGTCGGCCTTGAGCTGTTCCTGGCTGACACCCGGGTCGGCGGCGAGCGCGAACCCGGTGGCGGTACGCCCGTCGGTGAAGGTGGACAGGTAGGCGTCCTGCTCCATCATGAGGCCGATGAAGCCGCCGCCGTCGACGTCGATGTCGTAGATGCCGGAGACGGTGACCTCGTGGACGCCGCCGGTGTCGACGACGGTGAGGGCGTCTCCGACAGAAATGTGGTCCTTATCGGCGGCACTGGAATTGACGACGACCTGGTCGTCACCGACCGGGGCGTCCCCGTCGGTGAGCGTGGTCGCCGGACCGACCTGGTCATTCCCGGGGTACCAGGCGGTGGCGAAGGCCGGTGCGCCGCCGGTCTGGAGGGTGGTGCCGTCGTGGGAGACGACGACGGTGGTCTGGGTCGAGTTGTTGACTTTCGCCACGCCCGGCGCGTCGGCGAGGATGTCGCCGATCTCGAGCGGGAGGGGGCGTCCGGTGGCCTCATCAGGGGTGACGGTGACGTCGACGCCCTTCGTGGTGGATTCGGACAGCGTGTCGAAAGTCCTGGACAGTGACGCGGTGAACATCAGCGCGCCGGAGATGAAGGCGGTCCCGAGGACGACCGCGAGGACGGTGAGTACGAGCCGGACCTTGTGGCCGGCGAGGTTGCGCAGGGAGACCCGGCGCATGGTGGACGCGGCGCTGGATGCCGCGCGGGCCGTGGACATGGCGGTCACAACTCCTCGATGCGGGACATCACGGAGAGAATGGATTCGACGGTGGGCTGACGCAGTTCTTCGACGATCCGGCCGTCGGCGAGGAAGAGGATGCGGTCGGCGTAGGCCGCCGCCTTGGCGTCATGGGTGACGATGACGACGGTCTGGCCGTCGCGGTCGACGGAGGCGCGCAGGATGGCGAGGACTTCCGCGGACGAGTTCGAGTCGAGGTTGCCGGTGGGCTCGTCGCCGAAGATGATCTCGGGACGGGAGACGAGGGCGCGGGCACAGGCCACGCGCTGCTGCTGGCCGCCGGAGAGCTCGGCGGGGCGGTGGGACAGCCGGTCGGTGAGCCCGAGACGGCCGGTGACCTCGTCGAACCAGGCGCGGTCGACCTTCCGGCCGGCGATGTCGGTGGGCAGGGTGATGTTCTCCTCGGCCGTGAGGGTCGGCACGAGGTTGAAGGACTGGAAGATGAAGCCGAGCCGGTCGCGGCGGGTCTTCGTCAGCTCCTTGTCTTTCAGGGACGCCAGGTCGGTGGTCCCCAGCCAGGCGGAGCCGGAGGTGGGGGTGTCCAGCCCGGCCATGCAGTGCATGAGGGTGGACTTTCCGGAGCCGGACGGGCCCATGATGGCGGTGAACTCACCGGCGGCGAAGGAGACGGAGACGTTGTCGAGGGCGGTGACCTTCGTGTCCCCGGAGCCGTAGATCTTGGTGAGGGCGTCCGCGCGGGCGGCGGCGGTATCGGTGCTGCTGGTGTTGTCGGCGGTAGTTGCGGTGGGCATGATCGATCCTCTCGTGAGGTCTGGAGGGCGCGTCCGCCCGTGGTCATGTATCCACCGTAAGGCCCGGGGGCGGGGGTGCGCCTCCGGGAAGACCCCTATTTGTGACCCTGAGTTGCCGACCCTGGGTTCCCCCACCCCGCACCGGCCGTATCCTTGCAGGGTGACCATGACCTGCCCCGCCACCGTCAGGACCCCGACGGTTCTGGCCGCCGCTGCCGCGGCGGTGTGCCTGGTCGTCGCGGCGTCCTCCTGTTCTGCGGAGGACGCCGACGGCGCAGGCGGTACAGGTGGTCCTTCCCTGCCGCCGTCGGGCGGGATCGACTACCAGCTCGGCGGGGCCTACGAACCCCCGGCGGGGACGACTGTCGTGGTCCGCGACGCCTCGGCGGACCCGGTCGAGGGCGTGTACTCCGTCTGCTACCTCAACGCCTTCCAGTCCCAGCCCGGCACAGCCGATTCCTGGGGCGACCTGCTGCTGCGGAATGCGTCGGGAGCCCCGGTCGCCGACCCGGACTGGCCCGACGAGTTCCTGCTGGACACGTCCAGCGCTGTCCGGCGCGCGGAGATCGCCGACCGTCTGGCCCCGGAGATCAGGGGCTGCGCGGACGCCGGATTCGACGCGGTGGAATTCGACAACCTCGACTCGTCCCTGCGTTCAGGGGACGCGGGCACGGAGCGGGCACCGGGGCTGACGCCTGGGCTGACACCTACGGACAACCTCGCGCTCGCCCGACTGTTGACGGACGTCGCACGCGACGCGGGGCTGGCGTCCGCCCAGAAGAACGCCCCGGAGCTGGCCGGGGAGGGAAAGGACGCCGGCTTCGGGTTCGCGGTCGCCGAGGACTGCGGTGCCTACGGGGAATGCGCGGAATACACCGCCGTCTACGACACGGTGCTGGACATCGAATACGCGGACGCCACGGAGTTCACCGGGCTCTGCCGGTCCGGTGACCTGCCGGAACAGACGGTGCGTCGGGATCTCGGTCTGGTCACCCCGGAGGAGCCGGACTACGCCTTCGACCGCTGCTGAGCCTGTCGGCGGCTTGACGTGGAGATACCCGACACGTACCGTTGAGCGTCAGTTGCAGTTTCTGAGTAGTTTTTCCCTTCCGCTCGCGGAAGGAATCAAGTTCGCGGGAGTTGTCGTACTAGGACACGAACTGGTTCCTCACGGAGCATTCGGTCGACCCTGCAGGTGACAGTCGTCATCGGCAGCACACTAAGAAGGGAAACAATATGAGCACCGGTACCGTCAAGTGGTTCAACGCTGAAAAGGGCTTCGGCTTCATCGCTCCGGACGACGGATCCTCCGACATCTTCGTCCACTACTCCGCCATCCAGAGCAGCGGTTTCCGCAGCCTCGAAGAGGACCAGAAGGTCTCCTTCGAGGTCGAGGCCGGCGCCAAGGGCCCGGCCGCTGCGGACGTCACCGTCCTCTAGTAGCACATCGACCGCATCACGGTCGAGCGGAAACCCCCGGCACCCGATTCTTCGGGTACCGGGGGTTTCCCCATGCCTGAGAGTTGATCAGGCGTCCACATCGTCCGGCAGCACCGCGAAGACGAGGGTGTCCGTCCACTCCCCCTTGCTCCACCAGTTGGCGCGGAAGTGCGCCTCCTGCGTCATGCCGACCCTGGTCGCGAGCTTCGCGGAGGCGGCGTTGCGGGCGTCCATCTGGGCGACGACGCGGTGCAGGCCACGGCCGAAGGCATGGTCGATGACGGCTGTGACCGCCTCGGAGGCGATGCCCCTGCCACCGGCGTCCGGGTCGAGAACCCAGCCCATCTCGGCGTTGCCGTAGGTGGTGGTCCAGATCATGACGTCACCGACAGGCGTCCCCCCGTACTCGATGACCAGGGCGAGCGTGCCGGTGGGACCGAGCAGGTCGGTCTTCATCAGCCGGTCGCCGAGCCGGTTGAGGGTGTACTCCCGGTTCCACGGCTCGTCGAGGAGCAGTGCGGTGACCTCGGGGCGGGAGTAGAGGTCGTGCATCCATTCCTCGTCGCCGGGGAGGTAGGTGCGCAGGGTGAGGCGGTCGGTGCGGATCGGCTCCATGGGTGCCACGGTAGGTGACGTGGTGGTCTCCTGCAGGGGCGGCGCGACTGCGGCACGATGGTGAGGCAGGTCGCGACAACGACTCTTATAAGTAGTTGACGTGTCAACTATATTGAGATCATCGGATCACGGGGCCTGAACACCCCACTAAGGACACTCACCATCATGACCACCACCGCTTCCACCGTCACCGTCTTCGGCAAGGGCAACATGGGCTCCGCCATCGCGGGGATCTTCCGCGACGCAGGCTCCGAGGTCCAGGTCCTCGACTCCAGCGCCGGCGCCGACACCACCGTCACCGGCGAGATCGTCGTCCTCGCCGTGCCGTACCAGGCACTGTCCGGTATCGCCGGCACCTTCGGCGCACAGCTCGCCGGGAAGACTGTCGTCGACATCACCAACCCGCTCGACTTCGCCACCTTCACCTCCTCCCCGCCGCCGACTCCTCCGCCACCGCCGAGCTCGCCGCGCTGCTGCCGGAGGCCCACGTCCTCAAGGCATTCAACGTCAACTTCGCCGCCACGCTCGCCGCGAAGGCCAACGGCTCCGAGCCGACCACCGTGCTCGTCGCCGGTGACGACGCGGCCGCCAAGGAGACCTTCTCCGCCACCGTCACCGCCGGTGGCCTACGCGTCCTCGACGCCGGCGCCCTTTCCCGCGCCCGCGAGCTCGAGGCCACGGCCCTGCTGCAGATGGGCCTCGCCGCCGCCGGGCAGATCTCCTGGACCAACGGCTTCGCGGTCGTGAAGTGACCACCTCGGCAGCTCCCGCGGCGGCCTTCGACGCCTGGGCACTGGAAGCCATCCAGCGGGGCGACCTCGACACGCTGGCGAACTTCCGGACGCTGGCCCCGGGTATGCCTTACACACACCCGACAGCGGACCACTTCCTGCCACTGTTCATCGCACTGGGCGCGGGCGACGGGCGGACAGGCAAGCTGGTCGACGGGGTGGACGGCTACGCGGTCGGGTTCTCGCGGAGGTCCTTCGCGCTGTACTGAGGTGATGTTAGTCGCGTCACAAGGGGGTGCAGGTGGGCGGGCCGGTCCGGTTGCACTCACCGGCGGTTGACCCGTCAACCATCTCCCCTACCACGATCACGGACCCCGGAAGGATCCATGACCTCTCCGACAACCACCCTCACCAGCAACGATGACGACTCCTCGGAGGCGGCCACCGACGTAGCCACCAAGAATGCCGCGTTCTCCCGGTCGCGCTTCCCCTTCATCGCCGGACTGCTCGTCGCGGTCATCGGCCTGGCCGTCGGCATAGGCAGCGCCCTCATCGGAGTGAGCAAGGGGTCCGAATGGGGCTGGACCTCGGGCACGACCGTGGCCTGCATCCTCGGCAGGCTCGTCGTCCTGCTGTTCTGGGGCTGGTACGAGCTGCGTGTCACCTCGCCGCTGGTCGATCAACGCACCAGCGCACACCGGCCGATCCTCCTCACCAACATCGCCGCGGTCCTCATCGGATTCGGCATGACGGCACAGTCCATCGTGGTCCCGCAGCTGCTGCAGATTCCGGAGGCCACCGGCTACGGACTGGGCCAGTCCATCCTCGCGGCCGGGCTCTGGATGGCGCCCGGCGGCCTGATGATGATGCTGTTCTCCCCGGTATCCAGCACCATGATCACCCGGTTCGGCGCCCGGGTAACCCTGTCCGTCGGTGCTGTCATCGTCTCCGCCGGCTACCTCGTCGCGGTGCTCCTCATGGACGCTCCGTGGCAGCTCATGGTCGCCAGCATCGTCGCGCGCTCCGGAGTCGGTGTCGCCTACGCGGCGATGCCCACGCTGACAATGGGCAGCACCCCCGCGGCCGACGCCGCTTCGGGTGTCGGCGTCAACGCTCTCATGCGGTCGGTGGGCACCACCGTCGCCGGAGCCGTGATGGCGGCGATCCTGACCAGCAGCGCCATCGACCTGGGCGGCACGGTAATTCCGGATGCGACCGCCTTCCGGCTCTGCTTCCTCGTCGGCGCGCTCGCCGCGGTCGCCGGGGCACTCGTGGTCCTCCTCGTCCCGCATCACCGTCAGGCCCGGCTCGAGACCCGTGGGGGCGCCGACCATGCTGACCTGCCCGGTCAGGAGCAGCCGCTGTCAGTACAGTGAGCGCGATGCCGCACATCACTGTGAGTTTCTCCCCGGGCAGGTCCAGGGAGAAGACGCTGGACGTCGCCCGCTGGGGGTGAGAGCGAACCCGTCAGCGGCGGCACCATGAAGACACGTTGACCTGCCCGGGCCCGTTCCACACCAGGTCTTGACTGAACAATATTAACTAACTAGGTTAGTGATTTAGCGGATGAAACCGTACCTAGCCCGACCGTGGCTCTGCGTGACGGAGTTCTCTCGTACATCACCGGGTATCCCGCCCGGCCCTACCAGACGGAGAAGACCATGAAGAAGTACCTTGCCGCAGCCGGAGCGGTTGCCCTCGCGCTCTCTCTCGGCGCCTGCAGCGATGACAGTGACGACAATTCCACAGCCACCACCGGGGTCACTGAGTCCACCGAGTCTGCCGGGGCCGGCGAGACCAGCACCCCCGAAGACGGCGAGGAGGGGATGGAGACTGACATCGTTGACACTGCAGGCACTACCGGCGAGTTCACCACACTGATCACGGCAGTGCAGGCCGCCGGACTGGAGGACACGCTCCGCGGTGGCGGACCGTTCACCGTCTTCGCCCCCACGGACGAAGCATTCAGTACGCTGCCGGCCGGCGCACTCGACGATCTCCTCGCTGACCCGACCGGTGATCTCGCCGACATCCTCAAGTACCACGTTGTGGACGGCGCGGTCATGGCCGAGGATATCGCCGGTATGGACGGGGAGACTGTCACCACCGTGCTCGGAGAAGATCTCACCGTCGAAGTTGACGGAGACAAGGTCTACCTTGTGGACGGCACCGGCAACCGCGCCACAGTCACCGCGACGGATGTGAAGGCTTCCAACGGGGTCATCCACGCTATCGACGGCGTGCTCATGCCGTCCGGCGACGGTCAGTCCGACGACAGTGGTTCGGACAAATGATTCCACGACAGCCCCGGTCAGAGAAGTCAATGCTGTTCAGGAACACCACGCCCTGATGCACAACCCCTACCGCTGTGACAGCACAACGCGGCCGGCAGCGGTCATTGACCGTCCACCGTGCCGTCCGGCCCGCCCGTGAGTCCCGGCTCCGGGGAGTTCTGGCTTTCTCCGGCACATACTGACATCAAGTGAAGCGAGTCCATCATGCCGTACGCTCCACCCGCCGGTTCCCGCACCTTCTGGAGGAGGGCAGTTGCCGCGTCGCTCATCCTGATGTGGCTGGGCGTCGCCGCCGTCGGCGGTCCGAAGTTCGGTGAGATCAGCGAGGTGGCCACCAACGACCAGTCCTCGTTCCTCCCGGAATCCGCTGAATCGACGAAAGTCAGCGACCGACTCGGGGATTTCCAGGACTCCGGTTCCGCCCCGGCGATCGTGGTCGTCACCGCAGAGTCTGACGGGGACCGGGTCGATCCGGCAGAGCTACGAAATCTGCCTGAGCAGCTCTCAACCACCGTAGACGGTGCGGCCGGCACCACCGGTACCGCAGCGACCGAGGTCAGTCCTCCGGTGCCGTCCGACGACGGGGAGGCGGTACAGATCATCGTGTCACCACCGGAGGACGCCGCACCGGCGGACACTGTCGCTGCACTCCAGGGCACCCTGGACTCCGAACTACCGGACGGCCTGCAGGCACAGGTCACCGGACCCGCCGGATTCAGTGCCGACCTGTCGGCGGCGTTCGCCGGAATCGACGGCCTGCTGCTGCTCGTCGCCGTTGCCGCGGTACTGGTCGTCCTCGTACTGGTGTACCGTTCCCCGTTCCTGCCGCTGATCGTCCTGCTGAGTTCCATGGTGGCGCTGTGCGCGGCGGTGCTCGTCAATGTGGCATTGGCGAGAGCCGGGGCCGTGATGATCAACGGGCAGATCCAGGGCATCCTGTTCATCCTGGTCATCGGTGCAGCAACAGACTACGGACTGCTGTACACCGCCCGGTACCGGGAAGAACTCGGTCGCCACGACAACAGCTGGTCCGCCACCGTTGCGGCTCTCCGGGGCACCTGGCAGCCTGTACTGGCCTCCGCGGCCACGGTGATCGCGGGACTGCTCTGTCTGCTCCTGTCGGACCTGGCCTCGAATGCCGGACTGGGGCCGGTGGCGGCTGTCGGCATTGCCGCAGCGTTCTTCACCTCGCTGACATTCCTTCCCGCCGTGCTCGCCCTGTGCGGCAGACGGGTCTTCTGGCCGAGGATTCCCCACACGACTGCGGAACAGGAGGACTCCCCGGGTCCGGCTCACAGCGGAATCTGGGACCGTGTTGCAGCACTCGTCGCCCGTGCTCCCCGCCGGATCGCCGTCGGCGTCGGCCTGGTGCTCGTCGCCGGGTGCGCCGGCCTGATCACACTGGACGCTGACGGGGTGCCGACCAGTGACTACGTCATCGGCCAGAGCGACGCCCGGGACGGACAGGCGGTTCTTGACCGACATTTCCCGGCCGGCTCGGGCGCGCCGACGTATGTTCTGGCCCCCGAGGAGAACAGTGACGTGGTCCGGACCTCAGTCGGGGCACTCGGCGGTGTGGCAGCCGTGGCCCCGGGACCGGAGACCGACGCTTCCGTGGTCGACGGCGATGTGCTGCTGGAGGTGACACTCACCGATTCCCCGTACTCCGGTGCGGCGGAAGACACTGTGCAGGAGATCCGGGACCGTGTGGGCGACCTCGGTGCCATGGTCGGCGGGACGACTGCCACGGAGTTGGACACCAGGGAAACCTCGGTCGCCGACCGTGCCACGATCATCCCGGTCGTGCTGTTGGTCATCACGGTGATGCTTGCACTGCTGCTGCGGGCCGTGGTGGCACCACTGGTCCTACTGGCGACCACTGTGCTGAGCTTCGGGACGGCACTGGGTACCGGCGCGGTTCTTTTCTCGCTGTTCGGATTCAACGGCTCGGACCCGTCGGTGCCTTTGTACGCCTTCGTTTTCCTGGTGGCGCTGGCAATCGACTACAACATCTTCCTGATGACCCGGGTGCGCGAAGAATCCATGGTCCACGGCACAGCGGTCGGCGTGAGCCGAGGACTGGTCGGTACCGGTGGTGTGATCACCAGCGCCGGTATCGTACTGGCCGCCACCTTTGCGGCGCTGCTGGTCATACCGATCCAGTTCCTGGTGCAACTCGCGGTCATCATTTCCCTGGGAGTCCTCATCGACACATTCCTGGTCCGGTCATTCCTGGTGCCGGCACTGACCCATCTGCTCGGCGACCGGATCTGGTGGCCCGGGAAGACAGGTGGCAGACAGTGATTTCACCGCATTGACACTGCACACGTTGTGTATCCGCTCCCGGAACACATTCCCACCGGCGACGCGCGGCAATAAGTGCCCGTGAATCCAGGTGACGAATGTGTGCTGTTACGACAATTTTCTCGTACCCGAAACTTTTCACAAGGAGTCATCATGAAGTTCTTCACACACAGCAGATCTGCTTCCGTATACGTCCTGTTGTCCGCGATTTCCCTGGCCGCCGGAACAGGTCTGGCGGCGGCGGCCCCCGGCGTTGACTTTGCTCCCGGTTCCGACATCACTGACGGAGGAAGAGTAGGTGCCGGTTCCTCCGACCTGCGCCTCCCCGAGGGCACGGCCGTGGGATCGGTCGGCGGCGACGAGCTCAGCCAGGTCCCGGTCCTGGACCCCCAGCAGTACCAGGGCAGGTGGTACCAGGTCGCTGCAGTGCCTCAGCCGTTCACCTTGCAGTGCACCTCGAATACCACCGCAGACTACCGCGTCATCGACTCCGACACTATTTCCGTGGACAACACGTGTAGCACGTTGGCCGGCGGACAGTCGACGATCTCCGGACAGGCCCGCGTCCAAGAACCCGAGAATCCGGGATCGCTCAGAGTTGCCTTCGACGGTATTCCCGGACAGTCACTCGACGGCCCGGTGAACTACCGCGTGACCTATCTCGAGGAGGACTACTCACTCGCCATTGTCGGCGATCCTCAGCGATCCTCCGGATTCGTTCTCAGTCGAACGCCATCTCTGACCTCGGAGCAGTGGAATACAGTGAAAAGAGTTACCGCCGAGCGCGGTTGGTGGAACTGCGCTTTCCTCACCACGCCGCAGGCAGAGGGTCGACAGGATACTTCGCCGCTGTGCCTCTCCTGACAGGCCCGCGCCCAGCCACGACTGCCCGACGTCGTCGGCAACGGAGCACCGTGGTCGCCAGGCACACCTAGACTTGTGCGCACTGCACACATCTACGGCTGTCCCCCATAAGAACCGGAAGGCACGATGACAGAGAAAGACGACCACCCCACTTGTCCAGAACGTCCGTATGACGTCGTGTTGTTCGGCGCGACCGGCTTTGCCGGCGGGCTCACCGCCGACTACCTGGTCGAGCACCTTCCCGAATCGGGCAGGATGGCTCTGGCGGGACGCAACCGCGACAAACTGGAGGCGGTGCGGGACAGGTTGACCGGCATCAACCCGGATGTCTCCGACATCGGGTTGCTGCACGCCGACTCCACCGATCCTGCCTCATTGACCGAGGTCGCGCGGTCGGCGAAAGTCGTCATCACCACGGTGGGGCCGTATCTGGAGTACGGTGCTGCCCTGGTCGCCGCCTGTGCCGAAGAGGGAACAGACTACGTCGACCTGACCGGAGAGCCGGAGTTCGTCGACCGGATGTTCCTCGGGAATGACGCCACAGCGCAGAAGACCGGAGCCCGGCTCGTCCACGCATGCGGATTCGATTCGATCCCCCATGACCTCGGGGCGCTGTACACCGCGAGGAATCTTCCTGCGAATGCACCGATGGAGATTCGCGGTGTCGTGCGGACCAACGCGTCCTTGTCCGGCGGGACCCTGCACTCTGCGCTGAAGCAGTTGTCACGCCTACGACCGATGTGGCAGGCGGCGTCACAGCGACGGCGGGCCGAGTCTACTTCCGCTGGGCGTCGAGCCCGGTTGACGGTGGGGTTCCCGCGACGTGACCGCGTTACGGGGACCTGGTTGATCCCCCTGCCGACGATCGACGGTCAGATCGTCACAAGATCGGCACTCACCGCCCCGTCCGCTGACGACTACGGGCCTGACTTCAGCTACTCGCACAATGCAGGCGCGAAGAAGCTCCGCACGGTCCCTGCGTCCCTTGTCGGGTTCGTGGTCGGCATTGCCGCGGTGCAGATTGCTCCGGTGCGCCGGGCAATCGCACGGAGGATCGCCGCCGGTGAAGGGCCGTCACAGGAGCGTCGGGACAGAACCTGGTTCACCGTGGAGTTCGTGGGTACCGCTGCGGGGAGAACCGTCCATACCCGCGTGAGAGGCGGAGACCCGGGCTACACGGAGACCGCCAAGATGCTGGCGGAATCTGCGCTGTCGCTGGCCTTCGACGACAATCCGGCTCTCGCCGGCCAGCTCACAACCGCGACGGCCATGGGAGGAAACCTCATCGACCGACTGACGGCTGCCGGAATGTCTTTCGAGGTGCTCAGTCACACTCCGTGATGCCCCAGAACCTCGGTTGTATCAGGAGGTCGACCTTTCCTTTCGCGGTATGGAGCCCTCATCGGGCAGAGACAGCACCTTACCGGCGACCTCATCACCGGCACCTGTCTCGCCGCACCCCTGAACTCAGGCTGCGGGCCCCGATGAGGTCGGCGAAACCGCCCCACTTCAGCCGAGACGACGGACTCTCAGGACGCCGCTGCCGTCCATCCCCGCGGCGTTGTGATCAACAGCTTCCTGCCCACAGTGTCGGGTGCTGTTGCAAAGTTGGGTTGCCGTCGGCAGGATCAGCGGTCATGGGCATTTTCTCCGGTCGGTACTACCCTCAAGACGTCATCCTGTGGGCAGTGCGCTGGTATTGCCGCTACGGGGTGTCCTACCGCGACCTGGAAGAGATGCTCACTGAACGTGGTGCACCAGTGGATCACACCACCATCTACCGGTGAGTGCAGAACTACGGTCCCGAACTGGATAAACGGACCCGCTGGTACCGCAAAGGATCTGTAGCCTTCGCCGACTCCTGGCGAGTGGATGAAACCTACATCCGGGTAGGTGGAAGGTGGTGCTACCTCTACCGGGCCGTCACCAAGGACGGCCGGACTCTGGACTTCTACATGTCCACCCGACGCAACACGACAGCAGCAACGCGATTTTTGGGAAAAGCGCTGCGTAGCACTGGTCACCGTGTCCGCAACGGTGAGGAACCCAGTGGTCCTCGGGTCATCTGCACCGACAAAGCACCCACCTACGCTGCAGCGATCAAGGAACTGATCGACGAGCATAAGCTGTCGAGGACAGTAGTTCACCGGCAGGTGAAACACCTCAACAATGTGATCGAGGGAGATCACGGCCGGCTCAAGCGGATCCTGGGTTCCAAAGGTGGCGGGTTCAAGAATCCGGTGTCGGCGTACAGGACACTGCAGGGTATGGAGGCGATGCACGCGCTACGCAAAGGCCAGGGCAGGGTGTTCGCCTTCGGGTGTCCGAACCCGGATGCGGTGATCGTCGCCAAGGCCTTCACAGGCGCCTGAGAGATCAGGGCTACAGGGTTGTGGACCGCCTTCTCGATCAGCGTCCAGGCACCGCCCGCTCCACTTTGCAACAGCACCCCGAGAAGACCCCCGGCAGACGACCCCGGAGAACCTTCAGCCCCGAGTACAAGCACGAGGCTGCCCGACTGGTCATCGACACCGGCCGCACGATCGCCGAAGTCGCCCGGGAGCTGGGTGTCGGTTCCCAGTCGTTGGGCAAGCGGGTTGCCGCCGAACGAGCCACCGAGGCCGGCGAACCGACCGGGGAACTGACCCTGGACGAACGCGCCGAACTCAAAGCCCTGCGCCGCCAGGTCGCCGAGCTGCACAAGGACAACGAGTTCCTGGGAAAAGCAGCAGCCTTCTTCGCGAGCCTTGCCAACGACCGACGAACGGTACGAACTGATGACCGCGGAGAAGGCGAACTGGCCAGGCTCACTCGCATGGCGCGACTCCTGGGAGTGTCCCGGTCAGGGTTCTACGCCTGGGCGAAACGGCAGGCCGCAGAACCCGGCACACAACGCCGTGCACGCGACGAACTCGATGTGAAGGTCCGCAAGGTCTTCGCCGAGTCCGATGACGTCTACGGAGCTCCCAGAGTCCACGCCCAGCTCGCCCGTGAGGGGACCTTCGTTGACCGGAAGACCGTCGCGACATCGATGCTGCGCCAGGGCCTGGAGGGCATCAGTCCGAAGAAGTTCACTCCGGTGACCACGATCCCCGGTGTGGACACCTACAAGATCCCTGACCGGGTCAAGAGAGGCTGGGACCAGGGCGGGCTCAACCGCGTCTGGATTTCAGACATCACCTACCTGCGCACGGGACTGCTGCACGGATAGGTGACAGGGTGTAGTCACGCCGTCAGTGCGACGGTCGTGTTCATGATGGTCTCGAACTCGATAGG
>NZ_BJNT01000026.1 GCF_006539825.1 Corynebacterium variabile
CCCGCACCACCCGAAAGGGTGGTGCGGGCCTCTGGACAGGAGGTGCCTGACCCCCTGGAGGAGGGTCGGGCTGCCCGGGGTTACTGGACCCGGCCGCTGGCCTTCTTGTAGGCGCGGTAGTTCTTACGGCCGGCATGCACGAGGAAGAAACCGGCGAACAGGAGGCCGAGGCCGGCGATCAGGCCGATGATGCCGATCATGGAGCCGTCGTCCGCCATCGGGGAGGTCGTGTCGGAGTTGACGCCGAAACCGTAGACGAAGGTACCGAAACCGGCCAGGGAGACCAGGATTAGGCCCATGCCGATCCAGGTGGCGCTGCGGTGCAGCGACGAGTGGGGAGCATCGAACGTCGACGGCACGAACCCGTCGAGGTAGGCGAGCTCATTCGTGGGCGTCCGGGTCTCCAGCGCGGTGTTGGCAGACATTCTTTCCTCTTTCATCGGTGTGGATGCCGGTAATTCTAGATCACCGGGTGCCGCACCACCGAAGCAACGGGAGCACGCCGCGGCGTCCTTCCCCCTTCACGGGTGTGGCAGTGCCGTCAGAACTAGTCGTCCTTGCCCTTGAAGGCGGCGCGGGCGCGCTCCTTGGTGATCGCGGCGACCGCGGTCAGCGGGATGCCGGCCGGGCAGACGTCGGCGCACTCGCCGTAGAGGGAGCAGGGACCGAAGGTGCCCTCGACCTCGTCGACCATGGCCTTGGCACGACGGCCACGCTCCATGCGGCCCAGCGGGGACAGCGTGAGGTGGACCAGCTTCGCGCCAGTGAACAGGTGCGCGGCACCGTTCGGGCAGGCGGCCACACAGGCACCGCAGCCGATGCAGGCGGCGTGGTCGAGCGCGAGCTCGGCGTCGTGGTGGTTCACCAGGAGGTGGTCGGCGTCCGGAGCGGTACCGGCGACGATCGAGACGAAGCCGCCCTTCTCCATGACACGGTCCAGCGCGGACCGGTCGACGACCATGTCCTTGATGACCGGGTAGGCGGCGGAGCGCATCGGCTCGATCTTCAGGGCGTCGCCGTCAGAGTAGCTGAACAGGCGCTGCTGGCAGGCAGGCTTGTTCTGGTCCGGGCCGTGCGGGCGACCGTTGACCAGGAGGCCACAGGTACCGCAGATACCCTCGCGGCAGTCGGAGGCGAAGGCGAAGGGTTCCTTGCCCGCCTCGACGTAGCTGGAGTTCACGTGGTCGAGAAGCTCCAGGATGGACATGGACTCGACGGCGTCGGGCACGTCCACGGACTCGAAGTGTCCCTGGGCATTGCGGTCCGCCTGCCGCCAGATTTCAAGATGCAGTTTCATTACTTGTAGTTCCTTGTCATCAGCGGGATGCGGTCGAAGTACAGCGGCTCAGAGTGCCGGATGAACTTCTCGTCGCCCGCGGGCTCCCAGGCGGAGACGAAGCACCAGTTGTCGTCGTCGCGCTTCGCCTCGCCTTCCTCGTCAAGGTGGTCCTCACGGTAGTGGGCGCCACAGGACTCGTCACGGTCCAGGGCGTCGACACACATGAGCTCACCGAGGTCCAGGTAGTCGGCCACGCGGATCGCGTACTCGAGCTGCTGGTTCATCTCGGCGGTGCCGCCGGGGACGAAGACGTTCTCCCAGAAGTCCTTGCGGACCGCGCGGATCTCGTCGATGCCCTCCTGCATGTCTTTGACGTTGCGGGCCACACCACAGCAGCGGTAGAGGATCTCACCGAGCTGGCGGTGGTAGTACTCCGCACCGTGCGGGTTCGGGCCACGGATGTTGAGGATGTTGTTGAGACGGTCCTCGGTGCGCTTGAGCGCTGCCTTCGCGGCGGCGGAGTCCTCGTCCGGGATGTCCGTACCCAGCAGCGGAGCCAGGTAGTTCGGGATGGTGAAGGGCAGGGTGAACCAGCCTTCGACCGAGGAGGACAGCAGGGAGTTCGCACCCAGTCGGTTCGCACCGTGGTACATCCAGGAAGACTCACCGGAGCAGAACAGACCCGGGATCGAGGTCATCTCGTGGAAGTCGGTCCACAGACCACCCATGGTGTAGTGGCAGGTCGGGGCGATGCGCATCGGGGTCTTGTAGGCGTCGTCTCCGATGGCCTCCTCGTACATCTGGATGAGGTTGGAGTACCGCTCGCGGATGACGTCCTCGCCGAGGTTCTTGATGGCGTGGGTCAGGTCGAGGTAGACCGAGTTCTTCTTCGGGCCCACACCGTAGCCGGCGTTGATCTGCTGCGCGTTCGCACGGGAGGCGATGTCACGCGGGACCAGGTTGCCGAAGGCCGGGTAGCGACGCTCGAGGAAGTAGTCGCGCTCGTCCTCGGGGATCGTCATCGGATCCCGCTGGTCGTCCTTCTTCTTCGGGGTCCAGATGCGGCCGTCGTTACGCAGAGACTCGGACATCAGGATCGTCTTGGACTGCCAGTCCGAGTTGACCGGGAGACCGGTCGGGTGGAACTGCACGAAGGACGGGGACGCCATGTAGGCACCCTGCTCGTAGGCACGCATGATCGCGCTGGCGTTGGAGTTCTTGGCCAGCGTGGACATGTGGTACACGTTGCCGTAACCGCCGGTGGCGAAGACGGTGACGTGACCGGTGTGGATGCTGAGCTCACCGGTGATGATGTTGCGGGTGACGATGCCCTTGCAGACGCCGTCCTCCACGATGACGTCCTGGACGTCGGAGTGGGTGAAGATCTCCACGTTGCCGGCACCGATCTGGCGGTACAGGGCAGAGGTGGTGGCCAGCTGCAGCTGCTGACCGGTCTGACCACGGGTGTAGAAGGTGCGGGACACCTGCACACCACCGAAGGAACGGTTGGCCAGGGTTCCGCCGTACTCACGGGAGAACGGGGCGCCGATGGCGTTCATGTGGTCGATGACGCGACCGGACTCCATGGCGAGACGCCAGCAGTCATTCTCCCGGCACCGGTAGTCGCCGCCCTTGACGGTGTCCTTGGTGTGGTTGTAGGTCGAGTCGTTGTCCAGGCGCTTGGCGCGCGAGGAGTTGACGCCACCCTGCGCGGCGATGGAGTGCGCGCGGCGGGGGCTGTCGTGGTAAGTGAAGACCTTCACGTTGTAGCCGAGCTCACCGAGGGCGGCTGCGGCTGCGCCACCGGCGAGGCCGGTGCCGACGATGAGGACCTTGAACTTCGCACGGTTCAGCGGGGAGACCAGCTTGAAGTGCTCCTTGTCGAACTGCCACTGCTGCTGCTGTGACACCTCGTGCGGGGCGTTGTCACCGATGACCTTGCCGACGGTCACGCCGTCGACCTGGGACTCCGGGGCCTGGAATGCTGCCAGTGCCTCGTCGTAGTTGAAGTCAGCGGTCTGGTTGTGCGGGTGGGGCTTGCTCATACCCATTGTTGTCTCTTCTCCTTTTCCAGATCCGCTAGCTACCGAAGCCGCACAGGACGGCCACCGGGATCGAGATGTTGCCGATCATGACGATGGCCGGGAGCAGGTACGCGATCCACAGGATGACCTGGCGGGTGCGGTGACCCGTGATTCCGAGGTCGGAGGACGCCAGCCAGATTCCGTGCGAGGCGTGCAGGAAGAGCACGACCATGCAGAGGATGTAGATGATGGCGACCCAGGGGCGGTTGAAGGACTCGACCAGGTTGCCGTAGGCCTCACCGTGCTCGAAGGCGTCGGTGGCGACGCCCTTGCCGATGGTCAGGTCGAGGATGTGGAAGATGATGAAGAGCAGCAGCACCGCACCGGTGCCCAGCATGGAGCTGGCGGTGAAGGTGTTGAAGTTCTTCACCTTGCCGAAGCGCTTCTCGGAACCACGGGACTGCTTCGACCGAGCCTCCAGAGCGAAGGCGCAGTACACGTGCAGCACGAGGCAGATAATGAGGACGACGCGCAGGATCCACAGCACCGTCTCATGGGGGAAGACAGGCTCACCCATGCGACGCAGGAAATCTGCGTAGTCGTTGAAGTGTCCCTCACCGGTGTAAACCTTCAGGTTTCCCACCATGTGGAACAGGACGAAAAGAACGAAGATGATGCCAGTCACGGCCATCGTCAGCTTCATCGCCCAGGACGGGAAATCGGGCCTTTCCCGCAGCGGTTTAATGTTCAGTTTCCCGTGCTCCAGTGCGACGGGATCATCGTATTTAACAGTCATGGCACCTCCAGTGTCAGTGACACTGTACGACTGCCAGAGTGGCAAACACTAACTGACCCCCCTCACCGTGAAAAAGATCACAGCGCTGCAGTACGCCCGTAATGTGAACACCTCGTTATGCAGGTCAAACACAGATTCTGCGCGTTTTATAAGTGAGGTTCGCCTGTCCTGACCCGCCTCGCAGAATCTGCGCAGTCGCTCACGACGCGCAATATCGTTATATCCGAATCATTTTTCAACGAAGACGACATCGGCGGACGGTACAGACTCCGACAGGCCGTCCTCCTCGGACACCAGCGTGGTCGTCCCCTCGACCCGCACCGGGGCCGAACCGATGACCACGTCCTGTCCGAGAACGGTCACCGGACCGACGAGACCCTCGCCGCCGTCGACGATCTGGAGCTCCACGGCGTCCTTCTCCACGGACACCCGGATCTGGTAGCCCTGCAGGGTCACGTTGTACTCGAGCTCGTCCCAGCCCTCCGGCAGACGCGGGTCGATGCTGAACCGGCCGTAGTCGTCACGGAAGCCGCCGAACCCGAAGACCAGCGCACTCCACACACCACCGCAGGACGCGATGTGCGCGCCGTCGGCACTGTTGCCGTGCAGGTTCTCCAGGTCGAGGAAGAGACCGCGCAGGAAGAATCTCATCGCGGTGTCCCGGAAGCCGAGCTCCGCGGCCATGATGGACTGCACCACCGCCGAGAGGGAGGAGTCGCCCGTCGTCAGCCGGTCGTAGTAGGCGTAGTCGCGCTTCTTCACCTCGGTCGGCATGTCGCGTCCCTGGAGGAACAGGGCGAGCACCACGTCGGCCTGCTTGAGTACCTGGTACCGGTAGATCGTCAGCGGGTGGTAGTGCAGCAGCAGCGGACGCTTCGCCCCCACCGCCGGGTCGTCGAGGTTCCACAGCTGCCGGTTGAGGAACTGGTCGTCCTGCGGGTGGATCTGCATCCGCTCGTCGAAGGGGATGTACATCGCCTCGGCGGCGCGGTCCCAGAGGTCCAGTTCGTCCTCGGACAGGCCGGTGCGGTCGGCGAGGTTCTGGAAGGCCTCCGGACGCTCACTGCGCATCTGCCGGGCGACATCGGCGGCGACCCGGAGGTTGTACTGCGCCATGACGTTTGTGTACAGGTTGTTGTTCACCACTGTGGTGTACTCGTCGGGGCCGGTCACCGAGTGGATCTGGAACTTCTCCCCCGTCGTTTCGAAGAACCCCAGGGACATGAAGAACCGTGCCGTGCCGACGAGGATGTCGATGCCCTCGTCCAGCAGGAATTCCGCGTCCCCGGTGGCGTAGACGTACTTCATCAGGGCGTAGGTGATGTCCGCGTCGATGTGGTACTGCGCCGTGCCGGCCGCGTAGTAGGCACTGGACTCATGCCCGTTGATCGTGCGCCACGGGAACAGGACACCGTCATGGGAGAGCTCTCGGGCACGCTCCTTCGCCTGCGGCAGCATGAGGTAGCGGAACCGCAGGGCGTTCCGGGAGAACTGCGGGTTCGTGTAGGTGAGGAACGGCAGGGCGTAGACCTCGGTATCCCAGAAGTAGTGGCCACCGTAGCCCGACCCGGTCAGCCCTTTGGCCGGCACACCCTGGGTCTCCGCACGGGCGGACGCCTGGATCAGCTGGAAGAGATTCCACCGCACCGCCTGCTGCAGTTCGGGGTGGCCCGGGATCCGGACGTCGGACCGCCGCCAGAACTTCCCCAGCCACTCCGCCTGGTTGGCCTGCAGGGTGCGGTAGCCGACCTGACGGGCGCGGTTGATCGTCCGGGCGCAGCGGAAGGCCAGTTCCTCGGCGGAGACGTGGCGCGAGGAGTGGTAGGAGACGAACTTCTCGAGCCGCAGTCGCAACCCGCGGGTGCCGTCGACGTGGTAGACCACGCGGGCCACATCGTCGCGCATCTCGGTGTGCATCTCCACACCGCCGACCGCGTCAGAGGATGCCGGAGCACCCGAGCCGCCGGTCCCCTGTGCCTGGGTCACGTCGAGGACATGGTCCATGCTCACCGCGACCGTCATGCCGGAGTTCGTCACCCGGTAGCCGAGCGTCACCCGCTGGTCCTCGGAACTGGCGCGGTAGGTCGGCTGGAACACCCGGCCGGCGATCTTCTCTGCCTTGCGGGGGTCGCCACCGCCGTTGACGTCCGCGGCGTGGGCGTAGGCGCGGTCCGCTGCCCCGGAGGACGCCGCGTAGGTGTCGAGGATCGAGGAGAACTCGTCCTCCCCGTCCTGGCGGTTGAGTATCTGCGAGGAGATGACGACCGCGGCGTCCGAGTCGAGGAGCTCGACCTCGAGGCTCATCAGCGCGAGATGCCGCTCCTGGAAGGAGACCATCCGGTCGGTGACGACGCGGACGCGCTTGCCGGACTGGGTACGCCAGATGAAACTCCGGCGCTCCACCCCCTCACGGAAGTCGAGGGTGCGGCCGTAGTCCTCGACCTCCGCGACACCGAGGCGCAGCGGTTCATCGTCGATGTACAGCCGGATCGGCTTGGCGTCCGGTACCTGGACGATGGTCTGGCCCTCGCGGGCGAAACCGTAGGCGTCCTCGGCATGCTCGATGTTCCACGTCTCATGGACACCGTTGATGAAGGTGCCGTGCTCGTGGGAGTCGCGACCCTCCGGCGGGTTACCGCGCAGACCCATGTATCCGTTGGAGAGGGCGAAGACGGTCTCCGACAGGCCGAGTTCGGCGTCCGACCGGACGGGACGGCGCTCATGCCAGCCCCACTCGTCGACCGGGTGGTTGGTCCGGTCCACCAGTTCCAGCGGGTCGACGTCGTCGAGGTGCACGTCGGTGCGGTAGCCCGGGGGAAAGTAGTCGGTGGGATCGGCCGGTCCGCCACCGTCACCGACGGGGCGGTTCACGACGGACGCCACCCGGCGACGCTGCGCCAGGAACTCCTCGAGGTGGTCGGTCCGGTCGTTAGAGTCGGTCACGGAATGTCCCTTCGGTCGGCTTCAGTGTTGTCTTCAGGATTGATCAGTGGTTCAGCGTACGGCAGAGGAGCCGTCGGAGGTGCCGAGCCGGTCGACGAGGTCGGCGAGGTCGGCGACGACGACGTCCGCCCCGGCGTCCTTCAGTGCCTGTGCCCCGGCACCGCGGTCGACGCCCAGGACCAGTCCGAAGTCGCCGGCGGCACCCGCGGCGACGCCGGAGGTGGCGTCCTCCACGACAACCGCCCCGGTCGACGGAACACCGAGCAGTTCCGCACCGTAGCTGTAGGTGTCCGGGGCCGGCTTGCCGGGCAGCCCCTCGGCGGCGGCGACATTGCCGTCGATGATGACCTCGAAGCGGTCGATGAGACCGGCGGCGGTGAGGACCGGGCGGGCGTTCTTCGACGAGCTCACCACGGCGACCCGCGTGGTGGTGCCCGGGGCGGTGAGCGCGTCGAGCAGGGCGACGGACCCGGGATAGGCCGTGATGCCCCGGTCGAGCAGGGCCAGGAAATCGGAGTTCTTCAGCAGGCCGAGACCGAGGACGGTCTCGTCGGTGGGGGCGTCCTCCCCCTTCTCCCCCTCCCACGCCGGATCGGACCGGTCGGCGGGCAGCGTGATCCCGCGGGACGCCAGCACCGCGGCCACCCCCTCACTGCGCGGACGTCCGTCGATGTGGTCGAAGTAGTCCTGCTCGGTGTACGGGGCGACACCACGTTCGACGAAGTACCTGGTGAACACCACGGACCAGGCCTGTCGGTGGAGATCGGCGGTCGGGGTGATGACGCCGTCGAGGTCGAAGAGCACGGCGTCGAAGGCGGCGAGGTCAGGCAGGGCGTCAGGCAGGTCTGCTGTCATTCCACCATCGTAGGTGGCCCGCGGACGCCGCGCGCGGTGTAGCAGCATCATGAAAACCGCCCGGGTGTCATGAGAAACTCGCGCATAAGGCCGTTGAACCGGGATTTTCGCATGACGGCGGGGCAGAACTCATGGCGGTCACCCGGGACAGGGCCGCGGAAAGCCGGAAACGGCCCGCCCCGGGGAGGGACGGGCCGTCACGGTGATGAAAGGTGCGCGGCGGTGTCAGGCGATCGCCTTAGGCGATACCGTGCAGCTCCTTGAACTCCAGGCGGCGGGCGTGGAGGATCGGCTCGGTGTAGCCGGAGGGCTGGGTGGTACCGAGCAGGACGAGGTCACGGGCGGCCTTCCAGGCGACCGAGTTCTCGAAGTCGGGGGCCATGTCGCGGTAGGTGTCGTCGCCGGCGTTCTGACGGTCGACCACGGCGGCCATGCGCTGCAGGGCCTCGATGACCTGCTCCTCGGTGACGACACCGTGCTTGAGCCAGTTGGCCAGCAGCTGGGAGTTGATGCGGCAGGTGGCCCGGTCCTCCATGAGGTCGATGTCGTGGATGTCCGGCACCTTGGAGCAACCGACACCCTGCTCGACCCAGCGGACCACGTAGCCCAGGATGGACTGGCAGTTGTCGTCCAGCTCCTCCTGGATCTCCTCGGCGGTCCAGGTGGCGTCGCTCTCGCCGACCTTGGCGGCGGCGACCGGGACGGTGAGGATACCCGGGATGGAGTCGCGGCGACCGTCGGTGATCAGCTTCTCCTGGACGGCGTAGACGTCGACCATGTGGTAATGGGTGGCGTGCAGGGTCGCACCGGTCGGGGACGGGACCCACGCGGTGGAGGCGCCCTGACGCAGCTGGCCGATCTTCTGCTCCACCATCTCGGCGAGAAGGTCGGTCTTGGCCCACATGCCCTTACCGATCTGGGCCTTGCCCGAGAGACCGTGGGCCAGGCCGGCGTCGACGTTGTTGTTCTCGTAGGACTCCATGAACAGGGAGGCCTTGAGCTTCGGCTTACGGAACATCGGGCCGGCCAGCAGCGAGGTGTGGATCTCGTCGCCGGTACGGTCCATGAAGCCGGTGTTGATGAAGGCCACGCGGTCGGCGATGGCCTCGATGCAGGCGTCCAGGTTGACGGAGGTGCGGCGCTCTTCGTCCATCAGGCCGACCTTGAGTGTGAAGCGCGGGAGGTTGAGGAGGTCCTCGACGTCGGCGAACAGGTCGTTGGTGAAGGCGGACTCCTCCGGACCGTGCTGCTTCGGCTTGACGATGTAGATCGAGCCCTCGCGGGAGTTGCGGCGGGCGTTGTCCAGGTCCGTGCCGGGGATGGCGCAGGCGGCGGTGATGACGGCGTCCATGATGCCCTCGAAGACCTCGTTGCCCTCGGCGTCGAGGATGGCGGGGTTGGTCATCAGGTGACCGACGTTGCGGCACAGCATGGTGGAGCGGCCGTGCAGGCGGAGCTCGGAGCCGTCACGTGCGGTGAAGTAGCGGTCGTCGTTCTGCTCACGGGTGAAGGTCTTTCCGCCCTTGGAGACCTCCTCGGCCAGCGTGCCCTGGTTCAGGCCGAGCCAGTTGTGGTAGCCGAGGACCTTGTCGGTGGCGTCCACCGCGGCGATGGAATCCTCGAAGTCCATGATGGCGGTCACGGCGGCCTCCAGGACGATGTCCTTGACACCGGCCTTGTCGGTGCTGCCGATCGGGGACTCCGCGTCGATCTGGATGTCGATGTGCAGACCGTTGTGCTTCAGCACGATGTCGGTCGGGGCGTCCTTCTCACCGGCGTAGCCGACGAAGACCTCGGGCTGCTGCAGGTGGACCTCGTTGCCGTCGATGACGGCGGCGAGCTGGCCGGAGGTGATGTCGTACTTCTCGACGTCGGCGTGGGAGCCGGACTCCAGCGGCACAGCCTCGTCAAGGAAGTCACGGCCCCAGGCGATGACCTTGTCGCCGCGGACCTTGTTGTAGCCCTTGCCCTTCTCGGCGCCGTTCTCCTCGGAGATGACGTCGGTGCCGTACAGGGCGTCGTAGAGGGAACCCCAGCGGGCGTTCGCGGCGTTGATCGCGAAGCGGGCGTTGAGGATCGGCACGACCAGCTGCGGGCCGGCGGTGGTGGCGAACTCGGCGTCCACGTTCTCGGTGCGGATCTCGAAGTCCTCGGGCTGGTCGACGAGGTAGCCGATCTCCTTGAGGAAGGCGGTGTACTTCTCGGCGTCCTGCGTGCCCGGGTTCTGCGTGTACCACTCGTCCAGCTTCGCCTGCAGGTCATCCCGCTTGGCGAGCAGCTCACGGTTGCGCGGGGTGTGCTTGGCGACGATGGCTCCGAAGCCCTCCCAGAACTTCTCCTGGTCCACCCCGGTGCCGGGCAGGACCTCGCCGTTGACGAAATCGTAGAGGGTCTTGGCGACCTCGAGACCACCGGCGGTGATGCGCTGCGTCTGCTGTGTCATGGAAACTCCTTCAGTTCACATATCGACTTGTCCGCAATACGGACACCAGACTAGGTGAGCCATGTCACCGAGGGGAGTCATCCGTGCTCCAGGGAACGACCCACCACCCCCGGCACCACCCCGTTCCAGACTGGCGAACCCGGGTTCACTTGTGTACTGGAGCGTGCCCTTACGTGATGCACGTCGCACGTCACCGCTGGACCACGCGTTTTTTGACCATTAGGTGAGATGAACAATGTCAGTATCTGAGACCCAAGAAAACGGTACGATCGTACTACCCCCGCCGTGGGCTGGATCACGTATTTGCTTTGACGTGCCGTTTTCCCCCTGTATTCTCGAGCCCAGCAGATCCGGCCGGGGAGCAGCCGCCCCCGGGGTAGCCGGAATCAGCGTTGTAACCGCCATCTCCACCACTTAAGGGAGTGTGTTTAACACATGTCGAACGTCGGACAGCCGCGTACCGCCGCCGAAATCCAGAAGGACTGGGACGAGAACCCCCGTTGGGCCAACGTCACCCGCGACTACACCGCCGAGCAGGTTGCCGAGCTCCAGGGCAACGTCGTCGAGGAGCACACCCTCGCCACCCGCGGTGCCGAGATCCTCTGGGACGCCGTGAACGAGCCGGGCGACGGCTACATCAACGCCCTCGGTGCCCTGACCGGTAACCAGGCCGTCCAGCAGGTCCGCGCCGGCCTGAAGGCCGTCTACCTCTCCGGTTGGCAGGTCGCCGGTGACGCCAACCTCTCCGGCCACACCTACCCGGACCAGTCCCTGTACCCGGCGAACTCCGTTCCGTCCGTGGTCCAGCGCATCAACAACGCCCTCTCCCGCGCCGACGAGATCGCCCGCGTCGAGGGCGACACCTCCATCGACAACTGGCTCGTCCCGATCGTCGCCGACGGTGAGGCCGGCTTCGGTGGCGCCCTGAACGTCTACGAGCTGCAGAAGGCCATGATCAAGGCCGGCGCCTCCGGAACCCACTGGGAGGACCAGCTGGCCTCCGAGAAGAAGTGCGGCCACCTGGGCGGCAAGGTCCTCATCCCGACCAAGCAGCACGTCCGTACCCTGAACTCCGCCCGCCTCGCCGCCGACGTCGCCAACACCCCGACCGTCGTCATCGCCCGCACCGACGCCGAGGCCGCCACGCTGCTGACCTCCGACGTCGACGAGCGCGACCACGAGTTCCTCACCGGTGAGCGTTCCGCCGAGGGCTACTACTACGTCAAGAACGGCATCGAGCCCTGCATCTCCCGTGCGAAGTCCTTCGCTCCGTACGCCGACATGATCTGGATGGAGACCGGTACCCCGGATCTCGAGCTCGCCAAGAAGTTCGCCGAGGGCGTCCGCTCCGAATTCCCGGACCAGCTCCTGTCCTACAACTGCTCCCCGTCCTTCAAGTGGTCCGCCCACCTGGACGACGACGAGATCGCCAAGTTCCAGAACGAGCTGGGCGCCATGGGCTTCAAGTTCCAGTTCATCACCCTGGCCGGCTTCCACGCCCTCAACTACTCCATGTTCGATCTGGCCCACGGCTACGCCCGCAACCAGATGTCCGCCTTCGTGGACCTGCAGAACCGCGAGTTCGAGGCCGAGTCCCGCGGCTTCACCGCTGTCAAGCACCAGCGCGAGGTCGGCGCCGGTTACTTCGACCGCATCGCCACCACCGTGGACCCGAACTCCTCCACCACCGCCCTCAAGGGCTCCACCGAGGAGGCCCAGTTCTAGGAACCTCCGGGCCTGCGCCTGACGTTCTGAACTGACTGACCACCGCCCGTCCTGCTTCGTGCAGGACGGGCGGTGGTTTTCTGTGTGGCAGGCGGCACTCCCCCGTGCCCCGTCACCCCCTCTACCGCGGACGCTGCTGAGGACGCAGCCGTGACGGTGGCTTGTCCTCGTAGAGTCCCGTGATCTGACGACGCAGGTGCTCACGCCGGTTGTACGTGGCCTCGCGGATGGCGTCATCGCTGTCGAAACTGGAGCCGATCGCCCCCGCCATCGTGCCCAGCGACGCCGTCATCCAGGCGAGCTTCGCGTAGCCCCACGGGAAGGGGTCGTCATGGACCTGGGACCGGAAGTAGTTCGTGTCCACGATCACCACCGAGAGGACGAGCAGCGACAGGAAGACGGTCGAGTAGATCATCACCGCGGCGATGGCCACCGTGCCGAGTGTGGCGCGGTTGTCCATCCTGGCACGCCAGGTCGCCACCGAGTCGCTCTCCCGGTCAGGCCACCGATTCCACAGTCCGTTGTGGTAGATCAACCAGAAGGACAGCGCCCCCACCGCGAACAGGCTGATCACCGCCATACGCGGTACAGACACCGTGTGCGACATCTGCCACATCGAGCCGTAGAAGATGCCGTAGGCGCCGGTCGCCACCGCGATGGCCAGGCAGCCGGTGAGGACCTTGAACAGCTGCTCAGGCTGGTTGCCGGCGATCATCCCGAGCAGCAGTCGGATGCCGCGTCCCCGTCCCTCGATGACGCGGGTGACGTCCGCATCGGCGTCACCACCCTCGATGTCCTCACTTTCGGTGAACTTTTCGCGGATACCCGCCCCGGCGGGTTTGCCGCGCAGCAGACGACTGAGTTCCTGACGCAGCGCCTCACTGGCCCGCAGCAGACCGAACGCGGGCAGACACAGCATGGTCACCGTGCCTCGGTGCACCGTCTGGCTGATGACCGGCCGGCGCGTCGTCAACGGCAGGTCGGTCACGTAGATCATCCGGTCCCAGCCGTAGGACCTCATGATGTCCGGGGTGGTGTCCGCCAGGCGCACACTGCCGTCGAGGCGCATGGGCAGGGACGCGGTGCGGACCTGCACCCGCGGATGACCGCTGAAGCGCAGGCTCTCGTCGGTGATGTCCGAGTCGTCGGGACGGATTCCCAGCTTCGCCAGGGCATTGATGACGCGCTTCTCGGGCAGCCCGCGGTCGACCATCACGCCGACGACGGTGACATGCTCCTCTGCATACTCGTCGGCATGATCCTCAGCGGGGACCCCGTTCTCCGGCACCTCTGACATGGCCAGAATCGTACCCTCACCACGGCGAAGGACGCATCAACGCCGCGCACGGCAGAACACATATCCGGGCACATAACAGAGCCCCGGACACAGGGACTGTGACCGGGGCGGTGGTGCAGGGGAACCTACAGGTTGATCATGTGACCCGCGATGCCCTCGGCCGCTTCCTTAATGGCCTCCGACAGGGTCGGGTGGGTGTGGACGTTGCGTCCGATCTCCTCGGTGGTGAGGTCGAAACGCTGCGCCAGAGTGAGCTCCGGCAGCAGCTCGGAGACATCCGGGCCGACCATGTGGGCACCGATAAGCTCGCCGTACTCGGCGTCCGCGATGATCTTCACGAAACCGACGCCCTCGTTGAGGCCCTGGGCCTTACCGTTGGCGGAGTAGGGGAAGGTCGCGACCTTGATATCGCGGCCGGACTCCTCAGCACGCTTGCGGGCGGCGTCCTCGGTGTAACCGAAGGACGCGACCTGCGGGGTACAGAAGGTGGCCCGCGGCATGTTCATGTAGTCGCCGAGCTCCTGGGTCTCGACGCCGGCGATGGTCTCCGCGGCGACGACACCCTGCGCCTCGGCGACGTGCGCGAGCTGGAGCTTCGCGGTGACGTCACCAATGGAGTAGATGTGCGGCACGTTGGTGCGCATGCGGTCGTCGATGTCGATGGCACCACGCTCGGTGAGCTTGACGCCGGTGTTCTCCAGGCCGAAGCCCTCGACACGCGGTGCGAAACCGATGGAGACCATGACGCGGTCGGCCTTGATGGTCTCGGCCTTGGAACCGTCGGCGGCCTCGATGTCGACCTCGACACCGGCGGCGCCGCCGAGGTCGCGGACGGCGGTGGTCTTGTGACCGGTCTTCAGCGTGACGCCGAGCTTCTTGTACTGCTTGGCGATCTCCTTGGAGACGTCCTTGTCCTCGTTCGGCAGGACGCGGTCCATGAACTCGACGATGGTGATGTCCACGCCGAAGTTCGCCAGCACGTAGGCGAACTCCATGCCGATGGCGCCGGCGCCGATGATGACCATGGACTTCGGGGCGTCCTCGTCGAGGATCTGCTCCTCGTAGGAGACGATGTTGCCGCCGATGTGCACACCCGGCAGGGACTTCACGACGGAACCGGTCGCGATGATCGCGTTGTCGAAGGTGACGGTCTTGCCCGCGTCCTTCCCCTCCGAGATCTCGACCGTGTTCGCGTCGGTGAAGGTACCGAGACCGTCGATCTCGGTGATCCCGTTCTTCTTCATCAGGAAGTGGACACCCTTGACGATGCCCGCAGAGACCTTGCGGGAGCGCTTGTGTGCGACCCCGTAGTCCATGCTGATGTTGTCACCGCTGATGCCGAAGGTCTTGGCATCGTGGGTGAGGATGTGAGCGATGTCCGCGTTACGGATCAGCGCCTTGGACGGGATGCAGCCCACGTTGAGGCAGACACCGCCCCAGTACTGCTTCTCGACAACGGCGGTCTTCAGACCCAGCTGGGCCGCCCGGATGGCAGCGACGTACCCGCCGGGACCCGCGCCGATAATAACTACGTCATAATGTTCAGCCACGGAACCAATGGTACGCGCCCGGAGCCGAAACGTCGCGTCGGGGGTCCAGAACCCCTGGGGACGCTCCGCTCCCGTTCGACGACAAGGCCCTCTAGACGAAGAACTTGGTGATGAACGCCAGTGCGTTGTTGAGCGCACCGCCGATGATCTCGTTGGCGTTGACGAGGATCTGGTCGAAGAAGCTGAGGTTCACGGAATACTCCTGGAATCGAGGCGGTGTGGGAAACAATCGGCATAATCGTACAGGGCACCGGCATGTTACTGTGTGCAACGTTGCATCTCGCCGCGTGACGGTGTTAACACCACTCCCCCTCCGGACGATCACCCTGGCGAGATCTCTCCACTACCAGTGACGTCGAAGAATCACGAGGCCTGAATGTCCACGCACGCCGCCCGCCGTGTCGCCCCCCGCTCCGTCCGTGTCGCCGCAGCCGCCCTGGTTGCCGCGCTGCCGCTGACCGCCGTGGCGGTGAACTACGGCGGGACGACGCCGGTTGCGTCCGCCGACGAGGCCGCCGTGGCCCCTGCAGAAGTGAACCCTGCGTTCGCCACCCGGGCAGACGCCGAAGCCAACACCTACGTTCCCGAGGACGAGGCCGGCTGGCGTCAGTGGGTCTACCGTCAGGCGGACGAGACGAATGAGGACGGCACCCCCAAGCCCGACGGAGGCAAGGCGGGCGAACGCTACGGACGTATGGAGGAGTTGGCCGTTACCTCCCCCTCGATGGGCGACCGACAGATCCCGGTCGTCACCATCAGGGCGAAGGAAAACCCGGACAACGCGCCGACGGTGTACCTGCTCAACGGCGCCGACGGTGGCACCGGTCGAGCCAACTGGCTGCAGCAGACCAGTGCCATCGAGTTCTACGGCAACGAGATCGGCAACGTGAACGTCGTCATCCCGATGGCCGGCGCCTTCTCCTACTACACCGACTGGGAGCAGTCCCACCCCACGCTGGACAAGGACGGCAACGATGTCGGCGGCAAGCAGATGTGGGAGACCTTCCTCACCAAGGAGCTTCCCCAGGCTATGGAGGGCTCCAACGGCCACTTCGGGTCCTCCAGTGACAAGCGCGCCATCATCGGAATGTCGATGTCCGCCTCCTCCGTACTGGTCTACGGCGAGCAGAACCCGGGCTTCTACAACGCCATCGCGTCCTACTCCGGCTGCCCCGCCACCACCGGCGTCGCCGAGATCGGTGTCGACCAGGTCGTCCAGCGCGGCAACGCCACCTACGAGCAGATGTGGGGCGCCCGCGGCGGTGCGACCGCCCTGCGCAACGATGCCCAGGTCAACGTCGGCAAGCTGAAGGACCAGCAGAACATCTACATCTCCGCCGGTACCGGTCTGATGGGTGAGCACGACGTTCCCTCCGGTGACCGTCTGCGCGGCAACCCGGTCGGCTCGATCACCCCAGCGGTCGAAGGTGGCGTCATCGAGGGTGCGACCAACGTCTGCACCCACACCTTCAAGGCCGCCGCCGAGAAGGCCGGCGTGAACCACATCGAGTACAACTTCCGGAACACCGGCACCCACCAGTGGGGTTACTGGCAGGACGACATGTTCGGCTCCTGGCCGACCATCGCCCGTGGCCTCGGCTTCGATGAGACCCAGGCCGTCGCCACCCGCGACAAGGCTGCCGCCACCTACCTGGACAACAACCAGGGCATCGGCAACGCCGGTTCCCTGCCGCTGCTGACCGACGCTTTCCAGCAGGCCCAGGAAGAGCAGGCCGCAGCGAACGGCGAGCAGTAGCGTCTCCCCCGACTGAGCCTCAAGGCCCGCCGCGCACCGACGATCGGTGCGCGGCGGGCCTTATTCTCTACCTGCGGGATGGTCGGCCTGCCACACAGGATGCCGGAGTGGCAGACAAGAATGCCGCGATCGTCCGGCAGGGGCGACATTCTTGTCTGACACCGTGCGCTCTCGTCTGCCAGGATCGTTCCCTTTGACCCACTGTCGTCACACATCCACCGATAACACCCAAACTGAGTGGTCCGCCCACGTAAAGTCACAGTCGTCACGTCGTTATACGACGATCACCATTGACGACAGGAACCCCATGCTTCTTTCCCCGGTCACCCGGCGCACCGCCTCGCTGCTCAGCTCGCTGAGCGTCCTGCTGGCCGGCGGCATCCTGACCACCGCCCCTGCCACGGCTGAACCTGTCGCCACCGCCACCGTCCACCGGGACGCCACCACTCCCGGCCTCACCGAGGACGAATCCACCTGGCGCGAGGTCCTCGACGACCACCCCGACATCGAGGAGGTGTGGACGCACTCCCCCTCAATGAACCGCGACATCCCGCTGCTCGTGCGCCCCGCCTCCGAGCCCGGCGCGCCGACGCTCTACCTGCTCAACGGTGTCGACGGCGGACGCGAAGACCACCAGTGGTTCGGACAGGGCCTCGCCACCGAGTTCTTCGCCGACAAGAACGTCAACGTCGTCGTCCCGGTGGACGGGAAGAACTCCTACTACTCCGACTGGCTGTCGACCTCGTCGCTGGACCGGGCGGACCGCGGCGGGCAGCGTCAGCAGTGGGGCACGTACCTGGCGGAGGAGCTGCCCGGGCCACTGGAGGCGTCCCTGCACGCCAACGGCACCCGCGCGGTGGCCGGGGTCTCCATGGCGGCGACTTCGGCGGTGCAGCTCGTCCAGGACAATCCCGGCCTCTACTCCGCCGCCGCGGGCCTCTCCGGCTGCTACGACACCACGTCCCCGCAGGGTCGCGGCATGGTGGACGCTGTCGTCTCCAACGACGATTCCGGAGCCACCACCGACCAGTTGTGGGGCCCGGTCACCGGCGACGTCGCCCGGGCCCACGACCCGGCGGCCAACGTCGGGAAACTGCGTCCCGAGGTGCAGGGGTCCCGGCTGCCGCTGTACCTCTCCGCGGCGCGCGGCAATCCCTCCGGGGCGGAAGCCCGGGGTCTTCGCGAGATGCCCGACATCGCCGAACGGGCGGGGAATCTCGCCGCGGGAACCGGACTGGAGGCCGGTGCCTTCTACTGCACCATGAACTTCGAGCGGCAGCTCGCCGACGCCGGTGTCCCGGCCACCGTCCACTACGCGCCCGCCGGCCTGCACAGCTGGCACTACTTCTCGTTGGCCCTGCAGGACGCCTGGCCCACCCTGTCCCGCGGTCTCGGTGTATGAGCCCCGGCGTATAGCCTGTAGCCCGTGAGGCGAGCCGGACGTTCCCTGACCGTGGCGACACTTGTCGTCGCGGTCTCCGGCTATGCCGTCACGGTGCTCGCCGGTCACGCCCTGACACCGGCGGACTATGAACGTTTCACCGTCTACTGGGGACTGTTCTTCGCCTGTACCGGCGTACTCGACGGACTACTGCAGGAGACGACACGGGCGGTGTCGACGCAGCGCCACCGCGGGCATGCGGACGAGGACGCAGACCCGGGTCACGGCAGCACCGCGGCCGCACCCCACGCCCGCCCACTCACTGTCGCCGCCGGTGTCAGTCTGGGTACCGGAGGGCTGGTCGTCGCGTCCTCCCCGCTGTGGGCCGACGGGCTGCTGCCGGACACCGGCGGGGTCACGTTGCTGGCTGCCGGCCTGGCCTGTTACGCCGTACAGGCCACGGTGTGCGGGATGCTGTCGGCCGCCGGACGGTGGCGGACCTATGCCTGGCTGATCAGCGTGGACAGTGCGGTCCGGGTACTGCTCGCCGCGGTGGCCTGGGCGGCCGGTTGGCACCTGACCGCGTTCCTTCTCGTCACCGTGCTCGGCGCGGCGACATGGACCGGTCTGGCACTGCTGTCGCTGCGTCCTTCTGCCGGACCGGTACGTGGCGTCCTGCGGGCCGTCGCCGATGTGCCGACCGGGGAGTTCCTGCGCCGCTGTGGTGCGGCGATGGTGGCGTCCGGCGCGAATGCCCTGCTCATCACCGGCTTCCCGGTGCTGATCACGGTCACCTCGACCGACGCCGCCCCCGGTGCGCTGGCCGCGGTGATCACCGCCGTCACGTTGACCCGTGCTCCGCTGCTCGTGCCGCTGCAGCGTTTCCTCCCCGCCCTCATCGTCCATCTCACCGGACACCGCGCTGCCCCGCTCCCCACGGTGCTGCGGCTGCTCGGGTGGTGCGTCGCGGCGTCACTGGCCGGAGGTGCGCTGGCGTGGTTGTTCGCCGTGCCTGTGGCGTCCCTCTTCTTCCCCACGGAACTGGTGGCGGACGCCGCGACGTTCGCCGTGCTCACCGTGGCGTCCGGCGCCCTGGCGGTACTCATGGTCACCGGGGCGGCGGTGCTGGCCGCCGAGCGGCACGCGGTCTACGTCGCCGGGTGGCTCGTGGCGACCGTCATGGCGGTCGCCCTGCTGTTGACCGGAGTCGACCCGGCCGTGCGCGCCGCCCTCGCTGTCGGCGTGGCCCCCCTGGTCGGCGCGGCGGTGCACCTGGTGGCGGTCAGGCCTTCGAGAGTGTCGCGGCCGGCTTCTCGACCGGCAGGTTCTTCGTCGAGAAGGCCGTGACGACGGCCAGGCAGAGGACCGCCATGACGATGCCGAAGCCCAGCATCTCGGTGTAGTCGAAGGTGTCGGACAGTTCGGTGAGGATCATCGGGAAGAAGAAGCCGATGTAGGTCAGGGCGTAGTAGACGGCGGTGAGGCCGCCGAGGTCGTCCGGGCCGGCGATGCGCTGCACCTCGGTGAGGCCGGAGACCATGCACAGGCCGTAACCGGCACCGAGGACGACCGCGACGATGATCGTGTTCCAGATGGCGATCTCGCCGGCGGAGACTGTGGCGATGAACATGCCCACGAGCACCAGGCACAGGCCGAGGATCGGACCACGGGCGTTGTGGGTGGTGTTGATCCGCGAGCCGAACTGCTGGATGGTGAAGCCGCAGCCCAGGCAGACCACGGTGAGCAGTGCCGAGAAGGCGATCGGGGTGGAGACCTGGTCCTGGACCAGCCGCGGCATGATCGCGTAGGAGACACCGGCCGCACCGAAGACCCAGGGGGCCATCGGGGCGACGACCGTGAGGAAGCGACGGTCCTTGACCGAGGGGATCTTCAGGTCGCTCCACAGCGAACCGTGGACCTTGAGGTGCGCGGACTGGCGGGTCTCCGGGATGGAGAGGATGCCGGCCAGGGCGATGGCCGAGAGGATCGCATGGACGATGTACGGCAGCTGCCCGGGGATCGGCCCCCACTCGGCGAGCACACCGGCGACGCCTGCACCGAGACCGAAGCCGGCGGTGTTCGACATCGCGGCACGCTGGGCGCCGGTGCCGGGCCGGGAGTGCGGGTCGAAGGGTGCGACGGAGAGTTCCTTGATCCAGGAACCGCCGGCGGACATGACGATGCCGACACCGACACCGGCGAGGACGCGACCGACGAGGATCGCCCACTCGGTGGTCTCACCGGCGGCGATGAAGATGCTGCCGAGCAGGGCGATCAGCGGGGCCGGGAGCATGATGAGTTTGCGTCCGTAGCGGTCGGACAGCGGGCCGGCGAGGAGCAGTGCGGCGACGATGCCGACAGCGTAGGAGACCAGGAGGGAGTCGATGAAGACGTCGCTGAAGACCGCTTCCTCGCGGTAGAAGACGAGCATCGGGGTGGCTTCGTTGCCGCCCCAGGCGACGGTGAAGACGGCGAAAGCGACGATGAGCCACGCGCGGCCGCCCCTGGCGCGTGTGGTTCCCCTGTGTTGTGCCGGATTGTCCGGCTGCTCCTGTTCAGTCATGAGTTACATCGTAGACCCCCTCCCCACCTGTGATGCAATGTGGTCCTACCTTTAAGGCTCGGCCGGCTTACGTATCATCAGGGGGTATGACCAACACCGACACCACCGGACTCACCCGCCGGGACGGCGACACCCCTGAAAAGCTCCGCGCCCTCGCCGATGACGCCCAGCGCGCCGCTGTCGCCGCCGAGCTCAAGGCGGCACTCGACGGTCCGTACGCCGAGGCCCGCGACGCCGCCCGGGCCCTCATCGACGCCAAGGGACTGCGCGCCGACGACACCCTCCCGCTCGACGAGGCCCGCGAGCGCACCATGTCCCAGCTCTTCGACGTCCTGTCGACCGGCTCACCCCGCGGTTCCTTCCGTAAGGACCACGGCGGCACAGAGGACATCGGCGCCACCCTGGCCTCCCTGGAGACCGTCGGCGGCGCCGACCTCTCCCTGATGGTCAAGGCCGGCGTCCAGTGGGGCCTGTGGGGAGGTGCCGTGGAGAACCTCGGCACCGACCGCCACATCCCGCTGATCAAGGACATCATGGAGCTGCGCGTCCCCGGCTCCTTCGGCATGACCGAGCGCGGCCACGGCTCCGACGTCCAGTCCCTTGAGACCACCGCCGTCTACGACCGCGCCACCGGCGAATTCGTCATCCACACCCCGACCCCCATGGCCGAGAAGTGGTACATCGGCAATGCCGCGAAGGACGCCACCAAGGCGGCCGTGTTCTGCCAGCTCTACACCCCCGCCGGCGACTACGAGGAGCCGGCCGACGCGTCCGTGCCCGGGTCCTGGGGCGAGACCCATGGCGTCCACTGCCTCGTCGTCGATCTGCGGGACGCCGAGGGCAGGGTCCTGCCCGACGTCCATATCGGCGACCACATGTACAAGGGCGGACTGAAGGGTGTGGACAACGGCACCCTGCGCTTCGACCATGTCCGCGTCCCGCGCGAGAACCTGCTCAACCGCTTCGCCGACGTCTCCGAGGCCGGCGAGTACTCCTCCCCCATCGAGTCCGACGGTGCCCGCTTCTTCACCATGCTGGGTGCGCTGATCCGCGGCCGCATCACCGTCGGCGCGTCCGCCGGTTCCGCCGCCCGGACCTCTCTGGCCATCGCCACGAAGTACGCGAACAAGCGTCGGCAGTTCGCCGCGGACGATTCCCTGCCGGAGTCGAAGCTCATCGAGCACCGGAAGCACCGGCTGCGTCTCATCCCGCTCATCGCGAAGTCCTATGCGCTGCAGACCGCATCCAACAAGCTGATCAGCCGGCTCAACGAGCTGGAGACCAGCATCCCGGACCGCACGAACATGACCAAGGAGCAGTCCGCCGACCAGCGTGAGCTCGAGGCGCACGCCGCCGCACTCAAGGCGGCGAACACCACCCACGCCAGCCGGACCATCCAGGAATGCCGCGAGGCCTGCGGCGGTGCCGGATACATGGCCGAGAACCTGCTCACCACCTTCAAGGACGACTCCGACGTCTTCACCACCTTCGAGGGCGACAACGTCGTGATGATCCAGCTCGCCGCCAAGGAGCTGCTCACCGGCTTCTCCCGCGAGATGGGCAATCTCGGTCCACTGGAGATCGTCCGCTTCGGTCTGGACAACTTCGGCACGCTGCTCAAGCGCCGGACCGCTGCCGAGAAGATCATCCAGAACCTCGTCGACTCGGTCACCGACCGGGAGACCACCTCCCTGTTCGACCCTGCCTACCAGGTCGAACTGCTCACCGAGCGCGAGGACCGACTGTTGATGAGCCTCATCCGCCGCATCCGACCCGCCCAGAAGATGTCCACCGAGGACGCGGCCGCGCTCGTCGACAGCTGCCAGGACCACATGCTCTCCTGCGCGTGGGCCCACGTCGACCGCATCGTGCTGGAGACGCTGCTGGAGACCGAGTCCGCCCTGCCGGACTCCCAGGCGAAGAAGATCATGGAACAGATCCGTGACGTCTACGTCCTCGACATCATCAACGGGAACTCCGGCTGGTACCAGGAGCAGAACCTGCTCAACGGGGCCCGCACCAAGGCCGCCCGCGCCGCGCTCAACGACCTCGTCGACTCCCTCGGCCCCTGGTCCGAGACCCTGGTGGACGCCTTCGCGGTGCCTGCCTCCGTGCTCGACGTCCCGCTGCTGGAGGATGTCAGCGACCCGACGGCACTGACCTTCCGCTCCGTGACGAACCCCGCCGCGGGAATGTGACGGGACGCCACCGATGAGACTGCTGCTCAATATCATCTGGCTGGTGCTGTCCGGGTTCTGGCTGTTCTGCGGCTACGTGCTCGCCGGCATCATCGCCTGCATCTTCATCGTCACGATTCCGTTCGGGGTGGCGTCCTTCCGGGTCGCCGGCTACGTGCTCTGGCCGTTCGGCCGGGAGGTCGTGGCCGCCCCGGGCGCCGGTGTGGGTTCCGGCATCGGCAACGTGATCTGGTTCCTGGTCGCCGGCCTGTGGCTGGCGCTGGGACATATCGCCACGGCGTTCCTGCTGGCGATCACCGTCATCGGACTGCCGCTGGCCTGGGCGAACCTCAAGCTCATCCCGGTGACCTGCTTCCCCTTCGGCAAGCGGGTCGTGACTTCCCGCGACCTGGCGCATGCGCCGGTGCACTACCCGGGGTACGCGCAGTAGGCCCCTCAGCCGGTGATGTCCCACCAGTACCGGCCCTTGACGTCGCGGGTGACGTGCACCGGGACCGGGTCGGGCAGGTTCATGCGGTACCCGCCCCGGTACATCGCCCGGCGCGCCGCCTTCCGCTCCTGACGCGTCGGCAGATCGAAGTCTGAGATGGCGCCGTCACCGGACCGGAGCGGGCCCGCCTGCCAGAGGTAGATACCCTCGAACGACTGCGCCGCCACCCGGTCAGGCAGCCCCTCCGGCTCCCCCCCGTCCAGATCACCACCTCCCTCGGTGCCACGTGGTTCGCCGCGGCACCGGACGCCGCCCGGCCCTCAGTCTGCTGCCGGAACGCCTGCGCCTGCGCCGGACGCACCACCACCCGGGCTTTCTGCCCGCTGGAGTACTCGCTCTTGATGTGCCGCGCGGTGAGGACCACCGCGACGATCCACCCGTCCCATTCCTCGGCCGTCGGCGTCGTGTCGCGCTGACGCCGACGCACCCGTCGGGTCACCTCGTTGATCACCGCGACGAGGACGCAGATGACCACGACGGCCACTATGAAGCCGACGGGGGCACGGGTCAGCCCAGGCCGAAGAGCGGATCGCGGCCGACGTAGGCCATCAGCCGGATGGTCGGGGTCGCGTCCGCCGGGGCCTCGACCGGGGCACCGAAAGAGCCGCCGACGCGCAGCTTGTCGCCGAGCGACATGAAGCCGGCGAGGTTCTTCTCCGCGAAGTCCGTGTCCAGTTCCACGTCACGGCCCTGCGACCTCGCCAGATCCCAGGTGTGCATGAAGATGTCAGGGATGAGGAAGCCGGAGATGTTGCGGCTCAGCGACTGGCCTGGGATGGGGCCACGGGTGACCGGGGTGTCTGCGATCGCGGGGTCTTCGAGAGCGGCCTGCGTGACCGTGACAAACTGCCGCCACGCCTCGGCCGGGTCGGAGTTCTTGTCCTCGGTGAACGTGACGTCCACCCCGGCGTCCTCCAGCGCCGGTCCCGCCCAGCTGACGATGTGCCCGACGAGGTCGCGGGCCTTCCACTCCGTGCAGGGTGTCTGCGCGTCCCAGCTGTCGGCGGCCACCGCCTCAACCTGTGCGGTGAAACCGGCGGCGACCTCGCGGAACCGGTCGGCGGTGGTGCTGGGCAGTGCCATGTGGGCCTCCTGGGCAGGGGTGTCTGATCCCCTCCGAGGGTACCCCTGCACCGTGGCCGTGTCCGGTGCCCCGTCCGGTGGCCCGCCCGCCGGGTTCTACTCGGCGGCGGGCTCCGGGGCGAGGTCGACGATGGTGAACTCGTCGTCCTCACGCTGTGCGGACAGGTGCTCGATGGAGAGCTCGGCGGTGCGCTTCTGCTGGTGGGCACCGCTGAACTTCCAGGCGTCCTCCGCGTCCCCGCGGTACAGGACAGCGAACTTGTCGTGGTGCTGTTCTTCGCCGGCGACGATGACCTTGTCCCCCGTCATGGGATCGGTGTAGCTGTACTGGTTTCCGTTGTCGGACATACCGTGGCTCCTGTTTCTCTGTGGTGAATGGCGGTTACATGCCGTCCGACACGAGGGTACCGAGAAACGGTGACCGAAACGGCCGGTTCCGCCGGTTCTGCCGGGAAGCGTCTGGCGGCTCCCCCTGCAGCGTGGCATCTGTCCGTCTCGCCTGAGCCCGCCAAGGCGACATGACCAGACGCCGCTGCGCACTTACCGCTTCCGGATGACGGAGGTACGCGCGAGATACACGAAGCCCCAGGCGAACCGGGGTTCTACCTGGGGCTTCGGATGGAGCCGCTTGCGAGAATCGAACTCGCGACCTTTTCATTACGAGTGAAAGGGGAATACGCTTTGACCTGCGCTTATTCTCTCCGTGTTCGGGATCTGTTCGAACTTGACACGCGAAGAAGCCCCCACCGACGTGTGCCGGTGGGGGCTGGGGAGCACCAGGGTCAGGGGTGGGGGACGCCCCGCGCTCGACCCGAGGACGGGCCTACAGGTCCGCCTCGATCTCGGTGGGGATGTCTTCCCGGTGCTGGGGGTGAGCACCGAGGAGGTGTCGGATGAACGCCAATGCTGAGCGGTACTTTCTCTCGAGGGCGTCGAGGCGGTTTTCGAGGGTTCGGACCTCCTCCCGAACCTCCCGCATCTCCCCCTTCAACCCCTCGAGCTCCGATGCCTGCCGGTCCGCATATGCTTGCCAGTCGGGGCTCCTCGCCGTCTCCTTGTCACCGGACAGCTTCACCCGTGCCACGAGGATCAGGGCGAGAGCAGAGATGACACCGGTGATGATCGTCGTGTCAGTCACGGGGCGGCTCCTCGGTGACCCGTACTTCATCTCGGGACCCTCGCCATACAGCCCAGGATATGAGGGCGACGATCATCAGGTAGCTGATAGCCGAGACCCATCCGCGGGGCATGTCGCCGTGGACTGTGGCCCACAGGAATGACAACCCCCACAGGAGGTGGAGGGCGACACCGGCGGCGACCGCGAGAGCGGCCGACACTGACTGGTGCCACGGGCTGACCCCGATGCACAGGACGCCGAGGGCGATCCAGATGCTGGACCACACGCCGATGGGAAACCACGCTTCCGCGGGGTGCGATGGGACGGTGGAAAGGCCACTGTAGGAGATGCCGCGGGCGATGCACCCCAGGCCGAGGATGAGTAGGACAGTAGCATCGGTCAGCAGGAATCGGCGGGCACGCCGTGCCGGCCGCTGCATCCATGAGGGAAGACGATCGATCGGCATGACTACCTGCCGTACACGAAATCGGGTGCAGGTGTGGAGGTGGTGGTGTCGTGCTCGCCCTTCTCCTCTGCACGGATCGCGGAGACGACGGCCTGCCCGATCCGTGAGGGGTCCAGGCTGGTGACACTGGACAGCGCATCCCGCACCGCGTCCTGCACGCGGTTGGTCACGTCAGCGGCAACCACCCCCGCCACGTCCTGGTCGGTGGCAGTCGAGTCACTTCCCTCATGGGTCTTCGTCGCGGCGAGGGCGGGGGCGAGGACACCCAGCAGGATCGGGAGCCACTGGTCTACCTGGTCGAGGACATGGTCGGCCTTGATGTCGGACAGGACACCGACCCAGCCGAGGACACCGACAATCACGGCGGCGAGGCCGTACGCGATCTTCCGGACCTGCCAGGCGGCGGGCTTCTTCTTGATGCTCATGTCAGTTCTCCTTGGTGTCGGTGGTGCCGGGGACGCCGAGCTTCGCAGCGATCGCGGCGAGAGTGTCGGTGCGGGTGCGGCCGCCTGTCTGCGGCCACCCGCCGTAGGGGCCGGTGATGTTGGCGTCGCCCATGTCCTGGGCGCACAGGGTCTGCAGCATCGCACGGCAATCCAGCAGTGCGGCGCGGTCAGAATCAGTGAACATGTCATCCTCCTCGGATGTCGTGGCGGACTCGCCGCCGGTGAATAGGGCGCGCAGACTTTCCACGCTGCCCCGGTATGCGTTGGCATCCACTCCGGATGTCCAGCCGGGCACGGTCGCCCGGTCGGTCCACTGCCAGAGGTCCGGCTTCCGGTCCCCAAGCGGGTACGACCACTGAGACGCCGTGTCGCCCGGGTAGATCGACCGGATCGGGCCGTACGGCTGCTGGCCGTAGTGCGACACCCAGATAGCGCCACCACCTTCGGCAGCAGTCGGCTCACCGCCGGGCAGTGACTCCCAGAAGTTCGCCCGGGAGTACGCGCCGATGACCGTCACGCCGCGGGATCGCAGAGCGTCGCGGAATGCGACGACCTGAGCCCGGGTGATGCCGGGCTCTTCCACATCAATCCACACGCCGCCGCCGCGCCCGCAGGCGTCCCACTGACGCTTCACCAGATCCGCCTGCGCCGCGATAGCGTCCCACGGCGTCAGATAGTGGTAGTACGAGACCGGCTTCCCGGTCGTCTTCCAGTCCTTCGCATGAGACGCCGCGCACCGGTCAGCCTTCGACGCGCCGAAGGCGAGCCGGATCACGCAAAAGTCCACGCCGGTACCGGCGAGGTACAGGCCGTCTTGCCATTCGGAAACGTCGATGCCATAGAGCGTGCTCACGGTTGCTCCTGTCTTAGTGGTGGTGCCGCCCGGTGCGGTGGCGCCGGTGAAGTACGGTGCGGGGTCCTGGTGTCTTCCGCCGGTGCGGCCGGGTGATCCCCACACTTCGGCGTGGACGTGGGGGCCGGTGGTTTTCCCCTCGTTACCGGACACGCCGATCTGCTGGCCTGCCTTCACCCGGTCTCCTGCCTTGACGAGGATGCCGGGGTGGTGGACGTGTCCGAAGATGAAGTCCTTGCCGACGGATGCCTGGCAGTCGAGCCAGATCCACGAGCCGAAGCCCGACACGCTGCCTTGTGCGCGGTCCTTGCCCTGGACCACGACGCCGTCGGCGGGAGCGTAGATCGGGGTGCCGACCGGGCAGGCGAAGTCGAGGCCTGCGTGGAATGCACCCCACCGGCTGCCATAGCCGGAGCTCACCGTGTAGGTGCCTGGCTTCATAGGGTGAGTGACCATGTGTGCCTCCTTTGGGTATGGGAAACCCCCGTCACCGGTGTGGTGCGGGGGGATGATGTCCTAGTGGTCAGTAGGAGCGGAAGCGGTACCAGACCTGACCGCGACCACCGCAGCCCCCCCGGACTCGTGCCAGAGCTGTGAGCACCAGTGTGCTGCACGGAGTGGTGTCGTGATCCCTGCCGCGACCATCGCCGCATTAAACGCGGGAATCAACGCCTCATGCCGTGCGAGGCTTAGTGCCCCGCCCATTGTTTTAGATAGTGTCGCTGCGTCCATCTATGCCGACCCGTAAACAATCTTATTGCCACTATAAACAGCGGTGACTTCCTTACTTCCAACATATACGGCTTGGACTTTTTTGCCCCCGACGTATAGGTTCTGAATCTTCGGATTAGTCCACCAGCGGTACCAGACCCTGCCCCGAGCACCAGCCTTAGCCGCGCTGCCAGGACCACCACCGCCACCAGGAACAATACCAGCAGTATTGTATGAAGTAGCACCACCGCCAGTAAACGTCTCCCCGAATGCCGTATAAGTGCCAGCTGCACTATTGGCTTGAGTAGTAGCGCCATTCACATTACTACCCGCACGACCACCAAGGGCAGTCACACTACCAGCAGACGAAGTGCCACCAGGTAGAGGAATAGGCCTATCATCCACCCCACCCGGCGTGCCACCATCGCCAACAGTTATACTCAGCGACGAAGAAGTTTCAATGGTTCCACTAGCCCACGAACCGCCTATTCCGAAATAGTTGTATCCGCCACCGCCACCGCCACCTAGGACAACAACGTCGCACGAAACCGCGTTGTCGGGAGGATTCACCGTCACCGCCGATGTGGATGTGATTACGTTCCAACCCATGTCAACTAGGCTCGCCATGTCATGCCCCCGTCACGAGGTAGATGGTGCCCGGGTCTATGGTCTCCACGTCGTCCATCGATTCGACCACCACGGCATGGGGAGTACGGTCGGTCACGGCGGCATCCACATACGCAGTGGTCGCTTTCCCCGACACCGCCTGTGAGACCGAGGAGTCCACGTATCCCTTGTTGGCTATGTTCGTCGATCCGGTGGGCGTGGCGATGGACGCTGTACCGTCCTCCCCGCGCCGGATCAGCTGGCCCGCCGCTGCCTGATAAGTCGCGGCGTTGACGTCATCCACGACCGGCTGCAGGCCGGTGATGTGCCCGATGGAGTGCGTATGTGACAGAGGTGCCCGCTGCGCGAGGCCCGGCACCATCGGGGCGTCCGCGCTGCCCGCGAGGTCCCCCGCGAGTTTCATCTTGCCCTTGATCGTCGGTGTCGCGTCCGGCACGCCGGAGGACACGACCTCCGCCGCCGATTCAGCTGACAGACGGGCCTGCTCGGCAGAGTCCGCGGACTGTCCGGCAGAGGTAGAAGCCGCCGACGCAGCGGACTGTGTATCCGACTTAATACCCTCCAGCTCCTGACGCACATCCGAGGCGGCGTTCGTCGCCGCATCCTGCGCCTGAGAACAACTATCCGCAGCGGAACCCGCGTGCTCCTCGGCCTTAGCCTGGGCAGTCTCGGCCGCGGCCTGAGCTGCCAGCGCCTCTTTCTTCGCCGCGATTGCGTCCGATCTCGCGGTCCACGCTGTATCGTTGTACGACCTGCTGGTTTTAGTGCACTTCTCCGAGTACGCCGCCGAGACTTCCGATGCCGACGCTGACGCGGCAGACTCCTCGGCAGCCTCCTTCGACTCCGCCTCAGACACCCCGGCGGCATCACGGGCATCCCGGGCCTCAGCGAGGAGCCCCCGGGTCGTGTTCTCATGCTCCCCCGCAGTCGCCGCCGATGACGAGGACTCCGACGCCGAGTCTGCGGACGCCGATGCCGACGTAGCGGCAGCCGACGCGGACGCAGCGGATGCCACCTCAGCATCAAGAACGCGCTGAGCCGACCCGACAATGGCGGCTGCAGCCTCGGCCCGATTCGCCTCCTGCGTCGCCCGGGTCGCCGCTGCCTGCGCGGCGAGGATGACCGGCTCCGGGTAGTCGATCGAGTCCTGCATCAGGGACGTGACCTCGACCGGCCCCTCGTCTGGGACAACGATGTCCCACTCAGCGAATACGCTGCCGGCTTCGACTCGGAGCCGGGCAGGTCCGGGAATGGCCTCAGCACTGAACGCCGAGTCCTCGAGCGGTGTGTCCGCCCAGTCCGCGAGGACCAGAACGTTATCGACAGGCCGGTGATACGCGGCAGCGATCCAGACCGTGCCGTCGAGCTTCGCGCCGAGCTGGTTGCTGATTTCACCGTTGATGACGGTCATCTCAGTCCTCCTATTGCGTCTCGTCCGGGACAGTATCCTGTCCCTTGTTGGTCAGCCGGTTGTCCTGCTTCACGACGGCCATCCAGGCATTCCTGGCACCGCCGTCCCACCACCGCCACTTGCCCGACCACGCTCGCACCCGGATCCAGCACCCGGCCTCAGGTATGACGACGGGAAACGTGCCGCCGAGAGACGTGTGATCTGCTCCACCCGGGGTGTCAAAGACGACGTCGCGGATAACGTTGCCGGTGGGTCCGAGGATGGTCACATAGATCGCGGACAAGTTTCCGCCCGTGTAGCCCGTGGACCGTGCATGAGCCTGCACAAACACAAGCCACAAACCCTCTTCGTCAAAGACGATGTTCCTGCCCGTCTCGACGTGCGCCCCCTTCGTCGGGCCGAGCGCACTCTCGTAAGGTAGGTACCGGTCATTAGAGGACAGGACATTCCACTCGCTGTTGATGTTGAGGCTCTGGTAGGCAGCACAGTATCCGCGGACGCCGTCGAGGAGGTCATAGCGATCGGCCAGGGCGAGCTGCCCGTCACTGATCTCACCGAGCGCTCCGTCCTGGCCCTTGAAAAGGCCGGCGACGGCGTCCGCGATGCCGCGGAAGATGTTCTGCGCGATGGTGCTGACGTTGGAGAGCATGATGTTGGCCAGCCCGCTGATGGTCGGCTTGATGTCCTCGAGACGGCCCGGCTGGTTCGGCTGGTACAGGTCAGGGCTGGTCATTCTGATTCTCCTGTCTTCGGCGGGATGATGCCGGCGAAGATGTCGTCTATGACGTCCGTGGACTGTCGAGCGAGATTCTCCATTGTGAGGTCCCGCCACTTGCCGGGATTGAGGTAATGCTCCTGCCCGGTTGCCGGAGGCTCCCACATCCGGGATGGCTCAGCGACGATGCCGACCCCGCAGTACGCCAGGTGAGTGGCGATCGCGTCAGCGAGTTCAGTCGGCACCGGATACGCGCGGGCATCATCGAGGTCCGCCGAGGCCGGGATGTCCTTGAGGAAGTCGCGGAGCTGCCCGGCGCGGTCTTGAGGGTTGGCGGTGGTGTCTTGGTTTGGGGTGGTCATGCTTCTACCTCCAGTGCTTGCAGGATTTTGCCGACTGATTCGAAGGAGCGGAGCAGGCGGGCTTCGGGAAGTTCGCGGGCGGGGTCCGCGCCGAGGGAGATGTCGACTTCGACATCAGTGGTGCGGGACCAGGAGTGCTTCACGGCGTGAATGCGGTTGATCCAGTAGCGGGTGCCGAACTGGAACGCGCCACGGCTGCCGAGGGTGAAGTCCCTTCCGTAGCGGTAGGGCTGTCCGTCGACGATGGGGACGGAGTGTGCGGCGCTGGCCGCGGTCTCGAGCATGCCGGTGCGCCGGGCCTGCAGCGCGGACAGGGAGAAGCCGTTGGAGCCGGAGGTGACCCAGTGCTCGGGGCGTCCGAAGCGGCCCATCTTGGCGCGTCGGCGTGGGCTGGTCTGCGAGGAGAAGGCGAGGGCGACGTCGGTGATCTGTGATTCGAAGACGCCGATGCCGAGTCCGGGGTTGCCGATCAGGGCGCCGAGCCAGCCGAGAGCGGCGTTCGCGGCGAGCTTCGCTGCGCTGTTCATCCAGTCCGGGGACTTGCCACCCTGTGCGAGGGCCCAAGCGGTGGGGCGGGTGAAGTTGATCTCTGAGCCAGGCATGAGGTCCAGGCGCTCGGCAGGGGCGCCGGTGTTGGTCGCGGGGATCGGTGAGTGCCAGATCGGGATGTCCTCGGTGACCCTGTCGACGAGGTCGTCGCCGGGGCGCCCGGGGTCGAGGACGGACCAGATGTCGTCGAGTCCGTCGTTGGTGACCTCCTTGACCCGCTTGAGCAGGCCGTCGAGCATGGTGCCGGTGACGTTGACCGCACCGGACTGCTCGACGACGTCGACGAGGACGGTGGGCCGGTAGAGGTGCATGTGGTCAGGGGCCGGCTGGGGGTCGCCAGGCATCCACCGCCACACTTTCAGCTTGAGCTGCCCGTCTGCGAGCGTCGGGCCGATCAGGTCTGAGGCGAGGGCGAAGCGGGAGGCGAGGCAGCACCACGGAGTGGTGTCGTGCAGCAGGTCCGCCCCGGGCAGGACGATCACCGGCCACTTGTCGATGTTCGACCGGATGAGGAAACGGGAGGCCCACTGGTCCGGGTCGAAGATGTTGTCCGGCAGCGTCCACAGTCCGTCGAACAGGCGTCGGAAGTTCGCCAGGAGGTAGTTCTTGATCACCCAGGCAGACGGTCCGGCGAGGATCATGGACTTCGGCCACTGCAGGGAGGCAGGTGCGATGGGGTTGGACCAGCAGACCAGGGACTTGATGAAGATCCAGTCGTGGACGAGCTCCCAGGTGACCTGGATGTCGCCGTCGTCGGAGACGGAGACCTTGACGTTGTCGACGATGCCGGACCAGCGGGTCTCGTCAGCGGGGACGTGGCCGCCGGCGTCCGGGTAGTCGATGATGACGGAGAAGACCTGCTCGACGTCGAGGTCGAAGACGGACCAGCCTGCAAGGTGATGGTCGACCGGTAGGACGATGGTGGCGTCGCCGGCGTCGTTGAGGAGCAGCTCGGCGGAGCCGGAGTCCTCCCCCTCTAGGATGTCGCGGACCTCGCCCTCCGGGTCGAGGACGGTGATGACGGGGCGGTCTAGGGAGGATCGTGCGGCATTGGCCAGGACGGTCTGTGCGTGGTCGTAGACGCCGGTCAGGGGGTTGTGTTCGAGGGTTCTCACCATCCGCGCTTCCACCTTCTCTCAGTGATGATTTGCAGGGCACCGGTGCCAGTGACGGTGACCTTGGTCGGTGGGGTGTGCGGCGGCAGGGGCTGAGTGAAACGCTGTCCGGCGAGTAGCGGGTAGCCCGGTGTGCCGTCGGCGTAGGTGACCTTCTCCACACCGGGCAAGGTGCGGACGACGATGGGCTGGGTGGCCTGCTTGAGCGCGACAGTGTCTCCGCTAACGCCGTCCGGGAAGGTCCACTGCCCCGCCTCGGCGACGAAGGTGGGCCACGCCGGAAGGTCAGTGGGGTTCGACAGGACCACGGTGGTCTCCTCCGCGCACTGCCAGTCGGTGGTGTCGGTGTGGCCGTGGGCATCGACGTCACACGCCACGAGGGTCATCTCCATGGTGACGACGCCACGGCGCCGGGGATCCACGGCGAGGTCGACTTCGATGTCCTCCCGGGGGCGGACATCGAACCAGCGGGCGGAGTCGTCGGTGATGACCCACAGTCGGCCGTCCTGCTCCATCGACCAGGACCGGTCCCAACGTCGCTCTACGACCGGCAGCGGATCGTCCGCGGTGGCGGTGAGGTGGACAGTGAGGTCGATGACCCGCTCGTCGACCTTCACTGTGCCCGGGGTAGAGCCCCGCTGACGGGCCGAGGACCGGGTCCGCAACGTCGACGGCGGATCGAGAATGCCCTTGACCGTCTCGATCCACGCGCCCTCCTGCCGCGCCCCGGCGCCGTGAAGCACCCAACGCGACCCGTCGACGCCGATCCAGATGATCCTCAGATCGGAGCGGCGGCGGGCGATGAACAGGTCATTCACTGCTGTCTCCCTTTCAGTTGATGTCACAGGCCCCGGCGCGCGCGTCCGCGAGAGCGGTCACGGCGGGCCATCTTCCGGTCGATCTCGGCAGCAACCTTCTCGTTGCCGGTGTCGACGTAGATGGTGGTGTGGTCGCCACCGGCCCCGTCCGCGGTGAGGCGGGCGAGATCGGGCAGCTGGGTGTAGACGAGGTCGTCGAAGGCGTCCGTCTGGCGGGGACTGAGGACGCGTTCGGGTCGGATCGTCTTCTTGGCCATCAGGCCGACGCCTGGCGCGATGCCGCCGCGGTCGTACCATCCGTTGGCCTCCCAGAACTGGCGGGCGACGGAGGGGTTGGCCTGGTAGCGGTCGGTGATGTAGCGGGCGCCGGCCTTGCCCTGGACGGCGGGGTCGGTGGAGCGGTCGGGCAGGTATTCCTGCAGGGTGCCGCTGGACGGGTTGAACTGGAACAGGCCGAACGCGCCACTGCTGGGGTTGGTGGCGTCGATCTTCCAGGAGGATTCCTTGTTGATGATCCAGTCGGCGTCGGTCCACTTCTGCCCGGTCCAGCCCTTGTCGGCGAAGATCGCCTGGACGGTTCCCTTGACTGTGCCGTCGCCGCCGGTGGCGGTGGCGGTGTCATCGAGGTCGGGCATTGGGTCGAGCTGGATGGTCACCGGTTTGAGTTCGGTGCCCGTGGAGGTGTCGGTCATGGCGACGGCCTCGGTGGTGTCGACGCTGGCGGCTGCGGTGGTGTCCGCGGCGACAGCGGAGACAGTGTCGGAGGTTGCCTGGGTGTCGGTCTTCTTCACGCGGCCCTGTTCGTCGACCAGGGTCGGGTCCTTGAGGTTGGTGCCCTTGAGGCCGAAGAGTCCGAGGAACTCCTTGGCGATGGAGTTGCCGGCGGTTCCGGCGATCTGAGCGCCGACGAGGTCCCAGCGGGTTGGTTCGATGTCCTTCTCGCGCCATTCGGGGTCCACCTCGTCGGAGGATGAGAGGCCGATGGTGCGGGCGAAGCCCTGGATGAGGGACACGTCGTCGTCGGACAGGGTGGTGGCCTTGCGGCCGTGGACTACGGCGTCGGAGACGGATCCGACGAGGTCGGTGACCTTGCGGAGCTGCTCCCAGTTGAGGATCGCTTCGGGGCCGCCGGTGTGGTTGGTGACCAGGGACGTGCCCTGTGGGAGCCAGCCGCCACGGTCGCGGAAGATTCCGGTGATCGTGGATACTGCGCCGCCGACGAAGTCCTTGGCCTTGTTGTACGCGCCGCCGAGGAGTCCGCCGAGGTCCTCGATCTTGTCGAAGATCCAGTCGATGATCTTGTCCTTGGACGAGCTCATCGCCTTCGGCGGGATGTTGAACCACTCTGGCGGCGGGGTGCCGACGTGGGCGGCGAACATGTCCTTGATCGGATCCAGGAGTTTGTCGAAGATCTCCTTGACCTTGTCGCGCAGGATGGACTTCTTCTGCTCCGGGGACGGCCCGCCGGCGGACTCGAACGCCCCGTCCGCGCCGATGGCCAAGTGGTAGTTACCACTGCGCCACTGGCCGTCGTCGGCGCCGGCGGCAGGGCCGCCGTAGGCGACGTTGCCGTGGGAGCCACCGGATTCGACGTTGACTGCGCCGAAGGAGCCGACGGGTCCGAGGGTGCCGGCGGTGTGTCCCATCTGGCCGCCGGACTGCGGGCCACCGGTCATGCCGATGGACATGCCTGGGCCGAGTCCGCCCTCCCACCGCTGGTTGCCGGCGGAGACGGAGCTGGACTGGGATGCCGGGAATGCCGGGGTTGCCCAGTGGCCGGCGTTCGGCTCAGCGCCGACGATGACCGAGGCGATCGCGGACATGTAGCCGGAGCAGTCGCCGCCGTTGGGCCATTGCGAGCCGGTCAGGTAGGGGCGGCCGTTCATGGACGCGGCCCACCGGTGGCCACGCTCGAGCTGAGACTCCCACTCGGGGCGGACTTCGCCGCCGTCGGCGTGAGCCTGCAGGCCGTCCTTGAACTGCTGCAGCGGGCGGTTGTCCCGGCGGTTGGGGCGGCGGTCTTCGGAGAAGACCTTGCCGGAGTCCCAGGTGAAGGACTGGCCGGAGTCCAGGAGGTGGCGCATCGCGTAGATCGCCGAGTGGCCACCGGCGCGGGCGACCTCGCGGGCGGTCATCATGTGCTCGCCGTTGGAGCCCCACATCAGGACATCGTCGGAGGTGCCGCTGCCTGGTCCGGAGATCCGGCCACCGGTGGCGTGCTCCGGGATGGTGGAGAGTTCACTGGCCTCGTCGAGGCCCGGGATGAACTTCGCTACCGTGTTCCAGGCCTTGAGGATGCCGCCGTTGTAGACCGTCGTGATCATGAAGTTGATCGGCTTGGCGAGGTAGCCGCGCAGCTTCTCCCACACTCCCTTGATGCCGTCGACGATGGTGGAGAAGAAGTCCTTCACCGACGACAGGGCGTTCTTGAGCGTGTCGAAGGCGGGCTTGATGACGTTGTCGATCACCCAGCGGATTCCGTCGCCGAGGGCGTCCCACACCGGCTTGATGACCGAGTCCCAGATCATGCGGAAGAAGTCACCGACCGCCTGGAGCGCGGCCTTGAGCGCATTCCACGTCGGCTGGATGACGTTGGTCCACACGAACTGGATTCCCGTGCCGAGAGCGTTCCACGCCGGCTGGATTACGGAGGCCCAGATGGTCTGGAAGACCGCGCCGACAAAGTTCCACGCGGCGGTGATCGCGTTCCACACGGGCTGCAGCACGTTGGTCCACATCCACTGGGCGGCGATGCACAGGGCATCCCACACCGGCTTGATGATGGAGTTCCACACAAAGCTGATGACCGTGGACAGGTTGTTCCACGCCATGGGGATGAACTGGGTGAAGATCGGCATGAGGATCGTTTCCCACATCCACGTCGCGGCAGCAGACAGGGCGTCCCAGGCGGGCTTGATCAGCCCGTTCCACGCGGCGCTGATGCCCGCCGACAAGAGGTTCCAGGCGATCAGCAGCGGTGCGAGGATCAGCGTGCCGATGACACCGAGGGTCGTGGACACGACGGTCCACAGCACGTCGAGGACCGGCTTGAGCACGGAGGTCCACACGGTCTGGATGCCCCGGAAGCAGGCCCCGACAGCGTCACCGAGGGCGGAGACGACCGTCTTGAGGCCGTCCCAGATCGGGGCGAAGACGTCCTTGAGCCAGGACCAGACGTTCTTGAGGACGTCCATGAAGGACGCCCAGATCCGCTTACCGGTCTCGGTCTTCGTGAAGAACAGGACCAGGGCGGTGACCACGGCTACGACAGCGGTGATGATCGCACCTATCGGATTAGCCGCGATGGCCAGCCCCAGCATCTTGAACCCCGTGGCGGCGAGCTTGAGGACGGAGAACAGGCCCTTGAAGATCCCGCCGAGGCTCAGAACCCCCTTGCCCAGCCCAGCGACGCCCGGCGCGGTCTTGGCTGCGATTCCACCAAAGCCCTTGACGGCGGACATGATGCCGCCGCCGGAGGTGATCATCGCGCGGGCGCCCTTGAAGGCGGAGCCGAGCCCACTGACTTCCTTGGCGACCTTGCCGATGGGTCCGGTGACGGTGTTGAGGGTCTTCATGCCGACGAAGGCGAGGACGAGTTTCTCGACGATGCCCTGGTTCTCGCTCATCCACTGGGCGAGGTCCTGGAGGATCGGGACGAGGATGTCGGCGATGATGGGGGCGAGTGTGGCCATGGCTCCGGTGATGGAGACGATGGCGGCTTTCATGCCTGCTTCGCCGAGGGAGGCGGTGATCTGGCCGAGGGCGGGCATGACGTCGGCGATGGCCTGGCCGATGGTGCCGAAGGAGGCTCCGAGTCGGCCCATGACGCCGTCGATGTCGCCGCCGTTGAGGGCTGTTGTGAACTTCTCGACCTCTTCGCGGAGGTCGAAGAAGAAGTCGATGATCTTGGAGTCTTCTTCGATGCCCAGTGGGCCCCAGGTTTTCGGGTCGAAGTCTCCGGTCTGGAAGATCTCGATCGCACCCTTGGTGACGTTGGTGAGGGTGTCGATCTTGTCGGTGATGCCGCCGATGATGCCGGGGGCGGCGGTGAAGGCTGGTTTGAGGATCGCTTCGCCGAGGCGTCCGAGAGCTGCGCCGGCGTTGTCCATGGCTCCGGAGAAAGTGTCGCCGGCCTTGAGGGCGGCTCCGCCCATTCCGGCTTCCATGGCGTTCTGGAAGGTTGCGAAGTCGATCTCGCCGGAGGAGGCGAGGTTGGTGACCTCTTCGGCGGTCTTTCCCATCTCCTCGGCGAGGAGCTGGACGATGGGGATGCCCTGGTCACTGAGTTGGGCGATGACGTCGCCCTGGATCTTGTTGCTGGTGGCGACCTTGTTGAAGATGGAGCCCATCGAGGACATGTCGGTGCCTGCGATGGAGGCCGCGTCACCAACGAGCTTGAGTGTGCGTTGCAGGTCCTGGCCAGGCTTGACCCCGGCTGCGACGGTGGCAGCCGCGACGGTGGCGGCGTCGCCGAGGCCGTAGGCTGTCCCCTTGACCGAGGCCATGGCGTCGTCCATGATCGCCGAGACATCCTCGGCGGAGTTGCCGAGGCCGGAGAGCTTGGCGGTGGCCTGGTCGATGGCGTTGAGTCGGTCGAAGCCCTTCTTGAGTGCGGTGCCGAGGGTGCCGGCGACCGCGCCGCCGACGCCGATGGCCGCGCCCTTCATGGCCTTGCCGACTCCGGACATGAGCTTGGAGCCCATCCCCGTACCGGTCTTGGTCATGGAGGACTCGACCCCGGCGAACGCCTTGTTGACTCCCGGCGCGATTTTGGAGGTCTCCGGGATGATGGAGATGTAGCCGACGGCGAGTTCGTTGCCGGTCTTCGCTGCCATGGTTGTCCTCCTGCGGGGGTCGGGGTTAGGCGGGGATGAGGTTTGCGTCCCATCCGAGCCAGTCGGCGATGTCGGCGATGGGGGCGGCTTCGCCTACGTAGCGGCCGGACTGTCCGATGTCTGGGTTGATGGTTTCCGGTTCGGCGTCGCGGGCCGTGGGGCGTGGGTAGGGGTCGGGTTTCTCTGCGGTTTTGTCCATGGCGCGCTGCCAGTTGGCTCCGGCGAGGACGTCGAAGATGTCGGCGAGGAGGCCGGTGTTTCGGGTCCAGCCGGCGAAGTCAGGTTCGGTGGCGCGGATGAGTGCGGAGTCGATGTCGGACTCCGTGATGATGACGTAGAGGTCCCTCCAGTTGAGTCGGTCTGTTCCGTCGCACAGCCAGCGCAGGCGGAGATTCAGGCCGATCAGGTCTCGCTCGATGGCCCGGCAGGTGTCCGGGTCATCGAGGAGGTCTAGGAGGCCGAGGATTCCCCCACGGAGGTGTCGCCCTCCGGGCCGGTCTGCCAAGCGAGCATGAAGTCCTGGAACTCACCCATGGGCAGGTTGTCGATCTGCTCAAGGGTGGTTTCGTCGGCGACCTTCTCGAGCATCTCCCAGCCGAGCTCTTCCTGAGACTTGTCGCGGTTGCGGCGGAGCCAGCCGGCGGTGAGTGCGTCGCGGATCCAGGGAATGGTGATGTCGGCGTTGGTGGCCGCGGAGTGGTAGTGGAACTTCTCGAGCATGACGGGGTCCTTTCCGGGACGGGGTCTTGGGTGAAAGAAGGGGGGACGGGGTCGGTGTCGAAACTGGGTTGGGCCCGGGGTGACCCCGTCGAGAGTCCCCGGGCCCGGGCGGCTACTCCCCGGAGGGAGTTTCGAGCGCATCGATGCGAGCGATGGCGGCAGCGAAGTCTGCGGTGGAGACTTTGCCGTCGAGAGCGTCCTGCAGGCCGGTGACGTCGGCCACGGTGTGGGTGTGGTCGCCGGCGGCTGCGGTGGCGGAGGTGGTGCCGAGGGCGAGATTGCTGGTTCCTGCTCCGATAGCGGAGCGGGCGGCGGACTCGGTGGCGGCCTTGACGACGGCCCTGCCAACCGTGGTGGCACCGGAGAGGGTGTCAGCGGTCGGGGCGGTGGGGATGTCGTCGGGGTCAGCCTTTCCGTCGGCGGTGGACTGCGCGGCGACGGCAGCATCGTGAGCGGCCTTAATGCCCTGCTCGATCTTGTTGAGGTTCGCGGCCTCCAGGTCGGGCTCGGCGTCGTCGACCCAGTCAGTCGGTTCGTATGCCATGGTGTGTCCTCCTCAGAGGCTCAGGGGGTGGTGGACGGGTGAAGCCCCGGAGACGGGTGCAGCCCCTTGCGGGGCCGCAGGCCTACGGGGTCGGGGTTTCCCCCGAGTCATCACCGCCGTCGCCGGTGCCGCCGTCTGCGGGCGCGTCGGCGTCGGCGCGGTAGATGTACTGGTAGATCTTGTTCGTGTCGTCGTCCGGGAAGCACTCGAAGGTGACCTCGTACTGGATGACGCCGGAGCGGACGAAGTTGACGTCGCCGACCTCGGTGGCCTGGGCGTCCGGGGCGAACAGGCGGATGCGGGACTCGGCGGCGCCCTTGATCTCGGCGTCGAGAGCGCGGTGCGGAAGCTCGTCGGCGTTGTCGACGACGGTGATGTTCTTGCCGTCTTCGGAGATGGTGACGTTGTTGTCACCGGCGATGATCTTGAGAACCTCGGCGTTGGCCGACTCCATGAAGGTCAGCTTGAGGGTGACGGAGTGGTCGGACTGCACGATAACGACGGTGTCGCCGTTCCAGTCCTTGATCTTCTCGGTGGATCGGTCGACGGTCTTTGAGATGCCGTCCTCGGTGATGAACCCGCCGGGCTTGAGGCCCAGTCGCTCCTGGAGCTCGGCGATGGGCTCCTCGGCGTCCTTCGGGTAGTTGGCGATGGCCGGTGCGGAGGGGCCGATCAGCATTCCGCCGGCGGCCTTGACGTCGGGTGCGCCGACGAGGACATTTGCACGGTTGCGCATGGTGTTCTCCCTTTCGTGGAGACGGTGAGTATGAGAAAAAAACCCGTTCTGACCGGGGGTCAGAGCAGGGCCTGGGTGAGCGTCCCGATGAACTGCCATCGGGTCACGTCGGGTATGTCGGGGTCGGGAAAGTCCACGGGGCCGGAGTCCTCAGACCAGCCGAGGACCCGGTCATCGAGGACGTCAAGGTCGAAACAGCGTTCGCGGATGACGTCGATGAGGTCGACGGCGTCGTCGAGGGTCGGCCCGTAGACCTGGATGAAGACGGTGGTCATGTCGGTGACCGGGGTGGTGCGCCGCGGTGCGGCCTGGTCCACGCGGACGAAGAGGTCCGGTCGTGGCCGGGGCACCTTGTGCACCACCGGGACGGTCACGTTGTCCCGCAGGACGGCCATGACGATCTGCTGGGCTGTGGTCACAGTCCCTCCCCTCCCCCGGCGTGCAGTCCTGCTCAGCCCAGCTTGTGGGCAGACAGGACCTTGACCAGGGTGTTGTTCTTCTGGTTGTCGCGGTACGCCTTGTACGTGTCCGGGATGACGATCGTTCGGTAGCGGGTCTTGCCCTGTACCGAGCTGGTCGCGTACCCGGATCCGCACTCGATGGCGATGGAGTCGGCCTCGGCGTCGACGGCGGACATGACGCCGGGTGACCGGCGGATCGCCTCGAACGCCTTGGTGTTCCACTGGAGTTCCGGAGGCATGGTCAGTCCCCGTCAGCTCCGGTCCTTGACGATCTCGAACTCCGCCCACGCCCCCGGCGCGTATCCGGCGAGCGTGCTGGTTGCCTGAGCGTCGGCGAAGATGACGAGGCAGCCATCGACGATCTCGCAGGCGTTGGTGGGGTGTTCGGTGATGACGGCTTCGCCGGTGTCGTCGAGGACGCCGTGGGTGATGCGGATCATCAGCCCTCCGTTCTGGTTGCGGTGACGACGACGAGGCCCGGGTCGAAGAACGGGTTGTTCGCGAAGTCCTGGTCGTTGCCCTTCACCTTCCACGGTGTCGGGTCCCCCGGTGTCCTGATTTCGCCGCCCGGGCCGGGGTCGTCGCCGGGAGCGCAGTAGACGGTGAGCGTGTCGATCGTCCGCAGGAGGGAGTCGCCCACGACTTCCTGGGTCGGGGAGACTGCCCACCCGAACACGACGACCTCCTGCCACGGGCCGAAGCCCATGACGGGGTCACCGTTGCGGTCGTAGCCGGTTCGGGTCCAGGAGCGGACCTCGACCGGGATGGTGCGCGAGTAGGCCATCAGACCCCCTCCCCTGGCGCGGTGCCGGGCGGGCCGTTGACCCAGGCGTGGTCCAGCGGGTGGACGGCGCGGTTGGGCTTGGCTGTCATGTCGAAGCCGGTGTGCTTCTTCGCGCCACCGGAGAGCATCGCCCGGTGGGCCGGGGTCAGTTCCATGGACTGCGCGAGAGTCTCGGTGCCGTAGGTCGTGGACTCGGTGAAGACGCCGGCGGTTCGACTGGCCTGCCGGACTGCTTCCGGGTTCCGCAGAGCCGTGCTGACGAGCTGCACCTCGACGTAGACGACCCTGGTGTGCCAGGTGCCGTCCGGGTCGTCGGTGAGCTGATCAGTGAGCTTCGGATACTCAGCGAGGATCAGTGTCTCTGCATCGTCCAGCCAGAGCTGGATGACGTCGTCTGCGGGCAGTGCGGAGGTGGACAGCCAGCGGTCGCGGACGTCCGCTGGTGTTGCGTAGGTGGTCACAGAGTCACCTCCCTACGTGGTTGTTCGCGGATGCAGCCCCGTAGCCGGGTGCAGCCCCTTGCGGGGCCGCAGTGCTACGGGGTCGGGGTTTCCCCCGAACCACCAGCCGGGAGAAGGAGTCCGGCCGGGTAGACGCGGTCCTTCTTCCGGCCGACGCGGGTGACCGGCGCAGCGCACTGCCAGCCGACCCGCATGACCACGCGCAGGGCCTTGGAGTCCTGCTGCATGAGGTTGAGGACGACCTTGCCGTCGGCGTCGGAGATGACGCCCTCGGAGAAGAGGTCGTAGGTGATGTCCTGGCGGACGCCGACGACGAACTTGGACCAGTCGAGGGCCATGAGCTTCGCCTTCTCGCCGTCGAAGCCACCGGTGGCGTCCTCGTTGATCGGCTTGCCGTACAGGGTGTCCGGCTGGCCGATGGCGTGGGACGGGCCGTAGATCGCGCTGCCGTTGGCGGAGCGCTGTCCGATCAGTTCCCAGCCGAGGCCCGGCTCGGAGACGAAGCCGTTGATGTTGTAGCCCTGCTTGGAGACCAGGCCCGCGAGGTTGGCGACGTCGACGCCGAGGTCGGCGCCGGTGCCGGCGGTGACGGTGTTACCTGCGGCGGTGGCGGCGGTGAAGACGTCGTCGGGCCAGGAGTCCGGCTTGTCGACGCCGAAGAGGGTGGCCTCGTCGATCTTCTGGCCGAAGGCCTCGGCGACAAGCGGCTTGATCTCATCCCAGAGGGGCACCTGGGCGTCGGCGATGAGGGCGTCCGGGATCGGGACGATGACTGCGAGCTCCTCGGCGGTCATGGTGATCCCGTTCCAGTTCGCGCTGGAGGTCTGCTTGAGACCGGTGTCGCCGTTGACCCAGTAGGCGTCCGGGAGGGAGGCGAGGACGGGCTGCTTGGACTTGGCGGAGCTCATCGGCACCCGGCGGGCGTTGGTGAGCATGATGGAGTCCTTCGGAGCCTCGGCGAGGATCTCCTTGGACACCTGGTCAGGCAGGTGGGCGTCGGAGACGTCGGCCCGTCCGATGATGTTGTTGAACGGCATGATCGGTTCCTTTCAGTGGTTATGCCGGTGGCGGCTGGTCAGTGCCCGGACAGGGCGTTGCGGATCCAGTCGCCGGAATCAGAGGTGGACCCGGTGCCGCGTCCCGCGTTGGGCACCCGGGCACCGGTGGGAGTGGGGGCAGCGTCGGCAGTCGCCTTCTTGATTGCCTCGGCCAGTTTCTCGGCGTGCGCGGTGAGCTCGTCCTCGGTGGAGCCTGCGAGCAGGTCCGGGTCGAGTCCGTTCTCGGCGGCGATGCGGACGCGGGCGCCGGCGAGCTTCTGGGCGGTGAGTTCGGACTCGAGTCGGGCGATGCGCTCGGCGGAGCGCTGCTCGTCGGTCTTCTTCGCGTCCTCGAGCTCGTCGAACTTCGCGGCCTTGGCCTTGAGGTCTTCGTACCCGGTGTACTTCGCCCGCTCCCGGGCGATGCGCGCCTCGATGATGCGGTCCAGGTCCTCCTGGGATTCCGGCGGGGTGAAGCCTTTACCGGTGTCCTTGGCGTCCTGGTCGCTCTGGCCGTCCTTGGTCGCGGCGCCGGACTGCGCGGCGGCCGTGTTCGGCGTCGCCTTGGAGTCCTCGGAGCCGGTCACGTCGGCGGTCGTGTCTGTCATGGTGCTACTCCCCTTCCCCGCGTGCAGCGGGTAGTGATCGGTGATTCCGCCCGGCGCGACACCGTTGGTGTCGTGGGGCGTGCGGTGGTCCACCCCGGGTCGTGCTGGGGTGTGGTTCTCCTGCCGGGAGTCGGACCCGGAGCAGCGCGGGGCTGCGGCCTGTTCGGGAGAGGGGGTCAGTGGAAGGCTTCGCCGGCTTCGTCGCGCTTGGTTTTCCAGTGCTGGTCCCATGCGTGTTTCTGGTTGGGGCGCATGTGGCCGGAGGCGTCGTAGGTGACCTCGTACCACTCGTCCTGGAGGTCGTTGATGATCTTGGGGACGTCGGAGTCGCGGAGGACTTCGCGCGCGGTGCATGAGCAGTTGTCGTGGTACTTGTACCCGTCTGCCATCGGGCCGGAGGAGTAGGTGTGTCCGCCGGTGGCGTTGGGGTTGCGGGTGTGGGTCTCTCGTCGGGTGCGACTGTTGCCGGCGCTGACGGTCAGGACGGTGTCCTTGGTGTAGACGGCTCCTCGGCTGGCGAGCATGAGGCAGAAGGAGCAAGCGCCGGGGCCGGGGACTCTGGCGTAGCGGGTGCCGGCGGCGGCAGTGGAGTTCCAGACGGTGTCGCGGGCGGGTTGTCGGATGAAGCGTCCGAGGGGTCCTGCCATGACGCGGGCGGCGGCGACTGTGCTGCCGTCGGCCTTGTTGAGCGCCCAGGAGGCGGAGTTGGTGACCTGTGCGACGTTGACCGCCTCGGCGGGGACCGGGGCGGGGAGGTCGGTGAGGTCCGCCAGGGCGCGACCGGTGTCCAGGGCCCAGAGGGCGGAGGACATGGCCACGGTGCCGTAGCGCTGAGTGATCGCAGCGACGAGTGCCTGGAATTCCTCGGGTGCCATGGTCGGGTTGGCGTCGACGGCCTTGAAGAGCGCCTGGGTGGCTAGGACCGCAGTGGAGTCCAGGTGCCTGGCGTGGGTGAGCCACGGGTCAGCCATGGTCGCTCACCTCCCCACTTAGGACTCGTCGAACTTGAGGGTGATCGGTCGGCCGCCGATGAACTTCACACCGTCGATGCCTGCGATGCGGGCGGCGGCATCTGGGTCGATGCCGGAGCGGATCAGAGCACCCATGGCGTCCGCCCGCTTCTTCAACTCGTCGGGGGTTGCCCCCCTGCCGGGGCTTCGGCGGGTGCCGAGGGCGAGGGGACGGTCGGTGGGGTGGTCTGCTGCGCTCCCTCGTCGGCGACGGCGGCGCGGGCCTCCGGGGTGGCCTGCGCGGTTCCGGAGAGAAGCTGGTCGAGCATGTCCTGCCCCTGCTGCCGGGCGACGTCGGCCTTGAGGCGGCTGATCGTGACCGGGTCCAGTCCGAGCATCTCCCAGGTGACCTCGGAGGCCGCGGGTAACGCCCCGACCGAGACCAGCGACATGACGGCTTGCGCGGACGCTGCCTTTGTCGGGGTGGACGGGTCACGCCACTTCGCGCGGAGCTGGTCCAGGCGCTCGTCCGGGGTGCCGTCGCGGGTCTGCTGCGCCAGGCGCATGATCTCGCACCAGCCGGAGCCGTAGACGAGCTGGGCGCGCTCGGCTACCTTGACGAGCTCTGCCTCGGCCGCGCGGATCGCGTCAGCAGAGGACGGGTTGTCCTGGATGATGCCGAGGCTGTTCGGCGGGATGGCGGTCTCGCCGGAGACCATCATCGCCAGAGCTCGGAGCTGGTCGATGTGCGGCTGGGGGCTGGCTGCGGAGAAGGTGCCGAGGGAGGGCTGGTTGCCGTCCTCGTCGGAGCCGAGGGTCAGCAGCCGGTTCAGGTAGGTGGTGAAGGCATCCTGGTCGAAGTCGTCCTCGTCGACGCCGGTGATCCAGCGCTGCGGGAAGGAGAAGAACTCGGCGGTGCCCTCCATGCGGATGACGGTGCGGGCCGCAGCGTCCGTGAAGTCCATCAGCGGACGGGTGATCCGCGACATGCCGTAGCGCTTTCCGAGCCGGGGCCGGTGAGCCAGCATGACCATCGGCACGCGACCGAGAGTGTGCGGAGTCCGCTGGACCGCGTAGTCGTTGCCCTCACACCAGATGGAAACCGTGCGGTCGTCCATCCAGAGGGTCAGCTGCGGGGACTCGAGACCGTCGATGCCCTCGTCGACCGTAAGGCCGGCCACGAGGCGTCGGGCCCGGGCGGACCAGATCGCGGACGCCGCGGTCGCGCTGTAGGTGCTGATGACCACGGGCGGGTCGCCTGCTGCCTCGTCGCCCTGCACGACGGTGGCGAAGGCGACACCGTGGATCATGCTGGCGATGTGAGCCTGCGAGGACTCGACGAAGAGCTGGTTGTCCTCGACGATCTCAGCGAGACCATCGTCGGACTCCGCCTGCCCGGCCATGACGAAGCCCTGGAGGTCTAGCCGGTTGTCCAGGACCTCGACGGACTTGGCGGGCCAGCCGATCACCGACTCGAGCTTCCCCAGCGATGGGGGCATGGCCATCCCCAGCTTCCCGGCGCGGCGCAGGCTCCGCTCGCCGTCGTAGTAGAGGGTGCGGAGGTAGTTTCGGGAGCGGTTGGCGTCGTAGCGGCGGATGAGCTGGATGAGGAGGCGGGACTCTTCGGGGCGGAGGCCGGGGGCGTTGGTGAGGGTGGTGATGTCGGCGGTCATTACAGTCGGACCCTCCTTGCACCGCGGTTGCGGCTCGTCTTGACCTTGGGGTTGAGCAGGGCGAGTTGACGGCCCATGCGGGCGCCGACCATGGTGACGGCGTAGTCGACGAGGTCGTTGGAGCTGCGGTTGATCTTGCCGAGGCCGATGCCCCACTGGTTGGGACGGCGGCGGGCGTTGTGGACGTGGTTGCGGAGCATGGGGGCTCCGTCGTGGGTCAGGGTGTGCTCTTCCTCGATGTCGAGGACGGTCTGCATGGCGGCTTCGGTGAACAGCTTGTTGCGCTTCACCGCGCCGCTCGTGGAGAGCCGCATGTCGAAGAGGACGGAGTGCCCGCCGGCGCCAGGGGTGGCCCAGACCTTGAGGTGCTTCTGGAAGTCGCGGTGCCACCGGTCGATCATCGGCTTCCAGTAGAGGGCCTCGGTATCGTCGTCGGTGGCCGGGCTGGGGTCCACGCCGAACCAGACGACGTCGTAGAAGTCGAAGGCCTCCCGGACTACGGCGTCGACGACCTCGCGGGGTGCGAGCCAGCCCTTGCCGCGTTCGCCGTGAGGCTTGCGCCAGCCGCCGAGGCTGAGAACGTGGCCGTCGGAGAGCCTGCAGGCCGACAGCGTCGTGGCGTCACCGGACTTCGAGCAGTCTAGGAACATGGCGATCTTCTCCCCCTCCTCGACGGTGATATCGGGTTGTGCGCAGTCGTCGAAGGCGCGTGGGTCGACCCAGGCGTCCTCGGCGGCGGCGAGGCCGTTGAGATAGAACCGGATCGTCTCTGCGGGGCTGGTGCGAGAGTCCAAGGCCTCGGAGAGCAGACGGTCAATGTCGGCCCAGGGAGCGTCCATGTAGGCCTGCTCAATGCCGTGGCGCATCGAGACGGGGTCGCCGGGGTTGGTGGTCGGGTCGGCCTCGGTCGAGTCGTAGAGCATGTCCCGCAGGGGCTCGGGGCGCATCTGCTGGATCTGCCACTCATCGAAGGACTTCTCGGCGACAGAGTCCATGCCGGGGCTGTGGGCGTTGGTGAGTTCCAGGACGCGGGCCTGGATACTGGCCGGTGACTTGCCGGCGTTGCGCCGGGCCGTGTCTGCGGTCTTCTCTCCGCCGGAGGCCGCGGTCATGTGGTGGGACTCGTTGAGGAACACCGCGGTGGGCGGGTCGCCCTCCATGGACTTCTCGGAGGCGGTGAGCAGTTCGATGCGGCAGCCGCCGGGCATGACTGTGCGGGTCTGGCCGACGTCGATGTTGAGCGAGTGGACCAGGTCCGCGCTGAACATGCTGTTGACCATGCGCATCAGCTTCGATGCCTGGTTCAGTGAGTTCGCGGCGAGTTGGACCAGTGACATGCGCCGCCGGCGTCCGAGGACCATCCCGTCGACGACCCGGTCGAACTGCACCGGGCCGCAGAACTCGATGATCGCCAGTGCTGCGGCGAACGGGTCCTTGCCGGTTCCCTTCGCGCCGCGCTTCACCCCGGTTCGGTACAGCCATCGGCCCGTATCGGGGTCGAGTGCGTACCAGAGGTGGACGAAGCGGGCCTGCCCCGGTGTGAACCGCCACGGTTTGCCCGAGTTCGGCTCGACGAGGTTGCGGTGCGCCCACACGATGATGTGCGGCCCCAGCGACGGCGGCAGCTCTTCGAGCCGAGACGGGTCACTGTAGGGCAGGGACGGGTCACCGGGCCATGGCAGCGTGGTCCAGGCCCCGGTGTCCGGGTCCACTCGGTAACCGGGCATGAGCAGTGCTGGTGCGGCAGGTGCAGTCATCCGTACAGCCCCCTCATCGCCTCAATGTCGGTAACAGTCGCCTCCGTCCCATCGTCAGCGCCCTCGGCCGCATGCTGCAGCTCAATGCGGGCACGCCGCCGGTCCGGCTCGGTGAACATCAGCTTCGACATCATCTTGTCGATCTCCGCCAACTGCCCGGCGCGCAGTGGAGCGTCGTCTGCGTGGTTGAGCATCTTGGAGAGCTGGTCCATGGTCAGGCGGGCGTACTCCCAGTCGGACTGCTGCCAGAAGGCGGTCTGGCCGGAATCCTTGAGGGAGCGGTAGAGCCGCTTGGCCGTGATGTGCCAGGTCCGGTCCTCGGCGGGGCGCTTGGCGGGTATCGCGGCGCCGATCTTCGTGATGATGTCGGGCTTGTTTCGGCGGACGCGGTCTGCGTCTCGCTTCGGCATGGGGCCGGGCACGGCGGGCCTCCTTCCGGGGTCAGGGCAGGGTGTCGATCGCCTCCTGGAGGTCGGCGAGGATGACGGGGCAGTTGGGGACGGGGTTGCCGGTGACGGTGATGAAGCGACCGTCGGCGTAGACCTCGACGCGGTGGCCGTGGAAGCGGCGGATGCAGGCTCCGGTGTGCTGTGCGCGGCCCCAGAGGTGGAGGCCGTTTCCGGAGGGGCTGACCTCAGCCCAGGTGTCCGGGAAGTGCCGCAGGAGGGCGCGGGCCCAGGGCTGCGGTCGCCCGGCGCGGTCTAGGCAGTGGTCGATGTCGATGCAGACGATGCCGTCGCCGTTGAGGACGAAGCCGCGGAGGTCGGCGTCTTGGACGTCTTCGACGGGTCGCCAGTTGGTCGGGCGGTGGGCGTTGATGGCGTGGCCGCGCGGGTTGACGGGCACCTTGTTGCCGTCGCGGTCGGCCCAGCGGATCCAGCGGGGTGTGCGGTCGAGGGCGTCGGGGAGCTGCTTGCGGTGCCGGCATGCGGCGGTGCGGCAGCGGCCGGAGCAGTAGCGGGCGGTTCGTCCGCGACTGCCGGCACTTTGCAGGGGGCTGTCACACCAGGCGCATTTCATGGTTCGAGTCTACCCCGGATGTAACGTATTACCTAGTCTGAACTGCCATAACGTGTGTTCTATTGGATGGATCATCGGAGAGCGCCTGTGCCGAGCAGGGCACCAAAAACGGTCCCGTACAGGGCGAAAGTCGCCCAGATGGACGATGAGGGCGATACATGGTCTGACCTGGTAAAAACCCTGGAACCCGTACACAGTTGGAGGCCCTATGCCGTCCGTGGCTCGGATCGAGGGGGGAGGGGGGATTCCCCACCCCGTGGGTCTGAGGAAGAATCGGACTCCTGTGATCGCCTGTGTAACTCAGGGCATATTTCCCCGGGGCGGTCACCCGCGGCCCATGGCCCGGCCCCAGGCGGCCCAGTCCACCGGGCCGTCGGCGCCGGAGGTCGGGTGGGCCATCGGCGTCC
>NZ_BJNT01000027.1 GCF_006539825.1 Corynebacterium variabile
TGTTAGTTTGCGTAGCCCAGTCTGAACTACGACGGTTCACCTCAGATACACCGAGGCCCCGACCGCGCCGGAAGTGGCACGGTCGGGGCCTGGAACAGCGGGGGAGTTGATCCGGTCCCGGATCAGCCGAAGAGCTGCTTCGAGGCGATCTCGGCACCCTTGACCAGGGACTCGAGCTTCGCCCAGGCGATCTGGTGGTGCAGGCGTCCGCCCAGACCGCAGTCGGTGGAGGCGACGACGTTCTCCGGGCCGACGACCTCGGCGAACCGGGTGATGCGGTCGGCGACGAGCTGGGGGTGCTCGACGACGTTGGTGGAGTGGCAGACGACTCCCGGGTAGATCAGCGAACCGGCGGGCAGCTGGTGGTCCTGCCAGACGCGCCACTCGTGGGCGTGGCGGGGGCTGGAGCCCTCGAAGGTGAAGCCGCCGACCTCGGCGCGCAGCACCTCGTCGATGATGTCGCCGAAGGGGATGTCGGTGGTGTGCGGGCCGTGCCAGGAACCCCAGCAGATGTGCAGGCGGGTCTGCTCCTTTGGCAGGTCCTTGATCGCGTCGTTGAGGGCGTCGATGCGTATCCGGATCCATGCCTGGTAGTCGGCGACGGTCGGCTCCGGGTTGATCTGGTCCCAGGCCTCGGCGAGGTCCGGGGCGTCGAACTGCACGGTGAAGCCGGCGTCCGTGATGGCCTTGTACTCGTGGGAGAGTGCCTGGCCACAGGCCTGGACGAGCTCCTCGTCGGTGTCGTACGCCTTGTTGGCCAGGCGGGCGGCGGAACCGGGGGCGATGGCGGCGACGAAGGCGTCGGACCGGTTGTGGCCGACCTTGTCGAGGGCCTTTGTGAGCAGGTCGACGTCGGCGTCGACCTCCTGCTGGCCGATGTAGGTCACCGGGCCGGTGAACTCCGGGTTGCCGACCTTCGCGCGACCGGTGAAGATGCCGGACTCCGGGTCCTCGTAGGCCTCGTTGAAGGCGGCGCGGTCACGACGGTCCGGGAAGCTGGTGAGCTTGATGTTGCCCGGGGTGGAGCGCACGACCTCGGCGTTGGCCCACCGGTCGGTGTCGGTCATGGTGAGGCCGCCCAGTCGGGTGAAGGTGTAGTTCCACCAGGCGCCGTAGTCGACCGCACCGGAGGTGATGTGGCCGTACTCGCCCTCGTTGATGATGTCGAGACCGAGGTTGTGCTGGCGGGCGACGACCTCGTCGACGCTGTTCTGCAGGATCTCCAGGAACTTCTCGCGGGTGATCTCACCGGCGGCGAAGGTCTTGTTGGCCTCCAGCAGTTCGGGGGTGCGGGGCAGGGAGCCCACGTGGGTGGTGCGGATTTTGTTGACCATCTACAACGTCCTTTTCTCAGGTGTTTCTCGGGTGGTGCTCGGTGATCTCTACTCGGGTAGAACTCTAGCGTCCGTAGATCTCGCGGGACGCCAGCGCCGCCCCTTCCACGAGCGACTCGAGCTTCGCCCAGGCGATCTGCGGGTGGAGACGGCCGCCGAGACCACAGTCGGTGGACGCGATGACGTTCTCCGGGCCGACGATGTCGGTGAACTGCAGGATCCGGTCGGCCACCAGACGCGGGTGCTCGATGACATTGGTGGAGTGGCAGACGACACCCGGGTAGATCAGGGTGTTCTCCGGCAGCTGGTGCTCGGACCAGACGCGCCACTCGTGGGCGTGGCGGGGGCTCGCACCCTCGAAGGTCAGACCGCCGACATCGGCACGCAGGCACTCGTCGACGATGGCGCCGAAGGGCACGTCGGTGGTGTGCGGGCCGTGCCAGGAACCCCAGCAGATGTGCAGCCGGGCCTTGTCCCGCGGGATGCCGTCGAGGGCGGTGTTGATCGCGTCGATGCGCTTGCCGATCCATGCCTGGTAGTCGGCGATGGACGGCTCCGGGTTGATCTGGTCCCAGGCCTCGGCGAGGTCCGGGGCGTCGATCTGGACGGTGAAGCCGGCGTCCGTGATGGCCCGGTACTCCTCGTTGAGTGCGCGGGCGGCGGCGTCGAGCAGCTCGTCCTCGGTGTCGTAGAACTTGTTGAGCAGGCGGGCGCCGGAGCCGGGGGAGACAGCGGCGACGAAGGCGTCGTCGGTGGAGTGACCGACCTTGCCGAGGGCGGCGGTGAGACCGTTGACGTCGGCGGCGACGGCGTCCTGGCCGGTGTAGGAGATGGGGCCGGTGATGGCAGGGTGGGTGAACTGGCCGCCGGGGAGGATGCCCTGGGAGGGATCGTGGTACGCGTCCCGGAAGATCGTCCAGTCACGTCGGTCGTCGAAGTTGGTCAACTGGATATTGCCTGGGGTGGAGCGGACGACGGGCTCGGGTTCGTCGGTGAGTTCCAGGCCGGCAAGTCGTGGGAAGATATAGGTCCACCAGGCACCGAAGTCGAAGGACTCGGACGACAGGTGGCCGTATTCGCCGTCGTTGATGATGTCGAGGCCGAGGTCGTGCTGGCGGGCGACGACTTCGTCGACGGAGGACTGGAGCGTCCCGAGGAATTCCTCGCGGGTGGCGTCGCCGGCCTGGAAACGACTGTTGGCCTCCAGCAGTTCAGGCGTGCGGGGCAGTGAGCCCACGTGTGTGGTGCGGATTTTGTCGGCCATGAGTGCTCCTCGGTGGTAGTGCGCAGTGGTCCTGCGGCAGCGGTGTGTTACTCAGTGGTGAATAATAGACCGAGCGGTTCAGTGAACTCTATTCGCCCCCGGACAGCCTCTCCCGGACGCCGTCCTTCAGCCGTCCGGCCGCGGTCGCCAGTGTGGTGTCGTTCTTGCAGAACGTCCAGCGCACGAGGGTGTGCACCGGGTCTGTGGGGTCGGCGGCGGCATCCGCGGTGACGAAGGCGGTCACCGGAATGCCCGCTACACCCACTGCACCCGGCAGACGCCGGCAGAACTCCTCGCCGGACAGGGGCTGTCCGTCCACGCCGGTCAGTCCGAGCGGGGCGATGTCGGTGATGACGTAGTAGGTGCCGTCGGAGCCCAGGACCTCCATGCCGGCGTCCTCCAGGGCTCCGACGAGGGTGTGCTTGCGCTGTCGGAGAGTCTCGCGCCACGTGTCCGACCAGTCGTCGGCGTTGTCGAGCGCCCACGCCACCGCCGGCTGCAGCGGGGTCACGCCCACATAGGTCAGGAACTGTTTCGCAGCGGTCACCGGTCCCAGCAGGTCAGGGGCGGCGATCGCCCAGCCGGTCTTCCAGCCGGTGACGTTGAAGTTCTTGGACGCCGAGGAGATCGTCACGGTCTGGTCGGCCATGCCCGGCAGTGTGGCGAAGGGGACATGCTCGCCACCGCTCCCACTGAACACCAGCCGCTCGTAGACCTCGTCGCTGATGACGACGGTGCCGGTGCCGCGCACGCAGTCCGCGATGAACTCCAGGTCCGCCCGGGACAGGACGGTGCCGGTCGGGTTGTGCGGGGTGTTCAGCAGGACGGCGGCGGTGGCGTCCTCGGCGACGGAGGTGGCGAAGGCCTCCCGGTCCAGTGACCAGCGGCGGACGCCGGTGCTGTCCGGTTCCAGCTGAAGGCGCACCGGACGCACGGAAGCTCCGGCCAGGCCGATGCACGCGGTGTAGGCGTCATAGGTCGGTTCGAGGGTGACGACCTGGCGTCCTTCATCGACGAGGCCGAGGACGGACGCGGCGATGGCCTCGGTCGCACCGACGGTGATGAGAACGTTGTCGGCGGTGACCTGTTGTCCCCACCGGTCACGCCGGTCGCGGGCGACGGCCTCACGCAGAGCAGGTTCACCGGGGCCGGGGCCGTACTGGTTGTTGCCGCCGGTGATCTGGTCGGCGGCGATGCGCAGCATCTCGGCCGGGCCGTCATCGTCCGGGAACCCCTGGCCGAGGTTCGCGGCCTGCGTGCGGACGGCCTCGGCGGTGACGGTGGCGAAGATGGTCGGGCCGATGCCCGCGACGCGGTGTGCCGGATGGTGATCAGTCATGTCCGCCATACTATGGACGTCATGACTGAGCTGACACGTCCCACCCCACTGACCGCGACCGACGCGGACCCCGATTTCGTCGAGCCGTTGGTGGCCACCGACCCCGCTGATCTGCCCAAGGGGCATCCGACTGACGCCATGGCGGGGCATGACAAGCTCAGCCCCCGGGCGCAGCTCGAGCTGCTGCTGCAGAACTTCAGCGACTCATACCCGGAGATCTTCACCTCGCTGACCACCGATGAGGGTGCGGGTCTGGCGGTTTCTGCGGAGCTGAAGGACGCCACGGAGCGGATGTGGGCCCGGGTGCCGGACCTCATCACCCACTGCAGCCTGCTGGTGCTCGGTGCCGGGCTGGACCATGCGATGCCGACGTCGGCGTTCCTGAAGACAGGCCCGTCGGCTGATGCTGTGGAAGTCGCGGGGCTGCAGGGCACGGTGCTGCGTCCGTCGGAGCCGACGGGTGCGGTCGCGGTGAGCCTGCACGGCGGGCCGGGCTGGTTCGGGGACGCGGAATCGCACGAGCAGCTGTGGCTGCCGCTGTTCGCCGCGCTCGCCGAGAAGTCCGGGGTGACGATCGTCGACCTGCTTTACCCGCTGCCCGGTTACGGCGCCGGAACCCCTGCGGTGACGGAGGACGCGGTGGCTGCGGCGTTCGCCGAGGTGCGCGAGCGCGCCGGGGAGTTCGTGGGCGCCGGAGTATCGGGGGCGTCGGCGGACCGTGTCGGGCTGGTGACCTTCGGTTCCGGCTTCACGGTGGCGTCGAAGGTCCTGGACAAGGCAGGGGAGGACACGGGGGAGGACGCAGCCTTCCTGCTCGCGATGACGCCGCGGATTCCGGCTGATCTCTCCTATGACCTGTCCGGCGTGCCGACCCGCGTGTCGGTGGCCTCGGAAGATTCGCGGGGGACAGCGGCCCAGGTCGTGCTCGACTGGTTCGGGGCACATGCGGGCGTGTCCGGTGAGGTCACGGCGCCGGCGGAGGGGTCGGGCTTCGAGTACGCGGAGTACCTGTCCGAGCACATCATCGGCGTGCCGGAGGTGTGGCGTCGTCGCGTCTCGGATGACGCGGCGTGGTTGGCTGCGCGGTAAGAGCCGGTAAGAGCCGGTAAGAGCCGGTAAGAGCTACCGGGGACTTCACAACTGAGGCTTCACTGTCGCTACCAGTATGTAGATGCGGTGGCCAGGTACCTGACTTCCGCATCTCCGTACTGGTGGCGACATCTCACAGGCGACAATGACCTGAAAGTTCCGCATCGACGAGCGGCCGTCCTGTGGAGGACAGTCCGGGGGAGAGCGTCTGACTGGGGTGGGTATGAGACGTATAGGGGGCGAGCAGGGCGCCCCGGCCGCAACGGGTTACCAGTGCGTAAAACATCGTTGATTGTTGAACACTTCCATTGTGAGTTGTTGAACAATCCCATAAAGTGATCGGCACCACGACGAAAGAGGTGCAGACATGAGCGAGTCCACCACAGCGGACGCGTCAATCAGAGATACCCCGGAATCTTCCGGCGTCCGGCCCGGTAAAGGCGCCGCTCTCGGCGCGATGTTCCTCATGGCCACCAGTGCCATCGGACCAGGGTTCCTCACCCAGACCAGCGTGTTCACGGCCCAGATGGGGGCGGCGCTCGGCTTCGCGATCCTCATCTCGATCCTCATCGACATCGCCGTCCAGCTGAATGTCTGGCGTGTTCTCACGGTCAGTGGGAAGCGGGCCAACGAGCTCGGCAACATCGTCCTCCCCGGCCTCGGCTGGGCGTTGGCAGCCCTGGTATTCATCGGCGGCGTCGCCTTCAACATCGGCAACATCGCCGGAGCGGGACTGGGGACGAACGCCATGTTCGGGTTGGATGCGAAGCTCGGCGGCCTGCTCTCCGCGCTGGTCGGTATCGGAATCTTCCTGTCGAAGAAGGCCGGCGTGGCACTCGACCGCATCATCGTCATCCTCGGTGCGGTGATGATCCTGCTCATGCTCTACGTCGCCATCGCCTCCAATCCGCCGGTGGGAGAGGCGCTCAAGCAGACGGTACTGCCCGATGACATCGACTTCTTCGTGATCACGACGCTCGTCGGAGGCACCGTCGGCGGCTACATCACCTTTGCCGGTGCACACCGCCTCATCGACAGCGGTATCACCGGACCGGAGAATGCCGGACGTGTCACCAGGATCTCCGTCAGTGGCGTCATCGTCACCGGCGTCATGCGCATCCTGCTCTTCCTCGCCGTGCTCGGCGTCGTCGCCACCGGTGTCGCACTGGCGGAGGACAACACCGCCGCGGATGCCTTCCACCAGGCTGCCGGCGAGGTCGGACTCCGCATGTTCGGCATGGTGCTCTGGGCCGCGGGCGTCAGCTCCGTGGTCGGCGCGGCGTACACCTCCATCACCTTCGTCACCACGCAGAACATCCAGCCCCGGAACCGCAACCTGCTCACCGTCGCCTTCATCGCCGTCTGCGCGGTGATCTTCCTGATCCTGGGTACCGCCCCGCAGACCCTGCTCATTTTCGCCGGTGCCTTCAACGGCGTCATTCTGCCGATCGCCTTCGCCCTGGTGCTCTGGGTCGCGTGGAAGCGGCGTGACCTGCTCAAGGGTTACAGCTACCCGAAGTGGCTGCTGGTTGTCGGTGCCGTGGTGCTTGTCCTCGAGATCTACCTCGGCTGGAACTCACTCACCGGCATCGCCGATCTCTGGAACTAGGAAAGGACGACCATGACTGACCGTGCACTGCTGACTCCCGCCGAGGCCCGCGCCCTCTTCCGTGACGGCCTGCAGGTCCCGACCCCGGGCTTCTCCGCCGGATACGCCCAGGCCAACCTCATCACCCTGCCGAAGGAGGACGCCTTCGACTTCCTCATCTTCGCGCAGCGTAATCCGAAGCCGTGCCCGTTGCTCGGCGTTCTGGAACCGGGGGAGACTTCCTCAGATCTGCTCGTCGGCGGAGACATCCGGACGGACATCCCCGGCTACCGGGTGTTCCGCGACGGGGTCCTCACCGAGGAACGTGCGGAGGTGACCGACCTGTGGCGCGACGACCTCGTCTCCTTCATCATCGGCTGTTCGTTCACGTTCGAGACCGCCCTGCTGGACAACGGCGTCCCCGTCGCGCACATCGAGCAGGGACGCAATGTCCCGATGTACCGGACGAGCATCCCCACCACCCCGGCCGGGAAGTTCCACGGGCCGATGGTGGTATCCATGCGTCCGATTCCCGCGAACCAGGTGGCGGACGCCGTCCGGATCACCTCCCGCTACCCGTCGGTCCACGGTGCTCCGGTGCATGTCGGTGACCCCGCGGCGATCGGCATCGATGACCTGGCACACCCCGATTTCGGGGATGCCGTGGACATTTCCCCGGGAACCGTACCGGTGTTCTGGGCCTGTGGCGTGACCCCGCAGTCCGTGGTGATGAGTTCAAAGCCCGAACTCGCTATCACCCACGCACCGGGCTACATGCTGGTCACCGACGCCCGCGATCTCCTGTACCAGGTGCCGTGATGGAAGATTGCTCCATGACCTCCACCGGCACCACCCACGACATCAACCGCTACGACGCCGCCGCCCGACGCTGGGCCGCCGAGGCCATCCGGAAGGTCCAGGCCGACCAGCAACGCTCGGCGGACACCCACCTGCTGAAGATGCCGCTGCCGGACGACTGGGGCGTGGACCTCTACCTCAAGGACGAGACCACACACCCGACCGGTTCGCTGAAGCACCGGCTGGCCCGGTCACTGTTCCTCTACGGCCTGGCAAACGGCTGGATCCGCGAGGACGCACCGGTGGTCGAGGCGTCCTCCGGATCCACGGCGATCTCCGAGGCGTACTTCGCCCGGCTCACCGGTGTCCCGTTCATCACTGTCGTCGCTGCGTCCACCAGTTCGGAGAAGGTGCGTCTGATCAGGTCCTACGGGGCAGAGGTGCGGTTCGTCGACGATGCGTCCACGGTGTACGCGGTGGCGGCCCGGACCGCAGCGGAGACCGGTGGGCACTACATGGACCAGTTCACCTACGCCGAGCGGGCGACGGACTGGCGCGGGAACAACAACATCGCTGAGTCGATCTTCCGGCAGATGTCGATGGAGCGGTTCCCGGACCCGCGGTGGATCGTCGCCACCGCCGGCACGGGCGGCACCTCGTCGACCCTGGGGCGCTACGTCCGCTACACCGGCCGGATGACCGGGCTGTGCGTCGCGGACCCGGAGAACTCCGCCTTCTTCCCCGCATGGTCTGCCGGCGACCGTTCCCTGGTCACCGACACCCCGTCCCGGATCGAGGGCATCGGACGCCAGCGGGTGGAGCCCAGTTTCACCGGCCCGGTCGTCGACCGGATGACGAGCGTTCCGGACGCCGCGGCGATCGGCACGGTCCACGCCCTGGAGCAGGTCACCGGTATCCGCGCCGGCGGCTCGACCGGGACCGGTCTGTGGGCGGCGCTGCGCCTGGTTGCCGAGATGAAGGACGCGGGGGAGCAGGGCAGCGTGGTCTCGCTGATCTGTGACTCCGGTGAGCGCTACCTCGACAAGTACTACTCGGACGCCTGGCTCGCTGAGCAGGGGATCGACGCTGCACCGTACCGGGACGGCGTCCTGAATTTCCTGGAGTCCGGAGACGCAGGAATGCTCACGGACTGACCGTCGACGCCAGGGATTCCCCGGTCTCCGCCAGGGACGCGCGCAGCGTCGATGCCGCACCTGCCCGGTCACCGGTCCGTAGCAGGGTGACGACCTGCCGGTTTACAGGGACAAACTCATCGTGGAAGCCCGGACGGTTCCGCTCGACAGTGAGAAACACCAGGCGCATCCGGGCGAGCAGCCGGTCCATCTCCTCGTTGAGGAGTGTGGAGCCGGCGGACTCCACGACGGTCCGGTGGAAGAACTGGTTCGCCAGGGCGGTCTCTGCCGAAGACGACTCAGACACCGAAACTTCCGCGTCGGTGACGATCCGGTCGAGGGCGTCCACGTCAAGGGCGTCCCCCCACAGCAGCGCGCCGGGTTCGACCACGGCACGCGCCCGGTAGAGATTCCGGATGTCCTCGGAGCCGGGGGACGCGATGAAGACGCCTCGGTTGGGGATCCGGTCGACGATGCCGTCGGCGGCGAGGGCGGCAAAGCCCTCACGCAGGGTGTTGCGGGAGATCCCCAGCTTGTCGGCGACGGCGACTTCGTTGAGCTTCTCGCCGGGGGAGTATTCACCGGCGGACACGGCATGCCGCAGGACGGCGGCGACGGACTGGGCACGCATGGTGGTCAGTGTAGCGGGGTGTGCGGGGTGATCCCGGGACATCACCCGTAGAGTCGGCCGGGTGACAGTCGACAGAGTTCCAGTGCCCCGCGTCGTGATGATGTGCGGGCCTGGCGGCGCAGGCAAGACGACCTACGCGAAAGGTCTGGAGGCTGACGGTTGGACGCGACTCTCCTTCGAGGTCGAGTTCTGGAACCGTGGCGTCACCACATTGCCCTCCGCTGAAGTGGTCGCGGAGGTGTCGGCGGAGCTCAAGGCTCGCCTGCTGCGCCTGATTGCCGCGGGCGAGGACGTGGTACTCGACTTCGGGTTCTGGTTCCGGCGGCAGCGCGATGAGTACCGCGCACTTCTCGCACCGCAGGGCATCGTGCCCGTGACCGTCTACATCGCGACCAGCCTCAGTACCATCCTGAGCCGGATCGACCGGAGGCACGGTAGTCAGGCGGACGACTGGCCTCTCACAGAACAGACGGCGACGGAGTACTTCGAGCGGTTCGAGCCGCCGTCTCCGGAGGAGGGCCCGCTCGACGTGATCGCTGATTCCGACGGGTCGATCTAGCCTGGCGATCTGGCCTGGCGTCGACGGTTTACTGAGATTCCCTCACCGGTCGCTCCGTCTGTACTCCTCGACGATGACGCCGGAGTCGAAACTACGGCACCGCTCCAGGTCGAAGTTCACGGTCGTGGCGGCCATATGACCGAACAATCGGATCCCGTCTCCGAGGACGAGCGGATTGCGTTTGAGGATGAGACGGTCGATCTCAGGCAGCAGCACGCCTGCCAGGTCACCACCGCCACAGAGGTAGATGTCCTTCCCCTGCTCCTGCTTGAGTTCACGCACGGTCTCCAGGGCGTCGGCGGTGAAGGTCACGTCCACCGTGGCGTCCTTGTGCGTGCGCGTCGCGACGTACTCCCGGAGGTGGGCGTAAGGGCGTTCGATGCCTTCGGCGAGTGCCACCGCGTAGCTGTTCCAGCCCTGGATCACCGTGTCGAACCTGTCCAGCGGAGCGTCCATCCCGATCGCGGACAGGACATGGGCGGGGACGGCGTCGGTGAACTCGCTGAGGAGAACAGGCATGTGGTCACCTTCGACGGGGAAGGCGTCGAAGTTCCCGTCCGGTGCGGCGATGTATCCGTCCAGTGATACTGCGACGTAGTAGACCAGGTCTCTCATCACGGTTCCCGTCAGTGCGTAGGCGGTGTCTGTCAACGGATACCGCCCACGTTACTGACAGCGGGCCCTACTCCACAGCCCCCAGCACCGCGCCACGTGCGGCATGGGCGCCGGCGTTCAGCGTGATGTGCAGGACGCCGTCCGCCGGGGCGGTGACGGCACGCTCCATCTTCATCGCCTCGATCGCGACGACCGTGTCGCCCTTGCTGACCTGCGCACCGTCGTCGACCTTCCATTCGACGACGGTGCCGTCGAAGGGGGAGGTCACCGGGGTTCCTGACACGGCGGAGGCAGCGGACGCCTCGGAAGCCGCCGGCGCAGCAGACCCTGCACCTGCACCGCTGACCACCGAACCGAGCACCCCGGCAGGGATCCCGACCCGGTGCAGTCGACCGTCGATCTCCACCGAGATCTCGGTGCGCTCGATGTAGGCATCCTCGATATCCCCGCCGGTCGCGGCACCGGGAACGTAGTGGGAGTCCACCCAGTCGGTGTAGACGCCGAACTCGCCGGCGGATCCGTCAGAAGCCACCGCAGTGAACTCCGGGGCACGGACATGGTCGCGGTGGAACGGCAGCACCGTGCGCACACCGGTGATCACGAACTCGTCCAGCGCAGCCCGGGCACGGCGCAGCGCCACATCGCGGGTCGGACCCCACACGATGAGCTTGCCGAGCATCGAGTCGTAGAAGCCCGGGATCGTGGAACCGGACACCACGCCGGCATCCACCCGGATCCCCGGACCCGTCGGGACGCGGAACTCGGTCACCGTGCCGGGGCAGGGGACGAAGCCGTTGGCGACGTCTTCAGCGTTGATCCGGAACTCGATGGCGTGGCCGGAGGACGCCGGGTCCAGCGGTTCTCCCGCAGCAATCCAGCTCAGCTCCTCACCGAAGGCGATACGGAACTGCTCGGCGACGATGTCCACCCCGCTGGTCACCTCGGTGACCGGGTGCTCGACCTGCACACGTGTGTTGACCTCCAGGAAGGAGACCGTCCCGTCGGCGGCGACGATGAACTCCACCGTGCCTGCACCGACATATCCGGCCGCGGCACATATCGACCTCGCCCCCTCGGTGATCTGCTCACGCTGACCAGTCGTCAGGAACGGCGCCGGTGCCTCCTCGACGAGCTTCTGGAACCGACGCTGCGTCGAGCAGTCGCGTAGGCCGACCACCGAGACATGGCCGTGGGTGTCCGCCAGGACCTGGGCTTCGACATGCCGCGGGGTCTCAAGGAATTTCTCGACGAAGCACTCGGTGCGTCCGAAAGCCTCGCCCGCCTCACGGCCGGCGGAGAGGAAGGCGTCCTCCACCGCGTCGAGTCCGTCCTCGCGGGTCACGATCTTCAGCCCGCGACCGCCACCGCCGAACGCGGCCTTGATGACGACAGGCAGACCGTGCTCTTCAGCGAAGGCGTGCGCCTCCTCCCAGGACTGCAGCGGTTCGGAGGTGCCCGGGGCCAGCGGTGCTCCCACCGACTCCGCGAGCTGACGGGCGGCCATCTTGTCGCCCAGGGTGTCGATGGTCTCCGGGGTCGGACCGATCCAGGTCATCCCGGCGTCCGCCACGGCACGCGCGAAGTCCGCGTTCTCCGACAGGAAGCCGTAGCCGGGGTGGACGCAGTCCGCGCCGACGCGTGCGGCGATGTCCAGCAGCGCGGGGATGTTCATGTACGTCTGCGCGCCGGTGGTGCCCTTCAGCGCCCAGGCTTCGTCGGCGACGCGGGTGTGCAGTGCGTCGGCGTCGGCTGAAGAGTAGACGGCGACCGACCGGATGCCGAGGTCGCGGGCGGCGCGGGCGATCCGGACGGCGATCTCGCCGCGGTTGGCGATGAGGACGGTGGTCATGAGAACTCCTGGTCTGGCTGACGGTATTCGACGAAGGTGACCTGCGCACCGGGCGCGAGCTGCGCGGCGGCGTCGAGGTCCTCGGGGATGACGGTGGCGATGACGGGGTAGCCGCCGGTGACGGCATGGTCGCGGAGGAACACGACCGGTTCGCCGTTCGGAGGCACCTGGACCGACCCGGCGATCATGCCCTCGCTGGGCAGTTCGCCCTCATGGTCGCGGGTCACGGGATCCTCGCCGGTGAGTCGCAGGCCCACCCGGTTCGAGGTCGCGCTGACGGCCCACGTCGCGCCGGTCAGTGCCTTGACCCCCTCGGCGAACCAGTCGTCGCGGGGACCGGGGACGACGCGCAGGACGCCGTCGGTACGCACCGGTGCATCGACACGTCGGACGCTGCCGCGCGCCGGGCCGGCGTACACGGTGTCGCCGGGTTCCATCGGCGCCGGACCCAGCCCGGAGAGCAGGTCGGTGGAGGTCGACCCCAGCACGGATTCGGCGACCACGCCGCCGCGCACCCCGATGTAGCTGCGCAGACCTTCGGTCGCACTGTCGACCGTGAGTTCGGACCCCGCGCCCAGCAGCAGCGGGACGCCGCGGTCCTTCGCCGTGCCGTTGACACTGACCGTGGCCACGGCGCCGGTGACGACGACAACAGTCTCGACCAGCGCGGTGAGGGTCAGTCCACCGATGCTCTCCAGCACCGCGGCGTCCCGGCTGTTGCCGAGTGCCTCATTCGCGGCCTGTGCGGAGCCACGGTCAGCCGCACCCGAGCCGGTGACGCCCAGGTCACCGAACCCGTGGCGTCCGGCGTCCTCGACGAGGACCTGCAGCCCCGGATCATCGACGCGCAACACGGGGCGCCGGGGACCGCTGACCACGTTCTTCCTCGTGGATGTTGCGACCTCGACCCGCTCGGTGACGGCGCGGTAGTGCACCCGGTCGCCGGGGGAGAGCAGGGCAGGGGACTCATTCGTGCCGTCCCAGAAGGGTTGTGTGGTCGATCCGATGAGCTGCCAGCCGCCGGGGGAAGTCCGCGGGTAGACCGCGGAGAAATCCCCGGCCAGGGCGACGGACCGGTCCGGTACCGCAGGACGTGGCGTGGGATGCCGTGGCACGTCGAGCGCGCGTGTGGCGTCCTCCGGGACGCAGTAGGTGAATCCGGGGGCGAAGCCGCCGAAGGCCGCGGTCCACACCGTGGTGGTGTGCCAGTCGATGAGCGCGTCGCGGGTCATCGACAGTGAGCCGGCCAGAGTGTCCAGGTCTGTGGTTCCGGAGCCGTCGTAGATGACGTCGACGGTGATGTCCCGGGGTTCGTCGGACGTGGCGTCCCCCGGGAGAAAACCCGGGAGGATGCCACGGGCGGCGTCGGCGGCAGAAGCGGACCCGAAGCGGACCAGAACGGTGCGCGCGGCGGCGCCGACGGAGGTCTGACCGGGCAGGGGAGCGCTGCTCAGGGCGGCGTGCCAGGCCATGGCGGTGGCGAGGTCGGGCAGGTCGACGAGCAGCGCCCGGGTGCCGGCCCGGTGGACAGGGACTGCGGCGGGGACGGTCACAGGAAGCTCTTGATCTCGATGCCGTCCTCGCCGAGCGCCTTCACGATGCTCTGTGCCAGAGCGACGGAGTCCGGCGAATCGCCGTGGACGCAGACGGACTCGGCGTCCACCTTGAGCACCGTGCCGTCGAAGGCGGTGATCGACCCGTCCTCGGCGACCTGGCGGATACGGGCGGCGACGAACTCCGGGTCCGGGACAACGGCGTTCGGCAGGGTGCGGGAGACCAGGGTGCCGTCCGGGTTGTAGTTGCGGTCGGCGAAGGCCTCGCGGATGACGCGCAGGCCCTTCTTCTCGGCGATGTCCACGGCGACGCCGCCCGGGAGCAGCATGACCGGGATATCCGCGGAGAATGCGTGGATGCCGTCGATCACGGCGTGGGCCTGGGCCTCGTGGTGGACGATGGTGTTGTAGAGCGCGCCGTGGGGCTTCACGTAGCGGACCTCGGTGCCGTAGCGGTGGGCGAGGGCCTCGAGGGCGCCGATCTGGTAGAGCACCTCATCGGCGAGCCGGGCCGGATCGATCTCCATGTTGGTGCGGCCGAAGTTGGCCGGGTCGTTGTAGCCGATGTGGGCGCCGACGGCGACGCCCCGCTCGGCGGCGGCCCGGACCGTGTCAGCGATGGAGTGCGGGTCTCCGGCGTGGAACCCGGTGGCGACGTTGGCGCTGGTGACCAGCTGGATCATGGCGTGGTCGTCAGCGACGGCGACACCGTTGGTGGTCTCGCCGAGGTCGGAGTTGAGGTCGATGACGGGCATGGTGGGCCTCCTGTGGTGCTGCGCCAGGGTCGGATTGTTGAACAATCCAAACTCTAGTGCATCAACGTGGGCTGCGCCACAGGAGAACCGTAGGAATGTGGATGGAACCACGGGTGGCTGGGGGACTACAGCTCGATCATCCGGCGCTTCGAGGCCGAGACCTCGTCGACGCGTCCGACCAGGCCCTCGAGCTTCTTCCACTGGCGGTCGGAGACAGCCTTCTCCGCCGAGGCGATGACCGCACGGTCCTTCGTCCCCCAGGCCACCGGCATCGGGGAGATCTCCTCCCAGTGGTTCCGGTTACGGGTCGTCCGCATCCCGGTGACCGCCATCGACGGCACCTTCTCGCCGACGATGCGCCGGATCCCCGGCACCGAGGTCACGGTCCGCACCGCCAGGGCAGGAGTGGCCGGCTCACCGGAGCCGGGCACGGCGGTGTCCACCAGTGACAGCAGGACGACATCGCGCGGGTTGACCTTCGCCACGACCGTCGGCACCAGGTCGTAGTTGTCGTAGTAGGACTGCGGGGTACCCAGCTGCTTCGGCATCACCGGCACCATGACGAAGCACAGCAGGGCCATGATGCCGGTGGCGATGCCGATGACGACGGTCAGTCCCGACCCGATGAGGACCAGGATCACGGTCGCCACCAGGAACAGGACCCCGAGGATCGCCGCGGACCACTGGAACCGCTTCGCGTCCCGGAAGAACTCGTTGTGGGTGCGGGCGAACGTCTCGTCCACGGTGAAGTTGAACTCGGTCACTGGAATAACCCTCTGAACCTCGTGACCTCTACAGGTCGATCGAATCGATGATGCGGTAGCCATACCCCTGCTCCGCGAGGAAGCGCTGGCGGTGGGCGGCGTAGTCGGCGTCCAGTGTGTCACGGGTGACCACGGAGTAGAAATACGCCGCCGACCCGTCCGGCTTCGGACGCAGGATGCGGCCCAGTCGCTGAGCCTCCTCCTGCCGGGATCCGAAGGTGCCGGAGATCTGGATGGCCACGGACGCTCCCGGCAGGTCGATGGAGAAGTTCGCGACCTTCGACACGACGAGGACGCTCAGTTCACCGGCGCGGAAGGCGTCGAACAGCTCCTCGCGGCGCTTGTTCGGCGTCCTGCCGTCGATGACCGGGGCATCCAGCTCCTCGCCGAGCTCCTCGAGCTGGTCGATGTAGGCACCGATGACCAGTGCCGGCTCGCCGGCGTGTTTGGCCAGGATCTTCCGCACCACATCGGTCTTCACCGGCGAACACGCAGCCAGCCGGTACTTCTCGTTCTGCTCGGCGGTGGCGTAGATCATCCGGTCGTTGTCGCCGAGCTGGACACGCACCTCGGTGCAGTCGGCCGGGGCGATGAAGCCCTGCGCCTCGATGTCCTTCCAGGGCGCGTCGTAGCGCTTCGGGCCGATGAGGCTGAAGACGTCGTCCTCCCGGCCGTCCTCGCGCACCAGTGTGGCGGTGAGGCCCAGCCGACGCCGTGACTGCAGGTCACTGGTCATCCGGAACACCGGCGCGGGCAGCAGGTGCACCTCGTCGTAGATGATGAGGCCCCAGTCGCGGGAGTCGAAGAGTTCGAGGGCGCGGAAGACGCCCTTCGTCTTGCGGGTGACGACCTGGTAGGTGGCGATGGTGACCGGGCGGATCTCCTTGCGCTCACCGGAGTACTCGCCGATCTCGTCCTCGGTCAGGCTCGTGCGGCGGATGAGCTCATCGCGCCACTGGCGTCCTGCGACGGTGTTGGTGACGAGGATCAGCGTGGTCGTCTTCGACTTCGCCATCGCCGCGGCACCGACCATCGTCTTGCCGGCGCCACAGGGCAGCACGACCACACCGGAGCCGCCGGACCAGAAGGATTCCGCCGCCATCTCCTGGTAGTCGCGCAGCTCCCACTGCTCGTGCTCGGTGGACAGCTCGATGGGGTGCGCCTCACCATCGACGTAGCCGGCCAGGTCCTCGGCCGGCCACCCGACCTTGATGAGTTCCTGCTTGATCCGGCCGCGCTCGGAGGGGTGGACGATCACCGTGTCCGCGTCGATCTGCTCGCCGAGCATCGGCCGGATCTTCTTGTGCCGCTGGATCTCGGCGAGCACGGCGGCGTCCGAGGATTCCAGGACCAGGCCGTGGACCGGGGAGGTCGCCAGGGTCAGCCGCCCGTAGCGGTCCATCGTCTCGGCGATGTCGACGAGCAGGGGCTGCGGCACGGGGAACCGCGAGTAGGTCTCCAGGACGTGGACGACCTGCTCGGCGTCGTGCCCTGCGGCGCGGGCGTTCCACAGTGCCAGCGGGGTGATGCGGTAGGTGTGGACGTGCTCGGGGGCACGCTCCAGCTCGGCGAACGGCGCCAGGGCGATACGCGCCTCGGCTGCGGCCGGGTGGTCGATCTCGAGCAGGACGGTCTTGTCGGACTGGACGATCAGTGGTCCGTCACCGATGGGCACTGCGGACTCCTCATGGGCGGGGTGTGGTGAACCGGTCCATTCTAGACCGGTTCGTCACACCGGTGCGGCGACCCAGGCGATGCGGTGCGGCTGGATCCGCAGTGAGACCCCGTCAGACTCGGTGACGCCCACGATAGACACCGGGCTCATCGTCACCACCGAGATCCATTCCTGCACCGCCGACCCGTCGGCGTTAACGTAGCTGATCTCCACCCGCGTCCCGCGGTCGTAGGCGGAGCGCAACGTGGCCATGATCTGGTGCGGGTCGCGCACCGTCTCCACGTCAGGCAGGTCTGTGCCCTCCGGGTCCTCGGCGTCGGAGACGGCCTGCCGGGTGCGGCGCAGCCCTTCCACGGTCCCGGCGAGCTGGTCCTCGACTTCCTCACGAGAGACGGAGGGACGCCGCGGGTCGGGCACGAGGGACAGGACCGGACCATGGGTCGTGGCGGCGGCGTCCCCGTCGACTCCGACGCGGACCCCGGCGTCCTCCAGCAGGCTGACCACGCGGGAGAGCTGCGTGCGGCTGACCGCCACGGTCGGCGCGATGCGGCGCAGGGCGGCATCGCGGACCTCCCCGTCGGACAGAGACGCCAGCATGGTCAGGGCCGAGGTCAGCGTCGCCTCGTCGGGGGCGGTGAGGATGGTGGACGCCGTGCCCGCCGTCATCGCGCCGCTGGACCGGAAGGCGTCGTTGATGAGGTAGTCGAGGCCCTGGGGGATCTCCGGGGCCATGCCGGCGAGGAAGCCGCGGACCCGGTCAGCGGTCTCACCGGCCGCCGCGGCGCGCTTGAGGGATTCGGGGGAGATCCGCCACACGCTCGCCATTCCGGTGGACTCCACATCGGCGATCGCGCGCAGCATCGCCTCGTCGTCGGGTGCCAGCAGACCGGGGGCGAGGACGGTCATGTCGGCCTGGATGATCAGCATGCTCACCGGGGCGGGCAGCACGCCGGTCAGCGCGGTGGTCAGGGCATCTGCCGGGGCGTCGGACGCCAGGGCGACCGCCGCGCTGGTGGACTGCCCGTCGGCGCGCAGCCCCAGGGCCTCGGCTTCGGCGAGGACGCCGGCCACCGCCTGGGTCGGGGTCTTGGCAGCCAGGGAGGGGCGCAGCCGCCACAGCTGGACGGCGGCATCGTGCGCATCGTCTGGTGCATCCTGCGTGGGGCCCAGCACGGTCACCAGTTCAACGGTGAGTTCGCGCAGCGCGGCAGTGGTCGGGTGGTCGAGACTGTCCTGGAGCAGGTGGGTGCCGGTCTCCGCCATCTCCCACGGGGAGTGCGGACTCGTCGACCAGCCGGACAGCAGCAGTGCCCACCGCCGGGCCATTCCCGCGGCCAGGAACTCCGCACCGCGGTCGGTGACCCCCCACACCTCCCCGTCGGGCCCGGCGGTGTCGACCTCAGGGGCGGGGACGGGCAGGCCGGGACCGATGAGGTCGGCGTGGCGGCACAGCAGCAGCGTCCCGGTGACCTCGTCGGTGGTGGTCTCCGTGGCCTTGGCGACACGGGTGATCTCACGGACACCGACCCCGCCGCCGCCCAGCGGACGCAGCGGTGCAGTGCCGAGCACGGTGAGCAGTTCGGTGACCTGCCGCAGTGTCTCCACCGCCCGGGCGACGCCCGCCCCGTCGGCCCGGTCGGTGACCGGGACCGGTTCGGGCGTGGTGAAGTCACCACCGGGATCCGGGGTCACCCGGCAGGCAATGACGGCGCCGACCCGCGGTGACAGGCGCGCCGTCTCGGCGTCCACCCGGTCGAGCAGGCCGGCGGCGATCATCCGGGCCAGCGGACGCTCCGGGTCGTCGAGGGACGCCGAATGTCCGATCCCGCCGGCGGTGGCGAGGGTGTCGAGCAGTCGGCGCTGCCGGTCGGGGAGTTCGGCGAGGACGTCGGGGAGATCCACGGTGGGGACGGGGCAGCGGTAGCCGTCGACCAGTGCCCAGGGCAGGTCGGTGGTACCGGTGAAGAAGCCCTGCAGGTCGCCGGGGATCGCGACGGGGAAGGGGTCCGGCCCGTCGTCGCCGGTGGGGGCGTTGTCGATGTGCAGGCCGGGGCCGTAGGCCAGTCCGCGGTGCGCCAGGGACCGCAGCACCTCCGGGATCTCCGCGGTGGTGGGGCGGCCGGTAGCCGGCGTCCCCGCCTCGTCGAAGAGGGAAGTCAGGGCGTCGGAGAGGGAGGAGGCGTCCACCGGATGATGGGCGGCACCGGCACGGGCCAGTCCGTGGAGGACGGCCAGGGACCGGGCGTCGAGCTGACGCAGTGCGGCGACATCGGCGGTGAAGGTCCGGCCGTGGATGGCGCGCATACGCCACAGCAGGTCCACGAGGGTGGCGTCGTCATGGGCGGTGAGCCAGTCACCGTAGGACGGGAACGGTGTGTTGTCGGGCATGGTCCGGACAATTTTACCCGTACCTCCCACGGGGGTGGACGCGGCACGTTGTTCGGGCGTCAGGTACTGCCGTGCCGGTCAGGTGTGGAATGATGGGTGACATGGCTGATGTTGAGAAGAAGCACTTCGTTGATCCGGGCTGGCCGCAGGATGTCCCCGAGGGACATCACGCCGTCACCGAACTCCATGCCGCCGATGCCGGCGCACTGAGCCCCTACGGTGACCTGGAGTTTCCGGTCCCCGCCGAGACCCTGCACTACGTGCACCCGTTCACCGTGATCAACGGCGCGGAGTAGAACCTCCCCGGAAGCACCCCGTACGCCGGGTGCTTCCGTGCGCCCGCGTGCTCTCCGGTGCGCAGACACTTCGCCGGAGACGCAGAAGACGCCCCACGGAACAGTGATGTTCCGTGGGGCGTCTGTGCATTCCGCACATGCGACCGCCCGGGGGAGACCCCGGTGGTAGTTCTAGAACTTCAGGGCGGTGGCGGCGGCGTTGAAGCCGTCGAGGGCAGCGCTGTACTGGTCGTTCAGGTCGTTGCGGTTCGCGTTGTAGGCGTCGGTGACCTCCTGCGGCACGGCGACACCGCGGGCGGCGGCCTCGTCGTTGAGCTGCTTCCAGACGGCGTCGATGGCGAGGACGTCATCGGCGGCGTTGAGCTGCTGGACCTGGTTCTGGGAGGCCGGGGCGGCGGCCGGGGCGCTGCGCTCGGTCGGGGCGGAGCTCAGTCCGAGCTGGGAGGAGCAGGAGGGCCATGCGCCCCAGCCCTGGCCGGCGAGGACGCGCTCGCCGACGACGATCTGCTCTTCGCGGGAGGCCTGGTAGGCGTAGGGGGCGAACTCTCCTCCGCCGTAGCCGCTCCAGGTGCTCGGGGAGAACTGGAGACCACCGTGGAAGCCGTTGCCGGTGTTGATGGACCAGTCTCCGCCGGACTCACACTGTGCCAGGGCGTCCCAGTCGGAGTCGGGGGCGGCGGTGGCGGCCGGGGCCAGAGCGGCGCCCATGCCGGCGACGGCGATGCCGGCGACGGCGAGGCGCTTGGTGGAGGTCAGTCGGGTGCGGGTGTTGTGGCGTCCCATGATGCGGTTCGTTCCTTCCGGTGCAGGGTGGTCGTTCCTGTGAGGTCTGACGCTGCCCTGCGGAGTCCGTTGATGTCTCTGTGGATAGTGCAAGCGGGGACGTCCCCGCTCGGTTCGTTGGACAGCGTAACGGATTGGTCACGGTTTAGTCACGCTCTTGGGCTGAAATGCCGTGATTTTCGGGCAGGACGCGGGGTTTCCGGCATCGTCGTGACCGGAGCGTTCCTCAGCTGTCATCCAGCCGTGATTCGGTAAAGGTGCTGGTCAGCGCGTTCGTTATCGTTTCGTGCCCAAATTGTTACCGTATTGTGATTTTTTGGCACGGGTCCGGACTGTGGCGTTCGTCACACCGAGTCGATGCTGGGACTGCGGTGACTGCTGTGACTGTTGATAGTGGGGTAATGTCGTCTCTTCCGCTGTCGAGACCCGGTGGCGGAACGGAACAGAGAGTATGGAGGACACATGCCGACCGGCAAGGTGAAGTGGTTCGACGCCGACAAGGGCTTCGGATTCGTGTCTAACCCCGGCTATGACGACGTCCACGTGGGGCGCTCTGCGCTCCCGGAGGGCGTCACGGAACTCGTCCCCGGCCAGCGGGTCGAGTATGACGTGGCCACCGGCCTGCGGGGCAAGGCCCCTGAGGCCCTTCGTGTGACGGTGCTGGACCAGGGGCCGCGGCGTGCCGCCCACAAGTACACCCCGGAGAAGCTGCACGGGCTGGTGCAGGACACGGTCTCCCTGCTGGAGAACCGGGTCCAGCCGGTCCTGGAGTCCGGCAGGCGGCCGGGACGTAAGGAGGGCCACCAGGTCGCCGAGATCCTGCGGACCATCGCCCGCGAACTCGACTCCTGACCTGCGGCCCCGACCGGCCCCCGCTGACGTCACTTCTTCGGCGCGATGGACCAGACGGCGACGACGGGCTCTTCCTCGTCACCGGAGTCGTCGATGAGGACGCTCTGGATCTCGACGCCGATGAGGCGGGGATGGTTGCCGTCGTCGTCGGTCAGGCTCGACGACCCCTCGATGGTGACCTCCTTCGCCTCATTGGCGGCGTAGCTGCTGCTGGAGTTCGCCCCCTCATCGTCGTAGACCTGTAGCAGCGTCCAGTCGTGGTCGTACACGTCGGAAGGCAGTTTGAGGGTGATCTCACCGTCAGCCGGGATGTCGAGGGTCGAGGGATCCTCGTCGTTGGTCCGCTCGTCGCCGTCTGCCCAGATGGACCACGGTGCCAGCTCCGTCTCCCCGCCGTCGGCGGACACGGCGGTGACCCGCAGGTCGGCCGGCTTGGTGCCGTCCCGGGAGTCCATGTACTTCTGGATGCCCAGCACTGCCCCGGCCACCGCGGCCACCAGCACGATGACCCCCAGGAACATGAGGAGCTGCTTGCGCTGGGCGGCCTTGCGCCGCTGCTTCTTGGTGAGTCTCGGGGCCTTGGAAGACTCGGCGGACTCAGTGGACTCGTCCGGCATAGGGACCTGCTTTCGCTCGGCGGGGTCAGGACCGTGACCGCGCCCGGCCGATGAGGGAACCCACACCGAGACCACGGGACGCAAGGATCACATTGACGAAGAACACTGTACCGGTGGCGGCCAGGACGGCCATACCGACAGTGAGCTCGGTCGGCAGCAGCAGGCCCAGCGTCCCGCCGAGCACCCACGACAGCTGCAGCGTCGTCTCGGACAGTCCGAATGCGGACGCCTGGGCCGACGGGTTCAGCCCCGACTGGATCGTCGCGTCGAGACAGGACTTCGAGATCGCAGACCCCAGCGAGAGCAGAAGCGTCGCCACCGCCGCAGTGGGCACACCGTCGACCACGGCTGCGACGACCACGGAGGCCAGCGAGACGACGGCCAGCATGATGACGGTGAACCGTGGCCGGGAGAACTTCACCCGGGAGCCGACCGCATTGCCCAGGAAGGTGCCCACACCGCCGGCCGCGCCGACGACACCGAGCAACGCCAGCTGTTCGGCGCCTGAGAGGGTGTGGGAGGACTTCGCCACGAAAGCGACGTAGATCGTCATGAACCCGGTGCCGAGCCGCTGCATCGCGGTGCCCCACATCGCGGTCCGGGTGGCGTCGGGGAAACGCACGGACATCGACCGTCGCCACCGTCCGATCAACGACGAGGACGCAGAGGACGCAATGGGTGCCACGACAGTCGGAGCCTCCTCCACATCCGGCGCACCCATTGCCGGACCGAGGTCATCGGTCGGGGCGAAGGGGTCGGCGAAGATCTCGTCACCACTGCTCTCCGCGGTCGACGGGATGAGGCCGCAGAGGTAGATGCCGACCAGCGCGCACAACAGCAGCAGCCACAGTGCCTCCTTGGGGGAGAAGACGAAGGCCACGGCCGCCGCCGCAGCGCCGACCATCATCGATCCGCCGATGTGCCCGGTGATCATCAGCCGCGCATTCGCCCGCACCAGGTCGAGGTTCTCCGGGGCGAGTCGCGGTGTCACCGAGGATTTCAGCACCCCGTAGGATTTCGACAGCACCAGCATCCCGAGTGCCGCCGGGTACAGCAGCCATGAGTCGAAGTTCTGCAGCAGCACTGCGGCGAGGATCACCCGGGCGGCGAAGGTCAGTGACATCGCGACGCGGCGTCCGGTCCGGATCCTGTCGAGCAACGGACCGATCACCGGGGCCAGGACCGCGAAGGGGGCGATCGTCACCAGCAGGTAGGCGGCGACCGAGCCCTTGGACTCTCCGGTCGTCGCCGAGAAGAAGAGTGTTCCGGCCAGGGAGACGGCGAGCACGGCGTCCACCGCGAAGTTTGCGATGGTGGCGTACATCAGTGCCGTCAGCCCTGATTCGCGGGCCCCGTCGGCACCGAGCATGCCGTAGACCTTCGCGGTGAGCCGGTGCGTCCGGCCCGGCCGGTCGGTGTTCACTTCACGGTCACCTCGTAGACGGTGTCCCACAGCTTGCCGGTGATGAGGAAGTGGTCGGTGGTGCCGGGCACCTTCGCGATGCCGTTGAGGACGTCCGCCCCGTCCTTCTCCCGGGCGGGAAGATCCAGGTCGGACGTGTCGAGGACGCCGTTGACCTCACCGGTGGCCGGGTTGATCCGCAGGATGCGGTCGTCGTACCAGACATTCGCCCAGATGTCGCCGTCGGAGCAGTCCAGTTCATTGAGCTGGCCGACCGCATCGCCGTCGAGGGCGACCGACACCTCGCCGGTCACCGCGAATGTCGACGGGTCGCGGAAGGTCAGCTTGTCCGAGCCGTCGGACATGGCCAGACGCTCACCGTTGGAGCACAGTCCCCAACCTTCCCCCGTGTAGGACGCCTCGTCGGTCTGCTCGAGCGTGGCGGCGTCCCGCTTCACGGCTACACCGTGTTTCCAGGTCAGCTGCCATATGTCGTCACCGTGGCGGGTGGAGCCCTCACCGAAGTACTGCGGGTCGAGGTCGGCGGACACGGTCGCCGCGTCATGGGAGGCGTCGGTCCTCGGCGTCCGGTAGATACGGGACTGCCCCTCCTTGCCGGTGGAGACCAGCAGGTCGCCTTCCGGCATGACCTCGAGCCCCTGGGTGAAGGACGTCGGGTCCGAGGGGTACTCCGCGACAACCTCCGCGCTGAGGGATGCCACGTCCCCGGTGCCGCCCGAGCCGTCCGAGTCTCCGCCGCCGGAACCGGAGTCGCAGCTGGAGAGTACGAGCGGGGGAACACTCAGGAGCACGGACATGAGCCGCACGCCGTGACGCAAAGAGGGGCGTGAACTGGACGGGTACAGGGCCATGGGGACCATGCTGCCATAATGGGTGCTGTGAGTAGTCGAGGACATCAGGGACGGCCGTCGCACGACCGGACGCGACGGGGACGCGGTGTCCTGTTGTCGGCGCAGGGGATCAGCACCGCCCGGGAGGCCGTCCTCGATGTCGCCGGTCCGGACGGTGTCGGCGAGCACCTCGGAGGTTCGTCGACGAGCCCGGAGACCGCCGTCCACCGGTTCGCCTGCAAGGAGCGCGGTTACCGGGGCTGGGAGTGGATCGCCGTCGTCGCCTGCCCGCCGGGGGCGGACTACGTCACCGTCAACGAGGTCGCCCTCCATGCCGGTGACCGGGCGCTGTCCGCTCCCGCCTGGGTGCCCTACGAGGACCGGGTGCGTCCCGGTGACCTGCAGCCCGGCGACCAGCTGCCGCTGAAGGTGGATGACCCCCGGGTCGTCGACGAGGACGATCTCGTCGACGACGACGGGGTACGCCGCAACCCCGGCACCATGCGCACTCTCTCGCACGCCGGGTGGGACGCCGCGGTCCGCCGCTGGACCACCGGCGACACCGGCCCGGACTCCGAGTTCGCGCGCCGGGCGGAGCGGACCTGCGCGTCCTGTGCGTTCTGGCTGCCGCTGCAGCGTCGACGCCGGACTGAGGTCGGGGTGTGCTCCAACGAGTATTCCGCCGACGGTCGGGTCGTGGCCGCCGACTACGGCTGCGGTGCGCACTCGGACACTCCCCGCGACGAGGGCGAGGGGGCGGCGTCCCACAGCGCCTGGGACGACGGCGGGCCCGAGCGCTTCTGACGCGTTGCTGACGCACCACTGAGCGGAAAACCCGGTTGCGGAAAACCCGGTTCCGCTTGCGACCTGTGCGGGCAGGGGAGAAACTGGGACGTCTGACGTATTCCTGAGCTTGAAAGCTGGTTTCCCCCCAATGGCAACAACGACTGAACCCGACGGGTCGACGGACGCGAAGGAGGGGTCGTTCCTCGACCGCTTCTTCCACATCACCGAACGCGGGTCCACCGTCGGTACCGAGGTCCGCGGTGGTGTGGTCACCTTCTTCGCGATGGCCTACATCATCCTGCTGAACCCGCTGATCATCGGCACCGTCGCCGACCACACGGGTGCCGAACTCGGTGTCTCCGCCGTCGCTGCGGTCACCGCCTTCGCCGCCGGCGTGATGACCATCGCCTTCGGTGTGTTCGCCAAGTACCCCTTCGGCATCGCCGCCGGTCTGGGCATCAACACCCTGGTCGCGGTCACCTTCGTCTCCACCGAGGGGCTGACCTGGCCGGAGGCCATGGGTCTGGTCGTCATCGACGGCATCATCATCGTGATCCTGGCCGTCTCCGGCTTTCGTGAAGCTGTCTTCAACGCCATCCCGGCGTCCCTGAAGTCGGCGATCACCGTCGGTATCGGCCTGTTCATCGCCTTCGTCGGCGTCGTCGACTCCGGCTTCGTCACCCGCAACACCGACGACATGAACACGACCGTCCCGGTGAGCTTCGGCGTCGGCGGTTCCATCGTCAGCTGGTCCGGCGTGGTCTTCGTCGTCGGCCTGGTCACCTGTGGCATCCTCGCAGCCCGTAAGGTCCGCGGCGGCCTGTTCATCGGCATCGTCACCACCACCGTCTTCGCCGTCATCGTCCAGGCCATCGCCGGCGACGACAACCCGGAGTCCACCGGCTGGCACATGGCCACCCCGGACATCCCGGACTCCTTCGGCGGTATGCCGGATCTCGGCCTGCTCGGTGAGTTCGACCTCTTCGGCGCATTCACCCGCATCGGCTTCCTCTCCGCCTGCCTCCTCATCTTCACCCTGGTGCTGTCCAACTTCTTCGACGCCATGGGCACCATGACCGGTCTCGGCAAGCAGGCCGGACTGGCGAACGAGAAGGGCGTCCTGCCGAACATGCGCACCGCCCTGATCGTCGAGGGCGCCGGCGCGGTCGTCGGTGGCGGTGCCTCGGCGTCCTCCAACACGGTCTTCGTCGACTCCGCCGCCGGTATCGGCGACGGTGCCCGCACCGGTCTGGCGAATGTCGTCACCGGCGTGATCTTCCTCGCCGCGATGTTCCTCACCCCGCTCTACGAGGTCGTGCCGATCGAGGCCGCCGCGCCGGTGCTCGTCATCGTCGGTGCGATGATGATGGCCCAGATCAAGGACATCGACTTCGGCAACCTGGCGGTCGGTCTGCCGGCCTTCCTCACGATCGTCATGATGCCGTTCAGCTACTCCATCGCCAACGGTATCGGCATCGGCTTCGTCGCCTTCGTCGTCCTCCAGCTGGGTACCGGCAACTGGCGGAAGATCCACCCGCTGATGTACCTGGTGGCGATCCTCTTCGCCGTCTACTTCGGCATCGACCCGATCAAGGACGCGATCGGCTGATTCCTGCCGGACTGGGTACGCTGAACGGGTGACCAACCCGATCAGCATCACTGACCCCGCCGACCCCCGCCTCGACGACATCCGGGACCTGAACTCCTCGGACCGACGTCCTGACCTGCCGGGAGGGCGGGGTCTCGTCATTGCCGAGGGCAACCTCGTCGTGCCCCGGCTCGCGGCGTCCCGCTTCCCGGTCCGCTGCGTGGTGGGCTTCGCCCGGCGTCTGGAGGAACTCGAGGACGCCGCGTCCGCCGATCCTGCGGTCGCCGCCGGACTGGCGGACGTACCGATCTACGAGGTGTCCCGCGAGGTCCTGGCCGAGGTCGCCGGATTCGACATGCACCGTGGCCTCGTCGCCGCGGCTGACCGCGTCGGGGAGCCGACGGTCGGCGAGGTGCTCGACGGGCTCGATGAGGACAACCGCGTCATCGGCGTCCTCGAAGGGGTCGGGGACCACGAGAACATCGGCGCACTGTTCCGCAACGCCGCCGGCCTGGGCGTCGGCGCGGTGCTGCTGGGAGCCGGCTGCGCTGATCCGCTGTACCGCCGCGTGGTGCGGGTGTCGATGGGCCATGTGCTGCGTGTGCCGTTCGCCCACGTGCCCGGCAAGCCGACGACCTGGCAGCGTGGCCTGGCCGACCTACAGGAGCGGGGCTACCGCGTGGTGGCGATGACGCCGAACACCGACAACACCCTGGCGGACGCCGTGCGCGGTGCCGACAAGGTGGCCGTGATGGTCGGGGCGGAGGGGCCAGGGCTCACCGAGCATGCGATGCGGGTCGCGGACGTACGGGCGAAGATCCCTATGTCGCCGGGCACGGACTCACTGAATGTCGCCACCTCGGCGGCGGTCGGGTTCTACGCGGCCCAGTTCTAGGCCGGTTCTAGGCAGGTTCTAGCGCCCGGTGTTGCGGGCGCGGCGGCGGACTTCGTCGCCGATCCGGTGGGTTCCGGTACGGATCCATTCCACACCGGTGCGCAGCCCACGGCCGACGGACACCGCCGCCCCCTTCACCAGCTCACCGGTGGTGCGGGACTCGTCCTCGTTCTCCGGCTTGTCGGCGTAGTCGTCGTAGCCGGTGTCGGTGACCTCGCCGTCCATCGGGGCGGCGTCCGGCATGGCGGTGACGACGATGCGCCGCGGCGCGGACGAGCTGTCCGGGCGTCCGGCACGGGTCTCGGGGCGGCCGTCGACGGCGAAGGCGGCGACGGGGATGTCGATCTCGTCGGAGACCCGGAACCCCAGCCAGTGGGCGATCGCCGCGGCAGCCATCTCCGAGGGGCGGAAGGGAAGTTCGATACCGCGGGCTTCCGGAGCCTCCGACTCGCCGGCCCAGAAGGCCGCCTCGTCGGGCAGCGGGACGCCGGTGTCCTCGATGATGCGCTCCCGTGTGGCGTAGAAGCAGCGGGTCATCCGGCCACCGACCCAGTGGGCGAAGCCGCCGAGACCGTCGCGGTCGGTCGGGGTGTGCACCGTGACCAGCAGGTCGGCTGTGGGGATCATCGAGATGAGGGTGTCGAAGTGCTCGGTGAGCGTGGGGAGCCCGGACAGGGTCCAGTTCGACGGCACCTCGGGCAGCACGGTCTGGATCACGGTGAGACCCCGGTAACCGCCGATGTAGAACTCTCCCTCGCCGGGCGGTGCGGAGCGGTTCATGTCGAAGTCGCCGATGTGTGTCAGCGGCCAGGCCGGGTTGAGCTGGGCCAGGAGCTTGCGGGCATACCCGCGGTCCGCCTTCGGCTCGGCGACGAGGACGCCACGCGGATCGGCCGACGTGATGAACCAGAGCGTCACCACCTGCTGGTGGTCGTGGTCGGTCATCGTCGGCTACTTCTTCTTGCGCGGTGAGGTCCGGACACCGAGGAGGACATCCTCCCAGTGCGGGGTGCTGGTGCTGCGCTTACGCTTCGCCGGGTGGGACCGCTGGTCCGGGGTCGGGTCACCGAAGAGGTCGACGGTGGGGGCGATACCCGGTTCGTCGTCCGTGGACCGGTTGCCCGAGGCAGGGATGTCATGCCAGTCGGCCGGATCATCGACCGGGGCGTCCTCGTCGAGGGCGGCGTCCTCGTCCTCGACGGCGGGGGCGGAGACGGTGCGGACCGGTCGGTTGAACCGCGGGTCGACGAGGTCGTTGGCCACGGAGTTCGCCGGTTCGACGGTCGAGGGGCCGGTGCCCGGGGGAGGTGCCGGGACCCACCGGAACTCGGCGACGAACTGGGTCGCACCGTGCCGGTTGCCCCGGGTCCAGGTGACCGTGATGATCCAGTCGTCGGAGGAATCCATCGCGGCGTCCCAGGTGGAGGCGCGGACGTCTTCCTGACGGGCGGCGAAGGCGGTGGCGAGCGACTCCCAGAGGGTGTGCTCGGCGGGGCCGTCGGACAGTACCGGGTAGGCCTGACGGGCCAGCTCGGCGATGCGGTGGCGCTCCATCTGGATGGGGTGGGCGTAGGGGGTCAGGCGGGATTCCGGTGCCCCGGTCTCCTCCATGAGTTCGGCGACAGTCGCACCGTGGCGCAGCCGCTTCTGGATCTCGCGGGGACGCAGCTTCACCTTCGGCTTCGGCTCTTCGGCCGGACGCTCGACAGCGGTGACCGGGAGGGCCGGGGCGGGGTCGGCGTCCCCGGTGGAGGTTTCGGGTTCTGCGGAGGCTGCAGATTCTGCGGACGTTGCGGTGTCCGGCGTGGCGTCCGAGGCGTCCCCGTCTGCGCTGGTGTCCCCGCCTTCCTCGGCGGCGAGCTCGCGGGCGACGGTGATGTGGTCGCGCAGGGCGTCGGTCACCGGGATCCAGTAGAGCCGGTCACTCCCGGGATCGCGCAGGACAAGGGAGGCGGCGTCACTGTCGTCGGGGACGAACTCCAGTTCCTGCATCAGTGCCTCCGTGTCTCACGCTGTCGTGCGCTGTCCGGTGCCGGCCCATGGCCGTGCGGTGGGTACTCGTTGACGACTGTAGCGCACACCTGCACCGATGTGGGGGAGGACTGGGCCTGCACCCCCGGGGACGCTATCGTGGCTCCCGCCCGGACGACGAAGGTCCGCATCACGCAGTCAGAGGTCGTCGGGGAGCATGCTCCACCAACCTCAGCCTGCATGATGCGGACCTGCGGCCGGGACAGCCCGGCCGCCTGCGGCTCTACTTGCTGGCGACGCCGGCGTCGAGGATGTAGTCGATCGCCTTGGTCAGGGTGCGGATGTCCTCCGGCTCGATGGCCGGGAACATGCCGATGCGCAGCTGGTTGCGGCCCAGCTTGCGGTAGGGCTCGGTGTCCAGGACACCGTTGGCGCGCAGGGTCTTGGCGATGACGTCGGCGTCCACCGCGTCATCGAAGTCGATGGTGCCGACGACGAGGGAGCGGGAGTCTGCGTCCGCGACGAACGGGGTGGTCTCGGAGCGGCCCTCGGCCCAGTTGTAGAGGATGGAGGAGGACTCGGTGGTGCGCTCGACCATGCCCTCCAGGCCACCGTTCTCGTTCATCCACTTGACCTGGCTGTCCATCATCAGCAGGGTCGCGACGGCCGGGGTGTTGTAGGTCTGGTTCTTGCGGGAGTTGTCGACCGCGGTCTTCAGGTCCAGGAACGCCGGGATGTAGCGGTCGGACGCGGCGATCTTCTCGACGCGCTCCAGGGCGGCGGGGGAGAAGGCGGCGAACCACAGGCCACCGTCGGAGGCGAAGCACTTCTGCGGGGAGAAGTAGTAGACGTCGGTCTCGGTGATGTCGACGGGCAGTCCGCCGGCACCGGAGGTGGCGTCCACCGCGACGAGGGCGTCGGTGGCCGGACGCTTCACGGCGACCATCGCACCGGTGGAGGTCTCGTTGTGGGCCCAGCCGACGAGGTCGGCGTCCGTGCCGTCGAGCTCGGAGGCGGCGGGCGCGGTGCCCGGCTCGAAGGCGTGGATCTCGGGCTCGGCGAGCCACGGTGCCTTCTTGGAGACGGTGGCGAACTTCCCGGAGAACTCGCCGTAGGTGAGGTGGGCGGACTTCTCACGGATCAGGCCGAAGGACGCGGCGTCCCAGAACGCGGTCGCACCACCGAGGGAGGTGATGATCTCGTAACCCTCCGGGAGGTTGAACAGGTCGGCCAGGCCGGAGCGCACCGAACCGACGACCTCCTTGACGGCCGGCTGACGGTGGGAGGTGCCGATGATGTCGGTGCCTCCTGCGACGATCGCGTCGATCTGGGCCGGGCGGACCTTGGAGGGGCCGCAGCCGAAACGGCCGTCAGAGGGGAGAAGGTTCTCGGGGAGGGTCAGGAACTGATCGCTCATGGTGAGGTGATGTCCGCTTTCTTGTCGTCGTCCCCCGGGTCTTGTCGAGCCCGGGGTGTGCCACCGAACAGCCTAACCTGTACCGTCCATGACCGGAACAAGAGGCAAGAAGAAGGCGACGTAACTTTTAAGTGGGGTAGGGACTGGGGGTACCCGTGTCCTGCCCAATCGGGTACCGCTGTGTTGCGTATACCTTTAATTCTGTACAGTGTGTTCTATCCCACGACCGTCTGCGGTCCGGTGCGACCGGCCGTGCGCTCTGTAGCGGACTGCCACAACCAGTGGCACGCGGACTGTGGACGTAACGAGAACTACCGAGAACTTCAGAAACATCGAAAGGGATGTCAATGGCTTCCGAGAACCAGGACAAGGCCGTTCTCCACTACCCCGGTGGCGAGTACGAGATGCCGATCGTTGAGGCGACCGAAGGAAACTCCGGGTTCGCCCTGGGCAAGCTCCTCGCCGAGACCGGCCTGACCACCTTCGACCCCGGCTACGTGAGCACCGGCTCCACGAAGTCCGAGATCACCTACATCGACGGTGCGAACGGTATCCTGCGTTACCGCGGCTACGACATCGCTGATCTGGCCAACAACGCCAGCTTCAACGAGGTCAGCTACCTGCTGATCAACGGCGAACTGCCGAACGAGACCCAGCTGACGGACTTCAACGACAACATCCGCAAGCACACCCTGCTGGATGAGGACTTCAAGTCCCAGTTCAAGATCTTCCCGCGTAACGCCCACCCGATGAACGTCCTCGCGTCCTCGGTCAACATCCTCGCCACCTACTACGAGGATCAGCTTGACCCGCTGGACAAGGATCTCCAGCTCAAGAACACCTACCGCCTCATGGCGAAGGTCCCGATGCTGGCCGCTTACGCCTACCGTGCGTCCAAGGGCAAGCCCTACATGTACCCGGACAACAAGCTCAACGCGCGCGAGAACTTCCTGCGCAACATGTTCGGCTACCCGACCGAGGACTACGAGATCGACCCGGTCGTCGCCAAGGCGCTCGACAAGCTGCTCATCCTGCACGCCGACCATGAGCAGAACTGCTCCACCTCCACGGTGCGCATGGTCGCCTCCTCGCAGGCGAACATCTACGCCTCCATCGCTGCCGGCGTCAACGCCCTGTCCGGCCCGCTGCATGGTGGCGCCAACCAGGCCGTCCTGGAGATGCTGCAGGACATCCACGAGAACGGCGACGACGCGACCGAGTTCATGAACCGCGTCAAGAACAAGGAGCCGGGCGTCAAGCTCATGGGCTTCGGTCACCGCGTGTACCGCAACTACGACCCGCGTGCGGCCATCGTCAAGGAGTCCGCTCACGAGATCCTCGAGCACCTCGGTGGCGACAACCTCCTCGACCTTGCCATGAACCTGGAGCAGATCGCCCTCAACGACGACTACTTCATCAGTCGTAAGCTGTACCCGAACGTGGACTTCTACACCGGCCTGATCTACCGCGCCATGGGCTTCTCCGAGGACTTCTTCACCGTCCTCTTCGCCATGGGCCGCCTCCCGGGCTGGATCGCCCACTACATGGAGCAGGTCAACGACCCGACCGCCAAGATCAACCGCCCGCGGCAGATCTACACCGGCCAGTCCCTCCGTACCCTCACCCCGCGGTCCGAGCGCTAGTCTCCGACTCCGGTTCTGCGACCCCCGACCACGCCGTGGTCGGGGGTCCGGTGTTTCTCCGGGGTGCTTCCGACGTTTTGTCGTGCCTGGTCGTGTCATGACTGATAGACTGACGCGGTTCTATTCCACAAGAAGAGGAGTGTGACCTTCATGGTCAAGCCGCAGATCGATGTCCAGCAGGGGCCGGCACCCACCGAGCTCGTCATCGAGGACATCACCGTCGGCGACGGTGCGGAGGCTGTTCCCGGTGGCATGGTCGAGGTTCACTACGTGGGCGTCGACTACGAGACCGGTCAGGAGTTCGACTCCTCCTGGGACCGCGGCACCACCATCGAGTTCCCCCTCGCCGGCCTGATCCAGGGCTGGCAGGACGGCATCCCCGGCATGAAGGTCGGCGGACGCCGCAGGCTCACCATTCCGCCGGAGCTGGCCTACGGCCCCGTCGGCAGCGGTAACCCCCTCGCGGGCCGCACACTGGTCTTCATCATCGACCTCATCGACGCCAAGTAGCGTCGACCGCATCTGCAGTATCTTGCAGTATCTGCGCGGACATGCAGCAGGGCCCCGGGTGACTCCCGGGGCCCTGCTGTATGTCCGGGTGCCGGGGCCGTGGTCAGCCCCTCACCACGCTGCGCAGCCGCAGGGTGTTGATCCTCCCCAGTTCGCGCACGGTGGTCTCCCATTCGGTGACTGTGGGGTTGTCGAGGCGTCGGCGCAGAAGACGAAGTACCTCGTGACCGCCGATTCCCTGGGCGCAGACCAGGAACAGGTGGTGGAAGCGCTCCTCGTAGCGTCGGCAGAGATCGGCGACCTCGGCGAGCACCTCGGGTGGGGACTCGAGGATGAAGGACTGCTCCTCCCGCGAGTAGATGTCCGTGGTCTGCTCGCCGAGGGTGGGGTGGGCCTGGATACTGGTCAGCACCTCGACCCGTGGCATCCGGAGCAGTTCCCGGTGGGCGACGTCCAGCAGGTGTTCGAGGCTGCGGAAGGGGGCGGCGGCCGCGATCTCCTCGCCGAGCGTCGGGTTGTACAGCAGGTCACCGATCAGGGCGGAGATCTGTTCCCGGGACATCTTGTTGAGTTCGCCGAGTGTGGTGTGGAAGGGGGTCGCCGTACGGGTGGGGGCGATGAGGGCGGAGTCGGTGGGGGCGTCGGTGATCGTCTGTGATTCGCTCATGACCTCAGGTAACTCCTCCATCATTTCGGAGCTGTTACGGCGCAGTGACCCCGAGGGTTAACCTGTCGTCAGCGGGGTTCACTGTCAGTGTCCGACCTCCACCCGGGTGATGCGGTCACGCCTGCTGAAGTGCCCGCATCCAGGTCAGTCGACGCCCGTTGTTGAGGATCGACCCGCGGTAGATCCGCGCCACGACCATGAGCACGAGCAGCGTTGCCACTGCCAGCAGCAGGAAGGACGCCGCCAGACCGAGCAGTGACAGGTTCCCCGCCGCGTACTGCATCGGTGCCACACCCATCGACATCGGCGGCACCCAGGCCAGCACCTCCATCACCGTGGAGTCCATGGCCGACCAGCCGAAGATCGGCGGGTACATCACGGCGAAGAAGAGCAGCATCACCGGCATCTGGGTGCTGCCCAGCTCCTCGGCGCGGCTCACCAGGGAACCCGCGGCGGCGTACAGGGCGCTGAAGAAGAGCATCCCCAGGATGTACGAGACCATGAGGATCCCCAGCGTCGCCGGATCCAGATCGACATCCGCGAGCATCCCCGTCGCCGCCATGGAAGCCAGCGCCGCGCCGAGGATCACCGCGGTGCCGACGAAGCCGACGATGAGCATCGCGACGACCTTGCCGATCAGCAGGTCCAGGGGGCGGATGGTTGCCAGGATGATCTCCACCACCCGCGACGACTTCTCCTCGGTGACACGGCCCCCGACATTCGCCGCGAAGGTCATGATGAACGTGAGAATCACCATCGTGCCCAGCATCGTCGTCACCACTGCCGGCTGCGTGTCGTCGGTGGCCTCGTCGGAGACGTCGACGGTCTCCACCGTGGCGTCCGGGAGCGCGGCGGCGAACTCGCCCGGGTCCACGCCCACGGCGTCCAGGGCGTCATTCTGGGCGATGGCGGACGCGGCGACCTGGGACGCGGCCACCAGTGCGTCATCCGGGGTGCCGTCGGCGATGAGGGTGAAAACGTCATTGTCGCGAACCAGAGCGGCGTCCTTCCCGTCGTCCTTGATCGCGTCCACCGCTGCGTCGCGCGAATCGACCGAGGTCACGTCGATCCCTTCGCCGACAACTGCCGTGACCGCGGTCTCGTCGACTCCGGCGACGGCGAGAGAGGGATTGTCCTCGACACGGCTGTTGAGCCAGCTGATCAGGAACACGCCGCCGACGACCACGACGAGCACGATTGCCGCAGTGATGATCAGCCCTTTGCTCCGCATCGCGACCTGGATCTCGCGTCCGGTGACAGTCCGGATCGCATCGGCACGGGAGTACTTCTGTGTCGTAGTCATGAGGTCACGACCTCCTTGAAGAGTTCGTTGAGATCGGGGACGCGGCGGGTGAAGCCGTGTACCGGGCCCGCGGATATCGCCGCGGAGAGGATGGTCTGGTCGTCGATGCCGCCGGCGTCGAGGATCACGGCGTCCTCGGTCGTGTCGGTGACGGTCGTGCCGGCGGGATACCAGTCGCGGGCGGTGGTGCGGACCTCGTAGAGGACCGGGCCGCGGGTGCGCAGCTCGTCGACGGTGCCTTCGGCGCGCATCTCGCCGTGGGTGATGATGCCGACACGGTGGCAGAGCCGTTGCACCAGGTCGAGCTGGTGGGAGGAGAAGAGGACGGGGACGCCCTCGGACGCCTTCTGCAGGAGCATCTCACTCATGACGTTGACGGCGACGGGGTCGAGGCCGCTGAACGGCTCATCGAGGATGAGGATCGCAGGGTCGTGGACGAGGGATGCGGCGAGCTGGACGCGCTGCTGGTTGCCCAGCGAGAGCTCCTCGAGCTTGGAGTCGGCACGGTCGGCCAGTCCGAGCTGGTCGAGCAGGTCCGCGGTGGTCTGCTGGGCCTTCTGCTTGGTGAGGCCGTGGATCTTTCCGAAGAAGACGAGTTGGTCGGCGATGCGTTCCTTGTCGTAGAGTCCGCGTTCCTCCGGCATGTAGCCGATGGTTCGGCGGATGTCGTCGTTGATTCTCTCGCCGTCGACGCGGGCCTCGCCGGCGTCCGCGGAGAGGACGCCGAGGGTGATGCGCATTGCGGTGGACTTCCCCGCGCCGTTGGAGCCGACGAAGCCGTAGACCTCGCCGGGGTTGACGGTGAGGGACAGATCGGTCAGGGCGCGGACGGTGGCGTCGCCGGTGCCGAAGGTTTTGGTGAGACGGTCAAGTTCTAGGGTGGACATGGTCGCTCCTCAGTGTCGGTACTACCGATTATTACTGTTTTCGGGGAAAACTTCCGGGGGGGACCGGACCGAACGTTGTGGCGTAGGCGATAGTCGGCATGGCGCTGAGTGCAAGCAGTCCGATGAGGCTGAAAAGACCTCCGGTGTAGATCCAGTTGCTCAGGTCGTCGGGGCCCGAGGTGCCCAGGATGATCATGTAGGCGGAGACGGCGATCGCCAGCAGGACGAGCCAGCCGTAGGCGATGGCCTGCCAGTTCCGGATGGTCTCCTGTTCGTACTCGTCGAGTTCTTCGTCAGGGGCGACGTCCCGGGTGTTGATCACGGTGCGCAGCATCGTCCATGCGACGAGCATGACGACGGTGAATGCGAGCCAGGCGAACAGGGCGGGACGCCAGAAGACCTGGACGACGCCGATGATCAGCCCGAAGGCCAGGGAGCCGAGGTAGATCCTGATGAGCAGTCGGGTTCGCGCTTCGGTACGCCAGTTGGGCAGGGACGCGGCGACGGCGGCACTGCGTCGGCGCCATCGGTCGGCACGGGCGGCCAGGTGACGTTCGGCGGCGTTGAGGCCGGTGAGCGGATTCATGGTGTTCATGACGGGTCCTCTCGGGTGGTGGTGGATGCGGTGGTGTTCAAGGCGTCCGCGTCCTCGATCTCTTCTGCCTCCCCGGAGATGAGGGGGTCGCGGTTCATGCCGCCGGCGATGGATCGGAGGATGACCAGGGGGACGAAGATCAAGAAGGCTGCCGTGGCGTAGAGGCATGCGTAGAGCGAGTCGATGAGGGTATCGAAACTCTCCGGGCCTTGTCTCCGGAACAGGGTGAGTAGGGAGAATGTCATCCACACGATCATGAGCAGGCCCTGGGCCCACAGCAACGCGGTGCGCTGAGCTTTGTAACGGCGCAGAAGCTCGTACTCGTCGAGTTCGTCATCCGGGCGGTTGTCCTGGCTGCGGATGGACCGGCGCAGTGCGACCTGGGCGACGACGGAGATCATGGTTCCGAGGAACCATGCGACCAATCCGGTGTCCTCCTGGATAAAGCGCAGCGGAACTCCGAGGAGAATGACGGCGATGCCGAAGTCTGCGCCGAGGACCAGTCGTTGCCGGGTGCGGACAATGGGCGGGACGGGGCGTTTGGTCGGACGGCTTGATTGGCCGTTGGTGGTCCCCGTGGGAGAGGTCACGGGGACTCCTTTCCTGGGGTTGGAGGGGTGTCTGCGGGCGGGGTGTCGTCGGCGGTATCGGCAGACCGGTAGATCTCGGTGGACATCGGACCGAACGGGGTGCGGCTGAACACGGCCTCGACCGGGAGGCTGAAGATCTCGCAGATGCGGAAGGCGAGGTCGAGGCTGGGGGAGTGGTCCCCGCGTTCCAGCGCACCGACGGTCTGGGGATTGACGCCGATCAGCTCGGCGAGTTGTGCACGGGACATGTCCCGTTCCGCGCGCAGCACCCGGACCCGGTTGTGGATCACGGCCTTCTTCTTTGGGGACATGACTCAAAGTATTGTATAAACCCAACACTTTGTCAATGGTTCGCATCATCCTGGCGTCCTTCCCGTCTTCCTCCCGTCCACCACGGAGGTTGCGTCACCGGATGAGCGGAACTGTGGCAGCGAAACAGGGAAACGGTGATGCAAACTCTGCGGGGGCAATCGCGGGGCCACGAATCCCGCTAGACTGACGACGCGCCGCGGGGGTCTCGGGCAGGGGACCGGGGAGGGACCATGAAGCAGGAGCATGACGGGAATCCGCCGCCGGAAAAGAAGTTGTGGCGGACCAGGGCATTGCTGGCGTCCGGAATGACCAGGGCCGGGATCGACAAGGCGGTTGCGGAGGGGACCATGTTCAGGCTGTGTCACGGCGTGTAATCGGACCGCGAGCCGACAGACGGTGAACGCCTCGGTGCATTCGTCGCGGCGCGTCCCGAGTTCGCCTACACCGGCGAGACCGCCGCCTTCCTCTACGGGCTGACAGACCTGTCCTGGCCGGCCACTGCCAGAGTGCCGAGGAAGAACAGTCACGACGGTGGACGCCGACTCAGCCTCACAACAGGGAGCGTCCGCCGCTCGAGAATGATACGGGGAGTTCCGGCGACGTCCCCGCTGGAGACTGCGGTCGATCTCTCGCTTCCGGACGCCACCCTGCGGTCATTCCTGCAGGAGCAGTACCGCGGTGCCAGGGGGAATGACGCACTGGCCGAGGATCTCGCAGCACTTCCTCCCCAGCGCAGGGCGCGGGCGGCGGAGCTTCTCGACGGGCTGATCACCGGTACGGCGAGCAACCTCGAGCTGAGGGCGGTGACGGCCATCATCGGCGCGCTCGACGGCATTGATGTGGAGGTGATCGTCAACGGAATGGTCCAGGGCTACCGCTTCGACATCGTCATCCCGGAGGCAGGCGTCCTCATTGAAATCGACAGTTACGCCTACCACGGCGAGGGCGGGGAATTCACGACGGAGGACAGTCACCTGAAGGGCCGGTGGAAGAGAAACGCTGCGGCGCGTTTCGGCTGGACTCTGCTCTCCTACACCGACCGGTGCATCGATTTCACACTGACGTACACGCTGGCTGAGATCGTGGACACCGTCCGCTACAACCTGGCGTACCCGCGCACGCGCAGGAAGCGGACGGATGAGGACCGGATCCGGACTGATTCGCCGGTGCAGACCTGGAACCCGCTGCTGCTGCGGTGAGACGGCCGACCTCGGCGAGGTTGCGTCACCGTATGGGCGGATCTGTGGCAGCGGGTCCGAGAATCAGTGACGCAAACTCGGCGCGGGGGACGAAGTGAGGATGCGGGTCGGCGCGCAGCAGACCCTTCGCGGTGAGCCGATCGCTGCATGTGCCGGGGGGAGGACGCGTATAACGGGGACATGACTGAATCGACCACACAGAACACCTCGACCGGCAACACCCCGACCGACACGGTCACCCTCAACGACGGGCACACCATCCCGCAGCTCGGCCTCGGCGTGTGGGAACTCACCCCCGAGGAGGCCTACACCTCCACGCGCGCCGCCATCGCCGCCGGCATCCGCCACATCGACACCGCCGCTGGCTACGGCAACGAGGCCAATGTCGGCCGCGCCATCGCCGACGCGATCGAGGCCGGCGAAGTCACCCGCGACGACCTCTTCATCACCACCAAGCTGTGGAACGCCGACCAGGGCTTCGACGAGGCGAAGGCCGCGCTCGGCGTCTCCCTGTCCAATCTCGGTCTCGACCACGTCGACCTCTACCTCATCCACTGGCCCGTCCAGCCCTGGGGTCGCTACGTCGACACCTGGAAGGCCCTCGTCGCCGAGCGCAAGGCGGGCAAGGCCACGTCCATCGGCGTCTCCAACTTCTACCCGGAGGTCCTCGACGAGATCATCGCCGCGACCGGCGTCGTCCCGGCGGTCAACCAGATCGAGGTCCACCCCGGCTTCTCCCAGCAGGAGCAGCGCGAGGACAACGACACCCGCGGCATCAGGACAGAAGCATGGTCGCCGCTGGGTCGTGGCGTCCTCGATCATCCGGTCATCACCGGCATCGCGGAGGTGCACGGCGTCACCCCGGCGCAGGTGATCATCCGCTGGCACCTGGACCAGGGAGTCATCGTGTTCCCCCGGTCGAAGCGTCCGGAACGGGTGGCGGAGAACGCCGCGGTCGGCGGCTTCACGCTCACCGCAGAGGAGATCGCGGCGATCACCGCGATCGACGGGGACGCCGACTACGCCGGACGTGTCGGCGGTGATCCCCGCACCGCGGTCTTCGGCACTCCGCTGGCCTGACCCCGGCCTGAGGCTGACCCGGTCCGGACGCCGACCACGAAAATGGGGGACAATGGGCGGCATGACAGAGAACGCGGTGTCGCTGGAGATCGACGGGCGGGTGGCGGTGGTCACCCTGACCCGACCGGACCGCAGAAATGCGCTGGACGCCGAGGTGTGCACGCAGCTCACCGCAGCACTGGAGGACGCCACCTCCCGCGGCGGCATCCGCGCCATCCTGCTGCGTGGTGAAGGCCCGGCTTTCTGTGCCGGGGCGAACCTCAAAGGCGGGGTCTACGCCGACAACTTCTTCGCCGCGTTGGAGAAGATGCTGACCACGGTCACCGATGTTCCGGTGCCGGTCATCGCGGATATCCAGGGCCCCGCGGTCGGCGCGGGCTGCCAGCTCGCCCTGGCCTGTGACCTGCGTGTCATGGGGGAGGGCGCCGTCACCTGGGTCCCCGCCGTGCAGCACGGCTTCGCCCTGGATCCGTGGACCGTGAACCGCGCCGTGGAGTTGCTCGGCGGCACCCATGCCCGCAATATGCTCGTCGCCGGGGCGAAGGTCGACCGGGATGCCGCACTGACCTGTGGCTTCGCCATTCAGCCGGGCACCTCAGAGGAGGCCCTGGCCTTCGCGCACCGTGTCAGTGAACACGCCCCGCTGTCGACCGCCTGGTTCAAGAAGGCGCTCAATCATCCCGAGGCCCCGGAGCTCGCGGATGAGGCCAGGGCCTGCTGGGCCAGCCGCGATGTCCAGGAGGCGCGCACCGCCCGGGCGGACCGCCGGGCCCCGGTCTTCGAGGGGCGGTAGGGGTGGCCGAGAACACCGGCACAACCGAACTCACCGGACTCACCAGCGCCGAGGTCGAACAGCGCGTCTCTGACGGGCGCGCCAATGTCACCGGCCGCGGCACGGGGCGCAGCGTCCTCCAGATCATTCGGGCGAATGTCTTCACCAGGGTCAATGCGATCCTCGGCGTCCTCGCGGTGATCGTGCTGTCGACCGGCTCGGTCATCAACGCCGCCTTCGGGCTGCTGATCATCGCGAACTCGGCGATCGGGATCATCCAGGAGCTGCGGGCGAAGAAGACCCTCGACAACCTGAAGATTGTGGGGGAGACGCAGCCGACCGTCATCCGTGACGGGGAGAAGCTGACCGTCCACCAGAGCGAGGTGGTCGTCGACGACCTCATCGTGCTGAAGTCCGGTGACGAGATCGTCGTCGACGGTCCGGTGCTCGACGGGGATTTCTCGGTCGACGAGTCCCAGCTCACCGGCGAGGCCGATCCGGTGCACAAGGAGGACGGCGAGGAGCTGCGCTCCGGGTCATTCGTCACCTCCGGCCACGGTATCTACCGGGCCGAGCATGTCGGCGACGATGCCTACGCCGCCCGCCTCGCCAGGCAGGCCAGTGAGTTCTCGCTGACTGATTCGGTGCTGATGAGCGGTATCAACTCCATCCTCAAGGTCATCACCTGGCTGCTGATCCCGACCGGCGTCCTCACCATCTGGACGCAGCTGGTCCGTTCGGGCACGGATGTGAAGGAGTCCATCCTCTCGATGGCCGCGGCGATCGTGCCGATGGTCCCGGAGGGACTGGTGCTGATGACGTCCATCGCCTTCGCCGCCGGGGTGATCCGGCTGGGGCAGTACAAGGCCCTGGTCAACGAGCTCGTGGCGATCGAGGGGCTGGCCCGGGTCAACACGGTGTGCACCGACAAGACCGGCACGCTGACCACCAACGAGATGGAGCTCGACGGTGTCCACGCCGTGGACGGCTCGGACGCGCCGGACGAGCTGCGTGAGGCGCTGGGCAGGCTTGTAGCCACCCAGGAGGACCGCAATGACACCTCCGAGGCCATCGGCACGGCGATTCCCGCTGACCCGCTGACCGGCACGGAGATCCCCTTCAACTCCCGGTACAAGTTCTCCGGCGTCCAGACCGGGGACGCCGCCTGGATCCTCGGTGCCCCGGATGTCCTCCTGGCGCCGGACGGAGAGGCGGCGGCGACCGCAAAGGAGCTGGGGGACGCCGGCCTGCGCGTCCTCGCATTCGGGAAGGTGCCCGGCCAGCTCACCGTCCCGGGGGAGGACGCCACCATGGCGGACGCCCCCACCCTCGATGAACCTGCACTGGTGACGCTGCGCCAGCAGCTGCGTCCGGACGCCCGGGAGACCCTCGACTTCTTCGCCGAGCAGGACGTGGACCTGAAGATCATCTCCGGCGACAACCCGGACTCGGTGAAGGCTGTGGCTGCCGGGGCGACTGACCGCGAGCTCGTCGCCGTGGATGCCAGGGAACTCGACGACCTGTCCGAGGCGGACTTCGATGCGGAGATCGCCCGGGCGAATGTCTTCGGCCGGGTCTCTCCGGAGCAGAAGCAGCAGATGGTGGAGTCCCTGCACCGGGCGGACCGGACCGTCGCGATGACCGGTGACGGCGTCAATGATGTGCTCGCACTGAAGAAGGCGGACATCGGTGTCGCCATGGGTTCCGGTTCGGCCGCGACCCGGTCAGTCGCGCAGCTGGTGCTGCTGACCAACAGGTTCTCCGCGCTGCCGAAGGTCGTCGCCGAGGGGCGTCGGGTCATCGGCAATATCGAGCGGGTGGCGAACCTCTTCCTGACGAAGACCGTCTACTCGGTGGTGCTGGCGCTGGTCGTCGGCATCCTCGGGATCTCCTTCCCCTTCCAGCCGATTCACGTGACCATCACGGGGTGGTTCACCATCGGTATTCCGGCGTTCATCCTGTCACTGGCGCCGAACACTGAGCGTCCGCGTGACGGTTTCGTCAGAAGGGTGCTGTCACTGGCGCTGCCCTCGGGGCTGCTGATCGGCGGTATCGCGGTGGGCATGTGGATCGTGGTCTATCCGGGCGGGGACGCCCCACAGCTCGAGCGTGACCAGGCCGGCACCGCGGTGCTGCTGGCGCTGATCATCATGGGCCTGTGGGTGCTGGGGATCGTGGCGCGTCCGCTGAACTGGTGGAAGGTACTGCTGTTGTGCGGCTGCGTGGTCGGCTACCTGGTGATCTTCACGGTGCCCTTCCTGCGGGAACTGGTGCTGCTGGAGCCTGGGGATGCGTCCCTCATGGTCACCGGTGCGGTGGTCGGCGTGTGTGGTGCGGCGGTCATTGAGGTGGTGCACCGGGTGCTGTCGCGGGTGCGGAAGGCGAAGGCCGAGGCGGACGAGCAGGATACGGAGAAGTCGCCCGCAAAGTAGTTGACATATCAACTAAATAGGAGAATGATCGGAGTCATGGAATTCGGAATCTTCACCATCGGCGACGTCACCACTGACCCCACCACCGGTCGCACCCCTACCGAGCATGAGCGGATCCGCTCCACTGTCCGCTATGCGAGAAAGGCCGAGGAAGTCGGCCTCGACATCTTCGCCACCGGCGAGCACCACAACCCTCCGTTCGCGGCCCCGGCAAACCCGCCGATCCTGCTCTCGCACCTCGCCGCGCAGACCGAACGGCTGCGCTTCTCGACCGCCACCACCCTGATCACCACCAATGACCCGGTGCGCCTGGCCGAGGACTACGCCTACGCCCAGCATCTCACCGGAGGACGTCTCGACCTCATGCTCGGCCGCGGCAACACCGGACCCGTCTACCCGTGGTTCGGTGCAGACATCCGCCAGGGCATTCCGCTGGCCGTGGAGAAGTACCATCTGCTGCGCCGGCTGTGGCGGGAGGAGAACGTCAGCTGGTCCGGTGAGTTCCGCACTTCGCTGCAGAACTTCACGTCCACGCCGCGTCCTCTCGACGGCACCCCGCCGTTCGTCTGGCACGGCTCGATCCGTTCACCGGAGATCGCCGAGCAGGCCGCGTACTACGGCGACGGCTTCTTCCATAACCACATCTTCTGGAACATCGAGCACACACGGAAGATGGTCCGGCTCTACCGGCAGCGCTACGAGCACTACGGGCACGGTGCGCGTGAGGAGGCGATCGTCGGCCTCGGCGGTCAGGTGTTCATCGGCGAGACCGAGGCTGCGGCGAAGAAGACCTTCCGCCCCTACTTCGACAATGCCCCGGTCTACGGCCACGGCCCGTCGATGGAGGACTTCACGCAGATGACGCCGCTGACCGTCGGCACCGTCGACCAGGTCATCGAGCGTTATCTCGGCTACGCCGACGAGGTCGGTGACTACCAGCGTCAGCTCTTCCTCGTCGACCATGCCGGACTGCCGGAGTCTGCGGTCCTGGAACAGATCGAGATCCTCGGTACCGAGGTCGTCCCGGTGCTGCGTCGGGAGTTCGAGGCGCGGCGTCCTGCGAATATACCCTCGGACCCGCCGCGCGGTGGGCTGGCCGCCGTCGAGCCCGCCACGAAGCATAACCACGCTGCAACGGACAAGTAGCGGAGTAGCAGAGACAAGTGGAGGAGAAGTGATGAAGACTCTCGTCATCGTCAACGCCGGCCTGGGTGATCCTTCGACCACCCGCCAGGTCGCCGAGCAGATCGCGGATGCCACGGTCCGTCAGGTCACCGCCGCCGGAGAAGGGCTGGACGTCCGGGTTGTCGACGTGCGCGCCCTGGCCGCAGACCTTGCGACATACATGACCACGTTCATCGCCACGCCGGCCCTGGAGGACGCCCGACGCACCGTCACCGATGCTGATGCCCTCATTGCCGCCACGCCGGTGTTCCAGGGCAGCTACTCCGGGCTGTTCAAGATGTTCTTCGATGCGCTGGACATGAAGTCACTGGCCGGGATCCCGGTGACCATGGTCGCCACCGCCGGGACGGCGCGCCACTCCATGGTCCTGGACTTCGCGGTGCGTCCGCTGCTGTCGTTCCTCCATGCCGTGGTGCTGCCTACGGGTGTCTTCGTGGACACCGCCGAGTTCGGTGCAGATTCTGCCCTGCCCCGACGAGTGGCGACGGCGGCAGGGGAGTTGGCTGAGCAGCTGACCTCTGTTGTGTCCGGGGTCGCGGGATTCACGGGATCCACGGAAACCCGTGAACCCGTGGAAGGGGACGCTACCGCCGGTGAGGGTGTTGACGGTGCTGCGCCGGAGGGCGCGGACTTCCATGTCCCTGCCGGCGGCTTCGCCGCGCTGCTGGCCGGGCACTCGGGGGAGTAGTCGGC
>NZ_BJNT01000028.1 GCF_006539825.1 Corynebacterium variabile
TGTGGATGGTAACAATGCCGCGAGGTCCGGGAGGTTCGCGACCGCCACAGCCATAGTCGGTAAACCAAACCCTTCCGTGATGAGACGTTTTCCCGTCTCGTATGCGACACGCGTCTTCGACACGCTGCGTCTCAGATCTTCGAGCCTGGGGCGGACGTCATCCAGCCACAACTCCTCGATCTCGCTAGGTAAGGTCGCGTCCAGCGCCGAAGACTCGAGCTTGTCTGCGAGATGCTTCGCAGATGCTCTGTACTTGGCTCGGCCTTCGGCGAGTTCCTCCCGCGCCTCGAGCACGTGGTCCATCGGCGCATCGGGAAACGTCGGCAGTTTCTCTACCAGTCCAGTCCCGACCGCGGCATGCCGAGAGCGGGTCGCTGCGACAGTGGGGAGACCGTCAGGGTAGACCTCCGAGTCGCGAAGAAAAGCAGTGGATGGACCGTCCATCAGCATATGGGTTCCAGGGTCACCCAGGGCTTCCGTCAGTCGATCACGGAACCAGGAGACCTGCTGGTCGATGGGGTCTTCAAAGCGAGTTCCCTTGCTGATCATGCTGACCGAACCAGCGTCCAACGCCATCTCGATTTCCTGCGCTTCCCCACTGTCGAAGACTTCGCTGACCGTTTTAGCAACCTGGGGGAGCGAGGCACGCCACATTCGTTCGCATTCCCTCCGTTCCGGATCGTTGACGGGCCTGGCTCTCAATGCTCGCATTGCCTTCCTGGCCTGGACAGGGTCGAGATCGTCGGGAGTGATGCGACGAAGCGTCTCCAGTGGCAGTGAAGGGATAGTCCACCAAAGGTTGTCTGCAGTTACTCCCCGCAGCGGTCGGAAATCGGTCAACCAAGAGGCACTCGGCGCAACCAGATCGATGTGATCTGAGTACAACAACGAACTGCGTAGCAGTCTGAGTTCGCCTGCGAGTGAAGGCTGTCCATTGGGCTTCACTCGAGGTGTGACTCCGATCGTGACAGTTATCCCTGGCCTGCGGCTGGCGGTGGACTTGTGATGGCCCTGACGGGATGCTCTCCGTGATCGTTTTCCCATAGCCGAATTATCCCACGTCACACTTGGTAAGCCATCCTGCTCGGGCGAGCACGCAGAGCTCCGTCAAGATCGTTCGTAAGCGGGGGCGAACAGCAGTGATGTGCTCTCAGGCCCCCTCCTGCGGAACTTGAGGGCCGCAGCGAGCGGACCTCTGGACCGGACCGTACGGCCAGCTCACACTCATACCCGGCCCAGGGGGTCAAACACGGTTGATTCCTACTCGGTACCGATCAGAAGGGGACCAATCCGCTAGGCTGAGCCAGGTTAGAGCTACGTCGCCCCTACCTGCCCAAGGAGGCATCTCGTGAGCGAGCCCTGGCTGTCCACAGATGAGATCGCAGCCCACCTCGGCATCACCAAAGACACCGTCTACGCGTGGATCGCGGACAAGGGTATGCCCGCCCACAAGATCGGACGACTGTGGAAATGCCAAGCCAGCGAGGTAGACGAGTGGGTACGCACCGGCGCCGCTGCCAGCGACAGACCACACGCGAATGATGGTGGTTCCCTCACTCCTCAGCCGGAAAGTACCCAGTCAAATCGGAAGGAAAGATGATGAGCGCCAGAGAGACCGAACGCCTGGTCAAGTCCAAGCAGCGCGTCGCCGACCATGGCGAGGTCTTCACCCCCTCCTGGATGGTCGAGGACATGCTCAACCTCGTTCGGGAGGAGTCCGAGCGCATCGACTCTCGAGTGCTGGAACCCGCGTGCGGGTCAGGGAACTTTCTCATCCCCGTGCTTACCCGCAAACTCCTGACCGTGGCCGCCAGGCACGGAAAGAGCTACTTCGAGAAGCACCACTACGCACTGTTCGCCCTGATGTGCACCTACGGCATCGAACTCCTGCCCGACAACGCCGCGGAGTGCCGCGACAACCTCGCCACCCTCTTCAACGCCTTCCTCGGTATCGACGTGGACGACGACTGGGCGCGCGCTGCACAGGCAGTGTTGAAGGTGAACATCGTCCAAGGTGACGCTCTGACCATGACCATCCCCAGCGGCAAGCCGATCACATTCGCCGAATGGGGGTACCTGGGCAAGGGGAAGTTCCAGCGTCGCGACTTCCGCTACGACGAGTTGACCCAACGCTCCGCATGGGGGGCCGAGGGGTCCCTGTTCGGCGACATGGGCACCGACCTCTTCTCCCCCCAGGTGACCTACCCAACAATGACCGTGTCAGACCTGGCCGAGCAGGAGCACACCGCATGAGTAACACCCAGGCCTCATTCGCACTGCGCGGGCACAATCCCGACGTACTGACATGTATCGCAAACTTGTCCAACGACGAGGTCTTCACCCCACCCGAGATGGCCAACGTCATGCTCGACCTGCTCGCTGAACGCTGGTCCGACGCTCACAACGGTGCCGACATCTGGGCAGACCCGAACGTCAAGTTCCTGGACCCGTTCACCAAGTCCGGTGTCTTCCTGCGCGAGATCACCCGCCGCCTCACCGACGGCCTGGCAGACGTCTTCCCCGACCGGACGGATCGGGTCGACCACATCCTCACCAGACAGGTCTACGGCATCGGCATCACCCAGCTCACCGCGCTGCTGGCCCGCCGGTCCGTGTACTGCTCCAAGTACGCCAATGGCCCGCATTCGATCGCCAAGTCCTTCGAGAGCGAGGACGGAAACATCTGGTTCCAGCGCACCGAGCACACCTGGGCTGGCGGCAAGCGGGAATACTGCGTCGACCCGCTCACCGGAGACGAGGAAGCCGTCTATACACACCGCAAGTGCCGCTACTGCGGGGCCGGCGAGGACGACTACGGGCGCGGCGACGACCTGGAGACCCACGCCTACGCCTTCATCCACACTGACGACATCAAAGCCCGCATCCGCGAGCTGTTCGGAGACACCATGCTGCAGTTCGACGTCATCATCGGCAACCCGCCCTACCAGCTCTCCGACGGTGGGCACGGAGCTTCAGCTGCCCCGATATATCAGCACTTCGTAGAGAAGGGTCTCGGCCTTGACCCACGGTTTGCTGTGTTCGTCACCCCCTCTCGCTGGATGGCAGGCGGCAAGGGGCTGGACGAGTACCGCAAGACCATGCTCTCCGACCACCGGATGCACGACATTGTCGACTACCCCAAGCTCTATGAAGCCTTCCCCGGAGTGAAGATCCGCGGCGGCGTCTCCTACTTCCTGTGGGACCGCGACTACGACGGCCCCTGCACCGTCCAAACAATGTGGGACGGCCAGCTCGTCGGCGAACCCGTCGCCCGCTACCTCGACGCCTACGACGTCCTCGTCCGGTGGAACGCGGCCGTCCCCATCCTCGACAAGGTGCGAGCCAAGCACGAACCGACACTTGACGCACGCGTCTCCAGTCGTAAACCATTCGGCTTGGCCACTAACTTCAAAGGCAAGAAGACCTCAGTAGGCATGAATGCCCCGGTGGAGCTTTTCGCCAATCAACGAGTGGACTGGATCGAACGCGTTGATCTTCCAAAGAACGAAAGCTGGGTCGACGAGTGGAAGATCCTGATGACCCGAGTACAGGGCACCAGCGCAGCAGTGGAGACTAAGTTCCTCTCTAAACCCATCATCGCGGAGCCCGGAACGGCCTGCACTGAAACCTACCTGGTAGCTGGCAAGTTCAAGACTGAACTCGAGGCCAAGAGGTACGCGATGTACCTGAGCACGCGCTTCGTCCGGTTCCTTGTATCCCTTCGTAAAGGCACTCCAGACGCAACCCGTCAAGTTTACGCATTCGTCCCCGATGTCCCGCTTGATCGGAGCTGGACTGACCAGATGCTTTACGAGCGCTACGGGTTGACCGATGAGGAGATCGCGTTCATCGAGTCCCAGGTCGCACCACACGACAGCACCCTGTTCGACGAGATCGAGGCCAGTGCCGCCGATGAGTAAGCCGGACGAGGAGCTGTTCCCCGAGAAGCCCGCGGCCCGGCTTCGGATCTACGCGTGGACCCCGAACGATCCGCCCTCCGACTATGTGGGGTTGATCAAGGTCGGTCAGACGACGAAGTCGGACGTCAACGAACGTATCCGCGAGTCGCAGGGTCAGATGCAGCAGGCCTACACCCTCCACATCGACGAGCCTGCCGAACGCGACGACGGCTCGATCTTCCGTGACAGTGACGTCCGGCGCCGCTTGGTCGCCAAGGGGTTCGAGAACCCGATCTTCGGTTCTGCCAGGGAGTGGATGCGTTGCTCGCCCGACGACGTGCGCACGGCGATCACGGAGCTGCGCACCGGTACCCGGTTGACCGGGACGCACCACGAGACGTTCGCGATGCGCCCCGAGCAGGCCGAGGCAGTGGAGAAAACGGCCGAGTACTACGACTCGATCTGGGCAGAGGATGCTGACGCGGTGCCGAGGTTTTTGTGGAACGCGAAGATGCGGTTCGGCAAGACCTTCGCTTCCTACCAGCTGGCCAAGAAGATGGGGGCCCGCCGAGTCCTGGTGGTGACGTTCAAGCCTGCCGTGGAGGACGCCTGGCAGACAGACCTTGAATCCCACGCGGACTTCGATGGCTGGCAGTACCTGTCCAAGGCCACCGGCGGCACTCCCGACGAGATGGACCGTGAGCGCCCGCTCGTGTACTTCGGCTCGTTCCAGGACCTGCTGGGCCGAGACAAGAAGACCGGGCTGATCAAAGCAAAGAACGAGTGGGTCCACACCACCCCGTGGGACCTGGTGATCTTCGACGAGTACCACTTCGGGGCTTGGCGGGAGTCGGCGAAGGAACTGTTCGAGGGCGAGGACGAGAAGGTCGCCAAGAAGGAGCTGGCCGCCGAGTACCACGACGGACTCGTCGCGTTCGATGAGGAACTCGACGAGCTGGGCAATGATGAGGACAAGTTCCTGCCCATCACAACCAGCGCCTACCTGTACCTGTCGGGTACCCCGTTCAAGGCCCTGGCGACCGGCGAGTTCATTGAGGAGCAGATCTTCAACTGGACCTACACCGACGAGCAGCACGCCAAACAGCAGTACACGGCGGATCATCCGGGCGCGTGGAACCCGTACGGGGCGTTGCCGGAGATGCGGCTGTTCACGTACCAGATGCCCGATGAGCTGATCTCAGTTGCGAGCCAGGGCGAGTTCGACGAGTTCGACCTGAACGCGTTCTTCGAGGCGACCGGCTCAGGCACCATGGCGGAGTTCGTGCACAAGACGGACGTGCAGAAGTGGCTGGACATCATCCGTGGCGCCCACATGCCCACCCAGCTCGACGCGATGCGGATGGGCACCCGCCCACCGTTCCCCTACTCGGACGCCCGCTTGCTGCCGTACCTTCAGCACTCATTCTGGTTCCTGCCTACAGTTGCGTCCTGCCAGGCCATGGAGAACCTGTTGGCCGAGCGTCAGAACGTGTACTGGCACGACTACACAGTACTCACCGTCGCCGGCCCCGACGCGGGCATCGGGCTGGATGCGCTGCCGCCGGTGCGAGAGGCGATCAAAGATGGACACGACACGCAGACGATCACCCTGTCGTGCGGAAAGCTGACCACCGGAGTGACGGTCAAGCAGTGGTCGTCGATCCTCATGTTGCGCAACCTCAACTCTCCCGAGACTTACTTCCAGGCCGCGTTCCGCGTCCAGTCCCCGTGGTCGATCAAGAACCCCGACGGAGACGACCCGAGCCAGGAACTGATCCTCAAGCCCGCCTGCTTCGTCTTCGACTTCGCCCCTACCCGGGCGCTGCGGCAGATCTCGGACTACGGGATCGGCCTGTCGCCGGAAGCCGCCAACCCTGAGCATGCCGTCGAGGAGCTGGTGAAGTTCCTGCCGGTGCTGGCCTATGACGGGTCGAACATGACCCAGGTCGATGCGGGCGGCATCCTCGACATCGCCATGTCCGGCACTTCGGCTACCCTTCTGGCCCGTAAGTGGGAGTCTGCGATCCTCGTCAACGTCGATAACGACACGCTTCGCCGCATCATGGGCGACGAGAAGGCCATGAACGCCGTCATGAACATCGAAGGGTTCCGGGCTCTCGGGTCGGCGATCTTCGAGACCGTGGTCAACAAGTCCGAGCAGGTCAAAGCCACGAAGAAGGACCGGGGCGAGGATCTCACCCCGAAGGAGAAGAAGGAACTCTCCGCCGAGGAGAAGGAGTACAAGTCCAAGCGGAAGCAGATCCAGGAAAAGCTGGTCAAGTTCGCGACTCGCATCCCCGCGTTCATGTACCTGACCGACTTCCGGGAGAACACACTTCACGATGTCATCACCAAGCTGGAGCCCGGCCTGTTCAAGGCGGTCACCGGCCTGACCGTGGCCGACTTCAACCTGCTGGTCAACCTCGGAGTGTTCAACGCCACCCACATGAACCAGGCCGTGTTCGCTTTCCGCCGCTACGAAGACTCCTCCCTGTCCTACACCGGCATTGAATCCCACGAGGGATTACGCCACTACGGCCTCTACGACACCGTCATCGCCATCGACCAGGAATGACACCGATGCCTCACACCACCTTCGACAACACCGTGAAGCAGATGCTCGAAGACCTCTTCGAGATGTCGGGCGGCTATGTCATGGACTTCAGCAACGCGAACTTCGCCTCGTTCGTCGAGCAGTGGCTCGGAGTCGATCCCTACGACAGATATCAAGGCTCTAAGGCTGCGATACTGCGCCAGATCTGGACCAACGAGCCTTCCGGAGTCGTCGCGCAGCTCAACCTGGACCTCCTGGAGCACTGGCGAATCATCGCGCGCCGAGACGGAAAAACGCCGACTGACTACGAGCAAGAGGCAATCGACACTGCCACCACCGCCTTTCAGTCAGTCAACGTCCCGGCGCTGTCCGAAGAGGACGTTGCCTTTCTCAACAAGGACCTCGGCTCTCTCAACCTTGATGCACTCCCATCCGAACTGACAGCTGGGCAGGTCATCGCCGACCGGATGGGTGAGATCGAACGAGCGCTAGAAGCCGATGCTCCGCTAGCTGTGATCTTTCTCGTCGGCAGCACCGTCGAGGGTCTGCTTTCCGAACTCGCGATGGGCCACCGAACCGAGTTCCTCGCGTCCCCAGCAGCACCCACGAGCAAGGGCAAGACGAAGCCGCTGGACCAATGGAAGCTTTCGGAGTTGATCGCCGTCGCACGGGAGCGTGGTGTCCTGAGCGAAGACGTCGCCAAGCACGCCGACCAAGTCCGGAACTTCCGTAACTACATCCACCCCAGACAGCAGCTCAAAGAAGGCTTCGCACCCCGGATCGAGACGGCCCGGATCGCCCAACAGGTCCTCAAAGGCGTCCTCTCCGACCTCGAACGATTGACCGCCAACCCCACGTCCTGAGCCTCCATTCGGGCCGTCAGGCCTCTGGCAGATCGAGAAATGGTGGATCCCCTGCTAGCTCACTCCTTCCTAACGCATCCAAGGGGATAAGACGTTAGAAGGTGCCAAGTTTCGAGGACGCTCAAGTTGGTACATCTGGATGACGTTGTCGTAGCACGCATCCACCACATCCGTCGGTCGACAGAACCTCGTGGTTCTTCGCTACGCGTCCGGGCCGTCGACAGCGTCATCGTAGGCCTGTCGAGCCTGCTCGATCTCAGGTAGATACGCGTCCGCCCAGTTGAGAAGGGCGTCAACCGGAGCCCGCATCGTCTTACCCAGCACGGTGATGCGGTACGAGACGGCGATCGGGCGGTCGTCGATGATGTCCCTGGCGATAATGCCGTTGCGCTCGAGTCTGCGGAGGGTGGCGGTGAGGGATTTCTGAGTGACCTGCGGAATCAGCCGCCGCAGTTCATTGAAGCGGCAGGGTTTCTCGCAGAGCTCGTTGAGAACGCTCAACGACCACTTGTCGAGCACCTGGTCGAGGAGTTCCCGATGTGGCGGAGTGATCTCGATGGCGGTATGCGGGCCTGTGTACTGCGAGGTATCGCTCATGAAACCTGGTTCCGTTGAAGTATCCTGCGTATGCCAGGTATCAATCGTATACCAGAGGCTGCAGTCGCCGCCTCGGCCCGGAATTCCTCTCCGGACCTGGACATATCGTCACAAGGAGTCCCCATGCCCGTCATCCGATTCAGCCCCGAGGGGTTGCAGCCGAACACCCCTTACGACCACGTCGCCATCGGCACCGGCTCCCGACAGGTCCACGTCAGTGGGCAGGTTGCCTACGACGCCGAGGGAGCTCTCGTTGCCCCCGGTGACCTGGCCGGCCAGGTCAGCCAGGTGCTCCGGAACTCCGCCCGGGCTCTCTGCGGAGCAGGTGCCGGATTCCCCGACATCGTCCGCATGACCTTCTATGTGACCTCGTGGACCCCGGACATGATTGTTCCGTTCATGGAGGGCGTCAATGCTGTCGCCGCAGAGGTAGAACTGCCTTCGCCAATGCCGCCTGCGTCACTGATCGGCGTGGACCAGCTCTTCGAACCGGACGTCCTTGTCGAGCTGGAGGTCACCGCAGTTCTGGACTGACCCGCCGTCCACCCAGCCGGGGCATCGGGCTAGTCGGTCCCGACAGCCTCGGCTTTCTCCCCGACTGTGGCAGGCCCCCTTAACAGAACGATTGCGGCGAGAACTCCCATCACCACAACACCGACCCACATGGCCTGCTGCCAGCCGACGATGAAGGCGTCCTGCGCCGCAACGCGAATCTGGTCGGCATACTCACCTGCTTGTCGAGACACGACGGCCGCCGAGGCAACACCCTCAGTGGCCGGACCGACCAACTCCTCGGGTACCCCGTCCAACCGGCCGTCTATCGCCCCCTGGTAGCCGGCAACAAGCAGGCCACCGAGCAACGCCACACCGAGAGCTGCACCAAGTTCCCGGGTGAGGTCGTTGAGCGCGGAAGCCACACCCTGATCTTCCTGCGGCAGTGACGAGGTAATCGCTTCAGTCGAGGGCGTCATCGCCAGACCTGCACCGAGCCCCATGGCCACCAGGCCGGGTAGAACGCTGACATAACCACCATCCGTGGACACGAAACCGGCCATGAGAGCAAGACCTACAGCGGTGACGCTGATTCCGATGACCATGGCAGCCCGGGGACCGGTCCGCGCGGCGAGTCGCGGGGCGAAACCTGAGGCGAGCATCATCAGCACTGCCATCGGCATCATGCCGAAGGTAGCGAGCAGTCCACTCCAGCCGAGCACGACCTGGAAATAGGGGTAGAGCATCAGGGATACCCCACCCTGCACTCCGAACAGCACCAGCAGCAGCGTGGTTCCTGTCGTCAATCCCCGGGTACGGAAATGCCGGATGTTCAGCAGCGGGAACGGAGTACGCAGTTCGCGGATGACAAAACCCACCCCTGCCACGACAGCCGCCAGAAGCGGAACGAGGACAACGGGATCCGTCCAACCGGATGAGGGCGCCTCGTGCAGCGCGTAGGTGACGCCGACCGCCGTAATCACAGAGGTAACCGCACCTGACAGGTCGAACCTTCCGGAGGTTGCACCCCGGGAATCAGGGACCGCACGGAACCCGATGATCAGGGCGATCCCCGTGAGAATCAGTGGCAATGCGAACAGCCACCGCCAGGAGGCGACATCGACGAGCAGGGCCGAGAGATACATCCCGAGGATCCCTCCACCACCGGCGACGGCGGTCCACATACCGATGGCCTTCGATCGTTCCCCCTCCGGAAAGGATGAGGTGATCACGGACAGTGTCACCGGCATGATCATCGCGGCACCGACACCGCTGAGCAGGCGTGCTGCGAGCATCGTGTTCATGTCCGGGGCAAGTGGCGCGGCGAGGTTTGCGATGGCGAAAACCGCCAGTCCGGCGAGGAACACCGGTCGGCGCCCCCACCGGTCGCCTGCAGCGCCCAGGGGGAGGAGGAGTGCAGCGAGAGTCAGCGTGTAGATGTTGATGATCCACAGCACCTGCCCCTGTGAGGCATCGAAGGAGGTGGCGAGATACGGTTGGGCGACGTTGAGCCCGGAGACGGAGGCGACGACCGCCATCAGCGCGATACACGCAGCCCAGAGAATCGCCCGCCTGCGTCGGGGATCATTGATGACGAAGGTAGGGGGACTGTCCGCACCGCTTGCGGGGGAGATGGTCATGGGTGTCCTTACTCAGAGGTCGGGAGTGTCGGAGGTGCGGGAGCAGTTCAGCCTCGGCTCCGGACGCGCACGACTGCGTCCTGCAGTTGCACCGGCTGATCACCGGGCCAGACAGTGCGGATGTGTCGGTAGGAAGCCTCAACGGTCCACCCCATGCCGGTGAAAAGCTCTGCGATGTCCTCCGGGAGGACGGTCACTCCGACCGGATGCCCGTGATCGGTTTCGGTGAGGAGGTGCCCGACGATAAGCAACTGACCTCCCGGTGCGACAAAGTTGGAGAGCAACCGGTAGAGGGCCAACTGCCCGATCTCTGCATGTGCGTAGCTGGACACCACAAGGTCCCAGGTCCGGGCCGGATGCCATCGGGTGATGTCGGTCCCCACCCAGGCGATATCGGCGTCCAGTCCGCGCGCAACCGAACGCCTCTCCGCAACCGCCAGAGCAGTGGCAGAGATGTCCACACCGGTGACCTGCCAGCCCCTGTCGGCAAGCCACATCGCCTCAGTGCCCTCCCCGCATCCGGCATCCAGAGCAGAGCCGACGGGAAGGTCCGCTGTTTCCAGAGGGAGATAGGGGTTCACCGGGAGGTCCCGCTCCTCACCCCTCTCTGACCAGTGACTCTCCCAGTATTTCCGGTCGAACTGCACCGCTTCCGGGTGGGTGTCGCCGTGACCGTGTTCGCAGTCCCCGCTGTGGCTATTGTCGTGGCTGTTGTCGTGGTTGTCGGAGCGCCCGTCAGGTTGATTCGGGATGTTCATCGTTGCCTCTCTGTCTTCGCGTGCCACATGGTGGCGTTGTGGACCATCACCTTGACGCAGAGAAGCGCCAATTAGCAACATCTATTGCCATATGGCAAACTCGCGGGCATGGACCACACCACCGACCACACACTCACCTCCATCGGCCCCCGCCTGAAACAGCTCCGACTTCGCCGAGACATCACCCTCACCACGCTGGCCGAGGAAACCGGGATTTCCGCGAGCACCCTGTCCCGCCTGGAGACCGGACTGCGCCGACCGACACTGGAGCAGCTTCTTCCCCTGGCCCGCTACTACGGCGTCACCCTCGACTCCCTGGTGGACGCTCCGCACACCGGCGATCCACGAATTCACCTACGGCCACTTGCCTGCGGTGATGGATCAATTATCATCCCGCTCACCCGTCGCCCAGGGGGCATCCAGGCCTACAAATTCATCCTTCCCACGGGCTATGACGCCGATACACCCGACCTGCGGTCCCACGAAGGCCACGACTGGGCCTACGTCCTCAACGGGCAGCTTCGGCTGGTCCTCGGCAACCAGGACCTGCTTCTCCAACCTGGCGAAGCAGTCGAATTCGACACCCGCACCCCCCACTGGTTCGGTGCGACCGGCGACGGCCCTGCCGAATTCCTCAGCCTGGTCGGCAGACAGGGCGAACGTGCCCACATCCGGGAGGTCGTCAGTCAGACTTCACAGCAGTAACGACATCGGACCACGCGGGGCGGACACAGGGTCACGACCACCGCGCTGCCGCAGACCACTTCGCAGCGAAGCGCTAGTCACCCCGTCTGACCGTGATGATCCGACGCCCACGGGTGTGACCTCGTCGGCTGTCTGCGTGGGCGTCAGCGGCTTCCGACAGGGAATAGGTCTTGGCCACGGGAAGACGGAGCTTTCCCTCGGCGATGAGCCGTGACGACTCGACTAACGCCGCATGCACATCGCCGGCCGCCCCGGAAAAGCGAACTCCGTGTGCTGCCGCCCCGGTATCCGCGATGGAGACCACGCGATCGGCGTTCCCGGTCAGTTCGACCAGCTCTGGGAGGACTCCTGCTCCCGCCAGGTCAAGCGCCGCGTCAACGGGACCGAACTCACGCACACGCCCGACCCACCCCGGACCGTAGGTTGTCGTTTCAGCTCCCAGGCCGCGCAGGTACTCCTGATTGTCGAATCCGGCAGTGCCGACGACATGAATTCCCCGGGCACGGGCGATCTGAACCACCGCCGAACCGACGCCGCCGGCCGCCCCGCTGATCAGCAACCGTTCACCAGGGTGCACTGCCACTTCATCGAGCACCCGCAGTGCCGTCTCCACGACAGAGGGGTACCCGGCCGCTTCGTCGAAGGTGAGTTCTGGCGGTTTCGGTGCCCACACCGTGAGGACAGCGGACTCTGCGTAGGTGTTCACCCCCTCGCCGAAGACCGCGTCGCCGATCCGGACATTGCCGACACCCTCGCCGACTGCAGCCACCATTCCGGCGGCATCGATGCCGAGACCGGCGGGGAGAGTCACGGGGTGTGCTCCCAACTTCTGTCCCTCCCGGACCCGCCAGTCGAAGGCGTTGACTGCGGTCGCGTACACGTAAATGAGAATCTGCCCCGGGCCGGGGCGGGGAGTCGGACTGTCGACGAGTTCAAGAACCTGCGGTCCGCCGAAACGGCGGTAGATGACGTTGCGCATGGCCGCCACAATAACACTAACGGTTAGTGTTTTGTATCTGCTAGTGTTTTTAGCATGCCGAGACCATCCACTGCCGAAGCCCCCGCCGGACGCCGCGAACGGAAGAAGGCCGCCACCCGCCGCCATATCGCCGAGGTCGCGCTGAAGCTGTTCACGGAGTTCGGGTACGACGCCGTCGGAGTGCGCAGGATCGCCACCGAAGCAGATGTTGCTGTCACGACGCTGTTCTCCCACTTCCCCTCGAAAGAGGACCTCGTTTTCGAGCAGACGGACATGTTTGCCCTTCGCCTGCGGGAAACGGTGCGTAACAGTGACCAGCAGGCCACCATGCTCCGACGAATCAGGAAGGTGTTCCGGGCCCTGCTCCTCCACTGCACAGGTGATGACACGGTGGACCTGCGAACGATGATCGAGGAGTCACCTGCGCTCTCCAGCCACGCACAGGTTGTGGAGCTCCGGTCCTCCGATACGCTGGCTCAAGCACTCATCGAGGCACGCATCCCGGAGTCATCCCCGGCCGCCCTGCAGATGGTCGCCCGCTGCGCCGTTGACGCCTTCTCGATCGCACGACGTTCTGCAACCCCAATGGATACTTTTGACGAGTTGTTCCAGATGGTGGAAGCAACTGGCCCGGCCGCCGGACTGGAATGCCCGCACTCAGAAGTCCCTGGGACAATGTAAGCCTCCACCTGCATCAGACTCCGGCGTCCTTGGCCCAGGCGGAAAACATGGGACCTCCGGTCCGGTTCAGTCCTCCTGAACACCCGGCAGGTCGACTGTAGCCACTGCCTTGCCACCTAACCGTCGCTCACGCAGCCGACTCACCGCGTCCCCCAGGTCCTCCCAGCCACTGCACCAGGCGATTCCGGGATCGATCCGCCCGTCGGCCGCGGCCTGCGCCAGCCAACCCATCCCCCGGGCGATATCAGCAGCCTCCGGCATGAAGAACGTCGCGATCGACCGGTTGTCTTGACCCGGCCGGCTGAGGAAGGCGTCTGGTGCGAAGGTCGCAGGTTTCTGTGATGCACTGCCTACTGCGACAAGTGTGCCGTCCCTGCCCAGGGTGGCGAACGACTCCACGAGAGTCGGGCCGCCGACAGTCTCCACCACGCCGTCAACGGCTCCCATCGCCGCAGTCCCGCCCGGCGTCGTCACAACCTCCGAAGCTCCGAGGTCACGCAACATGTCCCCGTTTCGTCCTGGATTTCCTGTCACAGCCGTGACATCGGCACCACCGAGACGGGCGAGTTGCACCGCGAAGCGCCCTACACCTCCGGTGGCTCCGGTAACCAGAACACGTCGTCCGAGCAGGGGACCGATGCGGTTGAGCGCGGCGAGGGCGGTCCCGGCGGCGATCGGGATGGTGGCGGCCGCACCCAGGTCGGCATCTGCAGGGATCTCCGCCAGATGTGTGGTGTCCACGGCACGGAGCGCTGCCCAAGCGCCGTTCCAGCCGAAGGTGGTCACGGGTGCTCCGACAGGTGGGCCGCTACCGTCCGCCGCTTCCTGGACCACCACACCGGCCGCTTCCCAACCGGGGACACTACCGTCGGGAGCTGCGTCGATGTTGTCGACAACGTCTCCGTTGTTGACCGAGAACGCCTTGACAGCAACAAGGGCCTGACCCGGCCCAGGGACGGGGTCCGGCACCGTGCCGATGCGGAATCCATCGGGCATAGAGTGATCGACGACTATTGCGCGCATCAGAGTTCACCTTTCCTGTTCGTGTGATGGGGTACCAGGTCAGCGTCTCCGTGACCGTGGCGGATGGGAGAAGATTCGTGGCCGTCCGCTTCCCTCTCAACCAGTTTTCCCAGTCGCTCGGTGGTTTCACCGTCTGCTGGGGTCATTACCGTCATCCGGTGATTCGTATCCGGGATGACCGTGGAGACGAAGTTGAGGTTGAGGTCTCCGACGGCTGGACTGTTGAGCTGCTTGACCTCGTAGCGTTCGAGCAGCACGTCATGCCGCGCCCACAGACGGGCGAACTCGTCGGACTCGTCCTGCAACCGTCCGATGACCTCGGGAGCCTCCTGCTCCGTCGCAGCGCCCGCCTCAGAGCGCAGGCGCGCGACCATCCGGGACGCCACGATGTCCGGGTCGCGGTAGAGCGCCCGCCACTGCGGATCCTTGAAGAACTGCACTGCGCAGTTCCGCTCGGACTCCGGGAGGAGATCAAGGTCGGCGAACAGCAGTCGATACGCCCGGTTGTACGCCACGACATCGAAGAACGGCGTCTGCACACACGCCGGGTACGGATCCAGCTTGTCCAGTACCGGTTGGATCGCCATCAGGAGCGCCGGGTCACACGTTGGCCCGTCAGATGCGGTGGGAGGCAGTCCGGCCAGGCTTCGGAGGTATGCAGTCTCCGCCGCATCCAGCTTCAGCGCCCGGCCGACCGCCGAGAGAACCTGCGCGCTGACGTTGATCGTGCGCCCCTGTTCGAGCCAGGTGTACCAGGTGACACCGACACTGGCGAGCACCGCGACCTCCTCACGTCGCAGTCCGGGTGTGCGACGACGTCCGGTCGCCGGAAGTCCCACATCCTCCGGGGACAGCCTTTCCCTCCTGCTACGAAGGAAGGCGCCCAATTCCTGTCGTGCGACGGTTCCGCCTGAGTCACTCATACCTCGATGATGCGCCACCGGTCTCCCACTTATCCAGGTTCAGTCAGTACCCCCATAAACCGGCTTCTGGTACCCGCATGACAATCGATCCACGCTGTTCGAGTGACTTCAACTACTACGCCAGATTCTGGCTCCCCATCCACAGTCCGGTCGCCGTCGGCATCCCTCGGTATGCCCGGGCTTCTCGCGACTCTCTCCGCCCTGCTGCTCTCCGTAGTCAGCTTCTCAGCGACCGGAATTGCCGTCCCCGACATCGGATCTTCTCTGGACGCTACCGCTGGCGAACAGTCCCTGGTGGTCTCCGCCTACTCACTCGGGTTCGCCGTTCCCCTCGTGCTCGGTGGGCGACTCGGCGACCTGTACGGGCGTCGTCGCCTGTTCCTCCTCGGCATGGCGGGCTTCACGCTCCTCTCTCTCTTCGCGACGCTGGCCCCGAACATGACGGTGTTGATCGCAGCCCGGGCACTCACCGGGGTCTCGGCCGCGGCTATGGTCCCGCAGGTGCTCGCCACCATTACTGCATCGACGGAAGGTACCGAGCGTGCCCGCGCTGTCGGCCTGTTCGGCGCCACCGCCGGCGGTGCCACCGCGATCGGGCAGGTCCTCGGTGGTCTTCTTCTCTCGGCACCGCTGTTCGGTGACGGGTGGCGCACCGTCTTCGCAGCAAGTGTCTTCATGGGTGTCCTCTCGTTCCTGGCTGCACTGCGTTGGGTTCCCGACACCAATTCCCCCGGGCATCGTTCCCTTGACCTGACCGGTATGCTCCTGCTCGGTGCGGCATTGATCTCGTTGCTTGTCCCGGTGTCCCAGGGCGCGTCGCTCGGCTGGCCAGCCTGGTGTTGGATCTTACTTGTCGCCGTCCCGGTCCTGTTCGCGGCATTCTGGGGTTGGCAGCACCACGTACACCGCGGTGGGCGAGCTTCACTGGTCCCGCCGCCGCTGCTGGGTCTGCGCTCCTACCGCGTGGGCCTTCTCATGGCCCTGATACTCCAGGCCGCCTACGGTGCCTTCACGTTCGTCTTCGCACTCACCGCACAGACCGGGATGGGATGGTCCCCCATGCTTACTGCGCTCGTCCTGCTTCCTTTCGCCCTCTGCTTCTTCGCTGTCTCCGTCTGGTCCGGGAAACTCGCACCCCGTTTCGGGTTCCGACGCCTGCTCATCGTCGGTGGCGTTATCCAGGCCGCACTCCTGGCCGTCACGGCGGCGGTCGTCAGTGTCCAGGGTGCCGGTCTCAGTTCGTGGGTTGTAGCCGGTCTGTTGATTGGAGTCGGCGTCGGACAGGCTTTCATGTTCGGTCCGCTCGTCGGAGCAATGGTCGCCGATGTGCCTCCCTCCTTCGCCGGAGCAGCTTCCGGGGTACTGCAGACGACGCAGCAGGCGGCAATGGGCCTCGGGGTTGCCATCGCCGGAGGATTCCTCATCACTGTCACTGGAGAACCGACAGGATCTACGGCGGGCGCGTACGCCACTGCTCTCGCCGTCTGCATGATCATCCAGGCTGCTTTCGCCATAGTCTTTGCCCTGGCCGCCATCGCACTGCCGAAGCGCTGAGAGCAGAGAGCAGGCTGCGGGAACAGCCTCGGCACCGGGCCCGGGGCCGGACAACCCGGCCCGGAGGAGATGACCCGGTCGACTGACTCCAGCGGGTCCGGTCACTGGTGCGGTGTGCCCGACATCCTGCGGATAAGTTGCGAGACTGCGATTGCGGCGGTGACAGTCGCAGTGGCAAAGAGCACGATGGGCAGGGCGATCAGCGTCGACCACGGTAGGCTCGGCCAGCTGTCCAGGAGAGCGATACCGGTGCCGAGGGCCGCCGGCACTGCTGTGGCCGTGCCGAGGATGATGGCGAAGATGACGGCGATGACTGTCTCGGTGGTGACCGTACGGACGAGGGTGAAGCGTGTCGCTCCGATAAGGGAGAGCAGGTCGAATTCATCACGCCGTCCTCGGATGAGTGAGATGAGGGTGTTGACGGCGGCGAGCAGCGCGAAGGCGAGAAGAGCAAAGAGGAGCACTGACGATGTCAGTGCTTCGCCGTTGCCCTGCATTTCTGTGGCATAATCGGAAGAATTCTGCAGGTCAATGCCCTGCGCTGCGGCAGTGGACGAGACGGTGTCCGCTGCACCGGGAGCCGTGCCGACCAGGAGGGTGCCCCCTGTCTCAGCACCTGGGGAGTCGATGAGGTAGTCGCCGAAACCGAGTGACGAGGTGTAGATGGCGACGATGGTCCGGTTGCGGGTCTCACTGTCGGTGCGCACCGCTATGGTGTCTCCGATTCCCGTCGTGGTACCGAACAGCGCATCGGCCGAGACCGCGACAGTGTCGTCACCGTCAAGGGCTGTCAGTGACCCCGCAGTGACACCGGGGGCAAGGACCGACGTGTAGTCCGCAGTACCCGAGATGGTGGCGATGGTGACTGGCTCCCGAATCTCGAAGGGAAGTTCCTCATCATCGTCTTCCTCAATCACCTCGCCGGTCACGGAGCCGAGAACCCAGACGTTGTCGACACCGTCGATGCGGTGCACCGTGTCGGCGTCCTGTGGACTCGTGACGGGCCCGACGCGGTCGGCGAGGAGGCCGGCGGTGAGCTGTTCGCGTGCAGCGGTGTCGGTGATCGCATTGGTGCTCAGTTGCACGGTGCCGAGTGCCGCGACGAGAGCGAACGGGATCAGCACTGCTGCCAGGCGGCGAGAGAACCCTCGAATGTTCGTCAACGGAAGCGCCAACAGTAGATTCCGTGGCAACAGGTGCCGGGCACGGGTCGCGATCGTCGCTGTGATCACGGGGCCTACGAGGGCGAGAGCAGTGATCAGTAAGAATGTGGATATAGCCGCGAAAGCGACACCGATCATTCCGGGCAGTGCGAACGGCATTGCCGCGGAGGCTGCGCCGGCGGCGAGAACGACGAGTGCGGTGATTCGGCGACCGGTACCCAGTGTGGGTTCCTCGATGGCGGCAGCTCGGACGGCATCTGCGGCATGTCCGCGCAACGCATGCCGGGATGCTGACCACGCCGCCACGACCGCGACAACGAGCATGACAGCCGTAGCTCCCGTCGCCGACACTGCGTCGAAAGGCGGAGGGTAGGCATCAGGTACCAGCCCAGTGCCCCGCAGGAGCGGCACCGTGGCTGCGGCCAGCACGAATCCGAGCAGTGTTCCGACAGGTGCAGCCGCGACGAACAGGAGCATGGTCTCCAGCAGAATGACCCCGCGAAGCCGCCCTGACGTGGCACCGACGGCAGCAAGGAGCGCATATTGGCGGCGACGTTCGCGGATACCTGTCGCGATGGTGGATGCAACGGCGAGACCGGCGATCAGCGCTGCGATACCGATGAAGGAGGACGAGATCGTGACCAGTTGCCCACTGGTCGAGGCAAGAGCGGGGTCTGTGAGACCTGCGGTGAACCAGAAAGCTGCGGCGGAGATCATGCCGATCGCAGCGGTGATCGCAACGGTGGCGCCCATGAGTTGGGGGGTGTTGACGCGGGCGCTGCGCCGGATGAGGGTCCACATCAGCGGGCCTCGTTGAGAATCGACAACTGCTGGGAAATCTGCTGCACTGTGGGTTGCGCGAGGTCAGCCGCGATGACGCCACGGTCGAGGAAAAGTACCCGGTCCGCGCTCGCAGCCACGACAGGGTCGTGGGTGACAAGGACCAGAGTCTGGGACAGCTGCGCAGCGGCGCGCCGCAGCACCTGCATCACGTGGTGGGCGGTATGCGGGTCGAGCGCGCCTGTGGGTTCGTCAGCGAAGACCACCTCAGGGCGAGTCGCGAGGGCACGGGCGATCGCGACCCGCTGCGCCTGTCCGCCAGAGAGCTCAGAGGGAAGCCGCTGCGCTTTGTCTGCCAGACCCACGAGTTCGAGGATCTCTCGCTGCCGAGCCTGGTCAACGACCGGGCCGCCGAGAAGCGTGGGCAGCGCAACGTTCTCCGCAACTGTGAGGTGAGGGAGGAGATTGTAGGCCTGGAACACAAATCCGAGACGGTCTCGGCGGAACCGGGTCAGTGCGTCTCCACGCAAGGCGTTGAGATCCTGGCCTCCCACAACGATGCTCCCCGAGGTGGGGGCTTCAAGGCCGGCGGCGCAGTTGAGAAGTGTCGACTTTCCCGATCCTGACGGTCCCATCAGTGCGGTGAACGAACCTGCGACGATGCGGATCGTGACACCACGGAGCACCTCAACGGTGCGGGACCCGTCCGGGAAGCCTTTTCGCACATCGGTGAACTGCACGGCGATCGGAGCAGTGGCTCTCGATCCGGGGAAGGGAGTGGGATAGGTCATGACGTGCTCTCGGTTGAGGAATTGTGACCTCCTCAACGCTAAATGGCGCGCCTACCTGCATCTAGGCCCTTCGAGATGCAATCTTATTCTTGCGCCTTTCGATGCAACTGCGTCCATCCGCCCCGTGGCGAAGAGGCTACTGGCCTGATGCGGGTGGTTCGTCGACTGTAACGACACGGTTCCGGTAGGCCCAGACAGCCGCCTGAAGTCGTGACTGCACCCCGAGCTTGGGCAGTAGTCGCGCCAAGTGCGATTTCACCGTTGCGATCTCCACAACCAGCGCGTTCGCGATCTGCTCATTCGACATTCCTTGCGCGAGCAGGAGCAGGATCTCCCGTTCACGTGCGGTAAGTGCGTCCGCTCCCCGCGTCGCCGTCACCGGATGCAAACGTCGACGTTGCACGTACTCGTCGATGATTCGCCGGGTGAGAGTGCGGTCGAGAGTGCCGTGACCGGCAGCAATGCTACGGACGGCGCGGAGGATCTCGTCAGGGTCAGAATCCTTGAGAAGGAACCCTGATACCCCGGCTTCGAGGGCGCGGAAGACGTAGTCATCAATGTCGAAAGTGGTGAGTATCAGCACCGGCACCTGTGGATCCGCATCGGAACCGCACAATTGAGCTGCTACGTCAATGCCGTCTCGTCCCGGCATTCGGATGTCCAGGCATGCGACGTCAGGAACCACACTGAGCGCGAGACGGAGCGCCTCGTCCCCGTCGGCGGCAACACCGACAACCTCGATGTCTTCTTCTGCCGAAAGAAGCGCGGCCAGGCCCGCGCGAACGAGGGGTTGATCATCAGCCAGCAGGACTCGAATCACAGAGACTCCTCTTGTTCGTCGGGAAAGGACTCACGCGGGATGCTCATTCGAGTCTCCCATCCGTCGTCACCGGTCGGACCGGCGTCGAATGTACCGCCGATGAGGGCAGCACGCTCCTGCATCCCCAGGATCCCGAAACCGGACCCGCTCTCGGCCACTGTGGTACCTGGTGCAGGTCGGGTATTGCGTACGATGACCAGTAGCTGCGAGGGGTCCGTGTCGTCGATGACGACGGTGCAGGCTGCGCTCCGAGCGTACCGCGATGCATTGGTGAGGGATTCTTGGACCATCCGGTAGGCAGCCAGCTGCGCCAACGGTCCGATTCCTTCGCCCATGCTGTCCGGGACCGTACGGCGAATGTCGAGTCGGATGTCCGCACCCGTCGCGGACATAGCCTCCACGAGTGCCGGGACGGTTGCGAGCGTCTTGATGGCATCGTCGCTGCCATCGGCGTCGCGGAGCAGGCCGACCAACCGACGCAAATCGTCGAGCACGGCTTTGCTCTGCTGACGCACTGCGGCCACTCCTGTGCGCGCCGCATCCGGGTCGCTTCGGATCTGCCGTTCGACCACTGAGGCCATCAGGGAGATCCCGGAGACATGATGGGCTGCAATATCGTGCAGCTCACGGGCCATTGCGGTGCGCTCCAGGGCAAGCGTTTTCCCGATCTGCGCGTCACGCTCCCGCGCCAGTGCCTCCAGAGTCTGCTGCTGTGCCCGGCGGGCAGTCTTCTGCGCCGCGATCGCAGTCGCCGGCAACAATGGCAGGCCGATAACCAGCACCGCCTGCAGCACCGCTTCGAATACTGCGCCTGCGACATCGACCTGATCCGATGAGAGAGCGTTGATCAAATGCCCCGCCGCTACCAGTAAAGCGGCGCCCGGAACGACCCACCTCAGCTGACGGAAGGGGACGTGTAGCCCTGTGAGGAAAGCGCAAACCAAGATGGGCAAGGCCGTGACGCTGAATAACGCGCCCGGAGCGACCACCGCAACCACCACCGGCAACGCCGCTGCGACCAGAAGAACCTGCCCATACGTCCGAGGCAGTAATTGCGTTGCTGCCTGCAGTACCAGGACCACGGCCGTCATATACCAGAACATCGTGGTGGGCGTGGTGTACTCGGATGGTTCCGTCCCCACGATCACCCCAAAGACGGCGAGGACACCAAGCCCAACTACAGCAGTGCCCACGGCGACGAGCAGGTCGACTGACGAACGTTCGATCGGGCTCACTCCTTCATGATAGGAGACGGCAGGGGTTATCCCTCCAACAGAGCCACTCAGATCCCATTGGCTGACGGTGGGCTGCGAGACCTAACTGAGTACACACCATCGAACACAATCCGGATACAGTGCCTCGATGTATCGACTTTGGACCTCGCAACATCACATCAACATGGGGAGATTCCACATTGATCCGATCACAAGTTCGATCTGACAGTGATCGTATCCGACTTAACTGGCAGCATGTCATCATGACTCAAACACCGAGTATATATATGGGATGGCTACTCACTGAGGCGCGGAAACGCGATGTCGATCCGAACTCCGCGTGGACGCTCACAAGTGTCGCCATCGCGATGTACACAACACTTCCCGTCGATGGGTGCAATCCACTGTGGCAAGGGATCCTAGCTACCCTGCTCGCAGCGGTCAGCTTGATCCTCATTTTCGTGGCACCGTTCATGGCAGTAGAGCAGGTGGCACGGGAGCGTGAACAGGTCACCTACTCTTATCGAGCGTCATATCTTTGGGTCAGGGGGTATTTGATCGTCGCAGCCATCGTATTCACAGGAAATATAGCGGCCACGACTGTCGGCATGCCAACGTGGATGGCATGGTCGTTCTCCTTCCCAGCAACGTTAGCAGTAGCGATCATTGGCCAATTTCGAGAGAAATCACTAGCAGTTCTAGATCGCAGAGGTCTCGGCGCCACCAGCTGACCTGGACCGAATCACCGCCCCCGATCATGTGCGGCGAGACCACTCTGCTCTGCCGCATCATCTGTATCCCTGGAGCTTCTCCACCAGGATTGCTTCACCGGAGGGACTTCGCCCCACAACTCCCCCGCTGTCAGTTCTCGCACCACCCCTCCCCCAAACAACGAAAAACCGGAGGTCACAAACCCTTTCGAGTTTGTGACCTCCGGCCGGTTCAGTTCGTGAACCGCTCGCTGTGAGCGGTTCACGATTGCAGGTCACGGCAGGTTTCCGATCACCGGTTCCAGACCACCGAGGAAGAAGTTCCAGAGAGTTTCGCCTCTCCCGAGCGAGCTTCACAACACCACCGGCATGTCCCCTCAGACCGACGCCAGGGGCCGCACTTTCTCGGAACGATGCCGCCCGGCTCCGCCGACTCCGACCACTGAGAGCGCCTGTCCCCACATTCGCCCGTCAGAACTCCAGAGCGTTTCTGCACCACCAAGACACCCAGAGACAAGGTGAAACCCGGCGGTATCCACAGACACCACCGGGTCTCACCGGGTCACTTCCCCACGTCCTTCGATCAGGTCCGCGGTGGGATCCGCGTCGGCGGATGCCCCAGATCCGCTTCCACCTCCTTCAGCCTGCGCACCGTCGTCGACGGCTTCGGCGGTCGAGCGGCATGGGCCTGCCTGATCGCCAGGTTCGTCGCAGCTACCCACAGCCCGATGATCAGGTAAAGCATCGGTGCCCGCCGTGGGGCCCACTTCAGATGCTCGATGCCGGTGACGTGCTGGTTCTTCATCACACTGAACCGCTGCTCGGTCGCCGACCGCGCCGCCTCCAGGTAGATCCCGTGCTCCCACGACCCCGGCACAAGACCCCACTGAGCACGCTTTTTCTGCTGATCAGAGAACGGAACACTCACCACCGAATGTGAGCAACACCGGTACCGCGATGCCGGCCAGTCCGGCTGAACCACAGGAGTTCCCAGCGCCGGATCCACCTGTGATGCTGGCTTGAGCGGACAACTGACCCGGCCCTGCACGGCAGGGCACACCAGCTGCTGCGTGACCTGCGTGGCACCGGAACTGCCAGCCCCCGTCTTCGCGGCCTTCGATGGCCTGCCCGGATGATCCTGGATCTGGTACGGCCGCGAGTTCACACCCATCAGGTACGGGAAGACCGCGGCGATCCGCGCATCCTGGACAGCGAACGCCGAAGGATCACCGTCGCCTGCCCGATTGCTCGCGTCCAGCAGCTCGGTGGTCCGGAACAGCAGGTTGCCCTTGCCACCCACGCCCATCTTCGCCAGCAGACCACGGACCGCCGGACAGTAGAACTCACCACTGACCTGCACCGGACCGGCAGGAACGCCCTTGACAGTGTGCGCCGGGCCTTCCGAGCCCCAGATCAGGTTCCAGGATGACGGGTACCGACCCACCGGTGCGTAACCCTGGTCGAGAAGCAGATCGACGAACCCGTCCTTGACGTTGTAGCCCATGTCCACTGTCAGAAACGGCACCCGCGTCCTGGAGGAAGCCGAGGCCTCTTTACGCGGATCGAAGCCGCCGGCCTTGTGATAGGCCATCGCCTCAGCCAGCCCTGCCACAGATCCTGAGGTCGGCGTGTGGATCGATACTCCGGTGATGACCGGCGGAATCGAGTACAGGGCGTTGGGTCCACCGATCCGGCTCACGGCGGTGACTCCGATGCCGAACGCGGTTTTGCGCAACTGTCGAGCCTTGCCGGGATTGTCCAGCACACTGTTGTCCGAGTTGTCCCGACCGTAGTAGCCCCCGGCGTACGCTGCGCCCCGGCACTTCGAGTCCCGGCTTCCCAGACCCGCAGACTGCCCGGCCAGATCGATGATCGTCTCATCGGCCAGCAGGTCACCGGCGTACTCGTCCGGGAGGATCTTCCCGACCGAGGCGGCGATGAGGGCGTTGACGACGTCAAGGAGTCGACGTCGTGCGACCTCAGCGGCGTGACGCTGTTCATCGGTGCGTGCGGCAAGTGTGCGTCGGTGTTCTCGGTTTTTCACCCGCCGTGCCGGCAGATCTGGACCCGGATCGAGAGGTGACAACATGCGGGTCAGCCAGTTCGAGAAAGCCCCGTAATCTTCCGGTGCGACGTCGGGCGGCGCCGGGAACATGCCAACCTCCGCCAACTGATCGTCGGTGAGCGTGGCGATACCGCGGTGGACCTCCGCCATCGACGGCACCCGCCCAATCCGCAGAATCGCCAAGGCGACCACCAGCACAGCGGAGACGGTGTAGCGCCAGCCGGCGGCATTCCGGCCTCCGGCACCCCGGGTCTTGGCACCGACGCTCTCGATCATCTCCACCGCGCCAGAGGCGACGACCAGTTCACGACAGGTCTCGAAGTTCTCCCGGGTGATCAGGTACGCCTGTTGCTTCGTGCTGATCATCGCACACCTCCGGCAAGCTGGTCCTGGTCACCGTCAAGCAGGTCGGCGAGTTCCTCCGCCGAGTAACGGGGCAGCTGTTCGACACGGTCGACCAGTACCCGCATGTCGCACACCCCGAACAGGGACAGCATCGCCGCCGCCGGAATTCCCGGGTGCACCGCGACGTCGAGCAGGTACCGGTGGCGCAGGGCCGCAGCGTTGAGCTTCGGGAAACCCATACGCACCAGGCGCTCAGATACTCGGTTGACCGCGTTGTGCTCCACATGCCCATCACGGGTCAGACCAATCATCGGTCGGGATCCGACCTGGCCGGCCCGGTCGAGGATACGGCGGGCCTTGGCCGGGTGGATGACAGGAACGACACGGTCGACCTTTCCCCGCCGGCGCACACGCACAGTCACCAGCTGGTGACCACCGGGCCGGTCGATGACCTGGACATCATCCCCGGTGACCTCACGGATCTCGGCCGGACGCAGTCCTGCCCCACTGGCCAGATCAAGAACCAGCAGCGTCGGCACGCGCAACGGATCCGGCAATCCCGGAGTGATGGCGTACATCGCCTCTGCGGTCCCGGGTTTTGCTGCTGGGGCACCCTTCGAGCGCGGGGAGATCACAGCCCGTTGTGCGGGAAACTCCCGGGGATGGACCACCCTCCCAGCGCTGTACAACACCGCCTGGTAGGTCCGGCGGCTCCGCAACCCCAGACCCGCAGTCGTGGACTCCAACCACCGGTCGGAGTTGGCACGGGTACAAGCCCGGTCGACGTCGACATACTGGTAGGGCAGAGCATCGGAGTACAGGAACCGCGCAAGGATCTGGCACTCCTTGGCATCCACCGCAGGGATGTGAACGGGCGTGTGGACCCACACCCTGGCTGATGCGTTCACTGCCTCGTCACGCAGAGGGCCTGCCTGCTCCCGGATGGTGAGAGTGCGCAGTCGTTCGTACCTCTCCTGCTGCTCGGAGCTCAGGCCTCGGGTCGTGAACCGCGGCTGGTTGGTCCGAGCGGGATCACCGGCGCGAGACGTGAACTGCTGGTCGGCAAGGCCGGCACGGTCGGCACTGGTGCTCTTGGCCGCGTTCTGGTGCGGATCCTGCGGATCTCCCGCTGCGGTCATCGCCTTGTGCCGGCCCATCAGTGGCTCACCACCACGGTCGACGGGGTACAGGCGTGTGGGATAAGCGTCTGCTTCTGCGCAGGGTTGCCCGGCGCATTCGGGCATGTCAAGATAGACATGTTGACTCCTTCAAGGGTCAGTGCCAAGGTCGCCGTAGGTCCTAAACTTCAACGGCCTTGGTCTTAGAGAAACGGGTCCCGGCTGCAACCGGGGCCCGTTTTCGCATGTACGGGTAAGGGATTACTCGATGTGTCTCCAGGTCTCGGGAGGGTACTTGTCGTAGTACATGGTCAACGCCTCTCCCGCGATGCTCGACAATGCTCGACGCTCGGCGTTGGCTTGGTCGTACATCCTCCGCACCATCGACGCCGACAAGGTCAGCTGGATCCGTGCAGTCCCGGCCTCCGGTAGGTCGGCTCGGGGGCGGCCGTAAGGAGCGCTGTCGCTCATAGTGGTCGCCCTCCTCGCCTCTCGAAGTCACTGGATCTGCCATCGGTGTGCCGTGTGGCACGAACCTCATATTGCCCGACAGAAATGGAAATTACAACATATTTCCCCAGGTCAGAGACGTATTCGCGAGGACAGCGTGACAGTAACCACAATGGAGAATGGCGAACATGACCCCCGAACCGCAGCAACCGAAAGCGATTCCCGTCCGGCGTGCCCCTCGGGGACGCGAGACCCGCCCGCAGCGATACATTCATCACCTTAATCACTCATACGTTTGCATATGAATGAAGACTCCCGCCCGCCGCCCTATGATCAACAACATGCCGTCAGCAGACTTCACCACCGCCCTGGCACGCGTTGATCGCGCCGTCACCCACCGAGAAGAACTGTGGGCAACCGCAGCAGCCCACATCGAAACACACCCGCTGGTGAAGGACTTCGACATCCGTCCCGACATGGTCCGGAGCACCGTGCAGGCCACCGCCCCCTTCCCTGTCGAGGTCTCCGTGATCTTCGGTGAGTGGCTGTACAACCTCCGCGCCGCCCTCGACTCTATTCTTTACGAACTGGCTGTCGAAGACACGCAGAAGAATCCACCGACCGCAGCCGGCGCCCGCCAGTATCCGATCATCGCCGACGCTACGTCGTTCAGTGAAAAATCGAAACGCGCCCTGACGGGGTTGGACGAGTGGACCAGGACCGGCATCGAGAACACCCAGCCGTACCACGTGAAAACCGGCGCCAAGGGCCACGCCCTGTGGTGGCTCAATGAACTTGCCCGGCTGGACCGTCATCGGCGTCACCACCTGTTCGAGTGGCGGGTCGTTGATCTCCAGGCCCATGCCAACCCGGTGAAGTTCCAGCCCTGCCAGAGGATGTGCGACCCCGACAGAGTGTTCGTCACCGATCAGAAGCCGCTGGAGCTCGTGGCGTTTCCCCGGCGACCGTATGCTCCGCTGGTGGACACCGACCTCTCAGTCAGCTTCACCGTGCAACCTGACATTCCTTCCTGGGTCGAGCAGGCTGTGCCGGGGTTCGGAGCCGAGGCACGTCTCGACCAGCGCATGGAGGTGGTTGAAACCTGTGTGCGGAGGACCATTGAGTTGTTCCGCGACCATCTCCCTCAGCGCACGCCGTGGAACGGCAGACTCGTGAACATCGACATGGGCATATAAATCGACCCCGGGGAACCAACTGGTCGCGCTGGGGGGGATGCACGACCGGGCTCAACCCGGGGTCTGGCCACCATGGGGGACGGCGGCTGGCATCGAGTATGGCACGCTGACGCCATCGTGGGGACCGTTTCGGCGCGGAGACCCGCTGCGCAGAATCAGGCACGCCCCCGACCCACCCCCATAGTCGAACACATAGAACGGCATGTCCTCATCACCACGTAACCGGCCAGGTTAGCGTCCGGCCACCCGATACACTTGCTTCTCGTATCCTCCACCAACCCACACTGATGTGAAGCGAGCGCAATGACCAACCAGCTTCTGCAGCTGACCTGGTCCAACAAGGACCTGGCGCTGATCCCCACCGAGACCGGCAAGTACGGCTACCGCTGGGTCTCCCCCTCTGATCCTCGGTACTGCGAGACCCACACCCTGGAGATCTCCGACCATGTTGTCGGCTCCCAGACGCCGAAGGAGGACGGCGTCACCTACTCCGAGTTGGCGGACCTCGCGCCCACCGACGACAACCTGCTCATCCTCGGTGAGTCTGGCGACGTCCTGGAGGCACTGACCCGTGTCCCGGAACTCGCCGACAAGTACGCCGGCCAGATCAAGTGCATCTACATCGACCCGCCGTTCAACACTGCGCAGGCCTTCACCAACTACGAGGACAATCTGCAGCACTCCGTCTGGCTGACGATGATGCGCGACCGTCTGCAGCACATGCACACGCTACTGTCCGCCGATGGCTCAATCTGGGTGCACCTGGATGACGTGGAAAACCACCGCATGCGCGTGCTGCTCGACGAAGTGTTCGGACCGGAGAACTTCGTGGCTGAAGTGATCTGGCAGAAGGTCGACGGACCACGCAATGATGCGGCGCTCTTCTCATCGGATCACGACACGATCATGGTTTATCGGAAATCCCTCGCGTTTGAGGTCAACCGGCTTCCACGCTCCGCAGATATGAACGCCCGTTTCTCGAACCCGGACAACGATCCTGAGGGGGCATGGGCGGCAGACAACCCTTGCGGCCCCAATGCAGCGACTCACCAAGGCATGGTCTATGCCATCGAGCACCCGATCACTGGTGATCTTATGTACCCGTCAATGGGCCGGTGCTGGGCTGAATCCCAGGACGCGATGTTGTCGCACATGCAAGGTTGGGCGCACTACGAACTCCGGGACATCGACGACGCGGCAGCACGAGCCCGTGTCTGCGGGATCCCACCTGAGACCGTGCGAGAGAATGTATCTGCGATCATGTTGGCTGAGCCTCTGGAAATCGCAGGTCAGAAGGCACGCCGACTTATAGACTCAGGCGAGCCGATGCCCAGGCTCATCTTCACCAAGGGCGGACTGGGACGCGCCATGCGCAAATCCCGCATCCCGGTAAAGGGACAAGTTCCCCGAACTATTTGGTTCAACGAGGATGTGAGCCACAACCGTGGTGCAGTGAAAGAGCAAACTAAACTCTTCCCCGGAGTCACCCCCTTCAAGACTCCGAAGCCCGAGCGCCTGTTGGAGCGCGTCCTCCACATCGCGACCAACCCCGGTGACATCGTCCTCGACGTCTTCGCCGGCTCCGGTACCACCGCGGCGGTCGCCCAGAAGATGGGCCGCCGGTGGGTTACCTGTGAGCTGCAGGAGGACAACTTCACCCAGTTCACCCGCCCCCGCCTGGAGAAAGTCGTCCGCGGCGAGGACCACGGTGGCATCACCACGTCCAAGGGAGAGCGGGTCCCAGCCGCCGGCACAGACCTCCCCGAGGGCATGAGTGCTGAGGACGCCCAGAAGTTCACCTCCCTGCTCAACAAGCTCGTCCGCGACGATGATGACCTGAAAAAGTGCCCCCAGGTCAAGGCGCTGAAGGCACTGTCCAAGACCACGAAGACTCCCGATACCGTCAACTGGCGCGGCGGTGGCGGATTCACCGTCGCACGTCTGTCCCCGGAATGCTTCGACTACGACGAGACGCTCGGGCTCACGTTGCTCACCGACGCAGCAACCGGCGACACCCTGATCAACTCCGTGGCCGCGAACCTTAACTTCCACCACACCCCGGATGACCCGGTGTTCCACGGCATCCGAGGCTGTATGCGCCTGGTTGTCGTCGAGGGGACTCTGCTGACCAGCCGCGTCGATGAACTGCTCGCCGAGCTGGCCGACGGTGAACTGCTCACCATCGCCACCACCGAACCCGACGAGGCGATCCGCAGTCACCTGCGCCAGGTCAAGCGCGGCTGTCGAATGGTCCACATCCCCGACGACATTTTCCACCCCACCACCGCCGCCGGCCTGCTCGCCGACGACACCGTCCAGGAGGCCTGATCTGATGAACCAGTCCCACAACAAGCCTCTCGACCTGGTCCATGACGAAGGTCTCGTCAACGCCGTCGCCACCCAGTTCGACCTGCGTAATCCCAACCGGGCTGCCTTGGATGCCACCGTCGCCCGCATTGCCGGTGGCGAGTTCGACCCGCAGAATCCTCTGGTGCTCAACCTCGCTACCGGCGTGGGAAAGACCTACGTCATGGGTGCGCTGATTGAGTACCTGCGGCAGTGCGGACACTACAACGTCATGGTCGTCACCCCAGGCCTGGTGATCCAGTCCAAGACGGTCGCCAACTTCGCCCGCAACAACCGAAAGTACATCGGCGGCTTCGATGTTCCGCCGCGGGTCTATACCCCTGACAACACCCGAGGGGCCACGGAGAACCGGAGCCAGGAGACCCTGCCGGACAGCTTCACCGGCTCTGACGTGTTCGTCTTCAACGTCCAGAACCTCCTGGCGCCGAAGAAATCCGACCAGGACACCCTCGGCACCACCATGGAGGCCCGGCGGGCGAAGGTCCGCCGGTTCAGCGAGACCGACGGCAACGTCTACGAGTACCTCCAGTCCCTCGACGACCTGGTGATCATCGCCGACGAGTCCCACCTCTACGGCAGCGACGCCAAGGCGTTCAACGCCGCGCTGAAGGAGCTGGACCCGGCGGTCACCATCGGACTGACCGCATCCGCCGAGCCCGGCGACGACATCGTCTTCCGGTACCCGCTGTACCAGGCGATCACCGACCGCTACGTCAAGCGCCCGGTGATCGTGTGCCGGGCCACCGACTACTCCGAATACGCCGACGCCGAAGAACGCCAGCTGCGCGACGGTCTCGCCGTGCTGCGGGCCAAGGCCGCGGAGTACCTGAAGTACACCCGCAACAACCCCACGGTGACTCCGGTCCGCCCGGTGATGCTGGTGACCTGCTCCGACATCGACCACGCCAGCGAGGTCGCCTCCCTTCTCTCAGGACCCGGCTACGTCGGTGATCGCACGCGGGTCCTGCAGGTCGACTCCCAACATGACGACGAGGACACCCGCCGCCGGCTCGACGCCATCGACACCCCGGACTCCACCGTCGAGGCCGTGGTGTCGGTCGGCAAGCTGCGCGAGGGCTGGGACGCCCGCAACGTTGCGGTGATCGTCTCGCTGCGTGCCATGGCCTCTGAGGTGTTGACCCAGCAGACCATGGGCCGCGGCCTGCGACTGCCGTTCAAGGCATACACCGGCGTGGAGACCATCGACCAGCTCGACATCATCGCCCACAAGTCCTACGTGAATTACCTTAAAAGCGAAGACGCACTGAAGGTGTTCGGTATCGAGCAGGGCGCCGCGCCGGCTCCCGCCGGCGACGGAGACCACATGACAGGCGGGACTGTAGAGGTCGAGGTCCCAGTGACCCCGGGTACGAACGAGACCGTCCCCGTGCCGTTTGTCGGCCCGACTGACGGCACGGGAAGCACTCCTGACGACACTCAGCCGGCCACCGGCGGTGACGTTCCCGGGAAGACCTTGACGGGAACCATTCAGCCGGTCGAGCCCCGGTCTGTCATTGGCATCAACGAACTCGATGATGGCGAGGAGGTGCCAGAGCCGGAGGAAGTTCCGGAACCAGTCACCGTCGAGATCAACGAGAAGTTCTCCGACGCGACATTCCTGTTTCCTTCGTCCACCATGGGAACCCACGTGGACCCCTTCTCCCTGTCGGCGGTCACCGACGACCAGGTGCGAGAGGCCATGGCGAAGGTATCGGTCGAGGGAGTGCAGTTGGACCGGCGGAAAGTGGAGACTAATGACGGGAAGATCCGTCTGGCCCCCACCACACGCGCAACAGGTGGTGCAGATGTCGTAGACGACGACTTCGTCAACCGGGTGCTTGCCCAGGAGGCTGTCGGAACCCGTACGTTCACGCCCACCGAGAGGAACATGAGGATCCTGAACGCGCGGATCCTCATCCCGTTCCTCGGATTGGTCGGTCGTGAGCCGTGGACGGAAAAGGCCCTGGAAAGCGCTCGCAAAGAAATCCAGGTGCTTCTTAAGTCCGCGAAGAAGGATTTCGTGGGAAGCAATACGAGGCTGGTGCCCGAGATCAGTCCGGTCAAGCTGCCTGTGGTCTCTTCGTTCACGTTGCCGGTCGGAGTGGAGCTCCTCCCCGTCGTGGAGCCTGATGACCTGTTGGGTACGTTTACCAGGCAAGGCCACTACGGCCCGTGGGAGAACAACAGCCTGTTCAACGCTGCTCAGTTCGACTCCCTGAGCGCGGAGTACAAGCTGGCCTACATGCTGAACTTCGATCCCGAGGTCCAGTGGTGGAAGCGGCTGTACCCGGGTGACAAGGCACGTTTCGCCTGGTCCGGCGGCGACCGGTACTACAACCCCGACTTCGTGGTCCGGGACAACGACGGCAACTACTGGATCATCGAGGCGAAGGCAACGTCGAAGATCGACGACACCGAGGTCCAGGAGAAACGTCGGGTCGCCGAAGCTGTGATGCGTGAGATCACCGGTGACGACCGTTTCCCGCAGCAGTGGGGCTATGTCCTGGCTTCGGAGACGGACATCGAGGCTGTGGACTCATGGCAGGGGCTGCTCGGCAGGACGGCCCCGGTCTGGTCGTAGTCCCCGTATCGGACAACGACCCTCACCATCACCGGTGAGGGTCGTTGTTCTGTCTTGTGGTTGCACACGTCGATAACTCGAACAGGCTGTCGAGTTCAGGTCAGTCACGGTCCGCCCGTCGACTAGAATCTGTACCAACAGTATCGACAACGGGTTCGATACGAGAGATCCCAGGGAAAACATTGCACGACTATCTCGTAGCCATCTTCGGCGGCGTGAGCTCCGGCCTCATTGTGGCACTGGTGCTGGCCATCTTCCGGATCATGGACAAACCGCCGTTCGAGGCCACCGCCGGACCAGATAGCACCGTAACCATCATCAACAACCGACTCCGCCCTGCCGTGATCGGCGGAACGTGGATGATGTGTGAGGGATCAGTCGTCTCCGAGCGCAGCCCACGCGGAGGGAATCACGGCATTCTTCTTCGCCCAAGGGTCTCGACGGTTCTGGAGCGCAGCCAGCACCTCGCACCTGGACAGACTTTCGATATGACCATCCGATACATTCCCCTCTGGCGCCACTTAAGCAGGAAGCTCCCCTCCGACCACCTGCACTGGCAGATGGACCCGACAGCTCTAGTTACCAACGGCAACGAAGACCACCAGCGAAAGTGGCACCGCTTCCCCATCATCCTGAAGTCGGCGTGACGGGGGCAGAAGAATATGACGACGCACACTTACCCCAATAACGAGCGCCCCATCAACTTCTTCAGAGACAGATACATGTTGTGCCATCAGTGTGGACATATTTTCACCGCCAACCTGGAAATACTTGAAGCACTGGAACAAGTAGAGGAATCTTGCCCGGCCTGTGGAATCACTTGCAAGGATGAAGAATCCCCTCGGGTGACCGCGGACCCGTACGCTCCAATTCTCGATCCGGAGAATGTCAATCGTTTTACATGGTATCATACCAGTACAATTCCAGACTGGCCACAAGCTAAGTTTGACCCCACATTCGATAAACCGGTTTGGTTCATAGAAAACCTAAGGAACACCCTGGGTGGAGAATCGTTTAATCAATTTATTGAAGATGCAAAATCCGTTGCCCTTCATGTAGGCACTTACGAATCAGCGATTCATAATATGCTCAGACGAATTGACGAGCAGGACTCCTTTGGGAAGCCCTTCTATCTCTACCGCGTTACACTTAGAGACGATGCCGTGACCGCAGAGAAGTGTGATGCCGAGTTTAATGGAATTTTCGGCGACGTAAAACTATCTGACGCATGCCCCGAAGGGATCGACACAGCACGCTATGTCAATTCCCGCGAGGATCCAGGGAGTATTTCACTCGCCCTCCGACGAAGCGCCATCGCTGCCATTCAGAGAATTGAGGTACCTTTGCCAAAGATAAATTGCACAGTTTGGCAAGAATCTGCGATTGTCGCCATTCAGTCGGCAACCTACAAAGAGCCGGTGAGGGAACCAGGAAATCCATTTTGGGATTTAATTCATGCGCGCGATCCAAAAACGCCAGAAGATAAAATGAGAAGTGCCAAAGTTGACGAAGCTCGTAAGATAGGTACGAAACTATCAACTCACGTTCCATGCAATATGCGGAGACATTTCATTTCTGCACTGCGCCTTGAAGGGCGCACCGCGAATGAGTGGGCCCTTTATGCCGCCGGAATACTTGAGCTGATCGGCAACTCCGAGAATGTACTTTCCGTCCTGGACGATCAACAGCTCAGGCCAGTACTTCCCTAAGGGAAAGCGATCCGCGTAGAGCCCACTCTGACCAGCGCAGAACTGGACACATGCTCTAGCCAACGGCCTGTCATGTCCCTCACCCTCGGCCCATGAGCGCCGCCCCGGACCCGAACCGCATCGCCTTCATCGGCGACCTCCACGGCAAGCCCAACGCCTTCGAGCAGACCCTTGACCTCGCCGTGTCCGTCGGCGCGGCGACAATCATCCAGACCGGCGACTTCGGCTTCCATCACCCCGCCGACCTCGAACTCCTGCAACTCATCCTCGACGAACGCGTCCCAGGCATCGACTACCGGATCATCGACGGCAACCACGAGGACTTCTCCCTCCTGAACCCCGACGCCACCGACCCCACCGCCCTGACCCGCTCCATCACCCACATGCCCCGCGGGCTACGCACCACCATCGCCGGGATCGACATGCTGTTCCTCGGCGGGGCGACCTCCACCGACCGGAAGTGGCGCACCGAGAGCGTGGACTGGTTCCCCACCGAGCACATCACCGACGCCCAGGTCGATTGCGCTATCACCGCCGTCGGCACTACTCCCAGCCCGGTGGACATCCTCGTCACCCACGAGACCGGGTCAGCAGCGTTCACTGCCCTGGCCGCAGGCAGTGCACACGCCCGGGACAAGGCCGCTGACCCTCTCAGCCAGGCCGACCGTGCCCGCATCGACCGGATCCTCGCGGCTGTGCACCCGGCCGTCCACGTTC
>NZ_BJNT01000029.1 GCF_006539825.1 Corynebacterium variabile
TGTTCGAGGTTCAATGCTCGCCTGAGGCGAAGCCTACCACGTCTGGTGGCGGATGCAGGTCAGAGCGTTCCACCCTCACTGCACCCGACGCACCGACGCCAGTCGCTCCTGCATCCCCCGAGCATGATCCACTGTGTCCTCCAGCGAACAGGACACCGAGCCGTCGGGGTGAGTCATCGACCGGATGGTCCCGGCCTTCGCCCACTCCCCCACGGTCCTTCGTCCCACGGGCCACCCCAGGATGGCAGCGGCCTTCGACACCTCCGAGGGGTTGCCCCACATGCCACGCCCCGGGGGCGGTGGGTCTACCGGGGCAGGGGGCTCAGCGCCGGGGGCCTGGGCACCAGCACCCCCCGGGCCTACCTCGGAGGGGGTGGGGTCCTTCGCAGACAGGGGTGGGTCCACCAGATCGGCCACCCTCCTCGCCTGCTGCCCGACGACCACCGCCGCGTCCGCCGCCTGCTCGTGGCCGGCCACATCCTCGACATGGTCCAGCAACCAACCCGCCAGCTCCGACACCGACAGGGGACCAGGACGCCGACGACGAGGAGCCGCCAACCCGCCGGCACTGCACACCGCGCCCACGATCTGCTTCAACAGCAGCCAGCACTCATGCTCCACCGCGAACGGATGCTCACGCACGGGACTGCGCGGGCCCGGCACCGACGCGCACACGCCAGCATTCGACCCGGACGCCGCCACCGACGGGACCACCAGATCACCCAGTCTCGGCCCCAGACGCACCAACACCTGCAGATCCCGGAACAGGACCTCATGCTCTGCCTCACCCAGCACAGAGATCACCTACCCTTCTTCTTCCCTCGACGCCTGTGTCTCTTCTTCTTCGGACCGCACTTCTCACCGTCAGCAGAAACGTCACCGTCCCCTACCTCACCGATACCGACACGCACCGTCCCGTCCCGTCCCGACCCGGAGATTCCGGATCCTGCACACTGGCGACCTGCCGGATCTGACTTTTTCGGCAGGTCGATCTTCTCCGCAGGTCGGACACTGTTTCGCTGTCGGGGAGACTGCTGGCTCGCTGCTCGACCGGACGCCGCTCGACCGCCATTGCTGGCAGGAGCTACAGATCCAGGAGCGGCGGTGGCCGCGTCGTCACCCGTCGCGGGCACGGTGGTCTCTTCGGTGGCGACGCCGTCAATGCCGTCCCGCTCCACCTGGCTGGCGGAGGTCGTCATCTTGGGGTCAGCGGCACCGAGGTGCGCCGGCATCGGGGGAACCTGCTGAGAATCAAGCCCGTGGCCGTTCGCGCCGATGGCATCGGCGTTCGTCTCGACGGGCGACTCGATCAGGAGTTCCCCCGGCACAGGCACGTGAGACTCGTGTCCGGGCGGAACAGATCCGAACGGGACGTACTTGTCCCGCTTCGGCGGAAGTTTCTGGATCCCGTTGTCACGGGCCCAGGTGGAGTTGTTGATCCACTCGATGGTGGTCTTGTCGAAGTACGGGGGCACAGGCTTCGACAGCAGCGGGACGCGACTGTCGGCGTCCTGGTCGTTGCCGCGCTTGGCGTTGCACTCCCCGCAGCACACGACCAGCGTGTCGACCGTGGCCGCCTGGCCCGGTTCACGGTGGTCGTAGGTGCCGGCCAGCTTGCCCTTGCGGGCAGTCCACTTCACGACCTTGCCGCAGTAGCGGCAGGCGTCACCATCTCGCAGACGGACGGGGATGATCAGCGCGGGGTTACCGTTGTCCTGCTTGCGCTGACGCTCCCACGCGATCTCCTCCTCGGTCTTCATATGGAGGAACTCGGGGTCTTCGATGATCTTCCATCCGCGGACGCCGTTCATGTCCACGACCTCCATGAGGCCAGCCTGGACGCAGGCGTCAGTGAGGACACCGAGACGGTCGCCCGCGAGGGTGTAGGCCGTTCCGATGTCCAGGACATAGTCCGTGATGAAGTTGGCCGACTGCGTCGCAGAGCGCCACAGGAAGCCCGCCACCTCGTTGACGAGGCGACTATCGAAGTTCGCGTTGGCGACCACGGAGAGCAGCTTCGGGTACATCGCCGCGTCGTCGCCACTCCTCAGCCAAGGCATGCGCTACAACTCCCGGATCGGGCGAGCGTGCCAGGCCGAGGGCGGGCCGGGCGTGTCATCGAAGTCACTGTCGTTCTCCTGGTCGTCATGGTCGGTGAGGTTGGTCCGGGCGGTTCCCGGCGCGGTGACCGGCGGTTCGCGGGGTCGGTGGTGATGGTTGGTCAACTGATGATCACGACCTTTGTTCGGGAGGTGACTTCCGTGTCGGAGATGTGGGCTTCGTCTCTGGCGAGGACGCTTCGGATCGGGAGGGCAGAGAATTCGATTCGGACTGCGGCTTCTGCGAAGCCCATGTCTGCTACCTGCTGCAGGCGGGAGATGAGCTGGTTAACGGTGAGTACGGTCACTTCTGGTCTTCCTCCGGCTGGTAGATGACAGTGACGGATCGCTCCATCCGGATGACCTGGCTGGATGAGTAGCCTTGCGCAGTGATGTCGAGCCATTCGTCGTAGCTGTCCCGCTGGTATACGTCAGGGTTCTTGTCATCGGCGCTGAGGATGACGGCTCGGGTCGCCAACTGTTCGAGTTCGTCGGGGTTGGTGATGACGCGCGGCGCGGGCACCAGACGGGCAGTGAGGGTGACGGACTCGTCTGCAACGTCGTCAATCCCGCCGTCGAGGTGGGCGACGGACCACGGCCAGAACGGGTCTCCATCGCGGACAGCCAGCGCCTCATGACCTCCCACTCGCACCAGCCACGGTTCACCGGCAGGCACGTCGGCGGGGTTGGGGTGGGTGGCGTTGATTGCGTAGCGGGTGGCTTCCTTCATGCCGGCTAGCCAGTCGTTGTCGTCTGGTCGTTCCGTGTGCTGCTCGGCGGTGAGTCGTTCCACCTCGGCGCGGACTTCGTCGCGCTCGTGGGCGAGGGCAACCCCTAGGTCGCGCTCCCTCTCCACCTCGGCGCGGGCTTCGTCGCGCTCGCGGGCGAGGGTGGCCACCTGTTCGGTGATGCGCCGGTTCCATTCCTGCCGATCTTCTGCGTCTTGCTCCATCTGCTCGGCACGGTTGGCGCAGGATTCCATGTCGGCCCACGACACGTCACGGTCGCCAGGGTTCACCGCGTCCCGGATACGGGCAGCAGCGTCCAGAATCTCCTCTGCGAGGGTGGGTTCCGGGGCGTCCACGGTGGCGAGTATGACGCGGGCGGCGGCGGATGTGTCGCCGTCCTGGTCGCCCTGCCAGTTCTTCGCCCAGGCCATAGCGGCGCGGCGGTCCTGGTCGGTGATGTCAGTCATTCGGGGTCTCCTGGGTGGTGGGTTCGGTGGGGCCGACGAGGCGGCGGACGAGGCGGAAGCATCCGTGCACCTGTGCGTGCGCTTCGGCCATTTGGCGCGATCTGAACCATTGGGTCGTCCCGGTTGCTTGCTCCACCCCGTGCTCCCACCGCATCCCGGCGATGGTGTGTGCGAGGTCCGGGGCGGCGGCCATGAGGTCCGCCATCTGGGGCGTGGACGTGTCAGCCACGCATTTTCCGGTGCCGGTCTCGGTAACCTCAGGAACGGGGTTCCCCGCGATGTCCACGGCGGACACGAGGACACCGTCGATGTCCACGGCGGCGATCAGTCGGTCGGCCTGGTCTGGTGTGATGGTCATGCTTCCTCCTCTTTGGTGGCCTGCGCAGTCTGCCTGTCAGCTGCGTCCGCGGCTGACCGGAGATGCGCGGCCTGAATGCGTGCGGCCGTGGTGGTGAGCCAGGACGCCTCGTACATCAGGTGAAAGATCGTGACGCCTCCGGACTCGACGGCTACGTCGAGGGTGTCGTCGTCTCTCCCGGGGCCATTACGGGTCCAGAGCGGATTGCCGTTCAGGTCGGTGGTGTCCGACGGGACGGACCGGTCAGTGCCGAGGCGGAGTCCAGCGGTGGTCGCCCGGGTGACGAAGTCCCCGGCCATGGACATGGCCTCGTAGTGTCCGATGCCCATGTCGACGAAGATCTGCTCGACGAGCTCGACTGGGGTCGTGGCGATGGTGGCGGTCACGCTGCTGTTCCTTCTGTGAGTGTCTTCCCCCGGTGGTTTCCGGGGTGGGATGGGGTGGCGATCTGGTCGAGAGTGCCGGCCTTCTTCGCCCGTGAGTAGCAGGTGGCGCACAGGCCCCGGCACTGGACGATGACGTGGCCGTCGGGGACGACCGGGGCGGCGACGCCGTGGACCCGGGGGTGCATCGGCCGGTGGCACATCCGGCACTCAGTGATCCGGTCCTCCTCCGACCGCTGGCCCCACTGTCGGGCGGCCATGACGCCGGTGACGCGACATCCGGCGTCCTCGAAGGCTTTGAGCTGCTTCTCGCAGTCGGCCAGGATGGGGCAGGTCTTGCAGAGTCGGACGGCCTTGCGCATCTTCTTCCAGCGGACCTGTCGCGCCGCCTTGGATCCGCCGGCCATGTCGCACCACTGCCCCGACCAGATCAGGGGGTCACTGGTGGCGCACACGCCGCCACGGAGATCCGTGTCTCCGAGGATGGACTTCACGACGTCCGGGTCGATGATCTTGCCTGCGGGAGTGCCGGGCATCAGAAGCCCCCGTTCTTCGGGGCGGTGAACGTGACCACGTTCGCACCGGCGCTCGCACCAGATTCGATGGTCATTGACTCCCCGGGTTCCAGGGTGCTGCAGAGGGTCTCCACCGCAGCGTCGGGAATCTTCGCCCCGGGGCGAAACTCGTCCGGGATGACGCTGATGATCCGGGCGGACACGCCTAGAGAGATCAGGTGGTACGTCTCGGTCGCGGCGAAGAACAGGTCGGACTTGTTGAAGATCGCGGCCGCCTTCTCGGCGGCAGCGGTGACCGACTGACTGATCGGTGGGATCTTGCCCTTCTCCCGGACCACTGCCGGCCACACCTCAGCCACGACCTGCGGCACATCCGGGGCGGTCTCGGCCATGGCCCGGCGGTCCCAGTTGTGGTTCAGGCCGTCGATCAGACCGGAGGCGTCGACGGTGCGGACCTTCGACTCCGTCGCGGTGATCCGCATCTGCGACTCACCGTCCGGGTTCGCCCCGTAGATGGAGACGATCTGGGCGACCTGGTCCACGGTGAGGTCGATGACCCCGGCGTCGGACCATGCGCCTTCGACGAGGGCGGCGGAGGTGATGAGCATCGCCAGCGGGTTCGCCGCGGTGATGATCATCCGGTCATCGTGCGGCTGCAGACGGACGCTGGTGTAACTGTCGCCCTCGTCCTTGGGGTTGGTGAACAGACGCGCGGCGCGGATGCCGCGGATCAGCGGCAGCGAGCGGACCATGACGTCGACACCGAGGCGGTTGTCGCCCGGGGTAACCGGCGGGATCGTCGTGGCGTGTGCAGAGCGGATTGCCATGTCAGTCTCCTTCCTTCTGTGTGTGGTCTGGGGGTAGGTCTTCGAGGGTGAGCTGGCCGGGGAGATCGGGTGGGGCAGATCGGGGCGAGGCGACCCAGTGGTGGATCTGTGCGCGTCTCTCCGGGGTGAGCGTGGCCCACCAGGTGTCGGCATCGTCTCCCACGGGTCAGCGCTCCGCCAGGGTGCCGAGGGCGCCGACGTGGGACCAGGGCCAGCGTGGGGTGCCGTTGCCCCCGTTGTTGAGAGAGACGGACGCCTTGTTGAGCTTCGAGAAGATCTTCTCGACCTGGCCGCTGTTGGAGCGGACGTGGGTGACGCCGAGGCGGTCGGCTTCGGCCTGAATCCGCTCGAGCGGGGGGTTCGGGTTGGCTCCGTTGACGATCAGGGGGATGAACTCGGCCATGATCAGACCTCCTTGCGGTGCTTCGGGGCGGTCTTGTCGGCGGCTGGGTCCTCGGGCGGGATGGAGCCCAGGACCATGACCGGGGTAGCGGCGATGGCGTCCAGCCACTCGTCGAGGGGCATGCCGCGAACGTCATCGATGTCCTCGAGCTCGGCGACACCGCAGTCCACGGTGATGTCATTCACGGGGACCAGGTCCACCGACTCGTCCGGATCCGGGACAGCCTGTGGGCCGACGGTGCGGTGGAGCACGTCGACCTCGGCGGCCAGGGCGCAGACGTCGTCGAGGGCGGCTTCGGCGTCCTCCCGGGCAATGCGGGCGTCCGAGGACGCGGCGACGGCCAGGCACCAGGCCCACACGGCCGCGGCTAGAGCGAGGGACGAGACGATCAGGAAGTAGGCGGTGGTTGCGGTGGTCATCGGGGACTCCTCGGGGTAGATCCCGGGCCGGGGGCCGGGCGGTTGTCGTAGGGGTGGGGGTATTCAGGGCGGGTGGACGCCAGAAGGGCCCGGAGGTGGGCCAGGACAGCGAGAGCCCGGCGGGGCGGTGACTGTCGGCGGACAGGCTGAGGCCGGAACATCGGCTGGCGGGAGGACGAGGGGGTCACAGATACTTCTCCCAGTTCGCGGCCCGGTCGACGGAGACCATGCGGGCCGCCGAGCGGCCACGCGGGGTGACCTCACCCGAGCGCGAGACCAGGCCCTTGTGGACCAGGGACTCTCGGAGCCGGGCGACGAGGTCTTCCCAGTCCAGATCCCCTGCCTTGATTGCGACCAGGGCGTCTTTCTGCCCGGGGCTCATGCGGCGGACGACGTCCTCGATGGTGAGGGCGGAGTAGTCCACGGGGGTTCGTGAGGTCATCATGCTGCGAGTCCTTTCTCGACTCCGATGGCGGCGATCCGGGCGATGCGGACGCCGATCTCCTCGGCGGCGGCGCGACGGGCCTCGCCGGTGCCGTACTCCTCGGAGAGGCGGACGATCGCGCTGACGAGAACTGCGATGGCGGCGTTTTCCAGGTCGTCCTCGGTGCAGGAGATCGCGACCTGGATGCCCTCGTTGGTGACGATGGCTGCGACAGTGCGCATCAGAACCCGTCCTCTCGCGCTGCAGCTCGGGCAGCGAGCCGCTCGGTCAATCTCTCCTGGCGCTTCTCTGCGCGTGCCTCTGCACGGGCCACCCGCGCCTCGCGCTCGTCCCAGGCCTCCTGCTCCTCGCGGGCGACCTGCTCCGAGTCGACCTCAGGGGTCGGCGCGGGGGTCGGCGCGGGCGCCGGGGCCGGGTCAACCGGTCCGTCCGGATCCTCGACGAGGGCAGGTGAGGCAGTCGGGGCCGTGTCCTGCTCGTGCTCTGCGGCTACCGAGGCGACCAGGGCCGCGTCATCGTCACCGGCATCCGCCGGCAGTGCAAGGTAGGAGGCCAGGTCCGCCGCGGCGGTGCGGGCGGAGTCCCCGATGATCTCGGCGAACTCCGCGGCCGACAGCGGCGCGTCTTCTGCGCACTCCTCGTCAACCATCTGCATCCACTCGGCGCAGGACATGCCGCGCAGCGGCGCCCACTCCAGCTCGGTCTCTGCCAACTCCATGACCTTGTCCGCGATGATTCGCGCCCGGTCGCGGGCGAGCTGCTGGAGGACCAGCGGTGGCCAGCCAAGGGCGTGGAGTTCCCTGTCGGTGATGTGCGGGTTCACGGTACTCATCGGTGCACCTCCGAAGACTGGAGGCACGTGCCGGCCACCGCGACGATGACGGCGGCGAGGACCAGGTCCCCCGCCACGCCGAGGGAGCGATGGACGTTGACACCAATGAGAGTGGCGACAACCACGACCAGGAGAATGCAGACGCAGGTGAAGATGATGGACTCGACGTGGCCCAGGCCGCCACGGGCGATCTGGTCCTCGTCGCCGTAGATGTCGCCGGACGGGGTGTCCGGGCGGACCGGCGACATCGGGCAGGTCTCGGGGTGGGTGGCGTGCCGGGGGCGGTGGCGGTCAGCGGCGCTTGCGGTGGCGCTTCCGCTTCGCTGGTGGCGGGGCTGGGTGGTCATGGCGAGGTCCTTCTGGTGTGGGGTAGGTCGTGCTGGTGACTGTGCAGCGGGTACCTGTGGCGTCCTCGAGGTAGTCGAGAAGAGCGGCGAGCTTCTTCTGGGTCTCGGGCGACTGGGTGTCGGACGTCGCGTGGCGTCGGAGTGCTCCGACGTGGACGAGAAGTCCGCCCTGCCGGCGGCGAAGGAGCGTGTGGTCGACCGGGTCGCGGAAGGACGCGGGCATGAGCCAGCAGACGTCGGCGTAGTCGACCCAGAGTCCGCCCGGTTCATCGGTACTCACCCCGATCAGGCGTCCGTTCCAGAGGAGTCGTCGGAACATCGTCGGTGTCCTCCTCGCGTGGCTCGTTGGCCTCGGTGCGGGACAGAGCCGCGGCCAGCGTGTCGGAGAGGATCACTCCGCGGGCGCGGGCGTCGGTGTCCTGCCAGGCCTGGTCAATGTCGGCGCGCAGGCCGCGCTCCTGGTCGGCGGTGAGGACGCCGACGGACTGGTCTACGAGGGTCGTCGCCCAGCGGAGGTAGTGGCGTCCGGTCGGGGCATGCATGTAGTGGCGGATCATGTCGTTGACAGTGGTGCGGACCTCGTGGGCCCGATCCTCGGTCCAGGAGCGCATCACGCCACCGCCTGCTGGGTCGAGAGGAAGTAGTCGAGCTCGTCGGAGCTGATCCGGATCTGGTTACTGATCTTCGTCGGCGTCCGGCGGGCTGGGGTGAACCACCCGCGACGCCAGTAGCGGCGCACGGTCTCCGCGCTGAGGCCCAGCTGCTCGGCAACCTGGGCTGGACTGTAGTACTGTGACATGGTCTTTCCTTTCGAAGGCACTCGCTCGTCTCCACTGGTCCTGGAGGCGGGCATTATTCGTATGGATGGTGGGGATCGGGCGCAGCTACCGCCTCGGGGCGAAAGTGCTGGAGACCCGTCAAGAGCGGTGCTTCCCGGGAGCTTCCATGTGTGACCGGCTTGACGCCCGATCCCGGTGGACCACTCCGCCCTCGACGGCGGTGCCGGCCTGCGCCGGGGTGGTCCGGGTCGTGCAGCTTCCCCACTGCGCGACCAGGTCGAGAATCAGGCGGCGTCCGCCGGCGTCGGTGGGTCGATCCGCTCGAAGCCGAGCTTCTTCCGGATGAAGTTGATGCCCGAGGGCTGCACGTAGGTGGTGTACGAGCACCCCAGCTCCCCGTTGCCGCGCTCGTACTCGTGTGCCTTCACCACGAAGTGGTGCATGTACTGCTGGTACGGGGTGTTCCGCATCGCGCCCTTGGCGATCAAGACGCCGCGGTTGCGCAGTTCCTGGAACAGCTTGTTCTGCGAGGTGCCGAGCATCTTCGCCACAGCGCCGACGTTGTACTTGCCGGTGGCGTCCAGGAACTCGTCGTAGGCGTCGGCCTTCGGCTCGAGCTCACGGTTCTTCGCTTCGAGTGCCAGGCGCTCGGTCTCAGCGTTGAGCGCCATCTGCAGGATCTCTGAGCGAGTGATGGTGTTCGGGTCGAATGCCGGGGCCTTCGCCTTCTTCTCGCACTCGATGAAGTACCGGCGGGCCTGCCGGCCGCGCTCGGTCCGCTGGATCATGGACAGCTCCTTCGCCATGTCCAGTGTCACGATGTGATCCTGGCGCGGACGGCCTCCGGTACTTCTTCCGGAATCTCGGACAAAGTCCTCGCCCTCGGTGAAGCCATAGTCCTCCATCCGCTTGAACCAGTCGGTGTACTTCTCGGACACCTCCAGGAACTCGTGGAGGGCACGCCCGGACACTGCCTGCTGGCCGTCGTCGGTCTGGTTGATCGGGATCAGCGCGCTCATGCCGACACCTCCGCTGCCCGGTTGGCGTCGATCTGGGCATCGAGCTCGACGGCGAACTCGCGCATGACCTCAGCGGCGTGGGGGCGTCCCTCGTTGGCGAGGGTTCGGGCCTTGTCGTTGGCGAGTGTCGAGGCGACGCGGAGCTCCCGGTCGTCTGCGACTGTGATGTAACCACTCATGGTGGTGTTCTCCTTCGCGTGTGGTGGGGGCGTCAGGCCGCGGCGGTGTCTTCGACTTCGGTCACGAGTCCGTCGAGCGGCCAGCCGGTGAGAGCTCGCAGCTTGAGCAGGACCCGGACAGTGGGTTCGGTATCCCCCTTGCGGAGGTGCCCGACGGTGCCCGGCGCGACGCCGAGTTTGGCGGCGAGTCGTGCGTCTGAGGTGAGTCCCCAGCGGTCTCGTGCGTCGTCGAGCACGTGGGGGTTCAGGCGAACTGCCATGTGGTGCTCCTCTTGTCTTCCCATGTCCGGCAGTAATTGCCGGTCTGCGGCAATCATTACATACTATGCCGGGGAATGACAAGTCTTGCCGTCGAGAATCTTGTAACTACAGGTCAAAGCCGTCGCAATTCTTGCCGATCGGTGACACGGCAATGTACTGTGCTGCACATGGATACCAATGACTGGCTGCACGGGCTCACGGATGGAGCCACGCCAAGGCAAGTGGCCGACAAGACCGGGCTCTCCGAGCGGACGCTCCGCCACCAGCTCACGACGGGCCGCATGAGCGTGGAGAACGCGGTGAAGATCTCCGTCGCTTACGGTCGGCACCCGCTGCGTACCCTCATCGACTTCGGGGTCGTGGATGCCGCATGGGCACAGGTCCCCGACATCGACGCAGCCCTGGACCTCGCCACCGACGACAAGCTCATAGAGCAGCTGGAGAAGCGGTTGAAGCGGGCGGACGCCGTGGGCCGGGCCGAGCTCTTCGACACGCCGATCAGCGAACTCCCCTCCCGTCACGGGGGTAAGGACAACCTGGAAACTTCTTCTACGTTCACCCCCGAATGTTCGAAGAATGAGAGCGGTGTCGCGGATGACGACGATGATGACGGAACGGTCCGCGACTTCGACTGGGCGCCTGGTACGTACGCCGCGGACTCGACCATTGACGAAGGCAAGGCGAGGGAAGAACGCGGTGAGGACCCCATCGACTGACACGCTGATCGACGTCGCGGTGAACCACGGCCTACGGATCGGATGGCACCGGGGCGGCCCCAAGGCCGCATGGCGTCCACCACGGAAGATCAGTCTCCAGCTCGGAATGACGGACCCTGACACCGTCTGCGCGCTGGCGCATGAGCTGGGGCACTTCGCCCACGGGGATGCCTGCGGAGAGGATCAGCGGGCGGAAGCCCGAGCGTGGCGTCACGCCGCGGACATCCTCATCGACCCGGAGATGTACCGCACCGCCGAACTCGCCTTCGGCCCACACCCGGCGCGGCTCGCTGCCGAGCTTGGTGTCACTACACACGTCATCGCCGTCTGGCGGGACGCCTACGAGAGGACACACTCATGACTATCCGTAAGACTTTGACAGCCGGTGCGGCGGTGGCTCTGGCGCTGTCGCTTGCCGCGTGTGGTGGTGACGATGATGAGGTCGGCGGGTCTTTCGAGCCCGCGGATACGGCTACTCAGACTGAGGGGTTCAGTGCCGATGAGGTCCATTCGCTGACGGACACCGTCACGGTCGGGGATACTCTCACCATCTCCGATGCGGAGATTGACACCACCGGCTGCGACTTCAGCTTTCCCGAAGAGGTTACCCGCGATGCGGTGAAGTTCCAGGTCGTCGCCACGGTCGAGAATCAGACTGGCGAGACGATCTCGGAGGCGCTGTGGGCCTCCGACTTCACCTTCCTCGATGCCGACGGGATGACCGTGAAGACCACGGACATCGGTTCTGCCGAGGGGCCTTGCTCCAATGACAATGCCACCCAGTTCGTCGATCTCGGTGACGGTGAGAAGCGCCGCGCTGCGGTCACGCTCGAGGCTCCCGCCGGTGCGACGAAGATGACGTACTCGGCGTCCACCATTCCCGGCGCGGCACCGGTCACGTGGGATGTGGCTGATGCTGTCGCGGGGATGACCGTCACCCCGGCTGGTGGTGGGGCTGCGCCGCAGCCTTCCGACGCGGCGGTTGAAGCTCCGGTAGTTGAGTCGCCGGCCGCCGACGGGTTCGAGTCGGGTGGCATCGTGGACGGGCCCGTCGTCCCGGACCCCGACATCCCTGGTGCGAACCAGCCTCTGCCCGGTGAGTCATCGGTCTGGTACGACGAGAACGGCAATGTCACCGGCGGCATGAACGTCGATGAGGACGGGAACGCCACCTACTACTAGGTAGAAGACCCCCACCGTCGGGCAGGACGGTGAGGGCCAAATCGTCCACCAATGCACCTGAACGCACAACAGTAGACGAGAGTGAGGCTACCCGATGGCCGCCAGCGTCCGTGACCTCTGGACCAAGAAGAATCCTGACAAGACCAGCCGTACCACCCGCGTCCATTCCGCTCGCTGGGGTATCGGCAAGCGCTGGCAGGTCGTCTGGGCAGAGCAGGGTGTCCCCGTCTCCGAGACGTTCACCACCCGGGACGCCGCCGAGGAGTTCGCCGCCGGCGTCGTCGTCAAGCAGACCGAGGGCACCTGGATCACCAAGGACAAGAAGGCCGTCACCCTCGCGGACATGTGGGACCTGTGGATCCCCACGAAGTCCGACAAGGCCCGAAGCACGAGGGACGCCTACCGATCGACGTGGAAGCGCATCGACAAGAAGTTCGGTGCCCGACCGTGTCACACCCTCACCCGCGCGGAGATCTCCACCTGGATCGCCGCCCTGACAACCACGAAGGGCGTGAAGCCCGGCGAGGAGCCCCGGCCGCTCGGGGACGCCGCGAAGCGACTCACCGGCATCGTCATGAAGGCCCTGTTGGACCTCGCGGCCGAAGAGCGGGTGATCCTGCACAACCCCATGAAGTCGAAGGACCTGCCGACCCAGAAGCCCTCGGAGCGCCGGTACCTCACCGTCGAGGAGGTCGACCGCCTGTTCGCCGCTGCCGACGAGCTCGACAAGGCAGCCGCCGACCGGGAGCGCGAGGACCAGGAGCCGGACGCTGACGGGCCCATTGACGAGGACGAGCCTGCTGATCCCCGGATCAGGACCGCGGTGGAACTCCTCGTGCGCACCGGCGTCCGGCCCGGGGAGGCGTTCGGCTTCCGCGTAGGTGACCTCTCCCCCTCCCGTGGCCGACTGCGCGTCCAGCGGGACGTGGACGACCTCGGCGGGGTGGACACGACGAAGACGCACCGACACCGGGACGTCCCCGTCGGCGGGGAGTTCCTCCTCGACCTCGAGACCTTCGTCGAGGACCGCGACCGGGAGGCATGGTTGCTGCCGGCCACCGCCGACGGGCACGTGTGGACCGCGTCGCGGTGGCGCACCGTGTGGGACCACCTGTGCGCGGCGTCCGGGATCACCGGGGTGACGACGTACGAGCTGCGGCACACGGCGGCGTCGCTGGCGATCCACTCCGGGGCTAACCCCTACACGGTCGCGAGGATGCTGGGGCACTCGGATGTGGCGACGACGCTGAACTACTACGGGCACCTGTGGGACCAGGAGCTCGACACGCTGCCGGCGCGGATGGATGAGCACATGGCTGCGGAGCGGGCCCGGTTCGCCGCCCGGCGCGACCGGGAGGCGAAGAAGCGTGGCCGTCGCGGGGACGAGGACGTTGGAGGGGACGGCTTACGGGCGGTGTGAGTCAGCAGAGCCACTGCGCCAGCTGCCTGGAGATCGGCTCCAGGTCGCGTCCTCCCTGCGTGGCAACCTCGACAACGAAGTCGGCAGCAGCAATCGGGGGCACCTGTTGTAGGTTGAATCCCGTCTCCTGCATATATGAGACAGTAGTCAGCCACGCGGTGCGCTTGTTCGCATCGATGAATGCGTGAGCTTTGCAGACCCCGGCAAGCAGCGCTGCCGCACGCTCGATAGGTGAAGCGTAGAGGTAGTCGCTGCCGAAGGTCTGGAGGGGGTTTGCAAGCGCCCCCTCGAGCTTTCCCCTGTCGAGGACGTTGTCTCCAGGAAGAGCGCAGAGCAGAGTGGCGTTTGCCCTGATGACGACGTCCGGGGCCAGACAGTATCTATTGCTCACCGGTCAGCGAGAAGCTCCAGAGTGTCGGCCCAGCGGAAGCAGTTCCCCATCATCGTGGCAAGCTGCTTCTCTGCCGGGTTCTGGCTGGCGACGTCCTGGACAGTTCGAGGTTGTGCCGGGACGTCGACGCCGGAGAACTGCTGGACGGCGTAAAAGCGCTTCATCCCCGCCTTGCTCAGCATGGCGTCGCACTTCGCCTCAGCAGGAAGTCCACCTCGAGCAATCTTCCAGGGGTCCTCACTGTGAACCAGCTCAACGATCTCGTCCTTCGACAGGTCACCGTAGTGATCGAGTACAGCATCGATCATCGTTCGCTGCTCGTCGGTGAGATTCTCCGGGTGTGCCCCGGGGATCGCCGTACTGTACCAGCCGTCCCGATCGAACTTGTTCGCCTGGTGAAGCCGCGGCGATACGGGACCGTCCGGCCACGCCTGGAAGTCGTCCTCGATGAGCTCGCGTCCAGTCCAGGCGAGAGTCCATGCCTGCGCATAGTAGGTGAGCTTCTGGAGACGCCAAGCGTCGACCCAGTCCATCTTCGAGTAGATGTACTGGCCGACGTCGATAGCGCGGATCATGGCGTCTCCTTCCCTCTGTTCGGTTCAACACTTCCAGCGCTGCCTGACTTCCATCAGGCGTTGCTACTCAGTAGTACTAGTCTCCCGTACAGAGCAGTCCGTTACAACTGAACCGAAGAAATCCCCCCTGATGGGTTCTCCCGGCGGATGATCTTCGGACTGCGCTGATCTGTTCGGGATCTGTTCGGGATCTGTTCGGGATCTGTTCCGAACGACGAGATACGACCAGGCGTAATGCGTCGTGTTCTCCCGGTCCCGGAAATGCGTGAAGCCCCAGGCGAACCGGGGTTCTGCCTGGGGCAACGTGGAGCCGCTTGCGAGAATCGAACTCGCGACCTTTTCATTACGAGTGAAACGCTCTACCGACTGAGCTAAAGCGGCACGGTCGGTCATTCTAACGGACGCCACACGGCACCCACAAACCGGCCATCACACCAGCGCAACGACCTGGTCAGGGGCTGGTCAGACGACCTGCCCAGGACGAGGTCACCGCGTAGTCACACCTGCCCGCAGCACTCGCGCAGCCGCCCGACCATCCCGTTGAGCGCCACCTCCGGCTTCACGTTGCGGCGCAGCGTCTCGCGGCAGTCGGTCACCGCGTCGATGCAGCGCACGAGGGACTCCGGGGAGTTGCGCCGGGCCAGCTCGCGGGACACCTTCTGCTGGTCGGGGTGGAGGAAACCGCCGACCGGGTCGGCGTCCCCGGGCCCGTCGTCCACCGCGCCGACCGCCATCATCATCGCGTCCCGGTACAGCCCGGCGATGTCGATGAGGGCCAGGTCCAGCGAGTCCCGCAGCATCCGGGTGCGCCGGTTCTTCTGCTGCTTCTCCAGCTCCTTGATCTGCCCCGCGGCACCGGTCTGCGCCCGGGCCACACCACGACCCTTCGCACCCATGCCCAGGGAGCTCTCCAGCTCCGCGAGTTCGCGGGCGTCCCGCTCCTCGAGGGACGCCGCGGCCTCGGTCGTCGCCGTCTTCACCAGCTCCGCAGTGAACCGGTAGCCCTCGCCCGAGCGGTAGATCAGCCCGGGCAGCTTCAGCGCCGTCGCCCGCTTGGTCCGCGCCGCCTCGTCCGAGGCCAGGTGACGCGCCCGCCCGATGTGCCCGCCGGAGACCTCCGCCGCCCAGTGTGCCTGCTCGTCACTCAGCCCCAGTGCCGCGTCCGCCCGCAGTACCGCCTCGACCTCCTCCTTCGAGGGGGTGGGCACGTAGACGTGTCGGCACCGCGAGCGCAGGGTGATGGAGATGTCCTCCGGGTCGGTCGACGGGGCACACAGCAGGAACACGGTGTGGGCCGGCGGCTCCTCGACACTTTTCAGCAGCGCGTTGGCGCCTGAGTCGCCGAGCCGGTCGGCGTCCTCCACGATGACCACGCGCCAGCGGGCCACCGACGGCAGCACGGCGGAGGTACGGATGATGTCGCGCACCGCCTCGACCGGGATGGTGACGCCGTCGGTGCGGATCCAGGAGATGTCCGGGTGCGAACCCGCGGCCGCCGAACGGCACTGGTCGCACTCCCCGCAGCCCACCACAGACGGGTTGTCGCACACCAGGGCGGTGGCGAAGGCCTTCGCCGCGACGGAGCGTCCTGACCCGGGCGGGCCGGTGAAGAGCCAGGAGTGGGTCATCGCCGCGTCGTTCACGGCGTCCTCCACCACCCCGAACGGGTCTCCGTCGGTGACGCGCTGGCGGGCGGAGAGCACGGCATCCCGCAACGGGCGGATCACGTGCGGGCTCAGCGCGGCGCGGGAGAAGACGTCGGACGCGTCGGGCACAGCGGGGGTGGTCATGGAGGCGAGTGTAGTTCGACGCCGGTGGGGACACCCGGGCCCCTGCTCCGATAGGCTGGACAACCATGCAACGACTGGCACGGTACATCCGGTGGGCGTGGGGCACCAGCTGGCCCTTCTACGCCCTGTCTGTGCTGGTCGTCAACGTTATCGGCGCGCTGGGCGTCGCGTCGTTCCTGCGCTTCCTGGTGCCGCTTCCCGGGGCCCGGGAGTTCCTCTCAGTCTCCACTCTCACCCTGTCGCTGTACGTGGGGTACTTCATCTTCGCGCTGGTCGTCGGAGTGGGCACGACCCTGCACTTCTTCACACCGGTGCTCGGCTGGGAACGGGCACCCGCGGGCTACGACCCACGGATGATCCGTCGCCTCGTGCTGCGCATCCCCTCCTTCCAGGCGCTTCTCGGCGGTGGTCTGTGGGCCGTCGGCGTGGTGATGTTCACCGTCGTCGCGGCGGTGGAGGTCTCACGCGAGTGGGCGCTGACCGTGGCCGTGACCGCCACGCTCGGCGGGGCGATGGTCGTGCTGATGACCTACATGGTCGCCGAGCGCATGGTCCGCCCCGTCTCCGTGCGTGCGCTCAAGCCGGAGTACGGCTCGCCGGAGAAGATCGCCCCACTGTCGCGGCAGATCACCTTCGTGTGGATCCTCACCTCCGCCGTGCCGGTGGTCGGCGTGGTCCTCATGGTCAGCGCGCAGGCCAGCGGGTTCTTCGGCGGGGATGCCACGGAGATCCTCCCCGGTGTGCTCGCGCTCAGCCTCACAGAGCTGTTCACCGGGTTCTCCGGCACGCGGCTGATGACCATGACCGTGGTCGACCCGATCCGCGAACTGCGGGTGGCGATGAACCGGGTGCGTCGTGGCGACACGCACGCCCAGGTGCGCGTGTACGACAGCTCGGAGATCGGCGTCCTGCAGGCCGGGTTCAACGAGATGATGTCCGGACTGCAGGAGCGTGAGCAGGTCCGCAAGCTCTTCGGACGCTATGTCGGTGACGAGGTCGCCCGGCGTGCCATGGAAGAGAAGCCACGGCTCGGCGGTGAGAACCGTCAGGTGGGCGTCGTGTTCGTCGACGTCGTCGGCTCGACCGGGTTCGCGGTCTCCCGCGAGCCGCAGGAGGTCGTCCAGGCACTGAACCGCTTCTTCGACATCGTCGTGGAGGTCGTGCACCGCAACAAGGGCATCATCAACAAGTTCGAGGGGGACGCCGCCTTGGCTGTCTTCGGTGCTCCCCTGCCGTTGGATGACATCGCCGGGCACACCCTCGCGGCGGCCCGTGAACTCAAGACCGAGCTGGCCGCCCAGGAGCTGCCCGCTGGTATCGGCGCGGCGGTCGGACGGGTCGTCGCCGGGCACATCGGCGCGAAGAACCGCTTCGAGTACACGGTCATCGGCGATGCGGTGAACGCCGCCGCCCGGCTGACCGACGTGGCCAAGGAGACGCCGGGCCGGGTGCTGACCACGGCGACGACGGTGCGTCAGGCCAATGAGGCCGAGCAGGCTCGCTGGACGATGATGAAGTCCGTGGAACTGCGGGGTCGGCGTGAGATGACGCAGCTGGCCCGGCCGATCCGCCCGACCCGCGCCGAGCGTGCCGCGGAGCGCGAGGGTGAGCGGGCGACGGAGAAGACGGCGGGACCGAAGCCGGAACAGTGAGTGCCGGCAGGTGGTGCGGGGTTACGCCTCGCCGATGACCGTGAGCCAGATGAGCACCACGTTCAGCGCGATGATGACCGCGGCGAAGAGCCAGCCGACCCCGGACAGCCCGCGGACGTTCACCCACTTCCCCATCAGCGCCTTCTTCGCGGTCAGTGCCACCAGCGGCACCAGGGCGAAGGGGATTCCCACGGACAGTACGACCTGGCTGATGACCAGCGCCCAGGTCGGGTCGATACCGAGGCCGAGGACCACCAGGCCGGGGATCATGGTGATCAGCCGGCGCAGCACGATCGGGATCCGGATCTTGAGCAGGTCACGCATGACCATGTCGCCGGCGTAACAGCCCACCGAGGTGGAGGCCAGGCCCGAGGCCAGCAGTCCGATCGCGAACAGGGCGCCGATGACCGGACCGAGGGCGTCGGTCACGGCGGCGTGGGCGCCCTCGATCGAGTCGGTGCCCTCGACCCCGCGCAGTGCCTGGGCCGCGAGGCAGAGCATCGCGATGTTCACGGTGCCGGCGAGGCACAGGGCGCCGAAGACGTCGATCCGGGTGGCGTGGAGATGGCGTCCCATCGACTCGTCGGAGCCGGGGTTGAAGCTGCGGTCGCGGACGAGACCGGAGTGCAGGTAGACGGCGTGCGGCATGACGGTCGCGCCGAGCATGGACGCCGCGAGGATCACCGAGTGGGTGCCCTGGAACCGCGGCACGATGCCCTGGACCATCTCACCGACGGACAGGCCGGTGACGAAGAGTCCGGAGAGGAAGCCGACGGTGATGATCACCAGGAAGCCGACGATGATGCCCTCGAAGGTGCGCTGGCGCCGTTCGCTCTGGAAGACCAGCAGGCAGAGGGAGACCACACCGACGATGACGCCGCCGAGCAGTGAGGGGATGCCGAAGAGCAGGTGCAGCGCGATGGCGCCGCCGATGACCTCGGCGATGTCGGTGGCGGCGGCGATGATCTCTGCCTGTCCCCAGTAGAACAGGCGTCCGGTGCGGGCACGACGGGTGTTGCGTCGGTCATCGAACCAGTCGGAGATGTTGGCGGTGAGACTCTTGCCGGTGACCAGTCCGATCTTCGCCGAGAGGTACTGGACGACCATGGCCATGAGGTTGGCGGCGACGAGGACCCACAGCAGCTTGTAGCCGAACTCGGCACCGGCCGAGAGGTTCGCGGCGACGTTACCGGGGTCGACGTAGGCGATGGCGGCGACGAAGGCGGGGCCGAGCATGCCGATCAGCCGGGGCTTCTTCCCCCCGTCCCTGGTAGTCCCCTGGCCTGCCGACTGCTTCTCCTGGAGCACGTTCCGTCACCTGTCGTCGAAGAGTTCAATGTGTTGAACATGATGTTAGGTCGGCAGGAACACGGCGGTCAAACGGTGCGGTGGACCGTCACCGATCCGCCGGTGGGATTGTCGGCGGCCTTGTCGGCATCCCGCCCGGGACGGCGCCCTCCCCCTCGCCCACCCCCGCGGGAGCCCCCGCCCCCTGTCGATACATCCCCGGCAAAGGCACCGGGCGCGACATCACGCAGGTCACACCGTATGTCGTGACTGTCCGCGAGCCGCCCACCCATGCCCGGACGCGGGCTCTGGCACGCTCCCCCGAAAAAGGGACCTACCCAGGGGGACCTCTTCCCCTTAACATTCACTGTGTAGTGATATCCCTGTCGCCACACCCCACCCCGGCGATCCCTCAGTCACCTCATCAGACACAGACAACACACACGACATCTGTCTCTCCCCTGACCGAGCAGGACCCCCATGTCTCAGCCCACCCACCCCACACGTCCACTGCCGTCCCTGAGACAGCGTCCCGCGGTCCCGGCGTCCGTCGAACCGTCCACCCCCGGACGTCCCCAGTCCTTCACCAATGACGACGTCATTGCCGCCGCCTACCGGGCCGGACTCGCCGGCTTCAGCGTCAAGGGCGTCGCCAAGCAGATCGGCGTCTCCCCCGCCGCCCTCTACCAGCGCTTCGGCAACCGTCAGGGACTGCTCAACGCCTGCATGTCCAAAGCCTTCGACACCGTCGAGCCGCTCGTCGGAAACCCCGATCGCTTCGAGACGCTCCGTCAGTTCAGTGACCAGTGGTGGGCCCTGTGCCTGCGCTGCCCTGGCATCGAGGTCGTGATCCGCAACTACCCGGACCCCGAGATCCTCCTGATGACGAAGAAGTTCGGGTGCTACCGCACCAGGCTCTGCGAACTCGGCCTGTCCACCGAACAGGCGACCTTCGCCGGCTCGATGATCGCCGTGAACATGCTGGAGCTGCGTCACCGGCTGCCCCACACCCCGGTCCGGCCCGAGGATGTGCCCGCCGAGGTGGAGTCCCAGCGCGAACAGTCCATCAGCTTCATCCTGCAGACCCTGGAGACCACCTGGCCCGAATGGTCCGTCAAGGAGGAGCAGGCATGAGCGTCACCCCGCCGACCCGTCGTCGCGGTCGCCCGGCGAAGTTCTCCGCCGAGGACGTCATCCGCTCCGCACTGGCCGCCGGCATCGGCTCCTTCACCCAGAGCGACGTCGCCCTCGAACTCGGTGTGACCGTGCAGTCGGTCTACCGCCGCTTCCCCACCCGGAAACTGCTGCTGGAGGCCTGCATCGACAGGGCACTGGAGAGCGTCCCGCCCGCGGACTCGCTCGACCCGGCACCCGGGACCTGGGAGGAGATCATCGGGACCTGCGCCGACCAGTGGTGGGCACTGTGCCTCCGCTACCCCGGGTTCACCACCGTGGTGACCAGCTACGACGGAACGCTGGAACGCTTCCTCGATCCCGCCTTCAACTCCTACACCGGCGGTCTCATCGACCTGGGATGGTCGCGGCCCCAGGTGCGGTTCGCCATGTCGCAGATCGAGTCTGCCGCCGCCCGGGTCGCCCACTACCTGTCGCAGGCGGTGCCCCAGGATGAGGACGCGCTGGAGGACGCATCCCGCCAGATGCGTCAGGCGACCGACTTCATCGTCAAGGGCCTGAGCCTCAGCCGACCGGAGTGGCTGCTGTAGGGAACACGGCAACGAGGTCGTGGAGGTCGGGTGTAAGGCATATCACTGTGCTGACTCCCGCTTCTGCAACAATTCAGCAGCAGTCCGGACACACGGCACTCCTAGCCTTCTCCCTGTTCCCCAGGACGTTCCCCATGACGTTCCCCATGACGTTCCCCACGGACGTCCTCCGCGCCCGACCCCGGGCGTCCCTCACCTGAGAGAAAGAAGGCGACCATGTACAGCGTACCTCCCGTATCCACCGCCACGTCACCGTCCGAACAGCTCGGCACCGGGCTCAAGCCCCGCCACGTCACGATGCTCTCCCTGGCAGGCGCCATCGGTGCCGGCCTCTTCGTCGGCTCCGCCACCGCCATCAACCTCGCCGGACCCGCCGTGATCCTGGCATACCTCGGTGCCGCCGCTCTGGTGGTCCTCGTCATGAGGATGCTCGGCGAGATGGCCACGGCCAACCCGGACTCCGGCTCCTTCTCCACCTACGCCGACCGCGCGATCGGCCACTGGGCCGGGTTCAGTATCGGCTGGCTCTACTGGTGGTTCTGGGTGCTCGTCATCCCGGTGGAGGCCACCGCCGCCGCAGCGATCCTGCACTCCTGGTTCACCGCGGTGCCGCTGTGGGTCTTCGCCCTGCTGGTCACCGTGGCCCTGACCGCGACAAACCTGTTCAGCGTGAAGAACTACGGTGAATTCGAGTACTGGTTCGCCCTGCTCAAGGTCGGTGCGATCATCGCCTTCATCGCCCTCGGCGCGCTGGCTTTCGCCGGTGTCTTCGGCGGTGACCACGCCGGACCGTCGAATATGTGGTCCCACGGCGGGTTCGCCCCGAACGGCTGGGGTGCGGTCCCCGCGGCGCTGCTGACCACCATGTTCTCCTTCATGGGCACGGAGATCGTCACGATCGCGGCTTCCGAGTCGAGCAACCCGGCCGGGCAGATCCGCAAGGCGACGAACTCGGTGATCCTGCGCCTCGGCCTGTTCTACATCGTCTCGATCTTCCTCATCGTCTGCCTCGTGCCGTGGAACACCACCACCCTCACCGACGACGGTTCCTTCCTCGCCGCCCTGAACGTCCTCGACGTGCCCGGCGCGAAGTTCCTTGTGGACCTGGTTGTGCTGGTCGCCGTGGCGTCCTGCATGAACTCCTCGCTGTACACCGCCTCGCGGATGATGTTCTCGCTCGCCCAGCGCGGGGACGCCCCGAAGGCCTTCGCCCAGGTCAGCGGGAACGGTGTGCCGGTGAAGGCGGTGCTGCTGTCCACGATCATCGGGTTCCTCGCGGTGATCGGCAACTACGTGATGCCGGACCGGCTGTTCACGACTCTGCTGGCGACTTCGGGCGCGGTCGCACTGCTGGTGTACCTGTGCATCGCGATCTCGCAGCTGATCACCCGACGCAAGTTGGGCGACGCCGCGGTCTCGAAGCCGGGCCTGGTGAAGATGTGGGGTTTCCCCTACCTGACCTGGGCGGTCATCGTCGCGATCCCCGCGGTGCTGATCTACATGGCGATCTGGTCGGACATGAAGACCGAGCTGTGGTCCACGGCGGTCCTCACCGCAGTAGTCATCGCCGCCGGTGTGTACGTCGGACGCCGCCACCCGTCCGCCACCCCGACCGAGGAGGACGCCGTGGTCAGTGCAGCGGAAGACCTTCTCCCCGAAATCCCCGACACGGTGGACGTCAAGGAACGGTAGTCGAGGGTCCACCAGCAGTTCACCCGGACAACACGTCCGGGACACGTGCCCCCGGTAGCGTCCCCGCTGTGAACCCCCGATCCCGACTTCTCCCCGCGTTGACGCCGACGGCGTCCGCCCTCGTCATCGCGGCAGCACTGACGACCCCGTGCAGCCCGCAGGCGGCAGCAGCACCGGCAGTGTCGGCTGCCCCCACGGCACCCACCCTCCCCCGACAGGTCACAGACCTGCAGCAGCAGTACCTGCCGGCCACACTCCCCGCGGTCCAGCACCCCGGCGCGCCAGTCCCGCAGCCCTTTGCCCCGGACGACTACCTCGGCTACATCTCCGACGTCAGTTCCCACCCCGGCGGCATCTACTACAGCGTCGTCAACGGTTTCACCGACCTGCGCGACAACCACCCGGACACCATCGCCGCCAACCTCGACACCGTCGTGGAGATCAACAATACCGCCTCGCCCGGGCGCATCGCCTCCGCCCAGGCCGATGCCCGCGTCGACGACGGTGACATGCTCGACAACTTCGCCGACGCCTTCGGCAGCGTCCTTGCCCCGCACCTGAGGCAGGCCATCGCCGAGAACAGGCTGCCGAAGACCCGCGCCCTCCTCGATTCCGGGTACCTGTCGCGCGCCCAGGGCCCCGCCGCGTCCACCCTGGTGGAGAAGGAGATCTTCGACAATCCGCGGCCCTTCGAGGTCGCCCCGGAGCGCATCGTGCACCACAACGACGCCGGCAACTCCACCGGCACCGACTACTACGAACTCGGCGGCTCGGCGTCCTTCCCCTCCGGGCACACGAACCAGGCGGTGCTGGTCACCACGCTGCTCGCCACGGTCGTGCCTCAGCTCGCCCCGCAGCTGCTCGCCCGCGGGTCGGACGCCGGGGAAAGCCGCGTCGTCATGGGCGTGCACTACCCGCTGGACGTCATCGGCGGACGCATGACCGGTGTCGCCGCCGCGGCCGACCGGTGGAATGACCCGAAGATGCGGGATGCCCTCACCCGGGCCGGCAACGAGCTACGCGCCGAACTCGAGTGGCGCACCGGCGAGCCGTTGGCGGACACCGTCACCGCACAGACCGCCTACCGCAGCGACGTCGACGCGGCACAGACCTACGCCGACCAGGGAACCTACGGCCTCAGCGCCGTCTACGGGGACGCTCCGATGATTGTGCCCCAGGCTGCACCGGACCTGCTCATCAACCGCTTCCCGGATCTGACCTACGCACAGCGCGCCGCTGTCCTGCGTGCGACCGCCCTGCCCGCCGGTTCCCCGCTGGACGACCAGGGTCCCGACGGGTCCTGGCAGCGACTCAACCTCGCCGCGGCGTCCGCTGCGCAGGTCAGCACCGGGGCCGGCGTCCTCACCGTGAACGGGGTGGCGGCGTGACGCGGTTCAGCCGTCGTGGCTTCCTCGCCGGTGCCGCGGCGCTCGGTGCGCTGGCGATGGCCCCGCGGGCAGCGGCCGGGGAGTCCAGGGAGTCCGGGGTCTTCGCCCACTCGGTGGCCTCCGGCGATCCCCTGCCGGATGCGCTGGTCCTGTGGACGCGCGTCACTCCAGTCCCGGACGCCACGCCCGGGTCAGGACGCGGCGAGCCGACCACCGTCCGCTGGGAGATCGCCAGGTCAGAGACCTTCTCCGGAGCGCTCTCCGGGGACGTGCGCACCGACGCGTCCGCCGACCACACGGTGAAGGTGGACGCCACGGGCCTGGCCCCGGCCACCGACTACGTCTTCCGGTTCACCGTGCTCGACGGCCCGGCTGCCGGATCGGTCTCGCGCACCGGTCACGCCCGCACCGCTCCGGCGCCGGGTGCGGATCCGGGGAGTCTGCGCTTCGGCGTGTGCTCCTGCGCGAACTACGAGGCCGGGTACTTCCGCACCTACCGGGACATGGCCGACCGCTCTGACCTGGAGTTCACGCTGCATCTGGGTGACTTCACCTACGAGTACGCCACGGGTGAGTACGGCGGGGCGTACGACACGACCGTGCGTCGGGTGCAGCCGGCGAACCGGACCGTCACGCTGGCGGACTACCGGATCCGGCAGGGGTTCTACCATCAGGACGCCGACCTGGCCGATCTGCTGGCGGCCCGACCACTCATCGCCATCTGGGACGACCACGAGTTCTCCGACAACTCCTGGCGCGACGGGGTCACCGGCAACTCCGTCGAGCCGGGCGACGACGTCGCCGCCATGAAGGCCGCGGCGACGCAGGCCTACCTCGAGTGGATGCCGGTGCGTGGCCTGCCGTTGCAGCGTCATCTGCGGTTCGGGACGCTCGCCGAGTTCATCATCCCTGACCTGCGGTCCTTCCGTGATGAGCAGCAGGAGATCCCGGCGGCGTGGCAGGCCGGCAGCGGCGCCGGTGCCACCGACCGGACGATGATGGGACACAGCCAGGCCGACTGGTTCACCGACGTACTGACCAGTTCGGACACGCGCTGGCAGCTCATCGGCAACGAGGTGATGCTCGCTCCGATGACGCTGCCGAACACCCTCGACCCGCGGATCCACGACTGGTTGGTCGACCAGGTCGGCCTGCCGTCCGACGGGCTCGCGCTCAACGCCGACCAGTGGGACGGGTACATGGCGGAGCGGCAGCGGATCATCGACGTCATCGGAGGTAAAGCAGGTAACTCCGGGGACGCGAAGCCGGGCGTCGTCTTCCTCACCGGGGACATCCACTCGTCCTGGGCCGCGGACATTCCGGCACATGCCGGTGACTGGCGACTCGGCCGCAACCGTCAGGCGGTGGCCACGGAGTTCGTTGTCCCCTCGGTGACGGCGGCGAGTGCCTACGACGGCATGGCGTCCTCCCCTGCGCTGAAGGAACCGGTCCTCGCGGCACTTGGCGCCGGCGAAAGCATCATCGCGCAGGTCGACGACTGGTTCCGCTACGTCGATCTTACGCAGCACGGCTACATGGCCGTGGACGTGAACGCCGACCGTGTCCAGGCGGACTGGCACCACGGCGATGTTCTCACGAAGGACGCCCCGCTGACCTGGTCGACCGGTTTCATGGCCGTCCACGGGTCGCCGGGTGCGGTGCCGGCGCCGGGGCAGTTGAGGTAGCCGCTGCGTTCTAGATGACGGTGTTCCCGGTGCCGGTGTCAGACACCGGAGCTCCACCGGCCGGACCACCGACCACGGTGTTGTTGTCGCCGGTGATGGCCAGACTGTCGAGACCGAAGTTCTGGACCCGGGACTCGTCGCCGTTGACGGTGGCGGTGCCGATGGTCGTGGCGGTCATGGAGGCGTCGTCACCGTTGACGGTGAGCACTCCCCAGTCCTTGCCGGTGAGGGTGACGCTCTCGCCGTTGATGATGATCTCGGCGGCGTTGTCGACGGCTCCGCCGACACCGTTCACGTTGACGATGACTGTCCCGCAGTCGCCGGTGATGATCGGCTGGGCGTCATCCATGTTGACGGTGATGTTCTCCCCGCCGACGCAGGTCCCGATGCTGGCGACATCGCGCCCGTCCCCGGCGTTGCCTGCCGCGTCGACGGCCTCGTCGTCGGTGTCATTGCCGGCCGCTGCCTCCGGGGACGCCGCGCTTCCACTGGTGAAGGAGGGGGCGGACGCTGCGTCCGTGCTGTCGTCGTCACTGCCGCAGGCTTCGAGTGCGGTCATGACGAGTGCTGCTGTTCCGACTGTCGCGGCGCGGGCGCGAACGCTACGGGAACGACGTGATCGGGTGATGGCGGGCATGTGGTTGTCCTGCCCTCTGGCCCGGTTCCAGCGACCGGGATTGTCGAGGTCAGGCTAGCATGCACACTGGCGCGAACCCGGTGGTTCGCGGGGAGAATTCCCCGCGGCTCCCCGAGACCGGGTCAGCTCTTCTTCGCCGCAGCCTTCTTC
>NZ_BJNT01000030.1 GCF_006539825.1 Corynebacterium variabile
CGCTGAACAGATACACTCACTCAAAACCGACAGTGTTGCAACCACTGGTTGAACTCGCCCAGTACACGGCAGTGAAATTCACCGATAACCTGGCATTACAGGGAATCGTGCCCTCGATCGGAAGTGTCGATGATGCCTACGATAACGCGTTGATGGAGACGATCAACGGACTCTACAAAGCCGAATGTATCCGCTGCAGTGTCTTCACCCCTGAGGTGCTTGAGTCGGTGGTGGACGTGGATATCGCCACGTCGTCGTGGGTGCACTGGTACAACAACGAGCGTCTTCACTCGACGTTGGGGATGGTTCCGCCGGCCGAGTTCGAAGACGACTATTGGGCAGGACACGCTAGACTGAACGACGTGCCTGAGAAGGCCATTCAGCCAATCTAACGGCGGCAACAAAACCGTGACGGTTCAGCGGGACAGTCCCGCACGGATGAACTCCCACTGCGCATCCGGGGTATCCCCCGGGACGAGGGCGGTCGTCGCCATCGCACCGGCATTGACCATCGGATTTCCGGGGGACCCGGCGGAGAGTTCCACCGCCATCACCGAGTTGAAGGAACGGCCGGTGTTTTTCACTCCCACCGCCTCGTGGACCTGGTCACGCCCCGACTCCTCGCAGACGAGAGCGAAGACGAAGGCCTTGGAGATCGACTGGATCGTGAAGACGGCGTCGGTGTCCCCCGCGGAATCGGTCACACCGGCGGCATCCGTGAGAGCGACACCGAACAGGTCAGGATCTACGCGGCCGAGCGGGGGAATGTAGTCGGCTGCCTGACCACCACAGCGGTCCCGGTAGCGGTTGTAGGCCGCGTCGACGAGCCGGGTGACTGTCCCCTCGGAAGGCAGCGGTCCGGTGGGAGCATGCTGCACGACAGCAGATCCGTCGGCGATCTCGAACATGGTCCCCACTCCTCTGTGCGACGGAACAGTTCGACTGTGAGTTCAGGAAGAACTGTAGTGGCGCCGGTGGTCCCCGGCAACAACTCTCCCAGTGGGGCGATATATCCGGTTCATCCGCCGTCGCCGGCCCCGGGTGCCCGGCCCGGGGCGCTGTACTTTCCCGCAACGTCGGCGCGGGATCCGGCAGCTGACGGCTACTCCGGGCCGCCTGCAATGACCTGCCCACCGCCACTCGCCTATTCTGGGACCCATGAGTGTCGCACCACCGGTCTCCCCTGTACCCACCCCCTACGAGGGCCTCCTCCGCGAGATCCTGGAGCACGGCGTCCACAAGGACGACCGCACCGGCACCGGCACCCGCAGCCTGTTCGCCCGCCAGATGCGTTTCGACCTGGCCGAGGGGTTCCCGCTGATCACCACGAAGAAGGTGCACCTGCACTCCATCGTCGGCGAACTGCTGTGGTTCCTCCGCGGCGACTCGAACATCGCCTGGCTTCACGAGAACAAGGTGAGCATCTGGGACGAGTGGGCTGACGCGTCCGGAGACCTCGGCCCGGTGTACGGCGTCCAGTGGCGCAGCTGGCCGACCCCCGACGGACGCCATATCGACCAGATCACCGCTGCCCTGGAGACGCTGAAGAACAACCCGGATTCGCGCCGCAACATCGTCTCCGCCTGGAACGTCTCCGAACTGGAGAACATGGCTCTGCCGCCGTGCCACCTCCTGTTCCAGCTCTACGTCGCCGACGGGAAGCTCTCCTGCCAGCTCTACCAGCGCAGTGCGGACATGTTCCTCGGTGTGCCGTTCAACATCGCGTCCTACGCCATCCTCACCCACATGTTCGCCCAGCAGGCGGGCCTGGAGGTCGGCGAGTTCGTGTGGACCGGCGGCGACTGCCACATCTACGACAACCACGTCGACCAGGTGAGCCTGCAACTCTCCCGCGAGGCACGTCCTTACCCGACGCTGAACCTGCACAAGGCCGCCGACCTCTTCTCCTACAGGTTCGACGACATCGAGGTCATCGGCTACGACCCGCACCCGGGTATCAAGGCTCCGGTGGCAGTCTGATGGGCACCACGGCAACCGACGCGACATTCACCGAGCAGCCGCAGATCACCCGCGCCGATCTGCCCGGTTTCCCCGCCGCCATCGAGATCGGGATGATCTGGGCGCAGACCACCGACGGTGTCATCGGCGACGGCGCCGACATGCCCTGGTACCTGCCCGAGGACCTCAAGCACTTCCAGCAGTCCACCCTCGGCACGCCCGTCGTGATGGGCAGAGTGTCCTGGGAGGCCCTCGACCCGAGATTCCGCCCCCTGCCGGGACGCGACAACCACGTCATCACACGGGACGCCACCTATGACGCCCCGGGAGGAACCGTCCACACTTCCCTGCCGGACGCCATCCTCGCCGCCGGGCGTTCCGCCGTGGGCACCGGAGCGTCCACCGTGTGGATCCTCGGTGGTGGCCACGTCTACCGTCAGTGCGTGCCGGTGACCGATCGGGTCGTCGTCACCGAGATCGCCTGTGGTGCCCCCGACCGTTTCCAGGTCTACGCCCCGGACATGCGGGCGGAGCCGGGCTTCACCACCCACGACGGTCCGTGGCTGACTTCCGGGCGCGGTACCGCACTGACCGGGGAGGATCCGCTCCGCTACCGGATCTGCGAGTTCACCCGCGACAACTCCTGAAAGGAACCATCATGACCTCCCCCTCCGACTCCGTCGACTCCCCTGCCGTCACCCTCTACACCACCACCTGGTGCCCGTTCTGCTCCTCACTGGTGGAGAACCTCGACCGTTCCGGCACCTCCTACGCCCGTATCGATGTCGAGGAGGACGCGGACGCCGCGGCCTGGGTCGAGTCCGTCAACAACGGAAACCGGGTCGTCCCGACCGTGAAGTACGCCGACGGATCCTACGCCACCAACCCGCCGGCAGGCCAGGTCAGGCGTCGGGTCGCCGAGCTGACCGGCGAGGCGGAGTAGCCGGGTTAACATAGTTCACGTCGCTTCGTCCGGCGTCGCTCCACCATCCCACCGCATCTGCTGCGGTGGGATTTGTGCATATTTTCGACAGTAAGTCTGAGCACAACATAAAGGTCAGACCACTGAAGGGGCTAGCGGGGGCACCCCCTGTGTGCGTTGCGTCACTGCATGTCACACAATTTCGCGGGGGTGGAACCCGTCGAGAGGGGGGCACTTTTCCGTTCTACATTGAAATGGCTTCACACAAGTCTGTAACTTATCCCCCATCCGCAACACGGCTGTGACAGCTGTCACTCAGTGAGTCTGCCCGGCCGTGGGCGCGACATGCTCGATATCCGTTTTTCAAGAGGGATCACCGAACACGAAAGGGAGCCCATGTCGACACCCGACCCCCGGCATACACCGACAGCCGAGGAGTTCATCGCGACGCAGCAGAGTGCCGAGTTCCAGGAACTCCGCCGTAAGCGCCGTGCCTTCACTTTCCCCATCACGATCGCCGCACTCGTGTGGTTCGTCGCGTACGTCATCCTGGCGATGTTCGCCCAGGATCTCTACGCGAACAAGGTGTGGGGGAACATCAACCTGGGCCTGATCCTGGGTCTGCTGCAGTTCGTCACGACGTTCGTCATCACCTACGCCTACGTGAAGTACGCCGACCGCGAGCTCGAGCCGCGCGCCGAAGACATCCGGAACCGCCTTGAGCGCACCGGCCCCTACTCCGACACGAAGACTGCGTAAGGGAGCGCCATGAACATCAATTTCCTCGCGGCCTCCGATTCGGACGCCGGTAACCCCGTACTCAACATCATCATCTTCGTCGCCTTCATCGTGATCACGATGACCATCGTGACGAGGGTCGGCAAGAAGACCACCCAGGCCGGTGACTTCTACACCGGTGGTGCCAGCTTCAGCGGCACCCAGAACGGTCTCGCCATCGCCGGCGACTACCTGTCGGCGGCGTCCTTCCTCGGAATCGTCGGTTCCGTCGCCCTGACCGGTTACGACGGATTCCTCTACTCCATCGGCTTCTTCGTGGCCTGGGTCGTCGCACTGCTGCTCGTCGCCGAACCGCTGCGTAACACCGGCAAGTTCACGATGGCCGACGTGCTGTCCTTCCGCCTCAAGCAGCGTCCGGTCCGCCTCGCGGCGTCCTTCGCGACCCTCGGCGTGACGCTGTTCTACCTCATCGCGCAGATGGCCGGTGCCGGCGCACTGGTCTCCACCCTGCTGGACATCCACGAGAAGGGGGTCCAGGCCCTCATCATCGCCATCGTCGGCGCCGTGATGATCGCCTACGTCCTCATCGGCGGCATGAAGGGCACCACCTACGTCCAGATGATCAAGGCTGTCCTGCTCATCGCCGGCGTCTTCATCATGGTCGTCCTCGTCGCCATCGCGGTGAAGGGCAACTTCTCCGAGCTGCTGCAGAACGCGGTCGACAAGCACGCCGCGGACGGAGCCGAGAACGCATCTGCCATCCTCGACCCGGGCATGAAGTACGGCGTGGACACCGCCCACAAGATCGACTTCATCTCCCTGGGCCTGGCACTCTGCCTCGGTGTCTCCGGTCTGCCCCACGTCCTCATGCGCTTCTACACCGTCCCGACGGCCAAGGAAGCCCGTAAGTCCGTGGTCTGGGCCATCATCCTCATCGGCGCCTTCTACCTGATGACCCTGGTCGTCGGTTACGCCGCCGCATGGAAGGTCGGCCCGGAGCGCATCGGCAACTCCGCCGGTGGCGCGAACTCGGCAGCCCCGCTGCTCGCCCTGGAACTCGGTGGCTCGATCTTCATGGCGTTGATCTCCGCGGTCGCCTTCGCCACGGTGCTTGCCGTGGTCGCCGGCCTGGCGATCACCGCCTCCGCCTCCGTGGCCCACGACCTCTACCACTCGGTGATCCGCAAGGGTCAGTCCACCGAGGAAGAGCAGGTCCGGGTCTCCAAGATCACCGTGGTCGTCCTGGGCGTCATCTCTGTGGTCCTCGGCATCCTGGCGATGGACCAGAACGTGGCCTTCCTGGTCTCCCTGGCCTTCTGTGTCGCCGCGTCCGCGAACCTGCCGACCATCCTCTTCTCCCTCTACTGGAAGAAGTTCAACACCACCGGTGCTGTCTGGTCCACCTACGGTGGTCTGATCTCCGCCCTGGTCGTCCTGGTCTTCTCCGATGCCGTCTCCGGCGCCAAGGGCGCGATGTTCGAGAACTCCGACTGGTCCTTCATCTCGCTGACCAACCCGGCGATCATCTCCATCCCGATCGGCTTCGCCCTCGCCATCCTCGGCACCTACCTGGGCAAGCCGGACCACAAGGAAGCCCTGGCCGCCGAGATGGAGGTCCGCTCCCTCACCGGTGTGGGCGTCGAGGCTCCGGTCGACCACTAGTCTCCGACTCCCCCGGCACACCACCGCCAACCACCACACCACCCCTGGACCCCCGCACCTCACCGATGCGGGGGTCCGGTCGTTTACGCTGGTCACCATGCCCGACACGCTCATCACCTTTGCGTGGATCGCGGCCGCAGGACTGCTGGCCCCTGTCCTGTCCTTCGCCACCTCCAAGAAGGTCCCGGCGGTGGTGTTCCTCATCATCCTCGGCGTCCTCATCGGTCCCTACGGAATGGAACTCACCACCGACAGTGAGGCCATCGACCTGGTCCGGGAACTCGGCCTGGGTATGCTCTTCCTGCTCGCCGGTATGGAGCTCGCCCCCTCCGACCTCAAGGGGAGGGAGGGGCGCAACGCCATCCCCACCTGGATCATCTGTGCACTCCTCGCCTTCGGTGGGACCATGGCGCTGACCGGCGGGGAGACCGGCACCGCCACCGTCCTCGCCATCGCACTGACCTCCACCGCACTGGGGACGCTCCTGCCTATCATCCGGCAGCAGGGCCTCTCCGGAACACCTGTCGGCAACAGCGTCATGATCCACGGCGCCGTCGGCGAACTCGCTCCGGTGATGGCGATGGCCCTGCTGCTCTCAGCGCGTACGACATGGGCCACCGCTGTCATCCTCGTGATCTTCTTCGCCGTGGCACTGGTGATCGCTCTGCTCCCCCGGACGGTCCGACGGGTCGTCCCCTGGGTCGGCTGGGCGATCCGCGACGGTGTCGGTTCCACCAACCAGACGGTCGTCCGCACCATCGTGGTCATGCTGGCCGTCCTCATGGCGGTGGCCTCGATCTTCGAACTCGACGTCGTGCTCGGCGCCTTCGCCGCCGGCATCATCGTGCGGCAGATCGTCCCGGACAGTGCACTCCCCGACCTCACGGAGAAACTTGAGGTGCTCGGCTACGGGCTGTTCATCCCGGCGTTCTTCGTCACCTCGGGCATGGGGATCGACACCGGCGTCATCGGCGACCGCCCGTGGTTCCTCCTCGGGCTCATCCCCGTGATCCTCATCGCCCGCGGACTGCCTGTCCTGCTGCGGGAACTGGGTGGTCACACCGGGTCGTCACTGCAGGGATGGCGGGAGAAGCTGCAGCTCTCGCTCTATACCGCGACCGGTCTGCCGATCATCGTCGCCGTCACCGAGGTGGCGACCACCTCAGGACTCCTCGCCGAGGAAGAGGCGTCCCTCCTCGTCGCCGCCGGGGCACTGACTGTCGCCATCTTCCCCACGGTGGCCGATGCCGTGGGGCCGACGAAGCGTGCGGTACACTGACGCGGTGCGCCCCAGTAGCTCAGGGGATAGAGCACCGCTCTCCTAAAGCGGGTGTCGGCAGTTCGAATCTGCCCTGGGGCACAACACCTCCCACCGAGGTCAGAGGGGCAATCGAAACACCAAGCGGTTGCCCCTCACCCGTCCTCCGGTACGCACCGGGTACGCACCAGCTACACTGATACCGTGCAACCGGAACACAACGGCCCTGCACACCGGGGCTATGGTGGCCCCGCTCCTGAGGGGAATGTGCCCCGGCGGTAGAGCACTCACGGCTCCCGCCGGGGCACAATCGCGCCGGGAGACGGTCACCGGCCCCGTTCGATCATTACCGTCATCCGCCGGGCCACGTCGTCCAGATCATCGGGGAACAGGTCTGCGTAGGTGTCCAGCGTCATCGTGGCCGTGGCGTGCCCCAGCATCCGCTGGACGGCCTTGACGGACGCGCCGGACGCTATGGCAAGGGACGCCGCCGTATGCCGGAGGTCGTGGACCCGGAGGCCGGCGGGCATCCGCTCCCCCGCCTCCTCGAGGACTTCCGCCCACAGACGTGCCCGGAAGTTCGATCCGTCGACCGGTGCGCCGCCCGGGGTGGTGAACACCCGCGCCGTCTTCCGTCGACCGGACATGAGTGCCCGGAGCGGGACGACCAGTGGGCCGGGGACCGGCACCGACCGGCTGCGGTGGTTCTTCGGGGTGCCCTCGACTCGCTTCCCGCCAACGAGCACGTCCGTGCGGTGCACCTGCAACCGGCCCACCCGGTCCCCGGACGGCAGTGTCACGTCCTCGACCCGGAGCGCGACCGCCTCACCCCACCGCAGACCGGTGTAGGCCAACAGTCGGACCAGGACGCCGTACGCCGTCCACGGGTGCCTGTCGTCGCCGCCCTCGACCGCTACGGCGTCAGCCAACCACTCAACCTGCCCGACCGTGAGGTACAGGTTCCTCGACGGCCCGGAGGCCGGCAGGCGCACCCCGGTCACCGGGTTGGCTACGACGGTCCCCAACTCGACGGCGTGACCCATCACCTGCCGGAGCACCCCCACGATCTTCCTCACGGTCCCCGGAGCCACCCCGGGAACGTCATCGTCTCCCAACAGCTCGACCGCCCACGACTGCACCGAGGGCCGGGTGACGGCCGCGACCGGGGTTGTCCCCCACTTCGGTTTCAGGTGCTTGCCCCACAGTTCGCCCTGCCGCGCGCGGCTCGACGGTTTCAGGTGGACCTGCAACGGGTGCCACAGGTCGTAGACCTCGCCCACGGTCGTCTGTCCGGCCTTGCGGTCAACGTAGGCACCCCGGGTGAGGTCGGTTGTCAGGGCGTCCGCCGCCCGGCGCGCGTCCACCTTGCGCGCGTACGACCGGGAGCGCTCCTTGCCGGCTGGATCGACCCACCTCACCCGCCACCGTTTCCCCCGCCCGTATGCCGCCGACTGTTCCCCGTCCCGTCGGTGCCAGAGGTCATCGACCCGGACCCCGCCGACCTCCCTACGCGGGGCCATTGTGGTTGCTCCACTTCCACCATTCCGGCATGTCGTCATCTGCTAGTTGCTCCTGTTCCTGCCGTGCCTCCCATGTCGAGACGATCTCGTCGGGGCGGAGCGCCGCCAACGTTCCGGCAGTCCTGAACACTTCCGCGAACTCGTCCGGGTCTTCACCGGCGCGGTGGGTAGCCGGCCACGTTGCACGTCCGTCCTCCCACCTGTCCAGCGCCTCCCGGAGATTACGGAGGTCTCGCAACCGGCCATCCACCCACAACTGAAACCGTGCCCGGTTGGAGGTGGACCACGAATCGACCGGGACGCCGAACGCGCGGCACAATGCCGCAGCCTCATGAATCTTGGGCACCTGTTCGCCGTCTTCAATGCGCTTCAGTGCCGTCGCGTGCAGGTAGACCCCTTGCTCGCTTACCCGACGCAGCAATTCTGTCCGCGTCCATCCCCGCTGTTCACGGGCATAGGAAACGTACCTACCGAACTCTGTTCCGTCATCCATGTGAACCAGTGTCTCACATGCCGTATCGCGCCATGTTATCCCCATATCGCACCATGTGTTGCTATCCAGCACGATGTGTGGTTACTTGGTGTGTGTCGCAGCAACACGCAACGCGATTGCGACAGAGAGGACTCCCGTCATGGATCACCAGACCACCGCCGACCTGTTCACCGCCGCCCGCGACGCCCTCGCGGCACTCACGGTGCACCTCGACACCCTCCCCGACACCCCGGAACTCGACGGCCGCGCCGTAGAGGCCGGCTACCGCGTGGAGGGCGCCGTGGCGGAGCTCAACGCCGCTGAACTCTGGCTGACCCGCGCCGAGCGCTACTGACCGCCCGGTCCTCCACTCCGCTCACCCCACCCCTCGACCCGAAGAAAGGGCCACCATCATGACCGACCTGCCCGCCCCGCCCCTGAACCTGAGCCAGGCCGCCGAACTGCTCAACGTCCACCCCGGCACCCTCCGCTCATGGCGTGCCATGGGCCGTGGCCCCGCCTCATTCAAGATCGGCTCCCGTGTCATGTACGACCGGGACGCCCTCGTCGCGTGGATCGACCAGCAGCGCGCTACGACCACCAACCCCGGCGACACCGCCGCCTGACCACCCCGACCCCCCGACAGGAGACAGACCACCATGCCAGACCAGACCACCCCGACCCCCGACCCGGAGGCCACCCGTAGCGGCCACAGACTGATCGGTGTTATCCACCGCGTGTCTCACCGAGACATGGCCGGCACCGCCCACACACGGTGCGGTCGCGCCTATCCGGCGGGTACTGCCCACTTCACCCCACGCGGTCCGGCGGCACGCGCTGAGTACCAGAAATCCCCGTGCCCCGAGTGCGAGTTCATCACGCGGGTGAACCGGGAGCTCGACCGGGACATGACGGAGGCCGACCAGTGAGCGCCCGGGTGACCGTCACCGCCTCCGTCCGCCTCAACCGGTGGCCCGGTATGCCGGAGCCGGTGACCGACTTCCTCACGGACGCCCTGTTCTCCACCGACCAGACCGAGACCGCCGCCCTGCCCCTCACCCCCGGACAGTGGGCCTGCATCCCCGGCATCACCGACCGTCTCCGGTTGATCGCGGACGCACTCGACGCCGCCGCTGACACCTCCACCCGCACCTCAGAAGACACGGAGGCCGACCAGTGAGCGCGGGTATCGGCTGGATCAGCCGCGCCACACACGCCGCCGCCGACCAGTACGGCCACCCGCTGGAATGGTTGTCCTTGCACCCCCTCGACCCGCAGGACGCCGCCGGCCTAAGACAGTGGCTCACCGACCAGGGCAACCGAGCCGCCCGAACCCTCACCACCCCGAAGCTCACGCAGTGCGCCGAACCCGGCCCGCCGGTGGGCCACAGGGTGCTGTTCTCCATCCACGCCCGGCCCGCTGGTGGCCCCGGAGGCTACATCGTCTGCCAGAACTACCCCAACGGCGACCGGGAACCCGTCGGCGTCGCCTACAGCCTGCCCGCCGCCCGCTCCATCATCCCCGCCGCACACATGGCACACCCCGCCCGCACCACGGACCTGTTCATCGTCCACGGAGATCCGGAAATCGGCACCGTCCCCATGTCGTTCCCCACCCCGATGGACCGGAGCCTGTACCTGTCCGCCATCGTCATCGACTGCCCGGACCCCCACCCCCTGAACGCATAGAAACGGCCCGGTCGGTGATATTCCCCACCACCGACCGGGCCAACTCCCCTGAACTGAGAGGAACCACCATGCTACCCGACACACTGGACGCCCTGATCGTCCTGTCCATCCCCCTGACACTCACGTGGGCCACGTGCGCCGCCGCCGACTGGTTCTACGACCGATCACAGGCCCGCCTGCACCATCGCCCGGCGCGCCGGGCGACTCCGGGCCAGGACTTTACCCCGATTTCGGTGAAAACACCGTCGCCCGGGTGCCGGGTGACTCCCCTCCCGGGTGCCGTGGGTGGGGTCGCGGCACCGGTCCGTGTCCTGCCCCGGCCCGTGTCCCCGTTCGCCGCACCCTCCCCGGAGGCCGTGGCCCCGGTCCTCAACCTCAACCACCGGCGGAGGGTACGGACAGTATCCGCACCCGTAACGGGCACGGAGCGCCCGGAGGTGGCGGCATGACCGGCACCTACGACCGTGATCTGTCCGACACGGCCCGATTCCTCGACCAGATCAACCGTCCCGGCTATGCGCTCGACCTGCTCCGGTGGGTAGCCGAGCACTCGACCGGCCTACCGGTGCCCTACGCGCCGACGGAGGTGGACCAGTGACCTACCCGGAGACTGACCCCCGGAGCCACAAGGTGCCCATCGGCGCAATGCCGGCAACGGACGAGCTGCTGGAAATGCTGCACTACTACCAGGACGCCGGAGACCGACATGAGGCAGTCGCCACTGCGTGCGCCCGCGTAGCCCATGCGCTTGATCTGCTGCTGCTCGCCTCCCACCGGCTTCCCGGCGCGCCGGACAACGACCGAGCCTGACCCCGCGCCCGGACACACTCACACAACCCCGCTCGTGACCTTCACCGAGGGCGAGGACTTTGTCCGAGATTCCGGAAGAACGCGCCCGGACACACCCACACAACCCCGCACGTGACCGGGGTCCGCAGATTGTGCGGACCCCTGACCACTGACCCGCCCTCGACCAGATAGGAGACACGCCGTGAGCCGTGAGGCCTACACGTGGGTGACCCGTTACGCGCCGCTGTACGGGCGTCCCACAACGCAGCACCCGGAGGGCAAGCGCATGACGTGGACCGCCCGCGCGGTGCTGTACGCCCTTGCGGAGCACGCCGGTCCCAACGGTCGGAGCTCCTACCCCTCAGCCAAGACCATCGGGGAGTACATCGGCGTAGCAGCGGACAACGTTCCCCGGTACATCCGCGAGCTGAGGGCCGGGGGATGGATAGCGCCGGGCAACCAGGCGCGGGTAGCGCACCTCAAAAAGAACGTCCGCCCGGTGGTCTACGACCTCGACCTGTCATTCGTCCGCCCGGACGCCGCGACCGTGGAGGACCCCTGTCACGGTGACACCCCCTGTCACGGTGACACCCCCTGTCAGCATGAGCCGGAGACCTGTCAGCATGAGGGGCCACCCCCTGTCAGCGTGACTGCAGCCCCCTGTCAGCCTGACAGTCAAACCGTCCTTGAACCGTCCATGAACCGTCCAGAACCCCCGGCGTCGGCACGTGGAACGGAATCAGGGAGTGGAACGGCGGGTAGGCGGTCGGCCCGCGAACGACTCAACCGCGCCCGCGCCGAACGGGACGCACGGGACACCGGCGCTACCGCGCCGGGAAAAACGGGCATGGACGAGAAGACCCCCACGGGGCCGGCCACCGCGCCGACCTCACCACCGGACTTCGCGGACGTGCCCCTGCCGTACCCCGACGACGCCGGAGACGACCACGGGCACCCGGACGCCACCGAGGACACCCCGGAGGCCACCGGAGCCTGCACAGGCTCCATCGCGCCGGGAATCACCCCGGAGGCGACCGAGGGCCAGACCGTCGAACCGACCGAGGACGCTGTACGCCCGTCTGGGGCGACGAACACCCCGAACCCTCACACGGGTAGCGACAAGGCTCCAAAGGGCCGGAAATCGACCAGTCGGCGTCAGCGGGAGGCATCATCCGCCGCCACCGCCGGACTCGACAACGACCAACGGGCACTCGCCGCCGCACAACGCGCCCGGACCATCGCCGCGGACTTCCACGCCACCGGCGACCCCATGCGCACCGTTGCCGCCCGCCACGGCGTCGGTGTCGGGACCGTTTCCCGCGCGGTCAAGCGCTACCCCGCACCCGAGACCAGCCCGGAGGACGCCGCATGACACGCGCCAACCCGCCGTCGGTCGCCGGAATGATCCTGAGTCCCGCCGAACGTGCCCGGGCACTCACCGCCGCCGTGCTCGACGGCCCGGACCTCACCGGAGCTGCCTGTACCGGACACGCCCCACTGTTCGATGAACCAGGCCCCCGGGAACCCCCGGAGGCCGTGGACGCCCGCATGGACGCCGCCCGCGCCATGTGCACCATCTGCCCCGTCATCGCCCGCTGCGCGACAGTCGCAGACGGCCTCACCGACTACCAGCGCGCCGGAATGTGGGCCGGGATCATCCGGGGCCGGCCGCGGACCGGGGACGAATCATGAACCGCCGGACCCCTCCCCGAGGACCCCCGAAACCGAGGGCAGCACACACACTGCACGAATACGAATGACCGTTCTAAACGGTCACCGAACACCATCGAAAGCAGACAACCATCATGGTCGAACGACACGCACTAGCCGACCCTCGACAGTGCCCCGACTGCCACGGCCCGTGGAAGTGGGGAACCATCTTCACTCACGACCCCGCCTGCACCATCGGCAACACCGACGACGGCACCCGCTACAACGACATGCAGCGCATGGACCAAGACGGCGTGGACTACTACACCCGCGTCATCCGCCCCCACGAACTGCGGTTGTGCGCCGCCGTGGGCATCCCCGCCGGCATCAACTGGACCGTGACCGTCCACCGCCACGGCCTACCCACCACCGGCCACGGAGCACACCCGTCCGGCCTCCCTGTCGGCGGCGGGTGGGTCCGGGCCTACAACCCGCCCAATGGCACCCGCCCCATCGTCTAACGCCCACGACCAGAACGGAGTTCGATCACATGAGTGACACGCCAACTGACCAAACCACCACCAGCCAACCCGTGCCCGGCGCGGCAACCACCCCGGAGGCCACGAAGCCGACCGGCGACGACGGGGACCGGGGCCTCACCGAGGACACCCCGGAGGCCACGGAACAGCCGGAGACCCCCGTCGACGGGGACCAGGACGCAGACCCCACCGAGGACCACACTGAGCAGGACACGCGGGTCCGCAAGGCCCGCCGTGAAGCCGCCAACCTCCGCACCCGCCTGCATGACACCGAGACCGAGCGCGACACCCTCACCGCCGACCTCACCGCCGCACAGGACGCCCTCGCCGCGACCCGACGCGCGCAAGCCGCCGATGTCCTCCCCGGGGTCAAGTTCGACGTGCTGGAACGTCTGGGCCTCGACCTCACGGAGCACCTCACCGACGATGGAACGGTGGACCTCGACAGCGCCCGTGACGCAGCAACGCGTCTCGCTGTAGAGGCCGGACTCATGAGCCACGGCCCCAAGGTCGGCCGCAATGCTCTCCCACCGGGGTGGGAGGACACCCCGGCCAACCGTCGGATTGCCCACAACCTGCGAAACGCGGCACCTCTCGGAGGGAATGAGGGGTCGGGAAACTGGTTGCAGGATGCCCTGAACAACCAGTGACCCCGTGAGCCTGTGGGGTGGGTGTCCGACCACCTGATAGGCTCGACCACCACAGACCCCCGCCCGGAGCGGAGGGCACCCCGGTTCGTCACCGTGGCCCGGAGCCACACCGACTGACCACCACACCAATCACCAGGTGTGCCGTGCCCCCGCCCCGGGCGTTGTCGTATCCGGGAACTGGTCGGGGACCAGGCGCACCACCTCGACCCTGAAAGGGTGAAACCCCGTGGCTATGACCACCGCCGACGGTTCAGGCCGTCCCCTCGTCCCCGTCGATCAGGTCCAGCAGGCCCTTGTCCTGCCCGTGACCAGGACCTCTATCGCCGCCCGCGTCTCCACGCAGACGACCACCGCGAACAATGAGGTGCATATCCCCATTGTCACCGGCGACCCCTCCACCGACTGGGTGGCAGAGGGGGAGGAAATCAACCCGTCGAACTCCACGTTCAACGAGATCACCGTGACCCCCTCCAAGGTCGCCGGCCTCACAGTCATCTCCCGTGAGCTCGCCGAGGACTCCACCCCCGGAGCAACCGACATCATCAGTGCCGGCCTGTCCCGCGACATCGTGACCAAGATCGACGCCGCCTACTTCGGAGCACTCGCCGCCCCTGCCCCCTCTGGCCTGGGTGCCCTCACTGGCGTCACCGCCGTGGACGCCGGGGACTCGTGGGAGGCGGTGACCATTGACCCGTTCATCGTCGCCATGTCCAACGCCGCGACCGTCGGTGCGACCATCACCGCGTTCGTGACCAACCCCGCTGACGAACTGGCCCTGGCCCGGCTCAAGCAGGCCACCGGCTCCAACCTCCCCCTGCTCGAAGTGACCCGCCCCACCGACACGGACGCCCCCGTCCGCACCATCGCCGGGGTACCCCTCTACGTCACCACCGCCGTGGCCCCCGGCACAGTGTGGGGAATCCCGCAGGCGTTCAGTCAGTTCGTCCTGCGTGAGTCTGCCGAACTGGCCGTGGACCAGTCCGCGTTCTTCACCTCTGACCGTGTGGCTATCCGCGCGACCATGCGCGTCGGCTTCGCATTCCCGTACCCGCAGGCCGTCCAGCACATCACCCTGAGCACGGGAGCCTGAGCCGTGAGGACCAGGACCACGACAGGCGAGCACTGAACCTCGAACC
>NZ_BJNT01000031.1 GCF_006539825.1 Corynebacterium variabile
GCCTACCAACACTCTATGGGAGTGCGGAAAGGCTGGGTCGGCCGGTGACACGCCGGTAAATGTCAACGGCGGGTGAGAATTGACCTCGTAGCGGCGTCTGAAAACTGACCCCCAGGAGGTAACCTGGGGAGTTGCCGACCAGTTCCCGCAGCCGTGACACTTTCACCGTCGGCCACTCCGGAAAACGAAAAACCGGAGATCAGGAACCCTTTCGAGTTCGTGATCTCCGGTCCGTGCAGTTCGTGAACCGCTCGCTGTGCGCGAAGGGGGACTTGAACCCCCACGTCCCTAAGGACACTGGCACCTGAAGCCAGCGCGTCTGCCATTCCGCCACTCGCGCGTGACATTGATATCAACGATCAACGTGGGTTGCATCTGCAACGGGTTGTAAGGTTAGCACCGGTGCCACGATCACACAAAGGAGCAGTTCAAACGCTGTTTTCGTGATCGCCGGGCGCGATCCCGGGACAGCCTGACTCCCATGGCGTCCGCCGGATCCCTATAATGGGCGCTCACTGTTCACCCGACTCGAACTTCAGCGTGCCAGCGTCCCCGGGTAGCCCCTGGTCAACCCGGACATCATCCCGCGACCCGGGAGGCACAGCACAAGGAAGGCAGGACCCCGGTTCATGGATCTCTTCGGACGATTCCGCAAGCTCGACAGCTCGCTCCAGCGTGGCCTGGACAACGGCTTTGCGCGCGTTTTCGGTGGCGAGGTCGTCCCTGCCGAGATCGACGAGCTGCTCAAGCAGGAGGTGGAGGACGCACTGATGGAGGACAGCGCCGGCGCCCTCCACGCACCGTCCACCTATGAGGTGCATCTCGCCGCTCGCGACCATGACAATCTCATCTCGCAGCGCCCTGACCTGGACCACGAGCTCCGCGACCGCATCAACCGCTTCATCCGCAACGAGGGCTGGACCACTTCCGCCCCGCTGACCGTGGACCTCGTCCGCGACGACGGTATGCACACCGGCCAGCTCAAGTGCCGGTCGAGCTTCACCGCCGCCCACCAGCGTGCGGCCGCCGAGGAGAAGAAGGGCACCGCGTCCTCCTCTGCTGCTTCCCCCGGAACGTCCACTGACGCCCCCGAGTGGCCCAGCTCCGAGCCGGACTCCGGACGCTCCCCCGTCGCCCGCCCCTACAATGCCGACGGCGATGCCCGCGCGGCCGCCGGTGCCGCATCAGCCGGCTCCCTCGCCGGCCTCGCCCACCCGCAGGGCCGGGCGTCCTCGGCGTCCGCCTGGGGACAGCCGACGTCCGCACCGGAGAAGCGGCCGGAATCGCGCCCCGAGCAGCGTCCGGAAGCACAGCCGGAACCCGCGTCCGAGCCGGAACGCCGCCCCGAACCAGCACCCGAGACCGAGGTCGTCCCCGGCCCGACCGCCGAAGCGGTCCACGGTGCCGACGGCGCCACCGGCGCCAGCGAGGGCACCCCGCAGCGCACCGTCACCCTCCACCTCCAGGACGGCTCCGACCGCACCTACGTGCTCAACCAGGGCAGCAACACCATCGGCCGCGGTAACCAGGTCGACTTCCGCCTCCCGGACACCGGCGTCTCCCGCCGCCACGGGGACATCACCTGGGACGGATTCGACGCCGTCTACACCGACCTGCGGTCCACCAACGGCACCACCGTCAACGACATCCCGGTGGAGAACTGGCTCCTCGCCGACGGCGACGTCATCTCCCTGGGCCACAGCAGTATCGAGGTGCGCTTCAGCTGACGGGCACTTCCGGACCCCACCCGACCCCTGGGGCATCCGTCACGACCCCTCCGATCACAGGTACCTGCCGTAAAGTGGGCACCGCTGTACCACCTGCCCACCGCCCGTGACATCCGTGAGGAGTTGCCCTATGCAGTCCACCCTGGTCCTGGTCGTCAAGATCGGCCTGCTGGTCGTGCTCTGGCTGTTCATCTGGGTCGCCGTCCGCGCGATGAACCGTGACGTCGGACGCGCCGCCACCGCCGGCGCCGTCCCCGTCGGCGGAGGCAAGGCCGCCTACAAAGCGTCCGCCCCCGCCCAGCACCGTGGCCGGGGGTTCTCCCGCAGTTCCGGGCCGCAGTCCCTTGCCCTGACGTCCGGCCCACTGACCGGGACGACACTGGCCCTCGCGGGCTACGACGAGGTCACCGTGGGCAGGTCCTCGGGCTGCACCCTCGTCCTCGAGGACGACTTCGCCTCCGGCACCCATGCCCGGCTCATCCGTCGCGGCCCGGACTGGTATCTCGAAGACCTTGACTCGCGCAACGGCACATTCCTGGCCGGTCAGCGCATCGACCAGCCGGAGCCCCTGCGTGCGGGCAGTGAGTTCCGCATCGGCCAGACCACAGTGAGGATGGACGCATGACGTCGGAGACACTCGCCCTCAGTTTCGCCGCCCGCTCCGACCGTGGCCTGGTGCGCAGCAACAACGAGGATTCTGCCGTGGCGGCGTCCAACCTGCTCGCCCTGGCCGACGGCATGGGCGGCCACGCCGCCGGCGAGGTCGCCTCGCAGCTGATGATCGAGGCCCTGCTGCCGCTCAACGCCGAGTTCCTCGGCGACGGCGCCCGGGACATCACCGTCGACCGGCTGCCCGGCATGCTCGTCGAGGCGATGGACAACGGTAACCGTGCCATCGCCGCGCACGTCGACGAGAACCCGACTCTCGACGGCATGGGCTGCACCCTGAGCGCCCTGCTCTTCTTCGACGGCCGGATGGGCGTCTGCCACGTCGGCGACTCCCGCGGCTACCTGCTGCGCGACGACGTCCTCACCCAGATCACCAAGGACGACACCTACGTCCAGTCCCTCGTCGACGAGGGAAAGCTCGACCCGGCGGACGTCTCCAGCCACCCGCAGCGCTCACTGATCCTCAAGGCACTCACCGGACGCCCCGTCGAACCGACCCTCCAACTGTTCGAGGTCCATGCCGGCGACCGCTTCATGCTCTGCTCCGACGGCCTGTCCGACCCGGTCAGCGCGGATACCATCCGCGAGGTCCTGGCCACCGGCACGCCCGACGAGGCCGCCGCCAAGCTCATCGACCTGGCCCTGCGCGGCGGTGGCCCGGACAACGTCACCGTCGTCGTCGCCGATGTCGTCGACACGGCCGCCCCCACCGACGACGGCACGCCGCTCGTGCTGCCGACCGTCGCCACACTCGCCGGTGCGATCAACTCCGACGAGACCGAACTTCCCCGCCCCGACACCGCCGCCGGTCGTGCCATGGCCGTCAACGTGGTCAACAGCTCCTCCCCTGTGCGGTCGTCCGACCAGGGGAAGGACGCCGTGCCCGCCGCGTCCGGCACCGGCCCGCACGCGATGCCGCCGATGCGCCGCTCCCGGCGCGTCGGACGCCGACGTGACGCCGGTTCCCCCGGCGCGTCCACCGGGGATCAGGCGGACCCCGACCGTGCCGGTGGCACCGGTGCCGGGCGGCGCCACCCGAAGCGACGCCGCCGCATCCTCATCGCCCTGACCGTGGTCGTCGCCCTGGTGGTCGTCGCCGGTATCGGCGGCTGGATCGCCAAGCGCAACCTCGACGACTCCTACTTCGTCGCCGTGGCGTCCTCCGACGATGTGCCCGCACCGGCGACCACCTCGGCTGCGGCACCCACCACGGCCGCCGCGCCCACCAGCGCCGCTCCGGCGACCACGCAACCGCCGGCACCGGCCACCTCCGCGCTGGCGACGACCGGCGCGGTGTCGCCCTCGACCACCCTGGACATGGACGGCACAGCCGATCCGGAGGCCGCCGCAGCGGCGAAGGGCACCCCGATCCTCATCTACCAGGGCGCCCCGGGTAGCTTCCTCGGCATCTCACTGAACTCCGCCTACCAGGAGATCTGCCTCAGCGAGGACGCCGAGATCCGGCTGCTGCCCGCCGGTTCCGACGATTCGTGCCACCGGTTCACCACCGCCGACCTCACCCCGGCGGCCCGTGGCACCCTCGACACGCTCCCGCGGGACTCTTACCAGTCCGTCCAGGACCAGCTGCGTCGCCTGGCGGCACAGACCCTGCCGATCTGCGTGACCCGTGGCTCCGACCGCGACAGCGACGGGGATCCCTCGGATCTCACGACCCCGGGCGTGTCCTGCCGGGAGGTGGACTGACATGGTCCGCCTGGTCCCGAAGGTGCGCTCCTCGCACGTCCGGCCGCTCGAGTTCGGCCTGCTGATCTTCTCGGCCCTGATCCTCGGCATCGCCGTCATCGCCCTGCAGCTGTCGCAGTCCGACGCCGCGATCCGCGCCGGCGGCGACGCCACCGGTCTGACCTCGGAGGTCTTCACCGTCCTCGGCGGCTTCATCGTCGTCTTCGGCATCGCCCATGTGGTCATGTGTCTCAAGGCCCCGGACGCCGACCAGCTCATGCTGCCCATCGCCGCCCTGCTCAACGCCATCGGCCTGGTGATGATCTACCGCATCGACCTCGCCGCGGAGACCACGCGCGCGAACTCGCAGATCATGTGGACGGTCATCGGTGTGGCGATCTTCTGCGCCGTCATCATCTTCATGCGGTCCCACCAGAACCTGCAGAACTACGCCTACCTGCTCGGCCTCGGCGGCCTGTTCCTCTCCGCCCTGCCGATCGTCTGGCCGACGTCGATCAACTCCGACGCGAAGGTGTGGATCAGCCTCGGCCCGTTCTCCATCCAGCCCGGCGAGTTCGCGAAGATCATGCTGCTGATCTTCTTCGCCGCCCTGCTGGTCAACAAGCGCACCCTGTTCACCGTGGCAGGACGCCGCGTCTTCGGTCTGCAGTTCCCGCGACTGCGCGACCTGGGTCCCATCCTGCTGGTCTGGGGCGTGGCGATCCTCATCTCGATCTTCCAGAACGACTTCGGCCCCGCGCTGCTGCTCTTCGGCACGGTGCTCGGCATGCTCTACATCGCCACCGGCCGGTCCTCCTGGCTGATCATCGGTGTCGGCCTCGCGGTCATCGGCGGGTGGAGCGTCTTCCAGATCTCCGACAAGATCCAGGACCGCTTCACCAACTTCCTCGACCCGCTGGCCACCTACGACGACGGCACCGGCTACCAGCTGTCCCAGGCACTGTTCGGGATGAGCTTCGGTGGCGTGACCGGCACCGGCATCGGCCAGGGCTACCCACAGCTCGTGCCGGTGGCCTACGCCGACTTCATCCTCTCCTCCATCGGTGAAGAGCTCGGCTTCATCGGTCTGGCCGCCGTCCTCATTCTCTTCGCGGTCCTGGTGACCCGCGGCATGGTCACCGCGCTGAACGCGCCGGACTCTTTCGGCAAGCTCGTCGCCGCAGGCCTGTCCCTGACCATCACCATCCAGATCTTCGTGGTCACCGGCGGTGTCTCGAAGCTGCTGCCGATGACCGGACTGACCACACCGTTCATGTCGCACGGCGGGTCAAGTCTGCTCGCGAACTACCTGTTGCTCGCGATCCTGCTGAAGATCTCGCACGACACCCGCACCCGGGCGAAGGACGCCGCAGCCGAGACCACCAGTGACAACCGGGCGGAGGTGCCCCAGTGAACCGCGCAATCAGGAACGTCTCCGTCTTCGTCTTCGTGCTCATCGCGATCCTCCTGGTCAACCTGACCTGGATCCAGGGCTTCCAGACGGACACCTACGCCCACAACTCCCGCAACGCCCGCCAGTACTTCGAGACCAAGTCCGTCCCGCGCGGCCAGATCACCGCCGGTGGTCAGATCCTGGCCCAGTCCACCCCGGACGAGGACGGTTACTACCAGCGCGCCTACCCGACCGCCCCCGCCGCCTACGGCTCGGTCATCGGCTACCTCTCCGACCGCTACGGCGCCGCCGGCATCGAGCAGTCACAGAACTCGATCCTCGACGGCACCGATGACTCGCTGCTGCCCAGCCAGGTGTGGGACACCCTCACCGGCAAGGAGAAGCGCGGCGCGAACGTCGAGCTGACCCTCAATCCGACCGTGCAGCAGACCGCCTACGACCAGCTGTCGAATGCCGGCTACTCCGGTTCCGTCGTCGCACTGCGTCCGTCGACCGGCGAGATCCTCGGCATGGCGTCCACCCCCTCCTACGATCCGGAGGCCGTCTCCTCCAGTGACTCCGAGGCCGCGGACGCCACCTTCGAGGCCCTGCAGAGCGACGAGAACGCCCCGCTGCTCAACCGCTCCACCCAGCAGACGCAGCCCCCCGGCTCGACCTTCAAGCTCATCACCACCGCCACCGCCCTGGCCGACGGCGACAACGCCGACACCATGGTCACCGGCGCCCCGCAGATCACCCTGCCCGACGGCACCACCACCCTGGAGAACTACGGCGGTTCCTCCTGCGGTGCCGACCAGGTGACCCTGCGCACCGCCTTCGAGAAGTCCTGCAACACCGCTTTCGTGGACCTCTCCCAGCGCCACGGCACGGATGCCTTCAAGGACACCGCCAAGGCCTTCGGCATCGACGAGGAGAACACGTTCGGGCACGTCGGCCTGCCGGTGCAGGACTCGACCGTCGGCGAGATCCCCGACGCGTCCGCCCTGGCACAGTCCGCCATCGGCCAGCGCGACGTCGCCCTGACCCCGCTGCAGAATGCGGTCATCGCAGCGACGATCGCCAACGGCGGCAAGCGGATGGAACCGCACCTCGTCAAGGAGGTCACCGGCGCGGACCTCAAGCCGCTGGAGACGACGAAGCCGAAGGAAGTCAACCAGGCCATCGACGGCGAGATCGCCTCGCAGCTCACCGACCTCATGAAGGACGCCGAGACCTACGCCGGCGGCACCATGGGGCTGGCCTCGAAGACGGGTACCGCCGAGCACGGTGAGGACTCCCGCAACTCCAACCCGCACGCCTGGTACGTCGCCTTCGCCCCCGAGGGTGACGTCGCCGTGGCCGTCCTCGTCGAGAACGGCGGTGACCGTGGCCAGGCTGCAACCGGTGGTGCCGTCGCCGGCCCGATCGGCCGTGCCGTCATCCAGGCCGCCCTCCAGGAGGCGCAGTAAATGAGCGACGAGACGACAGCTTTCCCCTCCGGTGACCGGTCCAGCGACCCGCACCGGGAGGACGCCCGACGCATGCAGCGCGTCCTCGACTCCCACTACGGGCACCGGTTCCAGGTCGACCGCGTCATCGGCCGCGGTGGCATGTCCACCGTCTGGCTCGCCGCGGATTCCGGCGCCGGAAAGACCGGGGAGACCGGCAAGACCCCTGCCCGCGATGTCGCGGTGAAGGTCCTCAAGCCCGAGCTCACCGACGACGCCGAGTTCCGCGCCCGGTTCCGCGCCGAGGCGGAGGCCGCCGAGACGGTCCACTCCCAGCACGTCGTGGAGACCTACGACTACGGCGAGGTACCCGACGTCGACGGCACCGGCGTGACCTACTGCTTCATAGTCATGGAGTATGTCCAGGGTGAGTCGCTGGCGGACATCCTCGCCCGCGAGCGCACCCTGCCCGAGGTCATGGCGCTGGACCTGCTGACCCAGGCGGCAACCGGTCTGCAGGCGATCCACGACCGTGGGCTGGTCCACCGGGACATCAAACCCGGCAACCTCATGATCACCGCCGACGGCCTGGTGAAGGTCACCGACTTCGGGATCGCCAAGGCGGCGTCCGCCGTGCCGCTGACCCGCACCGGCATGGTCGTCGGCACCGCGCAGTACGTCTCCCCGGAGCAGGCGCAGGGCCATGATGTCGGCCCGACGAGCGACGTCTACTCGCTCGGCGTCGTCGGCTACGAGATCCTCGCCGGGCACCGCCCGTTCTCCGGGGAGTCGACGGTGTCCGTGGCACTGAAGCACATCAGCACCCCGGCCCCGCAGATCCCCGGGGAGGTCTCCACCCCGGTGCGCGAGCTCATCGACATCTGCCTGCGCAAGGATCCGCGCACCCGCTACGCCGACGGTGGCGAGCTGGCCGCCGCGGCCGCCAAGGTGCGGGCTGGTGGGATGCCGCCGGTGCCGGTGTCGATGTCGGCGCAGACCCAGGCGGTCAGCGCGCCGCCGGTGGCCCCGGCCACGCAGACCCGGCTCGGCCGGGTCACCGACCCGTCGAACATGGGGCCGGCACCGCGTCCCACTGCACCGCAGCGCACCGGACAGGCTGCACAGGCGGCACAGGCGGCGCGGACCTCCGCCCCGCAGCGTCCTGCGAAGAAGAAGTCCGGCAGCGGCTGGATCTGGTTCATCGTCATCGTCGCCATCGCCGCGGTGGGCGTCCTCGTGTGGGCACTGTCCTCGGGTCTGGGCGATTCCGGCGAGGAGTCCCCGACCCAGACAACGACCGTGATCGAGCAGGTCCCGGTCGATCCGCCAGAGCAGCAGTGGACGCCGGAGGAGACCCCCGAGGAGACTCCGGAGGAGACCGTCCCGGAGACCACCGACAACGACCTGCCGACCAACGAGAACCCCGGCCCGACCTCGACGCCCGGCACCGAGGGCAACGGAGCGACGCCGACGACCCCCACCACCCCGGACAACGGGGAGAGCGAGAGTAACGACGGCGGCGTCTCGAACGGTGAGAACGGTGGACAGTCCACCGGCAACGGCGGGGCGAACAGCGCCATGCCGCCGGAACCGGAGACCACGGGCACCGGAGAAGGCGCCGCAGACGCCGCGGATGACACCGGGCTGACACTGTGATTGCTGGTACCGGTGTTAACAACCCCGGTAAGGTCACTGGAGACACCACAGCCGGACAACCCGCGCAGTGGAGAGGAGAGGCAACGTGGATCTGACCAACACCACACTCGGCGGTCGGTACCGCCTCGGTGCCGTCATCGGCACCGGTGGCATGTCGGACGTCTACGCCGCCACCGATGAACTGCTCGGACGCGACGTCGCCGTGAAGATGATGCGGGCGGACCTCGCCCGGGACGAGACGTTCCTCGAGCGGTTCCGCCGCGAGGCGAAGAACGCCGCGAAGCTGAACCACCACGCCATCGTCGCGGTGTACGACACCGGCCAGACCTCCCCGGAGACCGGCTCGGTGCCCTACATCGTGATGGAGCGCGTCCACGGCTCCACGCTGCGCGAGATCATCCGCGATTCGGGACCGCTACCGCTGTCTGAGGCCGGACGGGTCATGGCGGAGGTCTGCCGCGCCCTGTCGTTCTCCCATGAAGCCGGGATCATCCACCGGGACGTCAAGCCCGCGAACATCATGATCACCAACACCGGTGCGGTGAAGGTGATGGACTTCGGCATCGCCCGGGCGCTGTCGGACTCGACCTCCGCGATGACGCAGACCTCCGCGGTCATCGGCACCGCACAGTACCTGTCGCCGGAACAGGCGCGCGGCCGGTCCGCGGACGCCCGCTCCGACATCTACGCCGCGGGTTGCGTCTTCTACGAGATCACGACGGGGCGTCCGCCCTTCTCCGGCGAATCCCCGTTCTCCGTGGCGTTCCAGCATGTGCAGGACGCCCCGGTTCCGCCGTCGACTCTGCCGGGCATGCGCCTGGATGAGCGGCAGTCTCTCGCCCTGGACTCCGTGGTGCTCACCGCCATGGCGAAGGATCCCACTGACCGGTACGACACCGCCGACCAGATGGCCTCCGACCTGCGGGCGGTCGCCGAGCGACGCATGCCGATGGCGGCCATCAACTACACGGGCGACCAGGAGGTCGGGCAGCAGTCCCCGGACACGGAGTCCACGACGGTCTTCCCCCAGGCAGGTGCCGCAGCAGCAGGCGCCGGACTGGCCGGTGCCGCCGGCGCTGCGGCGGGCCCCCGTGCTTCAGGCACCGCGGCGGCCCCTGCGGCCCCGGCGCCGCGGGCGTCCGGTCCGGTCGAGGGTGACGATTCAGGGAATCGGAAGAAGAAGCATCGCGCAAGCACCATCGCCTGGATCGTCGCGCTTGTCGCCCTGCTCGGCGTCGGTGGCGTGGTCGCCTACAACCTGGTCAGCGGTGACGGCGTCGACAGCAGCGAGACCCAGGTCTCCGTGCCTGATGTGAGGGACCGGCCGCAGGCCGAGGCCGAGCAGATACTCGAGGACGCAGGTTTCAGCGTCCAGGTCGAAGAGGCGGCGGACACCGATATCGAGCGAGGTAACGCCATCCGCACGGACCCCGGCACCGATTCCTCGGTGCCGGAGGGTTCCCGGATCACGCTGTTCGTCTCCTCCGGTAAGGAGATCACCGAGGTCCCGGACCTCACGGGAATGAACACCGAGCAGGCACAGCGCGCCCTGAGCGATGTGGGACTGAAGTTGAAGTCCCAGGTCGAGGAGGAGCCGAGCGACTCAGTTGACGCAGGCAAGATCACCAGTCAGTCTCCGGGTCAGGGCTCGCAGGTCTCCAAGGGCACCGAGGTGGCGATCACCGTCTCCACCGGCGCCGAGAAGGTGCGCGTGCCGACCGTCTCCGGTCAGCAGCTGGACGCGGCCCAGGACAACCTCGAGGGTGCCGGCTTCACCGTGAACGTCCAGATGGTCGACTCCACGGAGCCCGAGAACCAGGTTCTCAGCGCCTCCGACGAGGGAACCCAGCAGCCCAAGGGATCCACGATCACCATCACCGTCTCACGCGGCAACCAGTTCACCATGCCGAACCTGCAGAACCGGAACATCGACGAGGTCGAGGGTCTGCTGAAGGACGCCGGGTGGACCGGCAGCAACATCCAGCGCGACACCGTGAACACCATCGATCCTCTGGCAATCGACCGCGTCGTCGGCCAGAACGATTCACCGGGGTCAACGGTCAGCAAGGATGCGACAATCACGGTGAGAGTCAACGTCCTCGGGCTGCCCTGAAGGTTGTGACGCCGGTTCCGGGGGGACCGGGTCAGTGGAGGATGGATCCAGGGGCGTGCTACGGGGGGCATGCTACCGGGGAGGGTGTGCATACCGGGACGTGGTACAGAGGGGGGAGGTCTCCCGGTGCGGTGGGACCGCAACTCCAGTCGCCCTCCGAGCACCGGGTCGGGGAACCAACCTCCGAATGTGCCGCGACGTCCGTGTACCCGGAATAGACTCGAATCCATGAGTTCCGGAATGACGCGCGTGTGCACGGTGCTGGTCCGCCAGGCGGACGGTGACAGGGGAAGAGACGGGGAGATGATGACCGCGGGGGAAGGAACCACCTTGTGGACCGCATCGGTGGCGGAGCTGCCGGACTGCACGGTGACCGGGGAGTCCTTCGAGGAACTCGAGGCAGCGATGAGGGACAGGCTGCTCGGGCTGGGCCGTGGGCGCCACGGGGACGGGACACTCGCTCAAGGAAATCTCGACATCGAACTCCAGTGGTCCGTCGACGATACAGAAACCATAGGGGACGCGGACATCCAGGCCATCCAGTGGCTCGCGGACTAGAAAGTCCGGCCACGGCCACCTCGAGTAGGTAGCACGGGCTTGGTGGCCTACCTCTGCGGCGGTCATCGCGGGGAAAGCCGGTGCGGAACCCTGCTCGCTCCGTGCGCTCCACACTCGGCCTACTGCGGCCAGCCCACCGCTGCCGATCGGTCTGTGCGAGCACCGGGCCGCCGAAACTCACCGACCACAACGAGGTACCCTGCCCTCGACACGGTTCCCGGCCCCGCCACCCGACTACA
>NZ_BJNT01000032.1 GCF_006539825.1 Corynebacterium variabile
TTCGGACCTCGCAAGCGCACACCGGGCCAGAAAGCCCTTGGCGTGTTCGGACTGATCGGGGTGGCCTGCATGGCCATCTATGGGATCTGCCCACAGTGGTTCGGGATCACTGCCCCTGTATTGGAGCAGTTCGCCGGCCTGATCGCACTACTCGTCCTTCTGGCAATCGGCTGCATCCCGGGCACATACCTCGACAACAGACTGCCGCGTGCATACAAGCAGCAGCATATCGATGGCACCGCCCAGTCATCCACTGTCTAGCATCGCCAGAGGTAAACGGGCTCTTCGCAGATGAGGGTGTAGAAGCTGACGGCGCGGCGGTGTCGGGATAGAAGTCGAGGTCTCCCGAGGATGGAAGTTCTCACACTGCCCATCCGGAAGACCTCGACGTGCACGACGCTACCTTCACTCGCCCTGACCTGACCACGTTCTGCCGACTGGATGAGCTCGGTCTCGAAGCCGTTGGGCAACGGCTCGAGCCCGACCGCGCGGTGATCGCTTGCCGCGTCGTCGAACTCGACCAGTGGTGCCGTCGCTGCGGCTGCGAAGGGGTTCCGCGGGACACGGTGGTCCGGCGGCTTGCGCACGAACCGCTCGGGTGGCGACCCACGACCCTGGAGGTCGTCGTGCGTCGCTACCGCTGCACCGACTGCTGCCATGTATGGCGACAGGACACCAGCCTGGCGGCCGAACCACGGGCGAAGCTGTCGCGCCGCGGGCTGCGCTGGGCACTAGAGGGCATCGTGGTCCAGCACCTCACCGTCGCCCGCGTCGCCGAGGGGCTCGGGGTCGCGTGGAACACCGCCAACCTCGCCGTCCTGATCGACGACGAGCACAGGTCCGACGGGGTGAAGGTCGTCGGCGTCGATGAGCACGTCTGGAGGCACACCCGCCGCGGCGACAAGTACGTCACCGTGATCATCGACCTCACCCCGGTCCGGGACGGCACCGGGCCCTCACGCCTGCTGGACGTGGTCGAAGGTCGGTCGAAGAAGGCGTTCAAGGACTGGCTGGCCGAGCGGGACCAGGCTTGGCGCGATGGGATCGAGGTCGTGGCCATGGATGGGTTCGCGGGCTTCAAGACCGCCACCACCGAGGAGCTGCCGGACGCCGTCACGGTTATGGATCCCTTCCACGTCATCCGGTTGGCCGGGGACGCTCTCGATGAGTGCCGCCGCCGAGTCCAGCAGGAACTGCACGGACACCGCGGACGCAAGGGCGACCCGCTCTACACCGCGCGGCGGACCCTGCACACCGGGACTGACCTGCTCACCGACCGCCAGCACGAGCGCCTTGACAAGCTCTTCGCTGGGGACCGGCACGTGCAAGTCGAGTGCACCTGGGGGATCTACCAGCGCATGATCTCCGCCTACCGTCACCCCGACCGGGCAGCCGGCCGCGTCGAGATGAGCTCCGTGATCGACGCCCTCGCCGACAGTGTGCCTGAGGCGTTGGTAGAACTGCGCAAGCTCGGCCGCACCCTGACCAGACGCGCCTGCGACGTCCTGGCCTACTTCGACCGGCCGCGCACGAGCAACGGACCTACCGAAGCCGTGAACGGTCGCCTCGAGCACCTGCGTGGCCTGGCCCTCGGCTTCCGCAACCTCACCAACTACATCGCCCGCGCACTCCTCGAAGCCGACGGATTCAGACCACACCTACACCCCGAATTGTGAAGAGCCCCTTTGGGCGAGACGATGCCCGGTGCTAGCCTCGAACGCAGAAGGCACGAAGCGACCGGTCCTCACGTTCTGGCCGCCTCCGTTGCCACAGACGTGATGCACAGTGGAGGCACTTGAATGTTCGAGGCGGTCGCGAAGTTGCTGCAGGACAATCCGTTGATCGCACTGTTCTTCTGCGTGTCGCTGGGTTATCTGATCGGGAAGTTCCGTATCAGATCGTTCAAGCTCGGCGGGATCGCAGGAACACTGATCGTCAGCGTCGTGCTCGGACAGATCGGTATCAAGCTCGACGACAGCGTGCGAGGCGTCTTCTTCGCCCTGTTCATCTACGCGGTGGGGTTCCAGGGTGGCCCGCAGTTCTTCCGGGCGCTGAACAAGCGCTCGTTGAACCAGTTGCTGTCTGCCGTACTCACCTGCGTCCTGGGGCTTGTCACTGTCCTGATCGCGGCGTGGGTGTTCGGCCTTGACAGGGGCCTGGCCGCGGGGCTCGCCGCGGGGGGCCTTACGCAGTCAGCGATCATCGGGACGGCCGGCGATGCGATCGCCAAGCTGGGACTGCCGACGGATGTCACGCAGCAGATGCAGACCAACGTCGCTGTCGGCTATGCCGTCACCTACATCTTCGGATCGCTGGGACCGATCCTCCTGATCTCCTGGTTCCTGCCCATGATCCGGCGGTGGAACATCCGCCGTGAAGCAGTGAAGCTGGCGTCGGAGCTCTCGGGAGGCCACGCAGAGCTCGAGGCCGGGCAGTACAACGCCGTGCGCCGGATCATCACTCGCTACTACGGGGTCACGGCGGAGAGCCCTTGGGTCGGGAAGACCGTCGGCGACGTCGACCGTGTGCTCGCCGACGCGAGCATCGAGGCCGTCCTGCGCGGTGGCGCGCACCACGAGGCCACCGCGAGCGACGTGCTGGCGGCGGGTGACAACGTTGCGGTCACCGGGACGATCGAGCGACTCGAAGCGTTGTCCTCGACGATCGGGAAGGAAGTCGTCCCTCCACAGGGAGCGATCGAGGTCGAAGAACGTCGCGACCTCGTGGTCACCAACAAGGAGCTCGTGGGAGCCGATATCGGGTCGATCCACGCTCGGCTCAATGATGCGGCGGACTACGGCGTGTTCCTCGTTGGTGCCCGCCGCAGTGGCCACGACCTGCCGTCTCTGTCGGGCGTCGAGGTGCACCGTGGCGACGAGATCGCCGTCATCGGGCGCCCCGCCGACCTCGACAAGGCGCAGAAGCTCCTGGGGTATCCGATCGGCGCTGCCGCCGTCACCGACTTCGTGTTCTTCGGTGTCGGTGTGGCTCTGGGCATGCTGATCGGCCTGATCGAGGTCCCGATCTTCGGGGCCTCGGTGTCCATCGGCGCCGGCGGCGGCTGCCTGCTGTCGGGTCTCGTCTTCGGGTGGCTGCGCGGCGTCCACCCCCGGTTCGCGTCCCTGCCCACCGGCGCCTCCAACTTCCTACGCGACTTCGGGCTGGCGGCGTTCGTGGGCGCAGTGGGACTGGGGGCCGGCGCCCAGGCTCTCTCGGCCATTCGCGAATCCGGGCTGACGCTGCTCCTGCTGGGTGTCGCCGTCACGGTGATCCCGACCGTCCTCAGCTTCTTCCTCTCCTATACAGTCCTGCGGATCCGCAATCCGATCGATCTGCTCGCCGCCATCGCAGGCGGCCGCAGCGCGAATCCGGCGTTCGCCGCTCTGATGGAGAAAGCCGGCAACGCAACCCCGGTCGTCCCGTTCACCGTCACCTACGCCGTGGCCAACGTCTTGCTGACCCTCTGGGGGCCCGTGGTCATCGCACTCGTCACCGTCAACGCCTCCTGACTCCAACCCTTATGACAAAAGGAACGCCATGTCCTCGCAACCCACCCCGTCCTCCAGCAGCTCCCGCGCCCAGCAGGTCCTGACATCGGCCCCGCCCGCTACGGAACTCAGTCCCTTCGAGCTCAAGGACCTGCTGATCAAGGCGGCCTCCTCGGACACTCATCGGCTGATGCTGAACGCCGGCCGCGGCAACCCGAACTTCCTGGCCACACAGCCACGCCATGCGTTCCTGCGGCTGGGGGAGTTCGCGCTGCGGGAGTCCGAGCGGTCCTACTCCTACCTCGACAGCGGCTTCGGCGGACTGCCCAAGGAGACAGGACTCGTCGACCGGTTCGAGGTCTTCGCCAGCGGCCACGATCACGATGAAGGCGTCGCATTCCTACGGGCGGCGATCTCGTACGTCGATGACCAGTTGGGCATCGACGCCGAGTCCTTCCTGGCCGAGGCCGTGACGGCGTTCCTCGGATGCCAGTACCCCGTCCCTCCGCGCATGCTCCCCAACGCCGAACGGATTGTCGCACGATACCTGCGCCAGCAGATGACCGGGGACCGCCCCACGGGTGACTTCGCGTTGTTCGCGACCGAGGGTGGGACCGCCGCGATGACCTATCTCTTCGAGAGCCTGTTCGCCAACGAGCTGCTGCATCCCGGGGACAAGATCGCCATCGGGACCCCGATCTTCTCGCCGTACCTGGAGATCCCGACCCTGCCGGGATACGACCTCGAGGTCGTCGACATCCGTATGGACCAGGACCACCAGTGGCAGTACCCCCAGGACGAGCTCGATAAGCTCCTCGACCCGGCTGTGAAGGTGTTCTGCCTCGTCAATCCCTCCAACCCGCCGTCGACGAAGCTGTCTGATGCGAGCCTGCGAACCATTGCCGAGCTGATCCAGTCCCGCCGCCCGGACCTCATCGTCATCACCGATGACGTCTACGGGACCTTTGCAGACGACTTCACGTCGCTGTTCGCCCTGGCACCCCGCAACACGGTCCTCGTGTACTCCTTCTCGAAGTTCTTCGGGGCCACCGGCTGGCGCCTCGGGACGATCGCCCTGCACGAGGACAACACGATCGACGCCGCACTGGCCGCCCAGCCCGACGAGATCCGCGACCGCCTCCGGACCCGGTACTCCTCACTGACCGAGGACGCCTCCACGCTGGGGTTCATCGACCGCCTCGTTGCGGACTCCCGCGCTGTCGCACTGAACCACACAGCGGGCCTGTCTCTGCCCCAGCAGCTGCAGATGACGCTGTTCGCCCTGCATGCACTCACCGATCGACTTGGCCGGTACCAGACCGCAGCCAAGTCCCTCATCCGGCACCGCGAGGCCACTCTGTATGCGAGCGCAGGAATACCCGTCTATGACGCACCGGAGGACGTGGACTACTACACGCTGGTGGATCTGCAGCGCCTCGCCGGCCAGCTCTACGGGCAGGACTTCGCGGCCTGGTTCGAGAAGAAGGACCTCGGTCGCGACTTCCTGTTCCGCCTCGCACGGGAAACAGGTGTCGTGCTACTGCCCGGTAATGGCTTCGAGGTCGTCGACGCCAGCGCGCGCGTGTCCCTGGCCAACCTGACCGAAGCCGAGTACGTCTCGATCGGTCGCTTCACGAGAACCGTCCTCGACGAGTACCACGCGGACTACATCGCAGGTTGACCCGAGGGTTACCGCGGAAGCATCACGTCTACCGGTGAGCCAGGTGCGAGACCACGGAACGAAGCCCGATCGCCCTTGGTGCAGATGGATCCGTCATCGTGAGAGGTCCGAATGTGGTCGATGCGTCGCATAGGTTCTTCACTCAGGCCTACCAGACCCTGGCGTACGCGGCTCGTGACTACGCGTCCAGGGCCCCAGCGTGCTGTGCGCGCTCCGCTTCTCGGTCGTAGCGGCCGGTGCGTTGGCTCACGGGCCCGGGGCTTCCTGAAGAGGCTCCTGCTCCTCGCCGGCCGTGCGCCATCGTTGTGACACCGGGAACTAGACGTTCACCCTGCGGATCCTGTGCCCGACGGCGATGGACTCGCCCGAGATCGCACCGGCAATCGGTGATACGAGATAGGTGATGGTCGACGCCACCTGGTCGGGCGTGGACCAACCCGCGGCACCGATGCTCGGGATGGCTCCGTTCCTCTCGCCCACCGGACCCGGATTGACCGTGTTGACCGTGAGACCGCTGCCGGCATGCTCATCGGCCAATCCCTTGGCTGCGAGATTCAGGACCGCATTGCGGGCAGCGGCCATGATGCTCGATGTCGACCATGCGTTCTGTCCGCTGACGCCCACGATCCGTCCGTAATGTGCGTCGAGGAACGTCGGCAGCACCGCATTGGCGACGCGGAGAAACCCCAGGGCGATGTCAAGGCGTCGAAGCAACATGGGGCTCGCCGGCGAGCAGTCGAGCGAATGCCTCGGTGGGCGCGAGATAGCCCAGTCGGCGGCGGGGTCGATTGTTGATCTCCTCGGCGATGGTGGTGAGGTAGGGCTGGTGATCGGGGATCACCGTGCCCTTGGGCAGATACTCCCGGTAGAGCCGGTTCGTGTTCTCGTTGCTGGGCCTCTGCCAGGGCGAGTGGGGATCGGCGAAGTAGACCGGCATCGCCGTGGCCAGGGAGACCTTCGCGTGCTGGGCCATCTCGCTGCCCTGGTCCCACGCCAACGATGCCTTCATCATCTCGGGCAGGTCGTTGAAAAACTCGATGACCGCGTCAGCGGTTGGCTCGGCGTGTTTCGAGGGCAGGGCCAGCAGCCCGGTGAACCCGCTCATCCGTTCCACCAGCGTCGCCGCGCACGAGGTGCCGTTCTTCCCGATGATCAGGTCACCCTCCCAGTGCCCCGGCACCCGACGCTGGGCGGCGTCCTCACCTCGCTCCGCGATCGGGACCATACCTACGATTGGGCCACCGCGCGTCCGCCCGGTCGTACGTGGTCGGCGCTTGGTCCGCTTGGACTGCAGGAAGCTGCCCTTGCGGGCGAGCTCACCCTTCGGGATTGCGTAGATGTACTGGTAGATAGCCTCGCCGGGGACGGTTCGGCCGCGTGCGTCAGGAGAGTTCGCCATGCGTTCAACGGTCGGGTCTGTCGCCTCCAGACGCAACCGGCCCGCTATCTCGTTCGGCGTCCACGACGCGGCCAGATCCGCCTCCACCCGCGCCTGCAGCACCGGATCCCCCGCGACCTTCCGCTGCTGCGGGCGAGCCCGCCGACGCTGCGCTCTGACGTCTGCGGTCACGGCCTGGTAGCCGCGGGTCTTCGTCGAGTTCCGGTGAAGCTCCCGCAAGATCACCGACGGGCAACGCCCCAGGTGACGGGCGATCCTCCGCACCGACCAGCCCGCTTTCGAGGCCGTCGAGATCTCCGACCTGTCACTGAACGACAACCCCACCCGCGCCATCCGCACACTCCACCGATCAGACCCCCGCCGACCGGGAGTGTTGCTTCGACGCTATGACACCACCCGATGGCCTGGTCTACCGTGGCGGCCACCCTGTCCGCCGCTGGGACACTGCCGCGAGCGGCTACGAGGACATCGAGCAGTCTGCATAGAACAACCCCCTGCACCCTCGGTGCAGGGGGTTGTTCTATGCCGGATCAGTCTTCGTTTTCTGCCACAAAGTAGGTCATCATATCCCCCGAAGGGTCTGTCGACGAAAATATAGTCTCTACCAGTTTGTCAGCAGACGTGGAACCGGGGATAGGTGTGAGATATGTCCGCAGGGGACCTGGCTCGATAGTCCCGATGTAAACTCTGTCGTCCTCGAAAATGTCCGTTACCAGAGAGAGGACATCGTCGCGGGTCGCTTTGTTAGAGTTTATCCCAACAGCCCCGAGGGCTCCGGCCAAGGGGACCCAGTCCTCCATTTCGTGGATTTCTTCCAGGACATCTGAGACTTTTTGTTTACGCAACGTGAACCTTGTATAGCTTGCTGTGGCTTGGACTGTTGATGTCGATAGTGTATCCACCTGACGCACTACTCGTACGGAGGCGAATGTCGGTCCCATCTTTAAGCCGAACGGAGCTGGGTTTGACTGTTCCGTCATTGCCAGCCCAGCCAGTGTAGTCAGTTAGCTGGCACCAGGTGGTGTCGACCGCCTTCTCTATCGGCGTCCGGGCATCGACCGCACTACTTTGCAACAACACCAGGAGAGGGGTTGCCTATCCGGATCTGCTTATTTCCGAGAATACAATGTAGCTGATGAGGTACACGGCAGCAATGGCGGCAAAGGCTGATAAAGCGATGAATATTACACTTCCTTCAGTAATCCATCCAGTAATTCCCGCTGCTGCCGCAGCCAGAACTGTTGACAGTATTGCGTTGCCGTAGATGAATTTTACGTGAAGTCGATCTTCAGTTCCATTCACCCCGGTATTTATAAAACTCCAAAAACTCATTGCGGACCTGCTTTCATAAAACTAGACGTGGTTAGTCGCATAGTTTGTTGAAGTCGATTGCTCCACCTCCAGCTGTCTTCGCAATGTTGCAGACTGCGCCTGCTAGCGGGTTTACGACCGTTGCAGGGGCACATACGAGGAAGCCCTGTGCCTGGAACAGGGCCCAACCTGCCCTGGCCTTTCCACAATCAAGATCGAAAGGCTTGATCTTCGTGTTGATCTTGGATTTCTTCTGGGCTTGCTGACCCTCGTCTTCAAGTCCGTCGATGATGAGTTGTTCCACCTCTTCCTCGGTGAAGTATTCGGAAACATCATTGGCCAGCTCTTCGGGGGTGGATCCGATTTCCGATGCGGATTCCCTGAAGCGTTCATTTCCGGTAAGCTTGTCGACCTTATCCGGGTTCTTATACTGGTCGGCAGACTTATTAATTTCCTGGTTGCAGATTCCCCTGGATTGTCCAGCGGTAGGTGTTTCTGCAACATCAGTGTTTGCGTTTGCCGAGCCGACGAAAAGGGACAGGGGAACCACGGCAGAGAATGTCGCGGTGGCCAAGCGTTTCATCATTGAAGAGCGCATGTGAGGACCTTATCTGTGAGGGGTGTTATTTCTGCCACGCAGAATACGTGATGAGGGGATTTGGGGGCAACAGTTGTTACTAAACTGTAATCTTTGATGCTGGCCCTGGTGTCAATAGTTAACTATGTTCATTTTTGGTGGTAGCTAGTGTTTATCTCCAGGTCACAGGCGCTGTGGACGCTTCGGATGTGTCGACGAGATACCAGGCGGATAGTTGGAGCGTCAGGGGCCTTGTTTCCGGCGATTTGCTGCCGGACGTGGATCTCCCGCTTGGATGGACGGGCGGTGTCGCCTGTGTGTTCTACGTCTTTCTGGATGACCTGCGTTCGGCATCGCAGCTGAAGGGAGTGCCGGCCGCCGCGATCTAGGTCGGTTGGAAGTGGCCTGTGGTTTCTGAGGGCATCGCGGGCCGCTTTTGTGTGTTCGCCGAGGGTGAGCGGTAGGTACGCGCTGGTGCCGACAGCCCGTATGAACGAAGGCATGTGCTCGTGTACGAAAAAGCGTTCCTAGCTGCGGAATGACAATGGTGTAAGGTAGCTCCCAAGCGCAAAGAAAGAGCGCCACCCGGGCTGGCACCCTGGTGACGCTCGCTGACCCCACGATGTGCACTCGTGGAGAAAGCCTCATCGATGAGCATACCTGCATCCGGCCCGGATGTCCCATACAGGGACACCAACCAGGCCAGTGACCCGGCTATTGACCCGGCTATTGACCCGGACACTGCACCGGGCAGCACCGCCGACCAGCTTGGCCAGGTGATCGATCCGTTCACCGGTTTCGACCCCCTCGCCGAACTGTCCGGCCAACTGTCCTCCTTTTCTCCGAGTCGGTCTCGGTCGCCTGAGCAGCGCAGTGCCCTGGCAGACGCCGCCCGTCTGCTCGTCGAGAACCTCGGTGCAGTCCCCACCTCCCTGCAGTCCTGTGGGGCCACCGATGCCGAACGCAACCGACTCATCACCCACCTGGGCAGAGCCGCATTCCAGGGCTGCCCCACCCGTGACTTCAAAGCCGCCTGGCGCAAAAACGCTGAGGGCCAGAGCGTGCCGAAGATGTACCGGGTCGGCCACCCCTCCCTGCACCGGATGCAGTACGTTGCCCTGACCCACGCCCAGTACGCCGCGGTCATCGTCATCGACGTTGACCACCGCGGCAGCCAGGGCGGCCGAGTCGAGAGCATCAACCCAGAGGTCCACCGCATCCTCTCTAGGCTCGCCGGGGTCGGTGCCGGCCCTGCCTGGGTTGGGGTCAACCCCGACAACGGCAAAGTCCAGTTGATCTGGCTGATCGACCCGGTCCACGCTGACGGGGCCGGTGACTCGCCCAACATGCGACTGCTCAAAGCAACCGGCAAGACTCTGGGCACAGCGTTGGGTGGGGATCCGGCGTTCGCCCACAACCTGTCACGCTCGCCGTTGTACACCGGGGCGATTCACTCAGCCCGTTCGTCACCCACTACAGCTCCCCGGAGATCGACGCCGAGGCCCGCAGGGCCACGCGCGGCAAGGTCCAGTACGGTTGATCTCTGGTCAGTGCAGTTCGGGAACCTGCCATAGTGAAGGTCGTGGGTGTTCTCCAGAAACCGACGAAGGCCACCTGCCGCCAGTGTTTAGGCTCGCTGGCATGGAGCACTCACGAGTAGCCCTGCCCGAGCCCGAGTACCTGGCACGCATCGGTGAGATCGTCTACACCGTCTCCTCTATGGAGTGGACGCTCCTCGACGATCTTCACCGGCTGGCAGCATACCTTCCAGCGCCCCTGACACTGAAAGAGCTGGAACCGCAGACCACCGGTGCCATCGGGGCCTGCGCTAGTAAAGCCGCCGCAATGGGAATGGCACCTGGACCAGTCCGCGAGTTCATCGCCGTCTGCGGCACGGCCCTGACGGAGGCGGCCAAGATCCGAAACGACGTTCTCCACGCCCGACCAGCCACTCACCCGGAGCAGGACCAACGCCTCAGCCGTACCTGCACCCGCCGAGAAGGAAGGAAGTTCGTGCTCGACGGAACCCAATTCTGGATCACCGACGAGTGCCTGGACGATCAGGTCCACCGGCTCAACGAACTACTGGACGACGTGAATCACGCGCGGGCGGCCCTCCCACTCCGGCAGTAGCTGACTCTCGACCTGCGTCATCTGCACAGAACCGAGGGCGTCGGCCCGACACGGCGTCCCCGGTTACCTGCCCTCTTCCGCATA
>NZ_BJNT01000033.1 GCF_006539825.1 Corynebacterium variabile
ACGCGACGCAGTCCGTAAGGACTTTGCTGCGAACGGATTGAAATCTACAGGACACCGGCAGGAACCGGCAAACCTGCAGGTGGTCCGGCCCGCACTGTGGCGAAGCGTGGGCGGTGTGGCCGGGGAGGCGTCCTGAAAAGTAGTTGACGTGTCGCCTATCTCGGCACATGGTGGTAGAACGGCAGGAGTTCACATCTCTTCACGTAAAGGAATTTCCATGAGCAAGAACCGCTCCACCCGCCGCTCCGCACGCATCCTGTCCTTCGTCGGTTACGGCTTCATCGCCGCCGGTGTCGCCGGCTATGCCGCCGTGCGTCAGCAGCTCGTCGCCGAGAACATCACCGTGCACCCCGACGTGAAGTCCCTCGCCGGGAAGAAGGTCGCGGACCCGGTGACCGCCTACGCCCAGGCTGACATCGTCAACAAGCACGCCCTGGCCATGACCGGCGGCAAGCCCTTCGCCGAGCTTCCGATGGACGCCCCGGAGCGCGAGACCGCCCTGATGGCCGCCAACGTCCGCTCCTCCCTACTGACCTCCGTCCTCTCCTTCGGTGTCTCCGGACTCGCCGCCGGAACGGGCGTCCTCGCCGTGACCGCAGGGCGCGGACTCCGTGCGCTGGCCAAGGATGCGCAGTAGGTGAAAGCAGTCTCAACCGGGGGTGACGCGGCGGTTGTAACCCCGTTCCGTTGCTTCCCGGGCGGAAGATTCTGCAAGGATCGGACAGTATGAGTCACGAGACGACAGACGGACCGGCGGCACAGACGCCGGTGACGGAGGGTGAGACCACCGGATTCTGGGGCGCTTCCCGCCTCTACGGACTGGTGGTGACGCTCTTCGGGGCGATCGGGCTCTACATGTCCGGTCTGATCATGTACGACAAGATCGAGATCATGAAGGACCCGGACTTCGTTCCGGCCTGCACGATCAACGACGTCATCTCCTGCACCGACGTGATGCAGTCGAACCAGGCGTCCGCCTTCGGGATCCCGAACCCCTTCATCGGGCTCTTCGGGTTCGGTGTCGTCCTGACCATCGGTGTCGCGCTGCTGGCGGGGGCGAAGTTCCGGGCGTGGTTCTGGTACGGCTTCCTCGCCGGTCTCGTCTTCGCCGTCGGCTTCGTCCACTGGCTCGCCTATGAGGCGGTCTACGACATCGACGCACTGTGCCCCTACTGCATGGTGGTGTGGGCCGTGGTGCTGCCGCTGTTCCTCATCACGCTGGTGCACATCATCTGGGAGAGACAGCGGGACGCCGCGGGGATCCACGGTGCAGACCGCTACTCCTTCGCCGGCGGCTGGATTATGCCGACGGTGGTACTGGTCGTCTGGTACGCCGCGTTTGTCGTGCTGATCCTGGTGCAGTTCGCCTGAGCGGGGCCGGCTGAGTTTGGTTACTCGGCGGCATCGGGCTAGAGTGTTCCGATGTGCCATGACCCGGTTTCTTTCCGGGTCTGTCTGTTTTACATCAAGCCGCGGTCGTCATCAGGCGTCGGGGCCCATGACGAGGAAAGGAGCGCCCGATGAAGGTCCGCAAGTCCCTTCGGTCGCTGAAGAACAAGCCGGGCGCCCAGGTCGTTCGCCGCCACGGCAAGGTCTACGTGATCAACAAGAAGGACCCGCGCTTCAAGGCCCGCCAGGGCTGATCGCCGGTTCTTCGAGCCGAACAGCACCCCCTGTCAGTCATCTCACGGTGACGGGCGGGGGGTGCTGTCATCTGTGTGGGGTGGTGCCCGGTGGTCGACTCACGGTGATGGAATTACATGAGTGTTCTTGAGTCCCAACATGTAGTGCCGACCCCTTCCGGCCACCTGCGCCTTTGTCGTCCAGTACCACTATATATGGTATTTAAGACGTGTAATTACCCCAACATCTCGTGGCCAGGGAGGTTGTGCCCTGTCTCTGAGCTGTGTAAGGTCGACGTCATCGCAAGGCCGGGCGGGGACCTGTTCAGGGAACGCCCCGGACGGTCTCCGACCATCACATCGGCTGCCCTCTCCGAACGGCACCGTGCAGTCAGCAGAAGTCTCAACCTCGCAGTCTCAACCTTCTAGGAGTTGTCACGATGATCACCGTCTACACGAAGCCCTCCTGCGTCCAGTGCACCGCCACCAAGCGCGCCCTCGACAAGGCCGGTCTGGACTACGAGCTCATCGACATCAGCATCGATGACGAGGCCCGTGACTACGTGATGGCACTCGGACACCTCCAGGCCCCGGTGGTCGTCACCGCCGGCGAGCACTGGTCCGGCTTCCGCCCGGAGCGGATCAAGGAGATGGCCGCCCAGGCCGCCTGACCCTCCGGTCACACCCGAGACACAGGGAGCATGCGCCGGACGGCGTCTGCTCCCTTTGTCATGGTGCGGTCGTCCCGCAACCGTCCACCGACGACCCCCGATCCATCCCGTGACTTCCGTGAGAGGCCCTATCCTTGCCGGCATCCGGACTGCTCCGCTCCCTGCTCGCTGACACGACCCCGCTCGAGCACCCTCACTTCCGCCGCCTGTGGACGGCGAACATCATCACCGTCATCGGTGCGCAGCTCAACATCATCGTCGTCCCGCTGCAGATCTACGACATCACCGACAGTTCCGCCTACGTCGGTCTGGCCGGTGCCTTCGGCCTGGTCCCGTTGGTCATCTTCGGCCTCTACGGTGGTGCTCTCTCCGACCGCATGGACCGCACGAAGCTGCTGCGCATCACCACCGTCGGCATGATCGTCACCGCCGTGGCCTTCTGGGCACAGGCGGCGTCGGGCCTGGACAATGTGTGGCTGCTGCTCTGTGTTTTCGCCGTCCAGCAGGCTTTCTTCGCGGTCAACCAGCCGACCCGCACCGCGGTCATCGCCCGCATCGTCCCGCTGGGCAAGATCGGCGCGGCGACCTCGCTGAACATGACAGTGACCCAGGCAGGCGCGATCCTCGGCCCGATCCTCGGCGGACTGCTCGTCCCGGTCACCGGGTTCGCCTGGCTGTACCTCATCGACGCCGTCTGTCTCCTCTCCACCCTCTGGGCGGTGCTGAAGCTGCCGGCGATGCCGCCGACGGACGCGGCGTCCTCCGGTAAGGATTCCGGGAAGGACGCCGCGGGCGACCGTGGCGGTTTCCGGTCCGTCCTCGACGGCTTCGTCTATCTCTGGGCCATGCCGCTGCTGCTCATGAGCTTCCTCGTGGACATCATCGCCATGACCTTCGGTATGCCACGCGCCCTCATCCCCGAGATCTCCACCGTCGACTTCGGTGAGTCCGGGGACGGTGGGCTCTTCTACGCACTGCTCCTGGCCGCTATGCCGGCCGGTGCGGTCCTCGGCGGCGTGTTCTCCGGGGCGGTGACCCGGGCCCGGCGTCAGGGCCTCGGCATCGTCGTCTCGGTGATCTGCTGGGGTGCGGCGATCATCGTCATGGGCCTGGCGGTGACCTTCGCCGACGGGCAGGCCGGACTGTGGGCCTGGGTGGCTGTGATCTCCTTCCTCGTGGGCGGCACTGCGGACATGTTCTCCTCGGTGCAGCGCAACGCAATGCTCCAGGAGGCCGCTGACGACCGGATGCGTGGGCGACTCCAGGGCGTCTTCCTCATCGTGGTGGCCGGTGGGCCGCGGTTGGCGGACATGCTCCACGGCTGGATCGGCTCGTGGATCGGGGCAGGGCCGGCGACAGCGATCGGTGGCGTCCTCGTCATCGTCGGCGTCCTCATCGCCGTGGCCTCCGTGCCGGCGTTCCTGCGTTATGTCCCGGCCCGGTTCGGTGTCGTGGACTCCAGCGCCGACCTCTCCGACACAGAAAGGAACTGACATGCTCATCGTCTACTTCTCGTCGACCACACGGAACACGGAGCGCTTCGTGGCGAAGCTCGGCCTGCCGGCTGAACGCATCCCACTGCGTCGTGGCGATGAACCGCTGCGTGTCGACGAACCCTATGTGCTGATCTGCCCGACGTACGGGGGAGGGGCATCGATCACCGGTGACTTCTCACGTCCAGTCCCCAAGCAGGTCATCGGCTTCCTCAACGACGAGCACAACCGGAATCTGATCCGGGGCGTCATCGCCGGCGGGAACCTGAACTTCGGTGCGGACTTCTGCAAGGCAGGGGACGTCATCGCGGCGAAGTGCGACGTCCCGTACCTCTACCGCTTCGAGTTGATGGGCAATGAGGAGGACGTCGCCAGGGTCCGCGAGGGCCTGGCGGAGTTCGAGGCCGCATGCCGGGCGGACGCGACGTGGGAGCCGAGCGTGACCTGAGGCAGACAGTTGACCAGTACACATGCGGCAGCAGCCGATAACCGGTAGACATGAACAGACATGTGCCTCACCATCGTGGGGTACACAGCATTAAGGGGAAGATGATGACCACGGATCTCGGAAAGAGCGTCGCAGAGCCGGTGGCCCAGGCGGAACAGCTGGACTACCACTCGCTCAACGCGATGCTGAACCTCTACGACAGCAACGGCAGTATCCAGTTCGACAAGGACCGGGAGGCCGCCAACCAGTACTTCCTCCAGCACGTCAACCAGAACACCGTCTACTTCCATGACCTGGAGGAGAAGGTCGGCTACCTCGTCGACAACGAGTACTACGACAAGGCCGTCCTCGACAAGTACGACGACGAGTTCGTCAAGGACCTGTTCAAGCAGGCCTACGCCAAGAAGTTCCGCTTCCAGACCTTCCTCGGCGCGTTCAAGTACTACACGTCCTACACGCTGAAGACCTTCGACGGACGCCGCTACCTTGAGCGCTACGAGGACCGGGTGTGCATGGTCGCCCTCGGCCTGGCTGACGGCGACGCCGCCCTGGCCTCCCACCTGGTCGACGAGATCATCGACGGTCGGTTCCAGCCGGCCACCCCGACCTTCCTCAACATCGGCAAGGCCCAGCGCGGCGAGCCCGTGAGCTGCTTCCTGCTGCGTATCGAGGACAACATGGAGTCCATCGGCCGGTCGATCAACTCCGCCCTGCAGCTGTCCAAGCGCGGTGGCGGTGTGGCCCTGCTGCTGTCGAATATCCGTGAGGTCGGTGCGCCGATCAAGCACATCGAGAACCAGTCCTCGGGTGTCATCCCGGTGATGAAGCTGCTGGAGGACTCGTTCTCCTATGCCAACCAGCTCGGTGCCCGCCAGGGTGCCGGTGCGGTGTACCTGCACGCCCACCACCCCGACATCATGCGGTTCCTGGACACCAAGCGGGAGAACGCGGACGAGAAGATCCGCATCAAGACCCTCTCTCTGGGTGTGGTGATCCCCGACATCACCTTCGAGCTGGCCAAGCGCAATGACGACATGTACCTGTTCTCCCCGTACGACGTGGAGCGGATCTACGGCAAGCCGTTCGCCGACGTGTCCGTCACCGAGCACTACGAGGAGATGGTCGAGGACCCGCGGATCCGCAAGTCCAAGATCAACGCCCGTCAGTTCTTCCAGACCCTCGCCGAGATCCAGTTCGAGTCCGGCTACCCCTACATCATGTTCGAGGACACGGTGAACCGCGCCAACCCCATCGAGGGGCGCATCACCCACTCGAACCTGTGCTCCGAGATCCTGCAGGTCTCGACCCCCTCGACGTTCAACGACGATCTGACCTACGCCGAGATCGGCGACGACATCTCCTGCAACCTGGGATCGCTGAACATCGCCGCCGCGGTGGATTCCCCGGACTTCTCCCGGACCATCGAGACCGCGATCCGTGGTCTGACCGCGGTCTCGGATCAGACCTTCATCGACTCGGTGCCGTCGATCCGTGAGGGCAACAACGCCTCGCATGCGATCGGTCTGGGTCAGATGAACCTGCACGGCTTCCTGGGCCGGGAGCACATCTACTACGGCTCCGAGGAAGGCCTGGACTTCACCAACGCCTACTTCGCCGCGGTGATGTATGAGTGCCTCAAGGCGTCGAACGCGATCGCCCGCGAGCGTGGCCGCAAGTTCGGGAGCTTTGAGACCTCGGACTACGCCTCCGGTGAGTTCTTCGACCGGTACGATCCGGCGTCCTTCGCGCCGACCACGGACCGGGTCAAGGAGATCTTCGCGAACTCCTCGATCCACGTGCCGGATGCGGCGGACTGGGCCGCACTCAAGGACGCGGTGATGGCTGACGGTCTGTACAACCGCAACCTGCAGGCCGTGCCGCCGACGGGGTCGATCTCCTACATCAACAACTCGACCTCGTCGATCCACCCGATCGCCTCGAAGATCGAGATCCGCAAGGAAGGCAAGATCGGCCGTGTCTACTACCCGGCGCCGCACATGGACAACGACAACCTGGAGTACTTCCAGGATGCCTACGAGATCGGCTACGAGAAGATCATCGACACCTACGCGGTGGCGACGAAGTACGTCGACCAGGGTCTGTCGCTGACCCTGTTCTTCCGGGATGACGCGACCACGCGTGACATCAACCGGGCGCAGATCTACGCGTGGCGTAAGGGCATCAAGACGCTGTACTACATCCGTCTGCGTCAGACCGCGCTGACCGGCACCGAGGTCGAGGGCTGCGTGTCCTGCATGCTGTAGGACGCGCCGCCGGCGCACCAGAAGGGCCCCGCACTGATCCGGAGATCGGTGCGGGGCCCTTCTGCAGTTCGTACTGTCGGTCCGGGTGGCCGGGAAGCCGTCGGCTACCCGGTGTCCGTGGAGACCTGCTACTCGGCGCGGCCACCCAGCTTGGCGTCGATGCGCAGCAGACCGGAGCCGTCGTTGCCGACGGTCTTGATCCAGTCGATGATGTCGTTGACGGTGGACTCTTCCTCGATCTGCTCGGCAAGGAAGAAGTTGATGAGGGAGCGGGAATCGATGTCACCGGTCTCGTCCGCGACGCGGGCGAGGTTACGGATCATCTCGGAGATCTTCTGCTCGTGGGCGAGAGCGGCCTCGAAGGCGTCCAGCGGGGTGGCGATCTTCAGAGACGGCAGCTCGATGTCGGTGAGGTCCACACGGGCCTCGCGGTCGAGGAGGTGCTCGGCGAACTTGGCGGCGTGGGTACGCTCCTCGTCGGCCTGGGCGCGGAACCAGTCGCGCATGCCGAGGAAGGAGAGGCGGTCCATCTCGTAGGACAGCTGGGAGTAGATGAGGGACGCGCCGTGCTCGGCGACGACCTGCTTGTTGACGGCTTCCTGGAACTTCTCGTTGATGCTCATGGCAGTAACGATACTGATCGGTTCAACCTTTCTCTAGACCACGTAGCCTCACCTTTGCTTATATCTGCAGGTAAACAGGGCTGTCTGCCCTCAGTATGCTTTGGCTGTACTGCAGTGAGTACGGGTTTAAATCTGCAGTTCAGAGCCGTGTGAGGGGGTGAAAACGCCCCCGGTGGTAGTATCTGTCCAGATCTGCCAGGGGATGTTCGGTAGCCTCACCTCATTCTGAGTAGCCTATTACGGGGGTGGAAGGTGTCCGGGAACCCTGGGGTCGACAGCTCTGTCGGGAGCACTCCGGGGTCCGTGCGACAGCTGTCTGCGGTCCGGATGCGTCGTCCGGATCCGACATATGGAAGATTCCCGGATGGGGTACGGTTGGGGCATATGTCAGGCTGTGGGGGAGTACCCGGCCGGGCAGACATTCCGCACTACCGCAGGAGAGTTGTATGACGACATCGCGCCAGATCACGACCCCGGTCCACCACCGTTCCGGGGACCGCGTGACCGCGATCAACTGGAACACCATCCCCGACGACAAGGACCTTGAGGTCTGGGACCGGCTGACCGGTAACTTCTGGCTCCCTGAGAAGGTGCCGCTGTCCAATGACATCAAGAGCTGGGGGACGCTGTCCGAGGCCGAGCAGACCGCCACGATGCGTGTCTTCACCGGTCTGACGATGCTGGACACCATCCAGGGCACCGTCGGTGCGACGAGCCTCATCGACGACGCCGTCACCCCGCACGAGGAGGCGGTGTTCACCAACATCGCCTTCATGGAGTCGGTGCACGCGAAGTCCTACTCGTCGATCTTCATGACGCTGGCCTCCACACCGCAGATCAACGACGCCTTCCGCTGGTCCGAGGAGAACGAGAACCTCCAGACCAAGGCCGACATTGTCCTGAACTTCTACCAGGGCGATGACCCGTTGAAGAAGAAGGTCGCCTCGACCCTGCTCGAGTCCTTCCTCTTCTACTCCGGCTTCTACCTTCCGATGTACTGGTCCTCGCACGCGAAGCTGACCAACACCGCCGACGTGATCCGCCTGATCATCCGCGACGAGGCCGTGCACGGCTACTACATCGGCTACAAGTACCAGCGCGCGCTTGAGCACGAGACCGAGGCCCGCCGGCAGGAGCTCAAGGACCACACCTTCGAGCTCGTCTTCGACCTCTACGACAACGAGTGCCAGTACACCGAGGACCTCTACGACGACCTCGGCTGGACCGAGGATGTCAAGCGGTTCCTGCGCTACAACGCCAACAAGGCGCTGAACAATCTCGGCTACGAGGGGCTGTTCCCGGTGGACGAGACCCGGGTCTCCCCGTCGATCATCTCCGCCCTGAACCCCGGCGGCGACGAGAACCACGACTTCTTCTCCGGGTCGGGCTCCAGCTACGTCATCGGTAAGGCGGAGAACACCGTCGACGACGACTGGGACTTCTAGGCCGACAGGCGCTCAGTAGCCGGTCACTTTCTCCCGGTAGGTAACTCCCCGGGTCGATTCCACCGACCCGGGGAGTTGTCTGTATCAGTCGCGATCAGTCGCGATCAGTCGCGATCAGTCGCAATCAGTCGCGGTCGTTGACCGGGGCCAGCTGATCCGCGCCCGGACCGGTCAGTGCCCCCGCCTCGACGGGGCGACCTGCCGCGGCGAGCAGGAGGTCAAGTCCACTGCCTGTCACATCAGCGCCCCGGCCCCAGCTCGCGCCGGTGCCGGAGTCGATGAGACGACATCCCCTGGTGCGCTCCCGGCTACCGCCGATGGCCGCAGGAGTACGGAGCTGGTAGGAGAGGGCCTCATGGACTGCGGAATCGGGGTAGTGGCCGGACAGTCCCAGGGGCCGTCGGATATCTTCGCCGTGTACGACCTCCTCGACGAGATGGGTTGCCCGGTGTGCGGTGGGTATCCGGATCATGGTGACAGACTGCCGGAAGTCCTCCAGGGTCTGCACGGGGTCGTCATGACGGTAGTGACGTACCCCTTCCTCAGTGGCGAGATCGAAGTCCCTCTTCGCTCTCATCTTGCGCCGGAGGAAACCCACCTTGCCGATCCTGGCGACGTCGACCAGATGGGCGAGAACATCGTGCACGGTGCACCCGGGGCACAGTGAGGGTGTTTCCCAGTCGGTGCCTTCGACGGTGCTGAGATCGTCGATCAGGCGACGTCGCTCGGCGTGCACAAGTGACCAGACCTCTTTCCGGGACAGTGACATGGACGGTGACATGGACGGTGACATGGCCTGGTCTTTCGTCCCGGCGCCGGTGGCCCCACCACGGTATCCGCAGAAGTTTCTGAGATGAAAGGAGCCGTGGAGTGCGGGAGAGTCCCGTCCGGAAACTCCGGCCTGCCGGGGGCCGACGGTGGTGGAGCTGTGACCCCTGTGGCGTCAGGGGTGGTTGTGCTGTTCTCCGGTCGGGGAACGTGGGCGTCACCCCCGTATGCGACGCCCCGGGCGTTAAGGGGGGTCCTGGCTATCAATATCTCAAGGCACCTATTACGATGGGCTGCAGTCTGCGCTGGATGTGTCGGCGGAGGTGACGACTACGCCGCCGAGCCACAGCACCGTGCAGTTCATTCAAAGGGAGCCGTCCCGACGAGCGGCTCCGCGTAGTCAGGAGGATTGAATGACCGCAGTAGCGCCTCGGGAAGACCATCCGGTCGCTCCCACACGGCCTGCTCCCCAGGGTGGTAAGTCCCTCAAGGGCAACCACGCCTGGACCATGCTGACGACCACCGACCACAAGCAGCTCGGCATCATGTACATCATCATGTCGTTCTGCTTCTTCTTCATCGGTGGCCTCATGGCACTGCTGATCCGCGTGGAGCTCTTCCACCCGGGCATGCAGTACCTGTCCAACGAGCAGTTCAACCAGCTCTTCACCATGCACGGCACGGTGATGCTCCTGCTGTACGGCACCCCGGTCGTGTGGGGTTTCGCGAACTACATCATGCCCCTGCAGATCGGTGCCCCCGACGTCGCCTTCCCGCGCCTCAACGCGCTGGGCTTCTGGCTGACGACCTGGGGCGGCATCATCATGCTCTCCGGCTTCCTCACCCCCGGTGGTGCCGGTGACTTCGGCTGGACGCTGTACATGCCGCTGGCGGACGCCATCCACAGCCCCGGTGTCGGTACCAACCTCTGGATTGTCGGTGTCGGCGTCGGTGGTGTCGGTACGATTGCCTCGGCCATCAACATGATGACGACGATCCTCTGCCTCCGCGCACCGGGTATGACCATGTTCCGCATGCCGATCTTCACCTGGAACATCCTGGTCACCTCGCTGCTGGCCCTGCTCATCTTCCCGCTGCTCACCGCTGCGGCCCTGGGTGTCCTCTACGACCGCCTCCTCGGCGGCCACATCTACGACCCGGCCAACGGTGGCGCCAT
>NZ_BJNT01000034.1 GCF_006539825.1 Corynebacterium variabile
AATGGCGTCATACTTTTCGCGGATTGCTCCGCAGACCTTGTAGGGACTGGGCCAGTAGGTGGTGCAGTTGACCGGCGCCGCTGCTAGCGCTCGCGCCAGGGGGTTGGTAGCGCGGTCTTGTTGGGCCTGCTGCTCGGCGGCTTCCTGGACCTCGGCCCGGTCAGCTTCCTCTTTGGTGAATCCGCCGGGAATGTCCTCAGTGTCTGAGCGCATCTGTCCGGGGATGATCGTCGCCTCGGGGTTAGTGGTGGCGTGCCAGTCGGCCCCGGCATCGTTGTCGATCGTGTTGTCGTCGAAGCCGGGTTCAGCGGGTTCGAGGTCTTCTCGACCGGCAGCGGGTGTCGCTGCAGCCTGGGCAGCATTGTCGATCGCCTCTTGTTCAGCGTTCGCTCGCGCGGAGGCCGAGTCATCGGGCCCGGTGGTGATGCTGGGTTGCGCCGCCGAAGTCGGGGACAGTGTTGAGCTCACTCCGAGGGCGAGGACAACCGCGAGCATCGGTCTGAGTACTTTGTGTCGCATTGATTCCTCTTGGTAGTGAGTGCATGGGGAGAAACGTCAGGTGCGCGGGGGTTCAATGAGCGCGAAACCGCCGAAACATGTGCAGTTCACTAAGAACTGTTGTTGAGTGAACCATGGTTTTTGCTGGGCCACAAGAGTGGGGGTGGATGCTTGGCGCGCCTCAACAGCGACAACGCGAGCGTGGCGTAGTGACCGCCACAGTGGCGAACTTCGCTAACGACTGCCGAGTGAAGCGGCTTCTTGCTGTCGGCGATCGTCCGCCGCAACGTCGACGACGAAAGGGCGGACCGGCTGGTCTTCGCATTGGGCAAACTCATAAAGTTCGAGCGGTCCGGCCACGCGATGGGCCAGGCCACCGCCGAACTTCTCAAGAATCCGGTGAGCGGTACCGTGAAGGCGACCGCCCTGCTTTTTAAGCCCCAGGGGTAGCACTGGCTGAGACGGCGCACTGCTACCCCGCAACCATGAAGGAAGCCAATGGAAGTAGCAGACCTGATACTGCGGATCGTGCAGGTCATTGTGGCAGGTGCAGGATTCTGGATGGTTGTGAAGACTCTGCGGCAGAAGGACACCAGCGACAACCGCGCCGAGTGGTGGAAGCGCTACATCTGGGCAGTGGAACACATCACCGACACCTCACCCAAGATCCAGGAAGTCGCCTGGCTGAATCTGGAAGTCCTCAGCGAGAGCCCATTAGCCACCGCGACCGAGGCAGAACTGATCCAGGGCCTGGCAGAATCCGACGAAACAGCAGATAATGAAGATGACCCACCGGAAGGACAGCAGTGATGGCCACTACCGAGACCCCCCGCGTGGCACGCGCACGCGCCCGTGCAGCCGTCGCCGCGAGCAAGAAAACCGGCGATATCCTGCCCCGCAGCACCTACAAGCTTGCCGGGGTTCCGCCCGCAAAGAACGCCACCGACCGAATCCAGCGCAAGGCTGCCAACCGATAGCCCCATCATCAACCGCCCTGAACAGCACTGTTCAGGGCGGTTTGTCGTTGCAGAACTCAGCAGCCAGACCCCACGTTCAGGGTGCGGCCCCCGGTGGTGGCGCCGCCGCGCCCACCCGGAACTACGTTCCACGCGGCCCCGCCACCACCGGGGGGGGATCGGACCCGGTCACGCTGCGCGCGCCCCGGGACTAACAACCGCCGGCCTTCCGGCCAGCCGGCCCGCCCTCCAACCATCCACCACCGGGCGGGAGGTGCCCCGCGCGTCGCCGCCGAGCCCACCCGACTACCGTCGGCCGGCCCCGCCGCGCGGGACACACAAGGACCGCCGACTCCGTCGTCGGACAGTCAGCCCCACCGCCTGGACTCGTCCTCGCTACGCTGCGGCGATCCAGCCGGCGGGGACACTCGTTTTTCCCGAGAAGCCTCCGGCGATTTTACGGCCAGCTCCCTACGCGCAAGTCCCGCGAACTTCGTTCGCCGAATTCATCCCGAAAACTTTTCCCACGCGCTCGTTCCTCGCTTATTTCGCGGAAAAACGTTTCTCCTTTCTCCGGTCCCGGGACTTGCACTCCAGTCGCCCGGCCTCATCGGCACTGCGTGCCTTCTCGGGCAAAAAACGACTCTCAATGTGGTTGTCAAGAGCTGGGGCCGAGTAATTCGGGAGGCTCTGCATCGCCTAGCGGAATTTGTCAAGGCGGATGAGACCGTAGTCCGGTTCGTCAGGCGGTGATCCGGAGGCGGGTACTCGTCTTCACTGGGCGACGCGCCACCAGAAACGCCACGGTTGCGAGGAGGAAGAGCGCTGCGATTATGCGTGGGTCCGGGTCCCAGAATACGGGAATAAGACCACGATCGGGAACAAGCGCCACGACCATCGTCTGCACAACAATAAGGAAGATGACAGTGGGATAGGCGGTCTCCGGGCCGATGACCAGACTGATAAGAAAGAAGAACACCAGGTAGAGAAGCGTGTTTTGAAGCAGGCCTGCGTCACCGGTAAATGCCAAGAACACGGGCCCGCATAGGAGGACGGTCATTCCGAGGCAGTCCGCCCACCACCACGAACGGACGCTGGATTCCTCACGGGAGGACAGTTCCCCAGTGAGTAGTGTGGCATGTGCCGCCAGTAAAGCGACAGCGAGTAAGTGATCCAAGGACAGGTCCAGGGATCCTTCAGATAACCAGGGCAGGGGAAGACTCGTCGTCCCTGTCACCGCAGAGACTGCGACAGCGACAGCGAGGAGCCCCATTGCGAGACCCACCCTGTGACCTATGGCATACAGTGCGAAGATACTTCTCACGCCGAACACCCTGATTTCTGGTTGATAAGCTCCACGACTCTGTCCCAGGCAGACGGGTCCTCGCTATTGCTATAGGCTAGGAACCGTCCATCGGCACCGGTGGCGGCGGGAACCAGATCACTGCTTCCCAAAGTGACGGTAGCCTCGTCGGCGAGGCTCATGCGCCGGCCGTTCTCATCGACCCAGCACGATTCCATGCCCCTGAGCTCTGGAGAGTTCTCCAGCAGCTCGACGATCAGTTGCTGCTCCACCGTGGTCGGATCCGGATCCCCTGACATCCACAGCTCATTTTGGTTGCGGGGTTCACCGTCGACAAGAACGGTGCCGGTCGGGATTCCTAGCTTCTCGGCAACGCGAAGATTCGTGTCGACCATGGAACGGTTACTCTCCGGCCAGACGCAGACACGGTCATCGCAGTCGCGTTCGGCACCTGAGCGGAGAGCAGTATTCATGAAGTTCCCGGACGTCCCGAGAACGTAGCCGAGGGCGATTGCTGTGCAGGTGATGATGAGTGAGGCGCTGATCCCACCGACACGGACCGGACGCCGGGCGACGCTGACCTGAATGAGGATCACGCTGGCCACCACGAGAAGCCCCAGCGTCACAACTGAGGACCTGATCGTGACCGTGTCGATCATGGCGTCCACCGTGCAGCACCCGCCGATTGTCTGTCCGAACATCTGTCGCCACGCCGGGTCGGGCACTGCCTGCGGATACGCGGTGAGAACCCAGGGAATGAAGACTGCGACGGGTAGAGAAATAATAGGGGAAAGATACATCCCGAGGGCAGCGCCGAAAAGCACCCAGAGGCACGTGAGCAGTACAGACAGGAGAATGCCGGCCCAGGTCTGGGATACAGACAGGCCTCCGTAGTAACCCATGATCAGCAGCACGGAGAGCAGTGTGACCAAACTCGGTGTCCCGAGACGGCGAATCACAGTCCGCCACAGCTCGCTGGCGTGGCTGCGCTGTTTGAGAAGAGTGCGGAAGCGAGATATATCCCACGCCGCGAATCCGGCCAAGGCAGGTCCCAGAGTGTAGAAGTACCCGAGCGCGAGAGATATCCCGTCATACCCGTTGGATACCCTGGAGTAGTTGGTGTCGAGAATGTAGTAACCGAGACCGACAGCGATCAGTATCACCAGTGGTCCTGTCCACGGCCGCAGCCGCGACAGATCGCTCCGTGCGCTCACCGGACGGTCGCCTGGGCCAGCGCCACGGCGGCTGGATCGTCTTTATCGGTTGCATCGACGCCGAGCTGACGGAAATGACCGATACCACCGTCGAAGCGCACAGTGCCCTGGTGTAGCACGATGACTCGTGTGAAAGGGTCGGTTACTTCGTGCGGCTGGTGTGTGGAGACCCACAGGCCGGTACCGGCGGCGACGATGTTCCGGTACAGGTCCTGGAGTTCGCGTTTCGCCAGCGGGTCCAGGGAGGCACTCGGCTCATCGAGTAGAAGCAGTCTCGCACCGGTGTTCAGCGCGGTAGCCAGCTGAACTTTTGCCTGCTGTCCGCCGCTGAGCTGCGCGCACTTCCGGTTGGCGAGGTCACCGAGACCGACGAAGTCCACCCACTGCGGGGCATTCTTCGCGGCCGCGGCGCGGGACTGCCCGTCGAGCCAGGCGACGTAGGAGACGTGATCGAGGACGGTGAAACCGCGGACCGGGGTAAAGAACTGCGGAACGTAACTGACAGACGGAAGACCTGATAGATCAAGACCACGGACCCGGAGGTGACCGGCGAGAACTCTCATCAGAGTTGTCTTTCCTGCACCGTTGACACCGAGGAGCAGGGTGGGTTCACTGCTGACCAATAGGTCATTCGCCGTGACCGCACCGGGCCCGCCCGGGTGACGGTAGGAGAAGGAGAGTTCAGTATCCTGAGCTAGAGATTGTGCTGGCACCGGAGCAGACATGAGTCGCTTAGTAGTAGATGTTGAAGTTACGCGCGCTGGTGCTTTGCCAGCTGTGCGAGTGAACTTTCATGAAGTAGTTTCCGTCGGCCGGATCACCCCAGGAGACACGAGTTGGGCTGCTGAAACACCGCTTGGCGTTGCGGAATCCCAAAGAACGGTCAGGCTGCAAGCTTCTCTTTTGACGCAGCTCAATGTCGAACTTCGAGTTTGCGGCTGGGGCATTACTTGAGCACCCGATGAATCCAGCCTGGACGTGGGTACTTCCTGAGTGGTATACTGTACGACTGATAAAGCCGCTGCGGACATTAGACAGGCTAGTGTTGACGACACTGGCTGAAGCGGCAGGGACTGCGATGGTCGCGGATGCAATCGTCGCAGCCATGGCAGCGACGAACATCCGTGCGATAGGTTTACGAACGGTGCTCAAGGTGTGACTCCTCTAGTCATTCCAAGTGACTCTACTTGGATACTTCATTATTTAACCTCATCGTTAGCGAAGGGGCAAGAGTATTCTTGTGGGGTGTAGCTGCAAATTCCCCCGCGCTCTCAGGACTCCGTAGAAGTGGGGTGCCTGGTTCGTGAGTGACATGGAGGGACCCGAAGTCAGGCACCGATCCCGACGGCTACCACCGGATCTTCACCCGCCAACGCCCACAAGATCAGCACGCCGCCGCCCAGTGGGCCGAGGGCTTTCACATGCCGGAGCATCACTGAATCCAGAATCCGGCGTACCAGGGGCGAGACCATCTCGGTGCTGGGCTCCGGCATGATGATCCGTCTGGAAGGTGCGGTTGTCGCGCAGCATGGCGAAGATGACGTTGATCCGTCGGCGGGCCAGGCACAATACCGCCTGAACATGACTCTTACCTTCCCCACGTTTGCGCTGGTAGTAGGCGGAGGACTGTGGGCAGACGCGGGCCGCTGTTTGCGCTGAGATGTAGCACGTGCGCAGCATCCGGCGGTCATAGCGCCGCGGTCGGTGTCGATTGCCGCTGATCGTCCCGGAATCCTTCGATACCGGAGCAAGGCCACATACCCCGGCCAAGCGATCAGCTTTGGCCAGCAACAGCACATTGCCGCCAGAGGCCGCGACGAACTCGGCTGCCAGCAGGCTTCCGAACCCGGGCATACTGGTCAGCAGTGTCGCCTGCTCATTGCGCTCGACAGCCTCGGTTATGCGCCCGTCGAGCTGCTCGGTCCGTTCGCTCAGCCGGAGAGCATCGTCGGCCAGCTCGGCAATCATCGCCGCGATATGCTGCTCACCGGCAACGGTGGTGTACTGCTGCTGAGCTGCTTCAACAGCACGCGTGGCGACCTGGGTGGTGTAGCGCGCGCCACGTGCACGCAGCCAGGAGGCGATCCGGGCTACACCGGCGCGGCGAATCACCCCGGGGGTCTGATACTTGGTGAGCAGTAGCAGTGCTGCTCGGCGCGATGCGTAGTCGAATGCCTGCTCTAGGGCGGGGAAGATCTCCAACAGCAGTTGGCGAAGGCGGTTGATGGCCCGTGTTCTGTCACGGACCAGATCGCCTCGGCGATCGGTGAGCATCCGCAGCTCAATTGCCTCAGGGGTTGCTGGGGTGTTGGGGTGCAGATCACGGCGCATGCGAGCCTGATCAGCGATGACGGCAGCATCCTTGGCGTCGGTCTTCCCGTCGCCGCGGTAGCTCCTGGCGGCGAAGTGGATCATCCTGCCAGGGATGTAGATGGCTACCTGGCCGTGGGCTTCCAGCACAGTGAGCAGCAGGGATGCCCCACCGTGGTTCAGATCCGTCGCCCACACCACCTCATCCCCATCGCCTTCATCAGGATCGGCGGCGGCGTCGGTTTCTGGGGTGATGAGTTGATGGACATCGCCGATGAGGGTGAGGATGTCTGGTTCGGTGTTGCGAAATCGGCGGGACAATAGCTTGGTGCCGGCGGTGTCGATGACAACGCAGTGGTGATGGGTCTTTCCGGCGTCGATGCCGGCGAACAGTGTGGGCATGTCGGTGGATCCTCTCCTGGTGGTCGTGGTGGGAGCAGATGGTGTGCGCCAGGTCCAACAGATATGCCGAGGTGTCCTTATACAGCGATACAGCGCAACAGGGGTGTGTCGAGGTGTTCGCGATTCTCAATGAGCGGTCGTAATCGTTGGCGGTCCTGCGGGGTGGCCAGTCGTTTTCAGCTCTTTTCCGAACGGCAGCGATGCCACGGCGAGCGGCTGAGAGGGGGGAAGCCATGCCCTGCAGGTCCTGGCGTGGGGCCAAGCCTACGACTGCGTGGTCCCACACCTCATCAACATAAGGAGGGGGCAGGGCCAGACACCGAAACTGGTCACCGTCACTAGACCACCCACCGGAGAATCCGGAGAACAGGAGCAAGAACCATGGGACAGCGAAGCCTTCTGGTTATCCGGCTCTTCCGGA
>NZ_BJNT01000035.1 GCF_006539825.1 Corynebacterium variabile
GTCTGCCTTGTCCTTGTCTTCCTTCAGGGTGGGGCGCAGCAGCAGCATGGCGATCGCGATGACGATCAGGACGCTAGCTTCGTGGACGAGCATGCCAATCGACATGGTCACCCCACCGAGCAGCACACCGGCCAACAGGATCGCCACGGTGGCCAGGGCGATGGCGATATTGACCCGCATGGTGCGTACCGTGCGCTGGGCCAAACCCAGGGCGTACGGCAGGCGGGGGAGCTTGTCGGCCATCAGGGCGATATCGGCTGTCTCGATGGCGGCAGGTGAGCCAGCAGCCCCCATCGCCACGCCGATGTCGGCCTGAGCGAGTGCCGGCGTGTCGTTGACACCGTCGCCGATCATGGCCACGGTGCGGCCCTGGGCCTGCAGGTCCTTGACGATAGTGAGCTTGTCCTCGGGCATGAGTTCGGCCCGGACTTCGTCGACCCCGAGTTCGGCGGCGACGTTGTGGGCCACCCGCTGCGCGTCACCGGTGGCCATGATCACGCGCACACCCTTGTCATGCAGCGATCGGATAGCGGCCGGTGCGTCGTCACGGATGGTGTCGGCCACGGCGACGATGCCGATGGCGCGTCCGTCGACACCGACGTACATGGCGGTCTTGCCCTGGTCATTGAGTTCAAGGATGCGGGTGGTGTCCGGGGCGTGGTCGAGCAGGCCGGCGGAACCGACGGCGACGGTATGGTCGTCGACCTTCGCGATGATGCCCTTGCCGGTGACCGGTTTGGCTTTCTCGACCATTTCGATGGTCAGTCCCTTGTTCTCCGCGCCGCGGATGATCGCCTCGGCCAGGGGGTGCTCGGAGGCGGTTTCGGCACGGGCGGCCAGGGTGAGCACCTCATCGTCCGAGTAGGCAGGGTCGAGGACGTCGACGTTGGTCAGCTCGGGGCGGCCGTTGGTCAGGGTGCCGGTCTTGTCGACGACCACGGTGTCGACCTTCGCGGAGGTCTCCAGGTATTCGCCACCCTTGATGAGCACCCCGTCCTTAGCGGAGCGTCCGATACCGGCGACAATCGAGACCGGGATGGAGATGACCAGCGCCCCGGGGCAGGCGATGACCAGCAGGGTCAAGGCCAGTTCCACATTGAGGGTGATCAGGCCAACGGCGAGGGCGGCGACCATCACACCGGGGGTGTAGTACTTCGAGAATTTCTCCAGGAACGTCTGGGTCTTGGCCTTATCGTCCTGGGCGTCTTCCACACGGTGGATGATCTTGGCCAGTGTGGAGTCCGAGCCGATGCCAATCGCCTCGATGCGCAGCACCCCGGAGCGCAGCCAAGTACCGGCGAAGACCTCCGAGTCCTCGGCCTTCTCAGCGGGTACGGATTCCCCGGTGATGGTGGCCTCGTCGACCCCGCCGTGACCGGAGAGCACGCGTCCATCGACGGGGATCTGCTCTCCGTTTTTCACGAGCACGACGTCACCGGGGGCCAGTTCCCAGATCTCAACGGTTTCGGGCTCACCGTCGCGCAGCACGGTGGCGGTCTCGGGGGCAGCGTCCACCAGGTCCGACAGTGCCTTGCGGGTGCGGTTCATCGTGGCCTTCTCCAGGGCCTTGCCCAGGGCGAAGAGGAAGGTGACGGCGGCGGATTCCCAGTAGTTGCTGATGAACAGCGCGCCGATGGCGGCGACGATGACCAGCAGGTCAATCGAGATCATCCTAATGCGCAGGGCCTGGACGGCGGAGACGGCGATCTGCCAGCCGGCGACCACCGCGGCGGCGATCATGAATCCGTCTGACAGCCACCCAGCGGGGATGAGCCAGGACAGGATAATCAACAGGCCTGAGACGGCGACCACGCCCCAGGTTTTCCAGGTCTTCATGATGGGTGTCCTTTACTTTTTGAGGGTCTTTTTCTTGTGACACTCATTAAGTTAGGACAATTCCGGAGAAACTTCCTTGACCTGGATCAATTACCCACACACCTCCGACCTGACGAGGTGGAGCAGAAGAGCATGCCACGTGGCCTGTCAACGCCAGAAACCCACCAGCACCGCACGGTGCTGGTGGGTTCCTAGCGTGGAGATGACGTGGCGTCGATCATGCTCCTTTCCCGGGTACTCGGATAGGGGGTGTTTAGTAGGCCGAGGGTTTGGCGGTACAGCCGGCGTCCATGAGAGGGCCGGTGTGAGTGCTCAGCCATTCCCGGATCGGATGGCGGCCGTGTGGGTCGGGCGCCACAAGGGAGGGGAACAGGGCGAGGTCGTCATCTACGCGTCGCTGGTAGGCGTCACGGGTCTCCTTGAGATGTCCTAGGTGGATAGTGTCGTCCTGGCCCGCAGGACGGCTCACGCGGTACAACGCCGCCACACTGTGATAGGCGGGAGTAGCCGTTGCGTATGGCACCCTGGATGTCGCCTGTATTCAGGGCTCGAGTTCTTGCGAGAAGATTCGGTCCCTGTCGTTCACGGGTCGGTGTGGGCATGAGGACAGCGCGGCTCCCACTTCGGAAAGATGGTCCAGTCGCTAATGATCGTGGGCGTTGACAATGGCGTTGACCTTGGCATCCACAGCCTCCAGTGTGCTCAAGTCCAGGCGGGCAGTGTCGGTGTCCACGCCGTGCCCCTTCATCAGGAAGTCCAGCTTCGGGTGCAGCTGGGCGAGGGTATCGTTCGCCATGCGGGAGGGGTCACCGCCGTGGGTGGCGCATAACGCGTTCGCCTTGGCGTGCAGTGAGGAGACGGATTCGAGGTCCAGATCCGACTCGTCGAAGTTCTCGACCCCGTGGTCCTTGAGCAGGAAGTTCATCTTCTCGTGGAGACTGGCAAAGGTCACTTCGGCCATGGTGGTGTCCTTTCATGATGAAGATCAGGTGTTTTCTGTGATACTCATTAAGTTATGAACAATCCGGAGAAAGTACCTTGATCCGCATCAAGTACCCGCAAAGTGAGATCTGGATCGCAAAAAGACTGTGGTGCTCGTAGCCCGGGGGCACAGATGGCCCGCCGGCACTTTCTGGTGCGGGCGGGCTTGTGGGGTCGGGAGTGCGTCAGATCGCCGACGGCTTGGCGGTGTAACCGACCTCGGCTACCGCGGTGACCAGGTCACGTACGGAGACCTTCTGTGGGTCGTGGGTGACCAGGATGCGTCCGGAGGAGAACTTCACCTCCGCATTCTCCACGCCGTCCAAACCATTCAGCTTGTTTTCGATCTTGGCGACACAGCTCGGACAGGTGAACTCATCAGAGCGCAAGGTGGTGTTCTTCAGCGTGGCCGGGGCGGTCATCGTAACCAGGTCCTTTCATCTTTTATCGTCATGTTCCTGTGCTTGCACCTTTAAAGATACGGTCCTTTCCGGGTTAGTTCCTTGACCTGGATCAAACAACGACAAATCTCTCCTACCAGGAAATTGTCCTGGAACAGAGAGAGGGATGTGGGCGTTTAGAGGCCGGCGACCAGGTCGGCCAGGGCCTGGTGGTTGGTAATGGCGATCCATTCGCGGCCGGAGTCGATGACACCGGTTTTCTTCATCCGCGCCATTGCCCGGGAGGCGGACTCGACGGTGGTGCCGGCCATGCCGGCCACGTCGTCGCGGCGCAGGCGGACCTGCAGCAGGCTGGATCCGTCTTGTCGGATTTGCCCGAGCTTGGCGTCCAGGTATTGGAGGGCGGCGGCCACGCGCTGCTCGACAGTCGAGGTGGTCTGTGCGGTCTCGCGTTCCCGGGACCGGACCAATTGGTCCTGCTGCATCCGCATGATCGCCAACGCCAGTTGCGGGTAGGCGTCCACGACCTCGGTCAGGGCCTCGGCGGGCAGGTAGAGCGCGCAGGTGGTCTCAATCGCCCAGGCGGAGTCGGTGGCTGGGGAGCTATGGGTGTGCAGTGGGCCGATGACATCCCCGGGGGCGGCGATGTCGACGGTGATTTCGCGGCCATCGATGGTGTCCCGGGTGATCCGGGCCCGACCGGAGGCGACCATATAGCTGCCCTGAGCCTGCTCGCCGGCTAGGAGGATGGGATCACCCGCGGCCCAGGCCCAGGAGGTCAGATGCTGGTCGAGTTCCCTGTGCTGTTGTGGGTTCAGCTTCTTGGTCAGCGGGGAACGGGCCATGACCTGCATGTGCACGTCCAGGGAGCACTGGTGGGGTTGGGCGCAGTTGTGACGGACGGGATTGCGGGCCATAAGCCCCATGCTATCGGACCCGGAGAGCAATGACCGCGGAAGCGGAGGAGCAAAAGCCTCCGACACAACCGACAGCCGCGCCCCCTCACCACTCGCTGCCTGAGGAGTGGGCAGTGGAGGTGATGTCGGTGACGACCTTGATGAGCTCGTCCACAGACACCTGTTGTAGGTCATGGGACACCACGAGATGGCCGGGCGGTACGACCACTTCGACGGAGGCCACCCCCTCCAGGTCACTGAGTGTGGTCTGGGCGGTGGCCAGGCAACTCGGGCAGAAAAACCCGACGTGGACACGGTGGTGTGCTTGAGGATGGGAATGGTCATGACGGTGGGGTCCTTTCATCGGGGGCACGTGGAATGGGCGCATGATAATGAAAATGCGGCTATATCCGGAGTAATTCCTTAACCTGGATCAAACAACCGGAAAAGGGTCCCGACCGGTGGGAGCAGCTGCGCATGACGGTGCGGGTCGCGGCATACTGGGCCCGCGCCGACTTTCCCGGAAAGGGCCACGTCCCCTTTTCCTCTTGCTGTCACATGCAGTATTTTTTATGTTTGACTATAGAAACATGAAGCAAGGATCTGCCATGAACCGATTCGCCGCCCTCCTCGCTGTCTGTGCGCTCACCCTGGCCGGGTGCACCCCCTCGGCGGCGGACCCCGAGGAGGCGGAGTTTCTGGCCTCGGTCGATCTGGCAGGTATGGACCCGGTGGGGATCATCGACTACCTGGACGCTCTCCTCGTGGAGGCCCGTCCGCAGGATCTGATGGCCGTGGTGCGCCCCGACGAGCTCGTTCTGACCACTCCTGACGAGGAAATCAGCCTGGCTATGCCCGCTGCCTCCGTCTATGTGTCCGTGGCCCCGTTTATCAACCAGACCCATGACTGCTTCTACCACAGCCTGACCACCTGCCTGGGCGAGCTGCGCAACGCACCCGTGGAGGTGGAGATCATTGAGGACGGCACGGGTGCGGTGCTCGTCTCGGAGCAGGCAACCACCTTCGACAACGGGTTCATCGGCTACTGGCTCCCGCGCGATACCGCCGGCACCATCGAGATCACCCACGGGGAGTTCACCGGCTACTCCTACTTCACCACCGGTACGGACGGAGCCACCTGCATCACCGACCTTCGCCTCAGGGCCTCCCCACTGCCGCAGGTTTAACCGGTACTAGCCGGTTTTTCGGGGTTCATGGTGCACAACCGTTGAGGCGGTGTGGGATATGCATGTCAGGGTCCTGCCGTCCCCGAAGGGTGACGACGGAGAAAAATGCCTGCTCCTGCTGGGAACAGGGGCAGGCCTCACCTAGGGCATCGAGAGGCCCTGGGCACGCTGTGGCAAGCGACACCGACCTTAGCGGCACGAAGGGGCCTGCACGATAGATCCCCCAATGTCGGTGGGGTCCTTCGTGATCACTTCTTTCACTCTTTGATCCACGTCATGGTCTCGCGGTGATCATCTTTCTACCGTGACAGGCAAGGCCGCGAACGGCCGTGACCACAGGAAAGAAATTCACGAGGAGAGGAAGCACACGATGTCGAAGGTATACGTGTTCAACGAGTACGGCGGCCCGGACAACCAGGAACTGATCACCCGCAACACCCCCCAGCCAGGCCCGGGAGAACTCGGGGTCAAGGTCCACGCGGCCGGGGTCAACCCGCTTGATTGGAAGATCCGTTCCGGGGTTGCCGGAACCCCGCGAGAGCTTCCGGCACCCCTGGGCGAGGAGGCCTCCGGGATCGTCACCGCCGTTGGAGACGGTGTGGAGGGCTTCGCGGTCGGCGATCAGGTGCTCGGCCTGGTGGTCCCCGGCGTCGGCGGATATGCCGAGGATACCCTGCTGGTGGCAGAGAGTACCGTGCTCAAGCCGGAGGAGATCTCGTTCACCGACGCCGCCGCGATCCCGGTCGCTGGGGCGAGCGCCTACGCCGGCACTCACCAGGTCGAGCTTGAACCAGGCCAGTCGTTGCTGATCAATGGGGCCGGTGGTGGGGTCGGGCTGATGGCCGCGCAGATCGGACGGGTCCACAAGTTCCAGGTCGTCGGCGTTGACCACGAGGACAAGCGCGAACTCATCGAATCCACCGGTGCTATCTTCGTCGCCACCGGCGACGCCGTCGCGGAGCAGGTGCGTGCGCTGCTCCCTGACGGTGTGGACCTAGTCTTCGACCTAGTCGGCGGGGAGGCGTTGCGGGTGGTTGCTCCCTTGGCGAAGAATCCGGCGCACGTGATCTCGGCGGCTGATGCTGCCACCGTGGGAGAACTCGGTGGACAGGTGCTGCGCCGCACCCCGGAAATGGTCGGACAGATCACCGGGGTGGTCCAGTACGGGCTGGTCGACCCGAAGGTCGATACGACCTACCCGCTGGAACAGGCCGGTAAGGCCCTGGCCCACATTGAGCAGGGCCACGCCCGCGGCAAGATCGTCCTCGAGCTCATCACCTCCCAGGACTAACCAGACAACCAGAACGACCGCGGAGGAGAAAACCCGCGTAGGCGCGGCCAGCCGGTTGCGCCGCGTACTGCGGACACTCCACAGTAAGCGGGGGCTGCGATGAGGACCCGCAATCTGTTCTGAGCATCTGCCGCGGTCTTGCCTGCGAATAACAGGGCGCCCCGGCCCCTGCCAGCAGAGGCTTGCAGCCTGTGCCGGCAGGTTTTTCGCTCCGTGCTGCTGATCTCCCCGCCCTGCGGCAAGAAGGAGTCGCGATTCCTTTCTCC
>NZ_BJNT01000036.1 GCF_006539825.1 Corynebacterium variabile
TGCCGGCGGCGTCCTACTCTCCCACACCCTCCCAGGTGCAGTACCATCGGCGCAGGCAGGCTTAGCTTCCGGGTTCGGAAAGGGACCGGGCGTGACCCCACCGCTAAAACCACCGACAAAACACACGAAACAACACACACCCAAACCCAGACCAGCCACAAAAACCAACCCAGACTCAGTATGCCGTGCCATTCCAGACACTGCACAGTGGACGCAAAACACGCTTCTCAACAACACAATCAAGCAACAACACTCTTAATGTAGCGCTCGGTCAATTAGTACCGGTCACCTCCAACACTCACATGCTGTCCAGATCCGGCCTATCAACCCCGTAATCTACAGGGAACCTCAAACGAAACCTCATCTCGAAACAGGCTTCCCGCTTAGATGCTTTCAGCGGTTATCCCTCCCATACGTAGCCAACCAGCCATGCCACGGGCGTGACAACTGGCCCACCAGAGGTATGTCCAACCCGGTCCTCTCGTACTAGGGTCAGCCTTTCTCAAGTTTCAACGCGCACGGCGGATAGAGACCGAACTGTCTCACGACGTTCTAAACCCAGCTCGCGTGCCGCTTTAATGGGCGAACAGCCCAACCCTTGGGACCAACTCCAGCCCCAGGATGCGACGAGCCGACATCGAGGTGCCAAACCATCCCGTCGATATGGACTCTTGGGGAAGATCAGCCTGTTATCCCCGGGGTACCTTTTATCCGTTGAGCGACACCGCTTCCACAAGCCGGTGCCGGATCACTAGTCCCTACTTTCGTACCTGCTCGACCTGTCAGTCTCACAGTCAAGCTCCCTTGTGCACTTACACTCAACACCTGATTGCCAACCAGGCTGAGGGAACCTTTGGGCGCCTCCGTTACTCTTTGGGAGGCAACCGCCCCAGTTAAACTACCCACCAGGCACTGTCCCTAACCCAGATCATGGGCCGAGGTTCAGATATCCAATACGATCAGAGTGGTATTTCAACAACGACTCCACAACCACTGGCGTGGCCGCTTCACAGTCTCCCACCTATCCTACACAAACCGAACCGAACACCAATACCAAGCTATAGTGAAGGTCCCGGGGTCTTTTCGTCCTGCCGCGCGTAACGAGCATCTTTACTCGTACTGCAATTTCGCCGGGCCTGTGGTTGAGACAGCAGGGAAGTCGTTACGCCATTCGTGCAGGTCGGAACTTACCCGACAAGGAATTTCGCTACCTTAGGATGGTTATAGTTACCACCGCCGTTTACTGGGGCTTAAATTCTCCGCTTCGATCCGAAAATCTAACAGGTCCTCTTAACCTTCCAGCACCGGGCAGGCGTCAGTCCGTATACATCGACTTACCGTCTTCGCACGGACCTGTGTTTTTAGTAAACAGTCGCTTCCCTCTATTCTCTGCGACCCACACCAGCTACCAGCCGTAAAGACCTTCACCAGCACGGGCCCCCCTTCTCCCGAAGTTACGGGGGCATTTTGCCGAGTTCCTTAACCACAGTTCACCCGATCGCCTTAGTATTCTCTACCTGACCACCTGTGTCGGTTTGGGGTACGGGCCGAACGTGCACTCGCTAGAGGCTTTTCTCGACAGCATAGGATCACCGACATCCCCGCAAACGGGTACGCATCACGCCTCACCCACAATGTGTCCCGGATTTACCTGGAACACGGGCCACACGCTTACACCACAATCCAATAAGTGGCTCGGCTACCTTCCTGCGTCACCCCATCACTTGACTACTACCAGCTCAGGTCCCACGCATCCATCAACCACACACGCCAAAGACGTGAACAGAAAACTTCAGGGTGGTTAGTATCACCGATTCATCATTGTCGCACACACTCGGGTACGGGAATATCAACCCGTTATCCATCGACTACGCCTGTCGGCCTCGCCTTAGGCCCCGACTCACCCTGGGAAGATTAACTTGACCCAGGAACCCTTGGTCATCCGGCGGATGAGGTTCTCACTCATCATTCGCTACTCATGCCTGCATTCTCACTCGCATAGCCTCCAGCACTGGGTCACCCCGCACCTTCAACGGCCACACGACGCTCCCCTACCAACCCACACAAAAGTATGAGTTCCGCGGCTTCGGCGGTGTACTTGAGCCCCACTACATTGTCGGCGCAGGACCACTCGACCAGTGAGCTATTACGCACTCTTTCAAGGATGGCTGCTTCTAAGCCAACCTCCTGGCTGTCTTCGCGATCCCACATCCTTTTCCACTTAGTACACCCTTAGGGGCCTTAGCCGGCGATCTGGGCTGTTTCCCTCTCGACTACGAAGCTTATCCCCCGCAGTCTCACTGCCGCGCTCTCACTTACCGGCATTCGGAGTTTGGCTGATGTCGCTAAGATGATAGTCCCGCTAAACCAACCAGTAGCTCTACCTCCGGCAAGAAACACACGACGCTGCACCTAAATGCATTTCGGGGAGAACCAGCTATCACGGAGTTTGATTGGCCTTTCACCCCTACCCACAACTCATCCCCTCAGTTTTCAACCTAAGTGGGTTCGCGCCTCCACGACGTCTTACCGTCGCTTCACACTGGCCATGGGTAGATCACCCCGCTTCGGGTCCAGGACACGCCACTAAACACACTAGTTAGTATTCGCTTTCGCTACGACTACCCCACACGGGTTAACCTCGCGACGTGCCGCTGACTCGCAGGCTCATTCTTCAAAAGGCACGCCATCACCACCACACCAAAAGTGCAGAACGGCTCTGACGGATTGTAAGCGCACGGTTTCAGGTACTATTTCACTCCCCTCCCGGGGTACTTTTCACCATTCCCTCACGGTACTATCCGCTATCGGTCACAATGAGTATTCAGGCTTACCGGGTGGTCCCGGCAGATTCACAGCAGATTCCACGAGCCCGCTGCTACTCGGGGCACCTCGTAACCCAACCACACATGCTTTCACGTACCGGACTCTCACCGTCTACGGCAGGCCATTCCAAACCACTTCCGCTAGCACACATGACCGGGCGACTGACTGTCAGACCAGTCGAACAAGACCCCACAACCCCGACCACGCAACCCCTGACAGGTATCACACGCAACCGGTTTAGCCAATCATCCACTTTCGTTCGCCACTACTCACGGAATCACTATTGTTTTCTCTTCCTACGGGTACTGAGATGTTTCACTTCCCCGCGTAACCTCCACACCGGCTATACATTCACCGGCAGGTGACCGCACATAACCACGGCCGGGTTTCCCCATTCGGACATCCTCGGATCAACGCTCAGTTGACAACTCCCCGAGGCATATCGCAGTCTCCCACGTCCTTCATCGGCTCATCATGCCAAGGCATCCACCGTGCGCCCTTAACACACAACACTAAGAACGCATCAGATGAACACTGTAAAACAGTATTCAATCAAATACTTACAAAATTGCATCAAAAAAGAAGATACTCGCGTCCACTATACAGTTCTCAAACAACACAGTCACAAAGACTCGGGACACCCACAACCACCACACACTCACGTGCACACCGGCCACAAGAACCCCACAGAAACAACCATGCAAAACCGCATGCTGTTCCAGACACCCAACAACGCAACGAACCAAGCTGACCCCAAAAAGGCCTGTCACACGATCGCCACCAGGCGACTCAAAAACGGGTTGATCTCCACCCGGATTCAAAAAAGGCCTCAAACACCCTTGTTGGTGCGAGAACCACAAAATAAAGCTCCTTAGAAAGGAGGTGATCCAGCCGCACCTTCCGGTACGGCTACCTTGTTACGACTTCGTCCCAATCGCCGATCCCACCTTCGACAGCTCCCTAACGAGTTTGGGCCACTGGCTTCGGGTGTTACCAACTTTCATGACGTGACGGGCGGTGTGTACAAGGCCCGGGAACGTATTCACCGCAGCGTTGCTGATCTGCGATTACTAGCGACTCCGACTTCATGGAGTCGAGTTGCAGACTCCAATCCGAACTGAGACCGGCTTTAAGGGATTAGCACCACCTCACGGTGTAGCAACCCACTGTACCGACCATTGTAGCATGTGTGAAGCCCTGGACATAAGGGGCATGATGATTTGACGTCATCCCCACCTTCCTCCGAGTTAACCCCGGCAGTCTCTCGCGAGTCCCCACCATAACGTGCTGGCAACACAAGACAAGGGTTGCGCTCGTTGCGGGACTTAACCCAACATCTCACGACACGAGCTGACGACAACCATGCACCACCTGTATACCGACCACAAGGGAAAACGCATCTCTGCGTCGATCCGGCATATGTCAAGCCCAGGTAAGGTTCTTCGCGTTGCATCGAATTAATCCACATGCTCCGCCGCTTGTGCGGGCCCCCGTCAATTCCTTTGAGTTTTAGCCTTGCGGCCGTACTCCCCAGGCGGGGCGCTTAATGCGTTAGCTACGGCACAGAAGTCGTGGAAGACCCCCACACCTAGCGCCCACCGTTTACGGCATGGACTACCAGGGTATCTAATCCTGTTCGCTACCCATGCTTTCGCTCCTCAGCGTCAGTTACTGCCCAGAGACCTGCCTTCGCCATCGGTGTTCCTCCTGATATCTGCGCATTTCACCGCTACACCAGGAATTCCAGTCTCCCCTACAGCACTCAAGTTATGCCCGTATCGCCTGCACGCCCGGAGTTAAGCCCCGGAATTTCACAGACGACGCGACAAACCACCTACGAGCTCTTTACGCCCAGTAATTCCGGACAACGCTCGCACCCTACGTATTACCGCGGCTGCTGGCACGTAGTTAGCCGGTGCTTCTTCTACCACTACCGTCACATAATGCTTCGTCATGGTTGAAAGGAGTTTACAACCCGAAGGCCTTCATCCCCCACGCGGCGTCGCTGCATCAGGCTTGCGCCCATTGTGCAATATTCCCCACTGCTGCCTCCCGTAGGAGTCTGGGCCGTGTCTCAGTCCCAATGTGGCCGTCCACCCTCTCAGGCCGGCTACCCGTCGACGCCTTGGTAGGCCATTACCCCACCAACAAGCTGATAGGCCGCGAGCTCATCCTGCACCGAAAAACTTTCCACCACCGACACTAAACGATGGTCCTATCCGGTATTAGACCCAGTTTCCCAGGCTTATCCCGAAGTGCAGGGCAGATCACCCACGTGTTACTCACCCGTTCGCCACTCGAGTACCCTGCAAGCAGGGCCTTTCCGTTCGACTTGCATGTGTTAAGCACGCCGCCAGCGTTCGTCCTGAGCCAGGATCAAACTCTCCATAAAAGCAATAAACCCAATAAAGAGCCATCACTGGCAAAAATAAAAATACTGAACTGCTGACATCCAGGTAAAAACCCGGAATATCCGCGCACAGTTCCGGTCGGGGGACCAGGAACCATACGCCGGTCACAACAACCAACAGACAGACAAAGATAAGTACTTTTACACGCAGTCACCCACGTGCCGGTACCAACCCAAGCCACCATCTGCCGACCATGCGACAAAAAACTTGATTCATCACGCTATTGAGTTCTCAAACAACATCCGCACACC
>NZ_BJNT01000037.1 GCF_006539825.1 Corynebacterium variabile
GAACACCCGTTCGCCTTGGGGTGCAATCTTGACGAAGGTAGGGAGCCTAGGAGGTGCTGTTGCAAGCTCGCTGGTTTCGTCACCTGGCTACGCTAATAAGGAGGCATGACCTAGACAGTCGGGATGGAGACAGTGGCTAACCACTGGCCATGCGGAGCATCGAGGCTCGTCCTTAACAGCTGAGGACCTTCGCCCCCGGCAAACATCAGCGAATCGTTTTCGCTGGCTAGCCGATCGCCAGCTGCGGCGAAGGCGAAAATCATAGCTTGCACCGAGTCCACACCGCCAGAGAACATTTGCACATCGCCGCTCTGTAGACCTGAAATCGCCCAGCGGGCGACCCAATCGCCGTGCTCTTCGTGAGGTGCCCAGATGCACAACTTTACCTCTTGCCCAGACCTTCCCTGAAAAACACGGGTCAGTAGGGGCTCTTCGGGGTGCGCCATTAGTCTGCCGCCAGGCAAGCTGCGTAGCTTGCAGCGGCTGCAGCCCAGCACGCCGCCCGTGCAGGAGGTGCGGGAATGAACCGGCAGCCCTTGCTGAGGCTCTTGTAGAGCTTGTCGCAGGAAGACTTGCTCTTAAGCTGACCTTGAGACAGCGAGGATTCCGGAGTGGGGACGCTGGTAGCTGCTGAGGCCTGGGACATAGTCCCCAGGCCTAGGGAGAGTGCGGCCACTGCCGCCAAACTGAGGGGAAGAATCCGGGTGATTCTCATGGTGGATACCGTTCTGATTAGGGGTGTCGCCAAGTTCTCCTGACGCAACAATCGTAACAAAAACAAACAGGGACGCGAGGAAATCTCTAGACTTCTCGAAGAGGTTGATACGACAACCACAAGTCCGCGCACCGCTCGACGGTCGCCAGGCAGATCTCACTCTCTGCAGACGTATCCGTCTAGGTCACCGTTCACCGGACAGTACAGCTAGAAGAGGGCGAACCGAGGTTCTGGCAGCTCTGGATCGCTACCTTTGCCGGGCCGGTGCTTAACCCCCAGGTCACGAGGTAGTGAGTTCGGTGATGATATTCCCTTACTCCCAGTGACCCTTCTGCTGTGGCTTGAAGGCTTCTACCATGCGCCCCGTCTCGCCGTTCGGCCAAACGCTGTCCCGGTACTTCACCCCGTAGTGTCCGACGGGTGGCAGTGAGATGACGACCTCGATGCAGTAGCCAGCGGGGTTCTTCAAGTAGAACGGGCTGTCAACGGCGGCTGATGCGGTAAGGGGCCTCAAGCATGAGTCAAGTTGCAGTTCATCGTGAAGGTCGGGCTTTACTGGGGGACATGGACGAGAATCTGGACCAACCATGTTTTTTGGAAGCTACACCGATCGCACAGGTTGATGTACTGCTGACGCCATTGCGAGGTGATGATGCTGACACGATGGTCACGGTGTTGCAGGATCGCGAGTTGTACGTTTTCACCGGCGGTGAGCCACCAAGTATTGACGAGTTGCGCCGCACATACGCTCGCCAGGAGGATGGAATATCGCCTGATGGATCGCAGCTGTGGTTGAACTGGATCGTTCGCGTGTCGGGAGAGCCGGCCGGGTATGTTCAGGCAACGGTCGTTACCCAGGGCGACCATACGGTTGCGGAACTGGCGTGGGTAATCGGTCTCCGGTGGCAGGGTCGGGGCCTGGCCGCACGCAGCGCAAGACTGATGCGCACGTGGCTACAGGATCATGGGGTTAGTCACTTTACGGCCGCGATTCACCCAGACCATGCGGCTTCTGCCGCGATTGCAGCTCGGCTGGGGCTGCGCAGTTCAGGTTTGAGGACCGACGATGGCGAGATTATCTGACGGACACCGTAGCGCTGAGCCTGTGAATGTGAGGGCTATGTGGCATGAAATCTTGGCCGCCGCGTGGCGCGTCAGGGCTGTTTGGGCATGAGGATCCACGCGCCGAGGTAGAACACTGCCTGGGGGCCGGGGAACACGAACGATAGGACGAATAGGGTTCGCACCACGGTGGGGGACCACCCCAACCAGTCGGCTATGCCGCCGCAGACCCCGGCGATGATCTTGTGGTCCCTGGAGCGTTGAGGTCTAGCCATGCAAACGACGATAGTCCGTCGTAGTGGCCACCGCCTTCGGGCCGACGAGATTCGGGTGCGGGGGTAGTGTCCGGAAACGATCGTTTATGACACACCAGTTTGCACATCGGCACCGGAGCGTGTCAGTGCAGGTCGCGTTGTCTCAGAACACTGTGTCAGAATCAAGGTGTCACTAGACTTGTCCGCGACGAGTTCCGGACACCTGGGCACACGAAAGAGGGTTCTATGGGTGAAGTATTCGGGTACGCCCGAGTATCAACAGCGGATCAGGATGCGAGTCTGCAACGCGATGCGTTGAGTCGGCACGGCTGTAGCGAGATCTTCACCGATGTCGGTTCCGGGTCCCGGGCGCATCGCCCAGAGCTGGACCGGTTATGGGGCAAGCTGCGTTCCGGGGACACGGTGGTGGTGTGGCGATTGGACCGGCTGGGCCGCTCAGTCCCGCATCTGATTGATCAGCTGGAGGATCTCCAGGCCCGCGGGGTCGGGTTCGTCTCGTTGCAGGAGACCATTGACACGACCACTCCGGGTGGCCGGTTGGTGTTCCATGTATTTTCGGCGTTGGCTCAGTTCGAACGTGATCTGGTGATCGAGCGCACCACTGCCGGCCTGGCGGCGGCCAGGGCACGCGGCCGGGTCGGGGGGCGGCCGAAGAAACTCACCGAACAGCAAGCCGCCACCGCCCGCTCACTGTATGAGGCGAAGACGATGACGGTGTCAGAGATCGGGCGGGTGCTCGGGGTCAGTCGCTCAACGATCTACCGAGCACTGTAAGTCAGGGGTTGCTGAGAGAAAAAATATCCCAAACAACAGTCATCAAAATATCAATACCTCGCACTGGATATTGCCGTCAGGAACTTGCCGCCAGATGATACCAGAAATATAAACGATATGATCGCGACTATTCCCGATATATACCCGCCAGAACCTAGAGTTATCCACAATACGGCAACGGTGAATATTAGCGCCGACATCAAAGCGACCGAAAAAGAAAGCTTACTTTTGGATGGGGCGATAAAGTATCCTACAAAACCGACGATGCTAAGCATCGAGAATACGTAAGCTGTATCTCCGACCCCATCACTGACGACATCAACCTCTGCCAAGATCTTGAGTGCGAGAGGTAAGCCGATGGTAGACAAGAACCATATTCTTGTCCCAAGGGGGAACGTGGATTTAGTAGCCATCGGCCGCTCTTTCGTTGTGATGCTCTAGTTCTGACCGAGATGAGATATGGTTACTGCAGGGTAGTACGCATCCCGGAAGTCTCGACATCCGCAACGACGTGGATCCGCACCGCCATACACCGAGTTGCAGATCTTATTCATTTCGTCGTACAAAGACTTGTTGCACGGCCTGTATCCCGATGGGAAGAGAAAACTTCGTGCAGTTTTTAATTTCCGCTATTACCGCTCGGAAATAATTTCCACGAAACGCAGCTTCCAAAGCGAATCAATGCATTCGTCAAGATGTCGGCATTTGTAGTAGACAATAGGAACGCTCATGTCGATGACTATCTCAAACACCTCCTCCGCACTGTCCTGAGAGCCGCCAGCATAAGAAATGACACGAAGATATCTCCTATCGGCAACCTCAAAATGTCGAGGATAAGACTCTTCCCCCCCATCTTCGAACGGCTTTTGGAAGCGATAGCTTCCCCCCCATGTTTCCGGGAATCCTTCGAAGTATACCAACGACAGCGGCGACATGAGCCCCGTGCTGGGCCGTCGCTCAGATGTCAACCGTTGCGATTGAATGAACTCTCCAAGTGTGTCATGGTAGATAATTCCGTCAACCATGACTGTCCAGAGTGATCGCGACGGAATGAGATGAACAGAGTACCGGGAGGGTACGTCTCCCTCCGAGCTGAACCAGTCGGCCTCGTATTGTAGTTCATCACTGTCGACCCGTCCGACCGTCATGAGGGAAAAGAGGATCCCCGTTCCTGCAATATCAGTGACAGTGTCGACATTACGTATTCCGTACTCCTGACAAAATCCGTCCCAGAGTCTCGTATGGAGCGTCACGAGCGTACTCCAGTGTGATCATCGATGTTCTCCGGAAATGTACATAGATCTGACTCGTACCTGTACTGAGGGCAATTGTACCGACCCATCGCGAACGTTAAGCCACCGTAAGAGGCCTTGTAGTCCCATGAGGGGATAGACAGTTCCATGTTAGTCACTTCGACAAAGTATTTCCCCTTATCTGTGGAGGTTAGGTACATTTGGGATGATTCTTTACCTCCGGCAGAGCTAACGGAGACGCTACGAGAGTCTACTGTGCGATCAGGCCTTTTAGATACATCTTCCCGCACCCGGAAGTCTACCGTGAATTTTCCACTGGGCAAACCCAAGGACGTCACCTTGAGTGCAACATGATGGTTTTGCCGCTGCGTAAGGGTATTCCTTATGTTCCATGCGAATTCACGACTCCAGTTGATTTTTCCATTCCCCATATTCCCGTCTCCGATGCACATGTCAACAGACTTGGATATTCGGTATGCATCTTGTCTGCGTGGATCGGAAATCGAAGTAGGCTCAGTCCAGTCACACTCGATCCCTGTAGGACCTTCCGCTCGCAGCTGGGGAGCTTGAGTGGCCTGATCTTCTTGGTCAGCGGTCCGATCTTCGGCCGCAGGACGCGAGAACACAGCTGGCGTGTCGGAGTTCTCCTGCACCCATACGCCAAAAGAGCTGCAAATATATTGAAAATCAGAAACCAAGTTCATTTCTCCAGCAACACGAAGCGCTGCTGCAACACAGGAGAATGGCGAGAGGACATCATCCGGGTTGGCGATGAGAGTACCCCCCTCAAATTCCTGTACCTGCATACCCTCCTCGTCGATGAACGAGTCGCTAATGGGATACCCATATCCACTTGTTTCGTATCCACGCCGCGCCCACTTGTCAAGCACCGCCCCAGTCACCGGATGCGCGCCGTGTGTGGGGTGCCAGTAGAGCATGCCGCCGGCGAACCTGTTGAACCGTCCAACACCGTCGGGTGTGCCGGCTTCATCAGCGGTGGGGTATCCGAGGGGCCCGCCTTCTGCGCCGGTGGTCACCCACTTGTCGTAGATGAGTCCTTCAATGCTCGCGAGGCCGGCCAGGGAG
>NZ_BJNT01000038.1 GCF_006539825.1 Corynebacterium variabile
ACTAACACCCCCTCTCGGAAAGAAGGACGTTCCACCTATGCGTTCCCGGATCCGTGCCCTCACCGGTGCTGTCGTCGCCGGCAGCCTGGCCGTCGGCCTCACCGCCTGTTCCTCTGACAACGATGACAGTTCGAACAGCTCCACCGACGCCTTCCCCACCACCGTCGCCACGAAGTTCGGTGACATCGAGATCGACGAGAAGCCGGAGAAGGTCGTCGCCATCGGATGGGGCGACGCCGAGACCCCCATGGCCCTCGGTGTCCAGCCGGTCGCCGCGTCCGACTGGGGCGACTACGGCGACGACTGCCTCGGCCCCTGGGTCGAGGAGAAGTTCGACGAGTCCCCGGAGATCATCTCCACCAGCGAGCCGGAGTACGAGATCGCCGACAACGACGCATGGAAGCGCCTGCCGGCCGTGGAGAACGGCCACGGCACCATCCTGCCGAAGGAGGTCGCCCAGTCGTTCAGCATGGGCACCCCACAGGCCTACGACTACGGCATGGACAAGATGCTGCCGATCCTCGAGAAGTACGTGGCTGTGTAGGGCCGCGCAGGGCCGCGCAGCCGGCTACTCCGCCACCGCGTCCAGCGGTGGCGTCCGCGCCGCCCGCACCGCCGGTGCCAGGGCAGACACCACTCCCACCACCACAGATCCCACCAGCACCCCGGCCACCACCGCCCAGGGGACGATGACGCTCGTCAGACCGACGTCCCCGAGGACGCCGAGGACGGCGAACCCCGCCCCGAGTCCGGCGAGAACCCCCACCACCGCACCGTAGACCGAGGTCAGCACCGCTTCGACGGTGATGGTCCGGCGGATGAGTCCCCGGGTTGCCCCGACCGCCCGCAGCATGCCGATCTCGCGGCGTCGCTCGGCGACGGACAGGGCGAGAGTGTTGGCCACTCCCAGCACCGCGACAATCACGGCCAGCGCGGACAGGGCATAGACCACCGCGATGATCCGGTCAATGAGGTCGGTCTGGCGTCCCGCGAACTCCGCCGGGGTCTGCACCCCCACCGACGGGGAGGACGCCGTGGCGTCCTCCAGCCGCTCGCGGAGCGTGTCGGTGTCCACGCTGCCGTCCCCGGTGACGGCGACCGCGAGGGTGCGGTGCCCACCGAGACCGCGGTCGCCGGGAGCAAGCCCCCAGAACGCCGTCGAGCTGACGACCACGTCGCCGAGAAGCCGGGAGTGCCCATAGGTACCCTGCAGGGGAATCCAGCTGGTGAAGGTCTGCCCGGGGACGCCGACCTCCACGAGATCCCCGATCTGCAGTCCATGGTCCGCGGCGAAGGACGCGGACATCGTCAGCCCCTCCCCCGACGACAGGTCGAGGTTTCCGGTGACCTCCCCGACCTCGACGGCGGTGGTCGGATCGCCGTTACTCACGGACACCAGATTCGCGCCGTCCTCCGCCGCCCCGACGACGACCGGGGCTTTGCCGACCGTGTAGACCGAGCCGACGCCCGGCGTCTCGCGCACTGCATCGGTGGCTGTTCCCGGGACGGGGTCGCCGGTCAGTCCGTCAGCCGCACCGACGACAAGGTCCGCGGTGACCTCGGTGGTGACTGTCTCCTCGACAGCGTTGACCACGGAGGCGCCGAGCATCCCGGTGACCGTCGTCAGGGACAGACCCAGCGTCAGTGCGAAGGCGGTGCCGGCGGAACGGGCGGGGGTGCGCGACACCTGGGCGGTGGCCAGTCGGACCGCCGGCCGCCGGTGCGGGAGCCGGTTGAACAGCCCGGTGACCGCCCCGAGGATCGCGGGGGACGCGAGGTACACGCCGAGGAAGCCGACCACCGCACCGGCGCCGGCAAGGGAGGCACGGGTGGTGGTGTCTGCATCCAGGGAGAGCGCGACGCTGCAGAGCACCGCGCCGGCGATGATGACGGCGATCCCGGCCACCGTGCGCCACGGGGAGGTGCGTTGCTGCGGCGCCTCGGCCTGGCGCAGTGCCTCCAGTGGAGCGACGCGTCCTGCCTTACGGGCGGGAAGGACTCCACCCAGGAGCGTCACCACCGTGCCGACGACCAACGGGACCACGATGGTGGCTCCCGTGACCTCAGGGGCGGAGACGTCGACCGTGTCGGACATCGAACGCACTGCGCGAAGCAGGACATGGACAGCACCCACGCCGAGTAGGACGCCGAGTCCTGAGCCGACGACACCGCACAGCAGTGCTTCGCCGAGCACAGAACCGGTCACCTGGCGTCGGGACACACCCAGGGACCGCAGCAGGGCGATCTCCCGGTTCCGACGGGCGATCGTCATCTGAAAGGTGTTGACGATGGTGAACAGTGCAGCCAGAAGAGCTACGCCGGCAAAGGCGTAGAGCAGGTAGCGGACGAAGCCGAGGGCTGATTCCGTGGCGTCCTGTGACTCATCGACGAGCTCTTCGCCGGTGCGGACATCAGGCAGGCCCCGTTCCGGGCTGTCGAGAGCAGCACCAATGGCGTCCATGGTCTCCTGCGTCTCCGCCCCCGGTGCCGGTGTGACGAGGAGTGCGGGGAGACCGGACTCCGCATAGCGGGCCGTGTAGTCGTCGAGATTCACCGCCAACTCGATGCCGGTGTCGGTGCTCTTGTCGTCACTGTCCGGAATGGTCCCGGTGACTGTGAGGTCGTAGTCCTCACTGCCGTCGTTGACATGGACCAGGCTTCCTACCGCGAGCCCTCCTCTGGCTGCACCCTCGGACACCAGAGCCTCCCCCGGCGCAGGGCCAGGGCCGCCGCTCTCGGTGGAGCTTCCAACCGCCTGTTCCGGGGGGTACCAGGGGACAACGTGGATGTGGTCTTTCCCGCTGTCCACAGTTGTCCCGTCCGCGGCGGTGACGAGGACGCTACGTCGGTCGTTGATGTTGACCCGGTCGACCTCAGGGAGCTCTCCGACCACCGTCGCGCTGTCCGGTGCGAGGGAGGGATGGCCTTCGGCCGGTCTGACGACGACGGGAACGCCTTCATACTCGGAGGACATCATGGTGGACACGGTGCCGTTGAGGACTCCGGAGAGCATCTGGGACCCGGTCAGGAAGGAGACCGCTACAGCGACGGCGCAGACCGTCAGAACGAGCCTGCCGAGATGACTACGGAAGGACCGCAGGGTGACGCGGAGGACCGCCTTCAGTGCACGACCGCCAGACATGGTGCCGGTGCTCGAGTCCCCGGAGGAAGAACTGGTCGCCTGGCTGAAGGCCTGACTGGAAACCTGACTGTTCGCTGACGCGGAGTGACGTGACATGGAGAGAGTCGGTCATCCTTCATGGTCGGCCGACCGCGGCAGGAGATGAGGGACCGTTCGCGGGCGGTTCGTTCAGCGCGTGAGGACGCTGCGGACCTCTCCACTCTAGTGGTCCCCGCACTGCCACGTTGCGGGATCGGGACGCGCTCAGGTCCGCGACCCCGCCAGGCTTGCCCTTCCGCCCCGAGCCGCCGGACATCACCCACCACAACGAGGTACCCTG
>NZ_BJNT01000039.1 GCF_006539825.1 Corynebacterium variabile
TTCCCTCGCCGGCCTCGCCAGTATCGAAGGGCTCATCTACGACAAGTGGGTCGCCACCGGAGCAGAAGGCGGACCCCTCGGCTACCCCACCACCGACGAAGCCAGCACACCCGACGGTGTTGGGAGGTTCAACAGGTTCGTCGGCGGCATGCTCTACTGGCACCCCACCCACGGCGCACATCCCATCACTGGTGACATACTCGATCAATGGGCAGACCAAGGCTACGAAGGAGGAAACCTAGGGTATCCAATAGAAGATGCTCAAACCCAAGACTCGATTAAGTACGAACAGAAATTTTCCGGAGGATCAATATTCGGATACGGAAGCCCTATCCCCGAGTTAATGAATAAGCTCGATATGGATGGTGATAATATAGAGGCTTTCTGCACGCAGATTCGAGATCTATTCGTGAACAACGGCGTTGACGTCGCTACAGGTTTCTTTGATGCGCTCACACAGGCCAACGAGTCAATTCAAGCATCCAACGACGAGATAGAGCGACTTAGAGAAGAATCTTCCAACTCGTCACCACAGAATCTACTCAGAGCCATTGATTCCGGCATGAGTAACGATTGTTCCCCCAGCCAGTTGATAAAACCCGGAAACAGCCGAACCAATCGAGGGGATATTTTCTATTCGGGAGCCACAACGACCGTCAAGGGTGTTGATATCAACCATGGGCACATGGGAATTTTTGTCGGAAATTCTAGCAGCGATCCCAATAAAATTGAAACTGTCGAGGCGGTTGGAAAAACCGAAGGAGTTCGGAGAATTAGTGGAAGCGAGCGTCGAGGTGTTTGTGCTCCGAAGTATCTATCGGTAGATACTACCGGATCCAACCGGACCTCTGCAGCCCAATTTGCGATAAGCAAGGTAGGATCTTCGTATAACTCGAATTTTGCCGGAACTCGGGCCACCACGCGCCAGTCAACTTCTTTCAACTGCAGCTCACTGGTATGGGCTGCTTATATGTCGGCCACGAATGGAAAACTTGATATTGGTACGAACAAGTATGTATCGACGTACCGTGCCGGAGTATATCCGATTGACATTTACAACTCGATAAATGTGACCGAGTTCAAGTGAATTCTAGCTTTTTACGATATTGTTCCATGTCGAGCTCGCTAGCATTACTGCTATTTACTTCTTCCGGGTGCGGATTTCAGGAATCTCCTTTCGATCAGCAGAGTGGCCTTGTATTGCAGGATCCGTTAGGAACAGATTTACTAGTACAAGATAACACCTGGAATAATACCATTATTGATGGCGAGAGCAAGCAGAAGATTTCGATAACTGAGGATTCTGCCGAATCCGAGGGTAGAACTATCGAACTGTCTGATGTTTACAACTCTAAGGTGGTCCGTCTCGGTCAGTACTTTGCCGTGACCACCGCCGAGGGGATATCGTACGTCACCAGTGAACTTGAAGTGGCCAAGACTATAGATATCAACACTAGCGGTCAGGTGCTGTATGCGGATAGCTCCAACAACTCAGAATATGTGTCTTTCATGTTCCCCGATCCAGAGGGGGGCCTACCGGAAAGTGTGAAAATATTTCGTCTTTCGCGCGGGGGGGTGATAGGAGAATACAAAACAGAAGACCCGATACGTTCTATAAACTCTTGTGACGATGGTCGCTTGTTTTGGATGCACGAAGGTGCATTGAAGGATGTTGATGGTCAGGAGTACTCAGATCTGAGTGTAACGAGAGTTGAAACTGACGGGTCAGTCAACACGTTTAGCACTTCCAGTCCAGTGAAGTCGCCGTCGGGGCAGCCCGATCTTGGATGCGATTCGAACAAGATATCATACATTTCCGAAAGGAAGGACGGATCCGCGTCGAGTGTATCTATGGATTACGACGAAGCTGCACACCGCCTACGCAATCCAAAGATGGGGCCGGTAATAGAGAACGCAAGCGATTGGGGTGCCGAGCGCTACTCGCACACATATGATGGGGTTTTTTATACCATTTACAAGGACGGTAGGCTATCATCGGTTCCCCTTAATGACAGTGGTACCGTAGAGTGGTCAACCTTGCTTCCCGGCAACAGCGCAACTGCATCAGTCACTTTTGAGGACTCTGTTGCCACAGTCTCGCACCAGCGTGAGAATTCTTCCGAAATATATATTTCCTCATTTGCTTTAGATGAGCCCGCGTGCAGCGTGGGGCCCTCTCGGCTTACTAAAGGAGACAAAGAAGATCCGTATATCCCACCGGGAGACACCGCAATCAATACTATACTGTCTATCGAAAGGAGAGATTACTTCAGCTGTTAGCCCAGGTTGTTTGTAGTTCCGCATAGCGTGCAAGGATTTATTTTTTCCATTTCGCCTCAAGTCCCCGGTAGATCGTTGAGCGACTGACCCCGAGAACACGTCCGATCTCCGCGACCGTCATCGTCTTCGACTCATACAGTGAGCGAGCAGTGGCGGTTTGCTGTGCGGTGAGCTTCTTCGGCCGACCCCCAACCCTACCCCGTGCCCTGGCCGCCGCCAGACCGGCAGTGGTGCGCTCGATCGCCAGATCACGTTCGAACTGCGCCAACGCCGAGAACACATGGAACACCAGCCGGCCACCCGGAGTGGTCGTGTCAATGGTCTCCTGCAACGAGACGAACCCGACCCCGCGGGCCTGGAGATCCTCCAACTGATCGATCAGATGCGGAACCGAGCGGCCCAACCGGTCCAACCGCCACACCACCACCGTGTCCCCATGACGCAGCCTGTCCCACAGTCGGTCCAACTCCGGACGGTGCGACCCAGCTCGCGATTTCAGAGTTCGGGACGCGGTATCCGCGCTCACTGAGGCCGGTTGGTCGGTAGGGGACCAGGCTGCACTGCTGGGAATGGGCGAAGGTCAGTGGGGAGTGTCGAGCGGATCGATCGCACGTTGATGACCGAGTGTGCCTGCGCAGGTTGTACCTGAGTGAAGCGTGCCGCGAGGTTATGCGGCTCTTCTCGTTTGGGAGTGCGTAGCTGACCCGTGATGGGGATCCGGGGTGGCACAACATACAGAGGTACTGACCGGGGCAAGATGAGAGTTACCACACCTTCATCTGACCGAACCATGACCCTACCGTGCACCCTAACGGCAACCTCGTCGCCGACACTATTTTGCCGCACCGCAGGGTGGATCGCCCCGGGTCTGCGGT
>NZ_BJNT01000040.1 GCF_006539825.1 Corynebacterium variabile
GGCTGAACAGATACACTCACTCAAAACCGACGGTGTTGCAACCACCGGTTGAACTCGCCCAGTACGGAGCGGTTTCCTACGGGCAGTCGCTGGCGGACTCGAAGGTCGTCGCGTCGGTGGGGGCCAAGGGTGACTCCTACGACAATGCGACGGCCGAGGCGTTGAACTCGGTGTTCAGAGCCGAGCTTATCGACCGGAGGGTCTGGCCGGCGTTGACTGACGTCAACGTGGCAACGTCGAAGTGGGTCGGGTCGTACAACACTCGGCGACCGCATTCGGCGACCGGCTACGTTCCACCGGTTCAGGCTCATCGTCCGCTCATCGACAGGCAGGCCGTCGCGGCTTGATCAACAGACAAACGACCCTCTACAAAACCCGGGACTTGACACTTGTGCCGGCCAGGGCCTCTACATGTAGTGCTACCCCCGGCCCTCGCCGTCGCGGCCAAAACGTCTGCGACGCACAGAGCGCATCGTCACGAACCTCGAACTGCTAAGGGCCTGGGATGATGCTGTCCTTCCAGGCCGCCCCGTCGGGCACGCCAGATCAGATGTCACCATGCAAGGCTGAAGAACCCCGCCATGCTTCTTCAGCTACACGCTCCATAGACCAAAGAAAGAGAGCTTCTCTACCCGTCCGGACTATGACGTTGCGCGCCGCGACCAATCTCTGGTCCTGTACCGCTCCTGACCGGAGAACATCTTCATGGACTTCCGATACTGTTTCCAAAAACCCTCCACAAAGATTTCGTTCTCGGCCATCGCCTTACTCTGCCACTCATGCAACCACGGGGTGATCTCACGAACGTCCTGGAGCAGCTGCGATTCATCGATCGTGACGAGTTCACCCTCATCCACGATAATCCGTCCGGCGACCATCACAGTTCTAATCGAGGAGCCATTCTCGCTGTACACAAGCTGAAGATCAACCTGCTGTCGCGGGGAAAAGGCAAGCGTATTGAGATCGTAGATGACCAGGTCCGCTTCTTTTCCGACCTCCAACGAACCGACAGTAGAGCCGAGCTGAGCAGAACGAGCACCATTGATCGTCGCAGCTTCCAGCACTTGACCCGCGGTCGGCCAGTCTTCCGGATTGTCACTGGTCAGTTTATGGACCAAGGCGGTCGCTTTCATCACTTCGCTAACGCGTTGCGTGTCAGACGAGCACACGCCATCGGTACCGATCGCGACGTTAACTCCAGCTCGCCGAACTTCAGACCACGGCATGAGCCCAGAGGCGAGTTTCATGTTGGATAGCGGATTGTGGGAAATCGAGCAGCCGTTTTCAGCCAACAATCCTAGTTCTTTCTCATTGAGCCAGACGCCGTGGGCTAATGTGACATGTGGAGAAAGAACACCGAGTTCGTCGAACCATTCAACGAAGGAACCGTTGTAGAACTCATCCGAAGTGACTCTTTGCGTACGAGTCTCGAGAACATGCGTGTGTAGTTCGAGATCGAATTCCTTGGCTAGAGCGCTACACCCTGTAAGAAGTTCTGGTGTGCATCGCTGTGGCGCTGAGGGCCCCACCATGAACCGGAGACGTCCATGCTCCGCAGTACGGTCAAACTTAGAGATGGCCTCGCGGGCAAAGGCCAGATAATCGGCTGCGGAAGTCACCTCGAGTTCACCGGCGATCTTCTGTGCCGCTGAGGAGAGGAATTCCCGCGCGAAGGGCATCGTATCAAGGAACGGCTTGTCAGCAATCTGACCTGACAGGTTTGCCCGGATTCCGGCCTGCTCATAAGCGGCAAATTCCGCAGCAAGGTGCTCCATCTTCTGAAACGGGATTTCGTAGGCATCGTCCACGACTGTAGTGACCCCGGACTTCAGAGACTCAGCCGCCATCAAGAGAGTCCGAAGCCGAACTAGTTCAGGGCTCAACGGATCTGATCCAACTACCGGATAGCACATAAGCATCCACACTTCAAGTGGCATGTTATCTTGAGTTCCGCGCCAGAGATTCTCCCAGTTGTGGGCGTGTGCGTTGACCATGCCGGGGATGATAAGACTATCTGCCCCATTGATGATCTGCTCACCGGGCCGAGCCTCCAACCCCACTGCCATTTCACTAATCAATCCGTCGGCGATTCGAATTGAAGTGCTGAATGGTTCTGTGCCGTGCGTAGCATCGACAGCAATGACGGTCGCATTTCTAATTAAATAGTTGCTCATGCCGCAAGATCCTTTCGGCGAGTTGGCTCAAGCCGACCCAGAATCGCGTAACTTATTCCAGCCGTCAGAGAGCCCGAGAGCCAGGAAAGATCGATTCCGCCCATGGCCGTGGCTATAGGACCCTGGAAAAAACTAAGGGAGCCGTAGAGGAACAGCCATGTAGTGAACATGCCGGCGACGAGCGACACAATCGCTGACCAGCGCACCGTCGGCAAGGGAGACTGTCGCGGCCCTGTCACCAGCTCTTCGCAGTCGATGTTCCGCTTGGCAATGAAAAACCAGTGAACGCAGATGATCGCCGCCCACGGAGAGATCCAGGTGACTACCCCTACCAAGAAACTGTCGATAGTATCTCCGAAATCTCCCTGGAGGATAAAAAATGTCGCGATTCCCAGCGACACGATTCCGACGATGATGGAAATAATTCGTCGGTCAATTCTAATATCAAGTGCCTTGGTGGCCATCGTACAGGTGTAGATGTTGAGGATATTGGTGGCGATCGGACCGTGGAGCACGAGAAGCAGGATGATCACCGACAGTCCACCGTAGGCATCCGCAATGAGCTGACCGGGATCTGTGGTCTGCGAGATGGTGGCCAGTGTCGCTCCGAGAACTCCGAGCCATACCACCGGAATGAATTGTCCGCTCGCGGACACAATGAAGAGCTTGGCGGCGGGCACGTCACTCGAAATAAAACGAGAGTAATCACCCGCGTAGGTCAGCCATGTCAGTCCCCAACCGATACCGATGGCCGTCATGACAGCGGTAATTGCTGACCAGTGCTCAGTTGTTGTCATATCAGCCGAGG
>NZ_BJNT01000041.1 GCF_006539825.1 Corynebacterium variabile
CGGATATCCCCGGCCTTGCTGACCAGCTTACGCAACGCCGGCATCGCCTTGGCGATCTTAAACATCTTACCGAACGGCAACGCGCCCACCGCAGCCCAGATACACCCGGAGATCTGCCCCTTTAAACAGTTCTGGATATCAGTAATACCCACAACATCCAAGATCAGGTCCAGAGCCTCTTTACCGATGACATCTTTCATCGCATCAAGCAAACTCGTCGGCTCAGCCGCTTCATCTTGCTGCGCCTCAGCGGCAAGCGCACGCTGCAGCTCCGCTTCCTCGGACAACTGCTTCTGCCAGGCACTGTTATAGGCATCCGAGGCAGCCTGAGCCGCCAGCGCCGCATCCTGACCCGCGGCATCTGCTGATGCCCTCGCCGCAGCCGCAGAACCGGCAGCCTCAGTGGCTGATGCCCGCGCATCAACAGCGAAGCTCATCGCCTGATTGGCGTTACTCTCCGCCTGAGTGGCATCCGCCTCAGCCTGATCCGCAGCCTGGTGCGCACGAGCCTGCTGAGCCTTCGCGAACTGCAGGGACTGCTCAGCAGAAGCCAAGTGCTCACCGGCAAGTCGTGCTGACTCCTGGGCCTGACCCGCAAAGGAGGCGGCAGCGTCGGCGAACTCCTGAGCCCGGGCAGCGGAGCCTAAAGCGTGCTCATGAGCAGCCTGCGCATTCGCCGCGAGTTCACCGGCAACATCGGCAGCCTGCCGACCTGCCTGCAGCAGTGACGCGATCTGGGCGTCATGGGTGGCCCGCTGCCCGTCCATGTTGGCTCGTCGATACTGCTCCACGGTAATGAACTCATCCAGACCCGCCCGATCACCGACCACCGCGGCCTCAGCGGCCGCCTTGACCTCCGGGCCACCTGTACGGGTCAGTTCATAGGCCTGCTGAATCTGATCAGCCCAGCGCGCGTTCTGGTATCCACCGTCATTGACGAACCCGTTAAGCGCCTCGAAAGTACCCGCCCGTAGCGCGTCATCGGCAGCTGCACGGGTGTTGTCCCCAGCTGACTCCCGCAACGTCCACACCGTCTTGGTCAATTCACCGGTGAGAAGACCATCAGCCCCGGTCGCGATGAACTGGTCAATTGTGTCGGCATCCTCGTAGACCACCGCCATGGCAGCATCGCGTACCGCCTCATCAGGATTGGTGACTGACCAGTTCTGCACCACGGCACGATCATCCGTGTACGCCGCGTCAATGAACCCTTCGGCGCCGAAGACACGGAAGTCATCATCGGATCCTCCTGCCAATGCCGTTTTCGCAGCACCGGCAACCGCCGGGGAGCCGACCTGGACCGCGGCCACAGCACTACGCCGCAGCTGGTCAACATCGTCGATCCCGTCGCCGGCGGTGAGCTTGTCGACTTCAGCGCGCAGGTCGGAATCCTTGTCTGCCTTCTGTGACGCTGCAGCGTCTGTCGCGTCCTGCACCGCGCGGGCATCTTCTGCCTGAGCGCGCAGGAAGGCGCGCTCTGCCTCCAAACGGTCATCGGCAACAGCGGTGGAGACCTCACTGGTCTGCTCGGCCAGATCCATCGCCTCATCGGCAGCGGTCGCCGCCGCTGCAGCATCAGCGGCATGAACTCCTGACATCCTCGCGGCGTAGTCCGCATTCCCTGCTTCACGTGCGGCGTCCTCGGCAGCGACAGCGGATTTACGGGCATGATCAGCAGCCTGCGCCGCTGCCTCACGGGCCTGGGCAACCAGATCCTTGATCCTCACGACCAGACCATCGACCTGATTCGCCGCCGACCGGGCACGGCCCGCCGCCGCCCTGGCGCGCGCCGCCCCTTGCCTGGCCTCGGCGGCGGCCTGTTCACTGACACCGGCAGCACCAGCAGCCTCTGTCGCAGCAGCGGCAGCAGCATCAGCGTTACCCGCCGCCGAGTTCGCCGCACCCGCAGCAGCTTGAGCGTAACCGGCTGATTCGTCGGCCCGTGCGAAGGCCTCTTCCGACCGGGCTGCGGCATCGGCGGCATCCCGTGCCTGCTCAGCGGCAATACGAGCACCCTGGGCAGCACCGGCATCCCGGGAAGCGTCAGAGGCTCGTGCGGCGGCAACAGCAGCAGCATTGCGCGCCTGCGCTGCAGCAGACGCTGCCCGTGCCAACGCGTCTGCGGTCTGCTGCAAGGCGATTCGTGCCTCCTGGCTTGCCGCGACCGCCTGGTCAGCCACCCGCGCCGACTGCTGTGCCAACTGGCCTGCTGCCGCGGCAGCATTACCCGCCCGGACTTGGGCGGCATCGGCGGCTTGAGCCTCATCGCGGGCCCGGATCGCCGCTTGACGGGCATTGTCTGCCGCCCGCGCTGCCCGGTCCGCCTGCTGCACAGCCAAACTGTTGGCTTCAGCTGCTTTACC
>NZ_BJNT01000042.1 GCF_006539825.1 Corynebacterium variabile
CCCGCCGCCGGGCCGCCGACGACGGGGTGATCGCCAGTCGGGTCGTCGAACTTCCCGCCCTGCCGATGGAACCGACCTACACCCGCACCGGCGTCATCGAATGGCTGCGTGGCAACCCGCGACGACTCGCTGATGTCGCCGGGGCACTGCCCGACAGTGAGGACGCCGCCCGGATGCTCGACACCGCCCGACGTCGGCTGCGCGATCACGGAGTGCGCACCGAGGACGACCGGATCGCGGAGTCCCGGGCGCTGCAGAACCGCGAGCGGGAGCAGCGGGAGCGCCATGCTGTGGTCCAGGAGATGGAGCGTCTGCGTCAGGAGAACCGGAGACTGCGCGCGGAGCTCGACCGGAGCCGCGAGAGTGACCGAATGACACAGCCGTCGGGATCGCCGGCACCGGCAAGTTCCGGCCGGACGATGTCTGCGACAGGGCGGGACGGGGCGAGGCCCACATCGCCCCGGACGGCGTCCAACTCGACTGGAACACCACTACCGTCGGTCGGTTTCCGGGCCGTCGAGGTGAGTGGGCGGACGTTCCATGTGCCCGAGGGATGGCCCCGGGCGAGGGTCCGGAAGTGGTGCCGAAGCCACCCCGACGAGGCGGTCGGGTGAGTGGAACTCCGCCCCCTCACGGTTGCGCGACGAGTCGACTATTTTCATGCCAACGACTCTTTGGAGTAATGGTGCCAGAGGTGTGTGGTGTTTTTCCGCGATAGACCAGCATGGTGCTGCACTGCTTCTTCGACGAGAGGTGTCCGGCCCTTCTTCGACGAGAGGTGTCTGGCCCGAAACGTACGGTGGAGTCCATGAGGAACATCAGAACACTTCCAAGAACCGCGAGTGCTGGCCTGATCGCCGCTGGGTGTGCAGCATCCCTTCTGGTGGGCTGCTCGTCAGATGATGGGGCCGGGGAAAGCACCGAAACGACCGTCACTGACACGATCACTCAGCAGCCAGCTAGCACGCCATCACAGCCAGAAAGCGCCACCGGTCGTGCGCCAACACCAGACGGAGGAGCGGGCGATGGCTCCTGCGCAGATGCTGCGGTCACTAACCCGCTCGTCGGGGAACAGCCGATCCCGGTGCATTTTGCCAACGTTGACGACTCCGATGTCAGCTTCTACTACACGGCGACGGAGGGCCAACCAGACCCCTGCACCCCCTTGAGCTGGGTGAAGCTCGCTGGAACCAACGGAGCAGGAGGCCCCGGAGCAACCGCCGGAAGCGACAGGGAGACCGTTGCTCTGTTCGGGGACGGGCGGCTGATCACCGACCCGGCCCCTATTCTCGCACGTCAGATCGAATCTATCGAACAGGTGGACGATCGAACTGTCCGAGTCAACTACGCGTTCTATACTGAAGCTCCAGCTGTACTGAACGAGACGGACGCCGGTAGTGCGACCTTCCATTGGGACGGTGACCAGCTAGAAGTCACTGAAAACACGCTGCCTGCAAGCCAGAACGATACGGCGGAGACGCTCGATATGAGCGGCGTTATGTAGTTCACCTGTTGCATCCAATCGAACATCTCGCTACTGTTGGCGTCGTAGCATTCGAACACATGTTTGGAGGTTTACATGGATGCACAGACACTCAGCGCCGCCATGGGAGGCAGCGTTGATCAAGCGAGATACGAACAGCTCGTCGGGCCGTTCAACAAGGCGATGCGGGATGCCGACATCACCAACGTCAACCGGGCCGCGATGTGGTGCGCACAGGTCGGTCATGAGTCCAGCGGGCTGCTCTACTCTGAGGAGATCGCTGACGGATCGGAATACGAGGGCCGTGAAGACCTCGGCAACACTCAGCCAGGTGATGGTCCCCGCTTCAAAGGACGCGGTCCGATCCAGCTGACCGGTAGGAACAACTACACCCAGTGCTCGCAGTGGGGTTTTGAGCAGGGGATCCTTCCCTCTCCGACGTTCTTCGTCGACAACCCTGAGGCGGCGGCGTCCGATGAATACTTGTTCGTCGGATCGGTCTACTACTGGATCGTTGCTCGCCCGAATCTCAACCAGCTCTCCGACAATCAAGACCTCGAGGGAGCAACCCAAGCAATCAACGGCGGATACAACGGTCTGGAAGACCGTCGCGCCCGCTACCAGAACTGCCTGAACCTCGGAGAAGCACTGCTTCCCGACAACAACGAGGAGGAAATCGACATGGCAACAGTCGAAGACATCAACTTCAAGCTCGACCTCATCCTGGACCAGATGGCCGGCCCGGAGAAGGATCAGGACGGCAACCCCGCATGGACCGGTTGGTCCCAGCTGGGTCGCAAGACCCTGATCGACGCTATCGCTGACATCCGTAACCGGGTGCTGCGCTGGAAAATGTACGTGCCC
>NZ_BJNT01000043.1 GCF_006539825.1 Corynebacterium variabile
GATATGCCGGGATTGAGCCGAGAGTCCCTGTCCCGGTAAGCGTCTCCAACGCTGTCAGAGCCACAGTGCAACATCCCGCTAGTTTACGCGCCGAGTACAGAACAAGGTCCAGTGGAAAACACTGAACCTTGACCGTGCGCTCTTAGTTGCTCATCATATACCACCATTTGCCGTCGTCATGCCGGCGGCATTCGCGGGTGATCTTGAAGCCCCTTTTCTTCTGCGCACTTGCATATTCCCTACACTTGGGACCAGTTTTGAAAGGGCCAATGTAGTAGGACTTGGCTTTCGTGGTGATGGCTCGATCGACAGACGAGCCGATACCGGTCGAAGAGGTCGAGGAGGGGAGCTCAGGAACGGCCGCATTTGCTGGTCCGCACCCGATCGCGATTGCGACAAGGCCAGCCATGAACACTGGGGCTGCCTTTGATTTCTTTATCATTAAATATCTGCTTTCTTGTTGTGTCGTGGAACGTTTTCTAACAAAGTATTTATAGAACAGCACAGGCGCGCGTGGGCCATCAGTGGCATAGAGTGGTCCAATCGGCCCCCCCAAACGGGGCTATGGCTTCGACGTAGAGGCGCTGAGGTAGTCCGATTCCCCAAATGGTCACGCCCGGTTGCTCTCTTCGCCGATCCCTGCCGTATCGAACAGTGCGGGGATCAACGAACGAATCAACCGTGCGGTCCCCACGCTGGTGGGGCAAGGTCATATCACTGCCTTCTGCTCGACAGGAGGCGGATCGAGCCGCAGCGATGAACCGCGACATCTACCGAACAGGGGTGGGGTGACGGCACCCCTACAAGAAGTTCATGACAACCCCGGGGCCTGCAGCAGGCTCTGCCACTTCGGCCTTGACAGGAGCCTCACCGAAGGGGAATCCTGTCAGAGTTGAACGTTCGTGACGCGGTGCGGGAGATGCCCACGCTATTGATAGCCAATTATGGACTCGTGTGCCCGTCGCTTCACGACCTGAGATTCAAATCTGACATGACGCTCGGGTTCCCTCTGCTGTAGTTTTTCGATTATGATCGAACCGGATTGAGAGAATATTTAGCGTAGACATTACTTCTCGAATCGGCAGATGATGGTCTGTGGAGCGCTGTATTTTTGCCACTCAGTCAATATTTAAAAAGAGGTGATTAGGTATCTCTGATTTAGGTTCTGCTTTTTCCGAGGTTGTTGTCAGCGGGCCGCTGCTTCTTGGCCTTCTTGCGGCTGCTGTAGCTGGTCTTGTCTCGTTTGCTTCGCCGTGTGTCATTCCACTGGTCCCGGGATACATCTCCTACCTTGCCGGGGTTGTGGGGGCCACAACCGAGCACACGTCTGACGGTGCACTCGTCAAGCAGTACCGTGGCAGGGTCGGCGGTGCTGCACTGCTCTTCGTCGCTGGTTTCACAGTGATATTCAGCCTTGCGACTGTCACCGTCTTTGGTGTAGTGCAAACTGTTCAAGTTAATCAGGGCATCCTCATGCGCGTCGGCGGTGTGGTGACCATCCTGATGGGCCTGGTGTTTATGGGATTTATTCGCCCGTTGCAGAATGACACTAGAGTGGCCCCCCGGCGTTGGTCCACAGTTGCTGGAGCCCCCCTGCTTGGGGCAGTTTTTGCATTGGGATGGACCCCCTGCCTTGGTCCCACACTCACGGGAATAATCTCTATATCTGTGGGAACTGAAGGAATGACAGCAGCACGTGGAGCGGCGCTCATCGTGGCTTACTGTCTCGGGTTGGGCGTGCCGTTTATTCTGGTGGCCCTCGGATCAGCTAAAGCGCTGAAGGGCGTCGGGTGGTTGATGCGACACTCTCGTTCGATTCAGATCGCGGGTGGGGCGATGCTCATTATCGTAGGAATTCTCCTCGTTAGTGGACAATGGGCCGTTTTTGTGGACTGGATTAGGCAGTGGCTGGTATTCGGAACAACCCTGCCTGTATAGGAGTATCTTGAATGTGTTGTAGGTGATGGTCCACGCTGAATTCGCGATGCATTTCCTATTTCTTCGCTCTGTGGCGTTGAATTATGATCGCCGTGTGGATTCCCTGCGGTGGCGCCTCGTGAGTTAGGTCGCGGAACTTCGGGGCCAGTGCTTGGTGATGTGGATAGTCCTCCCAGGCCGATCCCCGGGCAGGTTAGTTCAAATATCATCTGCAGCCTGTAGTAGACACAACTACTGGTTTTCACCGCGGTTTCAGGGCTCTTCCGGTTTCAGAGTGCGTTGATTGCCCCGCGGAGTCCTCC
>NZ_BJNT01000044.1 GCF_006539825.1 Corynebacterium variabile
GGGTGGACCGCCTTCTCGATCGGCGACCGGGCACCGCCAGCTCAACTTTGCAACAGCACCCACCGGTCAGCAGACTCACCGAGTTCATCGACGAAGAGCTCTCCGCGGCCGAGGCTGACGACACTGATTACACCGGCGGTGGCAGCTCTGCGACCGACTATGGCCACGCGATGACCGACAACGGCTACGACTACGGGGCCGGGGGTCTTGGCTTCGGTGGTGATCAGCAGTGGGGCACGAACGTCGACTACCCCGACACGGGCCTTGACCTCGACTAGACCGTCAGACTTTCACTGTCGGACGGACGCGCTGCTTCTGTCCGCTCTGTCAACTCAGTGTTCCTGAAACCCGAGTTTTTTGTTCATTGATGACTGCATACTAAAAGCTCCGAAAACTAATCCTGTCATAATTGCAGACAGTGCCGGAGTTATATCGCCAAGGATAAGGTAAGCAATACCCACAATTGCCCCAAATGAAAAGAACACGGTCGGAAGAAAACGTGAGGGCTTTTTCTGGTTATTTCTTGTAGACCAGAACCCTAGAATGGCAATGAAAACAAACATTGTCATTCCTGCGAAGAATCTCCAACCGCTCACGCCTGCCACAAGAGGGACTACGACGATCGCCGCCACTAGGCATGTTGCTCCTGATATTATCAGATTCCAACGCCTGTAATCTCGTTGCTTGTCGACCATCCTCGTAGTACTCCTTTCTCGACCTCGACAAAACTTCTATCTGCAGTATCCGCCAGTGTAGTGCTCTGGGGAAACGCCGATACGCGGGGGGATAAGACCGCCCGTGGCTCCCAGCTTGAGTTGGAAGCATTTGTTCTGCGCTACTGCCGCTGTGGCCCAGGTGCCGATGTTGATAACATTGGCTCCAATAACGGCGCTGAACGGCGGTGGAACGAGAGCGAGCCAGGGGAGAGCTGCCAGTCCGCCACCCGCTGCCGCAGCGGCGGCTTTCCTTGTCTCTTCCTTGTTAAGATACACATGTCCGGAAACGATACTCTAAACATACATATTGACGGAACAGGGCTAGCGTTTTTCTTTGTTGACCCGCCCGACATGGTTACTGACCAGGAAGGACGTTGTAATGATCATGCGAGACGAGGTCCGGGACGTGCTACAGCGAGCGTTCCCGGCGGTCACCGACTCCGAGGTTGACCGGTACTACGCCACGGTCGAGACGGCGATGAGTCTCAGGTGCGACCGGAAGTTTCGGTGGCTGCGGGACAACTACCTTGGTGGGACGGCCCGGTGGCCGGAAGGGGTGGATCTGCAGGGCATCTTCGACAGGATCCGCTCGTACGCCGAGAGACAGGTCCGTGCGGACTATCTGGATGAGCTGCTTATGGCGGACGCCGAGGTTGAGCGGCTCACCGCCGACGAGGTGGTGGACTTGGAGCAGGACGTGCTCAAGGCATCGCCGGAGGCGTGGAAGACCCGGGCGTGCGACATGTTCCCGCGGCAGGACATGGGCGGGCTGGCCGAGGATCTGTGGCCGCAGGAGCGGCAGACGCTGTGGGCGGAGAACTTCTACAACCTGGCAACCGCGCTGTTGACATCGATGGAGTACCGCGGTCTTGCGCTCCCCGAAGACAGCGGAGCCGCACTGGCCCGTGAGTTGTATGTCCAGGTCTATGACGCGATGGCTGACGAGCGTGACTGGTAAAGCGGCTCTTCCGGATAGGGAGTGCGTAGCGGGTGTGAAGCCCCCGAGGTAGGCCACCACTACATGTAGGGGGCTGGGGCCGGGAACGTAGAAGGACCCTGCAGTGACAGGATGAAGGTGTCTTAAGCATCCATCCAGCCGCTCCAGGATCCATGTCTCACCCTACCGTCACCGCCACCCCTGCCCCGAACCTCGTCGCCGACACGATCTGCCGCACCGTCGAGTTGGGCCTGTCGATCGACAACGCCGCCGACGCCGGCAACATCACCCACCTCTACTGTCATCCGGTGACCGTCGACCTCAGCTGCCCACACTGCGGGCATGCCTGCCGAGTTCGCGACCATATCGAACGCAGGCTCACGGACCTGCCCATCGCCGGGCACCCCAGCCTGCTGCACGTCCGCGTACCCCGGTTGGTCTGCACCAGTGACGACTGCGAGGTCACCATCTTCCGGGCATCGATCCCACAAGCCGCCGACGACCGTCAGACGGTAACCCACCGGGTG
>NZ_BJNT01000045.1 GCF_006539825.1 Corynebacterium variabile
CCCGGAAGAGCCGATAATCACCTCACGATTGGACAAATGATGAGAAACAGGATCGCCAGCGAATGCCTTGCTGGCATGATGCTAGTGGGAGCTTCCGTAGCTTCCCAGGGGGTCGCGGCCGCCGAGCCGACGACCGCAGGATCGTCAACAATGACGAAGTCAGAAAAGTGGCATGGTCCGTTCTCCAGCAGGGCAAGCTGCATTGCCAACACCGTTGGTGGCTTCCACGCGCTTAATGTCAAGAAGTCTTGCGAGAAGCACACGACCGATAACAAGTGGTGGTACGCTACTTGGCTGTGATCGAAAAAAAAGCAACTGAGGAAATTAACTTACTTTGTGCTAGTGGGAACAGTCGGTGCAGTGGTAGATTTCTCCATTAGAAGTCTACTACTGTACCTCTCTTTTCCTGCCACCCTAGCGCGCGGCGGCAGCTATATATCTGGAAGTACGGTAGCTTACTACCTGAATAGCTATTTCACTTTCAATGGCGTTAGGTCCCGTACTGAAAAGCTAAAAGCGGCCTCATCATATGTAGTTTGCTTTCTGTCTGCTGTAATTGCAGATTACATTATAAGAGCCAACTTTGGAGAAGACGGAGATATATTATTCCTTTCCTGGTTTTTATCGCAAGCGGTTGCTACTTCACTTAATTATATCTTGCAGAATTTCTGGGTTTTTCGGAAGTGAAATGTGGCACCCAACTTGGATCACTCCAAGTTTTTGATACATCACGCAAGGCTATAACCCGCAGTTGAAGTACTGGTGAAGGTGAAATCTATACACTAACCCCAACACAGTTAATTTAGTATCCGGATCGGCGTGTGCGTCGTGCGAAGCTGCGGCGAGTGCAGGGATCCGTCAAAGTCGATGATGGATCGTCGTGACCAGCGCTGATGGCCGTGAGAACACAGCCCTGTAATATCTTGTCCCGCTCTCAATCTTGCACCAACCCGCCAACCGCAACACACTGATCGCCGTGCTCCGCAACGTCGCCATGACCCGTGGACCAGCCCCGGCCCGGATCAGGCAGGCATCCTCACCGAAGACCACATCCCGGACCCAGTGCAGCCGGTTCTCGATACCCCAGTGTGCCCGCACCCACCCGGCCAGTGTTGCCACCGGAGCATCAACATGGCCCAACGAGCAGACAACATAGACCGTCTCCCGGGTCTTCTTGCCCCTCTTGTTTCGGCCTTTGACTCGAGCCCTGCTGTAGTCCGTCCGGTGCCGAGTAACCCTGACGACCTGCGCGGCATGAGGAAAACCGAACTCGGCACCAACAACAAACACCTGCGCTGACCGTGTCTCACGTCGACCGTGCCCACTGGACTGCTCGGTGTGGGTGCGGTTGCTGTCCCACGGCAGAGCGGCAGCCCGGTCGTAGAGGGCCCGACGGTTCTTCTTGATGGTCATGACATAGTCGCCACCGGCGTTGACGATGAACTTGGCGGTCTTGTCCTGGGTATGCAGTGCGTCCAGGGAGACGACCATATTGTGCAGGTCAAACAGGTTAAGCAGGTCGCAGGCGGCGGGGATCTCGTTGGTTTTCGCGTCGACCTCCACCTGGCCGACGATGGTGCCGGAGCCGGTGTCGAACGCGGCCACCTCGTGTGGCGCACGGGAGTCCGGGTGCCCGTGATCCCGGGCTCCCCGGATCGTCTTGCCGTCCACGGCAATCAGACTACGGCCATCGACAGAGCCTGTGCGGGTGAACATCCAGGCACCGAGCACCCGGTCGAACAGGTCGGCATCGAGCTGGGACAGTACCCGACGTACGGCGGCCTCTGATGGTCGTCGGTCCGGGTCGATGCCCAGGTCAGCGACGGTGGTGTTATCCTCGTCGCCTATCCATTCAGCGATAGCGGTGTAGCTGGTGTTGCCGGCAAGCGCGGCGGTCAAGCAGGCTGCGAGGAGGGCGACGAGGGGGTGCCGGGTGCCTCGTGGGTCGCGGTGATCGGTGACATCGGCGAGTAAGTCCAATGGCGGGTGCGTGTTTCTCGTGTGACTTGTGTGAACAGCAGTCATCTTCGAGCATGAACACGCGCCTGTCGTGTAGTTGCGACTCGGCGTGTCGTCGATCTATCTGCAGGTCATGGGCTTAACTGGCTCTTCCGGA
>NZ_BJNT01000046.1 GCF_006539825.1 Corynebacterium variabile
GGTGGTACTGCCGCTACGGGGTGAGCTACCGCGATCTGGAGGAAATGATGACCGAGCGGGGCGTGCCGGTCGATCACACCACGATCTACCGCTGGGTCCAGAAATACGCCCCTGAGCTGGACAAGCAAACACGGTGGTACCGGCAGGTACCTGACTGGCAGGCCAGTTCCTGGCGGGTGGATGAGACCTATATCCGGGTCGGCGGCAGGTGGTGCTACCTCTATCGGGCGATCACCGCCGGTGGCCAGACCCTGGACTTTTACCTCTCTCCGAAGCGGAACGTGGCCGCAGCGAAGCGTTTCCTGGCCAAGGCCCTCAGATCCAATGCGTCAGCCGGGTATCCCAGAGTGATCAACACCGATAAAGCACCCTCCCTAGCCAGGGCAATCGCCGAGTTGAAGTCAAAGGGAATCTGCCCGCCAACAGTGGAACACCGGCAGGTGAAGTACCTCAACAACATCCTGGAAGGCGACCATGGTCGGCTGAAGCGGATCCTCGGGCCGAAAGGTGCGTTTAAGAACCGGAAATCTGCATATCGGACGTTGAAAGGGATGGAGGCGATGCACTCATTGCGGAAAGGGAAAGGCACGATGTTTGCCTACGGGCAACCGAACCCGGACGCGGTGATCGTCAACCGGGTCTTCGAGACGGCCTGAGAACGCCCACACGCAGCGGCCATCAGGGAATGAGAAACTGAGTCTTCGCTGCTCTCCCCCCAACTTTGCAACAGCACCGCCCGGAGTGCCGCCGCCCCATGAGAATCTTCGGGACATGTTTCCCTTGTGTTCGTCGACACCGAGGACCCGGACATGGTGAAGACGATCCGGGTCACCGCCGGTGAGATGGCGGCACGCTGACAGCGCCAGGCTGCAGGCCCTCTTCCGACCGATCCCCAGCCCACGGGCGCAGGTTTTCACGCTCACGCCGTCAGTGGCCAGGCGTAGGAGGATCCATCGGGTCACCCAAGAAGTCACTGATTGCCGGTTGTCGGCGGCGTTGTCGATCGACAGGCCGAGCTCTTCCGGTGCGCCAGATCGTGTCGGCGACGATGTTCGGGGCGTCGGCAGGGGTGACGGTAGGCTGGGGCATGGATCCTGGAGTGACTGGATGCGGATGTTGAACAACTTCATCCTGCCACTGCAGGATCCTTCTACATTCTCGGCACCGACCCCTACATGTTGGGGTGATCTACCCGACAGGCTTCGCACCCGCTACGCACTCTGAAAGCCGAGGGGCCGCCGAAACTATCAGGTTTCTCTTCTACTTCGCGCCGTAACAATGGAGAAATCCCCCGGACATCTGCGACTGGTTAGGTTGTCGTTGCTCGTCGGTGTGACACTCAATCCATGTGCGCGACGAGACAATAGAGAAATTTGGAAGTGAGACCGTTATGTCCACCAAGGTATACCTCGTGGGAGAAAGAAGAAAGAAAGTCAAGTCAGTTGGGGGAACTGATACTCATGGGGAAAGCAGTGAAATACTTGCTCCGGTACCCGATGAACTACGGCACCATGATCTGAAAGGCCAGTTCTGGATCTGGGCGGGAGCTAATATCGCTCCAATCAACTGGATCCTTGGAGCACTGGGCGTCAACATGGGCCTCGGCCTGTGGGAAACCGTCGGAGTGCTCGTTCTTGGGAATTTCATCGGGATGTCAATCTTCGGCGTACTCGTCGTGCTCGGGCAGAAGACCGGCGTGACCGGAATGGTACTTTCCCGTGCTGTATTCGGCCGCCGGGGGGCCTATCTTCCGGCCGCGATCCAGGCGGTCCTCTGTGCAGGGTGGTGTGCAGTAAACACGTGGATTGTTCTTGATCTCGTCATGTCACTACTTGACAAAATCGGAATCGTCAACGCCGCCAACGACAACGTGGGACCGAAAATTATCGTTGCTGCAATTCTCATGGTCACGCAGGTTGCGATATCTTGGGCCGGGTACAAGGCGATTTCTGCCTTCGAACGCTGGACCGTGCCGCCCACTGTCGTCATTCTCGCGGTGATGAGCTTCGTTGCATGGGTTCTACTCGATGTTGACTGGGGATACTCGGGCGCATCGGCTGAT
>NZ_BJNT01000047.1 GCF_006539825.1 Corynebacterium variabile
CTACCTCCGCCAGGCGGCCGATGCCCTACGCCAGCGGGACCGGGGGTGGGCAGCGCAGTACATCTATAACGCCTGGCAGGCCTACGCCCACCCTTCGGCCCTGGCCGCCTGACCCCCGCAGCTTCGCTGCGGGGGTACACCGCTGCCTGGACCCTCACTTATCCTCTCACCCTGACTGTTTCCCCGTCCCTCTGGGACACTGGGCACTACGCCCGCAACGAATGAAAGGCCAGCTCAATGAAGCTCTACCCCTACGCCCGCCTGAACCATCACGAGGGCGGGCCGGACCACGTCGTCGCCCTGTTCAGCAGCTCCCCATCGAAGCGGACCGCGGCGTTCATCAAGTCCTGCGCCGTGGACCGCACCGAGGACCTGGACGGCCTCCTCGCCGCCGCCTGGGAGATGCTCGGTGCGGAGCTGCCCATCGACGGTGTGGCGCTCTCCCGGCTCTGCCTGGACGCCTACACCGCGGTCGGCGGCGATGATCAGCCGATCCGCCCGGGCGACGCCGAAGCGGACCGATCACCGGGTAGCTGGGCGACGTGGCTACAGGCCGCCGACGGCGAGTTTTACCAGTTCAGAGTGGACATCTCGCACGATAAATGGAGCGAATCCAGCGTCCCTGAGCTGATTTCGGTGATCGTGTTCAGCGACCCGCTGCCGGGGGAGAAGAAGAGCGGCTGGGCCTATCCCCGGCCTGGGTACAACCTGACCGGTGAGCCGGTCAGGCCGTTCAGGCTGCACTGATACAACGAAACGATCCCCGCACCCACGGTGCGGGGATCGTTGTCGGCGCCGGGAATGAGCTATGACGGCTTTTCCGTGTAAATCGCCAGCATCGCCAGCCCGAGCGTCCCAAGAGCGACGAAGTCGGCGAACCTAGACCGATCAAATTCGGCGTCCCATCCAAACGCAACCCGGAGGAATGAGTACGCCCCCAGAATAAGGATCATAACCACCCACCGGAGGACGAATCTCTTAAAGATTTGGCCCCATCTACCGAACGAGTGTTCTGTCATTTATGGTCTTTCTACCAGCTGCCTCGGCATTGGAAGCCCCAGTAAGCGAACATACCAGCTAGCACCGCGGCGTTTCTTTTGATGCCCTGTTTTGCCAGGTACTTAACGGCTTCCTTAGCCGCCTTGGCGTAGTTCTTCTGGCCAATTGCTGCGGCGACGACATTGATGTCAAAAACCGACTTCACGTCATCAGAGGCCTTACCCTTAATGCAGCTCAGGAAGGTCCCCGCCCCACGTGGAGTGATCTGGCCGGGCCGCGCGGAGTTTTCCTGGATAGCCTGGGCTGCTACGTCAGCGCCCAGGAAGTCGTTGAGAGCAGCGCGTGCTTCGTCGTCGCTAGTGGCATTGTCCACGGCCTCGAAGTAGCGCGCTGCGGCTGCTTCATCAAAGACTTCGGCAGCAGCGGACGTGGACGCCGGGGTTTCTGCAGCTGCCACAGGGGCAGCTGCGAGGGGCAGAGCCAGGGTTAGCGCCAGGGCGGCAAATCTGCTCATTGACTTTTTCGACACTGGAGAGTCCTTCCTGAGTGAGGTTGAAGTTTCACCCCTAAGTGTCTTGGCACGTCTTTCCTCTGTCAATGGTCACCCCTAACAGGGGGCACAGTCACTGACTGCGCAGTCTCGGCGGCAGCCCGTCCCCCCCTCGGCCAGGATCGCAGCAACTGCGCGGCCTCCTCGGGGGCGGCGACGAGTGGCAAGTGCCACCACCCCGTTCCCTGAGGACTAGGTCTGACACAACCCCGCACCACGCGGGGTTGTGGTTTCCTCTTGTCTACGGGACACCGCCGTAGGCTGTCAGCATGAGCGAATCAGCAGGTAAAAGTGATAAGGCCCCGCAG
>NZ_BJNT01000048.1 GCF_006539825.1 Corynebacterium variabile
GACTATCCGCATTCACCGGGGTTCAGGCGCCCGCCGCTTCCGCCGAGATCCCCATCACCGCCGGCGACGGCGGCATCGTCGAACAGACATGTGGGACCACGCCAGTGCAGATCCGCGTCGACTCTGCCAACGCCACCGGCGGTAAGGTCTGCTTCGGTCTGGTCAAAGACTCCGGTTGGGTCGCGGTGAACATCACCGGCTCATACGGGGTAGTCAACAACCTCACCGTGCCTGTCACCGTCGCCTTCAAACTCCCCAATGGTGCTGTGTACTGGTCAACGACCGTTACCCCCGGGGAGGTGAAGACCGTCGACGTCAACCGTTCCGGTTCCACTGTGGTAGAGCTGCAGGTTTCTCCCGTGACCTCCCCGACCGGACCGTCTACCGGGCAGCTGACCCCGGGTACTGAGCAGCCCACGGTCGTCAGCCTGCGCAACGCTGCCTCAACGACCACCCCGCGTGTCCTTCGAGTGTCCTGGTCTGGCGTGGTCAGCGACGTCATCAACCGCAACAGTGGCTTCACCGATCGACTTGACGCCTCCTTCATCGTCACACCCGGGCTTTCCAACACCGAGTGCGTGTCACTGGAATCCGCCGCGTACCCCGGGGTGTTCCTGCAGACCACCGATGGTACGACACCGACAGTCACGGTCTCCTCAACCCCCGACGCGACCGCAGCGACCTGGTGTGCCACCGCTGTGAGCTCACCGGCAACCTCAGTGCGGTTGATCTCTGCCGCCGACCAACGCTACGCCTTGTCAACCACCACCGCCGGGGCGGTGTCAGTGACAACCACCAGGGCCGCAGACTCAGCCTGGTTTGTCGACCAGGGATTGGCCTACCCCGGTACTACCACCGGAACCACCACCGGCAAGTGAGAGGCAACCACTACACCGTGAGCACTTACCCCGGGTCGGCCGCGCACCGCCGCACCCCACACACTCCTCGACACCCTCAGCGGCATTGTTCAGGCTCACCCCGCTCAACAGGGATCTGGGGACTCGCATTGCACCGTCTACTCGGTGACCGACTCTCCACCGCCGTATTGGCCCGACTGACTGTGGTGTTCACCATGGTCATCACTATTGCCTTGCTGGTGACCACCGCGCTGTCTGCCGGAATAGCCTCGGCACAAACCCAGGACGGGACTACCGGTGACGGATCTGGTGATGGGCCCGGCGTGGACATCACCAGTCCCGCCGATGCCAGGGATTTCGCTGTGGACATGCTCGACTCGGCGTTTCCGGCCTCTGCTGAGGCGGCCGCCGCAGCGTTGAGCGGTTCCCCCGAGGACTTCAATACCTACGTTGAGTCCGGACGGGTGCTGGCACAGAACCAGGATCTGCGGTCGATCCTGGCGACGATCTCCGCGATCAGTGGACCGAAGGTCCAGGACAGAGTCACAGAACTGTTGTCAGCCAATGACGGTGCTGGCGATACGGAGGCGATTGCTGAGTTCATTGACTCCGGATGGGCTGAACTGCAGGCTGAGGATGACCGGGCGACGGCGTGGGAAGCCGCGGGGTCCCGTGACGGATCTAGTGTGAAATCCGCTGCCGACACCGCACTGCGCACAGACACTCCCGAGGCGTTGGCTGATTTCGCAGCCACGGGACTTGATAACGCCCGAGCTGCTGATGCCCGTCGAGAAGTCTATGAGCTGACCCGCTCAGAGCTGCCCAGCGTTGCCGCCGGCGCAGCTGAGGCTATTCAAACCGACACCGACACCGCCATCGACGGTTTCCTGCGCTACGGCCAGTATGTCGCTGCTGCCCAGGACACAGAGAAGATGACCATCAGTCAACTGGTGGACATGTCGATCACCCAGGCGGGTAAAG
>NZ_BJNT01000049.1 GCF_006539825.1 Corynebacterium variabile
ACTTGTGGGGTCTGCACAGTCCACGACGCCGGCCGTTGGCCAGATGGTGCTGGCTGATGGTGGTGGCACCTTTCAGAACCTGATGTACCTCAACTTCTTCGGTGGCTGGCGTGGGGGTTCCGACCACAGCCACGTGTCGGTGTCCAGCAGGGCGACCGACCCGGCCGAGTCCTCCTGCCCCAGTGAGACCACACGGACCCCGTCGTGGTCTTCGATATGGCTGGTGTGATGATGCCCGTGCACCAACGCCCGCGGCTGTGCTGTGTCCACCAGCTTGTCCAGGCGGGCCCGGTTGGCCTCGCCGGGAGCATCGTCGCGTTTGGAGCGAGCATGCCCGGAGATCCCGCACAACGCGTTGAAAGCGGCGGTGGTGGTCTCGTGGGTCACCAGCACATCCACCGGCCCGGTGTTGGCAGCGGCCAGCCCGCGGGCGAGTTGGGTGTCGGTGATGTTCTCGTCCGGCCACCAGTCTTCGCCTTCGGGGCGCCAGTGACGGTCGACGGAGCTGGCACCACCGAAGAACAGGATCTCGACGCCGGCGAGCGTCGCCCGGCTACCGCGGGGCATGTAGGTGACATGCTCGGTCAGCTGCACCGGCGCGGTGGCGTCAGGATCGAGGACGTCGAAGTTCTCGTGGTTGCCGTCGATGAACCGGTAGTCAACTGTTGCCGGGGCCAGGTCGGCGTTGCGTGCCACACGCGTGATGACGCGTTCGAGGTTGTCGGGGTGGTGTGGTTGGTCGTAGATCCAGAAGTCACCGGCCTGGATGATGGTGGTCACCCGCAGGCGAAGGGCCGCGGTCAGGGTGTACTCGAAGGCGGTCATGTTGCCGTGGAGGTCGCCGATGAAGGCGATGGTGTGAGTGTCGGGTGCGGCGGTCATGGGCGGCAACGGTAGACGTGTCGGTGAGCCGTTGTCCAGTACCATGAGTCTACTTCTGCGCAGGTCAGCGTCTTTTTCCTGGTCGCCGGTGATGCTGTTTCGCGGCGTCGGCGGCCCACAACCGGATCTCCGCGGTGCCCCAGCGCAGTGGCATCGTGCTCAGTGTCCGGTAGACATCGAACTCCGGCCGCGGATCCAGCAGGTGGGTCGCCAGGGCAGAAAGGTCCTCGATGGTCAGCCAGTGTGTGAACCGCTCGGCCGGGCCGGCCCACTGAGGATGCCCCTGGACGGCCTTGTCGGCGTCGAGGCGCATCCACCGGGTCCTCGGCAGTCGGTGTGTCCCGCCGCCGCGGCCGAGGAACTGCTGGAGGGTCATGCGGTGGGCGGTCACCGACTCAACCGTTGCCGCCGGGGTGTCGGCGGTGAACGCGGGCGTGGGCCAGGGCAGTTCGGTGTCGGTCCAGGGCCACAGGGGACCGAACCCGGTCACGGTGAACTCGTCGACCGGGTACCAGCCGGTGTCGGTGATCACCTGCCGGTGGGCCACCGGTACCGACCACGTCCACTGGTCCGGCCCAGCGCCGTGGGTGGCGAGGATGACGACTGATCCGTCGTCGGCCTCTTTGGCCAGGGCGATGTCCAGGGTGCCGGTCAGTTCACCGTCCAGGGGTGCGGCGAAGCGGGTGTGGTGGTGACCGT
>NZ_BJNT01000050.1 GCF_006539825.1 Corynebacterium variabile
CCCATAGTCTCTGACATGACCACACCATACAACGGTCTAGTCGCTATAGCAACTAGTTGTAGCCTCGACTTGAAGAAGGCGTGACCCACAGTCTTTAAAAACTAAAGGTTTACAAGACACATGAAGCAAGCGCGTCGAGACCCGTGGCTCCTGCGGAAACCAACACGAAAAATGTCTTACCAGGTGCTGTTGCAAAGCTGGTATCGGTCGGTCAGTGTCAAGCCCCGGGTTTTGTGGAGGGTCGTTTGTCTGTTGATCAGGCCGCGACAGCCTGCTTGTCGAGCAGCTGACGATGAGCCTGAACCGGCGGCACGTAGCCGACCGCTGAATGCAGTCGCCGAGTGTTGTACCACCCGACCCACTTCGATGTCTCCACGATGACGTCGGTCAACGCCGGCCATGTTCGCCGGTCGATCAGCTCAGCCTTGAACACCGAGTTCAGTGCCTCGGCCATCGCATTGTCGTAGGAGTCACCCTTGGACCCTACCGACGCGACGACCTTCGAGTCCGCCAACGACTTGCCGTAGGCCACCGACCGATATTGAACTCCGCGGTCCGAGTGGTGGATCAGCCCGGACACATCCTGGCCTGCCCGAAGGCGGGCAGACAGTGCCATGTCGAGGGCATCGCGGGCCAGCGAGGCCCGCAGGTGGTTGGTGACCTGCCAGCCGACGATCTCACGGGTGGCGGCGTCCAGGACGAACGCGGCGTACACCCATCCGGCCCGGGTGGGGATGTAGGTGATGTCCGCGACCCACAACATGTTCGGGAACTCCACGTCGAAGTCACGGTCGACCAGATCATCCGGGCACTCATCAGCGTCGGCACTGCGTGTGGCAGGTTTCTTCACCCGCCGGCGGATCCCGCGGAGACCTTCACTGCCCATGATCCGTTCCACGGTGCAGCGGGCGACGTGGCCGAATGTTCCTTCGCGGTTGATCTCGGCCCGCAGTTTCCGCGCGCCGTAGCGGGAGTAGTTGTCGGCGTAGATGCAGTGCAGTGCAGCGGCGACCTCGTCGTCTCGGACGGACCGGGCAGAGGCAGGACGGCTTTTCACGGCGTAGTACGTGCTCACGGCGATGCGGGCGGGTGTGTCTGACAGCACCCGGATGATCGGCTCGAGGCCCCGTAGTGAGCACGGTTGTCGTCGATGAAGTCGACGACTACTTGTGTGGGTAGCTCGAGCTCCGCCGCGAAGAAAGCCGAGGCCTTCTTCAGGATCTCGTTGGCGCGTTGGGATTCGGCGAGTTCTTTGCGTAGCCTGCGGTTTTCTGCTTCCAGGTCAACTGACTCCGTCGGGGCGGACATGCCGGATTCCTTGTGTGTGCGGACCCAGATCCGCAGGGTTTCACGCGAGATGTTGAGTTCGTCGGCGATGCGGGAGACTGCGCCGCGGGCGGTGTCGGGGTCGCCTTGTGCGTGCAGGACAAGTTCGATGGCCCTGGCTTTCAGTTCGGGTGTGTACTTCGAGGGCATGGGGTTGCTCCTTTGCAATCCTGTTCCCTCCATTAAACCCGGGGCGATTCAGGTCGTCCGGGTCTGCGGC
>NZ_BJNT01000051.1 GCF_006539825.1 Corynebacterium variabile
TTGTGTTCTGTCAATTTTTCGTCGGCACGAAGGACACCGAAAAACCGGCACTGTGGACACGAAAACCGGCACAGCGGACACGCCACCATGTCCACAGAACCTCCACTCACGTCATCAGCGAGTGCGTCACACGGTACGAACTGCCGGTGAAGAGCACCAGTCGACCGTGATGCACAATCCGGTCAATGACCGCAGCGGCCATCGTGTCATCACCGAACACCGACCCCCACCGCGCGAACTCCAGATTCGTGGTGATCACCAACGAGTGCTTCTCATACGCTGCGGCGATGACCTGGAACAGCAACCGTGCACCGTCGGCGTCGATCGGCAGGTACCCGAACTCATCGATGACCAGCAGGCGGTTCTTCCCGATGCCGGCGAGCTCCTTGTCCAACCGTCCTGCCTCTTTCGCCCGACGTAGGTGACTGACCAACCCGGCGGTGGTGAAGAACCTCGCCGGGATTCCCGTCCGACACGCCTGCGCGACCAATGCGCAGGCCAGATGCGTTTTCCCGGTACCGACGTCACCGTAGAACACCAGGTCACCACCACCGTCGAGGAAGTCCAGGCCGGTGAGCTGGTCACGGCCGAACCCGTCCGGTAGCCGGACCTGCGTGAAGTCGTAGCCGTCCAGCGATTTCATCGCCGGCAGGCGCGCAGCTTTGAGCAACCTCGACTGCCTGGCGGCTTTGCGTGAGGCATGCTCGGCGGTGAACAGGCCGTGGAGGTGTTCGCGTTGCTTCGGGGTGGCGTTGGCCGCGTACTCGGCGATCACCGACGAGGTCAACGAGGTGAAACGCCCGGCGGCGATAACCTCATCGACACTCACCGCAGTGGCGGAATTCGTCATGCCCCCACCTTCTTCACCGAGACTGTTCCGGTCGCAGTGCCGGTGTTGTACCGGTCGTAGACACTCAGGTCGGTGACCGACGCGACCGGTTCGATGCCCTCGCCGAGTCTGCGGGCCAGCATCCCCAGGCCACCGGCTCCGGGATCATCACCACCGGTGATCAGGGACTGTGCCGCGCTCATCGCCGTGGCGTAGTCGGTAGCGGCGGTGGCGTCTTCGAGTGCGGCGAACGCACGTGACCGGGACCGGTTGTCCGCGGTGTCGAGCCAGTCTGCCACCGGGTCGGGGACATGGGCCCGGACCGGGGGAATGCGACCACGAACCAGGCTTCGCCTTCAACGCCGGCAGCAGTGTGCCGGGACTGAACACGGTCGTCGACTGCTCACCGTAGATCCGGGCGAAGGTCATCACCGGGGTGTCGGTTTCGTCGAGGATCTCGATGACATCATGGCGGATCCCCACGGTCATCAACCGGTCGTGGTAGGCCGGTCCCGGCAGGTAGAACACACCCTCGACCTGGATGCGGCCGAGTTTGTCGGCTTTACGGGTCTCGTAGCGCACCGGGTCGAAGCTGACCCCGGGCAGGGCGATGAGTGCCTGCTGATCGGCGGTGAACAGTTCAACGATCGGTACTTTCGCCCGCCAGTGGT
>NZ_BJNT01000052.1 GCF_006539825.1 Corynebacterium variabile
ACTAGAGCAGTTCGCCGGAATGATCGCGCTACTCGTCCTTCTGACAATCGGCTGCATCCTGGGCGCATACTTCGACAACAGACTGCCACGTACATACAAACAGCAGCATATCGATAGCACCACCCAGTCATCCGCTGTCTAGCATTGCCAGAGGTAAACGCACGGCCATTCAGAGCATCTACTGGGAGTTTCCCGACAGAAAGAAAAACGTGAGCTTCAGGATATTCAGCTCACCTGTGACTCTGCTGGTCATAGGATGTCTGCTAATCGCAATGTCCGACGGTCCGTCATCGTGGAGTGCTGTAGTCGGCTTCGCCTACCTTGCCCTTGTGGATCAGTGACCTCAAGATGTAGTGGTCCAAGTTCCTGATCCCCAGGGCGATACCGCGCAGATGCTCCAGCCTCCCGTTGATGGGAAAGCTACACGGGTAGGTGACATCTGACCTGTGGTTTCGAGACAGCAGGTCTCAAATACCTGGCCCATCAGGTGCTTGCCTTTTCTCGGGTGCAGGATTAGCAGGACCCTCCACGGTAGCCCCTCGATCACTGGTTGCCCCTGGTCTCGACATTGGTGTCAAGGTCAATGGGTGAGCGAACACTCCCGGCACAACCGATGCCAGCCCCTTATCAGCCCTCTGATGGCCGTGACCACCATCTGCCTCACGCACGCTTTTGCCACTGCGCACCGTCACAGTGACGTCACGCAACGTAGTCATCACCGACTGAGCTTCACCAGCGAGGACCGCATCCTCGCGTCGCTGGTCAACACGGTGGGCACGCCAGGCAGTAAGCACAGAGTTCGACTGCTTCTTCTCTGGCACAGCGCTGCTCACCGGCTCGTGCTCACTGACGGTGATACCGGTACGGACTCCGACCTCTCCGAACTGGCTAGCCGTACCTGCACCATCGCGCGCGTGTGCCGTACGCCCTGCCCGCAGCTGATTCAGGAACTCACGACCCCGCCGACGACGCTCCTGCGGCCCAGTATCTTCGGAATCTTCGGCATCTTCGGCATGGATGTGCTCGGGCACCGGGGGAACATCCTCGGCCTGCCACGCCATCTCCGCGGCCTCGGCAGCATGCTTGGCCTCCAGCTCTTCCCGCAGCTGCTCCAGTCGTGCCTTGACCTGCTCACGGGTCGCCGGGGCACTCGCCTCCAGCAACGTCTCCGCCGCCCGGCGGCGATCCCGCCACAGGCCACGATCTGCGACCAGCCGGTGAATCCTGGCCTGGGCGGCATCAATGGCCTTCTCATCCAGCATCGTCGCCTGATCGAACCGGCGAGCCCACCCAGACCGGTTACCCGCCGAGGCCATGATCTCCTCATACCGTTCATCCGGCGGCAGCAGACCACGCAACCGATCCACCTCGGCCTGGGCACGCCAACGGGCCCCACGGGCCACCTCGAACCTGTCCTGCGCAGCGCTAATGCGGGCCTTACGACCCAACACACCCGAGTTCTTCGCCGCATACACCTCACGCTCGGCGGCACGTTCGG
>NZ_BJNT01000053.1 GCF_006539825.1 Corynebacterium variabile
CCCTGGCCCCCAGTGCGTCACAGCGGGCAAGAAGGTCCGTGTTGAGTGCGTCGATGCTGATCGCGGCGGGTTCGGGGACCATCAGGTTGCGGCGTAGGAACCCGACGGCGTTTTCCACGTTGCCTTTCTCATTGCCGGCGTAGGGATTGCAGTAACGCGCACTGGTGCGGTAGTGCGCCTTGAATGCGGCGAACAGTCGGGACTCGGTGATGTCGTCGCGGTGGCGCCGTCCGATGCCGGTGGCGTTGTCGAAGACCATCATGGTGGGCACGCCGCCGATGTGTTCGCAGATGGTGCGCAGGCCCTGGCAGACGCATTCAGCGGTTTCGCCGAGAAAGCTCTGGACGTAGCGCATGTTCGACTGGGGGAAAGTGACGACCAACAAGTGCAGCAGCGTGGTGACTCCGGCGATGACCGCGGTGGCCTGCCCGAAGTCGACCTGGGCCTGGCCGGCGGGCCAGACAAGTTCGGAGTAACCGTCGGTGGGGCCCTGCGCGGCCTGTTTACGCAGTTTCACGAAGCGTTGGACGGTTTTGTAGGAGCCGGTGTAGCCGTGTTCGTCGACGAGTCGGTCGTAGATGCGTTGGGCGGTGTGCCGTTGTTTCCGAGGCCGGTGAGTGTCGTCGTCGAGCCAACCGTCGATGATGCCGGTCAATCCGGCCAGGGCCTGGGTACCGGCGTTGAAGGGTTTGCGGAGTGGTCGTGGGGAGAAGTTGTCGATGCCGGTGTACTTCGCGACGGTGTCGCGGTGTACGCCGACCCGGGTTGCGATCTGTGTCGCGGGCATTCCTTGGGCGTCGAGAGCCCTGATACGTTCTACAACGGTCATGGTCACCGTCATCTTCCTTTCTGTTCCCTTCCCGATGCTCATGGAGTTGTGGAAGACGAGGTGAGCACCGTTGAGGGGGAACCTATCCGGGCCGGTCGGCGGTGACTGTGGCCGCCCTGGCGACGTCGGGGTGGTGGGGTCGCTCAGGCGGGGGGTCGTCGGGGTGTGCCGACCGGTGTGGTCAGTGTTGTTGTGAGGTCGCCGCCGATGATGGAGTGGCGGGCGGTGTGGCGGGGTGTCCGAAGTGCGGAAAAACAACTGTCCGCGCTGTTGGAATCTGGTGTCCCTACCGCCGCCAAAGAGTTGACCACACACAGGTGTAGCCCAACAGTCTCATACCCACCATCATGTCTCACTAAACACCGGTGTGGAAGAAGGCGGGGCACATTGCGGTAAGACAGGTTAGCGAGACACTTTTTGTGCCGGTTCCCGCAGGGGCCCCGGTTCTCGACTTGCTTGCCGCGTGTGTCTTGTAAACCTTTAGCGTTTTGAGACTGAGAGTCACGTGTCCGGTGAGTCAGGCCCGCAACTGGTTGCTACAGCAACTATCCTGCTATACGGTGTAGTCATGCCAGAGACTACGGGCTTCGGAGAGTGGTTGCGTCCAGCGCTGCCGCTGCTATTGCTTCGCTTGCTTATCGATGAGCCGGGCCAC
>NZ_BJNT01000054.1 GCF_006539825.1 Corynebacterium variabile
GGTTGAGTCCCCTAGCGTGGTGTCAATTCCCCCGGCAGGTTCACCGTCTCCTTGCACAGTGAAGGCCACCGCGGGAAGCTCTGTAGGTTCCGCCTAAAGAATCCACAAAGGAGCTGTGCCCACGATGGCCACACCCCATTCTGCCGTATCCACGCTCATCCAGAAACTCCTCGACGATCCCAACGTCGCCCACAACGACATGTTCCGCGAACTGATGCAGGCCGGCCTCCAGGACCTCGTCAACGCCGAAGCCTCCGCCACCATCGGCGCCGCCCCCTACGAACGCACCAGCGAACGCAAGAACCGGCGTAACGGCACCCGGTCGAAGAAGATCTCCACCACCTCCGGCGATGTGGACATCAACATCCCGAAACTGCGGCACGGGTCCTTCTTCCCCTCGCTGCTGTCGCCCCGACGCCGGGTCGACAAAGCCCTGCACGCGGTCATCTGCCAGGCCTACATCGACGGAGTATCCACCCGCAAAGTCGATGACCTGGTCAGTGGCTTGCAGGGCCCTCGGCATCGACTCCGGAATCTCGAAGTCCACCGTCTCGCGGATCTGTGCCGACATCGACGAGGCCGTCGAGGAGTTCCTCACCCGACCGTTGACCCACACCTGGTTCCCCTACGTCTACCTCGACGCGACCTACGTCGACGTCCGCCGCGGCGGCGGGGTCCACAACAAAGGCGGCAGGGTCATCTCCCAGGCCGTTGTCGTGGCCACCGGCGTATCTGCCCAGGGCCGTCGAGAGATCCTCGGCATGGCCGTCGGCGATTCCGAATCCACCGACTTCTGGACCGAATTCCTCCGCAACCTGCGTGAACGCGGCCTGAAGGTCTCCACCGATACCGATCCGTTAGGTGTGGCGTTGGTCATCTCCGACGCACACAGCGGTATCAAGGCCGCGACGACAGCGATCCTGCCCGGGGCTGGCTGGCAACGCTGCCGGGTCCACTTCGCCCGCAACGTCACCCAGAAGTTGGGCTCAAGGCACTCCAAGCCGATCAACGCGCTGATCTCCGCGGTATTCGCCCAGACCGATCCGCAGGCGCTGGTCGCCCAGTACAAGCAGGTCACCACCGCACTGAGGTCCTCGTGCCCTGACGTCGCCGACATGCTCACCGCCGCGGAAACGGACCTGACCGCGTTCACCGGCATGCCGGTGGAGCACTGGCAGAAGATCTGGTCGAACAATCCGATTGAGCGGCTCAACCGGGAGATCAAGCGGCGCGCTGACGTTGTCCAGGTGTTCCCCGACCGGGCGTCGGTGACCCGGCTGATCGGTGCTGTCCTGGCCGAACAGCATGAGGAGTGGCAGTACGGTGAGCGTCGGTATCTCTCAGAGATCAGCATGAGGAAACTCGCCCACACCCTCTACGACCCCGACGACGGTGTCCACGACTCCGCAGACGCGGTCGGGGTTCCGGATGTGCAGTTCATGATCGGAGCTTGATGACCGTGA
>NZ_BJNT01000055.1 GCF_006539825.1 Corynebacterium variabile
CGGCTCTTCTCGATTTAGAGTGCGTTGATCCGGTCCTGCAGCTGGCCGGAGTGGATCAGCGACCGCAAGATGTAGTGGTCGAGGTTCCTGAACCCTAGGGCGATGCCGCGTAGATGCTCCAGCCTGCCGTTGATGGCCTCGACCGGACCGTTGGATGCGCCGATATCGAAGTACGCCAGGATGTCGTGCCGTCGGCGCCACAGGGTCCGGCCGAGTTGCGCCAGCTCCTCCAGCCCCGTCGGTAGGCCCTTGCGCAGGGTGCCGATCACCCTGCCCATCAACTTCTTGCCCCGCGCTCTGTCCGGCTGACCATAGGCACTGACCAGGTCCTGGTAGAACTCCCAGGTCACCTGCAACGCGACGTAGTCATCGTCGGTGTCCCACAGCCGATCCAGGCGCTGGCGCTGCCGGTCGGTGAGGAAATCGGTCCTGGTCAGCAGCGCCCGGCGGTGCTTGTACAGCGGATCGTCTTTCTGCCCCCGACGTCCGGTGGTTTCTCGCTGCAGGCGTTGCCGACACCCGGTGAGCTTCTCGGCGGCGAGGTGGACGACGTGGAACGGGTCCATGACTTTGCGCGCCGCAGGGAGAGAGTGGTCGACGGCGGTGGCGTAGCCGGTGAACCCGTCCATCGTCACGACCTGCACCCCGGCCCGGAAGTCCGGGTCCCGCTCACCCAGCCAGGTCTTCAGGACGTCTGCGGACCGCCCCGGGCGCATGTCGATCAGACGTGCCGGGCCTGCCCCGTCGGTCAGCGGGGTCAGGTCCACCAGCACGGTGACCATTGAGGACGGCTCGCCGGGTCGGCGGGTGTGTTTCCAGACGTGCTCATCGACGCCGAGGACCCGGACCCCAGCCAGGTGGGAGGGGTCAGCGTAGACCATGCTCCGGGCCGCGGTGACGGCGACGGTATTGACCAACTCCCAGCCGATTCCGAGAGCCTTCGCCGTGGCGGCCACGCTCATACGGTCGATGGCGAGGCGTTGGAGGATCCAGCGGGTCACCCGGTGGGTGAGTTTCGCCCCGTCGTCAGCGCAGGCCAGTGAGGTCTGGAAGATCTTCCTGCTGCAGGTGGGGTTGGTGCATGTGAAGCGGGGTACCCGGACGTTCAGGCGGGTGGGGAACCCCACGACCGGTAGGTCGACGAGTCGACGTCGGATGTGGTCCCGCTTCACCCCAGGCATCGCGCAGTCCGGGCAGGTGTCGGCTACGTCCACCGGCTCGGCGTTGATGATGGTGAGGGTGCCGGCGTCGGCGGCATCGGTGATCGTCAGACCGAGTTCTGCGGTGCGGCAGATGGTGTCGGCGACGAGGTTGCCAGTAGGGTGCACGGTAGGGTCCTGGTTCGGTCAGATGGAAGCTTCGCAACTCTCATCTTGTACCGGCCAGGGCCTCTGTATGTTGTACCACCCCGCGTCCCGCCCTTCAGCTATCTACGCACTCCGAACCGCGAAGAGCC
>NZ_BJNT01000056.1 GCF_006539825.1 Corynebacterium variabile
GATTCGAACATGTGGTTGACGGTGCCAAAAGGTTAATGTATGCTTTCTGGTAGTAATCAAACTGTCGGTCGACGATGATACAGACGCTGCGAGGGGAGGGGACATGACCACCGCACTGCCTCTTCCGCTGGATGCGGAACACCCAGCACGCGACCTCGTCCAGGCGGTCAACCACGCCGAGTTCGACCTCGTGACCTGGCTGCTGACCATCGACGACGACCTGCGACTGTCGACCGTCCTCGCACTCCGCGGACGGACGCGGGCGGAGGCCTACCGGTACGCACACGCTGCCGAACTCGCCGCTCGGATGCCGGAACTGTTCGACCTGCTCGGCGCCGACGGTCGGATCACCGTCGATCACCTCGACACCGTCTGGTCCCAGATCAACCGCCACCTCACCACCCTCACCCGGTCCGAAGCCCGGCGACTCGGCCCGGTCATCGACACCGCCGTCGCTGCGGCACTGACCGACTGGATGGAGGCGAACTGCCCCGTCGGCCTGGATGCCTTCGCCCTGGTCGTCCAGGAGACTCTCGCATCTGTCGCTTCCGGTCTGGTCGCGGCGACCGAACTGGCTGAGCAGGACACCCAACGGCTGACCAAGCGTGGCACGAAACTGGTGCTGGACTGCGGCTCAGAGACCACCGCCACCGCGGTATGGGGTGCGGTGGGGGAGAAGGCACTGGAGATGCTGCGGGAAGCGCGCAGGGGCGCAGAGGATCAGGACAGTGCCGACAGTGCCGACAGTGCTCCGGTGCCCTCGATGGCACAGTGCCGGGCACGCGTGCTGCTCGACCAGTTGGGGGATACCCCGGACACGATGCGCACCGTGGTCAACCTGTACCGCACCACCGTCGACGGGAAGACCGGTGTCGGTGGGGCGTTCATCCCGAAGGTCGGTTACCTCTCTGATGTCACCGCGGAGATGCTGGAGTCGGTCGCGGACCTGGTGCGGTGCCTGCAGGACTGGGAGACGGTGCTCGGTAACGAGAGCGAGGCCTACCGGTTTCCCACGATGCAGCGCGCGGCGATGGAGGGCAGGGACGGGCACTGCCGGTTCCCGGGCTGTGACATCCCCGCTGACCGGTGCGAACATGACCACATCGTGAACTCGTGGCACACCAGTCCGGACTCTGACGGTCCGACGTCTGTCGCCAACGGGATGTGCCTGTGTCGGCTGCATCATGCCCTCAAGACTGCGGGCCTGTGGTCGGCGGAGACCGTCGATGACGGAGTGACGGTGATCTGGGCCGGCCCGGCCGGGGTCATCGCGGTCACCGAGGCAGACGGGCCACTGTCCCCGGCCAGAGCCGGCCCCGACATCTGACCC
>NZ_BJNT01000057.1 GCF_006539825.1 Corynebacterium variabile
CGTCAAACGGCCCAGGCGTGCCTGTCTGCGGCGTCGGTGGTAGGTCCGCTCGATCCAGGTGACGATCGCGATGCGCAGCTGCTCGCGGGTGGTCCAGGCTCGGCGGTCGAGGACGTTCTTCTGCAGCAGGGCGAAGAACGATTCCATGGCGGCGTTGTCCCCGCTGGAGCCGACGCGGCCCATGGATCCGACCAGGCGATGACGGGCCAGAGCGCGCAGGAACTTCCTGCTACGAAATTGACTGCCCCTGTCGCTGTGGACGATGCAGCCGGCGACGTCGCCGCGCATCGAGACGGCGTTCTCGAGCGCCTGAACGGCCAGGCGGGACTTCATCCTCGAGCCGATCGAGTACCCGACGATCTTGCCGCTGCAGGCGTCTTTGATGGCGCAGCAGTAGAGCTTGCCTTCGGCGGTCGTGTGCTCCGTGATGTCGACGAGCCAGAGCTGGTTCGGGGCGTCGGCGGCGAAGACGTGCCGGGTCCGGCCGTGCTCGTCGATGACGGCGCAGAGGTCGTCGTGGACCGGCGGTCCCGGCTTCTTGCCGTTACGGCCCCGCTTCTTCCCGAACGCGGACCACCAGCCGTTCGCTGAGGCGATCCGCCACGCGGTCCGGTCCGACATCGCCTCACCCGCGTCGCGGGCCTCGTCGGCCAGCAGCCGGTGCCCGAATTCGGGGTCGTCGCGGTGTGCGTCGAACAGCGCGTTCGCGCGATACGCCTCCACCACCTCGCTGGTGGTGATGGGGTTCGCCAGCCACCGGTAGTAGGGCTGACGGGAGAGCTTGAGCACCCGACACGTCACCGTCACAGGGATCCCTGCTTCGGCGAGCTCCGTCACGAGCGGGTAGAACCTTTTCCCGGCAGGTTCGCCTGCGACAGGTACGCCGCCGCACGCCGGAGGACCTCGTTCTCCTGCTCGAGGAGCCGGTTCCGCTTGCGCAGCTCACGGATCTCCGCAGCCTCGGTTCGGGTCGTTCCGGGCTTGGCTCCGGCGTCGATGTCGGCGCGACGCAGCCACTTCTGCAGCGTCATGGGGTGAACGCCGAAGTCTTTCGCGATCTGCTCGATCGTCACTCCGGGCTCACGGTTCCTCGCGACGCGCACGACATCGTCACGAAACTCGGACGGGTAAGGCTTGGGCACAGCAACATCCTTCCAGGCCCACCCCACGGCAAGCCAGATCAGATGTCAACTACTCGCGCAGCAGTCCC
>NZ_BJNT01000058.1 GCF_006539825.1 Corynebacterium variabile
TCGTCGGTGGTGAGCATTCCCATGAATTCCTCAAACGAGTCAGCCACCTTCACTATCTCATTATCGGAATCCAAAAAGACGTAAACTATCGACATCAAAGGGAACTCTTGGAGTCCGTAATTTATTCCAAATGATTCATTCGGACCGCTGGTTGAGAATCCAAATATCAGCAGTTCGCCGGGAGCACCCCATCCATCAATTCCCATGTCTTCGGGCGATTTCTCAATGCTCCAAACCTCGTGATTTCCGAGAATTTTATCAATGGCGACCCAGTAGCCCTTCTTATACGACTCAAGAGGGGCCCATAGATTTAGACTATAGTCAAAGTCGCCGCCGCCGGTCTGTCGGAGTAGTTCACGATATCCTTCGGGAAGCTGAAGGCCGAGCGATTCTTCGATCTCGGTAAGGCGCTGTTCACTGCACGGAGTGAAAGTCTCTCGAAAATATCCTGTTGTGTAGTCCATGATACATCCTTTGTGTCTGTTTTGGGCTTAAGCGGTCTGGCGTCGGGGCTCCACATGGCTCGCCCGCCAGTATGCGGAACGGATCCATTTAGTTCCCTGGGGACCAGTTCCAAGACTCCCTCAATCTCACTATGGTGCCAAGTCCATTCGCCACTTTCTTTAAAGCTTTTTGGCAGGCCTAGTTGCTCTTCCGCTATTCTGTATGCCAGAGTTTGGTCTTTTCCTGCATGACTCTGGTACTCGAATCCTTCCAAACGGATGGGATTTCCATTATCCGGGTGCTTCGCGATCCAGGGAGTGAAATCCGGATACCCCGTATCCTTGTACCTAAAGGTCGAGTAATCACCCTTGAGTCCAGATAGCTTAGCCTTCAGTTTGTCCGGTAGTTTGGAAGGTGGTTTTCCAGCATATTCAGCCATCTTTGGTGCTCGTCCTTGTGGGGTATACACCACGGTGTCTGGAATATTGCATTTGTCGGCAACCTGGATGAAACCAGCCCACGAGTTCCGCCAACCAGGATACTCGAACTGGGTGTCGATAGCGCCTGAGTCCCCGACGGTGGCGAAGCGGTAGGTCTCTTCTCCTGCGAACCCGGCTCGACGCAGGCATCCTGGAGGGGTCGTCACCCGGTCAAGGGCCGGGGAAATCCGCGCTTTCCTCGCCTTGAACGCATCA
>NZ_BJNT01000059.1 GCF_006539825.1 Corynebacterium variabile
CCACCTGCTACCTCAAAGGCGTGTCCACCCGCTTCGATGAACGACCTGGTCGCCAGCCTGGGGATCACCAACCTGTCGAAATCCCAGGTGTCCGAGATGGCTAAGGACCTCGACTCCATGGTCGAGGACTTCCGCCACCGCCCACTCGACGGCGGACCATACCTGTACGTATCCTGCGACGCGCTGACAATGAAAGTCCGTGAAGGTGGCCGGGTCGTGAAAACCTCGGTCCTGTTGGCCTGCGGAGTCAACGCGGAAGGCTACCGCGAACTGCTCGGCATGCAGGTCGCCACGGCAGAGTCCGTGGCGTCCTGGACCGGATTCTTCCGCGACCTGAAGGCCCGCGGACTGGAACAGGTCTTCCTGGTCACCAGTGACGCTCACCTGGGCATCCAGCACGCGATCGGCGAGGTCCTGCCGAACGCGTCATGGCAGCGCTGTCGGACACATTTCGCCAAGAATCTGTCGTCCATGGTGTCGAAGACCCAGTGGCCGACGTTGTCGGCGATGTTCCAGACGATCTTCCAGCAACCCGACACGGCCGCGGTGTGGGACCAGGCCCGTGAGGTCGTCGCGTTCTGTCAGCAGAAGTTCCCGCATGTCGCCGACTACCTGGAGGAAGCGCTCGACGAGCTGCTGGCGTTCACAACCGCGCCGAAGGCGGTGTGGACCAAAGTCTGGTCCAACAACCCGACCGAGCGGCTGAACCGTGAGATTCGCCGGCGTACCGATGTCGTGGGGATCTTCCCCAACCGCGATGCGGTGGTCCGTCTGGTCGGGGCGGTGCTCGCCGAGCAGCATGATGACTGGATCCAGCAGAAGCGGTACATGTCGCTGACGAGTCTGGAGCAGACCCGGACGGTGATGGGTACCAACATCATCGATGTCGACGGAGACGACCGGGTGCAGGAGGCGGCATGAGCCTGAGGCGGTATCAGGCCCGTGACGGTCCCTGATCTGGTGTCACGCGCATTGTTTCAGCGGAAGGGAGGTACACCACTTCCCAGGACTTGACC
>NZ_BJNT01000060.1 GCF_006539825.1 Corynebacterium variabile
ACTGTCGGGGGCTTTTGGGTGCCCAACGGATCTGAACATGGTGGGGTGGAGGTCCGTGGGATCCGGGATCTATTGTGTTTGGTGGATGGTGTCCGCGTGGTAGCGGGTGCTGCTGGGTCGTCGTGGGGCTCAGGAAGAACCGTGCATGGATGGCACCGTCGAGCATGGATACGCCGAGGTGACCCGTTCGAGGCATTGGCGCTCAGTCGACGTGGCCGGCGACGATCAGGTCGGGCGGGGGGCAACGGACCCTAGCGTGGTGGCGTGCCGCTACGGAAAGTGCTCCGCGCGGTACGTGTATGAGCTGACGAAGTTCAGGAGATCAGTGAAGTCGGGTTCGCGGGCAGTCATCAGCAGGGAACGGTCGAGGCCCTCAGCTTCGCTGTTCCGGCCGGCGGGCGAGCGCGATTCGTCACGGCGATCATCGATCTGGTTCTGGAGATGATGCACCCTGTCGTAGGGGCATCGTGAGCTCCGGGGCGGGGCCAGCTTCACCACTACTGGCGCCTGCCCCGTGCTCGGACAGATCGGTATGAGCTCCTGACCGTCGAGGTGGCCGTATCGACACTTGATTCGACCAAGAGCGTCGCCGGCCGAACCTCCGCTCAAGGCCCCAACCGACGGTGATCGATGCTTGTCCGCATCAGTGCGTTAGGCGTCTGGTCTTCACGAGGAGGCGCACCACAGAAGACGTGCCGCCGCTGTACGGGTTGCGCAGCCCTGCATGCGGGACGGGGACAGTTGTCCGCATGCACGGGGTTGCAGAGTCCTGGAGCGGGTCCCCTTGGCCCCGCAGGACGAACTGTCGGCTTAAGCCTGGACGCATCGACAAGCTTGTCGACGCAGAAGCATTCCTGCGTGTACGACCTGTAACGACAGCAGTCCGGTCGTTTGACCTGCAGGTTTGTGGGTCTCGAGTCGGGTGTGTAGATTAGTCCGGGTTGCCGCGAGCGACCGGGACACTGTCCTGGTGAGCAGC
>NZ_BJNT01000061.1 GCF_006539825.1 Corynebacterium variabile
TGATTGGCGGGCACCGTGGTCTGGTTTCACCCACGTTGCCGAGATATGCAACATCCCCACAACAGTGGTCTACACCCCACAAGGTAGGGCACCTCTGATGGCACGGTATGCGGGTAAAGGTCTATCCGAATTGCCAGAGAAAATTCAAGCAAAAATAGCTGCGACGAAGGGCGACTACTCGACTTTCAGGTACAAGGAAACCGGGTACCCGGATTTCTCCCCCTGGATCGCGAAGCACCCGGAAACCAAAGAACCCATCCGTTTGGAGAACTTCGACTACCAGAAAACTTCGCAGCGAGACATGCTCCACGCCGACGAGCTGGCCGGAATCACGGAGAAATTCCGCAAGGACAACGGTTGGACCTGGCATCACAGTGAGATTGAAGGCGTGATGGAACTCGTCCCCACCGAACTCAACAGAAATATTCCTCACACTGGTGGGCGTGCCATGTGGAGCCCTGACGCCAAACCGCTTAAACCGAAAACTGACACAAAGGACGCATCATGGACTATACAACCGGATTCTTTTACAAGACTTACACTCCGTGCAGTGAGCAGCGACTCGCCGAGATTGAAGAATCGCTGGGACTCCGGCTTCCCGAAGGTTACCGGGAGCTCCTCCGCCAGACCGGAGGAGGCGTATTCGACGAGAGTCAGAAGTGGTGTGTTCCTATGGACTTCTACGAAGATGGATACAGTGTCGGACTTGGGCAAATTCTCGGAAATGATAGCTTCGACTCGCTGGAGGACTCTCCCGACCTGATGGGCGAAGACGGGTGGGGGGCGCCAGAAGAGTTGCTGATATTCGCATTCTCGGGATTCGGCCCCGGTCAGTCCTTCGGCATCAACTACGGGTTGGAACAGTTCCCGCCACTGTCGATCATCTACGTGTTCGTTGAATCGGATAATGAGATGGCGAAGGTCGCTGACTCGTTCGAGGAGTTCATGGGCATGCTCACCACCACCGACGG
>NZ_BJNT01000062.1 GCF_006539825.1 Corynebacterium variabile
CGGAGAGCTCTTTGCCCCGGTCCCAGGTGAGTGTCTTGCGGAGCTGTTCAGGCAGGCGCGTCATTGACATTGCCAGGGCGGCATTCATCGCGTCAGCACCATATCCGCCCAGCGATGGACCGTTTTTCACCGGCGGCGTCGTACCCCACCCGTCGAGTCTGGGCAGGTGCACTAGCAGCGTGGAGCGGCTGCTGCGTTCGATCACGGTGCCGATCGCGGACCGGCTTGCGCCGATGATCAGATCGCCCTCCCAGTGGCCGGGGACCGCACGATCGGCGGCTTCGGCCGGCCGCTTGCTGAGGACGACGTCTGCGGTGACGTGACCCTGAGGTTTATTCTGCGACCGCGCCCGCGGCTGGCGCAGTGCACGGCCGGTGCGCAGCCAGGCGACCAGCTCACGCTTGAGCGCTCCACGCCCCTCGATGAGCAGCGACTGGTAGATCGCTTCGTGGCTGATGTCCCGCCACGCGTTGCGGCGGTGCGACGCAACTCGCGTGAGATCGTCCCCGGATCTCGCCCCAGCGCGCGGGCAATCTCCCGGACGCCAGCGTTCTTAGCGCGCAGGATCGCGATCTCCTCACGTTCCTCGAACGACAGATATCGGCCGGTGGGCTCTGTCAGAGAGAGTCAGAGAGATCGGAGACATACCGCCAGCGTGACGAAACCACCGCGTCCCCACCGGCACCGACACGCTCACCGCTAACGACGCTTCCGCCGTCGTCACGCCCGTCGCGATCGTGCACCAGAGCTGGCGCTGCACGACCCGGGATGGCTCAGGCCGCCCCGGGGGATCGCATCGCCGGACGCAACGCCCGATCCGCACGCCACTGCCGCCGCACACCTTCCGAAACATCACCGGTCTTCCTACTCCCGTCTGCCGTCGCCATTCCCGAACACCTCCATGATCAAGGTGTTGCGACGACCAGTTGAATCCGCCCTGACTTCCAGCATCA
>NZ_BJNT01000063.1 GCF_006539825.1 Corynebacterium variabile
ACCCGCTGGATCCTGCAGCGCATGGCGTGCGACGGCATGAGCGTGAAGGCCTGCGCACGTGGGCTGGGCATCGGCTGGGACAAGACCAACCAGCTGGCCCTGACAGCCTGCCGGCACCTGTCCTACCAGGATCCGTCCCGGTTGGATCGGGTCCGGGTCCTGGGGCGTCGACGAGCATAAGTGGAAGCATGTCCGGGGCGACGGGTCCCCCGGGTTCGTCACCGTCATCGTGGACCTGACCCCACTGGTCGACGGCGTCGGATCGGCCCGTCTGCTGGACATGGTGCCCGGTCGGTCGGCTGATGCGTTCGGCGACTGGCTCGACGCCCGCGGCGGCACGTTCCGCCACCGGATCCGCGTGGTGACCATGGACGGGTTCACCGGCTACGCGAAAGCCGCGACTCAGCACCTGACCCAGGCCAGGCAGGTCATGGACCCGTTCCATGTCGTCCACCTGGCCATCGACAAGCTCACCGCATGTCGGCAACGGGTACAGAACGAGACGATGGGCCACCGTGGCCGGTCCGGGGACCCGTTGTACGGCATCAGACGGATCCTGTTGACGAGGAAGTCCCTGGTCACGCCGGCCAACGCGGTGAAACTCGATGACGTGCTCACCAGTCAAGCGCACCTTGCTGTGCAGGTGACCTGGCACTTCTACCAGGAGATTCTCGCCGCGTACCAGGCGGACCGTCCACGCGACGGGAAGCTGCGGATGTTCAAGGTCATCAAGGCGCTGCACGTGAAGATCCCCAACGACCTGCGGGAACTGCGGGTGCTGGGGCAGACGCTGTGGCGGCGGCGAGCCGACATCCTCGCCTACTTCGATACCGGTGCGTCCAACGGGCCGGTGGAGAACATCAACGGCAAACTGGAGCACCTGCGCGGTATCGCGTTGGGGTTCAGGAACAAAGCCAACTACATCTTGAGGTCACTGATCCACTCC
>NZ_BJNT01000064.1 GCF_006539825.1 Corynebacterium variabile
GCGGGCTGGTCGGGCTCCCTGCATGGGGTCCGGGTCGGGCATCGCCGCCCGTGTCGCTACCGGTAGCTGCCCATGCGGGTTCGGGAACGGCCCGGCTGGTTGGTTCTGGCCCGCTCAACCGACCGGTCGAGGCATTGTGGAATGGTCGCGGTGGAGATATGTCCACTGACCTGCTGTCGAACGTTGTGCCCCAGGGCAGATTCGAACTGCCGACACCCGCTTTAGGAGTTCTGTTGTCCTGCTGTTTTCCCCGTAACGGTGCGTTGAGGGTGCCGTGTTCTGCCTGGTCAGTGCGTTTTGTGCGTTGAGGGCGTTGTGGGGCGATTCGGCTGGTGCGTACCCGGTGCGTACCGGAGGGTGTGCCATGTCTCCGGGCGTGCGGAGGATGCCGGGGAGCCGTTGGAACGGACAGGGCGCTTGCCGTCGGCGGCGGTCCACCGGCGGGCGGGGTGCAGATTGCCGAGCGGGGACACTGCTAAGGACTCCGGCCCGGGGAGGTAACGATGTAACGATATACCACGTTTAACTGCATGTTTATAGACCTCACCGGGTGGGGCACGGTAGCGGCGTCCGGGGTGCCCCGGCTCCGGAAATAGTGTCTCACCGGCAGGAACGGTCTCTGGGACCCGTACAGGGTCGAGGGAGGGGTATCGGGGGCTGAAGACCTGGAACCCGTACACAGTGGGAGGCCCTATGCCGTCCGTGGCTCGGATCGAGGGGGGAGGGGGGATTCCCCACCCCGTGGGTCCGAGGAAGAATCCGACTCCTGTGATCGCCTGTGTAACTCAGGGCATATTTCCCCGGGGCGGTCACCCTCGGCCCATGGCCCTGCCCCAGGCGGCCCAGTCCACCGGGCCGTCGGCGCCGGAGGTCGGGTGGGACATCGGCGTTC
>NZ_BJNT01000065.1 GCF_006539825.1 Corynebacterium variabile
GGGCCTTCAACGCCGTGATGTTCGTCGCCAACATCGGGATCGCGACCTCTGCCGCCGCGGTGCCGGGCACCGTGAGGGTCTGAGCATCCAAGGCCTTGAAGATGTCCTCGATCAGCCGGTCCGGATTCTTCTTGGCGTGGTTGCGCGCCCAGGTCAGCACCCGGTTCTTGCCCGACTTCTTCAGCTTCGTCGGTCCGCCGTAGTGGATCAGCAGTTCCAGGACGAACGGGCGCTGGATCACATCCCCGGGCAGGACCCGTTCCAGCGACGGGTAGATCTGCACCAGGACACTGCGCAGTCGATTGATCGTGCGGGTGCAGTCCCGGGCGATGTCATCGTCGAGCCCGGAGAGCATCTTCAACGCTGACAGAACCTCGTCGTTGCGGTCCACAGCACGCAAGGTGTGCGGCATCGTGCGGGCGGTGTTGGCGATGATGAACGCATCGCGGGGGTCAGTCTTCGACTGGCCGGGGTACAGGTCGGCGGCTTTTCGCATCGCCAGGCCAGGCAGGTAGGCCACACCGCAGTCGGTGGCGCGGGCCACCGCGACCGGTAGGGCGCCGATGGTGTTGGGCTGGTCGACGATCAGCAGGACCCGGCCATGGGTCTTGAGCTGGTCGAACAGGGCGGTGAGCTGCGCTTCGTCCTGGGGTAGAGGTTTGTCGTGCACCTTGGTGCCGTCGGTGAGTAGCGCACAGCCGTGGTGGGCGGTCTTGCCGACGTCCAGTCCGAGGTAGACGTCATAGCCGGTGGTGTCTTCCATGATCGTTCCCCTCCTTCAGTTGGGGGAGGCCGTGGTGGATTGTGGTGGAAGATCACTGGTCGAGACACTCGTCGCGGGCACCCACGTTACGAAGAGACTTCACCTGA
>NZ_BJNT01000066.1 GCF_006539825.1 Corynebacterium variabile
TCGGCCCCCTGTGCGGTGAGGGTGTCATCAGTGGCCTCGAATGTTTTCACACCTGTGCCCAGGGCGCTGGGCGTGGTTCTGGTGAACGAGGCGCAGTCGCTGAGGGTGGTCGGTAGCGCGGCACTATCTGTCGGCGTGGTCGTGACCATGATGAACACGCCCTGCTCATCGTTATCGGTGCGGGTGTAGTTGGTCGTGGTGGTGGTCTCCGCAGGCTGAGACATCCAGGTCAGAAAGGTAGACCCGTCAATGATCAGACCTGCGCAGTTCGGCGGGTCAACAGCGGGTGCTTCGCTCGGATTTTCGGGGTCGTTGAGCAGCTCCGCCAACTCTGCTTGGCCCTCATTGTCTGGTGGGGTGTGGGTGAATCCGTCGGGGGTCGCGGAGTCGTCGAGGATCAGGGATGCCGGGGTGATGCCCTCAGGCAGGGGCGCCTGGTGTGCCGGGGCGGTGGACTGGCTCCCCTGGTCGGCATTGGCCGTTGTGGTTGGTTCTGTGTCGTTGCTGCTGCACGAGCTGAGCGCGCACACGGCAAGGACGGTGGTGGACACCACAAGAGTGTGCTTCAAAGAGTGGGAAAGTGGAGTGATCATGGATCATCTTCCGTTAATAAGATTTGGGGATAATTGCTGTTACGGTGCTGGGCGTAACACGCCCAGCGTGTAGCGGTGGTGCGGGTCGTTTTGGCTGTTGGGGAAGGTCAGGACTCGACTTCG
>NZ_BJNT01000067.1 GCF_006539825.1 Corynebacterium variabile
ACCCCCCCGTAGCCCTGGTCTCTCAGGCGTCTGCGAAGGCTTTCGCCACGATCACCACATCCGGGTTCGCACACCCGAAGGCGAACATCCTGCCCTGGCCTTTGCGCAGCGCGTGCATCGCCTCCATTCCTTGTAGCGTCCGGTAGGCAGACACCGGGGTCTTGAACCCGCCACCCTTGGGCCCCAGGATCCGTTTGAGCCGGCCGTGATCCCCCTCGATCACGTTGTTGAGGTACTTCACCTGCCGATGCTCCACTGTCGTCGACAGCTTATGCTCGTCGATCAGCGCTGCGATCGCCGCTGCGTAGGTGGGTGCTTTGTCGGTGCAGATCACCCTAGGCCCACCGGGGCACTCACCGTTTCGGCTGCGGTGACCAGCACAACGCAGTGCTTTACCCAGGAACCGTGTCGCTGCTGTCGTGTTGCGCTTAGTGGACATGTAGAAATCCAAGGTTCGACCGTCTGCGGTGACTGCCCGGTAGAGGTAGCACCATCTCCCACCGACCCGTATGTAGGTCTCATCAACCCGCCAGGAATCGGAGAACCAAGGGGAGGTTTGACGGTACCACCGGGTGCGTCTATCCAGTTCGGGGCCGTACTTTTGAACCCAACGGTAGATGGTGGTGTGATCCACCGGCACACCGCGCTCGGTGAGCATCTCCTCGAGATCGCGGTAGGACACTCCGTATCGGCAGTACCAAC
>NZ_BJNT01000068.1 GCF_006539825.1 Corynebacterium variabile
GTCCCTATGTAGATTGTCAACCCCTCGACCCGTCTTTTCCCTGGCCTGTGTAGCCCTCCCGGGGTGAGGGTGGTCGAACATGCGGGCGTAGACGTTCCACCGGTTGTTACGGAGGAACGCCTGACCTGCGGGCGGTAGGGATTCAGCTCGACAATCTAGGCAGCAACGGACTCCCCGGCTGGCCGTGCGGGCAGCTCCCGGAAGAACTCACCGTTGGTGAGCATCGCGAAGATGACGTTGCACCGCCGCCGGGCCAGGCACATCACCGCAGCGTTGTGTCGCTTGCCCTCGGCCCGTTTCTTCTCGTAGTAGGTCTTGGATGCGGGGTGGCAGTTCGATGCGACCCACGCGGATCTGAACAGGGCGTTCTTGAGTCTCTTGTTACCTGACCTGGCCGGGAACTCACCTCTGATCGATGTTCCTGAGCGTCTCGTCACCGGGGCAATCCCGGCATAGGCAGCCAGGTGGGCGGCATCGGGGAAGTCGGAGCAGTCGCCGACGGCCAGGAGGATGTTCGCGGCGGTCTTGATGCCGACTCCCGGCATGGACATCAAGACCTGTGCAAGAGGGAACTCGTCGAGCATCTCCTCAACCTGGCCGGCGATGGACTCACGCT